>JANFFA010000010.1 GCA_030848925.1 Rhodalgimonas zhirmunskyi
GATATTTGCGGCGTGCTGGAAGAGCATATGCCCCATGGCACGCATATCCGCATCCTCATCGACGAAGACAGCGAGATGGATGATCCTTTCGGTCGGACCATCCGCCCGAGTGACCTGCAAAACGGGACGGTCGGCTCTCTCAGCGACGTGATCGCAAACATCATTCTGGTGTCGATCACCGGACTCGATCATTTGGAGCCGGAAGAGATCGGCCCGGTTATCGACTGGTGTCCAAACTATGCGATACGGCTGTGCTTTGGCGGGTTCATTCAGAAAATCCCGGCCGAACGCTTTGCCGGGATCAGCGACGGGACCGTGCCGCTTCTGCTGTCGAGCGGGCGCACCCTGCCGCCGCTGTCTTTTGCCCCGAACACCTGGTTCGCGAACATCTCCCAGGAATTGCAATACAGCTTCGAATATCACACGCCGACCAATCTGGTGAAAGTCGGAGCAACGGCCAAGGACGCCGGACCGCAGTACAGGTTCAGCAGCCCTCTCTGGCATCTTGGCCGCTTCTGGTCGGTTACGGATTGGGACGAGCCGGCCGATGGGCGGTTCGGCTTCGCCTGGGTCTTCGCCACCCTCTTCGGGCGCAATGGCAAGGATATGCATGGCGCGGTCGACAGGTTGCGCACAGCCTATCGCAGTTGCAAAAGCGGTGGCATTCGCCTGTTCGGGGCTTCCCTGAGTGGCGCTGAAAAACCACTCTATGTTCTGACCGATACTGATCTTCTGGCCTTGGCCGCCGACGCCAGCTTTGCCCGCGGGCAGCGCCCGCTTACGGAGTATTTCAAAGCCCTCGAGGAGAAGACTTCCTTCCGGACGTTTGAAACCGATAGCCTGAAGATCGTGCTGCTGCATGCGGACACGCAAAGCGAAGACGCGATGTTGGAGGAGATGCTGCACAACATCACGGATGCCCTGGCCGATACACACAAGGCAAAACAGCCCAGCGGGCGCATGCTGGCCTATCTCGACTCCTGCCGGGATGCCATCCAGATCAAACTTGCCGTGAATGCGATCGGGGGCGACCATGGCTTCGATCTGGCGCCCGAAACCCTGCTGCGCTTCGCCACCCAACACCCGCAACTGGTCGTGCCGCTGATCAGCCATGTCCTGCAGCATGCCGCGCCCAGCAAGCTGCCGGCCTTCATGCAGGTCGTCGCGCAGATGCAGCTGCGGCCGCAACAAAGTGAGCTTCATAGCCTGCTGTCGTCCTTCATCGGCACCCGGATGTTTCCGGATTCCGACAAACGCTTCTGGAACGGG
>JANFFA010000011.1 GCA_030848925.1 Rhodalgimonas zhirmunskyi
ACTTCTCGACCAGCCCGGCATCCTTGCCGGGACAGGCATAACTTCAATGCCGTTTTCGGCCCGGACTGTCTAGGCGTCAGACGCAGGCAGGGCGCAGATGGCCCCCGGCCTACTCCCGGCCCGCCCCCGGCGGTATTGCCCTCTGGCGTTACTGGACCACATAGGCAAATCGGCCAACCGGCTCACCAAGGGTGCTCGCTGTCACCAGAACCTCACCATCGAAAGGCTCCATCAACTCGAACTCGACCGCATGTGCCAGGATCCGGCGCAGGATCGGGGCGCGAACCTCTCCCTCCTCGGTGGCGCTGAGCCTGACCGAGGCATCGCGCAACCGGCCGATCGGAATCTCGCCTTTGAACGGCACGACATACCGCGTCTTGTCGGCGCTGGTCGCGACCCGCTTGGTCACCGTCGTTCCCATCGGCTTGACGAAGGTCGGGAATTGGTTGGTGAACTGGTTGCATTCCATCCGGAAATTCATGATGGCGCCGTGGTTCAGGCCGATCGTCTCATCGCTTTCGGGATCGGGGCGCTCGTAGACCCGGATCGGGTCAAGCACGCGGGGCTTGATGCCTTCAAGGTTCTCATCCTGATTGTAGAACAGGTTGTCGGTGATATGGACATTGCCCAGAAGCGAGCCGGGCTTGGTCGGATTGATCACGATATGGCTGTAGCTGCGGCCATCGCTGGGGTGGTTGTACCCACGATAAAACAGGTTCGACGTGATGTGCAGGTAATTGCGCTTGTTCAGCCGCGGATGGTCGTCGCAATTGACCCACAGAACGCAGTTGTCGATGTAATTGTTGTGCACGAGGGCCGAGGATTTGAAGGCATTGTCGAATTCGATCCCCTTGTAGATATCGAGATCGAGACTGCCACCGCCGGTGATGTGATTGCCCTGAATCCGGTTGGCGCGCATGCCGCAATAGATGCCGGTGCGGCACAGGTTGATGTTGCAGTCCGCCACCACGTTATCGGCCTGCCCAAGGTAGATGCCCGTGGCGACGCGGTTCTCGTCGATATCGAACCGGGGGATGACACCATAGCTTGTCTTCTTGTTCTCGTGCCCATCGCCATAGACGTATTCCATGATGTGGCATTTCACGACTTCAAGCTCGTGATTGCCGCCATAGGGCGGCGAATAGATGCCG
>JANFFA010000012.1 GCA_030848925.1 Rhodalgimonas zhirmunskyi
CGGGCATGTCCGCGTCTACATGCCGCAAGAGGCCGAGACGATGGTCGCCTGCGCTGAAGCGATGGCCCTCTTTGCGACCGAGCTAGAGCAGTTCTACGCTGATTTCGAGGCGCTGCATGCGCATTATCTTGAGCGGCTTGCAACCGTGTCGAAGCGTGAATTCTGGGATAAAGAGATCACGCTGCACCCTGATCCCACAACTCTTTTTGCGGCAACATGACTGTTCAGGATAGACGCCTTCTGCACCGGCTTGCCCCAGGTGATGACCCGTTTGGAACCGGGCCGCTGGACTCTCACCACAGGGTCGCGTTGCAACTGATGCATGCCGATGGCGCGCTCTATCTGGATGGCAACCAGTATAGTGGCGATGTGCAAACCGTACGGGACCATACTTTTGCTGGGGTGGGGTGGGCATTCGAACCCAAGCCCAATGGCAGTTGGCGGATCAGGAACCAAGGCGCGTTGTCACATGGGCTGACGGCACAGGGTGGACAACAGGACGGGCGTCTTCGCCTTGGGGCGCTGAACCCGGATGTGGCCCACGAGGATCCGATGGCGGATTGGATGATCTATTACAGCGGGTCGGAAGACGGGCTGCTGTTGCGCCCGTGCGGGGCGGTCTGGATGGTCGCTGGCGAGGGCACCACCGTGCGGCTCGCGCGTGATCCCCGTGAGACCCCGGCACATGGGCTGTGGCGCGCTCTACCGCTTTGAGCGGGCGGGCCGTTTGTTCAGAGCAGTTTCAGGATCGCTGGGGCGCAGACCTGTGGATGCAGCCGCGTCAGGATATGTTTCGGTTCATCTGGCAGGGTCATGTCGAAATGCACCCCGTAGTGGTCTTGCAGACGCGACAAGGTGCCTGACAACTCGTCGAGCAACTTTTGGCGCAACGTCTGACCCAAGGCATGCTTTTGCCGATCGTCGGAAAACGCCCTGATCACCTTGTCAAGATCATAAGGCTGTCCCTGCGCATTGAGGGCGGACAGAAGCAGGGCGCATTGCGCCGAGGGCGTGACATTGATCCGCGGCTCTTCT
>JANFFA010000013.1 GCA_030848925.1 Rhodalgimonas zhirmunskyi
CGCGCCCGGCCCCGCCAAACAGAACGTCATTGCCCAGATCGCCGAACAGGCTGTCGTTACCGTCATCGCCGCGCAGGTCATTGTCCGCCGCGTCGCCTGTCAGCGTGTCGTTGAACCGGGTACCCAGCAGGTTCTCGATGTCGATCAGGACGTCGCCACTGGTGTTGCTCGTGCCCGTGTCCGTGGTCTGCACGACAACGCCGAAGCTCAGGTCAAGAAAGCTGGCGGTATCGCGCCCGGCCCCGCCCCGCAGCGTGTCATTGCCGTCGCCGCCCTGCAGCGTGTCGTCGCCATCCCCGCCTTCAAGAAGGTCGTCGCCGGCAAGACCTTCCAGCAGGTCGTCTTCCCCCTGTCCGATCAGCGCGGGATTGCTGATGCCGTCGTCGTCATCGGATGTGCCCCTGATATAGGCCATAATACGCGCTCCTGAAAAATGAGATCAATTTATGAAAACAGTCTTGAGGAACCCTGTTGCCCTGTCAACGGGCAGCAAAGACGGGCAGCGCTCTCTCGCGCTCGGCGCTGTCGCGCCCAATATTGAGTTTGTCACGCGCATATGTGACAACCCGGTTGAATTAAGGCGAAAAGGATTAGGCCATTGAATATTCTTCTGGTGGGCGCGGGACTTTCGGGTGCCGTGATTGGGCGCGAACTGGCCGAGGCCGGGCACGACATTACCATCGTCGATGCGCGCGATCACATTGGTGGCAATTGCCATACCGAACGTGACGCTGAAACCGGTGTCATGGTGCATATCTACGGGCCCCACATCTTCCATACCGACGATGAAGAGGTCTGGACCTACGTCAATCGCTTCGAGCGGTTCATGCCCTACAAGAACCGGGTCAAGACCACCTCCAAGGGACAGGTCTTCTCGCTGCCGATCAACCTGCACACGATCAACCAATTCTATGG
>JANFFA010000014.1 GCA_030848925.1 Rhodalgimonas zhirmunskyi
TCCGAACCTCCGCCCCAATGCTCTTTGCGGATCACCTCGCGCTTGGCACGCTGAACGAAGTCGGGGGTGTATTTATAATGCTCCAGCGCCCCGAAGAAGAACGGCGCGCGCACCGGCGTGATGTCATGGGTCGAGGTCAGGTACTTCATGCCAGCGGCCCATTTCACCAAAGGTGTTTTGGTTTGCGCGATGGGGGCGAGATGGGCGAAGCGCCCGATCCGGAAGATACGATCGCGGACACCCCCTGAAATCCCCATCAGCGGACTGCGCAGGCGTGGCCAGTAGGCGAAGTTACCGGCATCGAAATAGCGGTAAAGCTCTTGCAGCTTGCCTCTGGGCACCTCCTTGAAGGTGCTGATCGGCGCTTCGGGATACATATCGAGCAGGATACAGCCGAAGGCCTCGTAGCCGTGTTTCTCGAGCTCCTTGGCGAAATCGGCCACCGGACGGCTTTCCGCACGCGGATAGACGAACATCTCGTCGGCATCGACCACGAGAGACCAGAAGCCGGTGCAATGGCGATCAAGGACATCGTTCACCCACGCCATGCCATAGCGGCTGTCTTTGTAGGATTCTCCGGTCTGGATGATCTTGGCACCATATTCGCGTGCCAGATCGAGGGTGCCGTCGCTCGACATGTTGTCGATCAGGATGAAATGGCGCAGCCCGATCCCGTGATGATAGGCCAGTGTTTCGCGCAGCCGCGATTCCTCGTTCTTGGCAGTGATCACGCAGATGACGTCTTTGTCCGGGTCGGGAGGCGATGCGAAATCGCTCAGGGTGCGATAGCTGCGCCCCTTGACCTTGAGATCGGCGAAATCTTCATCCCGATTCAGAAGCGCGCTCGTGCACAGGGTGCGTTCCTCGGGCGTGAACGTGCCCTCGCGGG
>JANFFA010000015.1 GCA_030848925.1 Rhodalgimonas zhirmunskyi
GCCAACTGCCGATCAGCAGCTGTTTGAACGCGGCATAGGTGGCATCGAACGTCTCGCGTCCGCGCACATAGGTTTCGCGATTGAAGTCGCGATAGTCGGCCTCGTAGATGCCTTGAACCTGTTCGCCCGCCTGTCCGATGAGGGCTGTGAAATCCTGTCGATGCGGGGACAGGACCGGCCCCAGATAGGCCTGCATCAGGGCGGCCAACTCGGCTTGTTGGGTTCCGTCATACCGGGTGACCACGGCCCGCACGGCATCCCATTGAAACGAAAGCTCGCCCCGTCCAAGTGCGCGCGCGGCCATATTCTCGGCCTCTTCGATCGAGCCGAAGGTGGAATGCAGCATGTCGAAGAACCGCCCCGTCGAGTCGAATTCGAGGAATGACGCGCCCAGAGGCACGAGCAGGATATCCGCCGCGGCCAAGCCGTTTATCGTCAGGTATCCAAGGGCAGGCGGGGTGTCGAAAAACACGATGTCATAGTTGTCGAGAATGTTGTCCTGAGCAAGGACATCGGACAGGGCATCCCACAGTTTCCAACTGCGCTCAGCCATGCGCCAGACCGGGATCTGAAATTCGGCCCAGTAGAGGTTGAGCTGAGCCCCGATCAGATCGATGTTGGGCCAATGGGTTTTCTGCACCAGATCCTGTGCCTTGATCCCAAGCGATTCACTCAAGGTTTCGTCCAGAGGAACGGGCGCTTCGCCGCGGTCCTGACGGCGCCGGTTTTCATGTTGGACATGCGCGGCGTAATGCCGGGCGAGCAGGGGGAAAATGGTT
>JANFFA010000016.1 GCA_030848925.1 Rhodalgimonas zhirmunskyi
GCCCAGCACCATATCGAACAGGTTACTGTCCACCCAAACGTTGTCGGACACGAGGGTGTCCGTCCCCGCACCGCCTTCGAAGGTATCGCTTGAGGAAGAGCTGTCATAGATCAGGTCGTCCCCGTCGCCGCCGTCGATGTCATTGCCAGCACCCACACCGTCGATGGTGTCGTTGCCGCCTTGGCCATCGATCACATTGGCAGATAAGTTGCCGGTAATGAGGTCACCGCCCTGCGAGCCGATCACATTCTCGAAATTCAGCAGATCTTCGCTGCTTGTGCCGCTTGCAGACAAAATCGCGCCGGCCGTGAGGTCGATCTGCGTCCCCATACTGTAGGTGAGGGTCGAGAAATCGACGGTGTCGATTCCCGCGCCGCCATTCCAGACGTCGCCACCAATGCCAGAATTGCGGATATGCAGCATGTCATCGTCGGCACCCATATCGACGTTATCGGTGCCGCCGCTGGTGCGCTCATAATAGGTGTCATCCCCACCATTCCCGTAATAGGTCAGGTAGCCATCGGAATAGACTGTGTTGTCCCCTGAGCCATCGCGGTATTCCTCAATCGAGGCGAGCGATGCAGTGTTGTCGGTGCCAAAGGCAACGCCAGTGCCGGTGCCGGTGTCGAAGTTCAAGGTGTTGCCGGTATAATACGTCGCGGAATGATCCAGCGTGTCGTTGCCGCTACCGCCGTCGACATCGTCCCAGTAATTGCCCGAGGAAG
>JANFFA010000017.1 GCA_030848925.1 Rhodalgimonas zhirmunskyi
CGCGCCGGTGAACGGCGCCCCTGCCCTGTCGGTGGCGACGATCGAGCGCCGCCTTTCCGGACTGTCCTGGACCTACGCACAGCGGGGATTTTCGCTCGACCGCAAGAACCGCCACATCGCCACCGTGCTGGCCGGTATCAAACGCAAACACGCGCGGCCACCGGTGCAGAAAGAGGCCATCTTGCCCGAAGATATCCTCGCCATGGTGGCCAGCCTGCCCTTCAGCCTGCAAGGCCTGCGAGATCGCGCCATTTTGCTTGTCGGGTATGCCGGGGGCTTGCGACGTTCAGAGATCGTCAGTCTGGATGTCGGCAAGGATGACACGCCCGACAGCGGGGGCTGGATCGAAATCGTCAAAGACGGCGCCGTGCTGACCCTGAATGCCAAGACCGGGTGGCGCGAGGTCGAGATCGGTCGCGGCTCGCATCCGCACAGCTGCCCGGTGCATGCGGTGCAGCAATGGATGAAGCTGGCCAAGATCGACTTCGGCCCGGTTTTTGTGCGGGTCTCACGCGATGGCAAACGCGCGCTGGATGCCCGCCTGAGCGACAAACACGTCGCCCGGCTGATCAAGCGCACCGTTCTGGCAAGCGGGATCAGGGCCGAGCTTCCGGAAAAGGAACGGCTTGCCCTGTTTTCCGGGCACAGCTTGCGTGCGGGGCTGGCCAGCAGTGCGGAAGTCGATGAGCGCTACGTTCAGAAGCAGCTTGGTCATACCTCGGTCG
>JANFFA010000018.1 GCA_030848925.1 Rhodalgimonas zhirmunskyi
GCCCGGATGGCCTGGCGCAGGCTTATGTTCTGGCCGAAGAGTTTCTCGATGGGGCACCTTCGGCCATGGTTTTGGGCGACAACGTTTTCTTTGGTCACGGCCTGCCCGAGCGCCTTGCCAGTGCCGACAAGGCCGGGCAGGGGGGGACCGTTTTCGGATATCGTGTCGCCGATCCTGAACGGTATGGCGTCGTGGATTTCGCCCCCGACGGCACGGTGCAAGCCATCATCGAGAAGCCGCAAAAAGCGCCGTCCCCCTATGCCGTCACGGGTCTTTATTTCCTTGATGGCACCGCCCCCGAACGCGCGCGCGCGGTCACCCCGTCGGCACGAGGAGAGCTTGAAATCACCTCGTTGCTCGAGATGTATCTTGCCGACGGGCAACTTTCGGTCGAACTGATCGGGCGCGGCTATGCCTGGCTTGATACCGGCACCCACGGCAGCCTTCTGGATGCGGGCAACTTCGTGCGCACCCTGTCCGAACGCCAAGGCCTGCAGGTCGGAAGCCCCGAGGAAATTGCTTGGCGCAGCGGCTGGATCGACGCGGACACATTGCGTGCGCGCGCAGAAGCCTTTGGCAAGAATAACTACGGCGCCTATCTGATGCAGCTGCTGAACAGCTGACGCAGCCTTCGCTTCAAAGGGCCGCCGGATCCCGAATGTTTCGCGCGCGAAACATCTGACTTACG
>JANFFA010000019.1 GCA_030848925.1 Rhodalgimonas zhirmunskyi
ACTCGATGATTTTCGAAACGACGCCGGCGCCGACGGTGCGGCCGCCTTCGCGGATGGCGAAGCGCAGACCGTCTTCCATCGCGATCGGTGCGATCAGCTCGACGGTGAACGACACGTTGTCGCCCGGCATGACCATCTCGGTGCCTTCGGCCAGCGTCACGGTCCCGGTCACGTCCGTGGTACGGAAGTAGAACTGCGGACGGTAGTTGGCGAAGAACGGCGTGTGACGGCCACCTTCATCCTTGGTCAGGATATAGGCTTCGGCTTCGAACTTGGTGTGCGGCGTCACCGAGCCGGGCTTGCAGAGAACCTGCCCACGCTCGACCTGCTCACGGTCCACACCACGCAGCAGTGCGCCGATGTTGTCGCCAGCTTCACCGCGATCAAGCAGCTTGCGGAACATTTCAACGCCCGTGCAGGTGGTTTTCTGGGTGTCTTTGATGCCGACGATTTCGATTTCGTCGCCAACGTTGATCACGCCACGCTCAACACGACCGGTCACAACCGTGCCGCGGCCCGAGATCGAGAACACGTCTTCGATCGGCATCAGGAACGGCATGTCCACGGCGCGCTCGGGCGTCGGGATGTAGTCGTCGACAGCGGCCATCAGCTCGCGGATCGAGTTCTCGCCGATTTCCGGATCACGGCCTTCGAGAGCGGCCAGAGCCGA
>JANFFA010000001.1 GCA_030848925.1 Rhodalgimonas zhirmunskyi
CAGGGCCTGCAGAGCGGCGAGACGCTGAGCGAGGTGTTCAGCTACGAGATCACCGACGCCGATGGCGACACCGCCACAGCCACCCTGACCCTCACGATCAATGGCGTAAGCAACACGGCAGTAGCCCAACAAGTTCCAGGTGACGACGGAAAGCCGGCATTCTATGAACATCCGGATGATGATCGCATTCCGCTTATCGTTGATCACATCGTGGGCGAGACTGCGGATGCCGAAAGCAGCTTGAATAGCATCGCGCCGCTTTTGTCGGATGTGAATACCGGGTTGGCGATAGGGCATCCAATCTTGACCGCACTCAACAGCTTGCAGGATCTCGGTGGCACGACGGTATTGAGTGACACGCACGGGGATGTGTTCTCAGGGATTGATGCGAATGGTCCGATCCTTAAGGCCGTCAATGATGTGGGCTTCAAACCGCTGGCGGATCAGTACGATATCTTTGGTCAGGATTTCCCGGATGGGGCAGAGGATTTCGAACCGATCGTGACAAGAAGTGGCTTCCTGATAAGCCTCGCGGTTAATGATGGGGCCGATACGCCTTCGTTCCATGCGCAAGTCTGGTCGCCGACCGGCGAGGCGGCACGCATCAATAGCTTGGAGTTCTTGAGTGTCGATGGGGAAATCATCGACGGCGCTTCCGCTGTTATGGAGGCGCAGGATCGGCAACAAATTCAGGCCAATATCGAACTTGAAACCGGATACATCCTCCGGATCAGCGTTTGCCTTGATGATGAGGCTGGCGCTGCGAAGACCGCGAAACTGGAAGAGGTAGAAATGCCGACGTTCTCGGGGCAGACCGAGCGTTTTGCGCAATACGACGATTATGAAACAGCACGCCTGATGCAAGCCATTCGCGGCGCCTGAGGAAAGAGAAGAAATGATGAACAAAGTCTGTGGGGGCAGCATGTCAGTCAACAAACGCAACGACCAAACTCTTGAGAAATCAGAAAGATCGGGGCGACTTCGACCATTGAAACTTGGTATGATGTCGATGCTCATGATTACGGTCGCGGGGTGTACCGTCACCCCGACGCCCTTTACCAAGGCAGAACTGGCCACATTCGCGGCAGACAAGTCGCAGCGAGCGATTGCCGCAACACAGGAACCGGTCACGCAGTCGATTGATCTTTACGAGGCAATGGCGCGTGCGCTGAAGTACAACCTAGATCACAAGCTTGAACTTGCCGAAGTGAGCCTGCGATACGCAGAGGTGAAGGATGGCGAATTCGACATGCTTCCAGACCTCGTGGGGCGCGTGAACTGGGCCGATCGAAGCAATGACCCTTTCTCGAACTCGCTTCAGGAGGATGGCACGGTAAGTGCGGGACAGGCATCGACTTCGGAAGATATCGGCAGTTACGATGCCGACCTTGAACTGAGCTGGGACATTCTTGATTTTGGTTTGTCCTATTACCGAGCCCAACAGACGGCTGACAAATTCCTGATTGCGGAAGAGCAACGCCGTTCAACGATCAATCGGGTGATTGAAGACGTTCGTACGTCTTATTGGCGCGCAGTGGCAGCGCAGCGCTTGCTCGTTCAGGTGGATCGCCTCGAGAAAAGCGCCAACAGAGCTCTCAGCAGTGCAACCCAACAGCTCAATCGGGGAGAGGGCGATCGGCTTGAAGCGTTACGCTACCAGCGCGAAATGCTCGAGACCATTCGCAGGGCACAGGAGCTTCGCCGAGACTTGTCGGTCGCCAAAAACCAGTTGGCTGCCTTGATGAACCTGCCCCAAGGGCAGACCTTCAGCGTGGTGCTTCCTGACCATCATCATCTGAAGACGCCTATCACTGCGCTCAGCTCTGAGAAAATGACCGAAATGGCGCTTCGCAATCGCCCCGAGATGCGAGAAATTGCCTATCGTCTGCGGATCAATGAAAGCGAAGAAGATTCCTCGCTTCTGAGCTTGCTCCCGTCGATGCGTGGGTATTTGGGAGTGAACTACGATTCCAACGATCTCTTGGTCAATAACGATTGGACCCAATGGGGCGCACGTGTCTCTTGGGATCTGATGAACATCGCGCGTTATCCCCTCCGTAAGAAAGTTGTCGCGGGACAAGAGGCGCTTTTGGATGCGCGTGCGTTGGCATTGACGCAAGCGATTGCAACGCAGGTCTACGTTTCTAACAAGCGTTTCCACAGCCTGCAGAAAGAGGCGAAAGTTGCCAAGCGTTTGCATGAGGTTTCGGATCGGATTTATCGCCAAGCGCGGAGCGAATTCAATTCAGGTGTAAGCAGCGAGCGTGAACTGGTTCGCGAAAACCTCAATGCGATCCTCGCATCCCTACGATATGATGCAACATATGCCCAGATGCAGGGCGCATTCGCGAATGTTTACGCTGCTGTCGGCCTTGATGCTTTCGATGGTCGATTGACCGGAAATGAAAGCGTCGAAGACTTAGCGGCATCACTGCGCAAGCTGTGGCGTTCACGCGGGGACAAGTAAAAACATCTGAACCCGAATAGCGAACCGGCGTTCCTGGGTGTCTGACGTCAGCGCGAATGGCATCGTTTGGGGCGATTGGAGAAGAGAGGGCTTTTGGCTCATCGGAACTACTGACCCGCCCCTGCGAAATCCGTCACCATGATGTTGAGTCTGCGCAACCTTGAGAACGGACGAATGCGAAAGGGCCGTTTCACCGGGACGCAGATATCGGGAGGATAAAGGAGCAGGAGGCGGGCATGCCGGCGACCGAAGTGTGCCGTCGTTACGGACTGAGCCCTTTCCTGTTTTACAAGCTGAGAGCCAGATACGGGACTTGGAAGTGTCCGAAGCGGCAGGCTGAAGGCGCTGAAATAAGGGAACGCCAAGCTCAAACGCCTGTTGGCCAATATGATGCTCAACAACGCGGTCCTGAAAGACCTGCTGGAAAAGATCTGACGACATTGACCAAGCAGCGAGAGGCAGCGCTCAGCGTGCTGCGGGATCACGACATCTCGCAGCGCCGGTAACCGCGGAGCTGATCGATATCCAACGCCATGAGGCGCTCTGCGACGAACCCGAGCATCTCGCCAAGCAGGTGGGCGTTTCTGACAAAAGCGCGCTTAATGCGGCGGTCTCAGATAGGCTGTCCTTGGTCATGGTTGATCTCCTCGATCATAGGTCAGGTCGGCCAACCAAACCTTAGCTGAAGAACAACCGTGGCCGCCACGCGACAGGATTGGGGGCGTGTGATGTCCCGGTACGATAGGTGTCTGTGAATCATTCTGTCGGTTACCGCCCTCGCCGCGACCGTCACTTCTTGGCTATGAGTTATGGGTCTAACGCTCGGTAGAGGCGTCAGCCGATAGAGCAGTTATTCGGCTTGTCGACGTAAAGGCAAAGAAAACAGGCGTTGTTTCGCGGATAGTCAACTTCATTAGACGGGTGTCGTCAAATTGTGTTGACAGGTGGCTGTCAAGTCAATTTGACTGGGGTCTGCGGGACAACTGACGCGCCCCAAGAACGTCAAGGTGAACACCGAAGGACAGCAAAATCGTTCCTTCACAACATGAGAGATATGCGATGAAACTTCAGAAACTGACACAGATGGGGCTGGCATCGGCGGTCGCGCTGTTCGTAGCCAGTGGCGCCAATGCAGAAACCCTCAGGTTTCGGCTGGGTGAAGATCCGGAAAGCCTTTACAATGTGGAAACCAATTCGCTGACGGCAAACACAGTTATAGCGAGTTATCTTCTGGAACGGCTTGTCTATTTCGACAAGAACGGCGACGCGAAGCCTTGGCTGGCTGAGAGTTGGGAATTGAATGAGGCGCAGACCGAGATCACGTTCAAACTGCGCAATGGCATCACGTTTCATGACGGTGAGCCATTCAATGCGGATGCGGTTGTATACCATTTCAACACCATCCTCGCCCCGGAATCGGCGTCGCCTCATTTGGCATCAATGGGGCCGCTCACTTCCATCGAGGCGCTCGATGATTTGACGGTAAAGTTTACGTTTTCAGAGCCTTATGCCCCGTTCTTCAATGAACTTGCCGGGGCGACCGGTGGGTTCAACTCGCCGAAGGCTGTTGAGGCGGCCGGGTCTGGTTATGGTCGTGCGCCAGTCGGAACGGGTCCTTACATGATTGATCAATGGATTCCCGGAACTGAAATCAAGTTTGTGCGCAACGACAATTATCACGAGCAGTTCCGAGGCGATGCCGTAAACAAGGGCGCGCCCCATGCGGAGGAGATCCTGCTTTCTGTCATTTCCGAGGACGGTGTCGCCCAAGCGGCGCTTGAAGCCGGAGAACTGTCGGCGTCGATGTTGCTTTCGGATACGATTGCCCAATTCATGGATCACCCGGATTTCAATACGGTTATCGATGAAACGGCGACCAACCTTATGTTTCTCGAGTTCAATCATCAGAAGGCTCCGTTCGATGACGTAAACATGCGCAAGGCCATTGGTTATGCCATTGATCGTGAATCAGCGCTTGCTGCGGCATGGGATGGGTTTGGAACGGCAGCGCTGGGACCGCTGGCACTTGGCATTCCTGGTTTTGACGGAGAAGTGGCCGCCAAATACGGAACGCCATATGATCCCGAGAAAGCCAAGGCGATACTGGATGACCTGGGCTGGGTGGATTCGGATGGCGATGGCATCCGCGACAAGGATGGGAAACCAGCCGAATTTCTTATCAAAGGCTATGCAGGGTATGCCCACAGCTCGCGGACGTTGCAGGTTATCCAAGCTAACCTTGCTCAGATCGGCATCAATGTAACGTTGGAAACCGCGGATTGGGGCGCCTTCTATCCCTCCTTGCTCGACGATGGCTGGGATATGGATTTGATGCGCTGGACTGCACGTGACGCCGGCATTCTTGGAGAACTGTTCCGGTCGCCCGGTCATCGCCAAAAGCTGCCGGCGAATGCGCCGCTGGACGATTTGCTGACGCGGTGCAACAGCACGGTTGATCCGGCAGCGCGCAATGAATGTGTATCCGAGGCGCAAAGAATGCTGCTTGAGAACGTGACCATTGTGCCGATCATGTCAAACTGGACGGTCATCGCCACCCAAGGCAACGTCAAGGATTATACCATTGATCGTATGGGGTACCTGATCCCCGGTGATGTAAGAATCGAAGACTGATCCAACTTCCATCATCTTTCCCTGTGGAGTTCGCTCCGCAGGGAAAAGGGAACAGGAATTACCATGGCCAATTATGTCATTCGCCGACTTCTGATGATCATTCCGATCATCTTCGGAATTCTGTTTTTGACCTTCCTCATAAAGGCTCTTATCCCGACCGATGCCGTTTCTGCGCTTTTCTCGGGGACCGTGTCCGAAGACAAAGCTGCCGAGGCGATCGCGCAAATTCGTGAAAAATATCATCTCGATCTGCCGTGGTATCGGCAATTTGGCATCTATGTCTGGGATGTGATGCATCTCGACCTGGGGGAAAGTGTGCGCACGCGACAGCCGGTCATTGACGAGATCGGGTTTCGATATGTCAACACGCTGATCCTTGCATTTTCAGCGCTGATCGTCGCGATTGTAGTCGGTCTGGTGACGGGGATGCTGTCGGCTTACTTCAAGAATACTTGGATTGATGTGACTTCCATGTCGGTCGGTATGATGGGTATCTCGATGCCTGCGTTTTTTCTGGGCTTCGTCCTGATCTTCATTTTTTCGGTGCAACTCCGCTGGTTGCCGGTGATCGGCAGGGGAGATTTTCAATCTCTTATCCTTCCCGCGCTTACATTGGGCTTCATCGAAGCGGCGGCATTGTCGCGCGTCACGAGATCGTCGATGTTGGATGTTCTGTCACGTGAATACATCCGCACAGCGCGCGCCAAAGGTATGTCAGAGAGCTACATCCTCTTTCGTCATGCTTTGCCGAATGCCTTCCTTTCGATTTTAACGATGATCGGCCTTCAGATCGGTAATCTTCTGGGAGGGGCGTTCATCATCGAAGTCATCTTTGGATGGCATGGGATCGGCGAGTTGGCGGTCAAGGCGATCCAGTGGCGCGACTTCACAATTACGCAGGCGGTCATTTTGGTTAGCGCGGGGACGTATGTCTTCGTGAACCTGATCGTGGATCTTCTCTACACGTGGGTCGACCCCAGAATTAGCTATGAAGAATAGGGCGCGCGATGACCGATATGATACTTGAAGAACAACAGACTTTTGGCAAACCGACGGGTAGCAATTTTGCCCGCGCAATGCGCCGGCTATTGCGGCATCGCTCGGGGCAAGTTGGCGGGGGTGTCGTACTTGTGTTGGTGTTTTGCGCACTCGCAGGGGAGAGCATTCTTCCTTACGATCCGCTGTCCATTGATCCTATCAACCGGCTCAAGCCCCCTAGTGCCGAACATTTCTTTGGAACCGATGAGCTTGGCCGGGACCTGTTTAGCCGCATTTTGTACGGTTCCCGTTATACTTTGATGATCGGTCTGGTCTCTACCGTCATCGCGGCGACCTTTGGAATTACGATGGGGCTTCTTGCCGGTGGGGGCGGAAAGTGGGCCGACATGTTGATTATGCGTGTCGTCGATGTGTTGTTGGCATTTCCGTATATCCTGCTGCTTCTTGCTGTGGTCGCAATTCTTGGGCCCAGCCTTTGGACTGCGATGATTGCTGTCGGTGTGGGGGGGATGCCGGGATATGCGCGCCTGATACGGGGTGAGGTGCTGGCCCAGAAAGATGCTGAATATGTCGAGGCAATGCGAGCTTTAGGGGCCAGCCATTTGCGCATTCTGTTTGGAACAATCCTTCCGAATGTATTGCCGCAAATGGTGATCTACGCCAGCTTCACGATCCCGCTGGCGATTTTGGCCGCTGCCGCGCTTTCCTTTCTAGGGCTTGGAGCACAGCCACCTATACCGGAATGGGGCGCTATGTTGGTTGATGCGCGCACCTTTTTGCGAACGGCATGGTGGGTGGTCGCGGCGCCCGGAATGGCGATCTTTGTCTCGATCCTTGGCATGAATCTTTTTGGAAATGCACTTCGGGATGTTCTCGACCCCAAGGAGATGTCGAAATGACGGCCCTTCTGGAAATTGAAAACCTGCAAACCCACTTCAAAACCGAAGGCGGCGTTGTTCGTGCCGTTGATGGCGTAGACCTGAAGGTCAACGAAGGCGAAGTTCTTGGCATTGTGGGCGAGTCGGGGTCGGGCAAGACCGTTACGGCCTTGTCGGCCCTGAGATTGGTGGACGAACCAGGGAAAATCGTAGGCGGTTCAATTAGATATGACGGCCGCGATGTCCTCTCCATGAACAAGAAAGAGCTGACACAGCTTCGTGGTGACCGGATTTCGATGATCTTTCAGCAACCGCGCGTGTGTCTCAATCCGGTTATATCCATCGGGCGCCAGATTACTGAATTGCTAAAGCAGCACCGAGACATTTCATCAAAAGAGGCACGCAACACCGCGATTTCACTTTTGAATTCTGTTGGTATCCCTGACGCCGAGAAACGGTTCAGTGCTTATGCGCATGAACTTTCGGGAGGGCAGGCGCAAAGGGTTATGATTGCCATCGCCTTGGCTTTGAAGCCGCGCGTTCTGATCGCAGATGAACCGACCACCGCGCTGGATGTCACAATCCAGGCACAGATCATAGAACTGCTTCGAGAACTGTGTCGGGAAATGGGAACAGCATTGGTTCTGGTGACGCATGACCTTGGGGTTGTTGCCGAACTGGCAGATCGGGTGGCTGTGATGTACGCGGGGCAGGTCGTTGAAGAAACCGATGTCGAAACACTTTTTAGCAATCCGCAGCATCCCTATACACAGGGGCTGCTCAGCTCCATGCCGGTCCTTGGGCAACGCGCAGAGCGCTTGACTGCCATCCCGGGCACCGTGCCCAAACCTTCGGACATGCCGCCCGCGTGTCGGTTCGCGCCGCGCTGCAAAACGCGGATTTCGCTAGGTATGGATATTTGCAACCAGGAACCACCCCAGTTGTTACGCACGGCCAAAGGAAGTGTACGGTGCTGGGCTATTGAGGGTGCGTCATGACGAGCCAACCTCTGTTAAGCCTTCGGGGCCTATCGGCATATTTTCCGATCAAATCGGGGCTCATGCAAAAAACAACCGGCTGGATCAAGGCGGTTGACGACATCACCTTTGACGTCAAACCCGGCGAGACATTGGGCTTGGTCGGCGAAAGCGGATGTGGAAAGACAACGCTGAGCCGAACCATCCTCGGGTTGCGTGCTGTTCAATCCGGGAGCATCCGTTTCGATGGCGAGGATCTCACAGGCATGTCTCTGCGGGATCTGGTGTCTAAACGACGCGACATGCAGCTCATTTTTCAAGACCCCAATGCCTCGCTTGACCCCAAACGGCGGGTTGGAGCGACTGTACGGGCCGGACTTGACATTCACCGTATTGGGACCGTGCGGGAACGCGACGAGCGCGTGGCGGAGATGTTTGCTCGGGTGGGGCTTGATCCCAGTCTGCGCAATCGTTTCCCGCATGAGTTTTCCGGTGGTCAGCGCCAGAGAATAGGGATCGCGCGTGCGCTTATTATGAAGCCCCGCTTTGTGATATGTGACGAGCCTGTTTCGGCACTTGACGTATCTGTGCAAAGTCAGGTGCTGAACTTGCTCAAGGATCTTCAAGAAGAGTTAAATCTCACATACCTGTTCGTCGCCCATAACCTGGCTGTAGTCGAACATATGGTTGATCGGGTCGCGGTTATGTATCTGGGACGCATTGTTGAACTTGCCGATCGTGACGAACTGTTTGACCGACCTCAACACCCATACACAAAGGCTTTGATCGACGCGATCCCTGCGGCCACCCCCGCCAATCGGCGACACAGGGCACTGCTCAAGGGAGATATTCCCAGCCCTGCAAATCTTCCTCCGGGTTGCCCGTTCCAAGCGCGTTGTCCATCGGTTATGTCGAAATGCAAAGAAAAGATGCCCCCTGATTTCGTCACCGGTGGAAATCATCGCGTGGCTTGTTGGCTGGCGGAAGATACTTAGAGAGCGATGGTATGACTATTGAGAAGAATGTCGAGAATTTTTCGATAGATGATATTCCGAAGGTATATTACCTCAATTCGGCTGAGCAACTCAAAGCTCTGGCAGAGCCATTGCGGTATCGTATGTGCATGCTTTTGAACAAGCCTATGACTTGCGCGGGATTAGCGAGGCGCCTCAAGATCGCGCGGCCCAAGGCACATTACCATCTTAAGAAGTTACAGAGCGTAGATCTTGTAAAACCCTATTCCGAAGAGATGTTTAATGGCATTTTGGAAAAATACTATGTGATTGCCGGTCGTGTTCTCGATTTTTCCCAACTCGTTCCAAAGACGGGCGCAACTGTGCCCGAAGATGTTTCTGTAGAGTCCGTCAGTGCGATTTCCGACTACCTGGCTTCTATGCTGCATGTGGCACGAGAGAACGTGATGGCCGCTAGCCAATCCTATGCGCTTGGCAAAGGCTTTTTCTTCGATGCTGATATCGTGCTTACCCAAGAGCAATTCCAGATGGTGAAAGCCAAGATGTACGAAATCCGCGAGGAAGTGGTTGCTCTTAGCCTGAAAAATTCTGGCGAAAATGTCCGAAGCGAGGACCTGCTCTCTTTCCACCTATCCAGCAATATTTCGCTGAAAACGGAGACCAACGACGATGATGATTGATCGAGCAGATATTGCACCCTTGCTGCCCAATTCTCTTGGAGAAGAAACGCCGGGATACGCTTTTGCATTGATGGTCGCAGATGAAGCCCAGATCGTTTGTCAGGGTTTGGCCAGCCTGGGACACAATGTGGAAATCACATCCGATACGGCCTTTCGCATTGCGTCGGTGACCAAGCACTTTCTGGCGCTGACGGCACAGATGCTTCACAATAAGGGGGTGGTTGATCTTGATGCTCCGCTAGGTTCGCATCTGGAAGAATTAACCGGAGTTCAGGCCGCGGTCACTATGCGACAAGCGTTGAACAATTCTTCAGGCATTCGCGATCATCTTGAACTGGCCATGATGGCGGGTGGAGCCCTAGATCAACCCATTAGCCGCGCTCAAAGTTATGAATTGATTTGCCGGCAGCAGGCCACGAATTTTGAAGCCGGCTCAAGTTACCTGTATTCCAATGCCAACTTCTTTCTCGTTACCGAGGCCGTCGAACGTGTCACTGGCCGCAATCTGGGTGACTTGTTGAACGAGAACTTTTTTGAACCCAACGAAATGACGGGAACGTCCTATGAGCCCTTACATCTCAGCGTCATTTCCAACATGGCAACAGGATACGTCGACCGGACAGATCATTTCGAAAAGGCGCCGTTTTTAACAGAACTGACGGGCGATGGTGCAATGGTCAGCACTCTGTCGGACTTGGTCAGATGGTATCGATATTTGCGGGCTGATCCTGATGGGTTGTTCGCGCAGATTTCTGAAATCACAACCTTTACGAATGGTGAAACCGCGCATTATGGGCTCGGCATTTTTACCCGCCCGTTTATGGGAAGCCCGGTGCGGGGCCATCAGGGGCTGTGGCCCGGGTATCGCGCCGATCTTGCGATGTTCGATGCTCTTGATATCGGTGCGATCTGCCTCACTAATGTTAACACGCTTGATCCAACTACACTGACGCGTAGCGTGATCGGTAAACAAATGGTTCAAAGCGGTTCGGCCCGCTTGGAGCAGCCAAAGCCGGACGCTGACGCACTGGCGGCTATGGTGGAAGCGGACATTTTTCTGAACACAGACACTTTGGAACATTTCAAGTTCTCTGTTGATCAGAACGAACTGATTATGGAAATCAGCGGCTGGACCTTTCGACATCCGATCACTGGCGCAAGTGAAATCGTATTCAAGGTGCCTTCGGACTACTTGAAGTTGGATTGGTCGGAGGCGGCAGAGGGTCGAGTTATCCTGACGAAGATCAACGGTGATAAGGTGGTTCTCGAAAAAACGACCTTTGTTGATCAGGACGAGGCGTTGAAAAACTTCGTTGGCACTTATCGTTGCGATGAATTGAATTCGGCGATGGAAATCCGCAATGAAAGCGGGGGGATGGCCACACTTCGTTCGGCGTTTGCTCATTCGGGTGACTGGATCGTAACGCCGATTACTGACGAGATATTCACACTCGCGCAGAATTCGGGGCCTTGGCCGCGTCAGGTGACCGGAAAATTAGTCGAAGGTGGCCGGTCCGTTATGTTGAGCGGTCCCCGTGTGAAAAATATGAAGTTCATGGCCGAGGCAAGCTGATACAGATCCGGTTATCGGGGCGCTGCTTATGAAACGTCCCGATAGCCGAATGAGGTGTCGATCGCACAACATCCCCACAAAATACCGAGGACCAAATAAGGCCAACGTCGCGCGCGTTTTTGGGCCATAGGCATCACGCCTGAGTGCGGAACTGATGTTTTTCGGCAGCGGTGAAGGGGCCGGTTCTATGAGCGCGCTGCAACCTGCTGACCCAGCCCGCTGCAATCGCGCAAGAAAGGTGTTCGTGATCCGCTCAAGAAGAGGCGGGTCCATGAAGCGCGGTTTGAAGGCCGGCCAATGAGCATATCTGCGACAGCCTCTTAGAGGCGGGGTGGCTCAGCGCATCAGGTTTGGCTTGAATTTCACTTTTGCGCGGCGCTCTTGCGGCAGGTGCCGATTGAGGCGTGCGTTGATCAGGCCGAAAATGCCGAGAATGCAGAGTGTCAGCAGGATGAAAAAGCCTGCGAGGATCGGGTAGGGAACGAAGGGGTTGAAGGTCTTGTCGGCGAAATAGCTGGCGTAATAGAGCGCGTCGCCTTTTTGTTGCCATGCCGGGAAGCCGCTGAAGAAGACCAGCGTCGTGGCGTGGAATAGGAAAATCGCCTCGTTGGTATAGGCGGGCCATGCCAGGCGGAGCGCGGTGGGCCAGATGATGCGGCGGAAGCGGGTGAAGCCGGAGAAGCCATAGGCATCCGCCGCCTCGACATCGCCACGCGGCACGGAGCGCAGCGCGCCGTAGAAGATCTCGCCCGAGTAGGCGGCGGTGTTGCAGAAAAGAACGATCAGCGCGCCCAGCCATGCGGCGGTGAAGGGAGTGAAGAACGGCGACACGCCCTTGAGGCTGAGAAAGACGAAATAGCCGAAGAAGAACTGCACAAAGAGCGGCGAGCCGCGGAAGATGAAGATGAACCATTCGGCCGGTTTGCGGATCAGGAGGCTTTTCGCGCCCTTGGCCACGGCGAGCGCGTTGGCAAAGAAGAACCCGGCCAGAAGCGCAAGCACGCCAAAGTAGATGTTCCAGATCAGGCCAGAGCCGATCAGTGTAACCTGCTGGCAGAGCGTGAAATCGGATTTGGGCAGGGCGCGCAGCGCCCAGTCGGGATCGGTGGTGACGGCGCGCAGCGCGTAATCCTGAATGGTTTGAAGGCAGCTCATGTCGCGGCCTTTCGGAGCGCTTCGCCCCCGGTGGTGGCCTGCCCATGCGACAGACGCCGGGTGATCCGTTCCAGCACGATCTCGGAGAGCTTGGTGAACAGCAGGTAGAACACCAGCAACCCGAGAAAATACCACATCCGCCAGTCGCCGTGCGGATAGTCGGAATAGCGCGCCAGCTTGGCTGCGCCGAGTTCCTTGGACCAGTAAACGATGTCCTCAACCCCAAGCAGGAACAGCAGCGGCGTGGCCTTGATCAGCACCATCCAGAGGTTGGACAGGCCGGGCAGCGCATAGACCCACATTTGCGGCACGAGGATGCGCCAGAAGCTTTGCCTGCGGGTCATGCCGTAGGCCTCGGCGGTTTCGATCTGGGCGCGCGGCACGGCGCGCATCGCGCCGAACAGGACGTTGGCAGCGAAAGCACCGAAGACGATCGCGAAGGTGAGAACGGCAAGGCTGAAGCCATAGACCTCGTGCACCCATTGCGGGCTGGTGGAGAGGGGCATCTTGGCCGCCGTGCAGACCACGAAGTCATTGCCCTGCCTGATCGGTTCGTTCCAACCCGGGCAGAGAGCCTTGTGGCGCAGGTATTCGATGCCCTGATCGAGGGCGATCACGAAGAAGAGGAAGAAAGCGATGTCGGGCACGCCGCGCACGATGGCGATATAGCCCTTGCCCAGAAGTCGGAGCGGCAGGAGTTTCGAGCGCGCGGCACTGGCGCCGAAGAACCCGAACAAAAGCGCCGCGGGGGCGGTGATCGCCAGCAGCAAGAGCACCACGCCGAGCGAGACGTAGAGCGACATATGCTTGCCCGTGGTCAGGTAGCAAGCCAGCCAGGTGAAGCCTTCGAGGGCCTCGGGATCAGCGCAATATGAGAACATGTGTCAGGGGTGGGTGGGCACGAATGCCCACCCTGAAAGCGCGATCAGAAGGTCGCGCCGATTTCCCACTTGGTCAGAAGCTTGTTGAGCGAGCCGTCGTCTTTCATCGACTGGATGGCCTTGTCGAAGGTTTCCTTCAGCTCTGTATCGCTTTCGCGCAGGCCCATGCCGACGCCGCCGCCGATCAGCTCTTCCTGTTCGAGCAGGACCAGATCGGCGTTTTCGTCCGCGATCGGTGCGAGGTAGCTCTTGTCGGCCAGAACCGCGTCGGCCTCACCGCCGCGCACGGCTGCGATGGTTTCGTCGGGGGTGGCGAATTCAACCAGAGTTGCGCCACTTTCGGCCACGAAGGCGGCCTGAATGGTGTTGGTTTGCGCCGCGATCACGCCGCCCTTGAGGTCAACATCCGCACCGTCCATGGCGAGATAGGCCGAGGGATCGGGCTGGGTGTAGTTCTGGGTGAAGTCGATCACTTCGTCACGCTCGGCCGTGATGCTCATGCCGGCGATGATCACGTCGTAGTTGCCGGAAACGAGGTTGGGGATGATCGAATCCCAGTCGTTGGTGACCCATTCGCACTTCAGCTCGGCGCGTTTGCAAAGCTCGTCGCCAAGCTCGCGCTCGAAGCCGTCGACTTCGCCAGCGTCGTTGATGAAGTTATACGGAGGGTAAGCGCCTTCGGTTCCGAGGCGGACGGTTTTCATGTGGCTTTCGGCCATGGCCATGCCGCCGGCGAATACCAGCGCGGCGGTGGTGAGGATCAGTTTTTTCATGTCTTGCTCCCTTGGTTGATCCGTTACATTCGGTTCGGCTTACAACTCTTTGCTGCCAAACCACTTTCCTGAAATTTTCGCAAGGCTTCCATCGGCCCGCATCTTGTCCATTTCGGCATCGAACTTGTCGCGCAGTGGGCTGCCCTTGCTAAAGACCGCGGCGGCGCCGCCCACGTCCATCGCGACGGTGCCAATGATCGTCAGGATACGACCGTTGCGATACACCCGCGGCTCAAGATGTGTGGGGCTGCCCATTGTCGTGCTGGCCTCGCCATCAAGAACTGCTTTGAGCGCAGCGCCTGCTGTCGGGTAGGTGATGACCCGGTAGCCGTTGGCGCGCAGCCATGTTTCGTAGATCGTGCCGACCTGAACGGCGACGGTGCCGTCTTGTGGCTCCTGAAAGGTGGATTTGCCCACGAACATGCCGCGGGTTTCGCTTTGATTGCCGAAGTAGTCCTGCCCGAAATCGCACCATTCGCGGCGTTCGGCGGTGTTGCTCATCGCGGCCATGATCACGTCATAGTCGCCAGCTTCAAGGCCAGCGCGCAGGTCTTCCCACGGAACGACGATCCATGTGCAGGTCAGATCGAGCCGGGCGCAGATGGCATCGCCCAGGTCGATCTCGAAGCCGCGGGGCGTGCCTTTGGCGCCCATGAAGCTGTAGGGCGGGTAGGCGCCTTCGGTGGCGATGCGGACGACATCCCCGGCGCGGGTGGATGTGGCGCTGAGGCCAACGGCGCAGGCCGCGAATGCCGCGCATGCGGCAAGTATCGTGCGACGCGAGATCATGCGTGCACCGTCGAGGACAGGAAGCCGCGCAAGCGTTCGCTTTTGGGTTGCCCGAACAGCACTTCGGGGGCGCCTTCTTCCTCGATAAGTCCTTCGTGTAGAAAAATGACGTGATCGCTTACGTCATGGGCCATTTTCATATCGTGGGTCACGATCATCATTGTGCGTCCTTCTGCGGCCAAGTCCTTGATGACCTTGACAACTTCCTGTTCGAGTTCGGGGTCGAGGGCGCTTGTCGGCTCATCGAAGAGGAGCGCCTGCGGCTCCATCGCGAGGGCGCGGGCGATGGCGGCGCGCTGTTGCTGTCCGCCGGAAAGCTGCGCGGGCCAGGCATCACACTTGTCACCGATCCCGACCTTGTCGAGATAGCGGCGCGCCGAGGCTTCGACCTCGTGCTTGTCGCGGCCCAGAACGGTGACGGGCGCTTCCATCACGTTTTGCAGAATGGTGAGATGGGACCACAGATTGAACTGCTGGAATACCATGCTGAGGTTTGTGCGGATGCGCAGCACCTGAGAGCCATCGGCGGGACGGCGGTTGTGCCCATGGCCGCGCCATTTTACCGGTTCACCCTGAAACAGGATATCACCCTGCTGGCTATCTTCCAGAAGGTTGGCGCAGCGCAGGATCGTCGACTTGCCCGAACCCGACGAGCCGATGAGCGAGACCACGTCGCCCTTGTGCGCGGCGATGCTCACGCCCTTGATCACTTCGAGCGCGCCATAGGCCTTGTGCAGGTTTCGAATTTCCAGAACGGGTGTGGCTGACACGGGATCCCTGATGTTGGTTATCGTTGCAGGCAGATTCGCACAAATAGGACGCAAAAAACTTAGGTTTGCAACGGGTTTGAGCAGATTGACGTGGGGAGAGGCGGTGTTTCAGGCGTGTTTGCTCACCTGCGCCCGGGGAAAAGGCGGCCTTGCGACGGCATCGTAGGACGCGAATGGCAGGCGGGTGAGGCTGCGGATGTTCAGGAGGTCGCAATCCGCTTTGGAAAGATCGGCGATGGCGTGTTCGATTGCGCGGTAGGGGGCCGCCGTGTCCCGCCCGTGCGCGGTGATGAATGGCAGGCCCGGAGTGGGGGCGGTGCGCCCCACTTCGCGCAGGTCGCGCGCGACATCGTCCCAGCGTGAGATCATGCGCCATGTCTGGGCGTCGATGCAGGCGATATCGGCGGCGCCCTGCGCCACGGCTTCGGCCGAGCGTTGATGCGCGCCGGAGAGCAGGACATCGGAAAAGGAAAGCCCGCGCGCGGCCATGTAGTTTTGCGGCGCGCACCAGCCCGATTGCGAATTGCGGCTGTTCACGGCGAGGCGCAGGGCGGGCCAATCCGCCGGGGTGTCGCGCGCGTCATCCGCCCGCATCACGAAAACCGAATTATAGTAACCTCGCGGGCAGTCGGGAAGGCCGTAATCCGGCGTGCCGATCATCGCCACCTTGCCGCGCAGCCGGTCCACCAGAGGCAGGCCGCAGGTTTGCGAAAAGGCGAGGTCGGGTGAAAGCCAGTGCGCCCAAAGGTCCTGTGGCTGTGAAAGGGTTTCGGGCAGGGGCCAGCCCGGCGTGCCGTCCTGCTGCCAGATCAGGCGCAGGTGATCGCGGATCGCGGTCCAGAGCCGGGCGTTGGCCGCCCGAACCTCTGCGCGATCGTACATCGGCAGGGCGGCTGGGCTCACGCGGCGCCTTCGGCCTTTTGACGCGCCAGCGCGCTGTCGCGATCATTGATGCCGAGGAGGTTGGCGATCATGCGCATGTTGCTGTCTTCGAGCATGTCGCGCTCACCATCGGCGAGGACCACGCTCCACATCGCTTCGAGCACGGCGAGGCGGTCGTCATGGGGCACGGCATCCTTGATTGCACGGGTGAAGCGGACGGTGTCAGGGGCTTCGGCCTCGACGCCCTCGGCCTCGGTGCGCAGGGCGGCGGCCTCGAAAGGAGAAAGGGCGTAGCGGCGGGCCAGCACGCGATCGATCTGTGCCATCTCGACGGTGGCGTATTCGCCATCGGCCCGCGCCAGTCGCACCAGCAGCGCGCAGAGCGCCAATCGTGCGTCTTCATCGGGCAGGGGGGCCGTGTTGGGACCGGTCAGTTTCTTGAGAAAATCGGCAAACATATTTTCACTTTCGTACTGTCGTGTCAGCCCCCGCTGACAGCGCCGCGGGCGGCATTGCTGTCGGCCTCGCTCATGCCGAGAGCGCTGCGCAGGGAGTTGATTGTCGTGACTTCTTCTGGCCGCTCGACACCATCGGCGAGAAGCACGGCCCAGAGGGCCTTGAGCGTTTCGAACCGGCCCTCGTGCGAGACGGTTTCGCGGATGAGACGGGCGAATTCATCGGTGTCGGGCGCGGCATGTTCGAGTTTTTCGCAGATCGCGCGCATCTGGGCGGCCTCGATCGGGCCGATATGGTTGGCGCGGGCGAGGATGCGGTCGATCCGCTGGATTTCCTCGACGCGATAGGTGGCGTCCGACTTGGCCACGCGCACCATGAGCGCGCCAAGCGCATGTTTGGCGTCGGGGGCAGGGAGCGGAGCCGGCTCTGGATGGGAGAAGGCCTGAAGAATTCGTTTTACGATGGGCATGACGCGCGCCTCTTGTTGCTTTCTCTAGCTAACCATCCGCGCGCGCCTTCGCAAATGCCAATTGCGACTTTTCTCAGCCGTCATAACCTTCGACGATCACCATGTCGCCTTCGGAAACGTCATCGCGCAGGGCTTTGGCGGCTTGATAGGCGGGGCTGTCATAGCAGGCCTTGGCGGCCTCGTAGCTGGGAAATTCGATCACGACGTTGCGGCTGCGCGAGGTGCCTTCGCGGCATTCGAAATCGCCCGCTCGCACAAGGAAGCGCGCGCCATATTCGGCAAAGGGCGCGGCATTCGCGGCGATGTATTTCTTGTACTGCTCGAAGTCGCTGATATCGATGCGTGCGACCCAATATCCTTTGGCCATGGTGTTCTCCTTCATCTGCCCATTTTTGCTTGCGGCGATGCTGCGCGGGGAACGGGGTGAGGTCAAGGCTCAGCCCAGCGGGATCGGCTTTGCATAAAGGATATCGTCAAGTGCGATGCCGCCGGGATCGATGTTTTCGATGGTAAATCCGGCGACGTCGCGCGCAAGGCCTGCGCGCCGCCAAGCGAGGCGTTCGACGCCTGTGCCGGGGATCACCACCATCTGACCGAGGCTCTGGCCGTTGCGGGCGTAGGCCGTGAGGGTGATCGCGCCACGCGGCGGCCCGGTGTGGCCCATCGGGGCGGGATAGGCCGCGTGCAGCAGAAAACCGATTGCTGGCTGATCCTCGTCGAACAGGACCGCGATGGATCCTTCGCCGCGCCCCTCGATCCGCGCCGCGCCACGCGGTCCTAGCGGGAACAGCGCCATGGACGCGAAGCCCCGATGCCACGCGAGGGCCAAGTTTTGAGAGGGCGCGCCAGCCCGCACCGAGAGGGGGGCCTCGGGTTCGCTGCCAAGTGCATCGAACTGTCCGCCTGTTCTTGTGTGTCGCAACAAGTGAGACTGGCCACTGAACCGTTCGCCGATAAACGTGGGGCCCGCGCGCATGGGGGCGTTAAGAATATGGCCGGGTTCATCGCGTGGCGGCAGCGTATCAAAGCGCAACACGCCGCCCAGTTCGGACCTCACCTGATCATAGGAGGCGGGCAGGAGCGCGGGGTGAGCGCCTTGCGCACGCACGCCCTGTGTCGAAGGAATGACAAAGAGGAACAGGGCGCAAAACCAAAGCGCCGCGAAGGACGGCGCACTGCGGCAAAAAGAAATATCTCTCCAACCGGTGGGTAATTTCCGTTTTGCTGTCACAATTGCTCCCCAGTTTCGGCCACATGAGACGCGACAACACTAACAACCGGATCGGTGAGCTGCCTCTGTCTTCTGCTGCGATATGCGTAGTTTCTCCTGATCCTATCCTGTGGCGCGTGAACGGATAACAAAAAAGATGGCATTTTCCCGATCCTTTGACTGGACCAGCACGAGCGAGCAAGAACACCTTGCCTATGTAAGGCGCGCCAATGTGAAGCAGCTCAACAATATTCTGTGCACCTATGACTGGGGTCATTTTCCCGAAACTGTTCTCGGTTGGGCGACCGCGCAGAAGGGGCTGGATCTCGACGCGGCGCTGAAGGCGTTCTTCAACGGCGATCCGAGCCGGTTCAACTATATCCCGAAGCAGGATGTCGGCCCAGATCATCGCGGCACGGTGAGGCTTCTCGATTCCATATGCTTGCGGATCAACGCCGGTTTTTATCTTCCGAGCCGGTTGGCCTGTGATGCCAAGCTGCGCAAGCTTGATAAATGGTTGTTCTATCAGGACGAGGATATCACCGAAGGGCAACGCGGCCGGTGGGTTCTGGATCGGGCGGTGCTGGCCCCGGCCTTGAAGCCGGCGGAGGCGTCGATCGGTGATGAAGATGTTGCTGGATTGAACCCCAACCTGTTGCCTGGGCATCATACGCCGCTGAGCGAGAGCCTGTCGCTCAAGGCGATTATTCGGCCCCTGACGGGAAGCTGACCGGAAACTAGCGGGCGCCCTGCGGCCCCATTTCAAGGCTGGCTTGGGGCGGGCGATCGTCAGCCTAGGCCGGGCGGGTGAACCGCGCGCGTGCCTTGGCGACTTCGGAGCGGGTAACACACCCCTGATGGTGGTCGTTGATCAGCCCCATGGCCTGCATAAAGGCATAGACAGTCGTCGGGCCCACGAATTTCCAGCCGCGTTTCTTGAGCTCTTTCGAAATCGCGATGCTTTCGGCGCTTGTGGTCTGGCTCTGTGGGGCGGGCAGGGCGGCCTCATCGGGTTCGTAAGACCAGAAGAACGCGGCAAGCGAGCCTTCGCGCTCGATCATCTCGATGGCGCGGGCGGCGTTGTTGATGGAGGCTTCGATCTTGCCCCGGTGGCGGATGATGCCTTTGTCTTGCAACAAACGCTCGACGTCGGCTTCGGTGAAGCGGGCAACGGCGTGGTAATCGAAGTCCTTGAAGGCCCGGCGAAAATTCTCGCGCTTGTCGAGGATCGTGCGCCAGCTTAGGCCGGATTGGAAACCTTCGAGGCAGATCTTTTCGAACAACCGCCGATCATCGCCGACGGGAAAACCCCACTCGCGATCATGGTAGGGGAAGAACGGATCATAAGAGCCGCACCAGCCGCATCTGGGCCGCCCGTCCGGGCCATCGACCAATGCGTTCATATCCGTTCCTCCCGTTTGGTTTACACCAGCCTGCTCGTCTCGACGGCTGCGCGCACGAAATCCTTGAATAGCGGATGTGGCGCGAAGGGTTTGGATTTCAGTTCAGGGTGAAACTGAACCCCGATGAACCACGGGTGATCCTGCCATTCGACGATCTCGGGCAGGCGGCCGTCAGGTGACATGCCGGAAAACGCGAGCCCGCAGCTTTCCAGCTTGTCACGATACTTGATGTCGACTTCGTAGCGATGCCGGTGACGTTCCTCGATCGCGGTGCCGCCGTAGATCTGCGCCACTTTCGAGCCTGCTTTGAGCGTTGCGTCATAGGCGCCAAGGCGCATGGTGCCGCCCTTGTCGTCGCTGGTCTTGCGTTTGACCGTGTAGTTGCCCTGCACCCATTCCTTGAGGTGATAGACCACCGGGGTGAAACGCTTTTTGCCAGACTCGTGATCGAATTCCTCGGAGCCGGCATCATCGATCCCGGCCATGTTGCGGGCGGCTTCGATCACCGCCATTTGCATACCAAGGCAGATACCAAGATAGGGCACCTTGCGTTCGCGGGCGAATTGCGCTGCCTTGATCTTGCCTTCCGTGCCGCGTTCACCGAAGCCGCCGGGCACGAGGATCGCGTGGTAGCCTTCGAGGTAGGGGGCGGCATCCTTCTTGTCGAAGACTTCGGAATCGACCCAATCGACGTTGACCTTGACCCGGTTGGCCATGCCGCCGTGGATGAGCGCTTCCTTGATGGATTTATAGGCGTCCTCGAGCTGGATGTATTTGCCGACGATGGCGATGTTCACCTCACCATCGGTGTTGGTGATCCGGTCTTGGACGTCCTCCCATACGGTGAGGTCCGGACGCGGAGCCGGGGCGATCTGGAACGCATCCAAAACCGCCTGATCGAGGCCGACGCGGTGATAGGCCAGCGGGGCCTCGTAGATCGAATTCAGGTCATAGGCCGGAATCACCGCCTCGGGGCGGACGTTGCAGAAAAGGGCAATCTTGGCGCGTTCCTTTTCGGGGATCGGCTGTTCGGAGCGACAGACCAGCACGTCCGGCTGGAGGCCGATGGAACGCAGTTCCTTGACTGAGTGCTGGGTCGGCTTGGTTTTCAACTCGCCCGACGCGGCGAGGTAGGGCAGCAGCGTCAGGTGCATGAAGATACACTGACCGCGGGGGCGTTCCTGCGCGAATTGGCGGATCGCCTCGAAGAAGGGCAGCCCTTCGATATCGCCGACAGTGCCGCCGATTTCGCAGAGCATGAAATCGACCTCGTCATCTCCGATTTCGATGAAGTCCTTGATCTCGTTAGTGACGTGCGGAATCACCTGGATCGTTTTGCCGAGGTAATCGCCACGCCGCTCTTTTTCGAGCACGTTGGTGTAGATTCGGCCCGAGGAAACAGAATCCGTCTTGCGCGCGGGCACGCCGGTGAAGCGTTCGTAATGGCCGAGGTCGAGATCGGTTTCGGCGCCGTCATCGGTGACGAAGACTTCGCCATGTTCGAACGGGGACATCGTGCCGGGATCCACGTTGAGATAAGGATCGAGTTTGCGGAGCCGGACGGAAAAGCCCCGCGCCTGCAACAATGCGCCAAGGGCAGCCGAGGCCAGCCCCTTGCCTAGCGACGAAACAACGCCACCGGTGATGAATACGTAACGCGCCATCTTTGCGATGATCCCCCGTGTTTTTCGGAAACCCGCCTGTTGGCACGTTTCCCTGACTGCTCCAGAATGCTCTGATCCAAGGCCGCCAACTTGCGCCGGATGCCCTGTAACACGGGATTTAAGTGTTATGGGATTCGGGGGGCAATGGCAAGGCGGCCACCACATGATGTGGTAGATTTTTTCGTGTCATCAATAGGTTGTAGGGGTAGGGCACCCACCGCAAAAAACGGATTTTCTGCGGCAGTTCAGGTTGCGCGCCACCCTGCGCGAGACAAGCCTCAGTCGGCCTTGGGCACCAGCGGCGTGGTTCCGCCATCGTCTGCGGACGGCGGCAGCAGGCTGTCGCCGCTCTGGCCATCAAGCCCGGTTGCGGGAGCATCGGCCGCGGGGGCCGGGGCGTCGCTGATCCGGTCGATCACCGAACCGCTGGCCGATTTTTCGGCCGCGATAACGGTCAGGGTGATCGAGGTGGCGATGAAAGCGATTGCCAGGATCCAGGTCACCTTCCCCATCGCGGTGGCTGCTGCGCGTGCCGAGACCGCGCCACCGCCGCCGCCCATGCCAAGGCCGCCACCTTCGGAGCGCTGCAAAAGCACGACGCCGATCAGCCCGAGGGCCAGCAGAAGGTGAATGATGAGAATGACGTTTTCCATGGGGGGCTTGGCCTGGCTCTTGTCTGTTTCGCGGCTATGTAGGGGAAAGGCGGCCCGGGTGCAAGCGCGTCAGGCCCACTCCGCCACTGCAAAACTCATTCGTCGAGGTCATCCACGTCCGCTTGCCCGGATAGGGCGCGGCGCACGTGGCTCCAGCTGAGGCCGACGCCGAGCACGAGGGAAAGGGCGACCAGCGCGATCCATGTATTCAAGGTGGGATTCGCGAAATCCACCCAGCCCTGATCGTAGAGCACCCACAGGGCGGCGGCGACGATGGCGAGGACCAGCCCCATGCCGAATGCGCCGATCGAGCGCAGGGTGGCCCTGAGGTAGACGATATAGCCCACCAGCAGCAACAGCCCGGCCAGCACCACCATCGGCATCTGTTCCGAGAAATCCTGCTGCGCCCAGCGGACGAAATTCCATTGTGTCGGATTGAAGGTCAGCGCCAGAAGCCCGAAGGCGGCGACCCATCGCAAGAAAAAACCCATGGCATGCTCCTTTCACTTTTCCCCTCATCGCGCGAAGCCGCGCCGCTGTCCAGTTCGGGGCGCACTGCTTTTTAGTCTTGCAGGGAAAAACCCGGCTGGCGGGCGAGGGGTACGGGGCTGAGTGCTCTCTCCGCTCTGATCTTGTCATCCCGCCCCTGCATCCCTTATGAGAGGCGCAACCAAGATCAACCCGACCGCAGGAGCACATAAATGGCCGGCCATTCCAAATGGGCAAACATTCAGCACCGCAAGGGGCGCCAGGACGCCGCGCGCTCCAAGCTTTTCTCCAAGCTCTCTAAGGAGATCACCGTCGCTGCGAAGATGGGCGATCCGGACCCGGAAAAGAACCCGCGTCTTCGCCTTGCCGTGAAAAGCGCCAAGTCGCAGTCGATGCCCAATGACAATATCGACCGTGCCATCAAGAAGGCCACCGGTGGAGAGGGCGACGATTACGAAGAAATCCGCTACGAGGGCTATGGCCCCGGCGGGGTTGCCGTGATCGTCGAGGCGATGACCGACAACCGCAATCGCACGGCGTCGAACGTGCGTTCGACCTTTACCAAGCACGGTGGCAACCTTGGCGAAACCGGTTCGGTCGGGTTCATGTTCGAGCGCAAGGGCGAAGTCACCTATCCCGCGTCGGTTGGCGATGCCGATACCGTCATGATGGCGGCGATCGAAGCCGGGGCGGAAGACGTCGAAAGCTCGGAAGAGGGGCATACCATCTGGTGCGCCGATACCGATCTGAACGATGTCGCGGCCGCGCTTGAAGCCGAGTTGGGGGAAAGTGACGAGACGCAGTTGACCTGGCGGCCGACGACGACCACCGAGCTTGACCTCGACGGTATGCAGAAACTGATGAGACTGATCGATACGCTTGAAGACGATGATGACGTTCAGCGGGTCACGGCGAACTTCGAAGCCTCGGACGAGGTGATGGAGCAACTCGCAGGTTAAGCGGGTTTGCGAGAAGTAAAACCGTTGATGCGCCGTGACTACGGCCTGTGCTCCGGCTCCTGAATGGGGCCGGAGTTATTGTTTTGAGGAACGCTTGTTGCTGTGGGGGCAGGTCGTAGGGTTGGCGGACCTGATGTGGTATCGGCTCTGACTGAGATGGGCACGAGGGGCGCGATTTGTGATCCGGCTTGGGTTTGGTCAAGAATTGTCTGTGCCCGAGACGTTCCGTTAGAGATGCTCTGCGAAGAAGCTGCACATCGCATCCCAGCTGCGCTGGGCGGCGCGGGGGCTGTAGCCATCTGCGTTGGTGTTCGTGAAAGCGTGCACGGTGTGGCCAAAGACGAGCATCTGCCAATCGGCGCAGTGGGCGTTCATTTCCTCGGCGAAGGCGACTTTTACCTCGGGCGGATCAAGCGGGTCATCCCAGCCGTCGCAGATCAAAAGCGCAGGCTTGATCCGGGTTGATCCGCTTTCGGGCGGTTGCAGCACGCCGTGCATCGTTACCCCGGCCTGAAACTCTGCGCCCGTGCGGGCCAGGTCGAGAACCCCTTTGCCGCCGAAGCAATAGCCGACCGCGCCGATCCTGCCCTCATCGACCATCGGCAGGCCTTTGAGGGCGGTCAACGCACCTTGCATCCGCGCGGCGAGGAGTGCGCGATTCTGGTTGAACTCGTCCATCCACGCGTTGGCATCTTCGCGCTTGTCGCTGAGCTTGCCATCGCCATAGATATCGACGCCGAGAGCAACATAGCCCATTTCAGCCAGCTTGTCGGCATAGCCGGTTTCGATCGGGCTGAGCCCCCAGAAGGCGGGCGCCACGAGAACGCCTGCGTATGGGCCGGGGCCCCATTGGGTCTCATCCGGCATTGCCAGATGGCCATGACAGGTCGCGCCGCCCGCCTGATAGATCATCTCAGAGCCCATTTGCGTATCCTTCGTGTCACCTGTGTCTTGTCATCTGGCGCCCGGTTTTTTGGGGGCACATCAAGGGGTAGGGGTGTCCGCGTCTTGAGGCATTACAAGGGTCTTGCTTGCCCGTTGTTTGACTGCGGCGGTCAGGGGGGCGAGAACGTCGGCCATGCGTCGGCTCACTTGCCAATAGAGCGGGCGATCAAGGGGGGCGTCTTTTTCCAGCAATTGCAGGCGTCCGCGTTTGATCGGAATTTCGACCAGCGCCTTGGGGTTGAGCGCCCAGCCGATACCGCGCCGAGAGGCTTCGATGAAGCCATGGCTGGAAGGGATGACGTGGGCGGGTGGATGCAGTCCGGCGCCAAAGTGTTCTTCGATCCACTCGGCCTGAAGGGTATCTTTTGGGCTGAACCGAAGCATCGGCGCTTGTGCCATGGCCGCAGAGTTCACGCCATCAGGGAACCAGCGGTTGACGTAGTCGCGGCTGGCCGTCGCGACATAGCGCAAGGCGCCCAGATTATAGACATCACAGCCCTGCACAGGGCGCGCGTGTTCCGTGACCGCGGCGATAACATCGCCCCGGCGCAGCCAGTCGGCGGAATGGGTTTCATCATCGACCACGAGATCGAATGTCACATTGTCGATGCCCTCTAGCGCGCCCAGAAACCAAGTTGCGATGCTGTCGGCGTTGACCGCGATGCGCACCACGGGCAGTGCATCGCTCGTCGCACCGCCGGTTCCAAGATCGCGGCTCACGTCCTCTTCCAACAGGCGCACGGTTTCGGCATGAGCGGCAAGGCGGGTTCCGGCATCGGTTCCCCGGCAGGGGCTTTCGCGCAGAACCAGCACGGCGCCGACCTGTTCTTCGAGCGCCTTGAGCCGCTGGGAGATGGCGGATTGCGTAACGCCGAGCGATTGCGCCGCGGCCTCGAAACTGCCGAGGCGAAGAATGGCGGCCAGTGCGGCCAGTTGCCTGCTATCAAATTGCATTAGCCGATCTTCTCCCCATGCAGAATCTTTAATTCGACATATCAGGCCAACCGGCCCTATCCAAGCTGGACATGTAAAGGAGTGCGCGGGTGTATCTGGATTTCACGACCCTGTTGGCGGGTTTTTCCCTTGGTCTTGGCCTTATCGTCGCGATCGGCGCGCAGAACGCCTTTGTGCTGCGGCAAGGGGTGCGGCGCGAACATGTGTTGGAGACGGTTTTGATATGCGCGGTTTCGGACGCGGTGCTGATCGCGGCGGGCGTCACCGGATTCGGGGCGCTGGCGAAAGCGGTTCCGGGCCTTGAGGGAGCGATGCGGATATTCGGCGCGGCCTTCCTCGCCTGGTATGGCGCGAAGAGTTTCTATGCCGCGTGGAATGGGGGGCAGGCGATGGATGTGACCGGCGAAGCGCGCCATTCGCTGAGGGGCGTGGCCATGACGGTGCTGGCGCTGACCTGGCTTAATCCGCACGTGTATCTGGATACGGTTGTACTGTTGGGATCGGTATCGGCGCAATATGCATCGAAAGTGAGCTTCGCATTGGGGGCAATGAGCGCCAGCTTCAGTTTCTTTTTCGCTTTGGGGTATGGCGCGCGGCTGCTGACGCCGCTTTTCGCCCGACCGGGGGCATGGCGTATTCTTGACGTTCTGGTTGGGGGCGTGATGTGGGCGATTGCGATCAAGCTGATTTGGGAATGAAGTTGTAGCCTAGGGGACTGTCATCCGGGCGTCAGGGGTGCACGGTGCTGGGGCACCGCGAGAGGCGCCAGATTGCGAACCAGTCGAACCCGTGTGCGATGCCTTGTGACTCCAGCCAGCGCGCTTGCAGCTGGTAGGCCTCCCATTCCATGGCTTGGGGGCAGGGCCATTCTGCTTGCATCTGTGCGTCGTGCACCAGTTCGTGCAGCAGGGTCGAGAGTGCCCGACCGTTCTTGGCTGTCCAAGGCAGGACAAGAAATATGCGGCGCGCCCTGCTGTCGTAGGCGGCGCGCAAATCCGTATCCACGATCATGTCCCGCCCCTCGTAGAAGATCTTCTCACCCTGCGCGCAAAAGGCAATGTCCGGCGGGGTGGCGCGCAGGGGGGCGATGTCATAATCCGTTTCGTGTTCGAGAAAATCGTAGAACACGTCAACCGTTTCAAGCGATGGCAAGGATGGATCGGGCAGGCAGACATCAGTGTCTTGCGCGTGCACTGCGGCGGGCGAAGCTAACAGCACGAATGTCAGCGCCGCCGACAGTGGGGCTGATCGTTCGAAGGGCATCTTGGCGCGAGATGATGATTGCAGCCCGGGCATGAGGTATTCTTGCGCAGTGCTTAGGGCGACGTCAAACGTGACGTCTTTTGGTTGTATCCGCGTTGGTCCTCTTGAAGCTGGTAGCGCTTCATGCCCAGATGCGCCCCATGGATACGATGCGCGCGCAACGCCCGGTTCTGGGTGTTTTCTGGATGGTGGTGACGGGGTTGCTGTTCGTCGGTGTGACGGCCTGCGTCAAGGTGCTTGGAACACGGATTCCGGCGCCCGAGGCCGCGTTCCTGCGCTATGCGCTTGGTCTGATTTTCCTTATCCCGATGATCCGGCCGATGATGAGTACCCATCTTAGCAAACGCCAGCTGAAACTCTTCGGGTTTCGCGGGTTGGCGCATACCGGGGGCGTGTGCCTTTGGTTTTTTGCGATGGCGCGTATCCCGCTCGCCGATGTGACGGCGATGAACTATCTCGCGCCGATTTATGTGACGCTGGGGGCTGCGTTCTTTCTTGGGGAAACCTTGGCTTTGAGGCGCATACTTGCGGTGATCGTGGCGCTTATTGGCGGGCTGATTATCCTGCGCCCGGGCTTTCGCGAAATCGGGCCGGGGCATCTGGCGATGCTGATAGCGGCGTTTTTCTTTGCGGCTTCCTATCTTACGGCCAAGCGGATGGCGGACGAAACCGGTGCGGCGGTCACGGTCACGATGCTGTCGGTTACGGTGACGATCGGCCTTGCGCCGCTTGCAGCGATGAACTGGGTCACGCCGACCATGAGCGAATTCTATTTGTTGTTCGGCGTCGCAGCATTGGCCACGGCCGGGCATTACACCATGTCGCTTGCGCTGGAGGCGGCGCCGGTCACGGTGACCCAGCCGGTGGGTTTTTTGCAACTTGTCTGGGCGGTTCTGCTAGGCGCGCTCGTGTTTGACGAGGGGGTGGATGTTTGGGTGGTCATCGGTGGTGGTGTCATCATCGGCGCGATCAGTTTCATGACATGGCGCGAAGCCGTGATGAAGCGCCGACTTCGCACGCCGTCGCCGTCGCAGGTCAAGCTGTGAGACCCGTGCGATCCTGAGAACGAGCTGAGCGGTTTTCCTATTTGTTTTGGGGAAAGACAGCGGGTTCAGGCGGAGCGGGCGCGGTCAAACAGTTGCACGCAATTGATACAGGCAGGAACAAGACCTGCGCTCGTCTTGCATTCGTGATAGAACCAGCAGGGCTTAGGGCGATTACGCGATCGGCGCGCTTGGCGTCAGGTCGGGAAGAGCCCAGAGTGCGGCGCCCACGAAAGGCGGATTGGCCCGAGGCGGTCGCCTGCATAGATTCGACCTTTAACCCGTAAGGACAGCGCATGAGCAAACCCAACATCCTTATCATCATGGTTGATCAGCTGAACGGCACGTTGTTTCCCGACGGGCCCGCGGATTGGCTGCATGTGCCGAACCTGCGGGCGTTGGCCGCGCGTTCGACCCGGTTTTCAAACGCTTACACGGCCTCGCCGCTTTGTGCGCCGGGGCGTGCGGCCTTCATGTCGGGGCAATTGCCGAGCCAGACAGGGGTTTACGACAATGCGGCCGAGTTCGCCTCGTCCATCCCGACCTATGCACATCACTTGCGGCGCGCGGGCTATCACACCTGTCTGTCGGGGAAGATGCATTTTGTCGGGCCTGATCAACTTCATGGGTTCGAAGAGCGGCTGACGACGGATGTTTACCCCGCTGATTTCGGCTGGACCCCGGATTACCGCAAGCCGGGTGAAAGAATTGACTGGTGGTATCATAACATGGGGTCGGTCACCGGCGCGGGCGTGGCAGAGATAACCAATCAGCTCGAGTATGATGACGAGGTTGCCTATCATGCGAACCGGAAAATTTACGACTTGTCCCGCGGTCAGGATGATCGGCCATGGTGTCTGACGGTCAGTTTCACTCATCCGCACGACCCCTATGTCGCGCGGAAGAGGTATTGGGACCTTTACGAAGACTGTGCCCATCTTCAGCCGGTGGTGCCGGCCATGGCATATGAGGGTCACGATCCGCATTCGAAACGCATTTTCGACGCTAATGACTGGCGCAGTTTCGAAATTACTGAAGACGATATCGCCCGTGCGCGTCGCGCCTATTTTGCCAATCTCTCGTATCTTGATGACAAGATCGGAGAGCTTTTGAAGACGCTTGAGGACACACGGCAAGAGGCGATTGTCGTCTTCGTTTCGGATCACGGCGATATGCTGGGCGAGCGTGGTCTGTGGTTCAAGATGAGCTTTTTCGAAGGTTCGGCGCGGGTGCCGTTGATGATCGCGGCGCCGGGGATGGCGGCTGGGGAAGTTGCTGACCCGGTGTCGACGATCGACCTTTGCCCGACCCTTTGCGAACTGGCGGGGGTGTCGATGAAAGAAGTGATGCCGTGGACCACAGGTGAAAGCCTTGTCGGTTTGGGGCAGGGACGCAGCAGGTATGGCGCGGTGGCGATGGAATATGCTGCCGAAGCCTCGAACTCGCCGTTGGTGGCGCTTCGGCGGGGCAAGTTCAAGTATACCAACTGTGCGCTAGATCCCGAGCAGCTTTTCGATTTGGACAGCGACCCGCATGAACTGAGCAACCTTGCGGAAGAGCCGGACCATGCCGAAACGCTTGAAGCGTTTCGCAGGGAAGCGGCGGCGCGATGGGATCTTGAAGCGTTTGACGCGCAGGTGCGCCAATCACAAGCACGGCGCTGGGTGGTTTATGAGGCGCTTAGGAATGGCGCCTACTATCCTTGGGATTACCAGCCGTTGCAGAAAGCATCTGAGCGCTACATGCGCAACCACATGGACTTGAACGTGCTGGAGGAAAACCAGCGGTTCCCACGCGGGGAGTGACCTTTTTGCAAGCGCGCAGCATGGCGGGGGCTTAGAGCGGCCAGAAGATCAGGATCAGCGGAATCGAGACAACCACCACGAGGATTTCGAGGGGCAGGCCCATGCGCCAGTAATCGCCGAAACGATAGCCGCCGGGGCCAAGGATAAGCGTGTTGTTCTTGTGCCCGATCGGCGTGAGGAATGCGCAAGAGGCCGCAACCGCCACCGCCATCAGGAACGGATCGGGTGAGACGCCGAGCGTTTGCGCCATTTGGATACCGATGGGGGCGGCGACGATGGCCGTAGCGGTGTTGTTGAGCACATCCGAGAGCGTCATCGTGACGACCATCAGGACCGTGAGGATCGCCCATGCGGGCCAACCTTGGGTCAGTGAAATGAGGCTGCCTGCGATCAACTCTGTACCGCCCGAGGTTTCCAGTGCGGCGCCCAGCGGGATCATGGAGCCCAAGAGCACGACGACCGGCCATTCGATATTGTCGTAGAGTTCGGAGAGCGGCAGGATGCGCAACAGGACATAGGCGACCACCACGATGCCGAGTGCGATGGGCAGGTAGACAAGGCCTAGCGATGCCGCGAGCACGGCCGCGGCGAATATGCCGATTGCGGCCCAGGTCTTGCTGTCTTCGGTCACGGCGAGGCCGCGATCAGCCAAGGGCAGCACGCCCAGCCATTCGACCACATCCGGGCCGGTGCCCTTGGGGACGAGAAGGAGGAGGATATCGCCAGCCTCGATTTCAGTCTGGCGCAGACGTGAGGTGATGCGCTGGCCTTGGCGCGACAGCCCCATGACGACGGTGCGCTGGCGCCAATGCAACCCGATGGCCTGAGCCGAGCGGCCTGTGATGCGGCTTTCCGTGGGCACCACCACCTCGATCATGTCGAGGCCAGCGCCATCAGCTTTGAGACGCTCCTCACGCTCGGATTCGGAGAAGGCGAGGGAGAGGGCGGAGCGAAATTCATCAAGCGCGTCGGGCGTAGCTTCGATGACGAGAGTGTCGTCCTCCTGAAGGACCGCCGTGCGGGCCGGACCATAGCGGCGCTTGCCGTCGCGAATCAGACCGATCAGCGCGACATCGGCGCTTTGCGCGGCCTCTTCCAATTCGAAGATGCGTTTGCCGATGACCTTGTTGCCGGCTGGCACGGTCAGTTCGGCAACGTATGGCGCGAGATCTTCGACGGCTTTTAGAGCGTCGTCGCGAGTCGGGATAAGGCGCCAGCCGACCAAGGCCACGAAGATCAGGCCGACAATTGCCGTCAGCCCGCCCACGGGGGCGAAATCGAACATCTGAAAGGGCTCGCCCAGCGATTCGCCCCGGATGGTGGCGATGATGATGTTGGGCGGGGTGCCGATCAGCGTGGCCATGCCACCGAGGATGGTGGCGAATGAAAGCGGCATGAGCGATAGCGCGGGGCCGCGTCCGGCCTTGCGCGCGGTCTGGATATCGACCGGCATCAAGAGGGCGAGAGCGGCGACATTGTTCATGAAGGCCGAAAGCACACCGCCAACCCCGCCCATGATAGCGATATGCGCGCCGAGGCTGCGGGAACTGTCAATCAGGGTGCGGGTGATCAGGAAAACTGCACCCGAGCGCACCAGCCCGGCGGAAACGACCAGCACCAGCGCCACTACGAGCGTCGCGGGATGGCCGAAGCCGTCGAAGGCATGTTTGGTATCCACCACACCCAGCACGACGCCAAGCAAAAGCGCGGAGAAAGCCACGAGATCATAGCGGTAGCGGCCCCAGAGGAGCATTCCGAAGACACCGGCGAAGAGGGCAAAGAGGATAATCTGATCTGTTGTCATGTGGGCAGGTTAACCGCGGATCGCGGGCTGTGCGATGGGAAAAGCAAACGGCGGGGATCAGGTTTTATACATGGAATCTGCATGGGAAGGCCGCCGTATGGCTGCTATGTGCAATTTCGCGGTTTCACGCCGCCGCATGGAACGGTATACGGGCGCGGGTTTGAACGCTCGTCATAGGAAGAGGACAGCACATGGCCAATGTCGTCGTGGTTGGCGCCCAGTGGGGCGACGAAGGAAAAGGCAAGATCGTCGATTGGCTGAGCGAGCGGGCGGATGTGATCTGCCGCTTCCAAGGCGGGCACAACGCCGGGCACACGCTTGTCATCGATGGGGAGGTTTACAAACTGCATGCGCTGCCTTCGGGTGTGGTGCGCGGTGGTAAGCTTTCGGTGATCGGCAACGGGGTGGTTCTGGACCCATGGCATCTGTTGAAAGAGATCGAGACGATCCGGGCGCAGGGTGTCGATATCAGCCCCGAGTCGCTGATGATTGCGGAGAACACGCCGCTGATCCTGCCGTTCCACGGCGAATTGGACCGCGCTCGCGAAGGTCAGAACAGTGTTGCCAAGATTGGCACCACCGGGCGCGGTATCGGGCCGTGCTACGAGGACAAGGTGGGGCGCCGGGTGATCCGGGTTGCGGATCTGGGCGACGATGCGACGCTTGAGTTGCGGGTCGATAGGGCACTTGTGCATCACAACGCGTTGCGCAGCGGCTTGGGCCTTGATCCGATCGACCGAGATGCCTTGATCGCGAAGCTGAAAGAGATTGCGCCGGAGATCCTGAAATATGCCGGGCCGGTCTGGAAGGTGCTGAACGAGAAGCGCAAGGCCGGCAAGCGGATCCTGTTCGAGGGGGCGCAGGGCGCGCTTCTGGATATCGATTTCGGGACTTACCCCTTCGTCACGTCGTCGAACGTGATCGCGGGACAGGCGGCCACGGGCGTGGGTGTTGGCCCCGGAGCGGTGGATTTCGTGTTGGGCATCGTGAAGGCCTATACGACGCGCGTGGGCGAGGGGCCGTTTCCAACCGAACTGGAAGATGACGACGGGCAGCGGTTGGGCGAGCGCGGCCATGAATTCGGCACCACCACGGGCCGCAAGCGGCGCTGCGGTTGGTTCGATGCCTGCCTCGTGCGCCAGACCTGTGCGACCAGTGGCGTGAACGGGATTTCGCTGACCAAGCTGGATGTGCTCGACGGGTTCGAGACGCTGAAGATCTGTGTCGGATACGATCTGGACGGGACGCGGCTGGATTATCTGCCGACGGCGGCGGATCAACAGGCGCGCTGCACCCCGATCTATGAAGAAATGGACGGCTGGAGCGAGTCGACGGAAGGCGCGCGCAGCTGGGCGGACCTGCCTGCCGCGGCGATCAAGTATGTGCGCCGTGTCGAGGAATTGATCGACTGCCCGGTGGCGCTGCTCTCGACCAGCCCGGAGCGTGACGATACGATCCTTGTGACCGATCCGTTCGAGGATTGATCCGCGCTGGGGGCCGAAATCTTGCGAAGATTTCGGCCAAAAATCCTGCGAGGATTTTTGCGGTGTGCGGCTGCGTTGGGCATGTGCCCGAATTAGGCCAAGAGCGGAGGGATACGTGATGTTTCGGAACTTGTCTTTGAAGGCTCGAAAGCGGCTATCGATCATCGTGTTGTTGATCGGGATGCCGGCCTATGTCGTTGTGGCTGTGACGGTGGTCAATATGTTCGACCTGACGCAGCATTTCCTGTTGCAGCTTTTGGTTTATGTTGGACTGGGGATCGTCTGGATTCTGCCGTTTCGTGAGTTGTTTCGCGGGATCGGTCAGCCGGGTCCCGACGACGAGTGACACATGCCTCACACCTGCGAGAGGGAGAGCGTCCGCTCTTGCCCTGTGATCAGACTGCTGCGTAACCCTTTGAAACAGGGTCACGAGGGAACGACATGAAGCACGAACAGGTTCAGGATTACTACGGCAAGGTTCTTCAGGGCAGTGCAGATTTGCAAACCGATGCCTGCTGCACCCCCGCCGAAATGCCGGGGTATGTGAAAGCAGCGCTTTCGAATATTCATGACGAGGTTCTAACGCGCTATTACGGCTGTGGACTTGTCCTGCCGGGGGCATTGGAAGGGGCACGGATACTTGACCTTGGCTGTGGCGCCGGACGCGATGTTTATGCGTTGGCGCAGATGGTGGGGCCCAAGGGGCAGGTTGTCGGAGTCGACATGACGGCCGAGCAATTGGCGATCGCGCGGACACACCAAGGCTGGCACGCGGAAAAATTCGGGTTCGATGTGGTGGATTTCCGCGAAGGCCTGATCGAGGCGCTGGGCGAACTTGGGCTGGAGCCTGCGAGTTTTGACGTCATCGTCTCGAACTGTGTGATCAACCTTGCGACGGACAAGGCGGCGGTGCTGAAAGGCGCGTTCGACTTGCTCAAGCCCGGCGGTGAAATCTATTTCTCGGACGTCTATGCCGACCGGCGGGTGCCGCAGGCATTGGCCGAGGATGAGGTTCTGTATGGCGAATGCCTGTCTGGGGCGTTGTATTGGAACGATTTCCTGAAGTTGGCGCGAGAGGCGGGGTTCGACGATCCCCGCCGGGTTGAGCATCGGCGCTTGGGCATCGAAAATCCGGTTCTGGCAGAGAAGCTGGGACAGCTTCGGTTTATCTCGGCGACGTGCCGCCTGTTCAAGCTCGATGGGTTGGAGCCGCAATGCGAAGACTATGGTCAAGCCGTGATTTACAAGGGCACGGTCCCGCATATGCCGCATGCCCTTGTGCTGGATGATCATCACGTGATCGAAACCGGCAAGGTTTTCCCGGTTTGTGGAAACACGTGGAAAATGCTGCACGACACGCGGTTTGCTGCACATTTCGAGTTCATCGGTGATTTCGAGACGCATTATGGCGTTTTCGAGGGGTGTGGCGAAGCCAGTCTGTTCGATGCCGAGGCGACGCAAAGCGGAACCTGCTGCTAAAGGTCATCGGGGCGCTATGGAGGAACGGATCATTCAAGGACCGGACTGCGTGGCCGAAGGGGCGGCGTGGCTGGCGGCGCGGGATGCCGGAATGGCGCGTGCCGCAGGTCTGGTTGACGAGATTCCGTTGCGATTGCGCGCCGATGGGTTCGAGGCGTTGTTGAATGCAATCGTTAGCCAACAGGTCAGCGTGGCCAGTGCTGCCGCGATCTGGAAACGGGTTGTGGAAGCCGGGCTGTTGACGCCCGAGGCCGTCTTGGCGGCGGGGGACGAAGGATTGCGCGGGGTCGGATTGAGCCGGCCGAAGGTGCGCTATGCGCAGACGCTTGCCAACGCGGGGATCGATTATGCGGCTTTGCGACAGATGCCGGCGAGCGACGTGATCAGGATACTGACCTCGGTGACGGGGATCGGAGTTTGGACCGCTGAAATCTATGTGATGTTCTCGCTTGGGCGCGCGGATGTCTTTGCCCCGGGTGATCTGGCCTTGCAGGAGGCGGCGCGGGGGCTTTACCAGTTGAAAGAGCGCCCGAAGGAGGCCGCGCTGCGAGAGATGGCGCAGGACTGGGCGCCATGGCGGTCGGTTGCGGCGCGCCTTCTCTGGGCCTATTACCGGGTTGAGAAGCAGCGGGAAGGGATCGCATGACGCGGGTATTGCAAGCGGGCCGTAAGGGGCCGAAATCAGGGAGCACACGATCCGTCGTGGTGTTCCTTCATGGGTATGGGGCGAACGGAGCCGACCTTTTGGGGTTGGCTGATCCGTTGGCCGATCATCTGCCCGATACGCTTTTCGTGGCACCCGATGCGCCCGAGGCCTGTGCCGGGGCGCCGTTTGGTTTTCAGTGGTTTCCGATCCCGTGGATCGATGGCTCGTCCGAGGAAGAAGCCGAGCGCGGGATGCGTGCGGCGGTGGAAGACCTGAATGCGTTTCTGGATGCATTGTTGGTGGATGAGGACTTGTTGCCCGAGCAGATGGTCCTGTTCGGGTTCAGCCAAGGCACGATGATGAGCCTGCATGTCGCGCCGCGTCGCGAGGACGAGATCGCCGGGATCGTGGCCTTCTCGGGGCGGTTGCTATCGCCGGAGTTGCTGGCGGACGAGGCGGTTTCGAAGCCGCCGATCCTTCTGGTGCATGGCGATGCGGATGATGTGGTGCCGCCGCAATCGCTTCCCGAGGCGGCAGAGGCCTTGCAGGAGGCGGGCTTCACTGAGGTCTATGCGCATATCATGAAAGGCACGGCCCACGGCATCGCGCCGGATGGTCTTTCGGTTGCGCTGGCTTTCATGCGCGACAAGCTGGGCCTCTGAGAGGGTAAAGCAGACCTTAACGCGGCGCGCGGTGCCAGCGCGCGCCGGTTTGACCGAACGTACGGTCCGAGATAGCTTTTCTTGCATGCTGGACGTCTTTCGCACACGGCCCCGGGGAAACCCCGGTGGCCGTTTTTTCGTGTTTTTTCCATGTGCTGAAGTCTGGCGTGGAGGCGGTGACCCGCAACATAGCGAGGCAAGCGATCCCTATGAGCAAAACGCGATCGGATGATCCCGCGACCCGGCTGGCCCGGGCGGTGGAGATCATTGAAACCCAATTGAGCGCCATGGCTGAACACCTAGAGGAGCTGCACAGGCGGCTTTGTGCGGGTGATCCGGCGGCCATCGCTGCCGTCGGGGCCAAGGCCCATGACGTGCGCGAGTGGCTGCGCATTGCAAAGGAAATGGAGGCAAGACTTGAAACACGTCGCCAAAACGGGACTGGAGAGCGGCCCGGAGATATCGACTTCGACGCAGCGCGGGCTGGAATCCGGTGCCGCCTGGATCGCCTCAGAAGTTGTCGGGATACAAGAGGCGTTTCTCGACAGCCTGAGTGAGGAAGAGTTGCTGGCTCTGCCCTATCTGTTCGACTTCTGGGCCATGGAACATCAGTTGCCGCCCGAATGGGATTGGCGGACCTGGGTGATCATGGGTGGTCGCGGCGCGGGCAAGACCCGGGCTGGATCAGAATGGGTCAGGGCGCAGGTCGAGGGGGCAAAGCCCGCCGATCCAGGTCGCTGCCACCGTATCGCGCTGGTGGGCGAGACTGTGGATCAGGTGCGCGAAGTGATGATTTTTGGCGAAAGCGGGATACTTGCCTGTTCTCCGCCCGATCGACGGCCCGAGTGGCAGGCGGGGCGCAAGCGGCTGATCTGGCCCAACGGCGCAGTGGCGCAGGTGTTTTCGGCACATGACCCCGAGGGGTTGCGCGGCCCACAGTTCGACGGGGCTTGGGTCGATGAACTGGCCAAGTGGAAACGGGCGCAGGACACGTGGGATATGCTGCAATTCGGCCTGCGTCTGGGGGAAAGCCCGCGGGTGTGTGTGACCACCACGCCAAGGAATGTGGGAGTTCTGAAGGCGCTTCTTGCCCTGACATCGACGGTTGTCACCAGCGCGCCGACCGAGGCAAACGCGGCGAATCTGGCCGCGAGTTTCCTTGATGAAGTTAAGGCGCGCTATGCCGGAACGCGGTTGGGGCGGCAGGAACTAGAGGGCGTTTTGCTTGACGATGTCGAGGGTGCGCTTTGGACATCTTCGGCGTTGGAGGCGGGCCGGGTGCGAGCCATGCCCGAGATGAGCCGGATCGTGGTGGCTGTCGATCCGCCGGTCACGGGCCATGCGGGCAGCGATGAATGTGGCATCGTGGTGGTTGGGGCCGTGACCGAGGGGCCGGTGCAGGACTGGCGCGCCTATGTGCTGGCGGATGCAAGCGTCAGGGCCGCAAGTCCGGCGCAATGGGCGCGGGCGGCGATTTCGGCGATGGAGCAGTATGGCGCCGAAAAGCTGGTGGCCGAGGTGAATCAGGGCGGTGATCTGGTCGAATCGGTAATCCGTCAGGTGGATCCGTTGGTGCCGTTCAAGAAGGTGCACGCAAGCAAAGGCAAGGCCGCGCGGGCCGAGCCCGTGGCCGCACTCTATGAGCAGGGCCGGGTGCATCACGTGGCGGGCACACTGGGCGAGTTGGAGGACCAGATGTGCCGCATGACGACCCATGGCTACGAGGGCAAGGGCAGCCCGGATCGTGTGGATGCGCTGGTCTGGGCGTTGCACGACTTGATGATCGAGCCGGGTGCGAAATGGCGCAAGCCGCAGGTTCGGGCGCTTTGACAGGGAGGCGCGGAGACAGCGCACGGTGCTGTTAGGGCTTTTTAAACCTTTTAGGGAAAGATGCCTCACAAGACGGGAACAAGACCCGGACTAGACATCAAGATTTTCGGCCAAGTCTTTGGCCTGACACACGAAATCGAGGAGCATCGGATGGCGGTTTTCAACCTCTTCAAACCCCGGGAACAAGCGGTCCCGGAACAGAAGGCAAGTGCGGCCGGCCGGGTCATGGCCTTCTCGGGGGCGGGGCGTGTGGCTTGGAGCCCGCGTGATGCTGTGTCGCTGACGCGGGCCGGATTCGCGGGCAACCCGGTGGGCTTTCGTGCCGTGAAGATGATTGCGGAAGCGGCAGCGGCGCTTCCGCTGGTGCTTCAGGATGACGAGACGCGCTATTCGGCGCATCCGATCCTGGGGCTTATCAAACGGCCCAACCCGGCGCAGGGGCGGGCAGAGATGTTCGAGGCGCTGTATGGCCAGCTGCTGCTGACCGGGAATGCCTACCTCGAGGCAGTCGGCGCGCAAGGAGTGCCATTGGAACTACATGTGCTGCGCTCGGACCGGATGAGCGTGATCCCGGGCGCAGATGGCTGGCCGATTGGCTATGAATATGCGGTCGGCGGGCGCAAGCACCGCTTCACCCTTGGCGAAGGGGTGCCGCCGATCTGCCATATCAAGAGCTTCCATCCGCAAGATGACCATTATGGGTTGAGCCCGATGCAGGCGGCGGCGCAGGCAGTGGACGTGCACAACAGCGCAAGTCGCTGGTCCAAGGCGCTTCTGGACAACGCAGCGCGGCCCTCGGGCGCGATTGTTTATCGCGGAGCGGATGGGCAGGGCAGCCTGAGCGAGGATCAATACCACCGCCTGCAAGATGAGATGGAAACCTATCATCAAGGCGCGCGCAATGCCGGGCGGCCGATGCTGCTGGAAGGCGGTCTGGATTGGAAGCCGATGGGGTTCAGCCCGTCGGATATGGAGTTCCTCAAAACCAAGGAAGGTGCCGCGCGTGAAATCGCGCTGGCCTTTGGGGTGCCGCCGATGCTGTTGGGAATACCGGGCGATGCGACCTACGCGAATTATCAAGAGGCAAACCGGGCGTTCTATCGCCTGACGGTTTTGCCGTTGGCAACGCGGGTGGCTGCGGCTGTGTCGGAGTGGTTGGCGCAATTCGCGGGTGAGAAGCTGGAATTGAAACCCGATCTCGACCAGGTGCCGGCGCTGGCCGCGGAACGTGATGCGCAATGGGCGCGGGTGGCGCAGGCCGGGTTCCTGACGGATGCAGAGAAGCGGCAGCTGCTGGGTCTACCCGCGTTGGCAGACGGTGACGCAGATGAGTGACGAGAAGCGCTATGGCTTCGAGGCGTTCGATTGCGCCCCGGCGCTGCGGCTTGAAGCGCATGAGCGGGTGTCACTGTTGCAGCACGAAGGGCTGTGCCGTCGTCTCGAGAAGATGGAAGAGATGATGGAGAAGCTGGAAAAGCGTTTGTGGCTAACGGTTTACGGCATCGTTGCCGTGATCCTGACGCAGGCTGTGCAGTCGATCCTGGAGATGAAGCCGTGAGTGCGGGAGATACGAAGATGGAAATAGATCTGGAAAACGCGCTGGAGCGCAAGTTCTGCCGGTTCGACGGTGAGGTCGAGGTGCACGAGAGCGCGGGCGGGACGGTGATCGAAGGCTATGCCAGCCTGTTCGGTGCCCGAGACCAAGGCGGCGATGTCGTGGAAAAGGGTGCCTATGCCGAGAGCCTCAAGCGGCTGGCGGCGGATGGGCGGCGGGTCAAGATGCTGTGGCAGCATGACCCGGCGCAACCGATCGGAATCTGGGACGAGGTGCGCGAGGATGAGCGTGGGCTTTATGTCAAAGGGCGTTTGTTGGAAAGCGTGGGCCGGGCCCGCGAGGCCGCAGCGCTGATCGCGGCGGGGGCCATTGATGGTCTGTCGATCGGCTATCGCACCTTGCGTGCGGCGAAAGACGAGAAGGGGCTTCGGCTTCTCAAGGAACTGGAGCTTTGGGAGGTGTCGCTGGTGACCTTTCCGATGCTGCCCAGTGCGCGGGTGGGGGCGAAGGGCGAGGTGCCCGGGTCCGACACCCTGCGCGAATTGGCGGCGGCCTTCGAGGACGCGCGCCGGGAGTTGGCGCGCGACTAGACGCGCTTAGGACCAATCGAGAGGAACTGCCAAAATGAGCGATCCCGAGACCAAGTCCCGGGCCGGGGGAGATGTGTCTCCGATGGCCGAGGTGAAGTCTGCATTGAGTGGCTTCATGAGCGATCTCAAAGGCTTCAAAGGCGAAATTGAACTGAAACTTCAACAGCAGGAAGAACGAATGACCATGCTTGACCGTAAGACCCACATCACGGCGCGCCCGGCGCTGGCCGCGGCTGCCGATGCGGATGCACCGCACCAGAAAGCCTTTGACGCCTATTTGCGTTCGGGAGACGACGATGGCCTGCGCGGCCTTGAGCTGGAAGGCAAGGCGATGAGCAGCTCTGTCGCTTCGGACGGCGGCTATCTTGTTGATCCGCAAACGGCGGACACCATCAAGAGCGTGCTGGAAGCGACGGCTTCGATCCGCGCCATTGCGAATGTCGTCAATGTTGAAGCAACGTCCTTTGACGTGCTGATCGACCACACCGATGTGGGCGCGGGTTGGGCCACCGAAACCGCTTCGACCAGTGAGACGGGCACGCCGTCGATTGATCGCATCACCATCCCGCTGCACGAGCTTTCGGCGCTTCCCAAGGCGTCGCAGCGCCTGCTGGATGACAGCGCGTTCGATATCGAGGGTTGGCTTGCCGGCCGGATCGCCGACAAGTTTGCCCGTGCCGAGGCGGCGGCCTTCGTCGGTGGCGACGGCATCGACAAGCCCACCGGTATCCTGACCCATTCGACTGTCGACAACGATGCCTGGACCTGGGGCAACATTGGCTATGTTCCAACGGGCGTGGATGGCGATTTCAACGGCGGCGAGGCGATCATCGACCTGGTTTACGCGCTGGGTGCGCAATACCGGGCCAATGGCACCTTCGTGATGAATTCGAAAACCGCCGGCGCCGTGCGTAAGCTGAAGGACAATGATGGCCGCTTCCTGTGGTCGGATGGTCTGGCGGCTGGTGAACCTGCGCGCCTGCTGGGCTACCCGGTGCTGATCGCCGAGGATATGCCCGATATGGCCACCGATGCCTATGCCGTTGCCTTTGGCGATTTCGAGGCCGGTTACACCGTCGCCGAACGCCCCGACCTGCGCGTGTTGCGCGATCCGTTCTCGGCCAAGCCGCATGTCCTGTTCTATGCGACCAAGCGCGTCGGCGGGGATGTGAGCGATTTCGCCGCGATCAAACTACTGAAGTTCGCCACCGCGTAAGCTGGTGCGAGAGGGGGGCGGGGCCTGCTTGCCCCCCTTGGTCGCACACGCCCGGGCCGGGGTTTTGCCCCGCTGTCCTTCTCCGTCCGGGTGATGCCCGGGTGCGTGCGGCACAACTGTCCCTTCGAGGGGCCCGAAACTGCCCCGACCGGAAGGGCGAAGATTTGGAGTTATGTCCATGATGTTGATCGAAGAAACGCCTGTCCCGTTGGCCGCGCTGCCGGTCGAGGCGTTCAAGGCGCATCTGCGGCTGGGTTCGGGCTTTGCCGAGGACAGCCTGCAGGATGCGGTGCTTGAGAGTTTCCTGCGCGCCGCCATCGCGGCGATTGAGGCGCGCACTGGCAAGATCCTGATCGAGCGCAATTTTAGCTGGTCGCTAAATCGCTGGCGCGATCCGATGGGGCAGGCGCTGCCCGTGGCGCCGGTAAACGCGATCCTTGAACTGGCGCTGATAAACCGGGCCGATGAAGAGGACATCATTGATCCGGAACTTTACCGGCTTGAAGTTGATTTGCAGCGCCCGAAGCTTTGCCCGCAAGGCTCAATCCTGCCGACAATCCCAAGCGGGGGGACGGCGCGGATCCGGTTCACTGCCGGATATGGCGGGGCGTTCGACGATCTGCCCGCTGATCTGGGACAGGCCGTGATGCTGTTGTCGGCGCATTACTATGAATACCGCAATGATACGGGGCTTGGCGATGGGTGTATGCCCTTTGGCGTCACCGCCTTGACCGAGCGCTATCGCACGGTGCGGATGTTCGGGGGGGCGCCGTCATGAACCTGCCGCTTCTCAACCGGCGCCTGATGCTCGAAGGGGCGCAGCGTGTCGCAGATGGCGCCGGTGGTTTTACCAAAACATGGGTGCCGCTGGGCGCACACTGGGCCGAGGTCAAGCCGCGCACAGGGCGCGAGAGGGCGGGTGAGGCCGTTTCGGTTTCGACCATGGGCTATCGCATCACGGTGCGTGGTGCGCCGGTCGGCATGAGCGCAAGGCCGCAGCCCGACCAACGCTTTCGCGAGGGCACGCGCATCTTCCTAATCCGTGCCGTTGCAGAACGTGACCCCGACGGGCGGTACCTGACGTGTTTCGCTGATGAGGAGGTAGTGGCATGAGCTATGGTGTTGCCTCGGCCTTGCAAGCGGCCGTTTATCAGCGGGTATCGAGCGATCCTGCGGTGATCGGGCTTGTCGGTAGTGCCATCTATGATGCGCTTCCGCCCGGCAGCCTGCCCGCGACATACGTTACGCTGGGTCCGGAAAACGTGCGCGACAAGTCCGACAAATCTGGGCGCGGCGCGCTGCATACGATCACGATTTCGGTGGTGACCGATAGCGCCGGTTTCCAGACCGCGAAGGACGTGGCCGCCGCCATCAGCGATGCGCTCGACGGCAGCGATCTGACTCTTACACGTGGCGCGCTGATCTATCTCAACTTCGACCGGGCGCTGGCCAAGCTGGAAGGCACGGGCGCACAGCGCCGCATTGACCTGCGTTTTCGGGCGCGGGTCGAAGATGACTGAACTTTATTCACAAGCAAGACTGGAGAGATGAGATGACAGCCCAGAATGGCAAGGATCTTCTGATCAAGGTGGACCTGACCGGTGATGGTCAGTTCGAAACGGTGGCAGGGCTGCGCGCGACGCGGGTGAGCTTCAATTCCGATAGCGTGGATGTGACCAGCCTGGAAAGCCAAGGTGGATGGCGCGAACTGCTGGGCGGGGCCGGGGTGAAATCGGCGGCGATCAGTGGCTCGGGTGTGTTCAAGGATGCATCGAGCGACGAGCGCGCGCGGCAGATCTTCTTCGATGGAGAGACACCTGATTTCCAAGTGGTGATCCCTGACTTCGGCACGGTGGAAGGACCGTTTCAGGTGACGGGCCTAGAATATGCGGGCGCGCACAATGGCGAGGCGACCTATGAGCTTTCGCTCGCCTCTGCGGGTGCGCTCAGCTTTGTTGCGGCGGTCTGAGGGCATGGAGGTTTCGCAATCGGGAAACCCCTGGGCGGGTGAAGTGGCCCTTGTCATAGATGGGCAGCGATACGTCCTGAAGCTGACCTTGGGCGCGCTGGCCGAGCTTGAGGCGGGGCTTCAAAGCGGAACCCTGATTGAGTTGGTGGAGCGGTTCGAGAGCGGTGGATTTTCGACCCGCGACGTGCTGGCGCTGATCGTGGCGGGGTTGCGCGGGGGCGGCTGGCAAGGCAGGGCGGCGGATCTGGCTCAGGCGGAGATTGCGGGCGGGCCAATGGCGGCCACCCGCGCCGCGGCCGAGCTTCTGGTGCGCGCTTTCGCGGTGCCGGAGTAGCCAGAATGGGTGAAACAACGCGTGAAGGGCGGTTCGATTGGCCCACGCTCATGCGGGCCGGGATGAAGGGTCTGGGCCTGCGACCGGCGGAATTTTGGGTGCTCACGCCAGCCGAGCTCCAGTTTTTGCTGGGCGACAAGCAGGGCGCGGCGCCGATGGGGCACGCGCGCTTGAGTGAGTTGCTCGCGGCGTATCCCGATGCGATCGGGCCGGGCATGGCTGGGCCGCAAGACCAAGGAGAGAAAGATGGCTGATCTCGAAAGTCTGGACGATCTCGACACGCAAGTCGAGGCGCTGGAACAGACGCTGGGCGGTGCAAGTCAGATGGCCGTACAGTTCGACGCTGAATTGCAACGCATACGCGGTACGCTGGCGCAGACAGGCTACGATGTGGCGACCCTCGATCGTGGCCTCAGTCGCGGCTTGCGACGGGCTTTCGATGGCGTTGTGCTTGATGGCATGAAGCTTTCGGATGCGCTTGATACGTTGGCGCAGTCCATGATCACCTCGGCCTACAATGCTGCGGTCAAGCCTGTGACGGATCACTTCGGTGGGCTTCTGGCGCAGGGTATTGGCAGCCTTGTCGGCGGGTTGTTCCCATTCAAGGACGGGGCGGGGTTCGCGCAAGGGCGTGTGATGCCCTTCGCTGATGGCGGGGTAGTGTCACAGCCTACCTATTTCCCGATGCGCGGCGGTGCAGGCCTGATGGGCGAGGCAGGCCCGGAAGCGATCATGCCGCTTACGCGCGGCAGCGATGGCAAGCTCGGCGTACGCGCCGCGGGGGGCAGCACGCCGGTGAACGTGGTGATGAACATCCAGACGGCGGATGCCACTAGTTTCCAGCGTAGTCAGGGCCAGATCGCGGCACAGATGGGCCGCCTGCTGAGCCGTGGCCAGCGCAACCGATAAGGAGGGAAAGATGGATTTCCACGAGGTGAGATTTCCCGCGAACCTGAGTTTTGGATCGCTCGGTGGCCCTGAGCGGCGCACCGACATCGTGACGCTGGCGAATGGTTTCGAAGAGCGCAATACCCCTTGGGCACAATCACGCCACCGCTATGACGCGGGCGTTTCGATGCGCTCGCTCGATGATGTCGAGGCGTTGATCGCCTTTTTCGAGGCGCGGCGTGGCCAGATGTACGGATTTCGCTGGAAGGACTGGTCAGATTATAAATCTTGTCCGGCCTCGCGTGATCCGGCCTTTGACGATCAACTGATCGGAATTGGCGACGAGGTTACGCAAAGCTTTCAGCTTATGAAGACCTATCGGTCGGGCGAGGCGAGCTACACCAGACCTATCTCCAAGCCAGTTGAGGGAACGGTGCGTGTCGGCGTCGGGGATGAGGAAAAGATCGAGGGGATCGATTATGAGGTCGACACCACGACCGGCTTCATCACGTTTTCTCATCCCGTAAACCTGAGCATGCAGGTTTATGCGGGGTTCGAGTTCGATGTGCCGGTGCGTTTCGACACCGATCGCATCCTGGCGAACGTGGCGAGCTTCAAAGCGGGCGATGTGCCCAATGTGCCAGTGGTGGAGGTGCGGATCTGATGGGGGTTACGGGCGCACTACTTGAACATTTGCAAAGCGGCGTGACCACCGTTTGCCGGGCATGGGCGATTTCGCGAGCCGATGGGGTAACCTTTGGTTTTACCGATCATGATCGCGACCTGTCTTTTGAGGGGCTAACCTTTCGGGCCGACACAGGGCTGTCGGCCTATGCGCTGGAGCAATCCACTGGCCTGTCCGTCGACAACAGTGAAGCACTTGGCGTGCTGACCGATGCCGCAGTGACCGAAGCCGATATCGAGGCTGGACGGTTCGACGGAGCAGAGGCGCGGTCTTGGCTGGTCAATTGGGCGGATGTAAGTCAGAGGCAACTGATGTTTCGCGGAACAATCGGCGAGTTGAAGCGCGCGGGCGAAGCGTTTCAGGCTGAACTGCGTGGTCTGACCGAAGCTTTGAATATGCCGATCGGGCGGGTCTATCAAAAGCCGTGCACCGCAGTCCTTGGCGATGCTGAGTGTCAATTTGACGTACTGACGGCCGGGTATTTCGCGGATTTGGCCGTAGAGGAGATAAATGACCGCGCGCGGTTCACCTTCGCGGCGGCATCCTTGAGCGGCTTTGCGGAAGGGTGGTTCGAACGCGGCGCACTGCGTGGTCTTTCTGGCGCCTGCGAGGGGCTATCGGGCATCGTCAAACGCGACGTGACTGACGGTGCGGCGCGCATTATCGATCTATGGGTCCCGATGCGCGACGAGATCGTGCCGGGGGATACGATCCGGCTGGTTGCTGGTTGTGACAAGCGAATGGAGACCTGCAGGTTAAAATTCAACAACTTACTAAATTTTCAAGGCTTTCCCGATTTGCCAGGAGAAAGCTGGCTGTTGGTGCAACCGTCTCAATCGAGCGAATACTCCGGAGGGAGCAGGCGGTGAGTGTCGGTGAAGATGTGGTACGTGCGGCACGCGATTGGATTGGCACACCCTATGTGCACCAAGCGAGTGCAAAGGGCGCAGGATGCGATTGCCTCGGCCTTTTGCGGGGGGTCTGGCGCGACGTGCTGGGGAGCGAGCCAGAGCAACCTCCAGCCTATTCGATGGACTGGTCCGAACCGCAGGGCGACGAAGCGCTCTGGCGTGCGGCGCGCCGGCATTTGCGCCCCGTGGTGGCAGGGCAAGAAGGGCCGGGGGATGTGCTGCTTTTCAGGATGCGCGATGGTGCGGTCGCGAAACACCTTGGTCTGGCGTCGCGGATCGGCCCCGCAGGCAGTTTCATCCATTCCTACACCGGCCATGGCGTGGTCGAAAGCCCGCTAAGTGAGCCCTGGCAGCGCCGTATCGTGGCGCGGTTTGCATTTCCCGAGGAGGGTCTCTGATGGCAACGGTACTACTTTCTGCAGCAGGCGCTACGATCGGTGGCTCGATCGGGGGCACTGTATTGGGGCTTTCGTCGGTTGCCATCGGCAGGCTGGCTGGTGCGACGCTTGGACGGGTGATCGATCAAAGGATCATGGGACAAGGAAGTGAGGCGGTCGAAAGTGGTCGTGTCGAGCGTTTTCGCCTGACAGGCGCAGGCGAGGGTGACCCGGTTGCGCAAATATATGGGCGAATGCAGGTGGCGGGGCATGTCATCTGGGCGACGCAGTTTACCGAGACGGTCACAACGACGGGTGGTGGCGGTAAGGGCAGTCCCGCGCGCCCCGAAACCCGCGAGTATTCCTATTCCCTGAGCCTCGCTGTGGCGCTGTGCGAGGGGGAGATCGCGGGCGTTTGCCGCGTCTGGGCCGATGGAGTCGAACTCTCGCCCGATGCACTCAACATGCGCGTGTACACTGGTGCTTCCGATCAATTGCCCGATCCCAAGATGGAGGCGGTTGAAGGCGCTGGTCAGGTGCCGGCTTATCGTGGCACCGCCTATGTCGTGTTTGAGGATCTCGGGCTGAGCCAGTTCGGCAACCGGGTGCCGCAGTTTACATTCGAGGTGATCCGCCCGTCACAACAGGGGATGTCGGACGCGGAAACCGATATGTGCCATGGAATCAAAGCGGTTGCGATGATGCCCGGTAGCGGGGAATACACATTGGCTTCCACGGCTGTGCGATTTGACTTCGGGGCTGGCCAATCGCAATTGGTGAATGTGAACACGCCTTCGGGGAAGGCTGATTTCCTCACCTCGCTTGACCGAATGGTGACGCAGCTTTCCAATTGCGGGTCAACTTCGCTGATTGTGAGCTGGTTCGGCAGCGATTTACGCTGTGGAACCTGCGAGATCAGGCCAAAAGTTGAGCAGAAAGAGCAGGATGCCGTTGAAATGCCGTGGTCGTGCGCTGGGCACAACAGGGCTACGGCCGAGCTGCTTCCAACCGATGCCGACGGCCAGCCGGTCTATGGTGGCACGCCTGCCGATGTGGCGGTGCTCGAGGCGATAGCCGCTCTTCAGGACGCGGGCCAAGCGGTGATGTACTACCCGTTCATCCTGATGGATCAGATGGAGGGCAACGCCTTGCCCGATCCATATGATGCAGAGGCCCAACCGAAGTTGCCTTGGCGTGGCCGGATCACCTTGAGTAAAGCGCCAGGCCTAACTAGCAGCCCGGATAACACGAGCGTTGCCGATGCAGAGGTTGCGGCCTTCTTTGGCACTGCCAGCGCGGCGGATTTCGCGATCTCGACGGGTGGGGTCAGCTATGCCGGGCCTGAGGAATGGTCTTATCGCCGGTTCATCCTGCATCAGGCCGCCCTTTGCGCGGCGGCTGGGGGCGTTTCTGCCTTCTGTATCGGGTCGGAAATGCGCGGCCTGACGCAGATCAGGGGCGCGAGCGGGTTTCCTGCCGTCGAGGCGCTGATCGATCTTGCTGCCGAATGCCGCGCGTTGTTGGGGCCTGAGGTCAAGATCGGCTATGCCGCCGACTGGTCGGAATATTTCGGCTATAACAGCCCCGACGGCGATCGCTACTTCCATCTCGATCCGCTCTGGGCAGATGGCAATATCGATTTCATCGGGATCGACAACTACATGCCGTTGTCCGATTGGCGGGCCGGGAGGGAGCACGTTGATGGCGCGAACTGGCCGTCGATCTATGATCTCGATTACCTGCGCAGCAATATTGCGGGCGGCGAAGGATATGATTGGTACTACCATTCCAGCGAAGCCCGAGCTGCACAGATCCGCACGCCAATCACCGACGACGCATATGGCGAGGCATGGATTTGGCGCTACAAGGATATCCTCAATTGGTGGCGCAACCAGCATCACGAGCGGATCGGTGGTGTGCGCCAGGCCATGCCGACCGCGTGGGAGCCTGAATCCAAACCGATCTGGTTCACTGAAATGGGCTGCGCCGCGATCGATAAGGGCACCAATCAGCCCAACAAGTTTCTGGATCCGAAATCTTCGGAATCGGCAATCCCCTACTTTTCGGAAGGGCATCGCGACGAGTTCATCCAGATGCAATATCTGCGTGCTATGATTACCTACTGGGGTGATGCGAATAACAATCCCATCTCAGAGGTTTATCAAGGCCAGATGGTGGATATGGCACGGGCGCATGTCTGGGCTTGGGACGCGCGGCCTTATCCCTTCTTTCCGGCCAACTCGTCGCTTTGGGGGGATGCGGAAAATTACAGCAAGGGTCATTGGATCACGGGCCGTGTATCTGCGCGTGCGCTTGCCTCGGTCGTTGAAGAAATCTGCGGTCGCGCTGGCCTGACAGCGATCGATACCAGCGGCCTTCATGGCGTGGTGCATGGCTATGTTTCGGATCAGGTGAGCGAGGCGCGGGCCAGCCTTCAGGGACTTATGCTGCGCTTTGGCTTTGATGCGGTCGAGCGTGACGGTGTTCTAAAATTCATCATGCGCGATGGTGAGCCTGTTGGCACACAGGATGTTGCCCGATTGGCCGTTTCAGAAGAGGTCGACGGAAACATCGAGCGACAACGTGCTTCCGAAGCGGATCTCGTTGGGCGGGTCAGACTACGCTTCGTTCAGCTCGATGGCTCGTACGAGGTGCTTTCTGAGGAAGCTGTCCTACCAGATCAGGCAAGCCACGCGGTGGCCTCGTCCGAAATCCCGATCGCTCTCACACGCGGTGAAGGGCGGCAGGTTGTCGAGCGCTGGCTCTCCGAGGCACGGGTTAGCCGCGATACGGCACGCTTTGCCTTGCCGCTCTCACGGCTGGATCTGGGACCGGGTGATGTGGTGCGGATCGAAGACGGGGCGCGTAGTGACCTTATGCGGATTGATCGTCTGGAACTTGGTACCTCGCAGATTGCCGAGGCCGTGCGGATCGAACCCGAGGTCTATCGCCCGGTTGAAATGCCGGAAGATCGGGTCAGCCTTAGTGAATTCATCCCGCCCGTTCCGGTGTTTCCTTTGTTTCTCGATTTGCCGTTGATTACGGGCGAGGAGGTGCCGCATGCGCCGCATCTGGCCGTAACGGCCGCGCCTTGGCCGGGAAGTGCTGCGCTCTACGCGTCTTCGAATGATAGCGACTACAGTCTTAATCGGATCATTGCCGCGCGCTCGAGCATTGGTGTTACCACCAACGCGTTGTTTGCAGCCGCGCCGGGGCTATACGACAAAGGGCCTGGACTTCTGGTCAAGCTGACATCGGGGACGCTGCAATCGGTAAGCGAATTGGCGATGCTGAACGGTGCGAACCTTGCGGCGATTGGTGACGGGGCAAGTGGCAACTGGGAGCTTATCCAGTTTCGCGATGCGCAACTCGTCGATGAAAATACTTACATGTTAACCACGCGCCTGCGCGGCCAACTCGGTAGCGATGCATGGCAACCAGATGTCTGGCCTGCTGGGTCGTACTTTGTTTTGCTCGATAGTGTGCCGCAACAGATAGGCCTGACATTGGCACAGCGGAACATGGCGCGCGATTATCGCATCGGACCTGCACAGCGCGGCTATGACGACCCGTCCTATACCCATTTGGTCGAGGCCTTTGAGGGCGTCGGGCTCAAACCGCTCAGCCCTTGCCATCTTACAGCGCAAGAGCAAGTGGATGGCTCTGTTCTTGCGCAATGGATCCGACGCACACGCACCGGCGGAGACAGTTGGGATGGGATGGATGTACCGCTTGGGGAGGAGCGCGAGGCTTATCTCGTGCGGGTTCGCAAAGACGGCGCAGTGCTGCGCGAAGAAGAGGTGAGTGTCGCAAGCTGGAGTTATTCCGGGGCAGACCGGTTGGCCGACGGCGCCGGGGCGAACTTCGATCTAGAGGTGGCGCAGGTTTCGGCGGTCTTTGGTGCGGGCGCATGGGCCGGGCTCAGCTATAGCGACTGAGGCTCGCTCTCCTCAGCCCGAGGCACAACCGATGCAAAGCATGGCGGCGGGATCAAGTTCGAGGCGCTTTAACGCTATCTCGTCGCCGCAGTCCTCGCAAAAACCGTATTCGCCTTCGTTTAGGCGGATGAGTGCGGCGGTCAGGCGTTTGACCTCAATATCGCGGCGCGCCTGTCCGGCCTTGGCCATCGCCTGATTTTGCAACGCATCCATCCGCGACAGGCGGCCTACCGATTGTTGATCCAGAACGACGGTCTTCTGAGCATCCTTTCCGAGTGTATCCTCGTCACGCAGTGCGGTGAGCCGCGCATTTATCAAGGCGCGAAAATGCGCTTCCTTTGTACTCTCCAAAACGGCTTCCTCCTTATCACAGGTTTGCGTTTGGCCCCGGGCCGCCTACATCCTATAGTGTGGTCGCAGCAAAGGATGGATGCAAATGGCTCAACAGCGCGAAACAATTGCCAACATGGATGCGGCCAAGATGGATTCGAAGGTCGATCCGGTCTGGCACAGGATCGTTCTCGAAGCAGAGAGAGCGGTGCACGAAGAGCCACTGCTTGGCGGTCTGATCCATTCAAGCGTGCTTTATCACGGAACGCTCGAACGGGCACTTGCCTATCGAATCTCCATGAAGCTCGGCTCGCCCGAGATGCAGGAGCAACTTCTTCGTGAAATCTGCGATGAGGCCTACTCAAGCGATCCCGAAATCGCGATTGCCGCCCGTGCAGATATCACCGCCGTGCATGACCGAGATCCTGCTTGCCACCGGTTCATCCAGCCGTTGTTGTTCTTCAAGGGGTTTCAGGCCATTCAGGCGCATCGTGTCGCACATTGGCTCTGGCAGAAGGGGCGGCGCGATCTGGCCTATTTCATTCAGATGCGGGTTTCCGAGAAATTTGCGATTGATATTCACCCGGCGGCCAAGATCGGCAAGGGGATCATGATCGACCACGGTCATGGTATCGTCATCGGTGAGACGGCTGTTGTGGGTGACAACGTCTCGATCTTGCATTCCGTCACCTTGGGGGGGACCGGCAAGGAAGACGAGGATCGCCACCCGAAAATCGGCGATGGCGTCCTGATCGGTGCTGGTGCCAAGGTGCTGGGCAATATCAAAGTGGGCTGCAATTCGCGCATCGCATCCGGTTCCGTCGTGCTGAGCGAGGTGCCGCCTTGCAAGACCGTGGCCGGCGTGCCGGCGCGGATTGTGGGCGAGGCGGGCTGCGATCAACCCTCGATCACGATGGACCAGATCCTGAAAAGCGGTGCTTGATCGCGCGTCCAGTACCGTGATCAAGGCATCGGTGTTATGGGCATGACGAACCGCTTAGGAACTCCATAAGTGCCGTCGCCGTTTCTTGTGGTGCGGTGTCGGGAAAGAAATGACCACCGGGGATTCCTTTGGCGGTGACCTGCATGCAGCGATCCGCCCAAGTTTCGCCCACGTTGTAGGCTTGCGCCATGACGCCATCCGCGCCGTATAGAACCAGCGTAGGGCAGGGAACTCGGCGCTCCAGATCTTCTGCGTCGAGAGCGAAGTCCACAGCAATAGCAGCGCGGTAATCGTTGCACATCCCGCGAATTACATCTGCGTCGCGCCAAGCCGCGCGGTAGGCAGCAAGTTGCGCCTTTGCAAAATCTTCGCGCTGGGCGGCGCCCCAGCCCAGCAGGCAGCTTTCGAAAAAGTAATCTGGATCGGATTTGATAAGCCGCTCGGGGAAGGGGGCTGGCTGCGAGAGAAAGAACCAGTGGTAGTAAGCATGGGCCACATCTTTTGAAAGTTCATCAAGTAGGAGATGAGTTGGCACGATGTCCATCAAGGTCAGAGACGCGAGCCGAAAGCCAAAATCAAGAGCAAGCCGGTGGGCGGTGCGCGCACCGCGATCATGTCCTACAAGATGAAACCTATCGAACCCCAGCCCAGTCATCAGCCCGGCCTGATCCCGCGCCATGGCACGAAAGCTATAGTCTTCCATCTTGGCGGGCTTGCCGGAGCCGCCATAGCCGCGCAGATCGGCGGCTATGACGGTGAAACTTTGGGCCAGAACCGGCGCGATCTCGGCCCACATCGCTCGGCATTGCGGAAATCCATGCAACAGTAGAAGGGGCGGGCCATCGCCGCCCCGCGAATAGGCAATGGGCGTTTCACCCCCCTCCCAGAGGTGATCGGAGAAGCCCGGGATCATCCGCGCGCTAACGCATCGAGAACCCTTGCCCAGCTGCGCATGCCCTTGTGAAAGCTCTCCATATCGTACTTCTCGTTCGGTGAATGGATTTGGTCATCGTCTTTGCCGAACCCGATGAGCATAGAATCCATGCCGAGGATCGTCTTGAAATAGCCCGCGATCGGGATCGAACCACCGCAGCCGATATAGGCGGCCGCACGCGGCCATTCATCTGAAAGCGCCTGTCGCGCCTTTTCGAAAGCCGGATCCTCGATCGACATCTGCGAGGCGGGTGAGCCCTTCTCGGTGCGATATTCGACGGTGAATCCTTCGGGGAGGTTGTCTTGCACGTAAGCGCGGAAGCTTTCGCGGATCGCCGCCGGTTCCTGTGTGCCAACAAGCCGGAAGCTGATCTTGGCGCTGGCTTTCGAGGGCAGAACCGTCTTGAACCCATCGCCGGTGTAGCCGCCCCAGATCCCGTTCACGTCGCAGGTCGGCCGCGACCAGATCATTTCCAGTGGCAAGCGACCGTCTTCGCCCGCTGGGGCTTTCAGACCCACATCGCCAAGGAAGGCTTCATGATCGAAGCCTAGCCCTTGCCACTGGCTCAGGATTTCTTCGCTCAACTCGGGAACACCGTCATAAAAGCCCGGCAGCGTGATGCGCCCGGTTTCGTCGTGCAGCCCGGCGATGATCTTGGCCAGAACTCTGATCGGGTTCATCGCGATCCCGCCGTACATTCCGGAATGCAGGTCGCGTGACGGGCCAGTGATGGTAAAATCTTCGCCCAGAAGGCCGCGCAGCATCGTCGTGATCGCGGGAACCGAGCTTTCAAACAGACCAGTGTCGCAGATCAACGCGATGTCCGAGGTCAGTTCCTCCGCGTTCTCTTTCATGAACGGCACGAGAGAGGGCGACCCCGATTCTTCTTCGCCTTCTAGGAAAAAGGTGATTCTGCAGGGCATTTCGCCGTGAACGGCCTTCCACGCACGACAGGCTTCGAGAAAGGTCATCAACTGGCCCTTGTCATCGGCTGCGCCGCGCCCGCGGATCAGCTGTCCCTTGTCGGTCTCCTCCACCGCGGGATCAAACGGGTCACGGTCCCAGAGGTCAAGCGGATCGACCGGTTGCACATCGTAATGGCCATAGAACAGCAGATGCGGTGCGCCGCTGCCCTTTGGCCCGTCAACGTGGCCGACAACCATGGGATGGCCCGGCGTCGGCCTCTTTTCCGCTTCAACGCCAAGGCTTTGGAGGTCCTTCACCAGCCAGTCGGCAGCGCGGTCACATTCAGCTTTGTAAGCGGGATCAGTCGAAATCGAGGGGATCCGCAAAAGATCGAGCAAACGCTCGGTTGCGGCGGGAAGATCGGAATCGAGACGCGCGAGAACGGCATCGAGTGACATGGAGGCCTCCGGAGGGTTGAGAATTCGCGGTGAGCTTATCAAGGAGCGCCCCGGTGTCCAGCAGATGCACCTCCGCCATCGGAAAAGGCGCGACGAGGAGGGGCTTAAAATGCTGTGTCGCTAAAAGATGTAGAGAAAATTCTGATTAACCGGTTGTGAATTGATTTTGATCAAGGATTAATCATCGCGGCAATTTGTAACCTGTCATTCATGTTGGGGAATGTTATAAGCCCAAGCCTAGCGAACAGGGCCGCGGCCCAAGCCGGACATGGGCAAAGGATGCTCCCGGCGGATCAATATCGAAGGGGATGTCGCGTGGATTATACCGCACAGCTGGATCAAGCCATCAACCGTCTGCATGAAGAGGGGCGTTATCGCACCTTTATCGACATCGAGCGCAAGAATGGCGCATTTCCTCATGCAACTTGGAAGCGCCCCGATGGAACCGAGCAGCCGATCACTGTGTGGTGCGGGAATGATTATCTTGGTATGGGACAGCAACCTGTCGTCCTTGAAGCCATGCACGAGGCAATCGACGCCACCGGTGCAGGCTCGGGCGGTACGCGCAATATTTCCGGCACCACAGTCTATCACAAACGGCTCGAGGCCGAGCTCGCGGACCTGCATGGCAAGGAAGCCGCGCTGCTATTCACCAGTGCCTATATCGCCAACGATGCCACGCTTTCGACCCTGCCAAAGTTGTTTCCCGGCCTGATCATCTATTCCGACGCGCTTAACCATGCGTCGATGATCGAAGGCGTGCGCCGCAATGGTGGTGCAAAGCGGATTTTCCGGCACAATGACGTGGCGCATCTGCGCGAACTTCTGGAGGCTGACGATCCGGCAGCACCCAAGCTGATCGTGTTCGAATCGGTCTATTCCATGGATGGCGATTTCGGCCCGATCGAAGAAATTTGCGACATCGCCGATGAATTCGGTGCGCTCACCTACATCGACGAGGTGCACGCGGTCGGAATGTATGGCCCCCGCGGCGCGGGCGTGGCCGAGCGCGATCGCCTGATGCATCGGCTCGACATCATCAACGGCACATTGGCCAAGGCTTATGGCGTGATGGGCGGCTACATCGCGGCGTCTGCCAAGATGTGCGACGCAATCCGTTCCTATGCGCCGGGCTTCATCTTTACCACGTCGCTTGCACCTGCGATCGCGGCAGGGGCGGCAGCATCGGTCAAACACCTGAAAACCGATCAGGGGCTGCGCGAGACGCACCAACAGCAGGCCAAGATACTAAAGACCCGGCTAAAGGGGTTGGGTCTGCCGATCATCGATCACGGCAGCCATATCGTGCCTCTGATCGTGGGCGATCCGGTCCATACTAAGAAACTTTCCGATATGCTCCTCGAACAATTCGGAATTTACGTTCAACCGATCAATTTCCCCACGGTCCCGCGTGGCACGGAACGGCTGCGGTTCACGCCTTCGCCGGTTCATGGCCCCAAAGAGATGGATGCGCTTATTGCGGCGATCGACGAACTTTGGTCGCAATGTGCGCTGAATCGTGCCGAACTGAGTGCGTAACCACGGCTTTTTCGCAAAGCTAGTTGTATTATGGTATGGTTATGTCATGAAAAAAATTGAGTTGCGCTGGGGATAGTCCGCGATTCGAGTCGGTTTAGCAGGGGCAGAATATGATAAGGCGCCGTTCCAAGCGCGAGGTCGGGGCGAATGAAGTCGAACCTATGTGGTTCGATGATTTTGACTTGCGTCTTGGCGACATGATGCGCGGAGAGCGCGCCACGCTTGGTAAGTCCTTACTCGACGTGCAGCGCGAATTGCGGATCAAGGCCAGCTACATCGCGGCGATCGAAAACGCGGATCCCGATGCATTTGATACCCCCGGTTTCATTGCAGGTTACGTACGTTCCTATGCACGCTATCTCGGCATGGATCCGGACAAGGCCTTCGCCGCGTTCTGTGCAGAAAGCGGCTTTACAACCGCGCATGGCATGTCGGCCGAGGCATCGACCATCCGCAAGGGCGGTGAATTCGAGATTAAGGGCCGGAAATCTTCGGGCCTCGGTGGAAGCAAACTGGGACGTGGCGGCTCTGACCCGCTGCTCAGCTCCGGTATCGGGTTCACCCCCGCAAGGGACAGCGTGCTCAGCCGGGTAGAACCGCGTGCCATCGGGTCGATGTTGGTACTTGTGGCGTTGATTGGTGGCCTGGGGTTCGGCGGCTGGACAGTGTTGAATGAAATTCAGCGGGTGCAGGTCACTCCGGTCGAAAGTACGCCCGATGTTTTGGCCGAGTTGGACCCTCTTGACGCGGTGGCGCAAGTGGATGACGTGGTTCGCGATGCGGCACAGAACGCGGCAACCGGCACACGCGAAGTCGCGGCAGCCGGGGCAGGTGTGTTCTCGCCTCCCGCCGCGTCGGGTGATCGCTTGCTGCGGCCTCAGGCGCTCGACGTGCCGGTAATGGTCTCGCGTGACGCGCCGATCTTAACCCTCGATCCTGCGAGTGTTGGAACTTTTGCTGCCAGCGAAGGTATGAACGAAGGCGCAGTGCCTCGTGCCGTAAACAATGCGCTGACCGCTGCAATGGCAGGTGAGCAATCGGAATTGGTCGCCGGAGTCACGCCGCAGGTTATGGAAGAGGCGCCCAAAGGGGTTACGCTTTTTGCGGTGCGTCCTGCTTGGGTGCGGGTGCGCTCGGTCGATGGGTCGATCATCTTCGAGAAAATACTAGAAGCTGGCGAGGAATATAAACTCCCCGCCGAGGTCGAAGCGCCTACTTTGCAGGCCGGTATGTCAGGCTCTCTTTATTTCGAAATTGACGGAGAGTTGTTCGGCCCGGCTGGCAACGGCACCGCGACGGTGCGCAAACTTTCGATGGCGCGTTCCGATTTACTTGCCAGCTATGAACCTGCCGATCTTTCTCAGGATCCAGAACTCGCCAAGGTGATCGCCATGGCCGAGGCTCAATCCGACACGCCGCTGCAGGACTGATCCGCAACAACATACGCCGTACATCGCCCGCATTTGCCTCGTTGCGATTGCGGCTTGTCGTCGCTGCACTTATCTAGTCAGTGGCACGCCAATAACGAGGATCAGGCCTACCGATGTCTCATAATCCCATTCGCCCCTGGCGCGATATCGAGCGCCGCAAAAGCCGTCAGATCATGGTCGGCAACGTTCCCGTAGGCGGGGACGCGCCGATTGCCGTCCAGACCATGACCAATACGGCGACAACGGATGTCGCGGCGACAGTGGCGCAGGTGCAAGCCGCAGCCGAAGCAGGGGCAGATTTGGTTCGGGTTTCTGTTCCGGACGAAGCCTCGTCCAAGGCGCTGAAACAGATCGTCGCCGAAAGCCCGGTCCCGATCATCGCCGATATCCATTTCCACTATAAGCGCGGCATCGAGGCCGCCGAGGCAGGGGCCGCTTGTCTTCGTATCAACCCCGGCAACATCGGCGACGAAAGCCGGGTGAAAGAAGTGATCTCGGCGGCGCGCGATCATGGCTGCTCGATCCGTATCGGCGTTAATGCTGGTAGTCTCGAAAAGCACCTGCTCGAGAAGTATGGCGAACCGTGCCCAGCGGCGATGGTCGAAAGCGGGCTGGACCATATCCGCATTCTTCAGGATCATGATTTTCACGAGTTCAAGATCAGCGTGAAGGCCTCCGACGTATTCATGTCCGCCGCTGCCTACCAGCAGTTGGCCGAAGCCACCGACGCGCCGATCCACCTTGGTATCACGGAAGCAGGTGGCTTTGTTTCGGGCACGATCAAGAGTGCGATCGGGCTTGGCAACCTGCTCTGGATGGGGATCGGTGATACGTTGCGGGTCTCTTTATCTGCCGACCCTGTCGAAGAGGTGAAGGTCGGGTTCGAGATTCTCAAGGCGCTCGGATTGCGGCATCGCGGGGTGAACATCATCTCTTGCCCATCTTGTGCGCGTCAAGGCTTTGACGTGATCAAGACAGTCGAGGCGCTCGAGACCCGCCTTGCCCATATTCACACCCCGATGAGCCTTTCGATCATAGGCTGCGTCGTCAATGGCCCCGGTGAGGCGCTGATGACCGACGTCGGCTTCACTGGTGGCGGCGCTGGCTCGGGGATGGTTTATCTGGCGGGTAAACAGGATCACAAAATGTCGAACGACCGTATGGTTGATCACATCGTTGAGTTGGTCGAAAAGCGCGCCGCTCAGATCGAAGCCGAAATGGAAGCGGCCGAAGCCGAGGGCGCATAGGCCGGTCTTTCGGTTTTACTGCCCGGTGCCTTGGCTGAGATACCGCTCGAGCACCGGTGCGGGCATATGCCCGCGCAGCATCATCTTCGGAAGAACGTAGAACGGTAACTCTTCAGCCGTCATGCGCCGGGCCAGATCGGCATGGTCAGTCACGTCTATCAGGCTCACCCTGACGTCATGGCGCGCTGCCAGATCGCGAAGCTCGGCCTCGGCCGCATCACAGGTCGGACAATCGGGACCGATGAAAAGCGCCAGCGTCTGTGGTGCATCATCAGGTCCGAAACCGGGCAGGGAAGGTGAGAACAGCGCAGCGCGATTTTCGGCGATCAACTTCAGGTCACTGGCGATATCGTCTTCGTAGAGGGGGGCATCTTGGACCGACGCGGGCCTGTCTGGGATGGCCAACTCGGGATTGTCCATCAAAACCGCGCGAATTTCGGCGCGAAAGATCGCCCGTTCAGCACTACTCAGAGCAGTGAAATTCGTCTCGGCCCAAAGCGGGAGCGGCGCAAGCGCCAGAAGCGCCGCGCCACTTATCAATCGCCATCGTGCCGTCATCGCGCCAGCCCCCGAAGACCTCACTCGGCCTTGTCGCGCTGCTCACCCACAATCTGCATCATGCCAGCCAGCGGCACGTAGCCTCGCAGCATTTCATCACCGATCACGAAGGTCGGCGTGCCGTTGATCTGCAACCGCTGACCCAGCATGTGGTTCGCTGCGATGATGTCGTTCACCTCGTCGCTGTCCATCTTGGCCAGAACCGCATCCGCGTCGACCCCCAGGCTATCGGCCAACCGTCGCAAAACGGGTTCTTCGACACCTGTCTTGAGCTTGATCAGCATCTCGCCTGCCGCGTGATACGCCTCGTCTCCGGCGACTTCGCGCACGGCGAGGGCGAAGCGCGACGAAGTGGTCGAATCCGGGCCGAGGATCGGGAATTCCTTGGTGATCAAACGGATGTTGCCATCCTCTTTCAGCAGTTGGGCAACCTCGCCATAGGCTTTGCGGCAATAGCCACAGCGGTAATCAACGAACTCAACAATCGTGATGTCGCCGTCCGGGTTGCCGCCAACATAGGAAGTGGGATCGTTCAATAGATCCTGCTTGTTGGTTTGCACCAATTGCACGTCCATAGCTTGCTTCTGTTCGGCTTCGCGCTGTTCAAGAACAGAAACGGCTTCCATGATGACCTGCGGGTTCTCCATCAGGTAAGACTTGATCTCGGCGCGAAACGCCGCGCGCTCGGCATCGCTCATTTTCTCGAGGTCGAAGGACAGCGCCGGTGTGGCCAGCGTGGCTGTCATCATCAGGGCGGCGATCAGGGGGCGTTTCATAGAGGAATGTCTCCGTTCATCGGTTGCGTCGGGGCTTGGCCCGTGGTGGCGATCATCATCATTTTTTCTTCGCCGCTTCGGCGGCAGAAAGCACATCCTGCGCCCGTTGCCAACCGGCGGACCCCCGCGGCAAAAGGCCCGCGGCGCGGCGCGCATGCGTGCCGGCATCGCGCAACCTGCCTGACAAGGCATACCTCTCGGCAGTGGCGAGCGCGGCAAGACCGGGCTGGCCCAGTTTTGAATGGGCTTGGCCAAGATCGCGCAGCACCTGTGCATTGTTCTGATCACGTGCGCGCGAGTTGAGCAAAGCCTCACGCGCAGCTTTCGGATTACCCACAGCTAGCAGCGCGCGGCCATAGGCGCCAAGGATCAACGCGTCGCGCGGTGCCAGCGCAACGGCATTTCGATAAGCGCTGACAGCAGCCGGGAAATTTCGGCTTTCCAGCAAGATTTGCCCCAGAAGTTCATGATAGTAAGGGTCTTTCGAGCGTAGTTTGAGCAGCTTTTGCATTGTGGCAACTGCTTGCTTGGTGCGGCTGTCGCGGTGGTAGGCCACGGCAAGGCGCATCAGGCGGATATCTTCCGAAGCGCTGTCTCCGGCGGTCTTGCGGGTCCATTTCGGCGCGCGCTCAAAGGCGGTCAACTTGCCCTTGGCGCGTGAAAACCAGTAACGGGCGGCGGGATCGGGTTTGAACCGGCCCGCATAAGTGCCCGCAAGCGCCTCCAGATGCCGCACCCGGTCGCGCGAAAGCGGATGGGTGCGTGCGTAGGGATCCTGTCGCGCGGCCGAGACCAGTTCCTGCCCCTTGAAGATCTCCATCACCCGTACTGCGCCCGCCGGATCGACGCCGGCGCGTGCCATGTAACGGATTGACGATTGATCGGCCGAACTTTCCTCGGCGCGGGTGTGGCCCATGAAAACCCGATTGGCCGAGCTTGCAACGCCCAGGCCCAATGCCGCAGCCGCCTTGCTGTTGCCACTGACACTGGCCATCGCGGCCAAGGCCATGCCAAGCCCGGTCACGGTGTTGGCGGTGCGCGCGTTGGCCACGCGTCGGGCGATATGTCCGCTGGCCATATGTGCGGCCTCGTGCGCGATCACGGCCTGAAGCTCCTCGGGCGTTTTCAACTGCATGATCAGGCCAGAGTGAATGAAGATATGCCGCTGATCGACGATGAAGGCATTGAGCGTCCTGTCCCGTATGACCAGTATCTTGACCCGGGCTGGGGACAGTCCGGCGGCAGAGATGACAGGCTTTGCCAACTGGTTCAGTGCGTTCTCGATGTCGGGATCGCGAAGCAAGGTCACCGCATCCGCCCGCCGCACAAGAGGCGGCGCCAGTGTCAACAGGATGGCCACGATCAAGGCCGGAAAGGTCGTGATCATTCGTTGCATTGACGTCGCCCTTCGTTCCCTGTGTAAGCTTCGCGTGAAAATCATCCCGGAATTGATAGGAAGAAAACCATGCGGAACTCAAGGCGCGGGGCAGTCGATCCCTTCATTGTGATGGATGTGATGGAGGCGGCGCGTCAGGCCGAAGAGGCCGGACGCCACATTATACACATGGAAGTTGGCCAGCCCAGTACGCCTGCGCCAAGGGGCGCCCGGGCTACGCTCACGGACGCGATGAAAAGTGATCCGATGGGCTATTCCGTGGCCCTTGGCCTGCCTGCGCTACGCCGTCGGATCGCGCGACTTTACGGCGAGTGGTATAACGTCGACCTTGATCCGGGCCGGGTGATCGTCACCTCTGGCTCGTCGGGTGCGTTCCTGCTGGCTTTCACCGCGCTATTCGACGCGGGCGAACGCGTCGGCGTCGGCGCGCCGGGTTACCCGTCCTATCGACAGATACTCAAGGCGCTCGATGTCGTTCCGGTCGATATCGAAACCAGTGCCGCGAACCGTTATCAGCCGGTGGCCTCCGATTTCGACGGGTTGAACCTGAGCGGCCTGATGGTCGCGTCGCCGGCCAACCCTTCGGGAACGATGCTGGATCACGCCGCCATGGGCGCGCTGATCGACGCTTGCGCGGCTCAGGACATGGCCTTCATTTCCGATGAAATCTACCACGGTATCGAATACGAGGCGAAGGCCGTGACAGCCCTGGAACTGACGCAGGACTGTTACGTCATCAACTCATTTTCCAAGTATTTTTCCATGACGGGATGGCGTGTCGGCTGGATGGTGGTGCCCGAGGATCATGTACGCCTGATCGAACGCTTGGCGCAAAATATGTTCATCTGCGCGCCCCATGCCGGGCAGGTCACCGCGCTGGCTGCGATGGATTGCGAGAATGAGTTGAAATCCAATCTCGAGGTTTACCGCGAAAATCGCCGCCTGATGCTCGAAGGTCTGCCTGCCGCGGGCTTTGATCGCATCGCGCCGCCCGATGGCGCGTTCTATGTCTATGCAGATGTTTCTCACCTGACGGACGACAGCCGAGCATTCGCCGGTGAAATCCTCGAAAAGGCCGGGGTTGCGGTGACTCCGGGCCTCGATTTCGATCCGGTGCGGGGTCATGGCACGATCCGGTTTTCCTATGCCCGTGCAACGGATGACATCCGCGAAGGGCTAGCGCGGCTCAAGGCGTTCATGGATGCGCGTGATTGATTCCCATTTGGGTATGGCTGGGTTAAGGTCAAGCGAAGCGATCCAGGGGCGGGCAGGCAGATGCGAGCAGGGCAGATGCGAAAATGGTTAATATGCTGGGTCGGGCTCTTGTGCTTTGCCGCAGCACAGGTTTCGGCGCAACAGGCGGGGCAGGGCTTTTCCGGCCTTGCCCGGGTGGACCCGCAAGCAAGCCGTTTGATCGATAGCGGCAGCGGCGCCACGCTTGACCTCGCGCTCAGTCAGGGGGTGCCGTTTCGGCTCTTTACCCTTGCCGATCCGCCCCGTGTCGTTCTTGATTTCCGCGAAGTCGATTGGCGCGGGCTCGACAAGGCGGCCTTTGATCGGGCCGACATGATCTCTGACGTGCGCTTTGGCGGCTTTCGCCCGGGTTGGTCCCGAATGGTTCTGGAACTGGCGCAGCCAATGCGCGTGGGCAAAAGCGACATGCGCATAGATGAAGATACCGGCGCGGCACACCTGCGGGTGACGCTGGACAGGGTGGATGCGGCAGGTTTCGCTGCCACTGCGATTTTGCCCGGCGATCCCGAGTGGGGTGTTCCTTCGGTGCGCCCACCACGCAAACCCGGAAAAGACCGGCTGACGATCGTGTTGGATCCCGGCCATGGCGGCATTGATCCCGGCGCTGAACGCGACGGGCTGAACGAGAAAGAGCTGATGCTGCTCTTTGCCTTCGAGCTTCGCGACGCGCTGTTGCGCAATGACGGGATCGATGTCGTTCTGACCCGCGAGGAAGATGTCTTTGTCTCGCTCGAACGGCGCGTCGCGCTTGCACACAGGGCAGGGGCGGATATCTTCGTTTCGCTTCACGCGGATATGCTGACGGAAGGGCGCGCGCATGGCGCGGTCGCCTATACCCTGTCCGATCAGGCCAGTGACGAGGCCTCGCGCCTCTTGGCTGAGCGTCACGACCGCGATGATATTCTCTCTGGCGTCGACCTGACCGGGCGGGATGACGTTGTGGCAGATGTGCTACTCGATCTGGCCCGGCTCGAGACGCGGCCGCGTTCTCTGGCGCTGGCAAAGCACATCGCCGATGGGCTGAAACAGGCGAAAGTGCCCCTCAATCGCCACCCGCACCGAGAGGCGGCGTTCTCGGTGCTCAAGGCCGCCGATATACCCTCGGTTTTGCTTGAAATCGCGTTTTTGTCCAGTGATCGCGATCTTGCCAATGTTTCGGACCCGGCTTGGCGCGCGCGCGCCGCCATCGGCCTCGCCAACGGCATCCGTGCCTGGCAGATCGAGGATGAGGCACTGCGCGCATTGGTGCGCCAATAGCAACGGACAAGCGGTTCTGCTGGATCGCGCAATCAACGGATAACCTGCCGATAAAGCCCCCGTGAACTGGCGAATTCTGGCCCATTTTCCCCGCTGTTGTGTTTTGACGATCGGGGCGGCAGGGCGTATACAACTTGCCCAAGGGCCGGGCGGCACGGACCGAATCTGCGCGCGGTCGTGACGGCGCGTGGAACCCGGGCCGACAGCCGACCCATAATTGACCCTCTGAGCAGCCGGGGTATCCGCTTGATCCGTTTCATCATGTCCGCTTTCGGGGGCCTTTTCAGCCTCATCACCATGAGTCTTTTCATGGTGGCGCTGGCCATCGGGGCGGTGTTCTGGGTCTATGGTCGCGACCTTCCCAGCCATGAAAGCCTTGCCCAGTATACCCCGCCGACGATCAGCCGGATTTACTCCGGCGAGGGCCGGATCATCGATGAATTCGCGCGTGAGCGCCGCCTGTTCGTGCCCGCCAGCGATATTCCGGACCTCGTGAAAGAGGCATTCATCAGCGCCGAAGACAAGTATTTCTATAGCCATCATGGCTATGACGCGCGTGGCATCCTGTCGGCCGCGGTCGACGCGGTCAAATCCGGTGGCAAGAACGTGCGCGGCGCCTCGACCATCACCCAACAGGTGATGAAGAACTTCCTGTTGTCCGGTGATCGCCGGATCGAGCGCAAGATCAAGGAAATCATCCTCGCCACCCGGCTTGAGGAAAGCCTGTCCAAGGAAAAGATCCTCGAACTCTATCTGAACGAGATCTTCCTTGGTCAGAATTCCTATGGCGTGGCCGCCGCCGCCCAGACCTATTTCAACAAGACTCTCGCCGAGCTTGCGCCGCACGAGGCCGCTATGCTGGCTTCTCTGCCAAAGGCACCCTCCGACTACCATCCCGTGCGCCGGAAAGAGCGCCTTTTGAGCCGCCGCAACTACGTGCTCAAGGAAATGATGGAAAACGGCTATCTCACGCAGGCGGTTTACGAGGAGGAGCGCGCCAAGCCACTGCGCTCGGTCCAGAATGGCGATTTCGATAGCTTCAAGGAAGAGTTGCCGCCGCGCGACTACTTCACCGACGAAATTCGCCGCCAGTTGAGCCGCAACTTCGGCGAAGAAGAATTTTTTTCGGGCGGCATGAACGTGCGCGCCACGATCGATCCGCAGATGCAAAAGATCGCTGCCAATGCCCTGCGCTGGCAGCTGGAGCGCTATGATCGCAGCCTTGGGCGCTGGCGTGGAACTGGTGAAAAGATTGCTGCCGCAGATCTTGAGAATTGGCGCGAAGCGCTCTCGAACATCATTGTGCCGCGCGATATCGACCTCGATTCAACGTGGTATCCGGCGGTCGTTCTGGGTGTTGAGGATCAGCAGTTGCGCCTTGGGATCGAAGGCTGGAAAGAGGGTGATCCCGATCCGGTGGTGCCACGCAAAGACATCTCTTGGATCAAGGGCAGTTTCTTTGACAACTTCGAAACCGGCGATGTGGTGCTCGTGCGCCGGATGACCAGTGGCGATAACGGTGCCGGAGATTTCATCCGCTGGACCCTTCGGCAGGTGCCACAGGTGCAGGGCGCCTTCATGGCGATGGACGTCAACACTGGGCGTGTGATCGCGATGCAGGGCGGCTTCTCCTATCAGGATTCGGTCTATAACCGGGCCACGCAGGCCAAGCGTCAGCCCGGCTCTTCGTTCAAACCCTTCGTCTACGCTTCGGCGCTCGACAGTGGCTATACCCCCGCCACGATCGTTGTTGATGCGCCGATCGAGATCGACACGCCGCAAGGTCTCTGGCGTCCCAAGAACGCCTCTAACCAGTACTACGGCCCAACGCCGCTGCGTACCGGGATCGAACGTTCGCGAAACCTGATGACGATCCGCCTCGCCCAAGAGGTTGGCATGGACGTGGTTGCCGATTATGCCGAGCGGTTCGGTGTTTATGATCGCATGGGCCAATTCCTCGCCAATGCGCTGGGATCGCAGGAAACAACCCTGTTCAAGATGGTCTCGGCCTACGCCATGTTCGCCAACGGTGGTGAGCGGGTCGAGCCGACGCTGGTCGACCGGGTGCAGGATCGCTATGGCCACACCGTCTACAAGCATGACGAGCGTGAGTGCACCGATTGTGCCAACCCCGGCATTCCCGCCGACCGCAGCCCGGCCATCGTATCGCGGCGCGAGCGTGTCATGAACGCGGTCACCGCTTACCAGCTTACATCGATGATGCGCGGCGTGGTTGAACGCGGCACGGCTTCGAAATACGTCAACCTGCCGGTTCCCACCGCGGGCAAGACCGGCACAACCAACGACGCCAAGGACGTTTGGTTCGTGGGCTTCACCTCGAACATCGTCGCGGGCTGTTACATCGGTTATGACACTCCTCGCAGCCTTGGGCGGGGCGCTTCGGGCGGCGGGATGTGTGGCCCGGTGTTCCAGAAGTTCATGTCGAAGGCCATCAAGAAATACGGTGGCGGCAAGTTCAAGGTGCCCAGCGAGTGCCAGTTTATCAATATCGATCGCTTCAGCGGTGCCCGTCTTGGCCCAGACGCCTCGGGTGATAACGTGGTCTCGGAATGCTTCCGCGAAGGCGAAGAGCCGATCTTCGGCGTGACCTTCGACGGCGGCTTCGCGATGGGATCGAACCTTCCGCTCTTCAAAGAGGCCGAGTCGGGCGGCAAGCAGGTGACCACCTCGTCAGGTAAAAAGGCGGTCGTCGGACCGAAGGCCAGCTTCGGCACGCTCAGTTCGGGCGGTCTCTATTAACCTGAAGCCAGACCGGTATTGCAGCATCCGATCAGTGCCGTGATTGCGGGCCAGCCACCTTGCCCATGCGGGTTGGCTGGTCTATCACCGTGCTTCAGACAACCTCATCACCACCATGCAGGAACAGTAGATGCGCGCGGAAATTCAATCCATCGCAGACGAAATCGAAAACTCGCTCGAGCTTCTTCGACAGCGCATGGAATGGGAGACGGCACAGCACCGGCTCGAAGAATTCAACGCCCGGGTCGAGGACCCGAGCCTTTGGGATAATCCGGAGAGCGCCCAGAAACTGATGCGTGAGCGGCAGACGCTGGTCGATCAGATGGCCGTGCATGATGGCATCAAACAAGAGTTGCAGGACAACATCGATCTCATCGAACTGGGCGAGATGGAGGATGATAAGGAAGTCGTAACAGAGGCCGAAGAGGCGCTTCGTGCTCTAAAGATCAAAGCTGCCGAGAAGGAGCTAGAAGCGCTGCTGAATGGCGAGGCCGACGCCAACGACACCTTCCTTGAAATCAACGCGGGCGCAGGTGGTACCGAAAGCTGCGACTGGGCCTCGATGCTGGCGCGGATGTATGTCCGCTGGGCCGAGAAGAAGGGCTACAAGGTCGAGCTGCAATCGCAAAGCGCGGGCGACGAGGCCGGGATCAAATCCGCCGCCTACAAGATTTCCGGGCATAATGCATATGGCTGGCTCAAATCCGAAAGCGGCGTTCATCGGCTGGTGCGGATTTCGCCCTATGACAGTTCGGCCCGCCGGCACACCTCGTTCTCCTCGGTCTGGGTGTACCCCGTGGTTGACGATAACATCGAGATCGACGTGAACCCGTCCGATATCCGCATCGATACGTACCGCTCATCCGGGGCTGGGGGACAGCATGTCAACACCACAGACTCGGCGGTGCGGATCACACATATGCCGACAGGGATCGTCGTTACTTCGTCCGAGAAATCTCAACACCAGAACCGCGATATCGCCATGAAGGCCCTTAAATCGCGCCTCTACCAGTTGGAACTCGACAAGCGGAATGAGGCCATCAACGCCGCGCACGAGGCCAAGGGCGATGCGGGCTGGGGCAACCAGATCCGATCTTATGTCCTCCAGCCCTACCAGATGGTGAAGGATTTGCGCACCAACGTCGAAACCTCGGACACCCAAGGTGTCCTTGACGGTGATCTCGACAAATTCATGGCGGCAACGTTGGCCATGGATGTCAGCGGCAAGACCCGCGCCGAGGCACAATCCGAAGAGTGATCGCGCTTTCCATACCCCACGCTTCGTCCTAACCTGACGCAAACACGCGAAGGGAGACGGCGGTGAGCGATATACTGGACAAGGACGCACTGGATCAGGCGGCGGCGCTTGAACGCGGCGAGATCAGCACCGAAGAATTGATGATCGAAACGCTGGCGCGGATTGACGCGGTTAACGGAGAGGTGAACGCCATCGTGTCGCTGCGCGATCGTGATGCAATCCTCGAAGAGGCCCGCGCCGCAGATAAAGCCCCGCGCAAGGGCTGGATGCACGGTCTGCCTCTCGCGGTAAAAGATCTCGCCAATGTCGCCGGTCTGCCGACGTCCATGGGTTCACCCATCTTCGCGGGCCAGATCGCCGAGAAGGACGATATTGTTGTCGCCCGGATGCGCGAGGCGGGCGCGATTATCATTGGCAAGACCAACACGCCAGAGTTTGGTCTTGGCTCGCATACATTCAACCCGGTGCATGGTGCCACTCATAACCCCTATGATCTCGGGCGATCTGCTGGTGGGTCTTCGGGCGGGGCGGCGGCGGCGCTGGCCTGCCGGATGCTGCCCGTGGCCGATGGCTCTGACATGATGGGCAGCCTGCGCAACCCGGCGGCCTGGAACAATGTCTATGGTTTCCGGCCCAGTTGGGGGCGCGTGCCGTCCGAGCCGCATGGTGACAGTTTCCTGCACCAATTGGCTACAAACGGACCGATGGCGCGTAGCCCGCGTGACGTCGCGGCACTGCTCGACGTGCAATCCGGCCGTGATCCGCGCCAGCCGCATTGTTACGACGCCGACCCGTGCCTGCCCGAAATCGGACAGGAAACAAAAGGCCTGCGTCTTGGATGGCTGGGCGATTGGGGCGGTGCCTTCCCCATGGAAGAGGGCATCCTCGAGCTATGCGAAACCGCGCTAGCGCAGTTCCCTGAGATCGGTATGACGGTCGACCCTGTCGCGCCCGCGTTCGAAGCGGCAAAGATTTGGGACAGCTGGACAACCCTGCGCTCTTGGGCGGTGGCCGGCGCTAGTGGTGCGCTTTACGAGCAAGAGAAAACCCGCGACATGCTCAAACCCGAAGCGATCTGGGAGATCGAGCGCGGCCTGTCCTATTCGGCGATGGAGGTGCACCGCGCGAGCTTGATTCGCTCACAGTGGTTCCGCCGTGCTGCCGAACTGTTCGAAAGCTACGATGCGCTTATCCTGCCTACGGCGCAGGTTTGGCCTTTCCCGGTGGATTGGCGCGCACCGCAAGAAGTCGCGGGTCAGAAGATGGACACCTATCATCGCTGGATGGAGGTCGTCGTTCCCGTAGGCTTGCTTGGGCTTCCGTGCCTTGCGATTCCGGCGGGCTTCGGCGCGTCCGGACCGGCCAAGGGCCTGCCCATGGGGTTGCAGGTTTTCGGGCCGCGTGGCAGCGATGCCCGATTGCTGGCCTTGGGCCAAGCATGGCACGAGAAGACGCGGTTCACCGACATAAAACCGGAACTTCTCGGAAACACTTGATTTCCAGAGGCAAAGCGGGCCACCCTTTCCAAATCTTGCATGCGTTTTGGGAGGGGCCATGCCTACACAAGAACTCGAACTCGGTGTGCCCGAACTCCGGCCTGTCGAATACGCGATGTTGAAAGAGGCCCTGCGCCGTGGCTGGGCCGATTTCAAGCGTGCGCCCGGTTTCGGGTTCATCTTTGCCAGCGCTTATGTGTTCATCGGTCTGTTCATGCTCGCGATCACTTGGGCCACCGGGCAAAGCTATTGGCTGGTCTTCGCCGCCGTGGGTTTTCCGCTGATTGGCCCATTTGCGGCTGTCGGCCTCTACGAGGTTTCGCGCCGGATCGAGCAAGGCAGGCCGCTGGACATCTACAAGGTCTTCGGCGTCGTTTTTCAGCAAAGCAAACGCCAACTGCCATCGATCTGTGCCGTGATCGTCTTTATTTTCCTGTTCTGGTTCTTCCTCGCGCACATGATCTTTGCCCTGTTTCTCGGGCTTTCGACCATGACGAATGTATCAAGTTCGTTCGAGGTCTATTTGACGGCCAACGGTTTGACGATGCTGGCAGTAGGGACTGTTGTCGGCGCCGCTTTTGCTGTCCTGATCTACATGATCACTGTGATCTCAATGCCTTTGCTGCTTGATAGGGAGGTCGATTTCGTCACCGCCATGATCACCAGTTTTCACACCGTGCTTCAAAATCCCGGGCCGATGCTGCTCTGGGCGTTGCTGATCGCAGTGCTGACTTTTGCCGCGATGCTGCCCGTTTTTCTTGGGCTTTACTTCGCTTTACCGCTGTTGGGCCATGCCAGTTGGCATCTCTACGACCAGATCGCAGAGCGCTAGGCCTGCGCGCGACCCTCGCTGGAACAAAAAAAGGGCGTGCCGGTGAGAGCACGCCCAAGGCCATCTGAGTTTAGGATCAGGTCCCGCGCGACAAGGCCGCTACGCCCGTTCTTGCCACGTCGACAAGGCCGAGAGGGCGCATGAGCTCTGCGAAGGCGTCGATCTTTTCTGGTGTGCCGGTCATCTCGAAAACAAAGCTTTCCAAGGTGCTGTCGACCACGTTAGCGCGGAAAATATCGGCCAGGCGCAGCGCCTCGACACGTTTGTCGCCAGTCCCGGCCACTTTGAACAGCGCCAACTCGCGCTCGACCGAAGCGCCCTCGACCGTCAGGTCATGCACTTCGTGCACAGGCACGATCCGGCCCAGCTGCGCCTTGATCTGTTCGATCACCTGCGGCGTGCCTGTGGTCACGATGGTGATCCGGCTCATCCGGCCGCTGTGGTCGACTTCGGCCACGGTCAGGCTTTCGATGTTATAGCCACGACCGGCGAAAAGGCCGATCACGCGAGCAAGAACGCCGGGTTCGTTGTCGACAAGCACGGCAATGGTATGGCGCTCGGTGACGTCGCTGAAATCCGGGCGCAGGTTATAGGCCGAATGCTTGTTCGAGCCTTTTTTTATCTTGAGTGCGGACATGTTGAAAATCCTTCTTGCGCGTGACGGATCAGACGAGGGCCGCGCCGGCAGAGCCGATCGCGTCTTTGGTCGAGGCTTCGCCCAGCAGCATCTTGTTATGCGGTTCACCCGAGGGGATCATCGGGAAGCAGTTTTCATGCTTCTCGACCAGAACATCCATGATCACCGGACCGTCATAGGCCAGCATCTCGGCGATGGCGTCATCCAGATCGGCGGCGTCATCCACCTTGATCCCCTTGGCGCCAAACGCTTCGGCGAGCTTTACGAAGTCGGGCAGCGCCTCGGACCAGCTGTGCGAATAGCGTTCGCCATGCAGCAACTCCTGCCACTGGCGCACCATGCCAAGGCGTTCATTATTCAAGATAAATTGCTTCACCGGCAGGCGGAACTGAACCGCGGTGCCCATTTCCTGCATGTTCATCAGCCAGCTAGCCTCGCCCGCTACGTTGACGACAAGCGCATCGGGGTGCGCCATCTGCACGCCGACCGACGCGGGCAGGCCATAGCCCATCGTGCCAAGGCCGCCCGAGGTCATCCAGCGGTTGGGGTCTTCGAAGCCGAGGTATTGCGCGGCCCACATCTGGTGCTGGCCCACTTCGGTGGTGATGTAGCGGTCCATCCCCTTGGTCAGCTCTTCGAGCCGCTGAAGGGCGTATTGCGGCTTGATGATCTTGCCTTCCTGCTTGAACTTCAGGCAGTCGATCTTCTTCCAGTCCTCGATCTTCGCCCACCAGCTTTGCAGCCCGGCCTTGTCGGTCTTGCGACCGCGTGCTTTCCAGACTTTCAGAATGTCTTCAAGCACATGGCCCACGTCGCCGACGATCGGGATGTCAACGCGGATCACCTTGTTGATGGACGAGGGGTCGATGTCGATATGCGCCTTCTTGGAATGTGGGCTGAACGCACTGACGAGGCCGGTGATCCGGTCATCGAACCGTGCGCCGATATTGATCATCAGGTCGCAGTCGTGCATCGCCATGTTGGCCTCATAGAGTCCATGCATGCCGAGCATTCCCAGCCAGCCATCGCCGCTGGCCGGATAGGCACCAAGGCCCATCAGCGTCGAGGTGATCGGGAAGCCCGTCGCATCCACCAATTCGCGCAGAAGCTGGCTGGCGCCGGGGCCGGAATTGATCACGCCGCCGCCGGTGTAGAAGACAGGTCTTTTCGCCTTTTCAATGGCTTCGACCAGTTCCGTGATCGCCTCCATATCGCCTTTCACGGGCGGCTGGTAGTGGCTGACCTTGACCTTCGAGGGCGGGGTATAGGTGCCCGAGGCGAATTGAACGTCCTTCGGAATATCCACAAGCACGGGGCCGGGGCGGCCCGAGGTCGCGACGTGGAAGGCCTCGTGAATGATGGTCGACAGGGCGCCGGGGTCCTTGGCGAGCCAATTGTGCTTGGTGCAGGGGCGGGTGATGCCCACGGTGTCGGCCTCCTGAAAGGCATCGTTGCCGATCAGGAAGGTCGGAACCTGCCCCGAAAGCACCACCAGCGGGATCGAATCCAGCAGCGCATCCGTAAGGCCGGTGACGGCATTTGTTGCGCCAGGGCCAGAGGTTACAAGGACAACACCGGGCTTGCCGGTGGAGCGGGCGTAGCCTTCGGCGGCGTGGACGGCGCCTTGTTCGTGGCGCACGAGAACGTGGCGAATATCGTTCTGCTGGAAAATCTCGTCATAGATCGGAAGGACGGCCCCACCAGGGTAGCCGAATACGACTTCCACGCCCTGATCCTTGAGGGCCTGGACCACCATTCTCGCTCCGGTCATCTGACGTGTCATGTTCTTCTCAGCTCCGTCTAACATCTTGTTTCATCGCATAAAAAAGCCCCCGATTTCGGGGGCGCATGGGAGGGGTATCAGGGTTCCGTTACCGGCCCATGCGCTTATGTCCAACTTCTACGACAATAGATAGCATCGCTTTTGCCCTTTCCTGCGTGGCCGCGACATTAGAACCGCCGCAAAGGGGCGTCAACCGCCATTTCCCGGAAAAACATGTCGTGGGGGCGAAAAAATGCGACATTTTGTTGCGCCGGTTGTTGCGACGGCGCATGAAACGGAAAAATCAGTCGCTGCTTGGCCACTTTTCAGCTGTCATCACGATCTGTGAAGTTAACGGCGGCGCACGTCGCTTTTGTGTTGGTCTGCAAAGCGTATGCTCTCCGCCTGCAAAGCGTCTGGCGCGAAAACGCGGTTTCGGACATCGCGGAATGCGTTAACGGACCGTCACGCAGCCAAGCCCGGATCAGGCGACCCGCGTCATCAGGTGATACTTTTCACGCGGCTCGAACCCGGCGCGCTGATAAAGGCGGCGGGCGCGCTCGTTGTCGCGATCGACTTCGAGGTGGAGCGCCTTGACGCCATGTTCGGACAGGGCGGGCAGGAGCGTGAGCAAAACTTCCGAGCCCATGCCGCGCCCGCGCACTTTTTCACGAATGTAGAATTCGTCGATGAACCCGTCGATCCCGCCCAGTTCCAGAGAGTAGCCGAACGAGATCACGATATAGCCCACCGGCGCGCGGCGCGGACCGATCAGGTAGGCCACGCCATGCGGCGTGCCTTCCAAAAGTGGCACGAGGGCCTTGGAGCGGCCTTCCTCGGTGCTCTCGATCCCTGCGAAAGTGTGAAAAGCCGCGACGAGCGGTTCGAGGCGATCGATGTCTTCGAGACGGGCGAGGGTGAGGGAACTCATTTTAGGGGCCAATATATCCGTTTAAGGGGTATCATATCACGCGTTTCAAGATCGAGCTTTTCATAATGTGTGACGAGATGCTCTACGAGGTCATTGAGTGTCATCAGGCGGAGAGGAATCGAGGCGCGGTCAGCCTCGTACTGTGCGTCCTTCGTGAAGCCCCCGGTCGAGACGTATAGCCCTTTGTCGGAGGGGTGGCGACCACCGAGGAATGAGCGCAGCGCGGGCGCTCCGATAGCCCCTTTCCGGTGCTTGACCTCGACCACGATACGCGGGTCTTCGAGGCCGAGCGCGTCGGGTGTGGCGAGAATGTCTTGTCCCCGATCGGGGCCAATCGGCGAGACGCGGGTTTGGTAACCCATGGCGCGCAGAAGGCCGGCAACGAAATGCTCCATCATCTCGGGAGAAAGACGCGCAATCATGTCTTTGATCAGTTCGAGGCTTTGTAGTTCGATATCCTCCGGGGAACTGTCGTCGTCGGTGTCTGCACTTGTATCATCTGTCGGAGTCTGCGGGCTGACTGGGAGGGGGACTCCCGCTAGTAGCGCTGTAATTTCTGTCTCGATGAAAGGGCGCAATTTGAACAAAGTTAGCAGCGCGTTCAGCGAGTAGCGCGCCTTTTGCGATAGGTCGTCGCGGGAAAGCTCCCCTGTCCAGTCGACGGTTCGAATGTAGGGCCAATATAAGTCGCCGCGGGTAATCGCAGTGGCGTCGAACTGGGCCGGTCCGGTGAAACGGCCCACGGCATAAACGCGCCTGTCGGGGGAATAGGTTATTACGCCATCACCGATTTGAGGCTCGGTCAGAAAGCGCGCAATCTGACTCGCGCCGATACGGTTGGTGCCTTCGCTCTTGTCAGGATAAGTTTCCTGGACGGCCTCGAGGATTGAGGCGGGGTCTGGATTAGAAGTGAAATCGCCTGCCTCGCCCCAGCCGATAGCAACAAGACCCCTATCAATGAAATCATCGAAAAGAATGCCTTTCCGTTCGGCGCGCACCATCCACATTGTCATAGCCGGGCCAACCTTTCGGTCAGAAGGGAGAAGAACGCATCGGCATCCAGATCGCCGATGAACAGCGCGTTGGGGGCGCGGTCGGTGACGCGCCACCAGTCGGCGACGGTCATGCCGAGGGTCAGTTCCGAGGCGGTTTCGATCTCGACGTTGATGTGGCGGCCCGAGAAGATTTCGGGCGCGAGGAGGTAGGCGGTGACGCAGGGGTCGTGCAGCGGCGCACCGGCGGAGCCGTATTTTTCCTTGTCGAAGCGCTCGAAGAAATCGGTCATTTGAGCCACGGCCACGCCGGCGGGGGTGCCGAGGGCGCGGAACGCCTCGTTCCGGGGGGTGGTGACCAGCGCCTTGTGGGTGACATCGAGCGGCATCACGACCAGCGGCGCGCCGGAGGAAAACACGATATGGGCGGCCTGCGGATCGACGTAAATGTTGAATTCGGCGGCCGGGGTGATGTTGCCCACCTCGAAATAGGCGCCGCCCATGAGGACGATTTCCTGAACCCGTTCAACGATGTCGGGGGCCTTTTCGAACGCCATCGCGATGTTGGTGAGCGGGCCGAGGGGGCAAAGCGTGACGGTCTTGGGCGGCGCGGCGCGCAGCGTGTCGATGATGAAATCGACGGCGTGCTGATCCTGAAGCGGCATTTGCGGCACGGGCAGGTCGGGGCCATCAAGGCCGGTCTTGCCATGCACATGTTCGGCTGTGACCAGCGCGCGGCCAAGAGGGCGATCACATCCGGCGAAAACCTTGACCTCGGGCTTGCCGGCCAGTTCACAGACCTTGCGCGCATTGAGCGCGGTGAGGGCGAGCGGCACGTTGCCGGCGACGCAGGTGAGGCCGAGCACCTCGATTTCTTGCGGCGAGGCGAGGGCGAGGAGGATGGCGACGGCGTCGTCTTGGCCCGGGTCGGTGTCAATGATGATCTTGCGCGGCGGCATGGGCGTTTCCTTTTACTGAACGCGCCGCGATTTGATGCGAGGCGCAGGGAAGATGCAAGTCGCGTGACCCTGCCGCGCGGAAACTTGCGACCCGAGTGAGGGCGATCAAGGGGTGGTGGGTGTGGGGGGATCAGCCATCCTGATCGAGGGCGGACTTGAAATCGGCAAAGCGGCGGTTGGCCTTGGCCCAATTGAATTGATAGCCCGGATCGGGGTGACGCCAGCCTTCGCCATAATTCACCGCGAGCATCGCTTCGGCATCGCGCGGGATTGGCAGGCCGGTCGTCTCGCAGGTGATAAGCGGAAAGACCTGATCTTCGCTCAACTCGCCCGCGGTGTGCGGGTAGACGTGGACGCGGCCATCGATGACCCAAGCCGGGAACAGGTCGATGTTATAAGTGCCGCCGGATTTGAGCTTCATCGTGGCCGGGTTGGAGGGTTGGCGCGCGGACAACAGTCCCGCCTCTTGCAATGTGCTGCGGGTGTTGGCCCATTGCGTGACCGCCTCTTCGGTCGAGGCGGCATCAAGGCGGATGGCCAGATCGACATCGTCATCATGCGCGATCAGGCTTTTGTCGCGCACCGCCCCCAGAAGGGTGCCGGAATTGAGGAACACGGCGCTGCCAAGGTCATCAAGACGCTGTATCACCGCGCGGATATCGTTCCAGATCGCCTGTTGATCCATGGTGGCGAAGGCGGAATGGAAATAGAGGCCGTCAAGTTGCGCGGGATCATGCACCGCGTATTTCAGGACCTGCTCGAATTGTTGGTATTTCTCGACCTCACCGGCGACGAGGCGGGCGCGGAACAGGCGGTAGAGGGGTTTTTGCGCCCGGCGAGGCGGTTTGCCCCGGGCGAGGATGGTGAGGACCGTCGCTTCGAGGAACTCAGGGGTGTCCTGTAGTTCGGGGGTGGCTTGGCCGATGTCGCCCAGTTCGATCATCGCCGCGCGCCCCTTGTAGCCAACGGCGGGCGCGACGATCTTGGCCAAGGCGCTGCGACGAAGGGTGTCGATTTGCTTGGCGGGTTCATCCTTGGCGGGGGCATCCTTGGCGGAATCTGTGGGCATTGCGGAGTCCTGCTGATCGATCGGGCGCGATTTCAAGCGTAGACCTAGCGCGCCCGGGCGTTGAGATACAGGCAAAAGGTGCCTTTGGGGAAACGAAACCGGGCGCGTGTTGGCGTGAATGCAGGCGCGGCGTTAACGCTGTTTTTCCTCGCGCTTGGCCTGATCCCAGAGTGCGTCCATTTCTTCGAGATTGCTCATGTGCGGGGTTTTGCCCCGCGCGGCCAGCAGCGCTTCGATCCGCTCGAAGCGGCGGGTGAACTTGGCGTTGGCGGCGCGCAGGGCGGCTTCGGGATCGACATCGAGATGACGGGCGAGGTTGGCGATGACGAACAGGAGATCGCCCAGCTCTTCTTCGATTTCCGTCTGGGTCAGCTCGGTGCGGGCCTCGTGCAATTCGCGGGCCTCTTCCTCGATCTTGTCGAGCACCTGATCGGTGCTGGGCCAGTCGAAGCCGACCCGCGCGGCGCGCTTTTGCAGTTTGACTGCGCGCAGAAGGGCGGGCAGGCCGACGGCGACGCCATCAAGCGTGCCTTTCTGGGCCTTGGCGGCGCGTTCGCGGGCCTTGATCGCCTCCCAGTCTTGGGTTTGCTGTTCGGCGGATTTGGCGTTGCTTTCGTTACCGAACACATGCGGATGGCGCGCGACCATCTTGTCGGACATGGTGTCGGCCACCTGATCGAAGGTGAACAGGCCCTTTTCCTCGGCCATCTGGGCGTGGAATACGGATTGAAACAGCAGGTCGCCCAATTCACCTTTCAACTCATCCCAGGCCTCACGCTCGATCGCGTCGGCGACCTCGTAGGCTTCTTCGATGGTGTAGGGGGCGATGGTGGCGAAGGTCTGCTCAAGATCCCAAGGGCAGCCGGTGTCGGGATGGCGCAGGGCGCGCATGATTTCAACAAGGCGGGGCATGCCGCCGTGGGGATTGTGGATCAGGTCGTCGTCTCGCATTGCCGTGCCTTCCGTTTGGTGGTTTGAGTTGTGGCAAGGGTGCCGAGATGAGTCCAGAGGACGGGGAGATAAGACCATGGCCGTGATCAATCGAATTGCCGGGTTCGCCGATGAAATGACCGCGTGGCGGCGGCATTTGCACATGAACCCCGAACTGGGGCTGGAATGCCATGAGACCGCCGCCTTCGTGGCCGCGAAGCTGCGCGAGTTCGGGGTGGATGAGATTCACGAGGGGATTGCCACCAGCGGGATCGTCGCGGTCATCAACGGGCGTGGCGCGGGGCCGGTGACGGGGCTGCGCGCGGATATGGACGCGCTGCCGATGCAGGAAGAAACCGGGGCGGAATGGGCCAGTCAGGTGCCGGGGCGGATGCATGCATGTGGCCATGACGGGCATACCACGATGCTGCTGGGGGCGGCGAAATACCTTTGCGAGACGCGCAATTTCGCTGGGCGCGCGGTGCTGATTTTTCAGCCGGCCGAAGAAACAATCGGCGGCGGGCGCATCATGGTGGAAGAGGGCGTCATGGAGCGTTTTGGCGTGGACGAGGTCTATGCCCTGCACACCGACCCGTTCAGCGCCTTTGGCGAGTTTCGCACAAGGCCCGGGCCGATCATGGCGGCGGTGGATGATTTCGAGATCCACCTGACGGGCAAGGGCGGGCATGCCGCCTATCCGCATGATTGCGTCGATCCGCTGCCCGCCGCCACGGCGATCGCGCAGGCGATGCAGACGGTGGTGAGCCGCAACACCAACCCGCTTTTGCCGCTGGTGGTGTCGGTGACGCAGATCCATGCCGGATCGGCGATGAATATCATTCCGGAGAAAGCCTACCTTGCCGGGACCGTACGCTCGTTCGATCCGGAGTTGCGCGACATGGCCGAGCGGCGGATCGGCGAGATCGTGGCGCATCAGGCGGCGGTTTACGGCGTCGAGGGCAAGCTGGATTACCAGCGCAACTATCCGGCGACGGTGAACCACGACGCTCAGGTCGACACGGCGGTGCGCATCGCGCGCGAGGTGGCCGGCGCCGATCACGTGATCGACGATATCGCGCCCGAGATGGGGGCCGAGGATTTTTCCTACATGCTGGAAAAGCGGCCCGGGGCGTTCCTGTTTCTGGGGCAGGGGGTGGGGCCGTCGGTGCATCATCCGGGCTTTGATTTCAACGACGCGGCGGCGCCTTTGGGGGCGTCTTTTTTCGCGCGGATGCTGGAGCGGCATCCGGCCAAGGGCTAGCCCATTGCGCAGGCGTCGGGAATGGGCTTGAGTAACGCGCGACACAGATAAGAAGGAACGCGACATGGCGGTGATCAACCGGATTGCAGGGCTGGCCGACGAGATGACGGCATGGCGGCGGCATATTCACGAGAACCCCGAACTGGGCCGGGAGTGTCACCAGACGGCGGCCTTCGTGGTGGAGCGGCTGAAGGAGTTCGGCATCACCGACATCACCACCGGCTGGGCCGAAAGCGGCGTTGTCGCGGTGATCGAAGGGCAGGGCGAGGGGCCGACCATCGGGTTGCGCGCCGATATGGATGCGCTGCCGATCATGGAAGAGACCGGACTTGACTATGCCTCGAAAACGCCTGGCAAGATGCATGCCTGTGGCCATGACGGGCATACGGCAATGCTGTTGGGGGCGGCGAAATACCTGTCGGAGACGCGCAATTTCCGCGGCCGGGCGGTGCTGTTGTTCCAGCCCGACGAAGAGGGCGGCGGTGGCGGCGAGGCCATGGTGCAGGAAGGCGTGATGGAGAAATACGCCATTGACGAGGTTTATGGCATCCATAACGGGCCGGGCATTCCGCAAGGCTTTGTCGCGATGACGCCGGGGCCGCTTCTGGCGGCGGTGGATGCGTTCTACATCGACATTCAGGGCAAGGGCGGCCACGGGGCACAGCCGCATGACGCGGTCGATCCGGTGGTGGCGGCGGTCAGCATCGTGCAGGCGATCCAGAGCATCGTGAGCCGCAACAATGACAGTGCCAACCGGCTTGTGATCTCGGTCACGGAAATCCACACCGGCAGCGCGACGAATATCATCCCCGATACCGCGCGGATCACCGGCACGGTGCGCAGTTTCGCCCCCGAAACCCGCGATATGGTTGAGCGGCGCATGGGCGAGATCGTGGCGGGGCAGGCGGCCAGCTATGGCGTCAAGGCCACGCTGGACTACGACCGCGGCTATCCGGCGACGGTGAACCACCCCGAGCAGACGGCCTTTGCCGTCGAGGTGGCGCGCGACGTGGTGGGCGAAGAGATGGTCGATGGCAATACCACGCCGATCATGGCGGCCGAGGATTTCGCCTATATGCTGGAGGCGCGGCCCGGGGCCTATGCCTTTGTCGGCAATGGCGTAGATGGCGCGACGGTGCATCACCCGAAATACGATTTCAACGACGAGATCGCGCCGGTGGGGGCCTCCTACCTTGCGCGGCTGGTCGAAAGGGCGGCTCCGGTCTAGGGCCGGTTGCAGGGCTTCACGGTTTTCAAAGAACGGAGGGCGCGATGGCGCTGGAAGATGCAAAGAACGAGGTCGACGGGGCGTTTACCCGCAAGGACCTCAAGGGGCTGAGTTTCGAGAATACCTTTGGCGGGGCGACATCGTTCCTGCGCCGGCGCTATACCAAGGACCTGAGCGGTGTGGATATCGCCGTGACCGGCATCCCGTTCGATCAGGCGGTGACGAACCGGCCCGGAACGCGGCTTGGGCCGCGCGCGATCCGCGAGGCCAGCAGCCTGCAAAGCCCGGATGCGCCCTATGGCTGGGGCTATTCGCCGCTCGATGAATTCGCGGTGGTGGATTATGGCGACATGGCCTTCGATTACGCCGATATCCCCAGCTTTCCGGGCCGCGTGACCGAACATATCAAGGGCATTCTCGACGCCGGGGCGGCCAGTGTCGTGCTGGGCGGGGATCACTATATCTCGTTCCCGATCCTCAAGGCCTATGCCGAGAAGTTCGGGCCGATGTCCCTGATCCAGTTTGACGCCCATTCCGACACCTGGGCGGATGATGACTTTTCCCGCGTCGATCATGGGACGATGTTCTACAAGGCGGTGAAAAGCGGCCTTGTCGATCCCAAGACCAGTGTGCAGATCGGCATTCGCACCGACAACCCCGATACGCTGGGCGTGAACATCATCGACGCGCGCGAGGTGCATGAAACCGGCCCCGCCGCCGTGGCGAAAAAGGCGCGCGAGATTGTCGGCGATCGCCCGGTCTATCTGTCCTTCGACATTGACGGGCTGGACCCGTCGGCCGCACCGGGCACCGGCACGCCGGTCTGGGGCGGGCTGTCGAGCGGGCAGGCGGCGATCATCCTGCGCGATCTTGCCGGGATTAACCTGAAAGGCGGGGATATTGTCGAGGTTTCGCCGCCCTTCGATACCACCGGGGCGACGGCGATTGCCGGGGCGCATGTGGCGATGGAGTTGATCTGCCTCTGGGGCTGGACCCGGCGCGGGGGCTGAGGCGCGTAATGGCAGGGCCGCGATGTTTGCCCTGCCGATACCGGGCCTATCTTTCATTTTTCTCTAAATACTCATACCCGGCCCGCCCAGCGTGATCGCCCACGGCCCCTTGAACCGATCCGCCTTACCCCCCATAACCATCTGACCCGACCCAACCACACCGAGAGACATGGAACCCACGCACGCCGGCATGGCATTAGACGCCGCCTTCTGGATCACCTCTATCGCCATCCTTTGCCTTCTGGTGCTTTCGGGATTTTTCTCGGGCAGTGAAACCGCGCTGACGGCGGCGTCGCGCGGCAAGTTGCGTGCACGGGCCGACAAGGGCGATCGTGGCGCGGCGCGCGCGCTTCATATCACCGAGGACAACGAGCGATTGATCGGCTCGGTCCTGTTGGGCAACAACCTTGTCAATATCCTCGCCACCTCGTTGGCGACGGCGCTGTTTTCGCGGCTGTTCGGGGATGGCGGCGTGGCGCTGGCGACGCTGGTGATGACGCTTCTGGTGCTGATCTTTGCCGAGGTGCTGCCCAAGACCTATGCCATCACCAATGCCGAGGCCGCGGCCAGCCGCGTGTCGGCGCCGATCCGGCTGGTCATCAAGGTGTTTTCGCCGGTGGTCAGCGCGGTGCGCTGGTTCGTGCGGGGCATGTTGCGGATGTTCGGCGTCAAGGCCGATCCCGATAGCCAGATTCTGGCCGTGCGCGAGGAAATCGCCGGCGCGCTCTACCTTGGCCATTCCGAAGGCGTGGTCGAGAAAGAGGACCGCGACCGTATCCTTGGCGCGCTCGATCTGGGTGAGCGCGCGGTCGAAGAGATCATGCTTCACCGCTCGCGCATCGAGATGCTGGACGCCAACCTCGATCCCGAAACCATCCTCGCCCAGTGCCTTGAAAGCAACCACACCCGTCTGCCGGTGTTCGAGGGTGATCCTGACAATATCGTCGGGGTGGTGCATGCCAAGGACCTGCTGCGCGGGATGCACAAGCTGATGTTCGGCCCTGATGCCTCGGCCAAGGGGCTGGCGGATTTCAAGCTGGGCGATGTGGTGATGGAGCCTTACTTCGTACCCGAAACCACCACGCTGGACGACCAGATGCGCCAGTTCCTGCGCCGCCGGACGCATTTCGCGCTGGTGGTGGATGAATACGGCGATCTTCAGGGGTTGATCACGTTGGAGGACATTCTTGAAGAGATCGTCGGTGAGATCACCGATGAGTTCGACCCCGATGACGAGCAGGCCCTGCGCCCGCGCCCCGATGGCTCTTACATGATCGATGGGGGCATGACGATCCGCGACCTGAACCGCGCGCTCGACTGGTCGCTGCCGGATGGGGATGCCAATACCGTGGCCGGGCTGGTGATCCATGACGCGCAGATCATCCCGACGGTGGGGCAGGTGTTTTCGTTCCACGGCGTGCGCTTCGAGGTGACGGCCAAGAAGGACAACCGGATCACACGGCTCAAGATCACGCCGCTGAACGGGCTGCGCGCGCAGGACAAGGGCGCTCAAGGCGCCGAAACAGCGCCCTGAGCCACCTGTCCTGACGCTTGGCGATCAGTCTGCCAGCTTGACCAGCGCGTGGCGCTTCTTGCCTGCCGACAGTTTCACCGGCGATGCGAGGGCCGCAGCATCGAACATGCGGCCCGCATCGGTCAGCGGGGCGTCGTCGACCTTGGCGCCATTCTCGGCGATCAGGCGCTTGGCCTCCTTGCCGGTTTTCACCAACCCCGAGCGCACGATCAGCTGCGCCGCCGAAATCCCGTCGCCCAACTCGGCGCGGGTGAGTTCGAGGGTGGGAAGGTCATCGCCCACTCCGCCCTTTTCAAACACTTCGCGCGCGGTGGCTTCGGCGGCCTCGGCCGCGGCGCGGCCATGACAGAGCGTCGTCACCTCGTTGGCGAGGATGATCTTGGCGGCGTTGATCTCAGAGCCACCAAGCGCGCCGAGGCGCTCGCATTCGGCGATATCCATCTCGGTATAGAGTTTCAGGAACCGGCCCACGTCGGCATCCGTCGTATTGCGCCAGAATTGCCAGAATTCGTAAGGCGACAGCATGTCGGCATTGAGCCAGATCGCGCCATCGGCGCTTTTGCCCATCTTCTTGCCGTCGCTGGTGGTCAGCAGCGGTGAGGTCAGGCCGTAAATCTCGTGATCCAGCACCCGCCGGGTCAGGTCGATCCCGTTGACGATATTGCCCCACTGATCGCTTCCGCCGAACTGCACGAGGCAGCCATACCGCCGGTTCAGTTCGAGGAAATCATAGGCCTGCAGGATCATGTAGTTGAATTCGAGGAAGGACAGCGATTGCTCACGATCCAGCCGCGACTTCACGCTTTCGAACGACAACATGCGATTGACGCTGAAATGGCGCCCGATATCGCGCAGGAAATCGAGGTAATTAAGACTGTCGAGCCACTCGGCATTGTTCAGCATCAAGGCCGGGGTCTCGGCGTCGTAGTCGAGGTATTTTGCGAAGACCTGCTTGATGCCGGCGATGTTGTCGTCGATCTGATCCGGGGTCAGCAGCGGGCGTTCATCGGCGCGAAAGCTGGGATCGCCCACCTTGGTTGTGCCGCCACCCATCAGGGTGATCGGCTGGTGGCCGGTCTTTTGCAGCCAGCGCAGCATCATGATCTGGATAAGAGACCCGACATGAAGGCTTTTCGCGGTGGCGTCGAAGCCGATATAGCCGGGCACGACCCCTTTGCTCAGCGCCTCGTCAAGGCCCTGGTAATCGGTGCAGTCGGCAACGAAGCCGCGCGCCATCATGACGTTCATGAAATCCGATTTGGGGTGGTAGGTCATCGTGCTTGTCCCTTATCATTCGCAGGCCTTATAGGGCGGGCAGGGATCAAGGAAAAGTCCATGTTGAAAGCGGGCACGATAAAGGGGCCGATCAAGGCGCTTGGGGCGATGAGCGGCACCTCTCTCGACGGGGTCGACGCCGCCATGATCGATACCGATGGCGAGGCGATTTACGGCTTCGGGGACAGTGCATACCGGACGTATGAGCCTGATGAACGCGCCATCCTGCGCGCGGCCTTGGGCAAATGGCCGGGGGCGGATCTGAGCGCGGCGCAAGAGGTGGTCGAGGCGGCGCATATCGAGGTGCTGCGCCAGTTCGAGCGCGCCGAGTTGATCGGTTTTCACGGCCAGACGCTGGCGCATGATCCGCGCGGGCGCGGCACCCATCAACTGGGCGATGGCGCGGTGCTGGCACAGGCGCTGGGGCGGCCGGTGGTTTGGGATTTCCGCTCGTCCGATGTGCGCCTTGGCGGTGAGGGCGCGCCGCTGGCGCCGTTCTTTCATTTCGCCTGTGCACGCTGGATCGGCGCGGGGGAACCGCTGGCCTTCCTCAACCTCGGTGGTGTTGGCAACATCACTTGGATCGACCCGCGCAAGGCCCGCCCCGAAGACGAGGACGCGCTGCTGGCCTTCGATACCGGCCCCGCCAATGCGCCGCTCAACGACCTGATGCAAGAGCGCCTTGGCCAGCCCTATGATCGCGATGGCGCGGTGGCCCGCAAGGGACAGGTCGAAACCGGCGCGCTGGAGCTGTTTCTGGACGATCCGTATTTCTTTCGGATGCCGCCCAAGTCGCTGGATCGGGATGCGTTTGCCGACATGATCGATCTGGTGCGCGAGCTGTCCGATGCCGATGCGGCGGCCACGCTCGCGGGCATGTCGGCGGCGGCGGTGATGCGCGGGATGGAGCATTGCCCAAGCCCGCCCGCGCGGCTGCTGGTCACGGGGGGCGGGCGCAAGAACCCGGTGATGATGCAGATGCTGCGCGCCGCGCTCGATTGCCCGGTCATACCGGTCGAGGACGTGGGGCTTGATGGCGACATGCTGGAAGCACAGGCCTTTGCCTTCCTCGCCGTGCGGGTGGCGCGGGGCCTGCCCACGTCCTGCCCCGCCACCACCGGCGTGCGCGCCGCCGTGGGCGGGGGCGAGATCAGCTATCCGGAGTAAACCCGCCGCCGATCGAGGGCCACGCAAGCCCCTTTCATTTTTCTATAAATACTCAAATTACCAATGGGTTGCCGTGAAATTCTCAGGTGAAACTGAGGGCGATCCGGCATAGTCAGGCCGAGATAATTAGGCCGAGCAGGACGCCCCACCCAAAACGCAGAATTTCGCGCAATGCGGATGGTTGAGACGCACGGGGCGTTCGGCCTCTTCCAAGGTGTGGCCCATCTCGAATTCTTCGTCATAGGCCAGCAGCGTGCAGGCCAGCACCACGGGGCGCGCGGCGCCCTTGCGCTTGACCACCATGCGCGAGGAGGAACACATCACATCCTCGGGCGATTTGTTCAGGATGCCCCAGCAGGCGGTGGTGATTTCCGGCACTTCCACGTTCATATCCATTTCAGGGAAAAGAACCGTTATTCCGGGGTCTTGCGCGTCGATCTTCAGGTCGTTCTCGGCGTAGAGCCGGGCGAATCCGGCGCGGGTATCGCCCTCACCTTCGCCAAAGGCGATGCGCCCGGCGACCGCCGTTCTGATACTGGCGTCGCGCAGCCAGCGCATGCCGTCGAGGGTGATCGCGAAGCTGCCTTTGCCGCGCTCAAGATCGTGCACCTCGGGCGAGAAATGGTCGATCGACACCCGTAGTGTCAGCTTGCCGGGATAGGCCGCGTTGAGCCGCTCAAGCCCGGCCTTGATCCGGGGGCGCTGCATCGGGCGCATCGCGTTGCTGAGCACCAGAACCTCGTAGCCCCGCGCCAGCGCAGCTTCGATGATGTCGAGCGTGGCGGGGTTCATGAACGGCTCGCCCCCGGTCAGGCCGATCTCGCGGATGGGCCAGTTTCGCTCGCCGATCTGGTCGAGATAGTCTTCGGCCTCGGGAGCGGTGAGATAGACCAGCGCATCGTTGTCGGGCGAACTTTCGATGTAGCAATTGGCGCAGGTGATGTTGCACAGCGTGCCGGTGTTGAACCACAACGTTTCCGGGTGGCTCAGCGCCACTTCGGCGCGCTCCTGCCCGTCGGCCGTTTTCAGCGGATCCTGAAACTTGCCCGCGTTCGCATTAAAATGCTGATCTTTCATGCAAATGCTGCCTTTCCTGCTTGTGGAAGTGCTAGCGCGCGCGGCTCAGTGAGGGAAGCAGCAACCGCCGGTCTGACACCATTGTGAACGCGGGCCAAGCTGCTAGGATGCGCCCAACACGGGCCAGCTGCGGCCCTGGAAAGGTGCTCATGGCCTCACGCGTTATCCCTGTTGATCCCTTTGTCCTCGTCATTTTCGGGGGGACCGGCGATCTTGCCCGCCGCAAGATCCTGCCGGCGCTTTTCCGGCGATTCTGCGATGGGCAGATGGAAGATAACTCGGCGATTATCGGCGCGGCGCGCTCGGACCTCGATACCGCGGCCTATCGCCAGATGGTGCGCGAGGCGATTGTCGAATTCGGACAGGAGGGGGGCAGTTGCGAAGCGGGCACGATGGAGGCGTTTCTTGAAACCGTGCACTACGTCAGCATTGATGCGCGCGGCGAAACGGGCTGGTCGGAACTGGCCGGCTTGTTGGACAAGCTGCCCGGAGAGGAGCGAGTGCGCGCCTTCTATTTCTCGGTCGGGCCATCGCTGTTTGGCGACCTGGCCGAGCGTCTGCACTGCCATGGGATGGCCGGAAGCGAGGCGCGGATCGTGGTTGAAAAACCCTTCGGTCACGACCTTGGAACCGCCAAGGCGCTGAACAAAACGCTGGCACAGCATTTCGACGAAAGCCAGATTTACCGGATTGATCACTACCTCGGCAAAGAGACAGTGCAGAACCTGATGGCGATCCGGTTCGCCAACATGCTGTTCGAGCCGCTTTGGAACGCACAATACATCGACCACATTCAGATCACGGTGGCCGAAACCGTCGGCGTCGCCGGGCGCGAGGATTATTACGATCACGCCGGTGCGATGCGCGACATGGTGCAGAACCACATCATGCAGCTGTTGTGCCTGATCGCGATGGAGCCGCCCGCGAAATTCGAACCCGACGCCGTGCGTGACGAAAAACTGAAAGTTATCAGGGCATTGGAAGACGTTCCGGCCAAGGATATCGTGCGCGGGCAATACCTTGAAAGCGATGACGGCTCGAAGCCCGGGTTTCGCGAGCATGTGCAGAACCCGGAGTCGACCACCGAAAGTTTCATTGCGCTGAAGCTGCATATCTCGAACTGGCGATGGGCGGGGACGCCGTTTTACCTGCGCACCGGGAAGCGGCTCAAGTCGCGCACCTCGGAAATCGCGGTGGTGTTCAAGGATGCGCCGCATTCGATTTTTGGCGCCGAAGCGGGGCGGCATTGCAATATCCTGACCATCGTGTTGCAGCCCAACGAAGGGATCGAACTGGGCGTGACGATCAAGGAACCGGGTCCGGGGGGAATGCGGCTGGTCGATGTGCCGCTCGACATGACCTTTTCCGAGGCGCTGGGGCCGGAGGCCGAGTTTGTGCCCGATGCCTATGAGCGGCTGATCATGGACGTAATCCGGGGCAACCAGACGCTGTTCATGCGCGGCGACGAGGTTGAGGCGGCATGGGCCTGGACCGATCCGATCATCGCGGAGTGGGGCGCGCGTGAAGACACGCCGGTGGCTTACGATTCGGGCAGTTCCGGTCCGGTCGAGGCCTTGGCCCTGATGCACCGTGACGGACGCCGCTGGCGGGAGATACGCAAATGAAGCTGATTGAATATTCGGACGAGGAAATGCTGGCGATCGACCTTGCCAACACCCTCGCAGGGGAATTGAAAAACGTGTTGTTGCAGGGGGGGCGGGCGAGTTTCGTTGTCCCCGGTGGCGGCACGCCCGGGCCGGTGTTCGACAATCTATGCGAGGCGCGGATCGCGTGGGATCGGGTTGATGTGTTCCTGTCGGATGAGCGCTGGCTGCCCGAGGTGCACGTGCGCTCGAACGCGCGGCTGGTGAAGGAACGCTTGCTGACGGGGCGCGCGGGCGAGGCGCGGTTTCACCCGCTTTATGCCAAGGCCGACACGCCGGAAGAGATGATCCCGACGCTGGAGGCGGGGATCGCGCCGTGCCTTCCGATCAACGTGCTGCTTTTGGGCATGGGCGAGGATATGCACACGGCCTCGCTTTTTCCGGGGGGCGATAATCTTGAGGTGGCGCTCAGCGCGGAGGCGCCGGTGCTTGTGCCGATGCGCAGCGAGGCGGCGCCAGAGCCGCGGGTGACGCTGTCGGCGCGGGTGCTCAAGCGGGCAATGGCGAAACATCTGGTGATCATCGGCGACAAGAAGCGCAACGCGCTTGAACGCGCGGTGGGGCGCGACCCGATGGAGGCGCCGATCGCGGCGTTTCTTGATGATATGACGGTACATTGGGCAGAATGAGCATGACGGACGCATGGAACGAATTGGCCGAGAAGGCCGAGGCGGCCAAGAGCCGCCGGATCGAGGACCTGTTTGCCGACCCGGAGCGCGCAGCGCGGTTTTCCGCCAGCGCGCTGGGGCTTCATTTCGACTATTCCAAAACCGCGCTGGATGAGGACGCGATGGCGGCGCTGATCGAACTGGCCGAAGCCGCCGACCTTGCGGGCGCGCGCAAGGCGATGTTCTCGGGCGAGAAGATCAACACGACCGAGGATCGCGCGGTGTTGCACACGGCGCTGCGCAATCTTGATGGCGGGCCGATCCTTGTCGATGGCAAGGATGTGATGCCCGAGGTGCGCGAAACCCACGACCGCATGGCGCAGTTTGCCGAGGATGTGCGCGCGGGGCGGATCAAGGGGCAGGGCGGCGCGATCACCGATGTCGTCAACATCGGCATTGGTGGTTCGGACCTTGGGCCGGTGATGGCGGTGCAGGCGCTGGCGCCCTATCACGATGGGCCGCGTTGCCATTTCATTTCCAACGTCGACGGCGCGGATGCGACCGATACGCTCAAGGGCCTTGATCCGGCGCGCACGCTGGTGATCGTCGCCTCGAAGACATTTACCACCATCGAGACGATGACCAATGCCCAGACCGTGCGCCGCTGGATGGCCCAAGCGGTGGCGGAGCCTGCGGCGCAATTCGCCGCGCTGTCCACCGCCGAGGATCTGACCGCCGCGTTCGGGATTGCACCCGAGCGGGTCTTTGGGTTCGAGGATTGGGTGGGGGGGCGCTATTCCGTCTGGGGGCCGATCGGGCTGAGCCTGATGATCGCGATCGGGGCGGAAAGGTTCGATGACTTCCTTGCCGGGGGCGCGGAGATGGACGCGCATTTTCGGGAGGCGCCGCTGGCCGCGAACCTGCCGGTTTTGCTGGCGCTGACGGGCATCTGGCACAATCAGGGGCTGGGCTATGCGACACGCGCGGTGCTGCCTTATGAGCAGCGCCTGCTGCGCTTGCCCGCCTATCTGCAACAGCTTGAAATGGAGAGCAACGGCAAGCGCGTGACCAAGGGCGGTGAGGTTCTGGAGCGTGCGTCGGGGCCGATTGTCTGGGGTGAGCCGGGCACCAACGGGCAGCACGCGTTTTACCAGCTTTTGCATCAGGGCACGCAGATTGTGCCCTGTGAATTCATGGTCGGGATCGAGGGGCATGAGCCCGAGTTGCGCGATCACCATATCCTGTTGCAGGCCAATTGCCTTGCCCAGTCCGAGGCGATGATGCGCGGGCGCGGGATCGAAGCGGCGCGCGCGATTGCCGCCGATCTGGGCTTTTCCGGCGCGGAACTGGAACGGCAGGCGGCGCAGCGGGTGTTCGAGGGCAATCGCCCCTCGGTGACGCTGATTTATCCACGGCTGAGCCCGCGTGTGCTGGGCCAGATCGTGGCGCTTTACGAGCATCGGGTGTTTGTCGAAGGGGTGATCCTCGGGATCAATTCCTTCGATCAGTGGGGTGTGGAACTGGGCAAGGAACTGGCCAAAGCGCTGGAGCCGGTGTTGCGCGGGGACAGCGATGGCGCGGGCAAGGATGGCTCGACTCTGGCCTTGGCGAAGGTTTTGCGCGGCAGCTAGTTACGCCGCGAGGTCGATCCAGACCGGCACGTGATCCGAGGGCTTTTCGCCGCCGCGCACCTGCTTGTCGATGGTGCAGCCGCGCAAGAGATCGGCGCATTGCGGGCTGAGCAGCAGGTGGTCGATGCGGATGCCGTCGTTGCGGTTCCATGCTCCGGCCTGATAATCCCAGAAGGAATATTGCTCGGGCGCTTGATTGACGGCGCGGAATGCCTCGGTATAGCCCAAGTTCAGCAGGCGGCGGAAGGCGGCGCGGCTTTCGGGGCGGGCGAGGGCATCTTCTTGCCAGGCTTCGGGGCGGGCGGCGTCTTCGTCTTGGGGGATGACGTTGTAATCGCCCGCCATGACCACCGGCTCTTCACCTTGCAAAAGCTCCTGCGCGCGGGCGTGCATCCGCTCCATCCAGGCGAGTTTGTAGTCGTATTTCGGCCCCGGCGCGGGGTTGCCATTTGGCAGGTAGAGGCCACAGAGGCGCACGGCGGTGTCGCCCACGACGGTGGCCTCGATCCAGCGGGCCTGCTCATCGCTGTCATCGCCGGGCAGCCCGCGCGTCACGTCTTCGAGCGGCAGCTTGGACAGGATCGCCACGCCGTTGAAGCTTTTTTGTCCATGAGTTTCAACGATATAGCCCATGTCTTCGAAATGCTCGCGCGGGAAGTTCTCGTCGACCGACTTGATTTCCTGCAACAGGGCGACATCCGGCGCGGCGTCTTGCAGCCAGTCGGAAAGCGCATTGATGCGCGCCTTGATGCCATTGATGTTGAAGGTGGCGATTTTCATGGCGCGCTCCTGTTGCCCGCTTGGCGTGGTGTTGCGGGCAAACTAGCAGGCCGGTCGGCAGGGCAACAGCCCGAAATCCACCGTTCGGACTACATCGAGAAGGAGGTGCCACAACCGCAGGAACTGCTGGCATTCGGGTTATCGATCACGAAGCGCGCGCCGATCAACTCGTCACTGAAATCGATCGTTGCGCCCGACAGGAACGGCAGAGAAACCTGATCGACGATCACCTGCTGGCCCTGACCTTCAAGCACAAGGTCATCTTCGCCGGGTTGATCGAGACGGATGTCGTATTGAAAGCCCGAACACCCGCCGCCCTCAACCGCGACGCGCAGGGCCTGTCCCTGATCACTGGCACCGATTTCGGCCAGCCGGGTAAAGGCGCGGTCTGTGACTTTGGGCGGGATCTGCATCGGGGGCCTCACGCTTGGATGTGTTGCAAATGCTTACGGCAAAACGGTTTTCCATTTCGCTTGGAATGCAATATATGTGCCCCTGACCGGCACGGCAAGAACAGGCAGACACATGACAAGCGCCCGCGCCCCTTTTGCGACCGACCCCGACCAGAGCCGGGGCCGGCTTTACCCCGAGGAAGAGAGCGTTTTTCGCTCATGCTTTCAGCGGGATCGCGACCGTATCATCCACGCCAGCGCCTTTCGGCGGCTCAAGCACAAGACGCAGGTGTTCATCGAACATGAGGGCGATTATTTTCGCACCCGCCTGACCCATTCGATCGAAGTGGCGCAGGTGGCGCGCACGATTTCGGGCGCGCTGAACCTCAACCCCGAACTGACCGAGGCGGTGGCGCTGGCGCATGACCTTGGCCACACGCCGTTTGGTCACACCGGTGAAGACGCGCTGAACGCGCTGATGGCGCCTTACGGCGGGTTCGATCACAATGCGCAGGCGCTGCGCATCGTCACCTCGCTTGAGCGCCACTATGCCGAGTGGGATGGGCTCAACCTGACGTGGGAAACGCTTGAGGGGATCGCCAAGCACAATGGCCCGGTGATAGGCACCCTGCCTTATGCGCTGGCCGAATATGATGCGCGCCATGATCTGGAACTGCACACCCATGCCAGCGCCGAGGCGCAGGTGGCGGCGCTGTCCGACGATATCGCCTATAACAATCACGACCTGCATGATGGCTTGCGGGCCGAGTTGTTTTCGACCGATGAGATCGCGGAATTGCCAGTGCTGATCGATTGCTTTGGCGAAGTCGACCGGCGTTATCCCGGTCTCAACAAGTATCGCCGCCGTCACGAGGCACTGCGCCGGTTCTTTGGCATACTTGTCGAGGATGTGATCACGGTGAGCCGTCGCAACCTGGCCGAGTTCGATCCGCAAAACGTCGAAGATGTGCGCCATGCGGGGCGGATGATGGTGCAGTTCACGCCCGCTTTGTGGGCCGATCTGAAGGTGATCCGCGAGTTCCTGTTTCACAAGATGTATCGTGCGCCTGCTGTTGTCATCATGCGGCGCAAGGTGACGCAGGTGGTGAACGATCTGTTCCCGCTCTACATGGGCGACCCGTCGCTTTTGCCGGGCCAGTGGCGCAAGGACGTGGCCGAGGCAGCCGATGAGCAGGCGCTGGCGCGGATCGTGGCGGATTACATCAGCGGCATGACGGATCGTTTCGCGCTTCAGCAGCACGAGCGCCTGTTCGACTGACCCATGCGGCGAGGCGACCAAGCGGGGCGGTGGCGCGGCAATGCAGAAGCGTCGGGCCGCGCTGGTGAAGTGCTGCGCCTGTGCCGAGCTTGAACCGCGCGAGGCCAGTGTCACGCTCGGTTTCGACCGGGCCAAGGTCGAGCCGTTGAATGCCTGCTTGTTTGAGGGCGCAGCTGGCCTGCCAGAGCAACAGGTTATGAGCGCCGGTGGTGCGCGCCTCGGGGCGCTGGACGGCGATGTGATAGGTGGCGGCCCCCTCATGTAACAGAAAGACCATCGCCGCCAGCGCGCGGCCCCGGCGGCGGGCGGTGAAGACGCGCACCTGATGCGGTGCCTGTGCTGCCGCCGCCATCAGCACGTCGAGAGGAAGGGCGCGATACCCGTGCGACTTGCGCTGCGCGGCTTCGAGTTCGAGGATCCAGAGGTGGCGTTTGGGCGCGAAAGAGTCCTCTGTGATCGTGAGGCCTGCCGCCTCGCCCCGGGTCAGACGATTGCGCCACTTGCCGTGGAGTTGCTTGCGGCGGGCGTCATCGGGCGGTGACAGGTCGAGCCGCGCCTCTGTCTGCGGGGTGAGCAGGGGCAGGCCGCCCAATCGGCGCAGCACCTGCCCATCGGCGTGATCCGCCGGGTTCGAGATCAGCGCGCGGATGCCCATCGCGTGGGCTTGGGCGAAGAGGGGGCGGAGGGCGGCCTGTTTGTGGGGCGGGCCAAGGTCAGGGGTTGCCCACCACGGGCCACCGGGCAGGAGGGCGACACGCCCGATCACCGGCATCTGTCGGAGAATGAGCGTCGCGCGGCCAACCTCTTCTTCCAGCGGGAGGGTAAGGATTTGCGCGCCAACCGCGCCGAGCGCGTCGGCGTAGAGTGTTGACTGGGCAAGGGCAGGCGGCGCGGGGGAGAGAGCGCGCGTTTGCGCAACCTGTGCCCCGTCAGTGATCGGATCGAAAAGCATGGCGGTATTAACGCAGCCATAACCTAATTCGTGGTTAAGATGCGCCTATGTGGACTTTGTATATGTCGCGCCGCGCCGCAGAAACCGTTCTTGGCCATCGTATCCCGGCCCCCAGGGTGACGGTCTGGGTGCCGTTTCTGATCGCGTCAGCGTTGTCCTTGCCCGTGGTGGTGATCACGCTGCTCTCACTGCTTTAGCCAAGAAGAAAGGCCACCCGAGGGGCGGCCTTTGCTGGAGTGTCTTGGGTATAAGGCGCGTTTTCGCGCCAAGGGATCAGAACGGGATTTCGTCGTCGTAGCCCGGGCCGCCCTGAGAGCCGCCGCCACCGCCACTGCCGCCGCCCATGGAACCACCCGAAGGGCCGCTGTCGTATCCACCACCGTAATCGCCGCCACCGCCGGAGGGGCCGCTGTCATATCCGCCGCCGCTGCCGCCGCCTTCGTTGCGACCGTCGAGGAAGGTCATTTCGCCCGCATAGGGGCGCAGGACGACCTCGGTGCTATAACGGTCCTGACCGCTTTGATCCTGCCATTTGCGGGTTTCGAGTTTGCCTTCGATATAGACCTTGGAGCCCTTGCGCAGGTATTGCTCGGCCAGCCGCACAAGCGCTTCGTTGAAGATCGCGACGGTGTGCCATTCGGTGCGTTCGCGCCGCTCACCGGTGTTGCGATCTTTCCAGTTCTCGGAGGTCGCAATGCGCAGGTTGCACACCTTGCCGCCGTTCTGGAACGTGCGCACCTCGGGGTCGCGGCCCAGATTGCCAATCAGAATTACCTTGTTCACCGAGCCGGCCATCGCATCCTCCTACAGAATCCCCGTTCAGGTTTTCCCGGTTACACCACTGCAAAGGTGTGAAGGAAAGCTTAAATTTACAGAAAATTGGCGTTGTTCCCCACCACTTCCTCGCTTCGGAACGTGCGGACGCTCAACGCTGGCCTCTGTTGGCAAAAAACTATATAAAGCGGCGAAACGCATCTTTGGGGGCAGATGAAGCATGCGCAGGGTTATAGTTCTTTCGGTTTCATTGGCCATCGCGACCACAGGCGGAGCGGCGGCAGACGTGTTTTCCACCAAGAACCGCTCAAAACTGTTTGCCTCGCAGACGCGGGTTCTGGATACGCGCGCGAAAAGCCAATATTCTTCGTCGGTTAGGTTGCAGCCGCCCAGCGTCGTGACGCCTTCGAAATTCGGGTCGGTGAAGGGCTATAACGGCAAATATCGCGGGCCTTACCTGACCCTTGCGCGCACTGCGGCGCGCAAACATGGGGTTCCAGAGGACCTCTTCTTGCGGCTGGTGCAACAGGAATCGGGTTGGAACGCGAAGGCGAAATCGCACAAGGGCGCGATCGGGCTGGCGCAGTTGATGCCGCAAACGGCGCGCGTTCTGCGGGTTGATCCGCATAACCCGGCGGAAAACCTTGAAGGCGGCGCGCGCTATCTTAAGCAGCAATACAGGAAGTTCGGCTCTTGGCGGCTGGCGCTTGCGGCGTATAACGCGGGGCCGGGGGCGGTGGAGAAACATGGGGGGGTTCCGCCGTATAAGGAAACCCGCAACTATGTGAAGGTGATCTGGGGCAGCTAAGTAAGCGCCGCCCCGAGATTTATTTTCAGTTTTTTTCCAGCTCTTTCGCGTGCAGCCAATCGGCGTGTTGAGGCGCCTTCTTGGTGCGGCTCCACTCTTCGAGCATGTCCCATTTCACATCGTTCAGGCGGGCCAGCATGGCGTCTTCCTCGGGGTCGGGGCAGGCGAGTTCGACGCGGTGGCCGTTGGGGTCGAAAAAGTAGATCGAGTGAAAGATCGAGTGATCGGTCACGCCCAGAACCTCGACCCCCTCGGCTTCGAGATGCTCTTTGAATTCAATCAGTTCGGCGCGGTCCTTCACCTTGAAGGCGATGTGTTGCACCCATTCGGGGGTGTTGGGATCGCGGCCCATTTCGGGCTTGGTCGGCAATTCGAAAAAGGCCAGAACATTGCCCGCGCCCGCATCGAGAAACACGTGCATGTAGGGATCGGGCTCGTGCGTTGAGGGAACGTGATCCTCGGCAATGGCGAGGATGAAGTCCATACCAAGCATTTTCCCATACCATTCAACGGTTTGCTTGGCGTCCTTGCAGCGGTAGGCGACGTGGTGGATCTGTTCGATTTTCATTGCGGGCGCTCCCATTCAGATTGACTGGTTGCGCTTGTGACGGTTGCATTTGTAACCATCAACGGTAAATCGTCACTCTGCGGCGGTTTTGATGACCGGCTCCATCTCGGCGAATTTCTCGTCCGAGAGGTGGCATTTGATCTGGTGGCCGCCAAGGTCGCGAATGGGGGGAACCTCTTTTTCGCAAAGGTTTCCGGGGACTTGGCTTTTCCAGCGGCAGCGCGTCTGGAACGGGCAGCCGGGGGGCGGGTTCATCGCCGAGGGCACGTCGCCTTCCAGCACGATATGCTGTTTGATGATCTTGGTATCGGCGATGGGCACGGCTGAAAGCAGCGCCTCGGTATAGGGGTGGTAGGGGGGCGAGAAGACCTCTTCCGTGGTGCCAAGTTCGACGACGTGGCCGAGATACATGACCATCACCCGATCCGAGAGATAGCGCACGATGGAGAGGTCATGCGAGATGAACAGAAGGGTTGTTTTCTGTTCGCGCTGAATCTCCATCAGAAGGTCGGTCACGGCGGCCTGAACCGACACGTCGAGCGCGCTAACCGGTTCATCGGCAACGACAATTCGCGCACCGCCGGCAAAGGCGCGGGCGATGCCGACTCGCTGTTTCTGGCCGCCGGACAACTGCCTTGGCATTCGGGTGGCGAAGGCGCGCGGCAGTTTGACCAGATCGAGCAGGCGCAGCATTTCTTCGCGCCGCTCGCCATCGTTGGTGCCGTGGCCAAAGATTTCGAGCGCGCGGATGATCTGCCGCCCCACCGTCATCGACGGGTTGAGCGTATCGAACGGGTTCTGGAACACCATCTGGATATCGGCGATCGTCTGCGTGCTACGCTTTTCGATGGGGATGTCTTCGATGTTCTTCCCGTCGAGCAGGATCTGGCCGTCTGTCGCGGTTTCCAGCCCCATCAGCACCTTGGCGAAGGTGGATTTGCCGCAGCCGGATTCGCCAACGATGGCAAGGGTTTCGCTTTCGCGGGCCTCGAAACTAAGGGTTTCGTTGGCTTTGACGACGCGGGTTTCACCGCCGCCGAACAGGGCGTTGGCGGCGACTTCGTAATACTTCTTGAGCTTGTCCATCTTGAGGACGACGCGGCCGGGTTCGGTTTTGGTGGTCTGGGTGCCCACGTCAGGAAGCGCGGTCCAGTCAATTTCATCATACCTGAGACAGCGGGTTTCGTGGCTGGCGTCGCCCGATACATCGCGCATCAGGATGTTCTCAGAATCGCAGCGCCCAGCTTCGAAATAGTCGCAGCGCGGGCCGAAGTTACAGCCATTCGGGCGCTCGTGGGGCAGGGGGAAGTTGCCGGGAATGGCGATCAGGGGGCGCTCGTTTTTGTTCGCGCCGGGCAGCGGGATGGAGCGGAAAAGGGCTTGGGTATAAGGGTGTTGCATGTTGTTGAACACGGTTTGGATATCGCCGCGTTCGACCGCCTCGCCGCTGTACATGACGCAAATCCGGTCGCAGGTTTCCAGCACGAGGCCGAGGTTGTGCGAGATGAACAGCATCGAAGTGCCGTATTTCTTGCCCAGATCCTTGACCAGATCGACGACCGCCGCCTCGACCGTCACGTCAAGCGCTGTGGTCGGCTCGTCCAGGATCAGCAGCGAAGGCTTGGACATCAGCGCCATGGCGATGACGATGCGCTGTTGCTGGCCGCCGGAAAGCTGGTGTGGGAAGCTTTTGAGGATGCGTTCGGGATCGGGGAGCTTCACGTCGGTGACGACTTCGAGGGCGCGCTGGTAGGCGGCCTTTTCGCTGATCCCTTCGTGGATCATCGGCACTTCCATCAGCTGTTTGCCGATCCGCATGGCGGGGTTGAGCGATGCCATAGGCTCTTGATAAATCATGGCGATTTCGTTGCCGCGCACATCGCGCAACTCGGCATCCGACATCTCGGCCATGTCGCGGCCCTTGAACTTCACGCTGCCGCCGACGATGCGGCCGTTGACGCCCAGATCGCGCATCACGCCAAGCGCGACGGTGGATTTGCCGCAGCCGGATTCACCGACAAGGCCGACCGCCTCGCCGGGGGCGACGGAGACGGAAAAATCCATCACGGCAGGGATTTCGCGCAGCCGGGTGAAGAAGGAAATCGAGAGCCTGTCGATTTCGAGGATGGGGCCTTCGTAGTCGCCGAGTTTAGCCATTAACCAAATCCTTTGCGTCGAAAACGGGCGTCTGCATTGCGTCTGCACCTTGGCTGCGATCCGTCGGGCGTGGCGTGGCCCCCGAATCGAGGGGCCGGATCGTGTCGTGGGCGGGCGTGGCGTTCATCATCTGATCCCTTCCCTTAATCCCTGAGCGATTCTTCGCGCAGGCCATCGGCCAGCAGGTTGAGTCCCAGAACGAGGGTCAGCAGCGCGAAGGCCGGGGGCAGGGCGGGGTGAGGATAGACGGCGAGGAGTTTGCGCCCTTCGTTGATCGTCGTGCCCCAATCCGGGCTTTCCGGCGGCAGGCCAAGGCCGAAGAAGCCGAGCGTGCCCAGAAGGATTGTGGTGTAGCCGATGCGCAGGCAGAAATCGACGATCAGCGGCCCGCGCGCGTTGGGCAGGATTTCCCACAGCATGATATACCACGGCCGTTCGCCCCGGGTCTGGGCGGCGGCGACGTAATCGCGCGTTTTGATGTCGAGTGTGAGGCCGCGCACGATCCGGAACACGGTGGGCGAGTTGACGAAGACGACCGAGACGAACACCACGAGGATGCCGGGCGGAATGTCGAACAGGTCGATCGGCGAGAATGCGATCTTGGAGCCCTTGGCGTTGATCGCCGAGATATAGACGATGAGCAACGGGATCAGAACCGCGGCGAGCCAGATCCATTTCTTTTGCGGCTGGGGCCGGTAGCGCGACTGGATCAGCACGCCGAAGAAGATGATCGGGAAGAAGAACAGCACCGTCGCCATGAATTGCGGCAGGCCGGTCATGACGATTTCCGGCGTGACCAGCAGGTAGAACAGCAGGATCACCGGGAAAGCGAGGATCAGGTTGGCGAGGAAGCTGAGGAAGGTGTCGAGCTTGCCGCCGTAATAGCCCGCAGGCAGGCCCAGCGTGATGCCGACCATGAAGGCGAACAGCGTTGCCAGCGGGGCGATCTGCACCACGATCCACGCGCCCTTGACCATGCGCGAGAACACGTCGCGCGCAAGGTTGTCACCGCCCAGAAGGTAATAGGGGTAATCACCCGCCTCGGCGCCGCTGAGCGGGGTGCCGGGGAGTTTGTTCTTCATGCCCGAGACCTGTTCGAGCGGGCCGAAGGTGGCGATCATGTCGAAGGCCCCGGCATAGACGCCGGTGAACACCCAGAACATGACGAGGGCAAAGCCGATCATGCCGATGGTGCTGTCGAACAGCTTGCCATAAAGGCCAAGTCGCCGCTTGAACGTGATCGAAAGGGCGAAAAGCGCGACGAGGGAAATCCAGACGGGCGTGAACTGAACCGCCATGCGCGTGAGGATGTCGAAGAAGCCGATGGGTTCCATTGCTGCGCCCCCTTATGAAATGCGGATGCGCGGGTTGAGGAAGACGTAGCCGATATCGGATATCAGCTGCGTCACCAGAACCACGATCACGGAGACGACGGAAACACCGAGCAGGAGCTCGATATCGTTGTTGCCGGCGGCCTGCACCAACGTCCAACCGAAGCCCTTGTAGTTGAACAGGGTCTCGACGATGACGACGCCGTTCAGAAGCCACGGGATCTGGAGCATGATGACGGTGAAGGGCGCGATGAGGGCGTTCCTGAGGGCGTGCCGCATCACGATATTCGAGAACTTCACCCCCTTGAGGCGCGCGGTGCGGATGTATTGCGCTGTCATCACCTCGGCCATGGAGGCGCGGGTCATGCGGGCGATATAGCCCATGCCGTAAAGCGCGATGGTCAGCACCGGCAGGAAGAAATTCTCGAAATTCGGGTTCTCCATCGCCGAAGTGGCGGTGCCCTTGAACAGGGTGCGCCCGTCGATCCAGCCCCACTCTTTCAATATCGGTGAGATGCCGAAGCGGGAAGACGCCAGAAGCGCGATGAAAATGACGCCCGACACATATTCGGGCGTGGCGGTCGAGGCGATCGAGATGGTCGAAAGCGTGCGGTCGGTGCGCGAGCCTTCGCGCATCCCCGCCAGCACGCCGAGGATCAGCGCGGTGGGCACCATCAGCACGAAGACCCAGAACATCAGGATGCCGGTCAAGCCCAGCCGGGTGCCGATGATCGAGGCGACGGTGTCCTTGAAGACGGTGGAATAGCCCCAATAGCCCTGAAGGATGCCGCAGAAATTCGGCGCATCGGCGGGATCGACGCCGGGGTCGATGCAGCGACCGATGACTTTTCCGTCAGGGTCTTCGTAGCGGTAAGAAGGCGCAACACCGAGCCATTCGGCGTATTTCTTGGGGGTCGATTGCAGGTAACCGCGTTTGTCGAGCCACGAGGCGACGGCCTCGTCCGACATGCGGAAATTGCCCTGTGTCTTGGCGAGCTTTTCGAGGTTCGGGTAGAGGTTCGTCATGAAGAAGACGATGTAGGTCAGGCACAAGGCCGTCAGGATCATCACCCCGACCCGGCGTAATATGAAAAGTCCCATTTATGCCCCTGTTGGTGGCTGTGGCCGCGAGTTGTCCGCGTGCCTTTTATCTTGTGGCTTGCGCCAGGGGGGTGGCGCGCGAGGGGGAAACCCCCGCGCGCCGGAAGTCGTGTCAGATCAAGCGGTTACGCTCCACTTATAGATCTGCGGCAGGTAAGCGATGTGCATGTCGCAGCCTGTGACGTTCTCGTTGTAGTGGCGATAGAGTTTGCGCCAGTAGGGCTGGATCGTGACCGCGTCGTCGATCAGGATCTGTTGCAGCTTGCCCGCCACTTCGCGGCGCTTGTCGGCATCCGCGATGGCGTTGGCTTCGGCCAGCAGGGCATCGAATTCGGGGTTGGCATAGCCGAATTCGTTCCATGCTTCGCCCGAGCGATAGGCAAGGCCCCAGATCTGGGTCGCTAGCGGGCGGTGGTTCCAGTTGGTCGAGCTGAACGGGTATTTCGTCCAGTCGTTCCAGAAGGTGGAACCGGGCAGGATCGTGCGTTTCACCTTGATGCCCGCGTCGCGCAACTGGGCGGCGACGGCATCGGTGGTGTTCTTGCGCCAGTCATCGTCGATCGAGTGGATTTCGATCTCCATGTCGGTATAGCCGGCCTTGTCCCACAGTTCCTTGGCCTTGGCCGGATCATGGGGAAGGCGGGTGACCGAGGGGTCATACTCGGGGTGTATCGGACCGGCGTGGCAGTTGTCGGCCACGCTGCCTTGGCTGGAGTAGCCCAGTTCGAGGCAGACCGCGTTGTCGACCGCCATCGAAATGGCAAGGCGCGCGTCCTTGTTGGCATAGATCTTCTTGCCGTCGACCTCGGCCAGCTGGTTCGGGCGCACCACGATGGTGGAGCCGGTGGTGACTTCGGATTTGGTCCATCCGAGACCGTCCATGATGTCGATGTAGTCGCCGACGGTTTCATAGAACAGGTCGACTTCTTCGGCCTCGGCCGCTGCGACCCAAGCCGCCGGATCGGTGCCGTAGTCGATAAACTCGATGGTGTCGGCGTAAAAACCGCCCTCGGGGAAGGCTTCGTCGCCCCACCATGGGTGATCGGTTTTCACCAGCACGGCCTTGACGCCCACTTCGAGGCTTTCGACCTTCATCGGGCCGGTGCCGACCATGGAGCCGATGTCGGCGTCGGCCGAGAAGCTTTCATGGGTGATGGCGGCCGGGTAGTCGGCCATGCCGGGGATGATGGTGATGTCGGGGGTCTTGCAGGTGAGCTTGACGGTGTGATCGTCGACCACGGTGATCGCGCCTTCGCCGGCCTTGCCGCTTTCGTCGTCGATCAGCGAGGCCATGCGCCCGGCCATCGAGTTGCCTTCGACCGACTTGTCGCACCAGCCTTCGATGTTGCGGGCCACGTCGGCGGCGGTGAAGTCATCGCCGTTCGACCATTTCACGCCCTTGCGCACCATGAGGGTGTATTCGGTGGCGTCGTCGTTGACCTCCCACCCTTCGAGGAGCATGCCGCGGAACGAGCCGTCGTTGTTGTATTCGACAAGGTATTCCAGCGTGCCTGCGCTGAGGTGCGCGATCTGGGTCCAGTCGAAGGTGCGCGGGTCCTTGAAGGCGCGCACTTCCATTTGCATGCGGATGGTGCCGCCACGGTTGGCGGCATGGCTTGCGGCGCGCGCGGGCGCTTGCAGGCCCAGAAGGCCATAGGCGGCCCCGGCGCTCACGCCGAGCGCGGTTGTGCGGGTGAGGAATTCGCGGCGGCTGAGTTTGCCCTCCTTGACTTCCCGGGCATACATATCGGCCGCCGGATGAAGGCGGGTGTCGGTCTTGGTTGGCGTCATCGTGTTCTCCCTGTGACGTCTGGCACCTGAGTGTTTTTGGTGGTGCATCTTTTTGATTTTCACGCAGGTTTGGCGTGTGGTTCCCTTTGTCCCTGCCGTGTTGCACGGATGCCGGGCGGGCTTATTGAAGCTATTCGCGCATGTTTGGCGCGAGCCGTCAACGCACGCTATCGGCATCTCAGTGTCTGTTTGCGACATTGAACAGGCCAGAAAACGACCAAGAGAGCAACCCCTAGCGTTCGTAAACCTGACGAGGGCACACAGTCCGAGGCCGGTGTGAGCGGCCCGTTTCCGTGGGATTGTTCAGGAAACCGGAGCGTGCCGCGACATCAGGGCGCGGGCTGATCGGGGGCCGCATTTCGCAGTTGCGTCGGCGATTTGCCGGTGCGCGACTGGATGAAGCGGGTAAACACCTGTGGCGAGGCAAACCCGAGATGGGCGGCGATTTCGGTGAAGGGCAGCGTGCCGTCCTCGATCATCAGGCGCGCGGCATGCAGCGCGGTTTGCGACAGCATCTCGGTCGGGGTGAGACCGGAGCAGGTTTGCACGGCCTCGTTCAGATGGTCCGGGGGGACGTCGAGTTCGGCGGCATAGGCCTGTGCCGCCTTGCCGCTGCGGAAATTGCGCGCGACCAGATCGGAGAACCGCGCCGAGAGGTGCTGCTCAGGTGTGGGGCCGGTGTTGGCGGGCAGATCAAGGCTCATCCGGCGCAGCCAGACCGAGATCAGCGTGGCATAGGCGCGCGCCGCCTGGGCGTGGAATTCACCGTAGGCATTGGCGCCGCCGGCGGCGCTGCGCGATTGTTCGCGCCCCATCGCTTCGAGCAGTTGGAACAATTCGTTCTGTTTCTGGGCGTCGCGCACGCGCAGGTGGCGCGGCGCGCCGGGCAGGGGAATGTCGCAGCCGCCCGGGATCACCAGCGCGATGCCGAAGCCCTGCGGGCCGGGATCGATGGAAAACAGCGTGCCCGCCGGGATGAACAGCGCGTTGTGCACGGTCAGCCCCTGGCGCAGGCCGCGCAACGTGGCGAGGCCCTGGCCCTTGGTGAGCCAGATCACCAGATGGTCTTCGCGCGCATGATGCAGGCCCAGCCGCCATGCGCCGCCTGCCATCAGGCGGGCCAGCGGATGGGTTTCGGGCGTTTGGCTGTGCATGTCGCGGGGCATATCGGCCGATCTGAATTGGAGAAGGCGTCCGCGGCCTGAGTGTGCCGGGGAGCGGAGCTTTCGTTATAGCGCGTCAAAGGGGCTGCGGAAGCGGGCGGATTTTCAGCCAGCGGGAATTTGCCGCCAACCGTGGGTTGAGCCGTCGCTTGGGGCGCTCATGCGGGCGCGGAACCAGCTGCGCTGACGCTTGGCATATTGGCGTGTGGCGATGATCGCGCGGGTGCGCGCCGTGCTGAGCGGGATTTCGCCAGTCACATGAGCGATCAGCTCGGCGGCACCGATGGCCTTGGATGAGGGCGCGGCGGGATCCCAGTGCGGGGCGTTGGCGCGGGCCTCGTCAAGGGCGCCTTGCGCCAGCATCTGGTCGAACCGGGCCTCGATCCGGGGGGTGAGCCACTCTTTCGGGGCGTCGAAGACGAGCGCGGTCGCGTCTGCGAGTGGCAGGAGCGGCGGTGGGGTGTCGTCTTGCCAGAGGTGCAGGGGTTTGCCGGTGGCGCGCTCGACCTCCCACGCGCGCTGCACGCGCATGGGGTTGAGTTGGTCGATGCGGGCGGCGGTGCCGGGGGCGATCTGTGCCAGCATCTCTTCGCGGGTGAGGGTGCTGCTGTCTTGGCGCACTTCGGGCGGGATGGGCGGGATTTCGGCCAGCCCTTCGGTGAGGGCACTGAAATAAAGGCCGGTGCCGCCGGTGATGATGGGCCGGGTGGAGGTGAGCAGCGGCGCCACTTCGCGCAGCCAGTGGCCGACGGAGTAGGCCTGATCTCCGGGCACATGGCCATAGAGCGCATGGGGGGCGCGCGCCTCGTCCGCGGCGGAGGGCCGCGCGGTGAGCACGCGCCAGTTGGCGAAGACTTGCAGCGCGTCGGCATTGACGATGGTGCCGCCCTGCGCCTCGGCGATCATGAGCGCGAGGGCAGATTTCCCGCAGGCCGTGGGACCGGCGATGAGCACCGGTTTTTGCGGGTCGATGTCGTCAAGGAGCGTCATGGCGGGGGGGTAGCGCGGATGGGGGGCGCAGGGAAGAGAGAATTGGGGCGCGCGAATTCCTGCGAGGAATTCGTTCAAAAATCTTGCGAAGATTTTTGGGGCGCTTTGGGGGGCGGCTGGGCGCTGTCGAATTCTTCGAAAGAATTCGGGTAAAAATCCTCGTAGGATTTTTGCGGCGCTCTGGGGGCGGGAGGCGATTGACGCCGGACCCCGGGGACTGCATCTTGCGCGCGGTGCTTGCCACCCTTGACCTGCCCCCTTGAAAGGATGCCCCGATGAGTTCCGACGCCGCCCAGACCAAGTTCAAGCGTGTGATGCTGAAAATCTCTGGCGAGGCGCTGATGGGCGACCAGGGATTTGGTCTGCATCCGCCCACGGTGCAACGAATCGCCAATGAGGTGAAATCGGTGCATGAGCTTGGTGTCGAGATCTGCATGGTGATCGGTGGCGGCAATATCTTTCGCGGGTTGCAAGGCAGCGCGCAGGGGATGGAGCGCACCACTGCCGATTACATGGGGATGCTGGCCACGGTGATGAACGCGCTGGCGATGCAGAGCGCGCTTGAGGGGCTTGGCGTGTTCACCCGGGTGATCAGCGCGATCCCGATGGACCAGATCTGTGAGCCCTACATTCGCCGCCGCGCCGTGCGTCACCTTGAAAAGAAGCGGGTCTGCATTTTTGCCGCGGGCACCGGCAACCCTTATTTCACCACCGACACCGCCGCGACGCTGCGCGCCAGCGAGATGGCCTGTGAAGCGATCTTCAAGGGCACCAAGGTGGACGGGGTTTACGACAAGGACCCGGTGACCAACGCGGATGCGGTGCGGTTCGAGACGATCAGCTTCGATGATGTGCTGGCCAAGCACCTGAAGGTGATGGATGCGAGCGCGATCGCGCTGGCGCGGGACAACAACCTGCCGATCATCGTGTTTTCGCTGGATGAGCCGGGTGGGTTCCGTGGCATCCTTGCGGGCAAGGGAACTTATACCAAGGTCGTTAGCTAAGACGGTTCCCACTCTGCGCGGCACCCGCATGCTCTATACAAATCCGGGGGCGGCGTATATCAGAAGGCAACCCGCGACTGAGCGAGACGGAATAGAGGAGAGACGGGCAGATGGCCAACGAAGACTTCATGCTGGACACTGACGATCTGGAACGCCGGATGCAGGGGGCGATGGGCGCGCTGCGCACGGAATTCGCCTCGCTGCGCACCGGGCGCGCCAGTGCATCGATGTTGGAGCCGATCATGGTGGATGCCTATGGTTCGACCACCCCGATCAACCAGGTGGGCACGGTGAACGTGCCCGAACCGCGGATGGTGACGATCAACGTCTGGGACAAATCGCTGGTGCAGGCGGTTGAAAAGGCGATCATGAATTCGGGTCTCGGGATCAACCCGCAGACTAACGGCACGATCGTGATGCTGCCGATCCCCGAGCTGAACGAAGAGCGCCGCCGCGATTTGACCCGCGTTGCCGCGCAATATGCCGAACATGCCCGCGTGGCCGTGCGCAACGTGCGTCGCGACGGCATGGACCAGATCAAGAAGGCCAAGGCCGACTCGCAAATCGGTGAGGATGACCAGAAATTCTGGGAGACCGAGGTGCAGGAGATGACCGACAAGTTCATCAAGGCCGTCGATGATGCGCTGGAAAACAAGCAAGAAGAGATCATGCAGGTCTGAGCCTCAGTCGGAGAGACGGTCGAGGGCGACAGTCTGAAAAGACGGGCGAGGGGAGCGGGCGAATGGCCAAGACGAGCGACAGTTCCGGGACGGAACAGCGCGGCCCGCGCCACGTTGCGATCATCATGGATGGCAATGGCCGCTGGGCCACGCAGCGCGGGCGCCCGCGCCTGTTTGGCCATCACGCCGGCGCCAAGCGGGTGCGCGAGATCGTTGAGGCCTGTCCCGATCTGGGGGTCAAATACCTGACCATTTTCGCCTTTTCGACCGAGAACTGGAAGCGCACACAGGTTGAAGTGGCCGGGCTGATGAGCCTGTTTCGCCGCTACATCACCAAGGAGGCGCGCGCGCTCAAGGAAGAGGGCGTGAGGGTGCGCTTCATCGGCGACCGGGTGAAGCTGGACGCCAAGCTGATCAAGTTGATGGACGATCTGGAAGAGCTGACCTCGGAAAACGACCGGGTGCACCTGACCATCGCGTTGAATTACGGCGGGCGCGATGAGGTGGCCCGCGCCACCAAGCGGCTGGCACAGGATGTGGCAGCGGGACGGCTCGATCCCGAAAGCGTAGATGAAGAAACCCTGCCAAGGTATTTGGATACTTTCGTTTTACCCGATCCGGACCTTGTGATCCGGACCAGTGGAGAGGCGCGGATTTCCAACTTCCTGCTGTGGCAGTCGGCCTATGCGGAATACGAGTTCATCGATACGTTGTGGCCGGATTTCACCGAAAAGGTCTTTGCCGGGCTGATCGGCAATTACGGCGCGCGGGATCGGCGCTTTGGCGGGGTGAAGACATGAGTGACGGCAAGTGGGGCGATCTGGGGCCGCGCGCGGGTTCGGCGGTGGTGATGATCGCCGTGGGGGCGGTTGCGCTGTGGCTTGGCGGGATCGCGTTCGCGCTTTTGGCGACGCTGATCGTGGTGCTGATGATCTGGGAACTGGTGCGGATGGTGCGCCCGCGCCACGAGGTCGCCGCCCGCCAAGAGGCCGGCATCGTCGCCGTGCTGTTTCCGCTGGCCATTCTTTATCCGTCCTTCGCCGTTTTCCTGCTGCTGATTGCGGCGGGCGTTCTGGCCGGGCGGACGGGCACGCACATGGGGCTTGTCGCGCTTTACACCGGCGGGATTTTTCTGGCTGGGCTGGGGCTTGTGCAAATTCGGCTGGATCATGGGATGGGCATGGCGCTGTGGCTTGTAGGGTTGGTGGTGATCACCGACGTGGCGGGATATTTCGCGGGCCGCATCCTTGGCGGGCCGAAGTTCTGGCCCAAGGTCAGCCCCAAGAAGACATGGTCGGGCACGGTGGCGGGCTGGATCGGGGCGGTGATCCTGAGCCTGATCGTGGCGATCTGGGTCTATGATTGGCCGATGGCCTGGGTGATCTGGACGGTTCCGGGGGCGGTGGCGCTGTCGCTTGCCTCGCAGATGGGCGACATCGCGGAAAGCGCGATCAAGCGCAAGATGAAGGTCAAGGACAGTTCCAACCTGATCCCCGGTCATGGCGGTGTGATGGACCGGTTCGACGGCATGATGGGGGCCGGGCTGGCGCTGATGCTGGGGCTGCTCGTGGTGCATATGGCCGCATGAGAAAGGTTTCGATTTTCGGCGCGACAGGCTCGATCGGGCAATCGACGATCGACCTGATCGGGCGTGATCCGGATGGGTTCGACGTGGTTGCGCTGACCGGTGGGCAGAACATCGCGCAACTGGCGGCGGATGCGGTGCGGCTGCGCGCCGACATCGCGGTGACGGCGGACGCCGCGCTGTTGGGCGCGTTGCAAGAGGCGCTGGCCGGGACGGGGATCGAAGCGGCAGCGGGCGAAGAGGCCTTGCAAGAGGCCGCGGCGCGGCCCGCAGATTGGGTGATGAGCGCGATCGTGGGCGCGGCCGGGTTGAAGCCGGGGCTGCGCGCGCTGGAGCAAGGCGCGACGCTGGCGCTGGCCAACAAGGAATCGCTTGTCACTGCGGGGCCGCTGTTGATGCGGACCGCCGCACAGCATGGCGCGCGGGTGTTGCCGGTGGACAGCGAGCATTCGGCGGTGTTTCAGGCGCTGGTGGGCGAAGAGACCGACGCCGTCGAGCGGGTGATCATCACCGCATCGGGCGGAGCGTTTCGCGACTGGCCGCTGGAGAAGCTGGCCAGCGCGACGGTGGAACAGGCCAGCACGCATCCCAATTGGGACATGGGTCAGAGGATTACCATCGACAGCGCGTCTATGTTCAACAAAGCGCTGGAAGTCATTGAGACGAAGGAATATTTCGGCTTCACTCCGGATCAGATCGAGGTGCTGGTGCATCCGCAATCTCTGGTCCATGCGCTGGTGGGGTTTCGCGATGGGGCGCTGATGGCGCATCTGGGCGTGTCGGACATGCGCCATGCCATCGGCTATGCGCTGAACTGGCCCGAGCGGGCCGAGTTGCCGGTGGCGCGGCTGGATCTGGCGCAGGTGGGCAATCTTGAGTTTCGCGCGCCCGATCACGCGCGCTATCCGGCGCTTCGGCTGGCGTGGGAGGTGATGGACACCGGCGGATTGATGGGGGCGGTGTTCAACGCTGCCAAGGAAGAGGCGCTTGACGGGTTCATCGACGGAAAGATCGGATTTACCGAAATGACCGGTCTGGTCGAGCAGGTGATGGGCCGCTGCGGGGCCGAGAAAGGCCTTGTTGATGCCGCAATGACCCTTGATAACATCACCGCCGCTGACCACATGGCGCGTATCCGCGCGCGTCAGGCGATCGCGGCGAAATAGGTCGAGAGCAGATCGGCCGGCGCAAAAGCGCGCTGAGAAACGAGACTAAGAAACGACACAAAAAACGACCGGAAAAGGCAGGACAGGTTTTGGATATCACGCAGTTTCTTCCCACGCCCGAAAATTTCGTGCTCTACCTCGTCACCTTCGTGATCGCGCTGTCGATCATCGTGGCGGTGCATGAATATGGCCATTACATCGTTGGCCGCTGGTGCGGGATCAAGGCGGACGTGTTCAGCATCGGATTTGGTCCGGTGCTGTGGAGCCGGGTCGACAAGCGCGGCACCAAGTGGCAGTTCGCCGCGCTTCCGTTCGGTGGATACGTCAAGTTTTACGGCGATGCCAATGCCGCCAGCGCCAAGGATGGTGAGGCGATGCAGACGGTGCCGGAAGACCAGTTGCGCCACACCATGCACGGCGCGCCGCTTTGGGCGCGCACGCTGACCGTGGCGGCCGGGCCGGTGTTCAACTTTATCCTGTCGATCATCGTGTTCGCGGGGTTGTTTTTCTATGAGGGCAAGGCGTCGGACCCGCTGACCGTGGCCGATTTGAACCCGCTGCCGCAGGGCACCTATGCGATAGAGCCGGGGGATGCGATCCTGCGCATCGGTGGGCTGGATGTGCCGTCGCTGGATGATGGCGCGGGGTTTACTGCGTTTCGTGAAAACCTGCCCGAAGAGCCGGACCTGACCTATGAAGTGCGTCGCGATGGGGCCGAGATCGAGGTCAACGGCCCTTACCCGTGGCCGCCGCTGGTGAGCCGCGTGGCGCCGAAATCAGCGGCCTTCGATATCGGGCTGGAGCAGGGCGATGTGATTACTGCGGTCGATGGTGCGCCGATCTTTGCCTTCGATCAGCTCAAGCGTTTGGTCGAAGGGGGCGAGGGCAAGCCCTTGTTGCTGACCGTCTGGCGCCCCGGTGACGAGGGGGGCGAGGCCGAGACCCTGACCTTTACCCTTGTGCCCAAGCGCACCGATGAGCCGCAGGCCGATGGAGGGTTCAAGACCAACTGGCGTATCGGCGTGGCCTCGGGGATGTTCTTTGAAGCGACAACCGAGCCGATTGGCGCGGGTGAGGCGCTGAACGGGGCGGTGCAGGCGACGTGGCGCACGATCACCACCTCGCTTTCGGGGCTGTGGCATCTGGTGACCGGGGCGATCGGGTCGTGCAACATGTCGGGCCCAATCGGCATTGCCGAGGTGTCGGGCGCGGCCGCGTCGCAGGGGATCAGCGATTTCATCCTGTTCATTGCCGGGCTGAGCACCGCCGTGGGCCTGTTGAACCTGTTCCCGATCCCGGTTCTGGATGGCGGGCACCTTGTGTTTTACGCCTATGAGGCGGTGACCGGCAAACCGCCGAGTGACAAGGCGTTGAACATCCTGATGGCGCTGGGTCTGGCGATCCTGCTTTCGGTGATGCTGTTCGCGCTGAGCAACGATGTGTTCTGCCCGTAAGGGGCGGACTGCCGCGTAAAGAAAAACCGCCCCCTGTGTGATGCAGGGGGCGGTTTTGTTTTGTGCAGTGTCCTTGGCGTGGCGGGGTCAGAGGCGTGGCGGGTTCAGAACTTGCCCGACGCGCCGCCCCCGCCCGAGCGCCCGCCGCCGAAGCTTGACCTGGACGAGCTTTTCTTGCTGCGCTTGGCGATGCTGTAGCGGTGCACGTCGCGGTAGCCGCAATTGGCGCAGCTGGTGATACGTTCGCCTTCGCCCTGCATCTCGCGCGTGGCGGCGCGCAGGACCTTGCGCGCAACGTTCAACTTCCGTTCGCCGCATTGCGGGCATTTGCGGAACGAGGCGAGCTTGTCGCGGATCATGCCCCAGAACATCGCCATGAATGCCGGTATGGCGATCAGCGCCGCCCACCAGCCGCTGACCCCGCCCTTGGGCGCGGGTTTGCCTTCGTGAAACGGCGTGGCGATGTCGGTGATGATGCCGGTGACGCCCTTGGGAATGCCGGTTTCATAGTCGTCGTTCTTGAGGTCGGGGATCACGTCGCGATCCAGCACGCGCTGCGCGGCGGCGTCCCATTCGCGCCCATACCCTGCGCCCAGTTCGATCCGAAGTTCACGGTCGCCGCGCAGGATCAGGAACAGGATGCCGTCGTTGCGCTCACTATCTCCGATGCCCCATTGATCGAACATGCCGGTGGCGAAGTCTTCGAGCGACTGGTCAGGGGCGAAGACCTCCTTGCGCGACAGGGTGGCGACCGTCATTTCGATGCCGGTGTCTTCGTAAAGCTGGTTCAGTTGGTCGGTGATACGCTGTTCGGTGTCGGGCGACAGGATGCCCGCGAAGTCGTTGACCGTGGTGCTTACGTAGTCCGGGTAGGTCTGTGCCACGGCCAGAGGCGCGACAAGGGCGAAGGCCAAGGTCAGCAGACCCGCCTGCAAGCGTGTGAAAATACGTGTCATTGCAATAACTCACGTCCTGTAATTTCAATGACGCAAGCTTATGGCGCATGGCCCTTTCGGGCAAGATGTCACGTCAGCGCGGCCGCGAAGCGCACCAGTTCGGCGAAAGCGGCCGCGAATTGGCTGTCTTCGATGGTCATCGCGACGCGGATGTGGCCGGCCGCCGCCGTGCCGAAACTTTCGCCGGGCATGACGGCGATGCGACGCTCGTCCAGCAGGCGGCTGGCGAAGTCCTGGCCCGAGAGGCCAGTCGCGCGGATGTCGAGCATCATGTACATCGCGCCATCGGGCGGCACGGCGCGCACGACGTTTTGCCCTTCGAGCACGCTGAGCGCGATGTCGCGGCGGCGCCGGAACGGGGCGGCGATGTCGGCCTCGAACCCGGGGCCTTGGTTCAGGGCGAAAAGCGCGGCCTCTTGGATGAAGCCGGGCACGCCATAGGTGGTGTGGGTCGAAAGGTTGATGAGATGCGCGACCGCCTCTTCCGGGCCGACGACCCAGCCGACGCGGCTGCCGGTCATGGCATGGCTTTTTGACATGGAGCCAACGACGAGGGTGCGCGCGGCCATGCCGGGCAGGGCGCGGATCGAGAGGTGCTCACCATTCCAGATCTGGGTGTCGTAAACCTCGTCCGAGATGACCCAGAAATCCTGTTCCTGTGCCTGCGCGGCGATCCCGTCGAGGGTGTCGCGGGTATAGATCACGCCGGTGGGGTTGTTGGGCGTGTTGATCAAAAGGCTGGCGGCGCCCTTGCTGGCGGCCTTGGCGATGTCGGCCTGCGCCGGTTGGAAGCCGGCCTCGGGGCGGGCGGTGACGGGGACGGGCACGGCGCTCGCGCCGCGAATGGTGCCGGGGTAGGTGGGATAGAACGGGTCGATGTAAAGCGCGCGCTCGCCCGGATCGCACAGGGCCATGTGGGTGGCGAACAGCCCGGCCTGACCGCCAGGCGTGATCACCACGTTTTCGCGCGCCGTGGGCACGCCGGTGGCGGCCTGCACCCGCGCGGCGATGGTGTCGCGCAGCGCCGGGATGCCGGGAATGTCGGCATAGCCGGTGTGGCCCGCGCGCGCGGCGCGGTGCATTTCATCGAGGATCGCGGGATCGGTGCGCACGTCATGTTCACCGATGGTCAGTTCGGTCACGTCTTCGCCCGCGGCCTTCATCGCGCGCGCCTTGAAGAACAGGTCCCAGCCGCCGCTGGTGCCGCCCGTCAGCCCGGTGATCCGATTTGAAAGTCCCATTCTGCCGCTCCTTTGCTTTGGCGCTATCGAGCGCAGGGAGAGGGGGAATGTCAATCCGGGCTCAGCCCTCACGCAGCGGCAAAAGCGCCTGTGCCTTCTTGGTCAGCGAGGCGCGGATCACGTCGTAGGAGATGGCGAGGCGGTGGCGCAGCTCGTCCTCGGTCAGCTTCTCCATCGGCAGCATGATCCACGAGCGGTGGAAATAGGGCGCCTTCACGCCGACGCCCGCGTCGATCAGCATCTGGGCAGTGTCCGTGTCGGGGCATTTCACCGTGACGCCCGCGCCCTTGGCACCGATGGCGGCGAAGATCTTGCCGCCCACTTTCCAGACATCATGGCCCGGGCCGAAGGGTTCGGACCATTCGGCACCGGGAAACGCACCGGCGATCTGGTTGATGTGCGCGCGTTGCATGGCGGCCTCCTTCTGATCTCGAACCATAGCCCCTTGGCAGGGCGGCGGGAAAGGCGTATCGTTTCCGCCATGAAGACGACCTGCATCATTATCTGCTGCATTAGCTGCTGACATCGTCGGCGGGCCGTTCTTCTGTTTCCAACAAGATGTGAAGTTGCTAAGCCCGCCGCGTAACCCGCGCGCGCGAGGACTCTATGACCGATATCACGCTTTATAACACCAAGACCCGTCGCAAAGAGGCGTTCAAGCCGATCGATGCCCAGAACGTGCGGATGTATGTCTGTGGCCCGACGGTCTATGACCGCGCCCATTTGGGCAATGCGCGCCCGGTGGTGGTGTTCGACACGCTGTTTCGCCTGTTGCGCCATGTCTATGGGCCGGATCACGTCACCTATGTGCGCAATTTCACCGACGTGGATGACAAGATCAACGCGCGCGCCGCCGAAAGCGGGCGCAGCATTGGCGAGATCACGGCCGAGACGACGCAGTGGTTCCTTGACGACATGGCCGCATTGGGCGCGTTGGAGCCGACCAAGATGCCGCGCGCGACGCAGTATATCCCGCAGATGATCGAGATGATCGAAGAGTTGATCGCGCGGGGGCATGCCTATGCGGCCGAGGGGCATGTGCTGTTTGCCGTGGATTCGTGGAAGGAAAGCTACGGCAAGCTGTCGGGGCGCACGGTGGACGACATGATCGCAGGCGCGCGGGTGGAGGTGGCGCCCTACAAGCGCAACCCGATGGATTTCGTTCTGTGGAAGCCGTCCGGCCCTGACCTGCCGGGATGGGAGTCACCTTGGGGCCGGGGGCGGCCCGGTTGGCATATCGAATGCTCGGCCATGGCCTATGACCTGCTGGGCGAGAGTTTCGACATCCATGGCGGCGGCAACGACCTGATGTTCCCGCACCACGAGAACGAGATCGCGCAAAGCTGCTGCGCCCATCCCGAGGGCGAGTTCGCGCGGTTCTGGATGCATAACGAGATGCTGCAGGTCGAGGGCAAGAAGATGTCCAAGAGTTTGGGCAATTTCTTTACGGTGCATGATTTGCTGGAAGGCCATGATGGCCAGCCGCCTGTTCCGGGCGAGGTGATAAGGTTTGTGTTTCTAAGTACGCATTATCGCAAGCCGATGGACTGGACGGAGAAGAAGGCGGAAGAGGCAAAAAAAACATTAAGGAAGTGGGCTATACTAGCACGTGGAACCCCACCGTCCGAGCCGTCCAAAGAACTTCTAAGGTGCTTAGCAGACGATCTGAACACTCCCGGCGCGATAGCCGAGTTACATCGCTTGTATTCAACCAATGACGGTGGATCTTTGAGGGCTTCGGCCCAGTTGCTGGGGTTGATGACGGATGTAAACGAAGAGTGGCTGGGCGAGCCAAAATTCGACAATATTCGTTTGGAAATTGAAGAGCTGGTTCAACCAATTTTGCGTAGGATAGACGCTGCTCGCGCTCAAAAAGACTATCAAACTGCAGATGAGTTGCGAAATGGACTTCGGGACGCTGGCGTTTTTATCAACATAACACCAAGCGGTGCGACGTGGAACTATACGTTGCAAGATGCTGCGAAAATGCGTGATCCGGATGTTCCAGAACACGGTTTAATGGGGGCCGCAGTCAATATCGCTAGTTGGATGAGATCTAAGCTAGAGGCGCTGAAATGATCGGTAGACGACAAGGCGCAACGGCTCGCAAATTGACCACCCGGCGCGCATGCGCCATGCCCGACCTCCCCCCCGGGAGGGCATTTTATGAACGGATGTTGCGTGCACCACGCCGGCAGGGTGCTGAAAACCTGTTGCATCAGGCTTCACCAGCCCTCCCGAGGTCGGGCATGGCGCATGCGCGCCTCAACGCAGAGGTCCGTCCATGACCAAAGATCGGCTCTATATCTATGACACCACCCTGCGTGACGGGCAGCAGACGCAGGGCGTGCAGTTCTCGACCCCTGAAAAACACCAGATCGCGGCGACGCTCGATGCGCTGGGGGTTGATTATATCGAGGGTGGCTGGCCCGGGGCGAACCCGACGGACAGTGATTTCTTTGCCGAAGCGCCCAAGACGAAAGCGAAGTTCACCGCCTTTGGCATGACCAAGCGCGCGGGGCGCAGCGCCGAGAATGACGATGTGCTGGCCGAGGTGATGAACGCGGGCACCAAATCCGTCTGTCTTGTCGGCAAGACCCATGATTTCCACGTCGAAACCGCGCTTGGCATCACTCTTGAAGAAAACCAAGAGAATATCCGCGCCAGCATCGCGCATCTGGTGGCGCAAGGGCGCGAGGCGCTGTTTGACGCCGAGCATTTCTTTGACGGCTACAAGGCGAACCCCGACTATGCGCTGGCCTGTGCCAAGGCGGCTTACGAGGCGGGCGCGCGCTGGATCGTGCTGTGTGATACTAACGGCGGCACGCTTCCGCATCAGGTGTTCGAGATCACCCGCGCCACTATCGCCGCCGGCATTCCGGGCAGTCATATCGGCATCCACACCCATAACGACACCGAGAACGCGGTCGCCTGTTCGCTGGCCGCGATTGATGCGGGGGCGCGGCAGGTGCAGGGCACGCTCAACGGGTTGGGGGAACGCTGTGGCAATGCCAACCTGACCACGCTGATCCCGACGCTGATGCTGAAAGAGCCTTATGCCAGCCAGTTGAAAACCGGCATCACGGATGAGGCCCTGCGCCATCTGACCCAAGCCTCGCGCCAGTTGGACGATATCCTGAACCGGGTGCCGCGCAAGCAGGCGCCTTATGTGGGCGCGTCGGCCTTTGCACATAAGGCGGGGCTGCATGCCAGTGCGATCCTCAAGGATCCGACGACGTATGAGCATATCGACCCCGAACGCGTGGGCAATGCGCGGGTCATTCCGATGTCGAACCAGGCGGGGCAATCGAACCTGCGTCGCCGGTTGGCCGAAGCGGGGCTTGAGGTGGCACCGGACAACCCGGCGCTGCCGATGATCCTGGACGAGATCAAGCGGCGCGAGGCCGAGGGCTATACCTATGACAGTGCGCAGGCGAGTTTCGAGCTGCTCGCGCGGCGCGCGCTGGGGCTGATGCCCGAGTTTTTCGAGGTGAAGCGTTACAAGGTCACGGTTGAGCGGCGCAAGAACAAGTATGACCAGATGGTGTCGCTGTCCGAGGCGGTGGTCGTGGTCAAGGTGGACGGCGAAAAGAAGCTGTCGGTGTCCGAAAGCCTTGATGGAGATGGCTCGGACCGGGGGCCGGTGAACGCGCTGTCGAAGGCGTTAGCCAAGGATCTGGGCCGGTATCAGGCGCTGGTGGACGAGGTGAAGCTGGTCGATTTCAAGGTGCGCATCACCCAAGGCGGGACTGAGGCCGTGACCCGGGTCATCATCGACAGTCAGGACGCGCAGGGGCGGCGGTGGTCGACGGTGGGGGTTTCGGCCAACATCGTGGATGCGAGTTTCGATGCGCTGCTGGATGCGGTGAACTGGAAGCTGTTGCGCGATTCGGGTGAGGTGTGATGCTGGTGAAACTGGTCGTTTTTGCCGGGATTTCGCTGCTCATCTTCTTTGCGATTGCGCTGGGGTTGATCGTTTCTCAGCCCGCTAAGGGCGTGAAGAGCGCAGCGCAAACCCTTGTTTTCGAACGGATCATGGGGGCTGGGGATGTGGCGCCGCTGCCGCGTGTCGAGGTACTGGCCAGTGATGGCGCGCGCTATGAGGTCGCCCATCTGGCCGCGCCGGACAAACCGCTTTTGGTGATGCTGCACGGGTCGGGCTGGCATGGGGGGCAGTTCACAAGGCTGGCGCGCGCGCTTGAGGGTGCGGCCGAGATCGTGATCCCATCGTTGCGCGGCCATTACCAAGGCCCGGGCGAACGGGGCGACATTGCCCATATGGGGCAGTTGGAAGACGATATTGCCGCGCTGATCCGCGCCCGTGCGGCGCCGGGGCAGAAGGTTGTTTTGCTGGGGCATAGTTCGGGCGGCGGGCTGGTGGTGCGCTTTGCCGGGGGGGCGCATGGCGGGCTGATCGATCGCGCGATCCTGCTGGCGCCGTTCCTGCAATATGATGCGCCGACGACGCGCGCCAATTCGGGCGGCTGGGCGCATCCGCTGACGCGCCGGATTATCGGGCTTTCGATGCTGAACATGGTCGGCATTCACGCGCTCGACGGGCTGACGGCGATGGAATTCGCCATGCCGGACGCGGTGCTGAACGGCCCCTTGGGCGATCAGGCAACGCTGGCCTATAGTTGGCGGTTGAACCAATCCTATGCGCCGCGCCGTGATTACCTTGGCGATATCAGTGCTTTGCCGCCGTTTCTATTGATTGCCGGGGCCGAGGATGAGGCGTTCGTGGCCGAGGGCTACGCGCCGCTGATGACGCCCGCCAGCCCCAACGGGCGGTTCGAGGTCATTGCGGGCCGGGGCCACCTCGATATCGTTGATGCGCCCGAAACGGTTGCCTTGATCAAGGACGTGCTGCCATGAGCGTTGAGGCCTGCGCCAGCATCGTTGAAAAGGGCGATCCGCCCCGGTTTCGCGCCGTGATGGCCGCGCCGGTGGCGGCGCGCGACAAGCTGTTCCCGCTTTATGCCTTCAACGTTGAAGTGGCGCGCGCGCCCTGGGTCACGTCCGAGCCGGGGATCGCCGAAATCCGGCTGCAATGGTGGATCGACGCCTTGGGCGAGATCGCCGAAGGCGCGCCGGTGCGCCAGCACGAAGTTGTGGTGCCTTTGGCGATGGTTGTTACACCCGAGCAGGCGCGCGGTCTGATCCCGCTGATCGAGGCGCGGCAATGGGATATCTATCGCGACCCGTTCGCCGATACCGATGCGCTGCTCGCCTATCTTGGGCAGACCTCGGGGCGGCTGTTGGAAACCGCCGCGGCGCTGCTGGGGCAAGTGGATCCGGTGCCGGCACAAAAGGCGGGACTGGCGCAGGGCATTGCCAATTGGCTGGTTGCGGCCCCGGCGTTGCAATCGGCAGGCAAGCAGCCTTTGCCCGGGGACACGCCCGACGCCTTGCGCGCGCTGGCCGAGGTGGGGTTGGAGGCGCTGCGCACGGCGCGGGGGATGACGATTGCACCGGGCGCACGACCCGCGTTTCACGTTGCCGCCGAGGCCGGGGCGATCCTGTCGACGGCGCGCAAGGATCCGCGCGCGGTGGCCGAACGGCGGCTGGTGCCAAGCCCGTTCAAATCGAATATTCTGCTTTATAAATCGGTGCTTACCGGACGTTTTTAACCAGACGTTTTCACTGGGCGCTTTAACGCCTCAGGCGTAATCTTCATCGCGCTGGAACCAGAGCCAGATCAGCGCGGCCCCGGCCAGCATGAGGAACGGCGCCATGGCAAGGTTCACACTGGCCCAGCCGGTTTCGGCCGAACCGCCAGAGCAGTTCATCAACCCGCCCGAGGCCAGCGAGGCGACAGTGACGCCGCCGAACACGATCAGATCGTTCATGCCTTGCATGCGGCCGCGCTCTTCTGGCGTATGCGCCCCGGCGAGCATGGTCGTCGCGCCGATGAAGCCGAAGTTCCAGCCGATGCCCAAAAGCACCAGCGCGATATAGAAGTTTTCCAGCGCCACGCCCTGAAGCGCGACGAGGCCCGCCCCGGCAAGGATGACAAGCCCGGTGGCGACGATGGTCTTGACCCCGAATCGCGCGATCAGGTGGCCGGTAAAGAAGCTGGGCACATACATCGCCAGCACATGCGCGGTGACGATATTGGCCGCCGTGCCGGTTTCGAACCCGCAGCCGACAACGGCGAGCGGGGTCGAGGTCATCACGAGGTTCATCAGCGCGTAGGACACCATCGCGCAGATGATCGACACGGCGATGATCGGCGTCTTGAGCAATTCCAGCCGGCTACGCCCGCGCGCGGCACCTTCCTCGGGGGTGGGGGGCTTGGGAATATCGAGGAACAAGAACAGCGCCGAGCCGATCACGTTGAACAGGATCACGGCAAGGTAGGTGCCCATGAAGGGGACGGCCATCGCCTCGGCCGTGGCCTTGACCATTTGCGGGCCGATGATGGCGGCGGCCAGCCCGCCCGCCATGACGTAGGAAATCGCCTTGGGGCGGAATTCCTCGTCCGCCGTGTCGGCGGCGGCGAAGCGATAGAAGCCCTGTGCCGACATGTAGACCCCGGTAAAGAGCGAGGCGACGAGGAAAATCTCGAACGAGGCATGATAAAGACCGTAGGCCCCGATCGCGCCGCCGATCGCGCCCGAGCCTGCGCCGATGAAGAACCCGACCTGACGGCCGAATTTCTGCATCATGGCCGAGACCGGCGTCGCCGCCAGCATCGAGCCCAGAACGATCAGCGAAATCGGCAGGGTGGCAAAGCAGGGATTGGGCGCAAGGCTTTGCCCGGCCAGCCCGCCGATGGTGAAGATCATCGGCATTTGCGATCCCAGAAGCGCCTGAGCCAGAACGAGAATCGCAGTGTTGCGCTTCATGCGGGCGCGATCTTGGGGGGGGGCTGTCATTTCGGTCATGCCAACGGCCTTAATTCTTCGCCGCGGCATCGTCCAGAGGGCATATGAGTGCACGCTGCGACACCGCGTCCCGGTAAAGATCGGGCAAAAACACGCGATTTGGTGCCGGGAGGAGGCATTGTTGCTTCCATCCCGTTTCGCAAACCCTTAGATATCTCGGAGGATTCACCGGTGGGGCGAAACCCGCCGGACTAGGGAGACATAAACAAATGCTGAACAATATCGGCCTTCCGGGCCTTCTGCTTATCGCTGTCGTGGTGCTCGTGCTTTTTGGCCGCGGCAAGATCTCTTCGCTCATGGGCGAGGTCGGCAAAGGCATCACCTCGTTCAAGAAGGGCGTGCAGGAAGGCACCGACGACGCGCTGGAAGACAAGTCGGACGAAGCGAAAGCGGCGGAAGCCAAAGACGTGACGCCCGCCGACAAAGACAAGGTCTGATCCCTTCAAATGTTCGATCTTGGCTGGTCCGAGCTTCTGGTCGTCGGCGTTGTCGCGCTGATCGTGGTTGGTCCAAAGGACCTGCCCGTATTGTTTCGCCGTGTCGGCCAATTCGTTGGGCGCGCGCGGGCCATGGCGCGGGAATTCAGCCGCGCGATGGAGGATGCGGCGGATGAAGCCGGCATCAAGGAAACCGCGCAGAGCCTGAAAAAAATCGCCGATCCCAAGGCGATGGGCCTTGATGCGGTCAAGGATGCGGCCAGCGATTTCGCCAAGTATTCGCCCGACAGCGAGACGGCCAAGCTTGCCAAGGAACGGGCCGAGGCGAAGAAGAAGATCGAGGAACAGACCGCCAAGGCCGCCGAGAGCCGCGAAACCAAGGTCGAGGCGGCCAAAACGCCCGCGAAGAAGACGACCAAAGCCGCAGCCAAGAAACCGGCGGCCAAGACGGCGTCCAAGACGACAGCAGCCAAAAAAGCAACGTCCACAGCTTCCAAACCGGCGACGAAAGCCGCGGCCAAACCGGCGGCCAAGAAAACGACGACCAAGGCGGCGGCCAAGACGACGACCAAGACGGCGGCCAAGACGACCACCGCCAAAACGGCCGCGAAACCGGCGGCCAAGACGACCACCGCGCGCAAGACAGCCACCAAGACAGCCAGTAAGCCGGCCACTAAGACCGCAGCTAAAACCGCTTCTAAAACTTCGGCCAAAACCGCGAAATCATCAGGCGATACATCCGCATGAGCCAGTCCGACACCCCCAATAGCCCGGACGAGATCGAAGACAGCTCGGCCCCGCTGATCGAACATCTGGCCGAGCTGCGCACGCGCCTGATCCGCGCCGTGGGCGCCTTCATCGTCGGCATCATCATTGCCTTCGCCGTGGCCGAGCCGATCCTGCAATTCCTGCTGACCCCGATCGAAGCGACGCTGCGCGATCTGGGCGATCCCTCGCCGACGCTGCAATATACCAGCCCGCAGGAATACCTGTTCACGCTGTTTCGCATCTCGATGGTGTTCGGGTTTGCGCTGTCTTTCCCGGTGATCGGCTACCAGCTTTGGCGTTTTGTCGCGCCCGGACTCTACAAGAAAGAAAAGAACGCGTTTCTGCCATTCCTGATCGCGTCGCCGGTGATGTTCCTGCTGGGGGCGTCCTTTGCGCAATTCGTGGTCACGCCGCTGGCGATGTCGTTCTTCTTGGGCTTTGCCGATGTGTCGTCGATCTTTGCCAACCTGCTGTCTGGCGCGGTCGATACCGCGCAATCGGCGGCGGTGGTGCCGGAAACCAGCGAAGGGGTGAAGATCACCTTCTTTGGTAAGGTCAACGAATCCCTCGACATCACGCTGAAATTCATCATCGCCTTCGGCCTGTGCTTCCAACTGCCGGTGCTGTTGTCGCTGATGGGCAAGGCGGGGCTGGTGTCGGCCAAGGGGCTGGGCAACGTGCGCAAATATGCCATGGTCGGCATCCTGCTTTTGGCCGCGCTGGTGACGCCGCCGGACGTGGTGACGCAGCTGATCCTGTTCACGGTGGTTTATGGGCTTTACGAGGTGTCGATCTTCCTCGTCTCGCGGATCGAAAAGAAGCGCGAGGCCGACTTGCGGGCGCAAGGGCTGTGGTTCGACGACGACGATGATGAAGACGACAGCGACGAGGCCGCCAAGGCCGAGACCCCCGCCGCGACCGACCCCGAGGAAGAAGAAGACCTGTCCGAGGATGTGTTTGGCGAAGGCGAGGAATTCGACGATCCGATGATCGAGGAATTCGAAGACGAAGACGCCGAATACGATCCCGAAGCCAAGCCGAAAGACGGCCCAAAAGACGGCAAGGATGACGGCGAAGACGATGACGGCATGGTGAACAAGTCCTGATGTCCAAGTCTACACGGAAGAAATCGCTGAAACGGATCGCAGGGGCGCTTGAACGAATGTCGCCGCCGCCGGGCAAGGCGCCCGATTTCGGCGCTGCTGATGCCTTTGTCTGGCATGTGGAACCCGACCGGCTGGTGCCTGTGCCGCAGGTCTCGCGCGTCGATCTTTCGCTTCTGATCGGGGTGGATCGCTCGCGCGATACCCTGCTGGCCAATACCGAGCAATTCGCCCGTGGCCTGCCGGCCAACAACGCGCTGCTTTGGGGCGCGCGGGGGATGGGGAAATCCTCGCTGGTGAAGGCGATCCACAGCACGCTGGCGGCAAAGGGCCTGCCGCTCAAGATCGTGGAGCTGCAGCGTGAAGACCTGCCCTCGGTAGGGCGTCTGCTGGCCCTGTTGCGCAACGCGCCCGATTGCCGGTTCCTGCTGTTCTGCGATGACCTCAGCTTCAGCCACGATGACCAGCATTACAAATCGCTCAAGGCCGTGCTGGACGGCGGCATCGAAGGGCGGCCCGAGAACGTGGTGTTCTATGCCACCTCCAACCGCCGCCACCTGATGCCGCGCGACATGATCGAGAACGAACGCTCGTCGGCAATCAACCCGTCCGAAGCGGTCGAGGAAAAGGTTTCGCTCTCGGATCGGTTCGGCCTCTGGCTTGGCTTCCATCCGTGTGACCAGGACGAGTTCCTCGCCATGATCCGCGGCTATTGCGACCACTACGGCATCGAGATTTCCGACGAGGAATTGCGCGCCGAGGCGATCGAGTGGCAGGCCACGCGCGGCGCGCGCTCGGGCCGCGTGGCATGGCAATACGTCACCGACCTTGCCGGTCGCAAAGGCGTGCCGCTGGTGTGACGGGCGGTGCAGGGGGCGCTGCCCCCTCGGCCTGTGGCCTCACCCCCGGGATATTTCAGGCAAAGTGAAGACACGGGCAAAGTGAAGACTCGGGCAAAGTGAAGACTCGGGCAAAGTGAAGAGTCGGGCAAAGTGAAGATCAGGGGCGCACGAGCCCCTTTCATTTTTCTATAAATACTCAATACCCGGCCTGCCGTCCCGCGCCCCGGTGCGGTGTCCGGTGCGGCGTCCGGTGCGGTGTCTGGGCGCGGCGGCGTGCTTATTGCAGGTAGCCCATGGGATCGGTGCTGTCGAAGCCTTTGCGGACTTCGAAATGCACATAGGCGCTTTTGCCGCCGGGGATCTGGGCGATCTTCTGGCCGCGTTTGACCGTGTCGCCTTTCTTGACGGCGATGTTGTCGACATTGGCGTAGACGGTGGTCAGGTCGCTGGCGTGTTTCACAACAATGATCTGCACGTCTTCGGTGGTCTTGGTGATATAGGCCACGGTGCCAGCGTCGGCGGCGCCGATCGCGGTGCCGGAACTTGCGGCGATGTCGATGCCTTCGTTCTTGCCCTTGGAATAGTCGCGGATGATCTTGCCCGTGACCGGATAGGCGAGGCGTCCGCTGCCGGTGCTGGCCTTGGTCTGGGTTTTGCCCAGATTGGCGGCGGGTTTGCTGTCTTCGGCCTTTTGCGTGGCAAGGGGGGCGGTCTTTTCGGCCGGAAGGGGTTTGGTCGCGCTGGGGGGCACGGGTGTGGGGCTGCCGGTGCCGGGGGCGACGGTCTCGGGTTCGCTCTTTTTCGCGGCGGTCTTGGGCGCGGTGGCCTCGGCCACGGGGATCAGCAGGAACTGGCCTTCGCGGATGGCGAAATCGGGGCCGAGCCCGTTCCATTCCGCAAGGCTGCGCACCGAGACATTGTAGAGCCGCGCGACGGTATAGGCGGTTTCGCCGCGCTGGACCTTGTGGCGCTGCGGTTCGAGGCCGCGGGCGATTTTCGGCTCTTTCGCGGCGGCGGCTGGTTTGCTGGCCTGTGTCGCGGGCGCGAGCGAGGTGGTTTCGACACGCTGGCTTCCGGCGCGGTCGATGGCGGTTCCGGCGAGCGTGGTGATGTCGACATCGGGTGGCTGAATCGGGCCGGTGGTGGGCGAGCCGGTGGCGGGAGAGGGTTCGGCGACGCGGCGGGGCAGGGCGACGATTTCGCCTTCGCGCAGCGGATCGGCCGGGGCCACGCCGTTGTAACTGGCCAGCGCCTTGGCATCGAGGCCGACGCGGGCCGCGACCGAGGACAGCGTATCGCCGCGCCGTGCCACGGCGACCTGGTAATTGGGATAGGAGATCACGCCGCGATCATCGGGCGCGGGCCGTTTGGCCGTGGCCGCGCGGGCCGCATCGGCGGTGTTCAGCCCGCCGCCAATGGCGCCGCGGAAATCCAGATCGAGCGGCTTGTCACAGCCACTGAGGGCCAGCGCCGCGCCAAGAAACAGCACCTGTGGGCCAAGTGCCCGGTTCGTTACGAGAAAACGCATCTCGACTTCCCTCAATCCGTGCCCCCTGTTGCCGGGGCTTTTCAATACTCGTCACGGGCGTCAGCCGTCGCGGCCAAGCCCTTCCAGTAGCGGGACGAAGCGCACGGGGCGCAATTCGTCGTAATCGAAGCCGCTTTCGGTGCGTGTCACCTTGATCAGGCTTTGCACCGCGTTCGACTGTCCTACCGGCACGACCATGATACCGTTAATTTTCAACTGGGCCAAGAGCGGGCCGGGCGGATCCTCGGCGGCGGCGGTCACGATGATGCGGTCGAACGGGGCCTGTTCGGGCAGGCCGAAGCTGCCGTCCGATGTCATTGCGGTGATGTTGGTAAGGTCCAGTTCGCGAAACAGCTCGGACGCCTCGCGCACCAGTCGGCGGTGACGGTCCACGGTATAGACCCGGCGCGCCAGTTGGCTGAGGATCGCGGCCTGATAGCCCGAGCCGGTGCCGACTTCGAGAACCTTGTCGCGCGGTTGAACATTCAACGCCTGGGTCATCAGCCCGACGACCGAAGGCTGGCTGATGGTCTGGCCACAGGCGATTGGCAGGGGCATGTCCTCATACGCGCGGGTGGCGAACAGGCCGCGCACGAAGGGGCCGCGGTCGATCTTCTCCATCGCGTGCAGAACCCGTTGATCCGTCACACCTTTCGAGCGCAGCGCGAAGAGGAACTGCATCTTGCGTTCGGCGATATCCTGCGGCGCGCTCATCTGGGGTTACTCGATCCCCTTGAGCTTTTCGACGACCTCGTGGGCGGTCAGGTCGGCCCGCATCGGCGTGACCGAGACATAGCCGTCGAGATTGAGCGCGGCATCCGAGCCGGGCAGGGTGGGCATGTGCTGTTCACCGCCCTTGACCCAGAGAAACTTGCGCCCCGAGGGCGAATGGTGCGGCTCGACCGTGAAGCGGGTCTGGCGGCGGAAGCCTTGCGTCGAGGCGCGGAACCCCTTGACCCCATCGGCATCGACGGGCGGAAAGTTGACGTTGTAGAACAGGCGGTAATCCGCTTCTTCCACCGGCGTGTGGGCAAGGATCCGTCGGATCACCTCGGCGCCATGCGCGCGGGCGGCTTCGAACGGGTCATCGGCATGGATGTTGGCCGGGCCGAGGTATTGCGACAGGGCCACGGCGGGGATGCGTTGCAACGCGCCTTCCATGGCGCCGCCCAGCGTGCCGGAATAAAGCGCGTTCTCGGCCGAGTTGTTGCCGCGGTTGACGCCCGACAGGATCAGGTCGGGACGTTCGTCCATGACGTAGTGCAGGCCCGCCATGACGCAATCGGCCGGGCTGCCTTCGGCGGCGTAGCGCCGCTCGCCCATCTGAGAGAGCATCATCGGGTGGGTATAGCTGATCGCATGGCCAACGCCGGATTGCTCGAACGCGGGGGCGACGACCCAGACCTCGCCCTTGGGACCGGCCAGCTCGGTGGCGATCTCTTCGAGGACCTGAAGGCCGGGGGCGTTGATGCCATCGTCATTGGTGATCAGAATTCGCATGAAAGTCGCCCCGTTTTCTCTCAGTGATACGCCCGGTTGATGGCCCCGTCTGTGGCCCGGTCTCTGGCCCCGTCTGTGGCCCTTCGGGGCCGCCTTGCAACAGAGCCGGACACAGGCCCTTGGTTCGTTCTATAGCGTTGCGCGGCCACGATAAACCAGCCCAAAGGCGACGCGCGAGGGGTCACAGGGGCGCGGGGGGCGAAAAATGTGGCCAAATCTCTTCACCGGAGGGAACCGACAGGCAAAACCCGGCGAAACGCGGCGCTTTGACGGGGGCGCGCCGCGCGGCGCGGTTCAGGCGATTTCGCCGATACTGGCCAGCAGGCGGCGCGCCTCGTCAGCGGGATGGGCCAGCGCGGCGCGGTTTTCACCGGGGTGGAACTTGCCGCGATGCGACGTCGCCATCGGTTCGGGGGTAAGGATATGCACGCGCGGCCCGCTTTTGGTGTTCTCGGCGGCCCAAGAGCGCGCCAGCGCGATCTGTGCGGCCTTGGTCGCGCCGTAGGCGCCGTGGAACTTAGCACCCAGCGGCGCGGGGTCGTCGAAAAACAGCGCGCGGCCGTCATCGCCCAGAAGCGGGGTGACATAGGCGATCAGCGTGCCGGTGGCGGTGGTGTTCACGGCGACGGATTTTTCCCACGCCTTGGCATCGATATGGGGCACCGGTGACAGCGGCACGGTGTGGATCGCGGTATGCGCCCAGAGATCCACCGCGCCCCAGCGATCATGGATGCCGCGGCAAAGCTGTGCCATCGCGTCGGGATTCGAGACATCCATCGGCGCCAGCGTGGCGCTGCCGCCCTTGGCCTGTATCCGGTCGTCCAGCTCTTCGAGCGCGCCGGTGGTGCGCGCCACGGCGACGATGTGATGGGTGTCGGCCAGTGCCTCGGCCAGACCTGCGCCAAGCCCGCGAGAGGCCCCGGTGATGAGTGCGATCTTCTTTTCCATGGGGGCGGGTTTGCTGCGAGTTGCGCCGCGCGTCAAGCCCTGCCTGCATCGCGCGGGGCGGCTGCGCCGCTTTATCGCGGCGCGGTCAGGACGGTGGTGCGCCCTCCGTGGGCGATGATCACCGATCCCGCGTCAATCGCGGCGATTTCACCACCGGCGACGGGGTCGCCCTTGTTGACCCGGATCACATCACCCGAGGGCAAGCGCAACAGCGCGCCGGGGGCGGATTCGCTTCCAAAGGTGCCAAGAAGGATGGTTTTGCGCAGGTTCAGCCGCGCCTCTGTGGTGGCGATTTCCGCCGCCTTGAGCTGTTCGGGGGTGGCCCCGGTATCGTTGGTGTCCGACTGTGCCATATGGGATGTTCGCTTCGCGTGTTCAGATCGTGAAGCGCGCACATATGGCTTGTTTTATTGGGGCGAAAGGGGGGTCACGCAGGCGTGTCGGGCGATGCGCGGAAGGCCGCGCAGCTGCCCTGTGGTCACTCGGCGGCTTTCAGCTCAAAACCCTTTTTGATCATGTCCGAAGGCTCGACCGGGTATTCACCCGAGAAACAGGCATCGCAATATTGCGGACAGCTGTTCGAGCGCCCCTCGGCTTCGCCCACCGCGCGGTAGAGCCCGTCGAGCGAGATGAACTTGAGGCTGTCGACATTGAGATGCTCGCGCATTTCGTCTTCGCTCATGGTGGCGGCGAGAAGTTTTTCGCGCTGGGGCGTGTCGACGCCGTAAAAGCAGGGCCATGCCGTGGGCGGGGAGGCAATGCGGAAGTGCACTTCCGCCGCGCCCGCATCAAGGATCATTTCCTTGATCTTGCGGCTGGTGGTGCCGCGCACGACCGAGTCGTCGACCAGGATCACCCGCTTGCCCCGGATCAAGGCGCGGTTGACGTTGAGCTTGAGGCGCACACCCATGTTGCGGATCTGTTCGGTCGGCTCAATAAAGGTCCGGCCCATGTATTGATTGCGGATGATGCCCATGCCGAAGGGGATGCCCGATTCATGGGCAAAGCCGATCGCCGCCGGGGTGCCGCTGTCGGGCACGGGGCAGACGAGATCGGCATCCACCGGCGCTTCGCGGGCCAGTTCAACGCCAATCTGCCGACGGGTTTCATAGACCGAGCGGCCGCCGATGATGCTGTCGGGGCGCGAGAAATAGACATGCTCGAATATACAAAAGCGCGAGGATTTGCGCCGGAACGGGAAGCTGGATTCGACCCCCTCGTCCGAGATCACGACCATTTCGCCCGGTTCGATTTCGCGCACGAAGTCGGCGCCGATGATGTCGAGGGCGCAGGTTTCCGAGCTGAGCACGTAGCCATCGCCGATCTTGCCCATCACAAGCGGGCGCACGCCAAGTGCATCGCGCACACCGATGAGTTCAGAGCGGGTCATGGCGACGATGGAGAACGCGCCTTCGACCCGGCGCAGCGCGTCTTCCATCCGCTCGGGGATGTTGCGCTGAAGCGAGCGGGCCATCAGGTGGATGATGCATTCGCTGTCGGATGAGCTTTGAAAGATCGAGCCGCGCTCGATCAATTCGCGGCGCAGCGCGTCGGCGTTGGTGATGTTGCCGTTATGCGCAATCGCCGCGCCGCCCATCGAAAACTCACCGAAGAAGGGCTGCACATCGCGGATGGCGGCCCCTTTGGAGCCGGCGGTGGAATAGCGCACATGGCCGATGGCCAGCGGGCCGGGCAGCGTTTCCATCAGGCTTTGCTTGGTGAAGTTGTCGCGCACGTAGCCGAACCGGCGGACCGAATTGAAGCCCTCGTCGGGATGGTGGCTGACGATCCCGCCTGCCTCTTGGCCGCGGTGTTGCAGGGCGTGCAGGCCGAGGGCCACGAAATTCGCCGCATCGGTCACACCGATGACACCGAACACCCCGCATTCTTCGCGCAGCTTGTCGTCGTCGAACGGGTGGGCCGGTGGGAATTGGGGCATTGTTTGATCTGGCTTGGGGAGGGACAAGGCGAGCAGCTCCATATCCGTCTTTGGCATGTGCCCAGTCTTAAGGGCTTGGTCGGCTCATGTCACGAAACGATCACAAAGGAAAGCCTCGAGCCGTGTTTTATGCGGGAGGTGCCCGGGTTTTGCCCGGGTTCTGCTGTTGGCTTACTCGGCGCAGACGCCGACCAGCTCTTCGTATTGGCGGGTGATCCAGCCCAGTGCCTGTTCGGGATCACGCTCTTCGATCGAGCCGGTGAAGCGGCTGAACACGCGGTGCGAGCGGCTGTCGTCGATCATCTGGATGTCCTGGCTGGTGATTACGGTTTCGTAGACGAAGAACGCCACCGCCACCAGAAGGATGCCGCGCAGCACGCCGAACAGGAAGCCAAGCCCCTGATCGATGCCGCCAAGGGCCGAGCGTTGCACCAGCGAGGAAAACAGCGGCGTGAACAGCGAGGCCACGACCAGCGTGACGGCGAACACGGCCGCAAAGGCCCCGATCATCGACAATTCGCACGAATCCGACAGGAACCCGCCCAGTCCGGGGATTTCCTTGACCAGCGGTTGCGCCTGCGGGGCAAAGATGAAGGCGAGGATCGCAGCGATGATCCACCCGGCGATGGCCAGCGATTCCCGCACGATGCCGCGTGAATAGGCCAGCAGGGCCGAAACGACGATGATCAGCGCCACGACGCCGTCGATGATGGTAAAGCCTTCCATGATCACCCTTTTCTGCTGGCCTTGCCCGGATTATCCGGCGCCGAAGACCTCTCCCACGAATGCGGTCAGATCGCCCATACGGGTCAGCTTGATACCGCGCGCCGCTGGCGCTTTGCCGCCCGAGGGCGTGATGGCTGTGCAAAAACCAAGTTTTTGCGCCTCTTTCAACCTGTTTTCCGTCTGGCTGACCGCACGTAGCGCGCCAGAGAGGCTGATTTCCCCGAAAACAACCGTATCTTTGGGCAGCGCCGCATCCTCGCGCGCGGACAAAAGCGCGGCGGCCACGGCCAGATCGGCCGCCGGTTCGCTGACCTTCATGCCGCCCGCGACGTTGAGATAGACATCGAGCCCGGCAAAGGGGATGCCACAGCGCGCCTCGAGCACGGCAAGGATCATCGCCAGCCGTCCGCCATCCCAGCCCACCACGGTGCGGCGTGGCTGGCTGTGCGGCGAGGGCGAGACCAGCGCCTGAAACTCGACCAACACGGGGCGGGTGCCCTCGATCCCGGCGAACACGACCGAGCCGGGCGACGGTTCGCCGCGCTCCGACAGGAACAGGGCCGAGGGGTTCAGCACCTCGGACAGGCCCGCGCCGGTCATCTCGAACACGCCGATTTCGTCGGCAGGGCCGAAGCGGTTTTTCACGGCGCGCAGAATGCGGAACTGATGGCCGCGCTCGCCCTCGAAATAAAGCACGGTATCGACCATGTGTTCGACAACCCGTGGGCCGGCGATCTGGCCATCCTTGGTGACATGACCGACCAGCACGACGGCAGTGCCGCGCCTCTTGGCGAAGGTGGTCAATTCATGCGCGGCGGCGCGCACCTGCGCGACCGAGCCGGGCGAACTGGCTACATTGTCGGCCCACATCGTCTGGATCGAATCGATGATGGCGAGGTCGGGTTTTTCCGCCTCAAGCGTGGCGAGGATGTCGCGCAGGTTGGTTTCGGTGGCCAGCTTCACGGGGGCATCGCCAAGGCCAAGCCGACGGGCGCGCATGCGCACCTGTGCGCTGGCCTCTTCGCCGGAAACGTAGATTGTTTTCAACCCCTTGCGCGCGAAAGCTGCGGCACCTTGCAACAGCAGTGTCGATTTGCCGATGCCCGGATCGCCGCCCACCAGCGTGGCCGAAGCGGGCACGAGTCCCCCGCCCAAGACGCGGTCAAGCTCTCCCAAGCCACTGATCGTGCGCTGGGGCGGGTCTTCCTGCGTGCCCAGATCGCCCAGCGGGATCGTGCGCCCGCCGGCCGTGCCCACCGATTTCGAGGCCGGGCCGGTGTTGAGCGGGGCCTCTTCGACGATGGTGTTCCACTCGCCACAGGTATCACAGCGGCCCGACCACTTGGTGTGGCGGGCGTTGCAGGCGGTGCAGATGAATTGGGGGGTCTTGGCCATGAAATGCGTTTGCCCGACGCGCGGGCCATGGTCAAACATGAAATCCGCGTCGGCCCGGAAATGCGCCGCTTCGGGCGCGGCGCGGGCTATTCGGCGGCGCGGGGCAGGTCGATCACCCGGCGCGGTGCGCCGATGGTTTCGCTGCCGGTTTCGGGGCCGATTTCGGGCAGGACGACGAACAATTCGTCGCGCAGGCGCTCAAGCTGTGCGGCGGCGACGCTCTCTTCGAGTTCGACCTGTGTCAGCCAGTGTTTCAATTCGGAATGCAGCGCCTTGGCCTCGTCCAGACGCTGGTTGAAGCGTTCGACCTCTTGCTGGCGCTGTTGCAGGAAGCCGCGGGCGCGCTCGACATTCTCGCGCGAATAGGTCTGGGCCAGATCGCGGGAAATATAGCTCATCGCGGCGGCGGTTTCGAGGATCTCGGGCTCCATCCCCGACAGGTCGGGATGATCGCGCAGGTATTCGAGCCGCTCACGCATGGAATCGAATTCCGAGCTGAGCTGGAAGGTGGAGGAGCGGTCGGCGGCATGAGCATGGTGATAGGCGCGGGCCACGTCCTCGACCCCCATGCGGAACGAGCGGTGCGAGTCTTCGAGCCGCTGAATGCGCCGGTTGGTGGGCAAGTAGAAGGCAAGGATGAGGGCCAGCCCGGTGACGCCAATCTGCGCCCACATACCCGCGTTTTCAACGGGTTGACCGCCGAAGTTCACCTGGAGATCGGGCCAGGGCCAGACCCCGGCGAAGGCAAGGCCGCAAGCCAGCACAAGAAAGGCCGCAAGCCCGGCGATCAGCCAATAGGACAAACGTTGCAACAGGTACTGGACGAGCTGTAACCAGCTCTGAACATGGGTTGTCATGACATCCCCCCACGGAAGTCGGACAGAGAAACGATAAGCGGGATTATGCCTAATGAAACGAAAATAGCTATGAAAAAAGCGGTGTAACTGCCCGGATTGCTTGGGGAAACCGCCGTGATTGTTTCCAGTCAGGCGACAATCGGGTCCGTTTTCAGTCTCCGTTCCGTCAGGAAGGAGATCGCCAGAGACGCAAGGATGCAGGCGGTGAAAAGATAGAGGCCCCAGGCGACCTCGATCTTGCCGATGCCGATGCCCTTGGCGACGGTGATGTAAAGCGCGATCAGGAAGATATCGGCCATGGCGAGCTTTCCCAAACCATGCAGCACCGGCAGCACCTTGGGTGAGAGCAGGTCGAAATGCACCAGCGCGAGGCCCATCGTCTTCATGTAAGGCGCGAACAGGGCAAAGAACGTGACCAGAAGGGCAAGGAAGACATCCGTGCCCCAAAGGCTTTGCAGGCCGGAAATCACGCTGATCTCGTCCAGTGAAAACAGCGGCAGGCCAAGGCCCGCGCGCATCAGGGGCGCGAACCACGCCAGCGGAAACAGCACGAGCAGCGAGAGGTTGATGAGGCGCAGCATGGGGCACCCTCCGGGTGTCGCTCTGGGGTTGGGTCAGGGAGTATCTAGGCGCTGCGTCGGGAGGAGGCAACGGCCGTGGGGTCAGCGCACCGCTTCGATCGGGCCTTCGGCGCGACCGTGAATGAACTGATCGAGGTAGGGGTCGCCGCTGTCGTCCAGTCGGCTGACCGGGCCGGTCCACTTGATCACGCCGTCATGCAGCATGGCAACGTTGTCGGCGATGGCGCGCACGCTGCTCATGTCATGGGTGATGGTCATGGCGGTGGCGCCCATCTCGGTCACGATTTCGCGGATCAACTCGTTGATGACACCAGCCATGATCGGATCGAGGCCGGTGGTCGGTTCGTCAAAGAAGATGATTTCAGGCTCGGCCGCGATGGCGCGGGCAAGGCCGACGCGCTTTTGCATGCCGCCCGAAAGCTCGGCCGGGAACAGGTCGGCGGTTTCGGGGGTAAGACCGACGCGGCGGAGTTTCTCGATCGCGATCTCGCGCGCCTCGGCCTTGGGGCGTTTGAGCGCGCCGCGCAACAGGCGGAAGGCGACGTTCTGCCAGACGGGCAGGGAATCAAACAGCGCGCCGCCCTGAAACAACATGCCGAAGCGGGCGAGGAAGGCATCGCGGTCGCCGGTGTTCACGTCGTTGCCGTCAACCGTGATCTGGCCGCTGTCGGGGCGGACAAGGCCAAGGACGCATTTCAGCGTGACCGATTTGCCGGTGCCCGAACCGCCGATGATGACCATCGAGGTGCCCTTGGGGATGGAGAGGTCGACGCCGCGCAGGACATGCTTGGAGCCGAAGGATTTGTGAACGTCGGTAAGCTCGATCATGGGGTTGGGCGCCTGTAGGCAAGACCCGGGGCGCGGCCCCGGACCCCGGAGTATTTCGGGAAAAATGAAAGGAACGGCGTCATGCGGTGAAGAACAATTCGGTCAGGACGTAGTTGGCCGCGAGGATCAGCACCGAGGCGGCGACCACGGCCGATTTCGTAGCGCGGCCCACGCCCTGTGCGCCACGGCCCGAGTTCATGCCGTAATAGCAGCCCATGGTGGCGACGATAAAGCCGAAGGCGGCGCCCTTGATCAGGCCCGAGACCACATCCCATGTTTCGAGGAAGTCGATGGTGTTCTTGAGATAGACGGCGGCGTTGAAATCGAGCCGGCTGACGCCGACGGCCCAGCCGCCCATGATGCCGATGGCATCGCCCACGCCCACCAGCACCGGCACCGCCAGCGTGGCGGCAAGGACACGTGGCAAGGTGAGGTATTTCATCGGGTTGGTCGAGAGGGTGACCAGCGCGTCGATCTGCTCGGTCACTTTCATCGTGCCGATTTCGGCGGCGATGGAGGAGGCGACGCGCGCCGCGACCATGAGGCCGCCAAGCACCGGGCCGAGTTCACGCGCCATGCCGATGGCGACGATCGAGGGCACCACGGATTCGGCGTTGAACCGCGCGCCGCCTGCGTAGATCTGAAGCGCCAGCGCGCCGCCTGTGAACAGCGCGGTAAGGCCCACGACGGGCAGCGACAGCCAGCCGATCTGCACCAATGCATGCAGGAATTCGCGCGCGTAGAACGGCGGGCGGAACAGGTGGCTGACAGTTTCGCCCGCAAAGCGCGACACGCGGCCGATCATCGCCAGCGTGCCCAGCACCGAACGCCCGACCGCCGCAAGCGGCGTGGCGGGGGAAAGCGCGCGGCTCATGCGCCGACGTACCGGCGGGTATAGCGCGCGCCAAGGGAGGTCAGGAGTTCGTAGCCGATGGTGCCCGCTTCGGTGGCGAGCGTGTCGATCTTCTGCACCTTGTTCACCAGCGAGAGCGAGGGCGGCACTTCGGACAAGTGCGTCACGTCGACGGTGAGCAGGTCCATCGAGACGCGGCCGCGCAGCGGGCAGGGCGTGTCGCCTGCGTAAAGCTGTGTCCGGTTCGACAGGATGCGGTGGATGCCATCGGCGTAGCCTGCGGCCAGCGTGGCGATGCGGGTCTCTTCTTCGGCGATCCACGTGTTGCCGTAGCCGACGCTTTCGCCGGGGGCGACATCGCGCACCTGGATCACCGGCAGGTCGAGCGTGATCACCGGCGTGGCCAGATCGAACGGCAGGCCGCCATAAAGGCCGATGCCGGGGCGGGTGACCTCGAAGTGATAGTCGCGCCCCAACAGGATGCCGCCGGTGGCCGAGAGCGAGCGGGGCGCTTGCACGCCTTGGGTCATCTCGGTGAAGGTGGCGAGTTGATGGCGGTTCATGTCGTGATTGGGCTCGTCGGCGCAGGCAAGGTGCGACATGACGAGGTTGAGGTTCTGGCTTTCGGCGATGTCGCGCACAGCGGCCCATTCGCCCGGTTCCATCCCCAGACGGTTCATGCCGCTGTCAAGCTGCACGCCGAAGGGGTGGCCCGGCAGCGCCTCGACATGGCGCAGGAGTTGGTCGAGCGAGTTGATCATCGGCGTCAGGCCGAGATCCGAGATCATGTCGGTGTCGCCCGACATATGCCCCGAGAAGACGTTGATTTCCGGCCCCGGGCCGAGCGCCTCGCGCAGCGCGGCGCCTTCTCCGGCCATGGCCACGAAGAACCGGCGCGCCCCCGCGCGGGCAAGGGCGCGCGCGACGCGACCCGCGCCAAGCCCATAGCCATCGGCCTTGACCACTGCACCTGTTTCAGCACCCGAGAGCGCATCGAGCGAGCGCCAGTTTTCCACCAGCGCATCGAGATCAACTGTAAGAACACCACTTGCCATGGGGCGTTTCTTGATCGTGGCGCGTGCGGGGTCAAGGGGGAACTGTGGGCGGCGCGGCTCAGAGCGGGAAAACAGCGGGCGGGCAAGGCGGCCGGTTGGGATTTTTATGGGCAGGGGGAGGCGCATGAGCGCTTGGAAGGGGCTGAGGCCGGGATTGTTCGCGCGTTCGCGGCGCAGCTTTGGGTGGAAACGTGCCCGATGCTGCGCTAGGCTTCGACGCAGGCCCGGCTGAATTTCCAGCCAGTTTTTAGGGCCGTGACTATATTTCAAAGGGAGAGACAGGATGCAAAACGCATTTCTTTCAACGCTGGCCGTGGTGGCCGTAGTCGGGATTTCGGGCGGCACGGGGCCGGCCTTTGCCGATGCGATCCAGGACAAGATCGACGCGAATATCGCCAAGTGCCTTGAGCGGAACTGCAAGCCGCTCGACCTTGCCATCAAGGGGATGGAGGCGATCCCGCAAGCCGCGCTCGACATGCCGGCGCTGCGTGGGGTGCGACTGTCGCGCACCGAGGTGACGGACCTTGCGCCGCTATCGGGGGTGGCGACGCTGGACTACATCGACATTCAAAGCACCAAGGTCGAAGACCTTTCGCCGCTTTCCGAGATGAAGCAACTCGACAGCCTGAACATTACGAGCACCCGTGTCGAAGACCTGAGCCCGATTGCGGGGCTGACGGGGCTGCGTCATCTGACACTTTCCAACACCGCTGTCAGCGATCTGGCGCCGCTTGTGGGGATGGAGGCGCTCGAGACGCTGTCGCTGTCGTCGACCCGGGTCAAGGATATCTCGGGCGTGGCCGGTCTGGGGCGGCTTTACCGGGTGTATCTCGACAACACGCCGATCAGTGATTTCGCGCCGCTGGCCGAGATGAAGGGCGCCTATATGATCAACCTCAGCCGCACGCGGATCGACGATCTGTCGCCGCTGTCGGATCTGGTGGCGCTGGTGCAGTTGCAGATCAACAATACCGACGTCACCGACCTTGCCCCGCTGAGCGGGCTGGCGGGGATGCGCTATTTCGAGATGCGCGATGTGCGGGTGAAGGACCTCGCGCCGCTTGCCGGGATGCCCAAGCTGGAAAGCCTTTACGCCGGAAGCACGCCGATTTCCGACCTGTCGCCGCTGTCGGGGTTGAAACTGCTCAACATGTTGTCGATCCGGCGCACCGAGGTCAGCGATCTGTCCCCGCTGGCCGACCTGCCCAGCCTGCAACGGCTTTACATCGACAGCACCGAGGTGAGCGACCTGTCGCCCTTGGCGGGCAAGACCGGGATGAAGGATATTTCGCTGGCCGATACCGGGGTCAGCGACCTTGGCCCGCTGAAGGGGATGAACGAGTTGTCGTCGCTCAACATCCGGGGCACGAAGGTGACCGATCTGAGCCCGCTGATGGAGTTGGAGGGGTTGAAAAACCTCTACCTCGGGGCGGACGATTTCACCGGCGATCCGGCGCAGGTCAAGGCGCTGGAAGACAAGGGTGTGAAGCTCCGCTAGGACCTTCACTTCACTCCATAACCTGTTGATTCATATTTGAAACCCGGTTCGCGGCGGATCAGAAGTCGCCGCCGCCCTGTTGCCACGGTTTCACGAGGTTGCCGAAGCGGGTGAACTCGGCCTCGAAGCTGAGTTCGACGGTGCCGATGGGGCCGTGACGCTGCTTGCCGATGATGACTTCGGCCTTGGCGTGCAGGCGGCTCATCCGCTCTTGCCATTCGGCCATCTTGTCAAGCTCGTGATCGCCGGGCTTTTCGCGTTCGACATAATATTCCTCGCGGAAGACGAACATGACCACGTCGGCGTCCTGCTCGATCGAGCCGGATTCACGCAGGTCCGACAGCTGCGGGCGTTTGTCTTCGCGGCTTTCCACCTGACGCGACAGCTGCGACAGGGCGATGACCGGGATTTCCAATTCCTTGGCGATGGCCTTGAGGCCCATGGAAATCTCGCCGATCTCTTGCACCCGGTTTTCCGAGGTGCCGCGCACCAGCTGGAGATAGTCGACGATCAGCACGTCAAGCCCGTGGGTCCGCTTGAGCCGACGCGCGCGCGCCGCAAGCTGTGCAATCGGGATGGCGGCGGTATCGTCGATGAACAGCGGGCAGGATTCGAGCGCCTTGGCGGCATCGACGAAGCGGCGGAATTCGCTTTCGTCCATGTCGCCCTGACGGATCTTGTGGCTGGAAATTTCCGAGGCTTCGGCAAGGATCCGGCCGGCCAACTGCTCGGCGCTCATTTCGAGCGAGAAGAAGCCGACGACGCCGCCTTCGATCGCGCCCTCGGTGCCATCGGGGCGGGTGCCGCGGCGATAGGCCTTGGCCACGTTGAAGGCGATGTTGGTGGCGAGCGAGGTTTTCCCCATCGACGGACGCCCGGCAAGGATCAGCAAGTCGGACTTGTGCAATCCGCCCAGCTTGTTGTCGAGATCGACGAGGGCGGTCGGCACCCCGGCAAGGCCGCCTTCCCGCTGATAGGCCGCGTTGGCGACATTAACCGCGTCTGTTACGGCCTTGAGAAAGCTTTGAAATCCGCTTTCGGACTGGCCCTGTTCGGCCAGCTTGTAAAGCGCCTGTTCGGCTTCGACGATCTGTTCCTTTGGCTCGGAGGCGATGTCGACGCGGGCGGCCTTGGCGGCGATATCCTGTCCCAGCCGGATCAGGTCACGGCGCACGGCAAGGTCATAGATCAGCTGGGCATAATCGCGCACCGCAAAGGACGAAATCGCCGCCCCCGCGAGCCGCGCGAGATAGGCCGGGCCACCAAGTTCCTTGAGGCCCTCGTCCTCTTCGAAGAAGGCCTTGAGCGTGACCGGCGACGCAAGCGCGTTCTTGGAAATGCGCGCGGCGGCGGTTTCGAAGATGCGGGCATGGACCGGATCATAGAAATGCTGCGGCCCGATGATCGAGGCGATCTTGTCGTAAACGTCGTTGTTGGTCAGCACCGCGCCCAAGAGCTGTTGCTCGGCTTCGATCGAATGGGGAATCGTTTCGGGCGACTGGATTTCGGCGCCGGCGGCTTCGCCGGTGGGGTTGAAGGCTGCGATTTCGTTCATCTCTGCTCTCGGTTTCATGTCTGTCCGGACTGCATCGACCGGTTGGAGCGCGGTTTACGTGGGCGTCACGTTGAACAGGGTTTAGCCCCTAGAGCGCGGTCAAATCCATCTGCAAATCTCTGTGGATATCCGCAGGGAAAATCCGGTGGATTGTTTGGCGCCCTAGCGAGGTCCGCAGGATTTGGTAGATAAGGCGACCATAACCGCAAAATGCGGATCGGTTAACTGATTCCTCGGCCGGGTTGCCCACAGCACAGAGAATTTTATCCACAGAGGTTTTTCGCGTTGGCCCAGCCGGGCACGGGGCGCGGGCTATTTCTTGTGCGCTTCCTGCCACTTGCGCGGATATTGCAGGAAGGCTTGGACGCCTTCGAGGGTCTTTTCATCGAACGCCTCTTGCGCGCGGGCCTCGGCGAGCACGTCCCACCACGTGCAGAGGTGATGCAACCGGACGCCGTGATCGGCGAGGGTTTTCTCGGTCTCGGGGAAGATGCCGTAGTAAAAGATCACCGCCGTGTGGGCACAGCTTGCCCCGGTGTCGCGGATCGCATCGACGAAGGAAATCTTGGAGCCGCCATCGGTGGTCAGATCCTCGACCAAGAGCACGCGCTGGCCCTCGCTCATCTCGCCCTCGATGCGGGCGTTGCGGCCATAGCCTTTGGGTTTCTTGCGCACGTAGGTCATCGGCAGGGCCATGCGTTCGGCCACCATGGCGGCAAATGGGATGCCCGCGGTTTCCCCGCCTGCGATGTTGTCGAACGCTTCGAACCCGGCGTCGCGCATCACGGTGATGGTGAGAAAATCCATCAACGTGGAGCGAATACGCGGGTAGGAGATCAGCTTGCGGCAATCGATGTAGGACGGGCTGGGCAGGCCCGAGGCAAGGGTGAAGGGATCTTCTGTGTTGAAGTTCACCGCGCCGATTTCCAGCAACATGCGGGCGGTCAGGCGGGCGATTTCTTCTTTGGTGGGGTAGGCGGAAGGGATCATGGCTCGGGTCTCGTGTTGGGCGGTCGGACCGGGGGCCAGCCCCCGGACCCCCGGGATATTTGGGGTCAGATGAAGGATCAGGCGACGCGCCAGTGCACCGGGTAGCCCGGATCGAACAGGGTGACGGGGCCGTCGTCGGTGTCGATCTTGGCCGGGAAGGCGGTGGGCGTGTCGGTTTTTTCAAGCGTGAGCGTGGCCTCGTTCACCGGCAGGCGGTAATGGGCGGGGCCATTGAGCGAGGCGAAAGCTTCGAGTTGGCCAAGCGCGTCGTCTTCTTCGAACACATGCGCCAGCAGCGGCATCGTGTTGGTCGCGGTGAAGCAGCCAGCGCAGCCGCAGGCGTTTTCCTTGAGAGGATCGGTGTGGGGCGCGCTGTCGGTGCCGAGGAAGAAGCGCGGATCGCCCGAGGTGGCAGCGGCGCGCAGGGCGAGGCGATGGCTTTCCCGTTTGGCCACGGGCAGGCAGTAGTAATGCGGCTTGATCCCGCCCACGAGGATGGCGTTGCGGTTGATGATCAGGTGATGCGTCGTGATCGTGGCGGCAAGGCCCTGATCCGCGGATTGGACGTAATCGACACCTTGCGAGGTGGTCAGGTGTTCCATCGTCACCCGGAGGCCGGGCGTGGCGCGGCGGATCGGGTCGAGCACGCGGTCGATGAATACCGCCTCGCGATCAAAGATGTCGACCGCCGGGTCGGTGACTTCGCCGTGCACACAGAGCGGGCAGCCGATTTCGGCCATGCGTTCGAGCACCGGACGGACCCGGTCGAAATTCTGCACGCCCGAGGCGGAATTGGTGGTGGCGCCCGCCGGGTAAAGCTTGACGGCCGTGATCAGCCCCGAGGCATGGGCGGCGGCGAGGTCGTCGGCGTCGGTGTCCTCGGTCAAATAGAGCGTCATCAGCGGTTTGAACGCCGCGCCCTCGGGAAGGGCGGCAAGGATGCGGTCGCGATAGGCGGCGGCCTCTGCGCCGGTGACCACCGGGGGCACCAGATTGGGCATAATGATCGCGCGGGCGAAATCGCGGGTGGTTTCGGGCAGGACAGCGCGCAGCATCGCGCCATCGCGCAGGTGCAGGTGCCAGTCGTCGGGGCGGCGGATCGTGAGTGTCTGGGTCATGGGGTGCCGCTTAGCCTATTGCGGCTGCGCTTTCCAGTGAGTCGCGCAAGCTGGCGGCCGGGGGCGGGCTTTTCGAACGGTCGCGCCCCTGATTTATGCTTGTTCGGGCGGAATCCGGATGTTGCCGTCAGCGGCCTCGCGCTGGAGTTGCTTGAGGCGGCGGGAAAAGCGCGGGGCAGAGTCGAGCCGGGCCAGCACGTTGCGGCAGAGCAAGGTCGCCAGCCACGGGCGATCCTGCCGGTCGATCGTGGCCAGCACGGCGCGCAGGTAGGGCGGATGATCGCGGCGCGCACGCATCAGGCGGGCGAAGCTGACCGGATCAAGCGTGCCCTTGCCGACGCGTGCGAGGATCGGTTTCAGCAGGTTCAGTTCAAGCAACTCGGACTGGATCGAAGAGCCGAGGAACCGGGTGCGGAACTTGGTCACGTTGGGCCGGGTGAAGAGCGCGGTGTGCATCGCGTCCAACTCGACCTGCGGGTCATAAAGGATGAAGGCGTGCTGCGCCGCGTCGAGCATGTCGGGCGCATAGCCGTAGCGATCGGTAAAGGAGGTGCGGCGCATGTGGGTAAACCGCTCGTCCCATTCAGAAACGCGCGGATCGAGCGTGGCTTGCGGCTGGATCGCCAGCACTGTCGCGCCGGGCGAGGCCACGGAAAACGCCGCCGCCGCATAGCCGCAGGGACCCGCGCCGTAGAAGATCACGTTGTCGAATTCTTCGAGGAAGCCATCGTCGATCAACTGGTCGAAATAGCCATAGACATTGCGATCACGAAACCACGTGTCGCCATCCGAGATCACCGAGAGCGAGGACCAACCCATTTCGCGCGCCATATCCCAGCCAAGCGGGCGCGCCTCATCCGACAGGGCGCGAATGCCTTGCAGGGTTTCAAAGCTGACCAGCAGGGTGTTGCCCTCGTCGATGAAGGCGGCGACGTGTTTCTTGCCCAGCGGCACGAAATGGCCCGCCTCTTCAGCGATGTCCGCGACACGGCTCAGCCAGCCGGCCTTGTCGAGGCCCGCAAGGGAGGTGTCGAGAATGTTGGGCGTGTCCTGCATCGATTTTCGCCTCGGAAATACGCCGGGCTTACGCCGGCTTCTTGTGGTTTGGGGCCAAGGGATAGGCCGCAATTCAGGCGAATCTGGGAAGAAATGTGGCTAATTTTAGGGGGATTTTAAGGAGTAGGGCGTTGGCCGCAGGATGCATGGGCTGCAATGCCGATATATAACGCCGGAGCGGTGAGAGGCGTGGCGGGAACACGTTCGGGTTGCCGGAGAACGACGCTTGAAAACCTGGCCGAATCAGACCTTTGCGCTGAGTGCAGCGAAGGACTGGTAAGACCCCTTTCAAACGTTGAAGCGCCGGGCTTTCACAAGAATGCTTGGAGTATTGCCCCCACTAGGCCCACGATTAGAAGTCCTAGCAAAACTGCTTTGGCGAAATCCCAAGAAAACCGTCCCAACGCCGGAGCAATTATGCGCGCTGCGTCTTTCGTAGCATTGATATGCTTTTGGATATTGTCCGATTTCAACTGCTGGACACGAAGCTCTATGTATTTGAACTCAGTATCTTTTGTGTCACCTTTTGCAAGGAAGCGAGCCTTGGCAAGAAGGTTTTCATCGACTTGACCTTTGGAAATCTCATTCACTACCGCACCAAATAATTCTTCGTCACCCATTTTGCTTTCGCCTCATTGGAACGCTAATGACTCAAACCACATTAACCGGGAATTAGCTTGGATAAATCACTAAATCAATCACTACCGTGGTGTTTGCACTCTGCTGCCTCACAGATCAACGCAAGGCTGCGTCCGACTTCACTAGCTGCTCCCTCATGCCGAGCCGTAATAGCAGCCTTGTTAACTTTAGATCTGCTTTTCTCATTTTGTCCTAATTGACTTACGTCTGCTTGGGGTTGTTACCGGCCTTGTCTTGCAGAGAAAAAAGGTCCGCTACGTCCCGCATCACAGACTTCGGAGCGGACTGCATCAAAAGCCAGTCTCCATCCATCCGTGTGTGAATTTCGGCCCTTGACCGCTTGTTCGTGGCGATGGCGTCTAGCGCCTCATGCCTTTCCAGGCCGCGCGTGTTGGGCCAGAAACCGCGCCGCTTGTGCCGACACGGGGCGCGAGGGTGGGCATTGCAACAGGCGGCCATAGAGCGCGCGAAATGGTTCGTCTTGCAGCAATTCGGCAAAGCGGGCCTTGCGCCATGCGACCGCGTCGTCGTGTAGGCGGGCAAGGGTGGGATCGGACTTGAGCGCGGCGAGTTCGGCATCGCGGCTGGGGGCGAGGGCCGAAATCGTGGTGTCTTCCTCGATCATATAGTTGCGCTCGATCCAGTAATCGAGATCGAGCATGTGATGCGAATGCACGGCGCGGCCCCGGTCGGCTTTGACGATGAAATTTTCCATGCTGCCAAGCGGATAGTGGTTAAGCTGGGCCAGCGCATAGTTAGACCGGCCATAAGGCGAGAAGATGCGCCCGTTCAGAAATGTCTCGGGCAGGGCACGCCCCTCGCCATCGAACCAGCGGGCTTTTTGAAGCTTGTCATGATCGGGTTTGCGGGGACGATGCACGCCGAGCTTGGCATAGGTGCCATCGTTGCGAAACAGCGTTTTGAACATCGACGCGCGCCACGGCCAATACATGATTTCGGGCGCGGCGTGGGTGAAGGTGTCAAGCACCGGCGCATCCTCATACCGGGCCAGGCCCATGGAGCCGAACAGCCGCCAGGTCAGGGTGATGGCGGTGGCCTGGGGCAGGGCGGATAGCAGCGCCGGAATGGTATGATCGCCGACGTGGATATTGATGAACTCGTCTGCATCCAGCGTGATCAGCCAGTCGGCCTCGTGCACCAGCGGGTGCTTGTCGGCCTGTTTCATCGCCGTGAACTGGATGCCGCCCTTGTCATGCGGGCCATCGTTGCGAATGTGGGTCAGGTGCCCCATCTCGGCCAGCCGGTCGAGCATGGCATCGGTGCCATCGTCGCAATCGTTTGAAAAGATGAGGAAATCGCTCACCCCAACAGCGCGGTGATGGGCCAGCCATTCCAGCAAATAGGCGGCCTCGTTTCGCACGGTCAGGATGGCGGTGATCTTCATCGTGTTGGCGCGCCTACCATTCGCGCCGGAATACGGCCACCTTGCGATGCGACCAGCGCGGATAGAAGGCCAGCCCGGCAGCGTGCATCGCATCGAACACGGCGCGGATGCCCGGCGCGCCGACGTTTTGCGGGTGCAGTTCGATCACGGCGGCGCGCAGCCCGTCGTATTTCAGGGCGGGCAGGATTTCGGCCTCGGCCCCTTCGATATCGCAGACAAGAACGTCTGGCTTGATCTCGCGAAAGGTGGTGTTGATGTTGCGCACCTCGATCTGTTCGACGGCAACGACGCCATCTTCGGGCCCGCCCTCGGGGTCCATCGACGAGGCAAGGAAGTTTTGCCGGATATAGAAGTCGCAGGGCGGCCCCTTGCGCGGGGCAAGAAGGGCGTTGTGAACGGTGGCGTTGGTCACACCGTTCAGGGCATGGGCGCGGTGGATATAGTCGATCAGCCGGGGATTGGCCTCGAACGCATGGATCGCCTTCACCGGTTTGTGCACGCCGATCAGCGTCGAGATATAGCCGATCCCGGCGCCCAGTTCGATCACCGTGTCGCCCTCGCGGGCGATCTTCATGATCGCGTCGGCCTCGTATCCCTCGTAGCTGTTCTTGCGCAGGGATTGGCGGATGCGGGGGCGCAAAAGGGCCTTGTCCATCGGCATCTTGATCCCGCGGGACGGGATGACCGAGGGCTTGGTCGCGGTTTCTGCGTCTTCTTGCGGTACAGGCTGATCCGTCACGGCAACTTCGGGGGAAAGAGGGGCGTTCATCGTCAACTCTCCATATCAAGGGCGAGGGCATAGGCGACGCGCTCCATGCCGTTGAGTTTGATTTTCAGGGCCTGCTCGTAAAGATCTTTGAATTCCGGCATGGCGTGCAATTCTTCGGCCTTGGCGCGGTGCCACGCGAGGCCGGCTTCGTGAATGGCGCGCAACTGTTCGTCCTGCATCAGGCGGTCGTATTCATCGCGCAGGCGCGGCAGGTTGCGCTTGATCGTGATGTCACGCGCGTCCGACCAATCCATGCGAATCCAGTAGTTGATGCCGATCGAACGGTCGACATGCAGGGCGCGGCCCCGCTGGCGCTTGATCAGGAAGGATTCCGCCGAGCGCAGCGCATAGTGGTTAAGCTGCAAAAGGTCATAACCGATGGACTTCTTGGAACTGCGCCAGCCCTTTTCCGAGGCTTCGCGCGTCATGTCCTTGCCTGAACCGTTGACCCATTTGACCTTTGATTTGAATTTGTCGTCCAGCTTGTTGGGCCGGTGGCACGAGATTTTCTCATAGGCGCCGATGTTCTTGAACATCGTCTTGAAGCCCCAGACGGTGTGCGGCTTGGGACAGAACTTCGGCGCGCAGGTGTCAAACTGGTCGATCACGAAATCGTCCGACAGCGTCGTCACGCCGTTATGGCCGAACAGCCGCCATGTCATGGCGACATTGGTGGCATCGGGCACCCGTTCAAAGAAATCGTCCAGCGTGCCGTTGCCACAGCGCACGTTGATGAATTCATCCACGTCGATGTGGATGATCCAGTCGGCATTCTTGATTACCGGTTCCTTGAGCGACTGGTTCAGCGCGTATTGCTGGGGCGAATTGCCTTTCCAGTTGTCGTTGTTGCGATGCTGAAGCACGCCCATCTCTTGCAGCCGGTCGAGGATTTCACTCGTGCCGTCCGAACAATCGTTGGTGTAGATCAGGAAGTTATCCACGCCCATGGCGCGGTGATAGGCGACCCATTCGACGATATAGGGCGCCTCGTTCTTCATGCAGCCGACGATCACATTGCCGCTGCTGCCCTTGGGCAGTTTGCGCGGCGCCATCACCGTATAGGCGGCGGCAAGCTCTTCTTCGTTGACCATGCCCATGCGGTCATGCGGCGCAAAGGCCGAGCCGTGCAGGCGTTCAAGGTTCTCGCGCGCCTGCGGCGGCAGGATCGCGTTCGGCGTATCGGCACTGTCGGGTTTGGTGGGCGTTGTTTGGGATGCCACATCCGGCGCCACCTCGGCGGCGGGCGAGGGGGTGGGCGCGCGGGTCAGCGCCTCGAGCTTGGTGGTTTCCTCGCGGGTGGCCTTGTCGATCTGCCACATGAAGCCCAGCAGGTATTGCGAGGGGCGGAAGCCGAATTTCGGGTCGGCCTCTTGCCACGTGTCCTTGGCGCGCGGCGGCTTCAACGCCGTGGCCGACAGGGCGGGCTGGGTTTTCAGAAGCTCTTTGATACCCGGGGCAAGCCCTTTGGAGATATCGGTCAGCGTGGCGGGGTCGATCGGCGGGCCATCCACCTCGATCTCGGACAGGAACTTGCGCCAAAGCGGACGCGGCAGGATGCGTTTGCGCGCGCCCAGCACCCTGAGAAACAGCGCGTTCAACTGGCGCGCGCGGGCAATCCATGCCTCGGACGGTTCCGGCGGCACGACCGAGGGCGCGGCCTTGCCGATGCTTTCGTCAATGCCGAAAGCGGCGCGGATTTCATCCGTCAGGTCGGGGGAATGGAACAGCTCGGCGTCATAGGGGCGCAGCGAAAGCGCACCTTGCCCAAACACCCCCTCCCAATGCTGCACAAGGCGCGGATAGTCGAGCCAGAAGGCGGGGGTCTGGGTTTCAAGAAACTGTCCCGCCTGCGGGTCGATCCGGTGCGCTTCCAGCAGCGCATCGTCCCACCAATCACTCGTTCCGGCGAGTTCCAGTTCAAGGTCCAGCGGATGGGCGCGCCCTTCGAAAACCTGCCCCGCATAGTGCCGCGCAAGCAGGCGCGCGGGTTCATCAACGTGGGCCACCAGCTTGATATCGCTCGAAAAAGGCGCAAGCAGGGCGTGCAGCCGCGCAACTTCACTTTCGCGCGCCAGTGACGCGCCAAGTTGCGAGGCCGACAGGATCATCAACTCGGGTTTGGCCGCCTCGATCTCACGCGCGAGGCCATCGGAAAGCTGTTGACGCAGGTCGGCCTGCGCCGCCGGATCAATGAACCCGCGGTTAAAGCGCAGCGGATCGACGTGGTCGGGATCGCTCACGGCCATGTAAAGCCGGGTGTGGTTCTTGGCCCCGGGGCTGCGCGGATAGAGGATGGATTTCGGGACCAGCCCGTCGCGCTTGTCGGCAAGGGTCTGCTGGATCCGCTCGGCGCCGACCTGCTCCATCCCGATATGCAGAGCGATGCGCATCAGGCCGCTCCTTCCTTGTTTTTCTTCTTGGTCTTTTTCTGTTTCTCGCCGGATTTATCCGCGCGTTTCGCGCTCCGCTCCGGATCATTGGCGTTGAGCCGCCCCCACCAAGGCATCTCGCGGCCCAGAAAGGCGGCGATCTTGTCGCGCGCGCCCGTATCCGCGATGTCATATTCAAGGAAATCCTTGGACCCTTCGAAGATCTTGCGCAAAAACGCGTGATGCGCGGCGATCCATTTCGCCCGCTCATGCAGCGTCTGTCCATAGGATTTGGGCAGGCCCGGCACGGTCGAAGAGGGCAGCCTGTCGGTGCCAAGATCCGACCATTTCAACATGCTCATCGCCTGATCCTTGGGGTCGCGCGACGAGGCCAGAAACCGGATGCCAGGGTGAAATTCGCGCAGCGCGCTGATCACGCCGAAATCGGTCTGCGGCCAAAGGCTGTGTGGTCCGCGCAGGCCGTTGATTTCACTGAAGGCGTCAAATTCATGCAGCTCTTCGAGCGGATCGCCAGATGCGAAATAGCCGCGATACATACGCCCACCGACAAGGCGATTGTGCAGCTCCTTGTTGGGGGTATCGTCCTTGCGGATATGATGATCGGCCACCTTGAACCCCGCCTCGCGCAGCGCCCGCGCCAGCGTGGTGGTGCCCGATTTCGGCAGGCCGAGGTTGACGACGATCAGGCGGCTCATGCGGTCAGCTCCTTGAGCACATCGTCAAGACCCAGATCGCGCAGCATGTCTTCCTCCTGCGGCGGCAGCGTCGAGGCGGCGCGCAATTGCTCGCGCATCTCCTGATACTCGGGCTGTGCCAGAAGGGCGTCGCGCTTTGCTTCATGCAGTGCGCAAGCTTCGTCATGCAAGGCTTTGATTTCAGGATCGGATTTAAGTTCGCTCAGCGCCTTTTCCAGCGCCGGCAGGTAGCGCTGGATCGACAGGTCTTCCCATGCGGCATCGTTGCGCTCGCGCCAATAGGTGTCATCGAAGGCGCGGTTTTCGCGGTTCACATCGCCCCGGTCGTTCTTGACCAGATAGCTGTCGAGCGAGCGCAGTGCATAGTGGTTGAGCGTGGCAAACGCCCGCGCGCCGCGCGCCGGAAAACGGCGGATGCGGCGCGGATTGGCGGCCACCAGAAACCTGTGCTGCACGTCGCGGCCAGAGGCATCGGTCCAGTGCGGGCGTTTCTTCTTGGGTAGTTTGTCACGAAAAAATGGCCGGTGCGCGCCGAAGTACTTCAGCGGAAAATCGTTGCGCATGAGGGATTTGACCTCGATCGCGGCTTCGCCCCCCCACAGATCGGGATTGTGCGAGCGGGTGAACTGCGCGATGACGGGGCGGTCCTCGAACGCGTCGACCCCGGCATTGGCAAAGAACTGAAAATTGATCGAAATCGCCTGCGGGGTGCCGCAGGCCTCGATCAGCGCGGGAATGGTGTGATCGCCGACATGGATGTTCAGGAATTCGTCCACATCCGCGATCCAGACCCAATCCGCCTCGCTCACGATGTCCTGCGTCTTGGCGTCTTTCAGCGCCTCCATCTGGTAATTGCGCCCCTCGGCGGGGTTGGGCAGGTGCTGGACCAACCCGCGCGCCGCCAGGGCATCAAGCAACCGGTCGGTGCCATCGGTGCAATCGTTGGAATAAAACAGGTGATCGGTCACGCCGATCAAACGGTTGAAGGCGATCCACTCCAACAGGAACGGCCCCTCGTTCTTCACACAGGTCACGGCCGTGATACGCATTATCGCATCCCCGCCAATTGAACCGCGTGCGCACCTGCGCCGTGGGTGAGGTCTTTCATCTGCCCGCCTTTGCCGCCCGGTTTGCTCCGGGCTGACCTTGCCTTGATTTCGTTAAGATAAAGAATCGCATTTGCGGGCGCACACGTCAAGAAAGCCGCGCAAACGGTGCGAATGTGACTCTTTTGCGTGACAGCAGGGCGCTTGACCTCTTGCGTCCGGCGTGGCCTCTTGGGCCGCGAGGGAGGCCCCAACCATGAGCGATATGCAATCCATCGACGACGTGCAAAAGATGCTGGCCGAACAAGACTATGTCTGTGGCCGCGCCTTGGCCACGGTGACCTTTCTCGCGCTGAAACTGGGTCGGCCCCTGTTTCTTGAGGGCGAGGCCGGCACCGGCAAGACCGAGATCGCCAAGGCCATCGCCGCGGGGCTGGGCCGGCGCCTGATCCGGCTGCAATGCTACGAAGGGCTCGATGCGTCGAGCGCGGTTTACGAATGGAACTTCGCCGAACAGATGATCGCCATCCGCGCCGCCGAGGCCGCCGGAGGGGCCGATGCCGACCTGCTGAAAACCGAGCTTTTCACCGAGGATTACCTGATCGAGCGTCCCCTCCTGCAAGCCATGCGCCCGCAGGACGGCGGCGCGCCGGTGCTGCTGATCGACGAGCTTGATCGCACGGACGAACCGTTCGAGGCCTTCCTCTTGGAAGCGCTGTCGGATTTTCAGGTCACCATCCCGGAACTGGGCACCATCAAGGCGCCTGAACCGCCAATCGTCATCCTGACCTCCAACCGCACCCGCGAAGTGCATGACGCGCTCAAGCGCCGCTGCCTTTACCACTGGGTCGATTACCCCGATTTCGAGCGTGAGATCGAAATCCTCCACGCCCGCGCGCCCGAAGCGGCCGATGCGCTCTCGAAACAGGTGGTCGCCTTCGTTCAGCGCTTGCGCACCGAAGATCTCTTCAAACGTCCCGGCGTGGCCGAAACCATCGACTGGGCGAAATGCCTGCTGGCGCTCGACGTGCTCGACCTGTCGCCCGACGTCATCGCCGACACGCTGGGCGCGATCCTGAAATACCAGGACGACATCCAGAAACTTCAGGGCAGCGAGGCCAAGCGCATCCTCGACGAGGTCAAGGCCAGCCTGGAACCGGCCTGATGCTTCACTTGGCCCTAAATATCCTGCGGGGGTCCGGGGGGGCAAACCCCCCGGTCCGCGGCCCATGGTAGAGCTCCCCGATCTCGAGCTTCCCGACGATCCCAAGCTCACCCACAACATCATTCATTTCGCCCGCGCGCTCAGGAAAGCGGGCCTGCCGATCGGCCCGGGCCGGGTGATCGACGCCATTCGCGCGGTCGAGGCGGCGGGTTTTACCGAGAAGGCCGATTTCTTCTGGGTGCTGCATGCCTGTTTCGTCGCCCGCCCCGAACATCGCCGCATCTTTGCACAGGTCTTTCGCCTCTACTGGCGCGATCCGCGCTATATGGAGCACATGATGGCGATGATGCTGCCCGCCGTGCGCGGGGTGCAGGAGGAACGCCGTGGCGAAGCGGCGGAAAAACGCGCCGCCGAGGCGTTGCTCGACGGGGTCGAGCGCGACGCGCCCGACCTCGAACAAAGCGGCGAGGATGTGAAGATCGAGATCGACGCCTCGCGCACCATGTCCTCGGAAGAACGGCTGCGCAAACTCGATTTCGAACAGATGAGCACCGCCGAAGTGGCTGAGGCCAAGCGTATGCTGGCGCGGCTGAAACTGCCGGTGAAACCGCTGAAAACCCGTCGCGGCATGGCCTCACCACAGGGCGCGCGGCTCGATTGGCGCCGAACCCTGCGCGCGGCGATGCGCGAAGGGGGCGAGCTGCGGCAGTTGAAGATGCAGGCGCCGCGCCCGCGCTGGCCCAACCTCGTGGTGCTGTGCGACATCTCCGGCTCGATGAGCCAGTATTCCCGCATGGTGCTGCATTTTCTGCATGCGGTGGCCAATGAAAAAGGGGCCGGCTGGGCCAAGGTGCATGCTTTCACCTTCGGCACGCGCCTGACCAACATTACCCGCCATCTTGCCACGCGCGACGTGGATCAGGCCCTGAAAGCCGCAGGTTCCGAAGCGCAGGATTGGGAGGGCGGCACCCGCATCGGCACCTCGCTCAAGGCATTCAATCAAGACTGGTCGCGCCGGGTGATGGGGCAGGGCGCGGTGGTGCTGCTGATCTCGGACGGACTTGACCGGGACGATGCCGGCATCCTCGAGCGCGAGATCGAGCGATTGCACCTGTCATCGCGCCGCCTCATCTGGCTCAACCCGCTGTTGCGCTGGGACGGCTTCGCGCCCAAGGCGGCAGGCATCCGCGCCATGCTGCCCCATGTCGACAGCTTCCGCGCGGGCCATTCCATCGCCTCGCTCGAAGACCTCGCTGCCGCCATATCCCGCACCGATGACATGGGCGAAAAGGCCCGTCTGATGGCAATGATCGACGCGTAGGCGCGCGGAAAATTTCGAATTTTCCGTCCAAAATTCTTCGCAAGAATTTTGCCCTGCGTCGCGGGATGCGCCATCAATCCAGCGGTGCGCAGGTGTCGGCGGACAGGCGGCGCATCTCGAAGCCATGCTTGGCATCACCTGTGGTCAGGGTCGTCGATGTGCCTCCACAGCCGTCGAACTGCAATTTGCTCGTCAGGGTGAGCAGGAGGGTATCCTTGTCTGTCCCGGTCAGCGAAAACTGTCCGGCGTCGCATTCCAGCCCGCAGGCCATACCGGTGCCGTCGGGCCAGCAGAACCCGGTGGCCAGCAATGGCCCTTCGTGACCTTTATGACGAATGGTGAGGTTGACCACAATTTCCGGCGTGTCGGGGTAGAAAACTTTGCGGCCCTGAGCGTCGAAAAACCCTTCGCTGCGCGGAAAATGGGTGAGCCGGATCGCCGTCACAGCCTGATCGGGGCGTGCCGCGAGGTCGGCTTCGGTATAGGCCTGCCCATAGCAGTTGTTGTCCGCGCCGAAATACTGCGCGAGGGGCTTTTCCGCCCAAAGCGGCGTGGGAAGCGTCAAGACGGCAGCAAAGGTCAGGCAAAGAATACGTGTCATGAAAGAACCTCGTGAATACCTTGTGAATACAATGAACGAAGGGTATGCGCGCCGGTGCGATGCTGGAAAGGTTTGATTTGAATCATTTACACACATTCGCAAAACCCGATATATCCCGAGCCAGAATGTGAAAATCAGAGAAGGATCACTTCATGACACTCAATTGGAAAATTGGCGGCGTCCTTCTGGGACTCGTCTTCTTCCTGGCGGTGCTGCTGGTAAAGCCGATCGGGGTTTCGACGCAGTTCGTTATTCTTGACGGGATCATCGGAGATGCTGTCAATTCGGAACTCGTGACCAAGACGGAAGAGGGCTACACCTCGACCAATGCCTATCTGGCGAAATCGGGCGGCAAATACGCCAAGTCGGTTGCCAATCCGCTGAACTACAGCTTCGTTTTCGTCGGCGCGATGATGCTGGGCGCGTTTCTGTCGGTCATGGCGCGCGGTGGCATCGGCAGCGATGAGCGCCGCTTGCCCGCGATCTGGTATGCCAACTACGGCGATACGCCGGCGAAGCGCTATCTCGTGGCTTTTGTCGGCGGGTTTGTCGTGCTTTACGGCGCGCGTCTGGCGGGGGGCTGCACCTCGGGGCACATGATGTCGGGCATGATGCAGACCGCGCTGTCGGGCTATATCTTTGCCGCGGGCGCGTTCCTCGCGGCCATTCCCGTGGCCATGATGATGTATCGCAAGGAGGGCTGAGTTATGAGCACCATTATTCTCGCTATCGTGATCGGCGCCCTGTTTGGCGCCACGCTTGACCGGATCGGCGCGACCAATCCCAACTGGATCGGCAAGATGCTGAACCTCACCAACCTGCACCTGATGAAGACCATCCTTCTGGCCATCGGCGTGGGGTCTTTCCTGATGTTCGGCGGTCAGATGCTGGGCCTTGTCGATGTCGGCCACATGAGCGTGAAAGCCGCCTATGTCGGCGTGTTCATTGGCGGTGTGCTGCTTGGCGGCGGCTGGGCTGCGGCGGGCTATTGCCCGGGCACCGGCGTGTGCGCGGCGGCCTCGGGGCGCAAGGATGCGCTGTTCTTCATCGCAGGCGGCCTTCTGGGCGCGGCGGCCTATATGGTCACATATCCGATGTGGAAGGCCAGCGGCCTGCTTGAGGACGTGGCCGGTGGCAAGGTCACCCTAGGCACTGTGCCCGGCTCGAAGTTCGAGGGTATCACCGGTGTGCAGGGCGATGTGCTTGGCCTTGTTCTGGGCCTTGCGTTCATCGTGATCGCCTTCATCCTGCCCGAACGTCTGGCAGGCCGTGGTGAGGCGATTGCCCCCGCCGAGTGACGCTTTCGGCATTTCAATGATCGGGAACGGCTGCCCTTCGCGGGTGGCCGTTTTCTTTTGTGGCGGGAAGCCCCGTGTGCGGCGAGCGATTGATCTTGCCCCGGGCAGGGGCCATGCTGCGCGCAACACGTGGCAGGCCCCGCCGGGCCCGGAGGGAGAGAGATGGAGCGGTTCGACAACATACCCGAAGTGGCGCTGTCCTGGGTGCGCGAGGGGCGCCGCGTGGCGCTGGCCACCGTGGTGCAGACATGGGGCAGCGCGCCGCGCCGCGTCGGCAGCCAGTTGGCGATTGCCGAGGATGGCGCGATGCAAGGCTCGGTCTCGGGCGGTTGCGTCGAGGGCGCGGTGATCACCGAGGCGCTCGAAGCGTTGGAGGACGGCCAAGCGCGGATGCTGGAATACGGGGTCAGCGATGGCGATGCCTTTGCCGTGGGGCTGGCCTGTGGCGGCACCATCCGGGTGATGGTGGAACCCATCGGCCCGGTGCTGCCCATCGCGGTTCTGGAGGAACTGGTCGCGGCGCGCGCCGCGCGCGAGGCGGTCGCGGTGCTGTCGCCCGAAAACGGACCGCGCCGTTTGGCGCGCGAGGGGTTCGAAGAGCGTTTCCGCATGGATCGCGCCGGGTTTGAAGAGGACGGCACATTCGTCACCATCCACAACCCGCCGCTGCGCATGATCGTGGTTGGCGCGGTGCATATCGCGCAGGCGCTGGTGCCGATGGCGCGGATCGCCGGGTTCGATCCGGTGGTGATCGACCCACGCCCGGCCTTTGCCTCGGAGGCGCGGTTTCCCGGTGAGACCATCCTTGAGGATTGGCCCGATGAGGCGGTCGAAAGCCTTGGGCTGGACGCGCGCACCGCGCTGGTGCTGCTGACGCATGATCCGAAGCTGGACGATCCGGCGCTGATCGCGGCGCTGCGCTCGCAAGTCTATTACATCGGCGCATTGGGTTCGACCCGGACCCACGCCAAGCGCGTCGCGCGGATGCAGGAGGCCGGGTTTTCCGAAGGCGAGATCGCGCGCATTCACGGCCCCGTGGGCCTTGATATCGGGGCGGCGGGGCCGGCGGAAATCGCTGTGTCGATCCTTGGGCAGGCGATTGCCGTGCTGAGGTGCCCGTGAAGTTTGGCCCGGTTCCCCTGACCGCCGCCGAGGGCGCGATCCTCGCCCATTCGGTGCAGGCGGGCAAAAAGCGGCTGCGCAAAGGCATGGTGCTGGAAGAGGCGCATCTGACAGCGCTGGCCGCCGCCGGGCTGAGCGAGGTGACGGTGGCGCGGCTCGAAGCCGAAGACCTGCACGAAGACGCCGCCGCGCGCGCCGTGGCGGCGGCACTGATTTCGGGCGATGGCGATGGCCTCGGCGCCGGAACGGCCACCACCGGGCGGGTAAACCTGATCGCCCAAGGGGCAGGGGTCGTGGTGCTGGACGCGGACAAGATCGCGGCGGTGAACCGGGTGAACCCGATGATCACGGTGGCCACGGTGCCGCCCTTTCAGCAATTGGCAAAAGGCGGGCTGGCGGCGACGATCAAGATCATCTCCTACGGTGTGCCGGGCGCGGATGTGGGCCGCGCCGTGGCCCATGCGCGTGGCGCGATGCGGCTGGCCCGGCCCACGATAGGCAGTGCCAGCCTGATCATCAGCGAAGTGGCGGGCGGGCCGAATGAAAAGCTGGCCGACAAGGGGCGCGCGGCGATCGAAGCACGTCTGACGGCGCTTGGCGTGACCCTTGACGAGGTGCTGGTGGTGGCGCACGCGGAAAAGCCGATGAAAAAGGCGGTGAAGCGGGCGAAGGGCGACTTGATCCTGATTCTGACCGCATCGGCCACGTCCGATCTGCATGATGTCGCCCCCGAGGCGGTGCGCCGCGCGGGCGGGCGCATCCGCCGCTTCGGCATGCCGGTCGATCCCGGCAACCTTCTGTTTATCGGCAAGTATGACAAGCGGGTGGTGATTGGCCTGCCGGGATGCGCGCGCTCACCGGCGCTCAACGGTGCGGACTGGGTGCTTTCGCGGGTGATCTGCGGACTGGATGTCGGCAAGAAAGAGATCGCCGCGATGGGCGTTGGGGGCCTGTTGAAAGAGATCCCGCTCAGGGGGCACCCGCGCGGCGTCGCCTGATCCTTCGGCATTGCCCGTGGGGGAATTGGCGATATGCCTGAAATTTCACCTGTTCAAGTGGCAAGGTGCGTGCTTAACTCGCCCCACCAAGGGAAAATTTGGTACCAAGGGAGGATACCGCATGCCACAGGTCAGTATGACCGTGAACGGCAAATCCGCGACCGGAGAGGTCGAGGGCCGCACGCTTCTTAGCACATTTCTGAGGGAAAACCTGAACCTCACCGGCACTCATATCGGCTGTGACACCAGCCAATGTGGCGCCTGCACCGTCCATGTCGATGGCAAGCAGGTGAAAAGCTGCACCATGCTCGCGCTCGAGGCCGAAGGGGCCGAGATCGCCACGATCGAAGGGCAGGCCGCCGAGGACGGCACGCTCAACGCGATCCAGCAGGCGTTTCAGGATCATCACGGGCTTCAGTGCGGGTTTTGCACGCCGGGCATGGTGATGGCGGCGGCGTCGCTCCTGAAGGAAAACCCCAAGCCGAGCGAGGCCGAGGTGCGCCACCATCTGGAAGGTAACCTGTGCCGTTGCACCGGCTATCATAACATCGTCAAGGCGATCATGGCGGCCAGCGGTCAGGACGTGAGCGCCATCGCGGCGGAATAACGCGGAGAGGGACGGGGCCCCGCGTGGAGGAGCGCGGACCCGGACACCGCAATTTAGGGAGGATTGACATGCCTAAGGATGGAGGCCCCAACGGGGGCATCGGCGCCAGCACAACGCGGCGCGAGGACGTTCGCTTTCTCAGCGGCACGGGAAATTACACAGACGACATCAACATTCGCGGTCAGGCTTACGTGCATTTCCTGCGCTCTGACGTGGCGCATGGCAGGCTGAACAAGGTCGACACGTCCGAGGCGGCCAAGATGCCGGGCGTGGTGCGGATCTTTACCGGCGCGGATTTCGAAGGGATCGGCGGGCTGCCCTGCGGCTGGTGCGTGACCGACAAGCACGGCCAGCCGATGCAGGAACCGGCGCACCCGGTTCTGGCTCAGGGAAAGGTGCGTCACGTCGGCGATCCGATTGCCGCCGTGGTGGCCGAAACGCCCGAACAGGCGCGCGATGCCGCCGAAATGATCGAGCTTGATATCGAAGAACTGCCCGCCGTGATCGACATGAAGGCGGCGCTAGAGGACGGCGCGCCCAAGGTGCATGACGACCTGACCTCGAACCTCTGCTATGACTGGGGCTTCGTCGAGGAAAACAAGGACGCGGTCGCCAAGGCCTTTGACGAGGCGGCGCATGTGACCACGCTGGAACTCAGGAACCAGCGGCTCGTGGCCAACCCGATGGAGCCGCGCGTGGCTATTGGCGATTTCAACCGCGCCACCGGCGATCACACGCTTTACACTACCTCGCAGAACCCGCATGTGATCCGGCTTCTGATGGGCGCCTTCGTGCTTGGCATTCCCGAGCACAAGCTGCGCGTTGTCGCGCCGGATGTGGGCGGCGGCTTTGGCACCAAGATCTTCCACTACGCGGAAGAGGCGTTCTGCACCTTTGCCGCCAAGGCGGTGAACCGCCCGGTGAAGTGGACATCGTCCCGCTCCGAGGCGTTCATCTCGGATGCCCATGGCCGCGATCACGTGACCACGATCCAGCTGGCGCTGGACAAGGACAACAACTTCACCGCGCTCAGGACCGACACCCATGCCAATATGGGCGCTTACCTGTCGACCTTTGCCCCGTCGGTGCCGACGTGGCTGCATGGCACGCTGATGGCGGGCAACTACAAGACGCCGCTGATCTATGTGAATGTGAAGGCGGTCTTTACCAACACGGTGCCGGTGGATGCCTATCGCGGCGCGGGCCGCCCCGAGGCGACCTTCCAGCTGGAACGCGTGATCGACAAGGCCGCGCGTGAGCTGGGCGTCGATCCGGTAGAGTTGCGGCGGCAGAATTTCATCACCGAGTTCCCCTATGCCACGCCCGTCGCGGTGGAATACGACACCGGCGATTATCACGGCACGATGGATGTGCTGGAGAGTATGATCGACCGGGCCGGGTTCGACGCGCGGCGCAAGGAAAGCGAAGCGCGCGGCAAGCTGCGCGGGCTTGGCGTCAACTGCTATATCGAGGCTTGCGGCATCGCGCCAAGCAACCTTGTCGGGCAGCTGGGCGCACGCGCAGGGCTTTACGAGTCGGCCACCGTGCGGGTGAATGCCACCGGCGGGATCGTCGTGATGACGGGCTCGCACAGCCACGGGCAGGGGCATGAAACCACCTTCCCGCAGGTGATTGCCGAGATGATCGGGATCGACGCCAGCATGGTTGAGATCGAGCATGGCGACACCGACAAGGCGCCGATGGGTATGGGCACCTATGGCTCGCGCTCGATCGCCGTGGGGGGCAGCGCCATGGTGCGCGCCGCTGAAAAGGTGATCAACAAGGCCAAGAAGATCGCCGCGCACCTGCTTGAGGCGTCCGAGGCCGATATCGAGCTGGCCGATGGGCAGTTCAGCGTCGCGGGCACCGACAAGGCCGTGGCTTGGGGCGATGTCTGCCTTGCCGCCTATGTGCCGCACAACTACCCGCTGGAAGAGATCGAGCCGGGGCTGGAGGAGACCGCGTTCTATGACCCGGCGAACTTCACCTATCCCTCGGGCGCCTATGCCTGCGAGGTGGAGGTCGACCCCGACACCGGCAAGGTCGAGATCCTGTCCTTTGCCGCCGCCGACGATTTCGGCAACATCATCAACCCGATGATCGTTGACGGGCAGGTGCATGGCGGGATCGGTCAGGGCATCGGTCAGGCGCTTCTGGAAAGCTGTGTCTATGACGAGGACGGACAGCTTCTGAGCGCGTCCTACATGGATTACGCCATGCCACGCGCCAGCGATGTGCCGTTCTACGCGGTGGATCATTCGAGCCAGACGCCCTGCACCCACAATCCGCTGGGCGTGAAGGGCTGTGGTGAGGCCGGGGCGATCGGATCGCCCCCTGCGATCGTCAACGCGGTCGTGGATGCGTTGCGTTCGGGCGGGCATGACATCTATCATGTCGACATGCCGGTCAGCCCGTCGCGCGTCTGGGCCGCGATGCAGGGCTAAGTGGATACGGGGGGATCGGGGGCCAGCCCCCGAGGTGCAAAATGCTTTGCATTTTGTCACCACCCCCGGGATATTTCTGGTCAGATGAAGCGAGGGGCGCGTGCCCTTTGTCTTCCGGAGGAACGAAAATGTATGAATTCGAATTCGTAAGGCCCGGCAGCGTGGCCGAAGCCATCAAGGCCCTGGGCGAGGATGAGGCGCAGCCGCTGAGCGGTGGGCAGACCCTGATCCCGACGCTGAAGCAGCGGCTGGCGATGCCATCGAAACTGGTCAGCCTGACCGGCATCGCCGAGATGCAGGGAATCACCGCCTCGGGCGACGGGGTGAGCGTGGGCGGGGCGACCTGCCATGCCGACGTGGCCGCCGATGGCACCATCCCGGCGCTCTCGGCGTTGGCGGGCGGGATTGGTGATCCGGCGGTGCGCAATCGTGGCACCATCGGTGGATCGCTGGCCAACAACGATCCGGCGGCCTGTTACCCGGCGGCGGCGCTGGGGCTGGGCGCGACGATCAAGACCAACAAGCGCGAGATCGCGGCGGATGACTATTTCGTCGGCCTGTTCGAAACCGCGCTGGACGAGGGCGAGATCGTCACCGCGGTGACGTTCCCGAAACCCGAAGCGGCGAATTACCAGAAGTTCGAACAACCCGCCTCGCGCTTTGCGCTGGTCGGCGTGTTCGTGGCCAAGACCGGCGGCGGCGTGCGCGTCGCCGTGACCGGGGCAAGCGAAGGCGGTGTGTTCCGCTGGAGCGCCGCGGAAGAGGCGCTGGCCAAGGATTTCAGCGCTTCGGCACTGGACGGCATGGCGCCCGACGCCGACGGCATGATGAGCGACCTGCACGGCACCGCCGCGTATCGCGCGCATCTGGTCGGGGTTCTGACCCGGCGGGCCGTCGCCGCCTGCTGAGGCTTTGATCGCTTTTCTGGAAAAGGCCCTGCCGGATGCGGCGGGGCCTTTTTCGTAATCAAAGCGGCTTGCGGGCGATGAAATCGATCAGGGCAGAGCGGCCGGAATGGCCCTTGCCCTCGTCAAGGTCGCGCTCGTGGGGGCGGTTTTCGAGGATCTCCCAGCCCGAAAAGGCCCCGGCCAGAAGATCGGGCGTATAGAGGTTTTCCAAAGCGCGCGGCCCCCCGGTGCCGTAGTCCAGCTGTTTCGGGGTATAGCCGTGCAGCATCAGCAGGCCGCCCGGCGCGGTGGTCTGGGCCATTTTGTCAAACAGGGCGGCGCGCTCTTTCGGGCCGACAAACTGGATGAAGATGCCAAGCGTGATGTCGAACGGGCCCTTCACCGGGAATGGGTCGGCGATCACGTCAGCCTTGTGAAGATCGACCTCGACATCATGCTCCCGCGCCAACGCGCGCGCCTTGGCGATGGCCGAAGGCGCGAATTCCAGCGCGGTGACGGTCAGCCCTTGGCGCGCAAGGTAGACGGAATTGCGCCCCTCGCCATCGGCCACGGACAGTGCCGAAAGGCCGGGGGTGAGATAATCCGCATGGTCGGGCAGGAACCGGGCCGGGGCCTTGCCGAACACGTAGTCCGGGGTCTGGAAACGGGTTTCCCACATGGGTCTGGCTCTCCTGATGTTGAAACCAAAAACGCCCCGTCGATGGACGGGGCGCCTTGAAATCGGGGCGAGGGCGTGTTGCCCCCGGCGCAGCCTTGCTGCGGGCTTACTTCGGCAGCGGCGCCACGATCATGATCATCTGGCGGCCTTCCATCTTGGGCATGTTCTCGATCTTGCCGACTTCTTGCACATCGTCTGCGACGCGCTCGAGCAGCTCACGACCAAGGTTCTGGTGCGCCATTTCACGACCACGGAAGCGCAGGGTGACCTTTACCTTGTCGCCATTCTGCAGAAACTTCAGCACGTTGCGCATTTTCACGTCGTAATCATGCGTGTCGGTGTTGGGCCGGAACTTGACCTCTTTGACCTCGATGATCTTCTGCTTCTTGCGGGCTTCGGATTCGCGCTTTTGCTGTTCGTACTTGAACTTGCCGAAATCCATGATCTTGCAGACCGGCGGTGTGGCGTTGGGCGAAATCTCGACCAGGTCCAGCCCGGCTTCCTCGGCCATGCGCATGGCCTCTTCGGGCGTCACGACACCGACGTTTTCGCCTTCGGCGCCGATCAGGCGGATTTCGGAGGCACGGATACGATCGTTTACGCGCGGGCCGGTGTCACGGGTGGGCGGCGCGTTGTGGGGTCTGCGGGCTATGGTATTTGTCCTTCAATGGTTCTGGAACTGTGTCAGTGCTGCAAGGTAATGCCGGGGGCGCGCCGGTTCAAGCGGGTTTATTGCGCCATTTCCAGCCGATAAGGCGCAATTCGGGGCTTGAAGCTTCCTTCGATGCCCGGCATCTGGTCAACTGCTGGATGAATAGGCATCCGCAAGACTTTCAGAAAGACCTTAGGGGGTATGAGGAACATGAAGAATCTGGTGTGGGTCATTGTCATCGCGCTCGTTCTGGGCGTTGGATACTACGTCTATAACGGGCAGAACGTGAAAGAGGCGGTCGAAAGCGTCGCCGGAGACGTGGCATCGACGGCGGAATCGGCTGTCGAGGGCACGAAAGACACGGTCAGTGCGACGACGGAAGCGGCCAGCGATGCGGCTGCAAGCGCGACGGAAACCGTGACCGAGATGGCGCAAGAGGCCGCCGAAACGGCACAGGATGCCGCCGAGCAGGCCGGTGAAGCCGCACAGGAAGCGGCCGAGGCCGTGGCCACCGTGACCGGTGATGTTGCCGAGGGCGCACAAGAGGCCGCAGAGCAGGCCGGCGAAGCCGCCGCAGAAGTGGCCGAGCAAGCCGCCGAAAAAGCGCAGGACATGGCCGATAAAGCCGCTGAAACCGCAAGCGAAGCGGTCGAGACCGCTGCCGAAGCGACCCAAGCCGCGCAAGAAGCCGTGAGCGATGCGGCGACGGCAACCGAGACGGCAACCGAAACCGCCACAGAAACCGCGACGGAAACCGCAACCGAGGCCACCGAAGCGGCCACAGACGCAGCCAGCGAAACTGCGACCGAGGCGACTGAAGCGGCAACCGAGACGGCAACCGAAGCCGCGTCGGAAGCAGCCGAGACTGCCGAAGCCGCCAGCGAAGCTGCCGCTGAAACCGCTACGGAGACCACTGAAGCGGCGACTGAGGCTGCGACTGAAACCGCAAGCGAAAGCGCCGGCTCCATGGCCGAGCTTTTGAGCGTTGACGGCTTCAACCTCGACAAGGTGACCGAGATGATCGACGCCAGCGACAAGATCCCGGCGATGCAGAAGACCCTGCTCAAGACCGGGCTTCAGAAAGCCAAGGACAATCCCGAACTGCTGAAAGTGGCGCTCGAGAAGGTCCGCGAAGCGATCGGGATGTAATCCCACCGTTGCAACGGTTTGAATACGCAAAAGGAAACCCCCGCCAGATTGGCGGGGGTTTTTTCGTTCTTAGGTGTTTTCGGGGTGTTACCGGCGGTGTTTCCGGTGATCTGATCGGGGCAGGGGCCGCGTTCACCCCGACTGGGGATCAGGTCCGGCGACGACGCGAGCGGCGCTCGCGGGTCGGGCCGCCACCTTCCTCGGTGCCATCCACCGCCGAAGAAAACCCGCCCAGCGTTTCCGAGATGGTTTCCAGCGTCGGGCGCGGGCCCTTGGGGGTGTTTTCCAGCGCCTCGCGCATCGAGCGCAAATGCTCGGGCATGGTGCCACAGCAGCCACCAATGATGCGCGCGCCGCAATCGCGGGCCAGCACGGCGTATTTGCCCATCAACTCGGGCGTGCCATCGTAATGGATGTGGCCGTCGACGTATTTCGGAATGCCAGCGTTGCCCTTGGCAATGATCGGGCGCTCGGTGCCCTGCGCGGCAAAGCCCAGCACCGTGCGCAGAAGGTCGGACGCGCCAACGCCGCAATTCGCGCCGAACGCCAGCGGCGGATTGTCGAGCTTTTCCACCATGTCGACCATCGCCGCCGAGGTCACGCCCATCATGGTGCGCCCGGCGGTGTCGAAACTCATCGTGCCGCACCACGGCATCCCGGCCAGCTTGAACGCCTCGGCCGCGGCTTTGTATTCTTCGGGGGCCGAGATCGTTTCCAGCCAGAGCACATCGGCCCCGCCTTCCTTCAACCCCTCGGCCTGTTCGTGAAACATCTCGACCGCCAATTCATGCGTGAGGCTGCCCATCGGCACCATGATATCGCCGGTCGGGCCGACCGAGCCGGCGACGATCACCTCGCGCCCGGCGGCATCGGCCACCTCGCGGCCCAGTTCGGCAGCGACGCGGTTCAATTCGCGCACGCGATCCTGCGCCGAGTGCAGTTTCAGGCGCGAGGCATTGCCGCCGAACGTGTTGGTCAGAAACAGGTCCGAACCGTTGTCGACCGCATAGGAATAGAGTGTCTTGATCTTTTCCGGCGCGTCCACGTTCCACATCTCGGGCGCATCGCCCGAGGAAAGGCCCATGTTGAACAGGTTGGTGCCGGTGGCACCATCGGCCATGATCCAGTCACGCTCGGCCAGCATCTTCGACAGTTTGTCAGTCATCTCGGCGCACTCCTTCATGGGAAAACCGGCTTCCAAGTCTCACATCGCGGGGCGCGGTTCAATTCCGAAAATCCTCATCATCATGCTGAGGGTCTCTTGCCTTGACAGCGGCGGCGCGCGCGGACCGACGCCGCGATGCGGGGCCAGACAGGCGAACGCCACAATAGAAAATGCCGCGCAGGTCGCCCCGCGCGGCATCACTTAACTCAGCTGAAAAGCGGTGATCAGTTGATTTCTTTCATGATCTGCTCTTTCGCCAGCGGCGTCAGATCGGCCAGCTTCGCGCGGATCGTCGCGGCATCGGCGATATCGCCCAGATCGGCGGCCACCTTGCGCACCACGTCTTCGTGACCGGCTTCCTCGAAATCGGCTTTCACCACTTCGATGGCATAGGCATTGGCTTCTTCGCCTTTCTTGCCCAGAAGTTCGGCGGCCCAGAGGCCCAGAAGCTTGTTGGCGCGGTTGGCGGCTTTGAACTTCATTTCCTCGTCATGGGCGTACTTGTTTTCGAATGCGCTTTCACGGTCGTCGAATGTGGACATGGGTGCTCTCCCGGCCATGCGTTGCTGTTGACCCCGATATGCCTATCCGGGGCCGCAAGGGCAAGTGTTTCCTGTGTGGGATTCGTTACACCTAGGGCGCAAACAGCCCTTTGACGCGCTTGCAGATGTGCCGGTCTCGCCAAAGCCCTTTCAATCGGGCCCTTCCACAGACACCTGCCACAGGTCCCTTTCAACTGGCCCTGTCCACGGCCTTCTCCACGGGCCCTTTGCAAAGAGCCGTCCATGGAATAAGAGAGCAGGATGGAGCGGGGACTCGCCCCCGCCTCGGATGCACCCGGATGCAGGAGCCCCCATGGCACGGCGCAAGAAGATTTACGAAGGCAAAGCCAAGACCCTTTTCGAAGGCCCGGAACCGGGCACCATCGTTCAATACTTCAAGGACGATGCCACCGCGTTCAACGCCGAAAAGCGGGATGTGATCGAAGGCAAGGGCGTGCTCAACAACATGCTTTCGGAATATTTCATGACCGGGCTGACCAATATCGGCGTGCCCAACCATTTCATCCGCCGGATGAATATGCGCGAACAACTGGTGCGCGCCTGCGAAATCATTCCGCTTGAAATCATCGTGCGCAACTTCGCCGCGGGCAGCATTTCCAAGCGGCTGGGCATCGAAGAGGGCACGCAACTGCCCCGCCCGGTGATCGAATATTGCTACAAGGACGACGCGCTTGGCGATCCGCTGGTGAGCGAAGAGCATATCGCCGCCTTCGGCTGGGCGACGCAGCAGGACATGGACGACATCGTCAGCCTTGCGCTGCGGGTCAACGATTTCCTGTCGGGCGTGATGTACGGCGTTGGGATCAAGCTGGTCGACTTCAAGATCGAGGTGGGCCGGGTCTATGACGGCGATTTCCAGCGCTTGATCGTGGCTGACGAGATTAGCCCGGACAGCTGCCGCCTGTGGGATGTCGAAACCGGTCAGAAGCTCGACAAGGACGTGTTCCGGCGCGATCTGGGCAGCCTGACGGATGCCTATAGCGAAGTGGCCAAGCGGCTTGGCGTGATGCCCAAGGGCGCTGTGCCGATGAAGCCGACGCTGATCAACTAAGGTAGCACCTGGGGGCGACCGAGAGGCGTGACCGGGGCGATTTGAGTATTTTTGGAAAAATGAAAGGGCGCGGCGGCGCCTTGAGGAAACCGGGGGACGGGGTATGAAGGCCAAGGTCTACGTGATGCTGAAACAGGGCGTGCTTGATCCGCAGGGCGAAGCAGTGCGCCACGCATTGGGCGCGCTTGGCTTTGACGGCGTCGAAGGCGTGCGTCAGGGCAAGGTGATCGAACTGGATCTGGCCGAAGGCACCACCGAGGCGACCGTGAAAGAGATGTGCGAAAAGCTGCTCGCCAACACGGTGATCGAAAGCTACCGGATCGAAATCTGATGTTTCTGTTCTCGCGGCCATTCCTTTTCGGTGAAAAGGATGGCGTGCGGGTCGTGTCATGGCGGGTGTGGCTGTTTCTGTGGCTGTTGCCCGGGCTGCTGGCGCTTGGGGCGCTGGCGATGCTAGCCGAAACCGGCTGGCGCTATGCCCAGACCGTGCCGGGCGAGGGCGAGGTGGTGCATGTCTACGCCTGGGAGGGCGAGACGCTGTTTGACCGCGGGCGGATGATCTATGCGCCGGTTTTCCTTTATAACGATGGCACGGGGCGCGCGGTGCGCGCATCGACCTACATGGCGGCACCGGACTGGAACTTCCCGCTCGGCTCGCGCCACGCGATCCGGTTCGATCCGCGGGGGCAATTGGACGCGATGTTGCCCGGGGCGTCGAATTTCGCGGTGCCCGGCATCATCGCAGCACTAGCGCTGTTGTTCGCTTTGCCGGCGCTTTTGCTGCACGTTCGGGTGCGGCGCTGGCAGAGAGGCGGCTGAGCGCTGGCCAAGCCGCGTTTTCGCCAAGGTATCCTCTTTTTAAAACCATGGTTTCGGGGGATGACGAGGGTCATGCGATTGACCCTTCTGTTCCTTTTCCTGATCTCCCTTGCGCCTGCATCACAGGCGGTGGCGGGCGCGGCAGAAGATGTGCGTTTTATTACCCAGCATGTCTTGCGGGACGTGATGAAAAAGACCGTGCCCGATATGGTCGCCGGTGCCTATACTCACCACTACATCGATTGGCTGCGTGAGAGATCGGCACGGCTTGAGGATGCGGGCCGGTTTGCCGAATTGCTGCCGCCCGAGGCGACGCAGGTCTGGGTCGCGCGCTTTCCCGGTGTCGTCGAGACACAGTGTTTCAAGACGTTTTCGCCCAAAGAGCTACGCCTTGCCGCCGAGGACATCCGGCGCAATCCCAAGGGCGCGGTGAAGAAAAAGTCGGAAAAAACGCGCCGCGCGATCGATCCTGCCGATCCCGTCTCTGGTCTTGAGGCGGTGAACCGCGATCTTGCGGCATTGAACCGCGAGATGGAGGAGATGGCCACGGCCCTGCGCACCGATCCACGCATGCGGGTCGAGATGGCGGGTGGGGCGTGCGCGTTCAGGACCCTGTTGAATTATAGTTGGGCAATCGCGCAAAGCCCGAAGATCGAGGCCGATATTTCGGTCAAGGGCCTGTCCGAGATCCTGCAAACGCCGGGAATCGCCACCTTTCCCAACCGGATCGTGCGCCAGAGCATCCTGCGCGAGGTCGCGGCGGCGCAAAAGCGCTGAGGTCACGCGGGCAGGGCGCAATACAAAGACCCGAGCAAAGACTTGAAAGGCCGCCCAAGCCCGCCTAATAAGGCGCAAGAGCGGTGGGAATGTCTGGCCCGCCTGTGAACTGGCCCGCCTGTGAATTGGCCCCTCTTGAACCACCGACGCAAAGCCTCCCGATCAGGACGCTTGCCGATCAGGATAAGGAACCCCGTCCATGCATGCTGCTGTCATCGTTTTTCCCGGGTCCAACTGTGACCGTGACCTCGCCGTGGCGCTGGAAAAGGCCGGGGCCAAGGTCTCGATGGTCTGGCACAAGGACACCGACCTGCCGTCGGGCGTCGACCTGATCGGCATTCCCGGCGGGTTTTCCTTTGGCGATTACCTGCGCTGCGGCGCGATTGCCGCCAATTCGCCGATCTGCCGTTCGGTCGTGAAACACGCCGAGGCGGGCGGCTACGTGATGGGCATTTGCAACGGCTTTCAGGTCTTGACCGAAACCGGTCTGCTGCCCGGGGCGCTGCGCCGTAATGCCAACCTCAAGTATATCTGCAAACCCGTGAAACTGCGGGTCGAGGCCTGCGACAGCATCTATCACGCGGGCTACGAGGCGGGGCAGGAGATCACCATCCCGATCGCGCATCACGACGGCAACTACTATGTCGATGACGCCAAGCTGGCGCAGTTGAAGGACGAAGGCCGCATCGCCTTTTCCTATATCGACAATCCCAACGGCTCGGTCGCCGATATCGCCGGGGTGGTTTCGAAGAACCGCCGCGTTCTCGGCATGATGCCCCACCCCGAGCGGATGGCGGAAACGGCCCATGGCGGCACCGATGGCAAGCCGATGTTTGACGGGCTGATGCGCGAAATGGCGCTTGTCTGACCAAAAGCACCGCTGAGCAGAGCGCAGCCGCGCTTGAGCGGGCCGGGCGGGGGGCGTAGACTGCCCTCATGTCAGAGCCGCACGCCAACCTGCCGACCCCACCGCCGCCCAAACGGCGCACCCACACGACCGCGTGGCGCGTGCGCATGTTCTTTGCGCTGCTGCTGGCCGTGGCGGCAGTTACGGTGTTTTTCACCAACAAGGTTCTGACCAACCGCTTTACAGAAACCACACGCAACCGTTCGGAAGTGCGGCTGGCTCTTTACACCGGCAACCTGATCTCGGAATTGCGCCGCAACGCCATCGTGCCACAGCTTCTGGCGCGCGATCCGGCGCTGATCGGGGCGCTCAATTCCGCCGATTATAGTCAGTCGTCACAGCGGCTGATCTCGTTCGTCGAGGAAATCGGCGCGGCCTCTTTGATGTTGCTTGACGATTCGGGGCGCACCGTGGCCGCGACCGACCGCAACCGGCTGGGCGAAAATCACCGGGGCGAGGCTTACTTCGTCGATGCGCTGCGCTCCAACAATACCGTGTTTACCGTCACCCCGCGCGAGGCGGGCGGCTTTGCCTTTACCTACACCCGCCGAGTCGACTGGCAGGCCGAAACGCTGGGCGTGATCGTGGTCGAGGTCGACTTGCAAAAGTTCGAACGCGCCTGGGCGGGCACGTCCACATCCGACGCGGTTCTGGTGACCGACAGCACCGGCAAGATCATCATGGCGACCGAGCCGCGCTGGCGCGGGTTGACCATCGACGAGGCGCTGCAACGCGAGCCGGTGGAAAGCGCCATCGAACGCGCGCTGCGCGCCACTGCGAATTGGAGCGCGCTGCCCGCCGATGCCTATGTGCAAGGCGAGGCGGTGATGCGGATGGAAGGGCGCGTCGCCTTTCGTGGCTGGCGGATCACCACCTTCACCACCTACGCCAGTGTGCGCGAGCGGGTGAACGGTGTTCTGGCGCTCGAAATCATGGGTTTTGCCATCCTCGCGGCGCTGGCGTTCTATTTCCTCAACCGCAAGACGGCGCTGCGCATGGCGCTGTTCCAGCGCGAGTCGGCGGAACTTCGCGTGTTGAACGCGCGGCTACAGCGGGAAATCGCCGAGCGCAAGAAGATGCAGGACCAACTCGACGTCGCCGAACAGACCCTTGCGCAAAGCTCGAAACTCGCCGCTTTGGGCGAGATGTCGGCCGCCGTCAGTCACGAGTTGAACCAGCCGCTCGCAGCGATGAAAACCTACCTCGCCGGGGCTGGACTTTTGCTTCGCCGCAACCGCCCGGAAGAGGCGCTGTCCTCGTTCAGCCGGATCGACGATCTGATCGAGCGGATGGGCGCGATCACGCGGCAGCTTAAAAGCTATGCGCGCAAGGGCGGTGAGACGCTGGCCCCTGTAAACATGGGCGATGCGCTGGTTTCGGCCTTGTCGATGATGGAGCCGCAACTCAAACGCCGCAAGGTTTCGATCAGCCGCGCGATCCCCGATCGCCCGGTCATGGTGATGGGCGACCGGGTGCGCATCGAACAGGTGATGATCAACCTGTTGCGCAACGCGCTCGACGCGACGCAAAACGAACCCGACCCCCAGATCGACCTGATCCTTGCCGCCGGCGAAACCGCGAGCCTGACGGTGCGGGACAACGGCCACGGGATCGAGGATCTGGAGACCCTGTTCGAGCCATTTTACACCACCAAGCAGCCCGGCGAAGGCGTCGGGCTGGGGCTTGCCATTTCTTCCGGCATCGTGAACGACCTTGGCGGGCGACTGACCGCGCGCAACGCCGCCGTGGGAGGGGCTGTATTCGAAATGCAGCTTCCTATCTTGGAAGAAGAAGAACACCGCGCCGCCGAATGAGGCGGATCAAGCGGAGCAGCACAGAGACGGAGTGACACGCTATGGCCAAAGCCATGAAGATCGCGATCGTGGATGACGAGCAGGACATGCGCCAATCCATTTCCCAATGGCTGGCGCTGTCGGGCTATGACACCGAAACCTTTCCCAGCGCGGAAGAGGCGCTGAAGAAACTGACGCCCGATTACCCCGGCATCGTGATTTCCGACATCAAGATGCCCGGCATGGACGGGATGCAGTTCCTCAAGAAACTTATGGGAACCGACAGCGCATTACCGGTGATCATGATCACCGGCCACGGCGACGTGCCCATGGCGGTCGAGGCGATGCGTGTCGGCGCCTTCGATTTTCTTGAAAAGCCATTCAACCCCGACCGGATGACCGAACTGGCCAAGAAGGCGACCAATGCCCGCCGCCTGACGCTTGATAACCGCCAGCTGCGCAAGGAACTCAGCGACGGTGGCCAGCTGATGAAAAAGCTGATCGGCGCCAGCCCGGTGATGGAGCGCCTGCGCGAGGATATCCTCGATCTGGGGCAGGCCGATGGCCATGTTCTGATCGACGGCGAAACCGGCACCGGCAAGACCTTGGTGGCGCACGCGCTGCATGCGGTCGGCTCGCGCGCGGGCAAGAAATTCGTGCTGGTGCCATGCTCGGCGCTGGAAGAAGAGGCGCTTATGCGGCGGCTGTTCGGCCCGATGCAACCCGAAGACACCCGCATCCCGGCGGTGGAAGAGGCGCGCGGCGGCACGCTGGTTCTGGAAGACATCGAAACCCTGTCCGACGCGGTGCAGGGCAAGCTTCTCAGCTTCATCAACGACGAGGGCACGCCGCCCGAAACCCGCATCATCGGCATTTCCAACCTGCAACAGCAGGACAAGACGCTGGAAGACGTGCTGCGCCCCGACCTGTTCTATCGCCTTGCCGCGCTGCGCATCACCGTGCCGCCGCTGCGCCAACGGGGCGAGGATATCCTGACGCTTTTCACCCGGCTCTCCGAGCAGTTTTCCGAGGAATACGGCTGTGACGCGCCCAATGTCAGCGCGCAAGAGGCGGCGCAGCTTCTGCAGGCCCCGTGGCCCGGCAACGTGCGCCAGTTGATCAACGTGGCCGAACGCGCGGTGCTGCAATCGCGCCGCGGATCCGGCTCGATCACCTCGCTTCTGATGAACGATCACGAGGACATGCAGCCGGTGATGACGACCGAGGGAAAGCCGCTCAAGGAATATGTCGAGGCGTTCGAAAGGATGCTGATCGACAACACCATGCGCCGCCACAAAGGCTCTATCGCCAACGTGATGGACGAGCTTTGCCTGCCGCGCCGCACCCTGAACGAGAAGATGGCGAAATATGGATTGCAGCGCTCGGATTATCTGGCCTGATTTCAGGTCTGATTTCTTCGCTTCGTCATCAGGACATGACACAGGCGCGGCCCGGGTGCGGGCTGCGCCTTTTTTACATCTATGGACCCGGCACAACTCCGGCATACCATGGTGCACCAAATTGTCGCGCCTGTGTTGGCTGCGCCCATGTTGACGCAAGGCGCGCGATGGGTAAAAGGTGCATTCGGAATATGGAATATGTTTTTGCCTGATTGCACCGGCCAGATGTCCGAAACGCAAGGCCATACATTACAGGAGAGATCACATGCGCACATCGCGTAGACAGTTTTTTGCTCTGGCGGCTGGGGCCGGTGCGGCCGCATCTCTGGGGGCAGGGCAGGCGGCCCAAGCCGCGCGGGTCGCCACCAACGCCCATATCGTCATCCTTGGTGCGGGGGCCGCTGGCACCGCGCTCTCGAACCGTCTGGTCGAGCGTCTGGACGGCGCGCGCATCACCATCATCGACGGACGCCAGCAGCACTGGTATCAGCCCGGCTTCTCGCTGATCGCTGCTGGTTTGAAACCGTCCAACTACTCGGTCAGCCAGACGACCGATTGGCTGCCCAAGGGCGTCAACCTGATCAATGATTACGCCGCCAACATCGATCCCGAAACGCGCAAGATCGCGCTGACCGGCGGCGACGTGGTCGAATATGACTACCTCATCCTTGCCCCCGGTCTGGAACTCGACAACGCCGGCATCGAAGGGTTTGACCTGTCGCTCGTCGGCAAGGAAGGCGTTGGCGCGCTCTATGCCGGCCCCGAGTATGCGGCCAAGACATGGACCGCGGCGCAGGCCTATACCGAAAACGGCGGCGTCGGCCTGTTCACCCGCCCCGCGACGGAAATGAAATGCGCGGGCGCGCCGCTCAAGCATACTTTCCTGATTGACGATATTGGCCGCACGGCAGGCAATCGCGGCAAGATGGACATCCACTACATGAACAACTCGGGTGCGCTGTTCGGCGTGCCGATCGTCGCCGAAAAGGTCCGGATGCTGTTCGAAGATCGCGGCATCGCCCCGGAATATTCCCACGTTCTCAAGGCGATGGACCCGGGCGCCAAGCGCGCCACCTTTACCACGCCCGACGGCGACGTGGAAATGGATTACGACTACATCCACGTCATCCCGCCCCAGCGCGCCCCCAAGGTGGTGCGTGAAAGCGGCCTCAGCTGGGCCGACAAATGGGTCGGACAGGGCTGGGCCGAGGTCGACATGGAAACCCTGCGCCACCTGCGCTACCCCGAGGTCTTCGCCGTTGGCGATGTCGCGGGCGTGCCCAAGGGCAAGACCGCGGCCAGCGTCAAGTGGCAGGTGCCGGTGGTCGAAGATCACCTTGTTGCAACCATCGCCGGTGACACCGCCGACACCACCTATAACGGCTATACCTCCTGCCCGATGATCACCCGGGTGGGCCGCGCCATGCTGATCGAGTTTGATTACAAGAACAACCTTACCCCCAGCTTCCCGGGCATCATCGCCCCGCTGGAAGAGTTGTGGATCAGCTGGCTGATGAAAGAGGTGGCGCTCAAGGCCACCTACAATGCCATGCTGCGTGGCAAGGCCTGAGGCCGGATAGAGGAGAGAACAGATGAAAGACCTGACATTCACAACCCTCTGGGCCGTGTTCGAAGAAATCTTCGGCAAGGGCCTGTTCTGGGCCATGGTTGCCGCCGCCGTGCTGATCACGCTGGCCTATCTCTACGTGCTGATCCGCGACCGTTCGGTCAGCTGGCGCAAATTCCTGCTGGCGCAGCTTTCGATGCCGGTAGGGGCGGTGCTGGCGGTGCTGTTCGTGTTCTGGATCACCAATTCGGGCCTGCGCGACATCGGCGGGCCGATTGACGTGATCGTGGTGCTGGGCATTGCCGCGGTCGGGGCCGTGGGCATGGCGATCCTTGTCTATACGCTGGAATCGCTGCTCGGCACCAAGCGCACCGAAGGTGACCAGTTCGAATAAGCCCGCCTTATCGGTAATGTGAAAAAGAAACGGCGCGCCACATCGGCGCGCCGTTCCCGTTTCAGCCAGACAAGGCTCAGTTGCTTTGCGCCGCCATGCAGCTTGCGTAATAAGTCGTGGTCGCGGGCCAGTCCGAGAACATGCCGACAATGCCCACGTCCTGCGCCAGAACATGCATCAACTCGAAGGTGTCGCCGTCATTGTCGGTCACGTCCTTGACCGATTTGTAATACCAGCCACCGCCACTGGCCAACGGACCCGAGCGTTCGAGCGACCACGCGATGATCTTCAGATCGGCCTCGCGCGCCTTCTCGGCCAGCGTCGAGGGCACCATTTTGCCATCTTGGGCCGTGACCAGCATCCAGAGCGGCGGCGCGATGTAATTCACGCCCATGTCCTTCAACTCCTGCATGGTGTTGGGCCATGTCGCCTCGTCCATCGGGGAATAGCCCTCGATGTCATACTCATCCATCAGGTAAACGGCCTGCTTGCCGAACTCCGGCTCGGCTTTGATCCAGTAGAGCACGTCTTCAAGGTTGAAACTCTGCGCCCAGACATCCGACGCCGGCACGCCCGCCGCCTTGTATTCGTCGATCATCTTCTGGGCGTAGTCTTCCTGCGTGAAGCCGTTGAACGGCATCTCGACCGACGGGGATTTAAGCTCGGGCGTGAACTTGACGCCCAGCCCCTTCAGCAACTCGATCGACTCGGCGTGGGTCATCAGCGTGCCGCTGGAGGCTGCATAAAGATCGGTGCGCCACGACGGGGTGGCGTTCATGTAGCCCGCCACATCAGTCGCGCTCTTGTCGGCGGCATCCATCTTGGCCTTGAGGCTTTTGAACTCCTCCAGCGTGATATCCGAGGCGCGGCATTCGGCCGACGCGCCCTTGTCACCCGAGGCAGGCGAAAAGCCGGTGGTGCATTTCGCGGCCAGATCGGTGCCAAGAATGTTGGTAGTGGTGTGCAGGTCGTTCTGCGCGTGGCGGCAGACAAGTTGCTTGTCGGCGGTGAAGGTCACGTCACACTCGACAATGCCCGCGCCCATCTGTGCCGCGGCGCGATAGGATTCCAGCGTATGCTCGGGGAACATCAGCGGCGCGCCCCGGTGCCCGATCGAAAAATCGCTGCGCACAGGCTCAACATCGGCGCAGGCGGCCAGCTTGGTTTTCAGCGCGCTGTCTTCCATCTGCGAGATCAGGAAGGCCGGGCGCGGCCCAAGCTCGATTCGCTCGGCCACAGCGGGGGTCGCCACGGTGGTAAGCGCCAGCAGGCCAAGCGCGCAATTGCGGGATAGTTGCATTGAATAAAGCTCCTCATTGGTGGCCGGTCATGGCCGTTCGCACCGCCGGGCAAGCAATCGGATTGGCGGTTCGGGGGCCTTATGGGCGCAGCTTTGTAACGCCCGCATGTCATCGCATAGAAAGCCTGCAAAATCGAACGATCGCCCCGAAACGCCCGCCGGACACAGCATCCATGCGCGATTTTGCATTGTAATCGCCCCGTCACTGCCCTTATGTAAAGGGACGGCCAAACGTGCGATCTGCACCGGCCGGATGAGTTTCGCTGTCATGGCATCGGGTTACGGAACAAACCGGCCCCCTACCGGACAGACCGATTGGGTCCTGGCGACAGGACCACTAGAACGCCCGCCGTTCCAAACAGGGATGATCCGGGCATATAAACGGGCGCTGACAAGCACTATTCTCAGCGCCGGAGAAGAACCGCGATGAAGCGCGCGAAAACTTTGAGAGCACGAGCAGGGGCAGATGATGTCCGGCAGTGCAGCGCGTTTTCAATTGCCCAAAATAGTCACCTCGAACATCGTGCCGCTCCCCCGGGGGCGGCATTGCGTTTGACGTGCGAATGGAAAACATGGCCAAGAAAATGCTTATCGATGCCACCCACGCGGAAGAAACCCGCGTTGTGGTGGTGGACGGAAACAAGGTTGAGGAATTTGACTTTGAATCCGAAAACAAACGCCAGCTTGCCGGCAATATCTATCTAGCCAAGGTGACCCGCGTGGAGCCTTCGCTCCAGGCGGCCTTCGTTGATTACGGCGGCAACCGTCACGGCTTCCTCGCTTTTTCGGAAATTCACCCCGATTACTACCAGATCCCGGTCGCCGACCGTGAAAAGCTGATGGAAGAAGAGCGCGCCTATGCCGAGGCATTGAAAACGCGCGAAGACGAAGAAGAAAAGAAACCGCGCCGCTCACGCCGCCGCTCCAAGCCCAAGGCCGAAGAGACGCGCAGCGATGATGCCGTTGAAACCCGTGAAATCGACGGGATGGAGACGATCGACCTCGACGTAGGCGGCACGCAGGATAACGGCGCCGATGCGCCTGCGGGCGAAGATACGCTCGAAGGCCACTCGCCGATGGATCTCGTGGCCGACACCCCGGTCGAAGAGCCCACAGAAGATGCGGGCGAAGAAACCGATGAAGACGCAGGTGCGCGGACCGAGCAATCCGACGAAGACCTGTCCGCCGACGAGCCTGACGATCAGGACGCGGACGAGGACGACGAAAACGGCGTCGAGACCGACGATGACACCGGCGAAGCCCACGCCAAGGACAGCACCATCGAGTCGGTCGCCGACGACGATGATCACATGGATATCCGCCCGCCGCGCAAACCGCGCCCGCGCCGCTACAAGATCCAAGAAGTCATCAAGGTCCGTCAGATCCTGCTGGTGCAGGTCGTCAAGGAAGAGCGCGGCAACAAGGGCGCCGCACTGACCACCTATCTCAGCCTTGCGGGCCGTTACTGCGTGCTCATGCCCAACACCGCGCGTGGCGGTGGCATCAGCCGCAAGATCGTGAACGCCGCCGACCGCAAGAAGCTCAAGGAAATTGCGAACGAGATCGAAGTGCCGCAAGGCGCGGGCCTGATCGTGCGCACCGCCGGGGCCAAACGCACCAAGACCGAGATCAAGCGCGACTACGAATACCTTCAGCGTCTGTGGGAGCAGATCCGCGAACTGACGCTGAAATCCATCGCGCCGGCGAAAATCTATGAAGAGGGCGACCTGATCAAACGCTCGATCCGCGATCTTTACAGCCGCGAGATCGACGAAGTTCTGGTCGAGGGCGAGCGCGGCTACCGCATCGCCAAGGACTTCATGAAAATGATCATGCCGTCCCACGCCAAGAACGTGAAGCTCTACGCCGAACAGATGCCGCTTTTCGCGCGCTATCAGGTGGAAAGCTACCTCGGCTCGATGTTCAACCCGACGGTGCAACTCAAATCCGGTGGCTACATCGTGATCGGCGTGACCGAGGCGCTTGTCGCCATCGACGTGAACTCGGGCCGTGCCACCAAGGAAGGCTCGATCGAGGAAACCGCGCTCAAGACCAACCTTGAGGCCGCCGAAGAAGTGGCGCGTCAGCTGCGCCTGCGCGACCTTGCCGGCCTGATCGTGATCGACTTCATCGACATGGACGAGCGGCGCAACAACAACGCCGTCGAAAAGCGCATCAAGGACAAGCTCAAGACCGACCGCGCCCGCATTCAAGTGGGCCGCATCTCGGGCTTTGGCCTGATGGAGATGAGCCGCCAGCGCCTGCGCCCCGGCATGATCGAGGCCACGACACAACCGTGCCCGTCGTGCCACGGCACCGGCCTGATCCGCTCGGACGACAATCTCGCGCTGCAGATCCTGCGCCAGATGGAAGAAGAGGGCACCCGCGGGCGTTCGCGCGAAGTGCTGCTGAAATGTCCGGTGGGCATCGCCAACTTCCTGATGAACCAGAAGCGCGAGCACGTCGCCCAGATTGAGGCGCGCTACGGCCTGTCCGTGCGCATCGAGGGCGATCCCATGCTGATCTCGCCCGATTACACGCTTGAAAAGTTCAAGACGGCCACCCGCGTCGTGCCCGAAGTCACCGCTCCGGTCGTCTCGGTCGACACCACGCTGATGGACCAGATCGACGCCGAGGACGAGGCCGAGGAAGAGGTCGAAGAGACCGCCACCCAGGACGAGGAAACCCCCAAGCCCAAGAAGCGCCGCCGTCGCCGGTCGCGCCGTCGCAAGACCAATGGCGAGGGTGAGGACCAGAACGGTGAGCAGAACGGCGAAAGCGATGACGCCGAGACGACACCTTCGGACACGACGGACGAGGTGAACGCCGAGGCCGCCGCATCCGAGGCCAAGGCAGAAGAGACCGGCGAAACCCCGGCCTCGGAAACCCCTGAAACCCCTGAAGCGTCCGAAGAAGAGCAAAAGCCCAAACGCCGTAGCCGCAGCCGCAAGAAGGCCGACACCACGGATGAGGCCAAGCCCGAAGCCGAAGACGCCGCCGAAAAGCCCAAGCGCACCACGCGCAGCCGCAAGAAGAAGACGGACGAGGCAACCGACGCCCCGGCAGACGACGCCAAGGCCGAAGACACCGCCGATAAGCCCAAGCGCGTCACGCGGACCCGCAAGAAGGCGGCGGATACCGAAGCCAAGCCCGACGCCGAAAAGGCCGGGGAAAAGCCCAAACGCGCGCCGCGTAGCCGTGCGAAAAAGGCCGCCGATGCACCCGCTGAAGCGGCTGTAGAGGCCCCGGTCGAAGTCGCGGAAAAGGCCGCAGAAAAGGCCCCAGAAAAGGCCCCGGAAGAGGCCAAGGTCGAGGTTTCCTCCACGCCCGCGCCCGAGAAAGCACTCGAGCCCGCCGCAGAAGAGACCGTGACCGCCGATCCGGTGGCTACAGCCGAACCTGCAGTGGCCGAAGCCGCGCCCGCCGCGAGCGAAGACAAAAAGCCCAAGCGCCGTGGCTGGTGGTCGCTCTCCAAGGGCTGATCCACGCGCAATAGGATGAAACACCAAGCGCCGCGTCCCTTCGGGGGCGCGGCGTTTTTCTGTCATATGGGCCTGTCATGTGGGAATATGTCCCGAAGGCTCAGCCGCGCCGCACCACGTAAAGCGTGGCGTCGCCCTCGCTCTGCGTCTCGCGCAGTTCATGGCTTTCCTCGGCACAGAAATGCGGAATGTCGATCACGGCAATCGGATCGTCGGCCCAAAGCCGCACCTCACCGCCCGGCGCAACCTGCAACAGCGCCTTGCGCAGCCGCAAGACGGGCAGGGGGCAGCGTAGCCCGCGTGCGTCGATTATATCGCTTTCATGCTCCATGCCCGCCCCATAGCGCCTCTCTGAAATACCGTCCACGCATTTGTGACACCGTGCCGCGTGACGCCGCCGCGCGAATCCCCTAACAGGGACACCATGTTCGGATTTGAAATCATCGACGCCAGCCTTCTGCCGGCCATGCTGATCGCGCTCTTCGCGGGGCTGATCTCATTCGCAAGCCCCTGTGTCCTGCCCATCGTGCCGCCTTACCTGGCCTATATGTCGGGCACCACGCTGGCCGATCTCAACGCGGGCAAGAACCGCGCGCTGATCCCGGCGCTGTTCTTCGTACTGGGCCTGTCGACCGTGTTCCTGATCATGGGCTTTGCCGCCTCGATGCTGGGGCAGGCGATCCTGCAATGGCAGGACTGGCTCAACACCATCGCCGGGATCCTCGTGATGATCTTCGGCGCGCATTTCGTCGGCGTCTACCGGATCGGCTTTCTCGATCGCGAGGCACGGCTTGATGCGGGCGATCAGGGCGGCTCGTCCTTCGGCGCGTATCTGCTGGGCCTTGCCTTCGCCTTCGGCTGGACGCCCTGCATCGGGCCGCAGCTCTCTGCCATCCTGACGCTGGCCGCGAACGAGGCCTCGCTGGCGCGCGGCACACTGCTGCTGGCGGTCTATGCGGCGGGGCTGGGCATTCCCTTCCTGCTGGTCGCGGCCTTCCTGCCGCGCATGGGCGGGCTGATGGGCTGGATGAAGCGCCACATGGAGCAGATCGAAAAGGTCATGGGCCTGCTACTCTGGACCATCGGTTTGATGATGCTGACGGGCGGGTTCTCGGCCATGTCGTCGTGGCTGCTCGACACCTTCCCGGCACTGCAAAACATCGGCTGAACCGGGCCAAAGGTTAACGCAAATCGCGATTCGCGCGCCGCGCATCACGCCCGACAGGGGGCAGACGGTTTGCATACGCTTTGCAGACGCCCGTATTCGCCAGTTTGGCAGGGTTAATATGGCGCACGTTTGCCGCCTTACTTCGGCCCCAGTGATCCGCTAGGCTCTGCGCAAACGAGGGCCGTGAAATGGCTGCTGAGCAGGCGAAAAAGGTGACAAAACGCCGGGTGTTCTACATTCCCGGCTATGACCCCATTCATCCCCGCCGCTACCGCGAACTCTATCGCAAAGAGGGCGCGGAGCAGGCGAAGATTTCCGGCTACACAATTGAATTGTCACCGAAAAAATCCGGTGGCCCCTATGGCTGGCACGTCCATGGAGAGATCGAAGGAGGTCGGACCGAGGCCGATTTCGAAGTGCTTGTCTGGTCCGATATCGTGCGCGATTCGATGGGCCTTTCGATCCCCGCCACCTACTTGCAACTCGCCCGCACCGCCTGGACCTATATCGGATCGGGCGCGCTCTGGCGGTTGATGAAGCTCAGGAAAGGCCCGGTCATCGCCGCGCTCTATCCGGTTTTATTCCTTTTGTTGCAATTGGTTGCAGCGCTCCTTGTCGCCTGGGGCCTCGGCGCTTTGCTGGGCCTTCTGCACCCGATGCTGGCGTGGGCAGGGCTGCTTGTGGTGCCCGTCATCCTGCGCTGGTTCAAGGCCAAGGATGGCAAGTTCTTTGCCTACTACCTGATGCACGATTATGCCTATTCCGCCCAATCCAAAGGCGCCAACCCGCCCGAACTTGAGGCCCGCATGGCCGAATTCGCAGACCGGATTGCGCAATCCTTACAAGGGGATAGCGATGAGGTTCTGATCGTTGGTCACAGCTCGGGCGCGCATCTTGCGGTATCGATCCTGTCGGACCTGATCCGCGCGGGCCGGGTGCCCGCCGATGGACCCGTGTTGTCGTTCCTGTCGCTGGGGCAGGTGGTGCCGATGGTCTCGTTCCTGCCAAAGGCGAGCCGCCTGCGCGCAGACTTGCAATTTTTGTCCCAAAGGCAAGAGCTTAGCTGGGTCGACGTCACCGCGCCCGGCGACGGCTGCGCCTTCGCGCTTTGCGATCCGGTCGCCGTATCGGGCGTCGCCCCAAAGGGCAAGCGCTGGCCACTGGTCATATCCGCCGCTTTCACGCAGACACTGTCACCAGAGCGCTGGAAAGAGCTGCGCTGGCGCTTTTTTCGGCTGCATTTTCAATACCTTTGCGCTTTTGATCGGCCCGGCGACTACGACTATTTCCGCATCACCGCCGGCCCCGCGACACTGGCCGCGCGCTATGCGGGGCGCAACCCATCCGGCAGCCGTATCGAGGCCCCGGTAAACCGTTTTACGAGTGTGGATGATGACATCAGTTCTGCCGCCTAAGCCCCCGGCGCGAAAGGGAAATGTATCGATCTGGCGCTATGCCAAATTGTTTCGACAGGATATCCTTTCGGCGCAGAAGGACACGCTTTATCGCGGCTGGATGGCCGAGTTCAAAACGCCGTTCTTCCGCTCGTTCCTGTGCAACCAGCCCAGCCTTGTCGACATCGTCCTGCGCGAACGCCCCGACGATTTTCCCAAGTCCGACCGTATCCGTGAAGGCCTCGCCCCGCTTCTTGGCAATTCCGTGTTCGTCACCAATGGCGAGACGTGGAAACGTCAACGCCGCATCATCGACCCCGCGTTCGAGGGGGGACGGCTGAAAGACATCTTCCCGGCCATGTGGGATGCCGGGTTGTCTGCGGTCAACCGATTGGAAACGCTTGCGAATAGCAAGCCGGTCGAGATCGAGGCACAGGCCAGCCACGCCGCCGCCGATGTGATCTTTCGCACGCTTTTCTCGATCCCGATCGAGAACGAAACCGCGTCCGCCGTCTTTGCCCGCTTCCGTGAACACCAGCGCGCGCAGCCGGTGCTAAACCTTGGCGCGTTGCTGCCCCTGCCACGCTGGTTTCCCCGGTTCCACAGCCGCCAGACACGAGAAACCGCCCGCGATATCCGTGCGTTGATCACCCAGCTGACGGAAGAGCGGATGGAGGCGATCAAGGCCGGCACTGCACCCAACGATCTGGCCACCAAGATCATGACCACCGCCGACCCGGTGACCGGCGACACGTTCGACACCGAAGAGATGGTCGATCAGGTGGCGATCTTCTTCCTCGCAGGACACGAAACAAGCGCTTCTGCATTGGCTTGGGCGCTATATCTTCTGGCGCTTTACCCTGAATGGCAGGACCGGTTGGCCGAAGAGGCCGAGCGTGAGATAAACCCTGAAAATATATATTTCTCAACTATTTCCAAGCTGAAGCTTAGCCGGGATGTGTTTCGAGAAGCGCTGCGCCTTTACCCACCGGTGCCGATGATGGTGCGCGAGGCGACCTGCCCGGAACATTTCCGCAATCGCGACGTGCCCAAAGGCAGTCAGATCGTTCTGAGCCCGTGGCATCTGCACCGTCATGAACGACTTTGGGAGCGGCCAGATGAGTTCGATCCGGCCCGGTTCAAGACCGACAATGGCAAACAATGCTTACGCGAAGCCTATATCCCGTTCTCGGTCGGACAGCGTGTCTGCCCCGGGGCGGGATTCGCGATGGTAGAAGGGCCGCTGCTGCTTTCGATGCTGCTGCGGGCCTATCGGTTCGAACGGGTGGAAGACCGGCCAGCCATGCCCGTCGCGCACCTGACGGTGCGCGGCAAGGATGGCATTTGGCTCAGGATATCAAAGCGTTGAGGCGCGAACCTCAGGCGTTGGCGGCGCGGATCTTCTCGGCGGCGTCCTTGTCGAAGGCCACGCCGTTGTCCTCGAAAAGCTGATCCAGCTCACCCGAGATAGTCATCTCGGTCACGATATCGCACCCGCCGACGAATTCACCCTTCACGTAAAGCTGGGGAATGGTGGGCCAGTCGGAATAGTCCTTGATGCCTGCGCGGATTTCATCATCGGCCAGCACGTTCACATCGGCGAAATCGACGCCCATGTAGTTCAGCACGCCCGCCACGCGCGAGGAGAAGCCGCATTGCGGCATGGTCTTGGTGCCTTTCATGTAAAGCACCACGTCGTTGGATTTGACGGTTTCTTCGATCCGGGTTTTTGCGTCGGTCATTGGGTCGTTCCTTTTCTGGGCGCCATGTATCTGGCGTAGTCTTCGGGATCGCGAGGGATCAGGCGCGGACGGGCGAAGCAGCCGCAATGGCTGCCCCAACTGGCGCTTAGCGTATGATCGACCACGATATGTTCTGCTTGATCCTGCACCTTGGCTGCCCACGCCCATTCCTGCCAAAGGCGCAGCGTGATGAGCGCGGCAATCAGGGCGAGAAGGGCGAAAAACAGTGTCATGTCAGGTGTTTGTCACTCCGGTGCGCGGGTTGTCAGGGCAAGGGCGTGCAAGTCGCCATCGGTGCCATCCATCTTACCTTTGAGGGCGGCGTAGACGGCACGCTGTTGCTGCACCCGGTTCTTGCCACGAAAGCTCTCATCCACGACCATGGCTGACATATGCACGCCATCGTTTCCTTCGACGACGATCTCGGCATCGGGGAAGGATTCGCGAAGGAGGTCTTCGAGTTCCTGTGCGTGAACGGCCATATGAGTCTCCGTCTGGGGTTTGAGTATCGGTCAGGATTGAATTTATGGTCCTTGCAGGGGGCGTGCAAGGTGTGACGGGGGCGCAAGGCGATAGATACGCAGGTAATGCGCCTTATCCGGCTTGCATGGCGTGAGGGCGCAAGGCCTGAAGGAACGCGCGGGCGCGCTGTGGCAGTGGGCCGCTGGCCAGCGTGGCGGCGCGGGCGGGGGTAAGCGGGGCGGTGATCTCGGCCATCAGGGCGGTCCGGGTGGCTTGTTCGGAAGGCGTGAGGGGAAGCCGGTCCGCCAGCGTCAGCAGTTCGAGCAGATCGTGCAGGCGTCGCACGTTCCCGAAGGTTTCGCTTTGAGCAGGAAGAAGCGTGGGGTTGTCGCGCCAGCTCTGCCCGTCAAAGAGCGCGATGGTGCGTTGCCCTGCGCCCCGGCAATCATAGGCGGTGCATCCGGAAAATCCCTGCGCATCAAGGCGTTCGTGGATAGTGCAGCGATGGTGCGCAAGGTTCGGGCAGGGCAGGCCCGCAGGCTTGTCGAGGCCAAAGCGGGGCCCCTTGTCGAGCGCCAGCGCGACGCAACAGAGCGCCGCGCAGGCCGCGCAATCAGGGGTCAAGTCTGGCATTGATCGCTTTTAGCCCACCGCCTCTTCGAAGGCGCCACGGAAGAGCGCCGAAAGCTCGGCCAGGGGTGCTTCCGAGGTGCCGAATTTGACGGTATCGCCGGTGAAGCGGCCGACCGTAGTGATCGGAACACCGGCTTGACCTGCGGCGAGCATCAACGCCTCGGCCTGATCGAAATTGCAAGCGATGAGGTAGCGCGCCTGATCCTCGCCAAAGAGGTGCGCGGTATCGCTTTCTTCGATCACGACACCGGTTTCGCCCGCTTCGGCCATCTCGAAAGCGGCGAGTGCGAGGCCGCCGTCCGAAAGATCGGTGCAGGCCTTAATCAACGCTGCATTGGAACGGATGAAATCGCCGTGCCGCTTTTCGGCTTCAAGATCGACGGGCGGTGCATCGCCTTCGATCCGGTTGTAGACTACGGCCAGAAGGGCGGATTGGCCGAGGTGGCCCTTGGTTTCACCGACTAGAAGCGCGACGTGCCCCTCGCGGGCCTGGCCGAGAATGGCTTCGTCCTCGGTCTTGATCAGGCCGACGGCAGCAATGGTGGGGGTGGGCAGGATCGGCTCGCCATCGGTTTCGTTGTAGAGCGAGACGTTGCCCGACACGATCGGCATGTCGAGCGCCTTAACCGCCGCGCCGATGCCTTTGATCGCGCCGACGAACTGGCCCATGATGGTGGTCTTTTCGGGGTTACCGAAGTTGAGGTTGTCGGTGGTGGCGAGCGGCGTTGCCCCCACGGCGGTGAGGTTGCGATATGCCTCGGCCACGGCCTGTGCGCCGCCCATTTCCGGGTTGGCCTTGACGTAGCGCGGCGTCACGTCCGAGGTGAAGGCCAGCATCTTGCCGGTTTCATGCACGCGGGTAACGCCCGCGCCCAGACCCGGCGTGCGGATCGTGTCGGCCATGACCATGGTATCGTATTGCTCATAAATCCACTGCTTGGCCGCGTAATTGGGCGACCCGATCAGCGCCTTGAGCCCGTCAATCGGATCGATGCCCGGCACGGAGGCGGGATCAAGCTGTTCGACGGCGGGTGTGGCCTCCCACGGGCGGTCGTATTCAGGCGCGCTGCCGGAAAGGGTGGCCAGCGGCAGGTCGGCCTTCACTTCGTTGCCATGCAGGATGAGGAAGCGATCTTCGGCGATGGTTTCGCCGACGATGGCGAAGTCGAGATCCCACTTTTCGAACACCGCACGCGCCTCGGCCTCTTTCGAGGGGTCGAGGACCATGAGCATGCGTTCCTGGCTTTCCGAGAGCATCATCTCGTAGGCGGTCATGTTCTCTTCGCGCTGGGGCACGTCATCGAGTTGCAGCTTCACACCGAGGCCGCCCTTGTCGCCCATTTCGACCGCAGAACAGGTGAGGCCAGCCGCGCCCATGTCCTGGATCGAGATCACGGCGCCGGTTTTCATCAGCTCCAGCGTGGCTTCCATCAGGCGCTTTTCGGTGAAGGGGTCGCCGACCTGAACGGTGGGGCGCTTTTCCTCGATGGTCTCGTCGAATTCGGCGCTGGCCATGGTGGCCCCGCCGACGCCATCGCGACCCGTCTTGGCCCCGAGGTAGACCACCGGCATGCCGACGCCAGAGGCCGCCGAGTAGAAAATCTTGTCTGCATCCGCCAGACCTGCGGCAAAAGCATTGACGAGGCAGTTGCCATTATAGGCCGGATCGAAGCGCACTTCGCCGCCCACGGTGGGCACGCCGAAACAGTTGCCGTAACCGCCGATGCCCTCGACAACGCCATGCACCAGTTGGCGCGTCTTGGGGTGGCCCACTTCGCCGAACGACAGCGAGTTCATCGCCGCGATCGGGCGCGCGCCCATTGTGAACACGTCGCGCAGGATGCCACCGACGCCGGTTGCAGCACCTTGGTAGGGTTCGATGTAAGAGGGGTGGTTGTGGCTTTCCATCTTGAAGATCACGGCCTGATTGTCGCCGATATCGACGACGCCCGCGTTTTCGCCGGGGCCACAGATTACCTGCGGGCCTTCGGTGGGCAGGGTGCGCAGCCACTTCTTCGAGGATTTATAAGAGCAATGCTCGTTCCACATTGCCGAGAAGATGCCGAGTTCGGTGAATGTCGGTTCGCGACCGATGATCTCAAGAATACGGTCATATTCATCGGGGCTGAGCCCGTGGGCTTCGATCAGCTCTTTGGTGATGGCTGGTTCGGTCATTCTTCGCGTCCCCCGTAGTCGTGCCCCTGAAAGGCCTCGGCCCGCTATGGCAGCGGCGGTGCGGCCTCGATTGTCGCCTGTCTCTTAGTGCAAGGGGGCGTGGCATGGAAGAGGCAAGGCAGGGTCGTGAACAATGCGCCCCCAGTCTATCCGGACGAAAGGCGCGTTAGCCAAAAAAAAGGCCGAGCACTAAGCTCGGCCGAAGTCCAACAGGGAGGTATGAAAGTGATGCGCGTTTAAGCAAGCATCGCCTTCATGCGTCCAGATAGGCAGCAGTTTAAAAACGATCAAGGCGCATTATGCCGCAACTGCAACATGACAGCCATGCGCTGAGCGCATAGCTTAGTTGTCTAGTTTCTCAAGTGCCTGTTTTTTAACTTGTTTCCGATAGTTGACGATCTCGTCTTGCACGAAATCACGAAATGCGCCGATGCGTTTCGATTGCCGAAGCTCTTCAGGAAAGGCGAGGAAAACGGGGATCTCACCCGACTCTGTATCCTCGAGCACACGAACGAGATTCGGTGTGTCGTTGATGATGTAGTCCGGCAGCACCCCAATGCCGAGATCGTTGAGCACGGCTTGCAGCACGCCAAAGTAATTGTTCACCGTCAGGGTCGAAGGGATGTCATAGCTAAGCAAATGCTGCACAAGCGATGCGGCGGCACCCACTTGGGCGGAGCTGACGTTCATGCAGATCAGGCGATGATCGTGCAAATCCTCAAGCGTTTCCGGAGTGCCGTGACGGGCAAGGTAACCGGGCGTGGCATAAAGGCGCATCCGCACCGCCATAAGCCTTTTGCGGATCAGGTCCGCCTGTGAGGGCTCTTTCATCCGGATGGCGACGTCGGCCTCGCGCATGGGCAGGTCGAGCACGCGTTCTTCGAGCATGAGATCGATCTTCAGGTCTGGATACTTTTCGTAAAGCCGGGGAAGCCGAGGGGCGAGCCAGAGCGTACCAAAGCCGGTGGTGGTGGTGACGCGAAGTTCACCGAACACCTCTTCCTCACTATCGCGGATGCGAGCCGTTGCGGTTTCCAGCCGTTTGATCATCGCCCGGGTGGCGTCAAACAGCAATTCACCCTGTTCGGTGAGAATCAGGCCGCGTGCGTGGCGGTGGAAAAGCGTGGTGTTGAGCGCTTCTTCCAGCGCGCGGATCTGGCGCGACACGGCAGATTGACTGAGATGTAGCAATTCACCTGCATGGGTGAGGCTGCCTGCATCGGCCACCGAATGAAAGATTCTGAGCTTATCCCAATCCATACTGATAACTTTCCGTTTGCCTTGGCCATTCTGGCGCAATCTAAGGAATACTATACCCTGCGTTCATCAAACGCTGCGTTACCGTAACAAAAAAATGTTTGATAGGTCAAAAGCTATGACCTTAAACTGGCCTATATTACTGAAATAGCCGAGGCCGAGGGGAGACGCGCCATGAGCAAGCATCAAGTCACATTGCAGGACAGATACGATCTTGAAAAGAGATCGGTACTTCTGAACGGCACGCAGGCACTTGTCCGTCTGATGCTTGCGCAAAAGATGCGTGACCAGGAGGCCGGGCTGAATACCGCTGGCTACGTCACCGGCTATCGTGGTTCGCCATTGGGGGCGGTCGATATGCAGATGGGCCGGGCCGAAGGCATCCTGACCGAGCACGACGTGAAATTCGAAGCCGGGCTGAACGAAGACCTTGCTGCCACCGCGATGTGGGGAAGCCAGCAGGCGGAATTGCGCGGCGAAGGCAAATTCGACGGTGTCTTTGGTCTTTGGTATGGCAAGGGGCCGGGGGTCGATCGCACTGGCGATGTGATGCGCCATGCGAACATGGCCGGGTCGTCAAAGCATGGCGGCGTGATCATGGCCATGGGTGATGACCACACCGGTGAATCGAGCACCGTCTTGCACCAGAGCGAATGGGCGATGGTGGATACCTATATGCCGGTGGTCAGTCCCGCCGGGGTGCAGGAAATCCTTGATTACGGCATCTATGCCTATGGGCTTAGCCGATTTGCCGGTGTCTGGGTGGGCCTCAAGGTGATGAAGGACACGATCGAGGCGACGGCCGTTGTCGATGGCGATCCGCACCGTGTTCAACTGGTCGAACCCGAGTTTGAAATGCCCGAGGGCGGTCTCAACATTCGGCTGGTGGATGATCGGATTGAACAAGAGGCGCGGTTGATCGACTACAAGCGCAATGCCGCCGAGGCCTATGCCCATGCCAACAAGATCGACAAACGCGTCTGGGGCAAGCCCGGTGCCAAGATCGGTTTGGTGAGCCATGGCAAGAACTGGCTTGATCTTGAACATGCGCTGGCCCTTCTGGGCATTGACGAGGCCGAGGCCGAGCGGCTTGGCATCACCACCTACAAGGTTGGTCAAGTCTGGCCGCTTGATATGCGCGGCTTCAACGAGTGGGCCGATGGGCTCGACCTGATCATCGTGGTCGAAGAGAAGCGCAAGCTTCTGGAAGTGCAAATCAAGGAAGCGCTGTTCGACAACCGCAAGGGCCGGCGCGTCTATGGCTGGCGCAAGGGAACGATGACCGGAGAAGAGCTTTTCCCGGTGAAATGGGCGCTTGATCCGGTGATGATTGCCGAGAAACTAGGCAATATCCTGATCGAAGAGGGCCGCGATACCGACGGCATCAAGGCGGGTCTTGCCGAATTGACGGCCGTGAAGAGCAACGACAACGCCGAAGAAATCGCCTCGCGGCTTGCCTATTTCTGCTCGGGCTGTCCGCACAACACCAGCACCAAGGTGCCGGAAGGGTCGCGTGCCTATGCTGGGATCGGCTGTCACTTCATGGTGCAGTGGATGGAGCGCGATACGCTGGGCTTTACCCATATGGGGGGCGAGGGCGCGAACTGGATCGGCGAGGCGCCGTTCTCGAAAACCGAGCATGTGTTCCAGAACCTTGGCGATGGCACCTATAACCACTCGGGCCTGCAGGCCATCCGCGCGGCCATCGCTGCGGGGACCAACATCACTTACAAGGTGCTGTTCAACGATGCGGTTGCCATGACCGGTGGCCAAACCCATGAAGGCGGGCTTTCGGCGCAGCAGATTGCGCGCGAACTCAAGGCGTTTGGAATTGAAAATGTGGCGCTTGTCTATGACGATAAGGAGGGGATCGACCTTTCGTCCTTCCCATCGAACATCGAGAAGCATGAGCGCGCCGAACTGGATGCGGTTCAGAAAAGATACGCCAAATACAAGGGTGTATCGGCCATTCTTTATGTGCAGACCTGTGCCGCCGAAAAGCGCCGCCGGCGCAAGCGTGGCACTTTCCCGGATATCGACAAGCGGGTGTTCATCAATACTGATGTCTGCGAGGGCTGCGGCGATTGTGGGGTGCAGTCGAACTGCGTCTCGATCGTGCCGGTGGAAACCGAACTTGGCCGCAAGCGAGCGATCGACCAATCGTCGTGCAACAAGGATTTCTCTTGCCTCAAGGGGTTCTGCCCCAGCTTCGTGACGCTGGAGGGCGCGCAGGTCAGAAAAGAGGCTACGACCGAGCTTGACCTGCCGAACCTGCCCGCGCCGACGCTGCCTGCGATCAATGGCACCCATAACGTGGTGATCACCGGGGTTGGCGGCACGGGGGTCGTGACCATCGGCGCAGTTCTGGCGCAGGCGGCGCAGATCGACGGGCTGGGCGCCGGGATGATGGAAATGGCCGGTCTGGCGCAGAAGGGCGGCGCGGTGCATATCCACGTCCGTCTGGCCCAGAAGCCCGAGGATATCACCGCCGTGCGCGTGGCCACTGGCGAATGCGATGCACTGATCGGGGGGGATCTGGTTGTTTCGGCGGGGGCCAAGACACTGGGCCTCACCAGCACGGGGCGTACTGGCGCCGTGGTCAACAGCCACGAGATCATCACCGGCGAATTCACCCGCCATACCGAGTTCACGATCCCGACCGACCGGCTGGAACTGCAACTTCAGGCGCGTCTGCGTGAGGGGTTGCACCTGTTCGATGCCTCGGAACTGGCGCGGATCTCGTTGGGAGACAGTATCTTCTCCAACATGATGATCTTTGGCGGCGCGTGGCAGGCGGGGCTTGTTCCGGTGAGCCATGAGGCGATCACCGATGCCATCCGCCTCAACGGGGCGGCGGTCGAGCGTAACCTGCGCGCCTTCGAGATCGGCCGTTGGGCGGTGTTGCACCCGGAAGAGGTGGCAAAGTTGATGCAGCCTTCGGTGGTGCAGATGCCCAAGACGCTGGACGAGAAGATCACCTATCGTGCGGATCACCTGAAGGCCTATCAAAACGGTCGGTTGGCGAAAAAATATCGCAAGCTGGTGGAAGGCGTGGGCGATGCGCGCCTGAAAGAGGCCGTGGCGAAGGGCTATCACAAGGTCTTGGCCTACAAGGACGAATACGAGGTGGCCCGTTTGCATCGCGAGACTCGCAAAAAGGCCGAGGCGCAGTTCGAGGGCGATTTCAAGATGTCCTATCACATGGCACCGCCGGTCCTTTCCAAGGAGGGCAGTGATGGCCGCCCGAAGAAGCGCGAATTCGGCCCGGGCATGGGCCGCTGGTTGAACCTGTTGGCGCGGATGAAGGGCCTGCGCGGTACGGCGTTCGATCCGTTCGGACGGACGGAAGAGCGCAAGATGGAGCGCGACCTGATCACCCAATACGAGGCCGATATGGCCGAGTGGCTGCCGCGCGCGACATCCGAGAACATGGATCACATCGTTGCGCTGGCCGAATTGCCGCTTTCGATCCGTGGGTTCGGCCCGGTCAAACAGGCCAACGCCGAGAAGGCCGCAAAGCGCCGTGAAGAAATCCTTGCCGTTCTGAAGGGCGGCGCGGCACCGGCACGGCAGGCGGCCGAATAAAACAGGAATGACGCTGTCGTGAGATGTTCATGACAGCGTCATGTTACCGGCGCATACCCTTCGCAAAGGGGCGTAAGGCCCGCGAAGAGCAACACGACCATGCGCCGACACACGCCGACCTCCCGCCAGATCGCCCGCGATATCTCCTACGCCCATTCCGCCGAAACACGCGGTGGGCGTGCCTTGATCCGCCTGATGGAAAACGCGACCGGGCGGATCGGTCTTATCCGCCGTGCCCGTGGGTATCAGGACGACTTAGCCCTTGGTCGGGATTTCTGGGACGTGATGGTTGAGCGGTATCGCTTGCGTCTGAACGTGGTTGGCGGCGCGTTGGAGAACATACCGCGCGATGGCCCGCTTATCCTGATCGCGAACCATCCTTACGGGATTCTTGATGGGTTGATGATGGGGTATATCCTGAGCCAGACGCGGAGCGATTTTCGGATCATGGCGCATCGGGTGTTTGGCAGGGCCGAAGATCTGGATCGAGTGATCCTGCCAATCTCTTTTGACGAGACGAAAGAGGCGCTGGCGCTCAACATCGAAACCCGCAAAGAGGCTCTGCGGTATTTGGGGCAGGGTGGGGCGATCGGGATTTTTCCGGGCGGCACGGTCAGCACGGCGGTAACGCCGTTTTCGCGCCCGATGGATCCGAACTGGCGCGCCTTTACGGCGCGGATGATTGCCAAATCCGGGGCCACGGTGGTGCCGGTGTTCTTTGATGGCGCGACAAGTCGATTGTTCCAACTGGCGAGCCATATGCATTCGACCCTTCGGATGGGGCTGCTGATCAAGGAATTCAGGGCGCGGGTGAACACGGATGTGGATGTCGTGGTGGCCCAGCCAATCGCCCGCCCGGAACTCGAAGCACGACGTAGCGACAGCAAAGCAATGATGGATTTCCTGCGCAAAGCGACGTATGAGCTTTCCCCGACGCCGCTGGAATCGTTCCAGCCGGGGTATGAGTTCGAAGAACATCATCGCGCCTGAGGCCAAGTGCTGCGGCGCACGCGGACGAGGCAGATGGCAGTAGGCATTTTCGATAGTGGATTGGGCGGGCTGACCGTCTGGGATGCGGTGGCAAAGCGCCTGCCTGAGGTGCCGTTCGTCTACATGGCCGATAGCGCGCATGCGCCCTACGGTGTGCGCGATGCCGATGACATTTATGAGCTGACCTGCGCGTCCGTGTCGCGGCTGTGGGACGAGGGGTGTGACCTCGTGATCCTAGCCTGTAACACCGCCAGCGCCGCCGCGCTGCGCCGGATGCAGGAAAGCTGGATCCCGCGCGAAAAGCGGGTGTTGGGTGTTTTCGTGCCGTTGATCGAGGCCCTGACTGAGCGGCAGTGGGGCGACAATTCCCCGCCGCGCGAGGTTGCAGTCAAGCACGTGGCGCTGTTTGCGACGCCCGCCACCGTGGCCAGCCGTGCCTTTCAGCGCGAGTTGGCGTTTCGCGCCATTGGCGTGGATGTAGAGGCGCAGGCCTGTGGTGGCGTGGTAGATGCGATCGAAGAGGGCGACATGATCCTGGCCGAGGCACTGGTGCGCAGCCATGTCGATGCGCTGAAACGCAAGATGCCCGACCCGCAGGCGGCGATCCTTGGCTGTACCCATTATCCGCTGGTGCAAGAGGTGTTTCAGGATGCCCTTGGGGCGGGGGTGAACGTGTTCAGCCAAGCCAACCTCGTGGCCGAGAGCCTTGCCGATTATCTTGACCGCCATCCGGGCATGTTGGGTGCGGGTAAGGCGACGAAATTCCTGACCACGGGTGATCCGAAGCGGGTGAGTGACCGGGCGACGCAATTCCTGCGACGACGGATCGAATTCGAAGCGGCCTGAAGCCGCCCTCAAACCTTCCAATACCTTCTAGAAATAATCGCCCGCATTTGATTTTTGTCACGGACAGAAGCGGGCCGTCATGCGAAAGGTTATGCCATGACTTACCAAATCGCCATTCTGGGCGCATCCGGTTACACCGGTGCCGAATTGATCCGGTTGATCGCCACACACGGGCAGATGAAGATCGCCGCGTTGGGTGCCTATTCCAAGGCTGGACAAAGCCTTGCGCAGGTGTTTCCGCATCTGCGCCACCTTGATCTGCCGGATATGGTCAGCTTCGACGAGATCGACTTTTCCAAGATCGACCTGTGTTTTTGCGCCTTGCCGCATAAGACCAGCCAAGAGGTCATCCGCGAGTTGCCCAAAGACCTGAAGATCGTGGACCTATCCGCCGATTTCCGGCTGCGTGACCCGGCGGCCTATCAAAAGTGGTATGGCAATCCGCACGCGGCGGTGGAGATGCAGAAAGAGGCGGTCTATGGCCTCACCGAGTTCTATCGCGACGAGATCGCCAAGGCGCGGCTGGTTGCGGGAACGGGCTGTAACGCCGCGACGGGGCAATACATTCTGCGCCCATTGATCGGCGCGGGCGTAATCGGATTGGATGACATCATCCTCGATCTGAAATGTGCGGTGTCGGGCGCGGGGCGGAGCTTGAAGGAAAACCTGCTTCATGCCGAGCTGTCCGAAGGCTACAACGCCTATGCCGTTGGCGGCACACACCGGCATTTGGGAGAGTTCGATCAGGAATTTTCGGCGCTGGCCGGGCGTGAGGTGAAAATCCAGTTCACACCGCATCTGATCCCGGCAAATCGCGGCATTCTGGCCACCGGGTACGTGAGCGGAGAGGCGCAGGCCATCCATGAAACGCTGACCAAGATCTATGCGGATGAGCCCTTTATCGAAGTGTTGCCGTTCGGCGAAACGCCCAGTACGCACCATGTGCGCGGCTCGAACTTCTGCCATATCGGTGTGACGGGAGACCGGATCGAGGGTCGGGCCATCGTGGTCGCGGCCTTGGATAACCTGACAAAAGGTAGCAGCGGTCAGGCCTTGCAGAACGCGAACTTGATGCTAGGTCTGGAAGAGACCATGGGCCTGATGCTGGCCCCGTGCTTTCCGTAAATACGGATCGCACTGATGGAGGAGAAGACATGAAGAGCCTCAAGAAAAAACGCCGTATTCAGGTCATCGCGCTCGCTGTGGTGGCCTTGGCGCTGTCCACTGCGCTTATTGGTTACGGGATGCGGGACGGGATCAACTTCTTCCGCTCACCAGCGCAGGTCGTGGCCGAGCCCCCCGCACCGACCGAGACCTTCCGCCTTGGCGGGCTGGTCGAAGAAGGCAGCCTTGTGCGCGGGCAGGGCGAGACGATCACCTTCAACGTCACCGATGGCGGTGGCACGGTGAAAGTCGCCTATACCGGTGTTTTGCCCGATCTTTTCTCAGAAAACCAAGGCATGATCGGCACCGGGAAACTGGTGGATGGCGTGTTCGTCGCACATGAAATCCTTGCCAAGCATGACGAGAGCTACATGCCCAAGGAAGTGGTCGATGCGCTGAAAGAGCAGGGCGTCTACCAAGAACCGAGCGGTAGCTGAAGCCAGCGTTAACCCGGATTTAGCAGTCTCTTCCCGAAACCTTCGGGAAGGGGCTGTGCATGAAATCCGTTCGAGATATCGCCGAAGAAATCGTCGCCCGAGAGGGCGGCTTCGTGAACGACCCGGACGATCGGGGTGGGGCCACGAAGTTCGGTGTGACGATCCACACGATGCGGCGGCTAGGGTTGGACCTTGATCGCGATGGTGATGTCGACGTGGCTGATGTGCACGCGTTGAGCCGCGCGCAGGCCGTGGACATTTTCATCCAGCATTACTTCGAAGCGCCGGGAATCGGGCGCCTACCCGCGCCGCTTCAGGCCAGTGTTTTCGACATGTATGTGAATGCGGGATCGAATGCCGTGCGCATCCTGCAGCGAATGTTGGTGCAGATGGGGCACGAGGTTCTGGTCGACGGGGTCATCGGGCCGCAGACGGCGGCGGCGGCAAAGGCGGCGGCGCGCGCCGCACCCGAGCATATCGCCGATGCCTACGGGATCGCCCGGCGCAACTACTATTTCCGTCTTGCCGATGCCCGACCTGCCAGCCGCAAATACGCGCGCACACGCGCCGGCAGTAAGGGCGGCTGGATCATTCGGGCCGAGGAGTTCATCACGCCGCGTTATCACCTGAGCCCGGAGCAATTCGCGGAAAGGACGGCGCAATGGGGTTGATCGAACGCATGCTCACCCTAGTCTTCGGGAACGGCGGCAATGCCCTTCGCGACACCGCCGAAGTATTTCGAGAGAATGCCGAGGCGGCCGCGACCCGCGCAGCGCAGACCCGGGCCAGTGCGCTGGGGCAATTCGGGGCCGAGTTCAAGGCGGACCAACGCGGGGTTTTCGACCGGATCATGGATGGCATCAACCGCCTGCCGCGCCCGGCCTTGGCCCTTGGCACGCTGGGGCTTTTCATCGCGGCGATGGTCGATCCGGTGTGGTTCGCCGCGCGAATGCAGGGGATTGCGCTGGTGCCGGAACCGCTCTGGTGGTTGCTGGGGGCGATCGTCAGCTTCTATTTCGGCGCGCGCCATCAGACCAAATCGCAGGATTTGCAGCGCCAGATTTCCCGCACGCTAAGCGACGTGCCGCGCGTGGTGCGGAACCTCGATGCGTTGGAAGGGTATCGCCGGGCAGAAAGCCCCGGGGCCGCGACAACGGGGCGCAATGCGCAAGCGACACTGGATGTGACCACGCCGGAAACCAATCCTGCCCTTGAGGCATGGGCAAGGGGTGCGGACTGGGGCCGCTAGGGCGCGCTTGATCCTGCTCCCCCCCGCGACAAAATAGACATTCCAAACACGCGTTTGCGATTGGACCTGCGCGCGGGGAGGCCTATAACCGGACGCATGATAGCAGAACTCGGACATTTCGCCCTCATCCTCGCCTTCATCACTGCGCTCATGCAGATGGTGATCCCACTTGTTGGTGCCCATAAGCGATGGCCCGGATGGATGGCCTTTGCCGAACCAGCGGCAAACGTGCAATTCCTGCTGACGGCGTTCGCATTCGGCGCTTTGATGTATGCCTTCGTCACCTCGGATTTCTCGCTAAGCCTTGTCGTGGCCAACAGCCATTCGGCCAAACCGATGCTCTACAAGATCACCGGGGTGTGGGGGAATCACGAAGGGTCGATGCTGCTTTGGGTGCTAATCGTCACGCTGTTCGGCGCGATGGCGCAGTGGTTTGGCCATGGCCTTCCCCCGACGCTCAAGGCACGCATTCTGGCGGTGCAGTCGGCCATTGGCGCGGCTTTCTTCGCCTTTATCCTGTTCACGTCGAACCCGTTCCTGCGGATGGACGTGGTGCCGTTCGACGGGCGCGGCCTGAACCCGCTTTTGCAGGATCCGGGCCTCGCCTTCCATCCACCCTTCCTTTACGTCGGCTATGTCGGCCTTTCGATGGCCTTCTCTTTCGCCGTTGCGGCGCTGATCGAAGGCCGCATCGATGCCGCATGGGGCCGCTGGGTGCGCCCGTGGACCTTGGCGGCGTGGATGTTCCTGACCGTTGGGATCGGGCTTGGCTCTTGGTGGGCCTACTATGAACTTGGCTGGGGCGGTTTCTGGTTCTGGGATCCGGTCGAGAACGCAAGCTTCATGCCTTGGCTCATCGCGGCGGCGTTGTTGCACAGCTCGATCGTGGTGGAAAAGCGGGAAAGCCTCAAAAGCTGGACCATCCTTCTGGCCATCATCGCGTTCGGGTTCAGCCTTGTCGGGGCGTTTATCACCCGGTCTGGCATCATCACCTCGGTTCATGCCTTTGCCACCGATCCCGAGCGTGGTGTGTTCCTTCTGCTGATCCTGGCCGTGTTCGTCGGCGGGGCGCTTACGCTTTATGCCGCGCGCGCCAGTGCGATGCAGGCGAAAGGAGTGTTTTCTTTCGTCAGTCGCGAATCTGCGCTGGTGCTCAACAACATCTTGTTGGCGGTTTCGGCCTTCGTTGTCTTTGTCGGTACGATCTGGCCGCTGATTTCGGAAATGGCGTTTGATCGGAAGCTTTCTGTCGGTGCACCGTTCTTTGATCAGGCGTTCACACCCTTCATGGTGGTGCTTGGCATCGTCTTGCCGATCGGCGCCATGCTGCCGTGGAAACGCGCACGCTTGGGCCGGGTTCTGAAACAGCTTATCCCGGCGATCGTTTTCTCGCTTGCTGTTGGAGCGCTGCTTTGGGCGATGGAGTCCGAAAAAACGGCTCTGGGCCCTGTCGGCCTGATGCTGGGGGCGTGGCTCGTCTCGGGCGCGGCGATTGACCTGCTGACCCGGACTGGGCGTGGCGGGGCCGGGCGGCTTGGCCGTCTTGCCCGTCTGCCGCGGGCCGATTGGGGCAAGGCCGTGGCCCATGCGGGCCTTGGGGTGACCATAGCGGGTATTTCCGGGCTGCTGGCCTGGGAGGCCGAGGATATCCGTGTGGTGCAGACCGGAGAAAGCTTCGATCTGGCGGGATATACGATCACGCTCGACAACGTGGCGACCGTGCCGGGGCCGAACTATACCTCGACGATGGCGGATGTGACCCTGTCACAAGACGGCAAGAAAATCTCGACGCTGCATCCAGAAAAGCGGGTTTATCCAGTGGCAGGCATGCCCACCACCGAGGCGGCCATCGACATCGGCTTCCTTCGTGATGTTTACGTCGTGATCGGCGATCCGCAGGAAAACGGCGGTTGGGCCATGCGAGCTTACTACAAGCCGCTTGCCAACTGGATCTGGGGCGGGGCGATCCTGATGGCCTTTGGTGGCCTGCTCTCTCTCAGTGACCGGCGTTATCGCGTGGCTGCCGGGGCGCGCAAGACTGTGGCACAGGGGGTGCCTGCGGAATGATTGCAAGGCTTCTCCTGATCCTGTCTCTGCTGCTGCCGACGGCCGCATTCGCTGTGCAACCTGACGAGATGCTGCAAGACCCGGCGCTTGAGGCGCGGGCGCGCGAAATCTCCAAGGGGCTGCGCTGTCTTGTCTGCCGCAATGAAAGCATCGACGACAGCAATGCGGATCTGGCCCGTGACCTTCGTATCGAGGTGCGCACCCAGATCACGGAAGGCAAATCGAACGACGAGGTGGTGAACTTCCTTGTCGATAAATACGGTGAATACGTTCTGTTGAAGCCGCGTGATACTGGTTCGAACCGTGTGCTTTACTTGGCAGGGCCGGGGATGCTGATCGTTGGGTTGCTTGCTGCGTTCTTCTATCTGCGACGGCGCTCTCACGCGCCCGCGCCTCTGGAAGCAGGGCTGAACAGCGATGAAGCGGAGCGTCTCGACAAAATCATGAAAGGGTGACGCCGGGTTTCCCTTTCATGAAACAACGCTTTTAGGTTCTGTGCTTTCGACGAACAGGGAGGCACTGCCATGGTTTACAAAGTCATCGACTATGACGTGACGGACCGAGTTTGCGTGATCACGCTGAACCGGCCTGACAAGATGAACGCGCTCACATCCCAGATGCGGGCCGAGATTCCGGATGCGATCCAGCATGCTCAAAAGGATGGTGCGCGGGTGATCGTGATCACCGGCAATGGTGGCGCGTTCTGTTCGGGGCAGGATCTGGGCGATGCGAAGGTCGGGGGTCTCGATCTGGAACGGGGCCTGCGCGACGAATACAATCCCATGCTGCGCGCGATCGTGGAATGCCCCTTGCCCGTTATCGCGGCGGTCAATGGCCCTGCGGCGGGTGCAGGGGCCAACCTTGCGCTTGCGGCGGATGTGGTCATCGCCTCGGAAGCGGCCTATTTCATGCAGGCCTTCACGCGGATTGGCCTGATCCCCGACGCCGGTGGCACCTATAGCCTACCGCGCAACATGGGACAGGCCAAGGCAATGGGCGCGGCGCTGTTCGGTGAGAAGATCAGCGCGCGGCAGGCCGACGATTGGGGCATGATCTGGGAAGCCGTGCCCGAGGCGGACTTTGAGGCGCGTTGGCGCGCGCGGGCCGAGTTCCTCGCCAACGGGCCGACCAAGGCTTATGAGCTAACCAAGCGAGCGATCCGTGATGGATGGGACAATACGTTTGAAGAGCAGTTGACCCTTGAGGCCAAGCAGCAAGGCAAGGCCGGCAAGACGCGTGATTTCATGGAAGGGGTCGTGGCGTTTCTGGAAAAACGCAAAGCGCATTTCCAAGGCCGCTGAGCCAACCGGATAACCGATGTGAAAACGCCCCGGACAAGAGTGCCGGGGCGTTTTTGCATTTAAAGAAGGACGCTGCGCTCAGCGGTTTTCGACATCCACATAGTCGCGCTGTGTCTCGCCGCGGTAAAGCTGACGCGGGCGGCCGATCTTGTGGGCCGGATCCGAGAACTGCTCTTTCCACTGGGAAATCCAGCCGACAGTGCGCGAAAGCGCAAAGATCGGCGTGAACATCGAGGTGGGGAAGCCCATCGCTTCGAGGATGATGCCCGAATAGAAATCGACGTTCGGGAACAGCTTCTTCTCGGCGAAATACGGATCGTCCAGTGCCTGCTTTTCAAGCTCTTTGGCGACCTGAAGGATCGGGTTGTCCTCGATGCCAAGCAGGTCCAGCACTTCGTCGGCGGATTGCTTCATCACCGTCGCGCGCGGATCGAAATTCTTGTAGACGCGGTGACCGAAGCCCATGAGGCGGAACGGATCGTCCTTGTCCTTGGCACGCGCGATGAACTCGGGGATGCGGTCGACGGTGCCGATTTCTTTCAGCATCTCGAGGCAAGCCTGATTGGCGCCACCGTGGGCCGGGCCCCAGAGGCAGGCGATGCCAGCCGCGATACAGGCGAAGGGATTTGCGCCCGACGAGGAGGCCAGACGCACCGTCGATGTCGAGGCGTTCTGTTCGTGATCGGCGTGCAGGGTGAAGATGCGGTCCATCGCACGGCTCAGGATCGGATCGACCTGGTAATTTTCGGCCGGAACCGAGAAGCACATGTTGAGGAAGTTCGACGCGTAATCGAGATCGTTGCGCGGATAAACGAACGGCTGGCCGATCGAATATTTGTAGGCCATTGCGGCGATTGTCGGCAGTTTGGCGATCATGCGGATCGAAGCGACCTCACGCTGCCAAGGGTCATTCACATCGGCGCTGTCGGCATAGAACGCGGACATTGCACCGACCACGCCGACCATCGTTGCCATCGGGTGTGCGTCCCGACGGAAGCCGCGGAAGAAGTTGTGCATCTGCTCGTGCACCATGGTGTGGCGCGTTACGCGATCTTCGAAATCCTCGAGGGCCGACGCTGTCGGAAGCTCTCCGTAAAGCAGCAGGTAGCAAACTTCGAGGTAATGCGATTTCTCGGCCAGTTGCCCGATCGGGTAGCCGCGGTGCAAAAGCACGCCCTCGTCGCCATCGATGAAGGTGATCGTGCTGTCGCAGGATGCGGTCGAAGTGTAGCCGGGATCATAGGTGAAGACGCCAGCCTGCGCATACAGCTTTCGAATGTCCAGAACATCGGGGCCCGCTGTCGGCGACAGCACCGGAAGGTCATAGCTCTTGCCGTTGATCGTGAGCTGTGCGGTATTGGATGCGTCTGTCATTCTTATTCCTTCCTGTTACGGGCCTGTGTCAGTGCCCCATGCACCTGTGTCTGCCTGTTGTCGGTAGCGCCGGAACCTTGGCGAAGCGTTAACGCATCAAAGGTGCCGGGGGTTCACCGAACAGGACAAGTATTTCGGTCTTATTCCTGCGCCGCGTCAGAGAGGCGCGCAAGGCTTTCGTCGCGTCCGAGCACAAGCATCATATCAAACACGCTTGGCGTGGCGGCGCGCCCGGCGAGGGCGGCACGCATTGGGCCTGCGAGCTTGCCGAATTTTGTGCCCTGATCTTCCGCGAACTGGTTCAGTGTCCTTTCCAATTCGTCTCGCGTCCAGCTAGCAGTTTGCAGATGCGGCGTCAATTCGTTCAGTATACCACGGGATGCAGCATCCAGCGCCTTGGCCGATTTCTCGTCCGGCTCGATCGGGCGATCGGACAGTGCGAAGACTGCCTTTTCAAGGAGTTCCGGATAGGTCTTGGCCCGTTCCTTGAGGAAGGGCATGGCCGCACCGAGGCGCGAAATCTTGTCCTCGGACAGGGCGGGTTGGCCAGTGACGTCGAGGAACGCCAGAAGATCGTGCAGCAGCGCAGCATCGTCGCTGGCGGCGATATGCTGTCCGCAGATGTTTTCAAGCTTCTTGAAATCGAACCGGGCGGCGGATTTGCCGATGCCGGACAGGTCGAACCACTCTTTCGCCTGTGCGTCGGTAAAGAATTCGTCATCACCATGGCTCCACCCCAGCCGCGCGAGGTAATTACGCATGCCCGCAGCCGGATAGCCCATGGCGCGGTATTCCTCGACGCCGAGCGCGCCGTGCCGTTTGGAGAGTTTCTTGCCGTCAGGGCCGTGGATCAGCGGGATATGTGCCCAGACCGGAATATCCCATCCCATCGCTTCATAGACGAGTTGCTGTCGCGCGGCGTTGTTGAGGTGATCGTCACCCCGGATCACGTGGGTCACGCCCATGTCATGATCGTCTACGACCACCGCCAGCATATAAACCGGCGTGCCATCCGAGCGTAGCAGGATCATGTCATCAAGTTGATCATTGCGGATGGTGACGTCACCCTGCACCTGATCGCGGATCACCGTCTCACCCTCGCGCGGGGCTTTCAGGCGGATCACGTAGGGCGCATCCGGAAAGCTTGCCGGATTAGCATCGCGCCACGGGCTTTGGAACAGGGTCGAGCGTTTCTCTTCCCGGGCTTTATCGCGGAAGGCTTGGATTTCCTCTTGGGACGAGAAGCATTTGTAAGCATGTCCCTTTTCCAAGAGGGCGAGGGCCACTTCGGCGTGGCGTGCTGCGCCATCAAATTGGCTGACCACGTCCCCGTCATGGTCAAGTCCAAGCCATTCCATGCCGTCGAGGATGGCTGCCGTCGCCTCGGGCGTTGAGCGGGCACGATCGGTGTCTTCGATCCGAAGCAGGAACTTGCCGCCCCGGCCGCGGGCATAGAGCCAATTGAAAAGCGCAGTCCGGGCACCGCCGATATGCAGGTATCCGGTGGGCGACGGGGCGAAACGGGTGACGATATCCTGCGGCATGCGGGGATGTTTCCCTTTGTTCTTGATGGTCTGGGTTCTTGATGGTCTGGCGGGTGGCCCCCGCAGTGGTGTTAACCATTGGGTAACCATGCCCGGGCTAGGCTTGGCGCCTGTCTAGCTTTCCGCCGAATGAAGGACAAGGCCGGATAGGCGGCCAGATGGAGGGCGTGATGACGGTGGCGGGCCAATCGATCTCAAACGCGCGCGGCGGGGAAGGGGGGCAGGTGTTCCATGCGGTTGAAGCCGCGCTCTTGCGGCAGCGCGGACATCTCTTCCCTTGGGTCCCCGTGGCCATGTCGGTGGGGATCGGTGGCTATTTTGCTCTGCGCTTTGAGCCGACGCTGGCGATGCTTCCCCTGATCGCGCTGGCAAGCGTCTCCTTGGCGTTTGTAGCATGGCGTTTGCGCAGTGGATGGGCCTATCTGTTCATCGTCGCCCTGCTGGTTCTGGCCGGGTTCGGCCTTGCGATGGCGCGGGCGCATCTGGTGGCCCACCCTGTGCTGGAATGGCGGTATTATGGGCCGGTCGAAGGGCGTGTCATAGGGCTGGATCGCTCAAGCTCCGACAAGGTTCGGGTGACGCTTGATCGTGTTGTTCTGACCCGCATCCCACCCGCCAAGACGCCCGATCGGATCCGGGTTGCGCTGCATGGTCAGGAGGGGGGCGCGGCGCTCACGCCCGCACCGGGTGCGCGGGTGATTGTTACGGCCAACCTTTCGCCTCCGGGCGGTCCGGTAGAGCCGGGGGGCTTTGATTTTCAACGTCATTCGTGGTTTTTGCGGCTCGGCGGTGTCGGTTATGCGCGAACCCCCATTTTGATGATCGAGCCACCGGATGGGGCGCTGATGCTGCGGCTCAGGATGGCGTTGTCACAGCGGGTACAGGCGGTCCTGCCCGGCGAGACAGGGGCTTTCGCGGCGGCGATCATGACCGGTGATCGCTCGGGGATGGGGCTGGGTACAATTAAGGCTCTCAGAACATCGAACCTCGCGCATCTTCTGGCGATCTCGGGTTTGCATATGGGGCTTCTCGTGGGGTTTGTCTTTGCGGCGGTGCGGGTGTTGTTGAACCTGATCCCGCCGCTCGGTCTGCGTTTGCCAGTCAAAAAGATTGCGGCTGTGATCGCGTTGGTGGCGGCGATGGGCTACCTCGCGCTTTCTGGGGGCAGCATTTCGACCGAGCGGGCCTTTGTCATGGTTTCCGTAATGCTTTTGGCAGTGGTGGTGGATCGAAGGGCGATTTCCCTGCGATCTGTCGCACTGGCGGCGGTGATCGTTCTGGTCTTGCGGCCCGAGGCACTGCTGGGGCCGGGGTTTCAAATGTCGTTCGCGGCGACGGTGGCCTTGGTTGCGGTCTTTCGCTGGCTTTCGGGATTGCCCCGCTATGAGGGGCCCGCTTGGGTGAGGGGGGCGGCGACGGTAGTGATATCTTCGGCGGTGGCGGGGGCGGCGACGGCCCCTTTTGCCGCGGCGCATTTCAACCAGCTTTCAGAGTTCGGACTTGTTGCGAACCTTTTGTCGGTGCCGCTCATGGGGGTGTTGGTGATGCCTGCTTTGGTGCTGGCAGCGATGCTCATGCCCTTTGGGTTGGACTGGATCGGGTTGCAATTGGCCGGGTCAGGATTGAACTGGATCCTCGGCGTCGCCCATCTGGTCGCGGGGTGGGAGGGCACGCGCGGCGCCGTGCCCAGCCCGGATTGGCGCGTTCTGCCGTTGCTGACCATCGGCGCGCTCATGGTCGTGCTTTGGCAGGGACGGCTCAGAGTGATCGGAGTGCTGCCTGTCGCGGTTGCATTCGGGCTTTGGGCGCTCACCTCGCGGCCGGATCTTCTGATCGCGGATAACGGAGGTTTGGTCGGGGTGCTGCGCCCCGAAGGGCGCGCCTTGAGCAAGGCGCGCGGATCTGGCTTTGTGGCGCAGAACTGGCTCGAAAACGATGGCGATCCGGTCGGTCAGCCGGAGGCGGCCAGCCGCTGGCTGGCGTCTGAATTGCCGTTGCGCCTGCGCCATGTGACGGGCAAGAAAACGGTGGCCAACCTCACCTGTGACCCGGGTGAGATGATCGTGGCCAATGCCGACGGGCCCGAGGACCTGCCGTGCGAGGTGTTTGATATCAAGCGGCTACGGCAAACTGGCGCAGTGGCAGGCTATTTCGCGCAGGACGGCAAACTGCGCCTGATATTCGCGCGTGAATTGACCGGCAACAGGCTCTGGACCCGGTGAAGCGCTATCAGTAGGTGCGGATCAGGCCCACGAGCTTGCCCTGTACCTTGACCTTGTCGTCGGGCAGCACGCGGGTCTCATATGACGGGTTTGCGGCTTCCAGCGCAATTGCATTGCCTTTGCGAAAGAAACGCTTGAGCGTGGCTTCGTGATCTTCGACAAGTGCCACTACGATATCGCCGTTTTCCGCAGTATTGCCCTCGCGGATGATGACGACGTCGCCATCGTTGATACCCGCCTCGATCATCGAATCGCCTTTGACTTCAAGCGCGTAATGCTCACCGCTGCCGCGCAGCATATCCTGTGGCACCGCGACGTTGTGCGAGACATGGCTGATCGCCTCGATCGGCACACCGGCTGCGATACGACCCATCAAGGGCAGTTCCGCCACCAGCGCCGCCGAAACGGGCAGAGCGTTGGCAGGTTGCGGTGTATCGGCCCGGTCGCCTTCGATCACCCGGGGGGCGAAGCCCTGCGGAGCGCCGCCCATGCTTTCGGGCAGCTTCACGATTTCGATGGCGCGCGCGCGATGCGCAAGGCGGCGAATGAAGCCACGCTCTTCAAGTGCCGTGATCAACCGGTGGATCCCCGACTTCGAGCGCAGATCAAGCGCCTCTTTCATTTCGTCAAACGAGGGGGGCACGCCATCGCGCTGCACCCGCTTGTGGATGAATTCGAGCAGATCGAGTTGTTTGCGAGTGAGCATGCGCTTGCCTCCGGGGATGCCTGTTTCTCTTTGTTCTACGCATGTTCCTGTTTTGTGTCAACGATTTGGTGAACAGGCAGAGAACGTCCGATTTACAGCGGGAGGTAAGAGATGGTTTCACCGGCTTTCATTGCTGGCGCGTTTGGCGGCGTAATCGTCAGGGCGTTGGCTTCGGCAAGAATGGTCAGGAGCGAACTGTCCTGCCGGTCGAAGACGGTGATTTCCCCGTTCTCGACCCGCGCGCGCTGATAGTGCTGTCGCGGGCCGTTGGCGGGCAGATCCGCAGCCAAGCGGGCGGTTCGTTGCGGTGCGGCGTCGGCGGGCAGACCTTGCATCGCGCGGATCATCGGCGCCATGAAAACATGGCCACAGACCATCGCGGACACCGGATTACCCGGCAGGCCAAGCATCAGGCTTTCCCCCATGCGGCCAGCCATCAGTGGTTTCCCGGGCCGCATGGCGACCTTGTAGAAAGCCTGCTCCATGCCCAGCGAAGCCGCCACCGGGGCGACAAGATCGTGGTCCCCGACCGACGCGCCGCCGATGGTTATGATCAGATCGGCACCGCGCGCCAGTTTGAACGTCATTTCAAGGCTTTCCCGCGTGTCCCGCGCGATCGGCAACAGCCGGGGCACGGCACCGAGATCCCGCAGCAGTGCGTGCAGGCCGAAGGTGTTGGAGGCGATGATCTGATCGGGGCCGGGCGTTTCACCCGGCATAACAAGCTCATCCCCGGTGGAAATCAGCGCAACGACCGGGCGGCGATACACCGTGACGCGGGCGATGTTCATCGACGCCAGCAGGGCGACATCCTCGGGCCGCAACAGGCGCGGCGCGGCAATCCGCGCGCCTTCACGGAAATCATTGCCCGCAGGGCGGATATTGCCCGGCACATTCTGTGCCTCGGTGATGGTGATGAGGTCGCCGCGCCGCTCGATCTCTTCCTGAATGACGACATGGGTCGCCCCTTCGGGAACGGGCGCTCCGGTGAAAATACGCACGGCTTGCCCGGCCTTGATCTGGCCTGCGAAACGCTCTCCTGCGGCGCTTTCTCCGACGACCTTGAATTGCGCGTGCTGGTCGGCCTCGGCCCCGTTTACGGCATAGCCATCCATGGCGGAGGCCGCGAAAGGCGGCTGATCACGGCGCGCGACAGCGTCTGACGCCAGCACGCGGTTGGCGGCGTCGATCAGCGGTATCTCTTCCGTTCCAAGCGGTTCGACCAGCGCGATCAGCGCGTCAAGGGCGTCATCGACCGAGATCATGACGCCTCGTAACGGCCTGATTTGCCGCCATCTTTCAGGATCACCCGGATATCGGAAATGACCATGCGCTTATCGGCGGCCTTGACCATATCGTAGACCGTGAGTGCAGCCGTCGAAACCGCAGTCAGCGCCTCCATCTCGACGCCGGTCTGGCCGGTGGTCTTGACCGTCGCTTCGATCTGCACGCCCGGAAGGTCGGGGTCGAGCGACAGGTCGAGCGAAACCTTGGTCAGCGCAAGCGGATGGCACAGCGGGATCAGATCAGGCGTCTTCTTGGCGCCCATGATCCCGGCCAGACGCGCAACCGACAGGACATCGCCCTTTTTCGCGCGCCCTTCGGAGATCAGTTTGAACGTCTCGCTCTGCATGGAGACCTGACCACGCGCCGTGGCAATGCGGGCCGTGGTGGCCTTATCGGACACATCGACCATATGGGCGTCGCCCTTGGCATCGAAATGGCTCAACCCGGGCATGGATTACATGCCCCCGCCCGCGGTGAGCGGGTTGGCCAGAAGGGCACGGGTGGCTTCGGCAACGTCGTCCTGACGCATCAGCGCCTCGCCAATCAGGAAGCAGCGCGCGCCGTACATCGCCAGATCGGCAAGATCCTTGGGCGTGGAGAGGCCACTTTCCGCAACGATCATCCGGTCGGGTGGCACCAGTTTGGCCAGCTTACGCGTGGTGTCGAGCGAGGTTTCGAAAGTATTGAGATTGCGGTTGTTGATCCCGATCATCCGGCTTTCGAGCTGCGACGCGCGCTCTAACTCGGCCTGATCATGCACTTCGAGCAAGGCATCCATGCCCCATTCCTGAGCACAGGCTTCAAGTTCACGTGCCTGATCGTCGCTGACACTGGCAAGGATGATCAGGATGCAATCGGCCCCCAAGGCGCGCGCCTCGACCACCTGATAGGGATCATACATGAAATCCTTGCGCAGGACCGGGAGCGAGGTGGCTTCGCGGGCTTCGGTCAGGAATTGCTTTGCGCCTTGAAAACTGGGCGTGTCGGTCAGCACGGAAAGACAGGTCGCGCCGCCCGTTTCATAGGCATGGGCCAAGGTGGCGGGATCGAAGTCTTCGCGGATCAACCCCTTGGAGGGGCTTGCTTTCTTGACCTCGGCGATCAGGCCGTAGCCTTCGAGCTTGGCGCTGAAAAGGGCGTCCGAGAACGGGCGGACCTCGCTTGCGCCCTTGGCCTCGGCCTCAAGCTCTTCCAGCGGTTTCGCGGCTTTGTCGGCGGCGATCTCTTCGAGTTTGTAAGCCTTGATCTTTTCAAGAATGGTGGCGGTCATTTTGCCTCCGATGTGAGTTTGGCCAGCGCGTCGAGACGGGATTTCGCAGCGCCGGAGTCAATGCTTTCGCGGGCCATTTCGACGCCGGTCCTGACGTCGGGTGCCTTGCCGGCAACCGTAAGCGCGGCCGAGGCGTTGAGCAGGACGGCATCGCGGTAAGCGGACTGCGCACCGGCTAGAAGTGCGGCGAAGGCGCGGCCGTTTTCCTCGGGCGTTCCACCGACGATGTCTTCGAATGGATGCACGGGCAGGCCGAAATCTTCGGGGTGCAGCTCGGCCTCGCGCACGCTGCCGTCCTCTTCCAGCGCGGCGAGCCACGTGACACCGGTGATCGTCATTTCGTCCGTGCCATCGCTGCCATGGACAAGCCATGCGTGTTCACTGCCCAGACGGCCCAGTGTTTCGGCCATGGGCCGGATCAGATCGCGCGAGAACGCGCCGGTCAGTTGCCGCTTGACGCCAGCGGGGTTGGTGAGCGGCCCGAGAATGTTGAAGATCGTGCGTGTGCCAAGCTCGGCCCGGGTGGGGCCGACATGGGCCATGGCCGGGTGGTGCATGGGCGCCATCATGAAAGCAATGCCGCAGCTTTCCAGTGCCTTTTCAACAACTTCCGGCCCGACCATCACGTTGACGCCAAGCGCGGATAGCGCATCCGCAGCGCCGGATTTCGAGCTGAGGTTGCGGTTGCCATGCTTGGCCACGGGCACACCCGCGCCCGCAACGACAAAGGCGGTGGCGGTCGAAATGTTGAGCGTGCCCTTGCCGTCGCCGCCTGTGCCGACGATATCCATCGCGCCAGTGGGGGCGCTGACCTTGTGACACTTGGCGCGCATCACGGCAGCGGCGGCGGCGTATTCATCCACCGTCTCGCCCCGGGTGCGCAGCGCCATCAAGAGCCCGCCGATCTGGCTTGGCGTGGCCTCGCCTTCAAACAGGATGGTAAAGGCCTGTTCGGCCTCTTCCGGGTTGAGCGGGCGGTCGGCAGCGGCGCCGATTAGGGGCTTCAGCCGATCACTCATGCCGGCTCCTTCATCGTTTCGAGGAAATTGCGGAGCATGTGGTGACCATGCTCCGAGGCAATCGACTCGGGATGGAACTGCACGCCGTGAATAGGCAAATCCCGATGCTGCAGGCCCATTATCGTGCCATCTTCCAACTCGGCGGTGACTTCAAGGCAGTCGGGCAGGCTTTCACGCTCAACCACGAGCGAATGATAGCGCGTCGCCTTGAACGGGTTGGGAAGATCCTTGAACAGGCCCTTGCCGGTGTGGCGGATTTCACCCATCTTGCCGTGCACGATCTTGTGGCAGCGCACCACCTTGCCGCCGAAGGCCTGTCCGATTGTCTGGTGGCCAAGGCAGACGCCGATCAACGGTGTGCGTGTTTCAGCGGCCGCTTCGGTCAGGGCAAGGCAGATCCCCGCCTGATCGGGATCGCATGGCCCCGGAGACAGCAGGATACCGGCAGGGCGCATCGCCATCGCCTCTTGCACATCGAGCGCATCGTTGCGACGGACGGTGACATCCGCGCCGAGTTCACCAAGGTAATGCACCAGATTATACGTGAAACTGTCGTAATTATCGATCAGGAGCAGCATCTTGCCCGTCTTTCCTTTGTAGGGGCTGGCGGCCCGGCCCCGGGTCGCGGTATACATGCTCAGGCTTGCGACGTGCCGTCAAGGTGCGCGCTGCCCGTGAGGGCAAAAATGAGGTGACGAGAGTGGCTAAGGGATTCCTGAGTGGCGCGATCTGGGGCGCTGTTGTGGCCGTGGCGGGCGCCGGGGCAATTTCCGTGGCAACGGGCCCGGTGGGCCAGGGCGCGCTGACGCCGGAAGCGGGCAGCGTGGACGTGCCGCCGGGGTCGGGCTTCAACGGTGCGCGTGATGATCAGGCGGCGCAGATGCCGGGCACACAGCCGGGGACGCAGGCACCGCCTTTGCCGAAGGTCGAAGCCCCTACGAAAGATGATCTTGCCGGGATGGCGGGCGCGGACGTGGAGCCGGGCGCACGACCCGAGGCCGCAGGCGGGCAGGCGGGGCTGGCCGCGCCGTCCGATGCGCCGGGCGACGCGCCGGGCGTCAGTGCTGCGCAGGAAGGGGCGATCGCGCGCAACGATGCAATGCAGGTGACAGCCCCCGAAGCCCCCGAGATGGAACCCTCGATTTCGACCGAACCGGCCCAGCCGCAACCCCCCGTAAGTGAGGAAACCGCAGGGCTGGTGACCGGCACGCAGGATCAGGGCGCAATAGCTGAGGCAGAGCCGGGCGGAACCGCCCCCGATGTGCAAAGCACGCCGCCGCAAGAGCCGTCGGCTATTATTGAAGACGAGCAAGCGGCTGAAAACACGGGCGAAAGCCCTGTGGAGTCGACTGGGGAAGCCCCTGTGGACTCGCCCGCCGATGAGGCGCGAGAAGAGGTGGTGATCCGGATCGAACCGCAAGCGGAAAGTGCCGGGACAGACGCGGCGCCCGAGGCCAGCCCAGAGCGCGAAAGCGCCGAGGTGACGACGGGCGAGGCGGCCGCGCCTGTTGTCATAGACGAGAGCGAGAATGCGACGGTGGAGTCGACCTCGCAGGCCGAGGCGGACGCGGTGCCTGTGCCGGAAGTGGCTATGGGCGCGGGGATTGGACGCCCGGCAAGTACGATGCCCAAGGCCAATGATACGGTGAAAATCGGCCGCTTGCCACGGGTCGGCGCGGATACCGAGACGACGCAGCAGGCGGCAGAACCGGCGGGTGCGGTCAATACGGAAATGACCTTGGACGCGTCTGACATGCCGCCGGTCAAGCGCTATGCGGAGCCGTTCCAAGGCGATGAAAACAAACCAAAAATGTCGATCGTCCTGATCGATGACGGCGACGGGCCGGTGGGGTTCGAGGCACTGACGACCTTCCCTTATCCGTTGAGCTTCGCGGTCGATACCAGCCGCCCCGACGCCGAGGATGCGATGGCGAAGTACCGCGCCGCCGGGTTCGAGGTGCTGGCGATGGTGCGCCTGCCTGCGGGCGCGACGCCGGTGGACGTGGAGCAGGCGCTGCCGGTCATGTTGCAGAAGGTGCCCGAGGCCGTGGGCGTGATGGAAGCACCGGATGACGGCATCCAGTTCGACCGCAGCGTCAGCGATCAGGTGGCCCAGATCCTGAGCGAGAGTGGGCATGGATTACTGTTGTATTCCAAAGGTTTGAACACGGCGCAAAAGCTGGCCGCCAAGAACGGCGTGCCCTCGGCGACGATCTTTCGCGACTTCGATTCGCAAGGCCAGAAGGCGGGTGCGATCCGGCGTTTCCTGAACCACGGGGCGCTGAAAGCCGAGAGCGAAAACGGGGTCGTCATGGTGGGGCGATTGAGGCCCGACACGGTGACGGCACTGCTGCTCTGGGGGCTGGAAGACCGGGCGCGGCAGGTGGCGCTGGCGCCGGTCACAGCACTGCTGAAAGACAATCGTTAACGGCGACTTTTCGCGAAAATCACCGTCTGCACTGCGCCTGCAATCCGTCTGCTTTGCGTATGGCGCTGAAACGGGGGCGCGGTGTTGCGTGAAAGCGTTAAACCGCGGGACGGTGGCGCAGGCTTTCGTTCGCCCCAGACCACGTCACGGCGCGTCAAACCGCCATGTGCCGGGGCGCAGGCCATCAAGGCTCCACTTGTCGATGCGGGTGCGGATGAGGCGCAACGTGGGGTGCCCCACAGCGGCGGTCATCCGGCGGACCTGTCGGTTGCGGCCCTCGGTGAGGGTGAGTTCGATCCATGTATCGGGGATCGACTGGCGCACCCGGATCGGCGGATCGCGCGGCCAGAGCCAATCGGGCGCGGCGACGATGCGGGCCTTGGCCGGGCGCGTGGGGCCGTCTTTCAGCGTGACCCCTTGGCGAAGCTGTGAAAGCGCGTCTTCGGACGGGGTGCCTTCGACCTGCGCGAGATAGGTCTTCTCATGCTTGAAGCGCGGGTTCGAGATCCGCGCCTGTAGCTTGCCGTTATCGGTGAGCAGGAGCAGGCCCTCGCTGTCGCGATCAAGCCGCCCTGCGGGATAGACGCCCTTTTCGTAGATATACTGCGCCAGCGTCGGGCGCGGCGTTTCGCTTTGATCGGTGAACTGGGGCAGCACGCCCCAGGGTTTGTTGAAAGCGATGAGGCGGGTCATGGCGCGTTTCCTAGGGCCCAGGGATATTCGGCATCTGTTCCAGTGGGGGCCAGCCCCCACGGCGACAAAACGCAAAGCGTTCTGTCACCTTCCCCCGGGATATTTCTGGCCAAGTGAAGCGTGGGGGTGAAAGACGCGAGACCCCCACCTTTCATTTTTCCAAAAATACTCAATTCCACGGGCGACGCGGGCGCAGCCGCTGCTTAGCTGTTGCCATTGCCGGTGAAGCGGGCGGCGTCGGCGGCGGCGCGGCGGATGGCGTTGGATTTGTGCACGGTCTCTTGATACTCGGCCTCGGGGTCGCTGTCGTAGACGACGCCGCCGCCGGCCTGAATATAAAGTTTCTCGTCCTTGAGGAGGGCGGTGCGCAATGCGATGCAGACATCCATGTCGCCGCCCGCGCTGAAGTAACCGACGCCGCCGCCGTAGACGCCGCGCTTTTCCGGCTCAAGCTCGTCGATGATTTCCATGGCGCGCACCTTGGGCGCGCCCGAGACGGTGCCGGCGGGCAGGCCCGCGAGCAGGGCCGAGAGGGCGTCGTGATCGTCGGAAAGCTCGCCCACCACGTTGGACACGATGTGCATGACGTGGGAATAGCGTTCGATGATGAATTTCTCGGTCGGTTTGACGGTGCCGATTTTTGCAACCCGGCCAACATCGTTGCGGCCCAGATCGAGCAGCATGAGATGTTCGGCGCATTCCTTCTGGTCGGCCAGAAGATCCTGTTCGAGGGCGAGATCCTCTTCCCGCGTCGCGCCGCGTGGGCGGGTGCCGGCGATGGGGCGGATCGTGACCTCGCCCTCCATCACGCGGACGAGGATTTCGGGTGAGGCGCCGACCACTTGGAAGCCGCCGAAGTTGAAGAAGAACATGAAGGGCGAGGGGTTGGTGCGGCGCAGGCTGCGGTAGAGGGCGAAGGGCGGTTGGCGGAAGCTTTGTGTCCAGCGTTGCGACGGAACCACCTGGAAGATGTCGCCAGCGCGTATGTAGTCCTTGGCCTTCTCAACAGCGGCCATGTAGCCCGCCTTGGTAAAGTTCGACGTGGGTGCGGCGTCTTCTTGAGCGTGGCCCAGATCATAGGTGCTTTGCGGCAGGGCGCGGTCGAGGTCGCGCACGGCATCCATCACCCGTTCGGCGGCCTGCGCATAAGCGGCGCGGGCAGAGAGGCCATCCTGCGTCCATGCCGGGGCGCAGACGATGACCTCGCCCTTCACGCCATCGAGCACGACCACGACGGTGGGGCGCAGCAGCGTGGCATCGGGCAGGCCGAGTGGGTCGGGCGGCACGTTGGGCAGGTGTTCGACCAGACGGATCATGTCGTAGCCGAGGTAGCCAAAGAGCCCGGCCGCAGCGGCGGGCAGGTCTTCGGGCAGGTCGATCCTGGATTCGGCCAGAAGGGCGCGCAGGTTGGTGAGCGGATCGCCGGACTGATCCTCGAACGCGGTGGCATCGAAACGGGCGGCGCGGTTGATCCGGCTTTCGTGCCCGTGGCATTGCCAGACCAGATCGGGCTTCATGCCGATGATCGAGTAGCGCCCGCGCACTTCGCCGCCTGTAACCGATTCGAGCAGGAAGGCATCCTGCCCGGCGCCTGTGAGCTTGAGCATCAGCGACACAGGCGTGTCGAGGTCGGCGGCGAGGCGGGTAAAGACGAGCTGGTTTTTCCCGGCCTCGTAGGCGCGGGCGAAGTCGTCATATGCGGGGGTCAGGTCCATGGGCACTATTGAAGCTGGGTGTTGGCGGCGTCGACGGCGGTCTGGTTGATCTGGGCGCCGGCGCGGTTCTGCACGTCGTTGATGTAATACTGGAAGATATCCTGTGCCCGGCCTTGTGCGGCGCGCTGGATCAGTTGCGCGCGGGTGGCGGCGATCTCGGGCGCGTCCATGTCGGGCGACTGGACCGCATCGAGGCGCACGATCAGCGCACCGGCGGGAAGCGGCAGGCTGCGCGCTTCGCCGGGCTGCATTTCGAACACGGTGGGCAGGAAGGTTTGCGGCGTGTTGGGAATGAAATCCTGACGGGTGATGTCGCGTTCCTGCGTGACGGTCAGGCCAAGTGCGGCGAGATCGGTTTCGGCGGTGATATCGGCGATCATGGTGTCGGCCTTTTGCATCAGCGCTTGCGCGATCTGATCGTCTTCCCACGCTTGGGTCACGTCATCGCGGACCTGTTCGAGCGGTTGCAGTTCGGGGGGCAGCACGCTGTCGAGGCGCATGGCGAGGATGCCGCCGTCATCGAGTTTGATGAGCTGGGGGAAATCGTCCTCGGTGATTTTGGCGGCCTCGGTCTGGAAATCGGCGTAGCCCGCGGCGTCATCGGAGCTGTCTTGCGTCCAGTCGATGGTGGCCAGTTCCATATCGGTATCGTTGGCGACCTCTTCGAGGGTGGCACCGGCGGCGATTTCGTCGTCGATCTGTTCCATCTGATCGTCGATCAGCTTGCGGGCCTCGGCCTCGGCCAGTTCGCCGCGCAATTCGGGCAGCGCGTCTTCGAAGCTGGTGCTGGCGGCGGGCAGGGTGCCGTTCACGCGGAACAGCGCGGGGCCGATATCGCTTTCGAACGGGCCGACGGTATCACCGGTTTCGGCGGCGAAGATCGCATCGGCCGCGGTGCCGAGGTCTTCGCGCGCGACATCGCCCATATCGGTATCGGAGAGGTCAAGCCCACGGGCGGCGACGAGGTCTTCGAAGGTGGTGTCGCCGGAGCCGAGCAACTCGAAAGCGCGCTTGGCGGCTTGCATGTCGGCGAAGCCCAGACGCTCGACAAGGCGGCGCTCGGGGGTGTTGTACTGTTCGGCGCGGGCCTCGTAGAGGGCGCGCAGGTCGGCCTCTTCCAGCGGGACGGCGTCGCTCAGCATGTTGGGGGTGAGCCAGACGTAGGTGATGCGCTTGCGCTGGGGCAGGGTGTAATCGGCTTGATGGGCATCGTGCCACGCCTGAAGCTGCGCGTCGGTGGCATCGGGGATCGGGGCGTCGAGATCGCCCTGATCGAGCGTGGCCCAAGAGAAATCGCGGCGCTCGGCCAGATAGGCGGTGAGGGTGCCGGCGTAGACCTCACCGGCGGGGGTTTGCGACAGCACGGCGGCCTGAAGCAGGCCGCGCGACAATTCGCGGCGCAGGTCTTCTTCGAACTGCTTGTCGGTCTGGCCGGTGCGGTCGAGGTAGAACCTGTAAGCCTCGCGGTCGAACGTGCCATCGACACCGGCGAAGGCGCGTTGGCTGAGCAACTGGTCGCGCAGGTTGTCGTCGCCCACCGAAATGCCCAGCGTGTCGGCCTCGTGATCGAGCGCGGCAAAGGCGATCATGCGGGCCAGCGCCAGTTGATCGAGTTGCATGGCGCGGGCCTGTTGCATCGGGATGCGGCTGCCGGTCTGGGCCTCGTAGCTGCGCACCTCGTCCTGCACGGCGCGCAGGTAGCCGGCGGTCGAAAGCTCTTGATCGCCCACTTGGCCGATGCTGCGCACGCCGCCCGAGAAATTGGTCACGCCGAAGCCGCCAAGGCCAAGGATAAGCAGCGCCATCAGCGCCCAGACGATGGTTTTAGATTTGCTGCCGCGTGCCATGTATCACCCTGTGCTGCGCCCTCGTGTGCGGGGCGTTTTCCGGTCGGATGATCTGTATTGGCTCAGCCGCGCGGGGGCAAGGCTAGTTGACGAGGTTTTCAAGCCGGGTGAACAGGGTTTCGATGCCGTCCGCGTCGATATTGGCAAAGGCGATGCGCAGTTGACGCGCCCCTGCGGGATCATCGGCGGGGGTGGCCATGGTGCCGGGCAGGAGCAGCACGCCCGCGCGGCGCACGAGATCGGGGGCGAGCAGGTTCGAGGGCATCTCGAACGGGTGCTGGACACAGGCGAAATAGGCGCCGAGCCCCTGAAGGTGCCAGCCCTGCGCTTCCAGCCGGGGGAACCCGGCTTCGATGGCGGCGCGGCGGGACAGGATTTCGTCACGTTCGGAGGCGAGCCACTGGTCGAGGTTCTCGATCCCCCAAAGCGCGGCGCGCTGGCCCAGTTGGTTGGGGCAGATGGTGGTGCTGTCGATGAATTTCTCGACCTCAGAGAGGAAGTCCTGTGACGCGATCATCGCGCCGACACGGTGCCCGGTCAGGCGGTAGGCCTTGGAGAAGGAATAGAGATGGATCAGCGTATCGGCCCAGTCGGGATCGGTGAACAGATCATGCGGCGCGCCGGATCGGGAATGAAAATCGCGGTAGGTTTCATCGACGATCAGCTTGAGGCCGTTTTCGCGGGCCAGATCGCGGAAGGCGGCGATCAGAGGGGCGGGGTATTCCACGCCGCCGGGATTGTTGGGCGTGACAAGCACGATGGCGCGGGTGCGCGGCCCGATCAGCGCGTGGGCGCGCTCGGGGTCGGGCAAGAGGCTTTCGCCGGTGGGCAGCGGCATGGCCCGGAACCCGGCCATGTCGCACCACATTTTATGATTGAAATACCAAGGGGTTGGGATGATGACCTCATCCCCCTGATCGCACAGCGCCATGGTGGCGGCGGCGAAGGCCTGATTGCACCCCGAGGTGATGGCGACCTGTTTGCCCGACACCGTGCCGCCATAGATTTGCGCCGTGCGGTCGGCCAGCGCCGCGCGCAGCGGCGGGTAGCCCAGATCGGGGCCGTAAAGATGCGCCGAGGCGTCGGTGAGCAGCACCTCGGCCATCGCCTCGCGCAGGGGCATGGGCGGGGGCACCGCCGGGGCGGCCTGAGAGACGTTGATCAGCGGGCGTTCGGGCGGGAAGGTGACGCCATCGAGCCAGCTTATGGCCTCGGAAATGGGGGGGCGGAAGGTGGCACTGGTGCGCGAAGGGGTCATGGGCGGTCCTCTGAAATCAGGGCGACGCTAGCGGGCGGACGGGGCAAGGAAAAGAGCTTTTGACCGCAACCGCGCGCAGAGGTCGCGGCCTGGTTGATCTGGGCGCGCGCCTGCCTGTTTCGCGGGCGGTTGGGCGCGCGCGGTGCCGTTGAGCCGGGTCGCGCGCGCCGGGTGCAGGCGGATCAGTCCTTGCCGCGGTAGGGTTCGACATATTGCAGGGCCATGTCCCACGGGAAGAAGATCCACGTGTCCTGACTGACCGAGGTGATGTAGGTGTCGGCCTGTTTCTCGCCCTCGGGCTTGGCGTAGACGCAGGCGAAGTGGGCGTTCGGGTAGAGCGAGCGCACCAGTTCGAGGGTTTTACCGCTGTCGACCAGATCATCGACGACGAGGATGCCGGTTCCGTCGCCCATCATCGCCTCGTCGGGGGATTTGATGACTTCGGCATCGCGGCGCTGGTCGGCCTTGCCGCCGCCCGAGTGGTAGGATTTGACCGAGATCGTATCAACGGTGCGAATATCAAGCTCGCGCGCGACGATCATCGCCGGGGCCATGCCGCCGCGCGTGATGGCGACCACGGCGCGCCAGCCGCCCTCATCGGGCCCCTTGCCATCGAGACGCCACGCCAGTGCGCGGGCATCACGGTGAAGTTGGTCCCAGCTGACGTGGAAGCCTTTTTCATGGGGGAGACGATCGGACATGGCGGCACCTCTGGCTTGTTTGAAAGGGGATTAGCGCAGGTTTAGGGCGTTGGGAAGGGTGTTGCGGACACGATTGGGGGCAAGATTGGGAACAGGATTGGGGGCCAGCCCCCAAACCCCCGGGATATTTGAAGCCAGATGAAGCCGGGGATCAGCGGCCAAGGAGCAGGCGCAGGCCAAGGGCCGCAAGGATGGCGGCGGCGAGGCGATCGAACAGCGGCTTGAGACGAAGGTAGCCGTCGCGCGCGGGTTTGGTCGAAAGCAGGAGGGCGAAGGCCGCGTATGCGGTGACTTCGACCAGCAGGTGGTTGAGCACGATCAGCGATTTGTCGGCCAGCGAAAGGCCGCCGGGAAAGATCACCACGAGGACCGAGGCGGCGAAGAGCACCGATTTCGGATTGGCGAGGTTGACCAGCAGGCCGGAGCGGAAGGCGTGGCGTTTGGGCGGGGCTGCCGTCTGGCCCGGGTCAAGCGGGGTGCGCGCGTCGCGCCACATGTGGAAAGCGATCCAGAGCAGGTAGGCGGCGCCGGCGAGTTTCATCGCGAGATAGGCCCAAGGGAAGAGCCGGAACAGCGTATCTAGACCGATGAGCGCCATTGCCGTCCAGCCCGCGGCCATGGTGGCGAGTCCAAGGCCGGTGGCGATGCCGGTGGCGCGCCCGCCGGTGAGCGTGGCGCGGATGGCCAGCAACATGGCCGGGCCGGGCGAAGCCATGGCGGCGAGCAGCGTGAGGTTGAAGGCGATGATCTGGGCGAGGGTCAGGCCTGGGGTCAGGCCGGGGGCGAGGTCGGGGGTCATTGTGCTAGCTCGGCTTCTACGGGTTGATAGAGGGCTTGCAACCTGTCGAAGGCGTCGAGGCGTTCGACGCGCACGATCCCGGCGAGGCGGGTGGCGGTGGCGGGCCAGAGTTCGAGGGTGAGCGTGGCGCTGCGGCCATCGATTCGGGTGGGGCCCGTGGCGCTGAGCATCGAGAGGCCCGCGTCGGCGCAGGGGCTTCCGGTCACGCTGGGGGTGGCGAAGGTGACGCGGTTGCGGCCAAGCTTGATGGTGACGCGATCGGATTTCTGCTTGAGGCGGAGGCGCGGCGTGACGGGGATGCCGTCGACCGTCGCGTTTCTCAGCAGCGCGTCAATCTCGAGATCGAAGGTGATCGGGGTTTTCTGCATGTTGAGGGTGGCGCCGTCGATGCGGTAGCCGGTCGGTGAGGACAGCCGCCAGCGGCTGTTCGCGAGGGCATTGGCGAAATCGCCATCATCGGCCCAAGGGCAGGTGGACGGCGCGGCCGATTGGGCGAAGGCGGGCGCGGCAGGACCGAAAGCGCAGGAGAGGGCGGTGCTGAAGCCAAACGCGAGGGCGGTGACTGTTCGGCGCCGCGTCACCTGCGTCAGCCCTTTTCGATATCCGGGGCGTCGACGGCCTTCATTCCGACGATGTGATAGCCTGCATCGACATGCAGGTTCTCGCCCGTCACGCCGGAGCCGAGATCGGACAAGAGATACAGCGCGGATTTGCCAACATCGTCGATGGTCACGTTGCGGCGCAGCGGCGAGTTGTATTCGTTCCACTTCAGAATATAGCGGAAATCGCCGATGCCGCTTGCGGCCAGTGTCTTGATCGGGCCGGCGGAGATGGCGTTGACGCGGATGCCCTGCTTGCCCAGATCCTCGGCCATGTATTTGACCGATGCTTCGAGCGCGGCCTTGGCGACGCCCATCACGTTGTAATGCGGCATGACCTGTTCGGCGCCGTAATAGGTGAGGGTGAGGGCGGAGCCGCCGTCGGTCATCAGCTTTTCGGCGCGCTGCATGATGGCGGTGAAGCTGTAGCAGCTGATGTCCATCGTCATCAGGAAATTGTCGCGCGATGTGTCGACATAACGCCCGCGCAGCTCGTTTTTGTCGGAAAAGCCGATGGCATGGACGATGAAGTCAATCTTGCCCCATTTGGCCTCGATCTCGCCGAAGGCGGCGTCGATCGAAGCAGGGTCGGAGACATCGCAATCGATCAGCGTATCGACGCCCAGTTGATCGGCCAGCGGGGCCACACGTTTGCGAAAAGCATCGCCCATGTAAGAGAACGCCAGTTCGGCACCGGCATCGGCGCAAGCGCGCGCGATTCCCCATGCGATGGACTTGTCGTTGGCGAGGCCCATGATCAGCCCCCGCTTTCCTGCCATGAGATTGCTTTTCATGATTCCCCCGCCGCGTTTCCGGCCCAGTTGCTGCTCAGTTACTGCCCAGTTACAGCCCTGTGACCCGTGCGGGCCCGTCGTTAAGCTGTTTAATTCCTTTAGGCGATTGCATAGGGTGCATCAAGGGTATGGGTTCCGCGACGTTCGGCTGGTTCCATGACAAGTGTTTGGCCAGGACAAGTGTTTGGCCAGCAGTTTGACCGCAGCAGCTTGGAAAGCGGTTTGACGAGGTGTTGGGGAAGGTGTTTGACGAGGTACAAGCCAGAGGCAAGATATCGCCATTGACGCGGGGTGCGCCCGCTGCGGATGTGGCGCGAAAAGAGGTGAGGCGATGAGTGACAGGACAGGCATATTCGCGGGCGATGACCCGTTCGAGATCGCCAGGAAATGGCTGGCCGAGGCCGAGGAAAGCGAGGTCAATGATCCGAATGCGATCGCGTTGGCCACGGTGGACAAGGATGGCCTGCCCAATGTGCGGATGGTGCTTCTGAAAGAGATCGAAGAGGCGGCGTTCGTGTTTTACACCAACTATGGCAGTGCCAAGGCGCAAGAGATCGAAGGCGCGGGCAAGGCCGGTTTCGTGATGCATTGGAAAAGCCTGCGTCGCCAGATCCGCGTGCGCGGCACGGTCAGCCGCGAAGAGGGGCCGAAGGCGGATGAATATTACACCTCGCGCTCGCTCAAAAGCCGGTTGGGGGCTTGGGCCTCGCACCAGTCGCAACCTCTTGGATCGCGCGGCGAGTTGATGGCGGAAGTGGCCAAGGTTACGGCCCGTCACGGGCCAAGCCCGAAGCGGCCGCCGTTCTGGGGGGGATATCGAATTACCCCTATGGAGATAGAGTTTTGGGCCGATGGCGCGTTCCGGTTGCATGACCGTTTTCGCTGGACTCGTCCGGGGCCAGAAGGTGATTGGCAGGTTCAGCGGTTGAACCCGTGAACCTGCTGAATGAAGCGGCGCGTGGACGGCATTGTCCCGAGCTAATTAATTGACCGATCGTTCATTTTTATTCCTTGCAACTTCCTGCACCATTGCGCATGAACGAGGGGTCTGGGGATGGACGATAAAACTGATGGACACGAAATTTGACACAGGATGCGAACAGCACCCGGGAGTTGTCTGGTCAGGTTAAATGGTTTGACCCTGTAAAGGGGTTTGGGTTCGTTGTCGCCGATCTCGGCGGGCCGGATATATTGCTGCATGCAAACGTGCTTCGGAATTTCGGGCAAAGCTCGGTTACCGATGGGGCACGAGTTTCCGTGCGGGTGCAGGAAACGGAAAGAGGGGTTCAGGCGGTCGAGGTGCTTTCCATCGAGCCGCCCGAAGCCGGCGAGGGCGTGCCCTTGGCCGACTTCGCGGATATTGACCCCGAAATCATCAAGGCGGCCCCGTTGGAGCCCGCGCGCGTGAAATGGTTCGACAAGGCGAAAGGCTTTGGATTTGCGAATGTTTTCGGGCGCACCGAAGACGTGTTCCTGCATATCGAAGTGCTGCGCCGGTCCGGGCTGGCCGATCTGCAACCGGGTGAGGCGCTGGCCTTGCGGGTGCTGGATGGCAAGCGCGGCCGGATGGCGACCGAAATCTGCGCCTGGGAAGCGGCGCTCAAGACCTCGCAATGAGACGGATGGGCGGCCTTCTGCGTGCGCTGACGCTGGGGGGCGCGCTGATTCTGGGAGGGGCGCTGGCGATCTGGCCGGGGCCGTCGCAGGCCGCGCCAGAGTGCCGCGAGGATGCCGTTTACCTGCGCGGGGACTGGGGCAGCGCGCGATTCTCGGTCGAGATCGCCGATAGCGTGGGCGAGCGGGCGCGCGGGTTGATGCATCGCGAGAGCCTGCCGCGCAGTGCGGGGATGCTGTTTGTCTATCATCAATCCACCGCTGTCGCCTTTTGGATGAAGAACACGCTGATCCCGCTTGATCTGTTGTTCATTGACGCGCGGGGCGTGGTGCAGAAGGTGCATGCGCGCGCCGTGCCGCATGACCTGACCCAGATCCCGGCGAGCGACGTGAAGGCGGTGCTTGAGATCAACGGTGGGCTGGCCAAGGCGATGGGAATCGGTGTGGGCAGCGAGATGCTGCACCCGTCCTTTGGCCGCGATGCGGCGTGGTCTTGCGACTAACTCAGCTTAGGTATTGATCGAGAGCCAGCGCCGCGCCGTGAAGTGCGGCGGCGTCATCGGTGATTTTTCCGATCTTGATCGCGTTGAGGAGCGAGGCGTAAGGGCCTTTGACGTCGAAATAATTCAGGAAATTCGGGTCGTTCAGGAGGGGGTGCAGGGCGCGCCCGAGCGACCCTGCGAGATAGAGGCCGCCATGGGGCAGATGCGCTCGGGCGAGGCTGGCCATCATGCGGCCCAAGACCCGCAGGGCAAGGTCGCGGGCGGGGCCGCCTTGGGCGGTGATCTCTTCCGGGGTTCGTTCTTGCCCGGTAAGGAGCCGGTGGGCGCGGGTCAGGCCCGGGCCGGACAGCACGGATTCAACAACCGGCGTGCCGAAATCGGCGGCGATGGCGGCGAGGATGGCGCTATCCTCGGGCCGTGTGAAGGGCAGCGCGGTGAAGCCGTATTCGGCGGCGGGCACGAAGATGCGGCCGTTTACGCGATAGGCCAGCGCCGCGTTCATGCCGGTGCCAAGCGCCAGAACGAGGCGCGGCGCTTCAAGCGGTGATCCGGCGATTTCCGGCGCGGCGAGCGCGTGGCCCATCGCCTGAAGATCGTTCAGGATCAGGATGTTGTTGGGTGGGATTGATGTGCCTGTGCCTGTGACTATGTCTGTGGCGTCGATGTGCCAGGGATGGTTGGTCAGTTGCACCGTTTGCCCGGTTACCGGACCGGCGGCAGCGATGCAGGCGGCGTCGGGCGTGGCCCCGGTTTCAACGAGATAGGCTGCGAACATCGCCTGCGGCGTGGCGCTGTCGGCGTTGCGCAGGTGGCGCAGCGAGTCGGGACGCACGCGCGGCCCATCGGCAAGCGCGAGGCGGCTATGGGTGCCGCCGATATCGGCAACAAGGCGGGTCATGGCGCAAGGTTTGACAGGCAGCGCTGGTGCGGGCAACGAAAAAGGCCCGCTCGGGGGCGGGCCTTTGGGTTTGTCTCTCACGGGGTCGGGTTTAGCCGCGACGGCGACGCCCGCCGGTGCGCCCGGCGCGACCGCGGCCTTCTTGGCCGGCTTTCGGGGCGACCTTGTTGGCGGCGATCCATGCGCCGCCGCCGTCATCGTGGTTCATCAGGAAATTTGCGGCGCGGATGGCTTCCATTTCCTTGCCCGCGCGGGGTTTGGTGGAGCCCATGCCGAACAGGGTCACGAAGGTTTCGTCATCGATATCCTCGGGCAGGATGATGCCTGCGGCGGCGATTTCGGCCTTCTTCTCGGCCAGTTTCTTGGGGCCGATGGGAATGGCGACGGGGTTCATGATGGCCGAGGTCATCCCGGCCTCGATCGCCATGGGCAGGAAGGCGTTGTTGATGCCGTGGCGGTTGGGCAGGCCGAAGCTGATGTTCGACGCGCCACAGGTGGTGTTCACGCCCAGTTCCTCGCGCAGGCGGCGCACGAGGGTGAAGACCTGCTGGCCCGCGCTGCCCATCGCGCCGATTGGCATGACGAGGGGATCGACCACGATGTCATGCGCGGGAATGCCGAAATCGGCGGCGCGCTCGACGATCTTTTTCGCGACGGCGAAGCGCACGTCGGGGTCTTCGGAGATGCCGGTGTCATCGTTCGAGATGGCGACCACCGGCACGTTGTATTTCTTGACCAGCGGCAGGACCAGTTCGAGGCGTTCTTCCTCACCGGTGACGGAATTGAGGAGCGGTCGGCCCTCGGCGGCGGCGAGGCCGTTTTCCAGCGCGCCGGGCACCGAACTGTCAATGCAGAGCGGGGTATCGACCACGGCCTGCACGCATTCCACCAGTTGGCGCATGAGGTCGGGTTCGACGAAGTTGTTGTCGGCATAACGCGGGTCTTCGGCCATCTTGTTGGAGAAGACCGCGCCCGAGTTGATGTCGAGCACGTTGGCGCCTGCGGCGGTCTGGGCCAATGCGTCGGCTTCGACGCGGGAGAAATCGCCGCGCTCAAGCTCTTCGTTGAGGATCTTGCGGCCCGTGGGGTTGATCCGCTCGCCGATGACGCAGAACGGCTCGTCAAAGCCGATTACGGCGGTCTTGGTTTTCGACTCGATAACGGTGCGGGTCATGAATTATCCTTGGATGTCTGCGGTTTGGCTGTCGGTGTTCATGTGCAGTGCGGCATAGGCCGCGTTGGTCTTGATACCGCCCAATGGGAAGAAATGCACCTGTTCGATGCCGAAATCGGGGTGCGCGGCCTTGTGCGCGGCGAGATCGGAAAGCACCTCGGTCGGTTCGTAGGGCAACAGGAGCTTGGTTACGTCCATCGCGCGTTTTTGCAGCACCTTGAGCGAGGGGCCGACACCGCAGGCGATGGCGAATTTGATCAGGGTTTGCAGCTTGGCCGGGCCGGCGATGCCGATGTGCACGGGCAGGGTGATGCCCTGCTGTTGCAGGCTGTCGACCCAGTCGATGATCGGCGCGGCCTCAAACGCGAATTGCGTGGCGATGGCCATGTCCGCGCTGCTTGTTTCGGCGTATTTCTGTTTCCAGAGAAGGGCTTCGGTGACGATCTTCATGCTGCCGTCGGTGTCGATGTCGCGGTTGCCCTCGGGGTGGCCAGCGACGTGAAGCCGGGTGAAACCCGCGGTTTCGAACAGGCCGGTGTCGAGCAGTTGCATGGAACTGTCGAAATCGCCCACCGGGTCGGCGACGCCACCGGCGAGGATGAGGCCCTGTTTCACGTCGGCTTCGGATTGGTAGCGGTCGATCCAGTCGGCCAGCGTGGCGCGATCCTTGATGATGCGCGCGGGGAAATGCGGCATCGGTTCGAACCCTTCGGCGCGGATGCGGGCGGCGGTGGTGACCATATCCTCGATCGGGGTGCCTTCGATATGGGCGATGTAGACGCGGGTGCCGGGGGCGAGGTGATCTGCGAGGTTCTCGATCTTGGCGGCGGTGCGCGGCATTACCTCGATCGAGTGACCTTCGAGGAAATGCGCCAGCGTGGCATCCACCGGAGCGTCGGCGGGGGCCGGTTTGCGGCGGAAGTTGAGAATGGACATGAGCGCCTCCAGCGGTCGCATATGGGGCCTATTCGGCCCGGCCATCGTTGGCGATCAGGGCCTTGATGCGATCCTGATCGTATTCGGCGTCGATCCGGGCGGCTTCGGCTGCCGCGATCTCGGCCGGGTCTCCTTCGAGGGTGTAGGGAGCACCTTTGCGCCATTCGGCCAAGTAGGCGTCGGTGTCGGACGCGCCCACCTTCATGGCCGCGCGGTCGATCGCCTGTTCGAAGCGTTCGGGCAGGGGCGCCTTGGAGCCGCGACGGCCCTTTCCGACGATGACCTGCGCCGGGATATCGCGCCAGTAGACGATTGTGACATCAGGCATTTCGGGTGATTCCCTTCGTTCCTCGCAAGACCTTGGTAGGGCAGGATGCCGCGGCCCAAGGGCGCTTTTTCGACATGTCGCGGCGATGTTGCGACCTTTGGTGCGGGAATAGCCTTTGCGGCGGTGCGGGGGAAGGCAGGCGTGGTGCCGAAATCCTCATGATGATGTTGAGGTGGGGTGGGCAAGTAGACGTGGGGGCCAGCCCCCACGCGCAGCTATAAGTGGGGGCCAGCCCCCACGCCCCCGGGATATTTCTGGTCAGATGAAGCGGGGGGATCAGCCCAGTTTGCCGCCGTCGTTCCGGGTGATGGCGATGATGGCGGAGCGCGGCACGCTGTCGCCGCCGTCGGGCCAGTGGCTGTCGCCCTTGTCGCCGGGGTGCTGGATGCCGACGAACAGGGTGGCGCGGTCGGGCGACCAGCAGGCGCCGGTGACTTCGCAGTGATTGGGGCCGACGAGAAAGCGGCGAAGCTCGCCAGTTACGGGATCGCCGGCGAGCATCTGGTTGTTGCCGTGGCCCGCGAAATCACCGGTGTTGGAGGTGTTGCCGTCGGTCTGGATCCAGAGCAGGCCGGTGCTGTCGAAGGCCAGCCCGTCGGGCGAGTTGAACATGATGTCGGGGGTGATGTTGTCGGAGCCTGCGTAGGCATCCGCGTGCACATTCGGGTTGCCCGCGAGCAGGTAGAGATCCCAGTTGAAGCCGGGGGCAGTGTGATCGCCATTGTCGGGGCGCCAGCGGACGATCTGGCCATAGGGGTTGGCCGTGCGCGGGTTGGGGCCGGTGGCCGGGGTGGCATCGCCGCCAGCGTTGGGTTTGAGGCCGCGGTTCTTGTTGTTGGTGAGGCAGCAGTAGACCTCGGGTGCGGTTGGATTGGCGGCGACCCATTCGGGGCGGTCCATCGTGGTCGCGCCGACGGCGGAGGCGGCCTGCCGGGTGTGGATGTGGATTTCGCCGTTGTCCATGCCGGTGGTTTCGGGGGTGAGGGCGCGCCATGTGCCGGTGCCGTCGTCGTTGAATTCGGCGGCGTAGAGCGTGCCGTTGGTCATCAGGTCTTCGGGATCGGTATCGGGGGTGTAGCTGCCGTGCGAGACGTAGCGGTAGAGAAATTCGCCGCGCTCGTCATCGCCCATGTAGATCACCACGCGGCCATTGGCGGCGATGACGACTTCGGCGTTTTCATGTTTGAAGCGGCCGAGGGCACTGCGTTTCTTGGGCGTGCTGGTGGGATCGGTGGGGTCGATTTCGACAACATAGCCCGCGCGGTTGGCCTCGTTCGGGTGTTGGGAGATGTCGAAGCGGCTGTCGATGCGCGCCCAGCCATAGCCCCAATCGCGGGCCGAAATTCCATAGCGCGCGAGTTCGGGAGTGACCGCATGGGCGGGGTCGGAGGCCGAGAAGTAGCCGTTGAAGTTTTCCTCGCAGGCAAGGTAGGTGCCCCATGGTGTGCGGCCCGAGCCGCAGTTGTTCCACGTGCCAAGGCAGGTGGTGCCTGTGGGATCGGCCTGCGTTTGCTGCAGGGGGTGGCCCGCGGCGGGGCCGGTGATCTGCATCTTTGTTTCCGGGGTGATGCGGCGGGTGAAGGGGCTGTCGAGCACCGGTGCCCAACCATCGTTGGTGCGGGCGAGTTCGAGGATGGTGACGCCGTGGGCGCGCATGCCCTTGAGCAGATCGTCCCGGGTCAGGTCGGAGGCGTCGGCGCGGTTGCCCCAGATGATCTTGCGGTTGGTGTACTCGCTGTTGACCGCGAGCAGCAGGTGATCGCCCTGCGCGTCGCTGTGGGTGAAAAGCTCCATCCCGTCGGTGTTGTCGCCAAAGGCGCGCGCCTGGGTGTCGGCGGTGCCACGGGTTTCTGGATCGAAGGGCGCGCCGTCGGACCAGAGCGGATCGCCCCAACGGATCACGACCTGTGCGCTGTAGCCCGGCGGGAGGGTGACGGTATCGTCGGTGTTGGCGGCAATATGGGCGAAGGGGAAGCGATTGGTCTCTGCGTGCGCCTTGAAGGGCAAGCTGGCGGCGAGCGTTGCCACGCCGCCGCTGGCGAGGACGCCGCCAAGAAAGCCGCGCCGCGTCAGGGCGCGCGTGACCACATCATCGAATTCGCAAGCCTCGGGGCGCGGCGAGACCGCTTCGTCGAAGGCATCGAAGCTGAGGTCGGGGCGGTCTTGCATGGCGGGCTCCTGTTGCGGATCGGCGGGGTTTCGGGCGGGCGTGAGGGGCATGAATGGGCTGGCGCCGGACGGAATCTTGCAAACCATGGTAACGGAGTGATGACAGAAAACCACGGCGAGTTTGCTCTAAGACCTTGCGCAGGAAACCGCCGGGGCCTAGGTTCGAGGTAACTCGAAATGGAGGGCGTGACGTTATGGCGCCCAAGCGTCCCGAAGGTGCGGGCGCGTTCCCGAAACCGGTCGAAAGCCCCGTGCCGAAGCCGCCTGATCCCGCGCAGCTTTATGCTGCGTTGGACCTTGGCACTAATAGTTGCCGCATGCTGATTGCCCAACCGAAGGGCAGCCAGTTTCATGTGGTGGACAGTTTTTCCAAGTCGGTGCAGCTGGGCGCAGGCCTTGAGCGCACCGGGATGCTGAGTCGTGCCTCGATGGGGCGCACGATACAGGCGCTCAGGATCTGTCAGCAGAAAATCAAGCGACACAAGGTCAAGCGGATGCGGCTGGTGGCGACGGAAGCATGCCGCCGGGCCAAGAATGCCGATCAGTTCATCAAGCAGGTGCGCCGTGAGACCGGGTTGCAGCTTGAGATCATCCAGCCCGAGGAAGAGGCACGGTTGGCGGTGATCTCCTGTGCGCCTTTGGTGTCGACCAAGACCGAGCAATTGCTCGTCGTGGATATCGGCGGCGGCTCGACCGAGCTTGTCTGGATCGACCTGACTGCCGTGCCTGCCCGTGAGCGGCCGCGCGCGATCATGCGGCTGCATGCCGGGTTTCACGGCGTGGAAAGCCCGTTCGTGGCGGCCAAGGTGGTGGATTGGATCAGCGTGCCGCTGGGCGTGGCGACGCTGCGCGACCAGTTTCGCGATGTCGAAGACGATGCGGCGCGGTTCGCGCTGATGAGTTGGTATTTCGAAGAGAACTTGGCCGAGTTTTCGCCCTATCAGGACGAGCAGGCGCGCGCGGGGTTCCAGATCGTGGGCACCAGCGGCACGGTGACGACGGTGGCGGCCTCACACCTTGGGTTGAAGCGCTATGACCGGACCAAGGTGGACGGGTTGCGGATGTCGAGCGACGAGATCGACAAGGTGATTTCGGGTTACCTGCGTCTTGGCCCCGTGGGGCGGCGGCGCGACCCGCGCATCGGGCAGGACCGGCAGGCGCTGATCATGAGTGGATCGGCCATTTTGCAGGCCTTGCTGCGGGTCTGGCCCACAGATCGGCTTTCGGTGGCGGATCGGGGCCTGCGCGAAGGGTTGCTTTATGCGCAGATGAGTGCCGACGGGGTGTTGGAAGACGGGCTGTTCTGAGCCGGTTTCCTGTCAGTAATTCACCGTGACCACCACGTTATCGGTATAGGTGCCGATGCGGGTGTCCTGCCCCTGATGAATGCGGCCATAGACGGTGAAGCGCTGGGTATTGCCATCGCCCGTGGCACTGGCGCGGCTGCCGGCGGTATCGCCCCAGGGCAGGCTATAGCCCGCGTCGCGATAGAGCCCGTAAGAGAGCAGCGATCCGCCGTTGCGCATCTGGCGTTGGGTCGGGCCGCTGACAGCAGGACCCTGACCCATGCCGAGCGAGACGGAATAGCCGGTACCCTCGGTGCAGCGCACGTCGATCGCGCCGGTGCCGTCGACCGGGCCGAGGCCAAGGCCGCGAATACGCCCGAAATCGAGCGATCCGACGCTGAGTTCGCAACTTGGGACGATCTCGGCAGAGACGCGGAAATCGGGCACGGCGCGGGTGGTGCCGAGCAGGTCGCAGGACAGGACGCCGGTGCTGATCGAAATGTCGGCGGTGCCGGAAAACAGGCTTTCGTAAGTGCCGGTGGGTGCGCCGGGGGACGCGCCGAGCACCTCGCCATAGATCGGGATCGAAACCTGCCCCTGACCCAGCAGCAGCGGCACCGTCAGATAAGCGGTGTTGAGCGTGCCATAGCCCGCGCCGAAACCGCCGCGACGAAGCTGGTAGGCCACGACGCCGCCCGCGCCGTTGCGCAGGTAGCGCGGCGCGTTCCCGGCGGCCGCGCCGCCATCGCCCGGCCCGAAGCGTACGCAAACTCCCACAAGCACATCGACGAGCGAAGACGAGCAGGTGATGGTGAGCGTGCCGGAACTGCGGTTGGTGCTTCCGGCGCGCAGGGCGACGGGACCGAAGGCGATGTCGCTCATGCTGGCCTCGCAGGTGGCGGCCTGTGCCGGGGTGGGCGCGAGGGTGGCCATCAGCGCAAGCGTGAGGCCGGCGAGCAAAAAGCGCAGGCGGGCAAAGAATGCGGCGGGGATCACTGGCATGTTACGGGTCCGATCCTGTCTTGCACGGCGCTGCTTTTGGCATAGGCGAAGCGGGCGGTGCAGCGGCCCGAGGGCAGGGTGACGGTGAGGGTGGTCTGGGCGGTCGGATGCTCGATCCAGGTTTCGCCGTCATAGCCGACGATGGCTTCTTCGCCCTGATCGCTGCGCACCGCGCTGGCGGGCGGCAGGGGGCGGCCCTGCGGATCGTGCAGCACGACCAGAACGCCGCCGCCTTCGTTGCCCCCGAAGCTGAGGTATTGTCCGGCGCCGCGCGAAGGCACGAGATCGACCGCCGAGATGCCGAGCGTGGCCTTTTCGGGCAGGTCGCGCACGTTGACCGACACCCGGTTGGAGCGATAGGCGTTGAGCCCGGTCACAAGGACGCGGCCATTGCGATTGGTGCGCGCGACGGGGCGGTTGTCGACATAGACCGGAACGTCGGAGACGCCCAGATCGACCATGGCGAAGCCATCGTTGATCGGGGTGCCGAGCGCCACGCCGCCGCTGGTTGCCGCCACCGCGCCGTCAAGCTGGACCCGGGCGAAGCGGGAGATTCCATCGGTCTGCACCTCGCCCGACCATTCGCCGTAGCGCGCGCGATAATCGCCCTTGAGACGGAGCGGCACGCGCCCGTCACGTTGACCGGCCTGCACCTGATAGCCCCAGGCCTGAACGCCTTCGCCCATGGTGCGGCTGATCGAGGTGTCCTGCACCATGCGGCCCTTGCTGTCGGTATAGGTGCTGGCCTGTGCGTAGGTGCGCTTGCCCAGCCGCCACGAGAGGCCGACGGACAGGCGCAGGTCTTCGTCCTCGAAATTCCACGCGCCGTTCATCGAAAGTGAGCCGCGCCCGCCTGCCACCGACGCGCCATAGGAGGCCGAGGCGAGGCGGTCACGCGAATTGGCGCGCTCGGCACGGATGTAGGAAAGGCCGAGCTTGCGGTTGTCTTTGCCCAAGGGGATGGCGAGCGAGACCACGTCCTGCGCCAGCGCGGTTTCGAGCAGCGAGCCGGTCGAGGTGATCGCGCCCGCGCCGAGGTAATCGAGGCCGGTGACATAGGCCAGATCGGTGAAGCCCGCGCTGCTGCGGCTGGAGCTGGCTTGAAGTTCCATCCGCCCGATTTGGGTCGAGAGGCCGAGATGGGCGGTCTGTCCCTGCTGGCCGCGATAGTCGCTTTGCGCCGCCGAGAGCGAAAGTTCACCCAAGGCAAACGGCACCATCGACACGCCGCCGCCCCAGAGGTGGAAACCATCGGTTCCGGCGGCGTGGCCTTCGAGGGTGATGCGGCGGGTGAGGCCATAGCGCAGCGTGGCGCTGTAGCTGGTGTTGTTGCTGTAGTCGTTGCTTCTGATCGCGTAGGCCTGACGCGGCTGGCCGATGCCGAGGCTGTAATCGGCCATGCCTTTCTTGAGCAGGTCGGCGCTGGCGAAGAAGGACACGTTCTGACGCTGGATCTGGCCATCGAGGCCGCGCACGACGATCTGGGCATCGCCGCCGCCGGTTACGGGGATGTCCTCAAGCTGGAACGGGCCGGGATCGACGTTGGTGGAATAGACGCGGTTGTTTTCGATGAAGACATCGACGGTCGAAGGCACGGCGGCGGCACCGGAATAGGCCAGCCGCTGGTCGGTCACGAGATCGCTGCGCAGGCTGAAATCACGGCGCAGCTGCACCCCGCCCATGCGGATCGGGCGCGCCCAAGACGGGCCGGCGGTGGTGAAATCGCCCAGTGTCAGCTTGAGCGCCTTGCCGGGCATGTTGATGGTGACGGCGGTATCAAGGCGCAGGCCGCGCGACGGCCCGGTGCCTTGCAGCGGTTTGGAGAAGAACGCGGTGGATCCGAGCGTGCCGAACGGCGCGAAGACCCAGCCATCAAGGCTGGCCGAAAGCTGTCCGCCGCCGGTGCCGAGGCCATGTTGACCCACCAGCGAATAGTTGAGCACGCCGCCATAGGCGCGGTCGGGGGCCTCGAACTCTTGCAGGTAGGCGGCCGAGATGACCTCGGGGCGCAGGGCGGATTGCGGCACGGTGATCGCCACGCTTTGCGCGGTGGCGTCGTAGTCGTATTTCAGCCCGTCGATCGCGGCGAGGGGCACGGACTTGGACAGGCCAAGCGGCGAGCGCAGACCGATCTGTTTCAACTCGTCACGGGTGCTGCGCATGGCGCTGCCGTCGAATTGCGCCTCGAAGCTGGCGACGAGGCCCGTGGGCTTGCCGTTCAAGACCACTTCGAGGACGAGCGGCACGAGCTCTTCGTCCGCGCCGCTGACATTGGCGGTGATGTCGAGCGTGTTCTGGCTAACGCCATCGACTGCGGTCGCGAGGACTGCAGTGGCTGGCGCGGGGCTGGTGCCCTCGGGGAAGCCCGGGGAGGGCTGCACGACAAGGGCCGCAGCGGTCAGAAGACGCGCAGGTATCTGGATGAACTTGTGCATGGTCGAGCCGCGCGCCGAGGGCGGAATTATCCCCGGCGCGCAGATCCCGATTTCAGATCACGAGGTAAAGCACAGCGGCACCGAATGGCGCACCTGAAGCTTCACCGCTTGACCCGACTGTTCCTTGCCCGGCAACCGGTCGACCAGAACGCGGTAGCATTCCTTGCCGCGCACGGCGCGCTTCTTGGTGCGCAGCACGCGCACCGTCAGTTCCTGCCGGGGACGCAGGTTGGCCATGGGGGGCGAGACCACCACATCGCGCGTGGGCGAGATGTTGTCGGGGTCACGCCCGTCCCATTTGACGACGCGCAGTTGCACGACCGAGGCCTGCTTGCCACCCGCCTTGACGGTGAGCGTGGTTTGCTGGCCCTTGTTCGGCACGTTGAGCCGGGTGGGGGACACCGCCACGCTTTCGGCGCTGACCTCCATCGGGGCGAGGATCAGGCCAGCGGCCAGAACGGTGCAGGCGGTGGTTTTCTTGAGTGTGTGCTTGATCATTTTCTTTGCCTCTTTGTTAACTGCTCTGGTGGTGGGCGTGATCAGTAGCTGAGTGTGACCAGCAGCGTATCGCTATAGGCCCCGGCGTTATAGCTTCCGGCCGGGATTTGACCGTAGACGGGAAGCACTGTGGGGACTGCGGCGGTGATGCCTTCGTCATAGAGCGTGCCATCAATAGCGATCTCGCTTGCGTGGCCGCTGTCGGAATAGATCGAGTAGGGCAGGAAATCACCGGCTGTGGATTTCATTTGACGGGTCCCGCCCGACGCGTTGTCACCGGCCCCGATCTTTACATCGACGCTGGCGCGCGAGGCTGTGCAGGTCACGGTGACAAGGCCCGGCGTGACCTGGTTCGAGGTCGTGGTGGTGTTGATCGTGGCGAACGACAGCGCGGTGCCGGTGGCAAGGATGCAGGTATCGGCCACAACGGCGAGAACGCCAAGGTTACCAGTTTCTTCTGCGGCCTGCGCAGAGGAACCTGCGGCAAGGGCCAGCGCGAGCGCACCGGCGAGAGGTTTGAAGTGAGTCAACATCGTAACAATTCCTTCGTTAAGGTCCGGGTCCACGCGGACTCCGGGCGTTTTGCGACATCGTCAACTCTTCCAAGAAAATTGGGCTCAAATGTGAACGATCCGAGAAGATTTTTGTCAAATACACCTTTAAACGGATGGTACATATGACACGCCGGATTGCCCGATTGACTTTGTAAATATGGCTTAACGCTTGCGAGCAGACTTGGGGGATTTGGGGCAAATTCGTGGCAAAATGCCCGAACCGGCCATGTTATGCCCCAAGTCTGTGCAATCGGAGGGGAGCCCTTTTCAGGCCTTTGTCTTTTCCCAATAGGGGGCGCGCAGTTCCTTTTTCAGGATCTTGCCGATTTCGCTGCGCGGCAGGTCATCGCGCAATTCGATGGCTGAAAGGCGCTGAGTTTTGCCCAGTTGCGCGTTGGCCCATGTGCGGATCGCGTCCGCGTCGACACCTGCGGTCTGTGGCACGACCAAGCCAAGTGGGGTTTCGCCCCAATCCTCGGACGGGATGGCGATCACGGCGACGTCGGCCACGTCAGGATGAGCGCGCAGGACCTTTTCCAGATCGGCGGCATAGATGTTGAAGCCGCCGGAAATGATCATGTCTTTGCGCCGATCAAGCAGGTGCAGGAAGCCGTCTTCGTCGAACCGGCCCATGTCGCCGGTGCGGATGAAATCCCAGCCCTCGGGGCTGACCCAGCGGCTTTCTTGGGTTTTCTCGTCGGCGTTGAGGTAGCCCTGCATCATCGGACCGCCGCGCCCGACGATTTCGCCATAGGAGCCAGCGGGCAGTTCATGGCCGTCCTCGTCGATGATGCGCGCCTCGCAGCCCTCGGCCACCTTTCCCACGGTATCAAGCTTGGTGGGGTTGGCGCGGGCATCGAGAACGGTGGTCAGGCCGCCCTCGGTCATGCCGTAGACCTCGAACAGATCGCCGGGCCAGCGTTCCAGCACATCGGCGATGAGCGGGCCGGGCAAAGGGGCGGAGGTCGATAGTTTCACGCGCCATGAGGTGAGGTCGTATTTGTCGAAATCGGGGTGTTTCATGATCCGCATGTATTGCACCGGCACCAGCATGCCGTGGGTGACGTGGTGCTTTTGGGACAGGTTCAGAAACTGCTCCACATCGAATTTCGCCATGCTGACAAGGGTGCCGCCACGCGCGATCACCGGCAGGGCCGAAACTAGCGTGGTGTTGGAATAAAGCGGGGTCGAAAGGATCGAGACCGCGTTTTCATCCAGCCCGAACCGCGGCATACGCACCAGTTGGCGCGAGCGGAAGCGATGATCGTGGATGATGCCCTTGGGCGTGCCGGTGGTGCCCGAGGAATAGATCAGGTCGAAGAAATCGTCCGGCTTGACGCGGACAGGTTCGGGTAGGGGCGCGCCTTCGGCCCATGCGTCGATGCCTTCGAGGCGGATCACCTCGCCCGCGCCGAGGGTTTCGGCGACATCGGCGTAACGATCCGAGGTAAAAAGCACGGTTGCGCCGCAATCGGCGAACATGATTTTCAGCGTTTCCGGCTGCGCCGAAAAGGGCAGGGGAACGACACAGGCCCCGGCGCAAAGGATGCCGGCGTAAAGCGCGAGGTAGGGCGCAGAATTTTCGGCCAGAACGGCGATGCGGTCGCCGCGCCCGACGCCCATCCGGTTGAGCCGGCCCGCGATGCGCGTGGCAAGGTCCCCGAATTGCGCCCAGGTCCATTCATGGGCCTCGTCGATCACCGCCAGCTTGGCGGGGTCGCGCTCTTTCACCTCGTAAAAGGCATGGCCAAAATCGATTGCTTCGTATTGTGGCCCCTCGGGGGCGTGTAGCCGTGTCATATGTGTCCTCCCTCTTGAGTGCAGAGCATTCCCAAGGGACGGCGGGACCGCAAGCGAAACGCGGCGGCACGAGAGGACCTATGGCTGATGCCGGTCGAATAGGCGGGCGACCTGTGTGGTCAGGGGAAATACGGGCGTTCCAGTGCTGTGGCGCGAAGCTCTGCATTGCGGCGGGAGTTTTGCTGCATTATCCATGTTTTGCGCGACACCGCGCGGACAACGGGACCGGCGGACATAAACGTGCCGGACATGCAGGGAGAGATACATGGAATTCAAGCATCTGATGCTGGCCGCCTGTACAGCGGCATTGTGCGGCGGTGCGGCGCTGGCCGAGAACGTCAAGGTGGGCATGATCACAACGCTTTCGGGCGGTGGGGCCGGCCTTGGGATCGACACGCGCGATGGCTTTATGCTGGCCGTGAAACAGGCCGGGCGCGACGATCTGGAGGTGGTGATCGAGGATGACCAGCGCAAGCCCGACATGGCCGTGCAACTGGCCGACAAGATGATCCAGCAGGAAAAGGTCGATGTGTTGACCGGGATCGTCTGGTCGAACCTTGCGATGGCCGTGGTTCCGGCGGCGGTGGCGCAGGGCAAATTCTATCTGTCCACCAATGCCGCGCCTTCGGCGCTGGCCGGGCGGGGCTGTAACCCGCTTTATTTCTCGGTCTCTTATCAGAACGACAACCTGCACGAGGCGGCGGGCGCCTATATGCGGGATGCGGGCTATAAGGCGCCCTTCATCCTTGCGCCCAACTATCCGGCGGGCAAGGACAGCCTGACCGGGTTCAAACGCTTTTTTGAAGGCACGCCCAAGGACGAGATCTATACCAAGCTGGGGCAGACGGATTACTCGGCCGAGCTTGCCCAGATCCGCGCCAGTGGGGCGGATTCGGTGTTCTTCTTCCTGCCGGGGGGGATGGGGATTTCCTTCCTCAAGCAATATCAGGCGAGCGGGCTTGACCTGCCGCTGGTGGGACCGGCGTTCAGTTTCGATCAGGGCATCCTTCAGGCCGTGGGCGATGCCGCGCTTGGCGTGAAGAACACCTCGCAATGGTCCAAGGACATCGACAACGCCGCCAACAAGGCTTTTGTCGACGGGTTTCAGGCCGAGTATGGTCGTCTGCCCTCGCTCTATGCGGCGCAGGGCTATGACACCGCCAACCTGTTGATCAGCGCGATGGACAAGGCCGATGTCAGCGACAAGGCCGCGTTCCAGGCGGCACTTGAAGCGGCGGACTTCCCGAGCGTGCGGGGCAAATTCTCGTTCGGGGCGAACCATCACCCGGTGCAGGACATTTACGTGCGCGAAGTGGTGCAGGAAGGCGATGTGCTGACCAACAAGATCGTCGGTTTCGCGATCAAGGATCGTGCCGATGCCTATGTCGGTGAGTGCAAGATGTAAGACGCGTGTCGTCTAAGTGACTGACATGGACGGGCAGCGCGGCGAAAAGCGGCGCTGCCCGGTTTCTGCCGAAAGCCCCGATATGCCCGATTTCGCCCTGCTTTCATTGATCATGCGCGCCCGCGCAGGCAGAGGTGCGCCATGAGTGCGGCGCTGTTCATCGAGCAGGTCTTCAACGGGTTGCAGTTCGGGGTGATGCTGTTTTTGATGTCGGCCGGGCTGACCCTGATCTTTGGGGTCATGGGGTTGATCAACCTTGCGCATGGCGCGCTTTATATGGTGGGGGCGTTTGCGGCGGCGGCGGTGTCGGCGGCGACGGGATCGTTCCTGCTGGCGTTGATGGGGGCGCTGGCGGCCTCGGCCGTGGCGGGGGTGTTGGTCGAAGTGATCGTCATCCGGCGGCTTTATGCGCGTGATCACCTTGATCAGGTGTTGGCGACCTTTGCGCTGATCCTGATATTTTCGGAAGGGACGCGGTGGGTGTTCGGGTCGTTCCCGCTCTACCTTGATGTGCCCGCAGCGCTGGCGGGGCCGGTGATGCTGCCCTTCGGGATCGCTTACCCGGCCTATCGTCTTGCCATCATCGGGATCGGGCTTGTGGTGGCGGCGGCGCTGTTTTTCCTGATCGCGGGCACGCGCGTGGGCATGCGGATCCGCGCGGGTGAAAGCGATCGTGAGATGATCGGCGCTTTGGGCGTCAATATCTCGGCGCTTTACACCGGGGTGTTCGCGCTTGGCGCGGCGCTGGCGGGGTTCGCGGGCGCGTTGGTGGGCGCGATCCAGTCGGTGCAAGTGGGCATGGGCGAGCCGGTGCTGATCCTTGCCTTCGTCACCATCGTGATCGGCGGGATCGGCTCGATCCGGGGGGCGTTTGTCGGCGCGCTTCTGGTGGGGCTGACAGATACGCTGGGCCGGGTGCTGTTGCCGATCTTGTTCAGCGCGGTGATGGAGCCGTCGGCGGCGGCCACGGTGGGCGGGGCGCTGGCGTCGATGGCGATCTATATCCTGATGGCGTTGGTGCTTCTGTTCAAACCCACGGGCCTTTACGGGGGTGCGGCATGAGGCGCGAGGCGATTTTCAACACCGCGCTGTGGCTGGGGCTTTTGGCCTATCCCGTTTGGGCATGGCTGGGGGATGAGCCCTATCAGATCACGCTGGCGACGCGGGTGGCGATCCTGGCACTGGCCGGGGTGGGGTTGAACATCGCGCTGGGGCTGGGCGGGTTGGTGAGCCTTGGGCACGCGATGTTTTTCGGCATCGGCGGCTATGCGGCGGGGATTCTGGCCAGCCATGCGCAAAGCTATACGCCGCTTTATGACGGGGCCTTCACCATCGAGGGCACGCAGAACATGCTGGTGATCTGGCTGGTGGCGGTGGTCGCGGCGGGGCTGGTGGCGCTTGTCACCGGCGCGCTGAGCCTGCGCACGAGCGGGGTTTACTTCATCATGATCACGCTCGCCTTCGGGCAGATGTTTTACTATTTCACCATCTCGTGGCCCGCCTATGGTGGTGAGGACGGGCTTTCGATCTATGTGCGGAATTGGTTTCCGGGGTTGAACACGCTGGACCCGCTGACCTTTTTCCTTATCTGTTTCAGCATCCTGAGCCTTGCGTTGCTGCTGTCGTGGCGGATTGCCGGCTCGGCCTTTGGCCTTGCCCTGAATGCGGCGCGGCAGAACGAGGACCGGGTGCGCGCCGTGGGGATCGAGCCCTATCGGTTGCGGCTGGTGGCGTTTGTCATTTCTGGCGCGATCACCGGGTTGGCGGGGGCGCTTTATGCCGACCTCAACCGGTTCGTGTCGCCGACGATGTTCAGTTGGCAGCTGTCGGGCGAGATCATGGTGTTCGTCATCCTTGGCGGGGTGGCGCGGTTGTTCGGGCCGGTCGCCGGGGCGGCGCTGTTCATCCTGTTGGAAGAGGTGCTGGGCGGGGTGTCGGACTATTGGCACATCTGGCTGGGCGTTCTGCTGCTGATCGTGGTGCTGTTTGCGCGCGGTGGGTTGATCGGGCTGATCGCAGGTCAGGGAACTGGGCAGGCAACGGGGCAGAGGAAACGCGCGGGAGGGGCGGATGACTGAGCCGGTTTTGCGCATCTCGGGCATCACGAAAAGCTTTGGCGCGCTCAGGGCGTCGGAGGATGTGACGCTTGATTTGTGCGCGGGCGAAATCCATGCGCTGATCGGGCCGAACGGCGCGGGTAAATCGACGCTGATTGCACAGATTGCGGGGGCATTGGCGCCTGACAGTGGCACGATCAAGTTGGAGGGGCGCGATGTGACCGCGCAAAGCACTGTGGCGCGGGCGCGGGCCGGGCTGGCGCGGACGTTCCAGATCAGTTCGCTGGCGATGGAGGATACCGTTTTGCAAAACGCCATGCTGGGGGCGCTTGGCGCGCGCCAGGGGCGGCTTGGCCTGTTCGGCAGCGTGATGCGTGACACGGGCCTGCGGGAGACGGCGCGCGCGGCGCTGGACGAGGTGGGCTTGGGCGAGTTCGCGGGGTTCCGCGTTGGCGACCTGTCGCATGGGCAGCGCAGGCAGTTGGAAGTCGCCGTGGCGCTGACCCTCAAGCCGCGCGTGTTGCTGATGGACGAACCAATGGCGGGGCTGGGCGCGGAGGGGACGGCGCAGATGGTGCCAATGTTGCAGCGCCTGAAGCATACCGCGCCGATCCTGTTGATCGAACATGACATGGACGCGGTGTTTCAATTGGCCGACCGGATTTCGGTGTTGGTTTATGGTCAGATCATCGCCACCGACGCGCCCGATGCGATCCGCACAGACCCACGGGTGCGCGAGGCCTATCTGGGTGACGATTTGGGCGAGGACGCGGTATGAGCCTGTTGCGTCTCGATCAGATCTCGGCGTTTTACGGACCGTCGCAGGCGTTGTTCGATGTGTCGTTGAAGCTTGAGAAGGGCGAGGTTCTGGCCCTGATGGGGCGCAACGGGATGGGCAAGACCACCACGATCAAGGTGATCTGCCGGATGTTGAAGCATCGCAGCGGGACGTTGGCCTTCGAGGGGCAGGATATGGCGCGCTGGCCGTCCTTTCGCGCGGCGCGGGCGGGGATCGGGCTTTGTCCCGAGGGGCGGCGCTGTTTTCGCAACCTGACGGTGCACGAGAATCTTGTCGCTGCGATGCGCCCGGGGGACTGGACGCTTGAGCGGGTGGGCGATCTTTTCCCGCGTCTGCAAGAGCGGCGCGATCAGGGGGCGGAGTCGCTTTCGGGGGGCGAGCAGCAGATGCTGGCCATCGGGCGCGCGCTGTTGACCAATCCGCGCCTTTTGATCCTTGACGAGGCGACCGAGGGGCTTGCCCCGGTGATCCGGCAGGAAATCTGGGCCGCGATTGCGCGGCTCAAGGGCGAGAGCGGGCTGACGATCCTTGTAGTGGACAAGACCTTGAAGGAACTGGCCCCGATTGCCGATCGTGCCGTCATTCTGGAACGCGGGCGCAGCGTTTGGCAGGGCCGGTTCGACGCGCTCGATGCGGCGACGCGCGACCGGTATTTGGGCGTTTAACACGGAAAATTTGGCTGAAACGCGTGGGGAACGGGCCTGCGCGGGGCGGTGCATGCTGAATAAATGTGCGCGATCTGGGGTGTTTAGGAAAAATTCGCAGGCCCCTGAATTTTACCAATTGATAAAAAATAAAACTGTGGCAGGCTGGAGAGAACAAAAAAACCAAACAGGGAGACCCAGCCAATGGCGCATTCGCCGCGCACGCCAGGGATCGTGTCAAATCGCCTAGACAGCGAGACGCTGGCCGCGAACTTCACCGATTTGCATCCGCCGCTTGACCGTCACGAGGCGCATGTCGCCGCCGACCGGTGCTATTTCTGTCACGACGCGCCCTGTATGGAGGCTTGTCCGACATCGATCGACATCCCGCTTTTCATTCGCCAGATCGCCACCGATACGCCGCTGGCCGCCGCCAAGACGATCCTTGAGCAGAATATCCTTGGCGGGATGTGCGCCCGGGTCTGCCCGACGGAAACGCTTTGCGAAGAGGTCTGCGTGCGCGAAACGGCGGAAGGCAAGCCGGTTCTGATCGGGCAGTTGCAACGCTATGCCACGGATGCGGCGATGGCCCATGGGCCGCAGCCGTTCAAGCGGGCGGCCCCTACGGGCAAGCAGGTGGCCGTGGTGGGCGCGGGGCCTGCGGGCCTGTCTTGTGCGCACCGGTTGGCCATGCATGGCCATAGCGTCGTGATCTATGAGGCGCGCGAAAAGCCCGGTGGCCTGAACGAATATGGCATCGCGTCCTACAAGACGGTCGAAGGGTTCGCGCAGAAGGAAGTCGATTGGCTTCTGGGGATCGGCGGGATCGAGATCCTTTACGATCACAAGCTGGGCAGTGACGTGACGCTTGAGGTGCTGACCGACAAGTACGACGCCGTGTTCCTTGGCATTGGCAAGGCCGGGGTGCATGGGCTGGAGGCGTTCGACCTTGAGGGCGTGCGCCCGGCGGTGGATTTCATTGCCGATCTGCGGCAGGCCGAAGACCTAGCCACGCTTCCAGTGGGGCGCAACGTGGTGGTGATCGGCGGCGGCATGACGGCGGTGGACGCCGCGGTGCAGGCCAAGGCGCTTGGCGCCGAGAATGTGACCATCGCCTATCGCCGCGACCGGGGTGCGATGCCGGCCTCGACCTTCGAGCAGGATCTGGCGGCGGCGCGGGGGGTGAAGCTTGTCTTCAACGCCAATCCCGTCAGCGTTTCTGGAAACGGCGCGGTCGAAAGCGTGACCTTCGAATATACCACGCAAGAGGGCGGCACCCTGAAAGGCACGGGCGAAGAGTTTACCCTGTCGGCCGATCAGGTGTTCCTTGCCATCGGACAGGCGCTTGACGGCGCGCCCGACGCGCTGGCGCGCGATGGTAGCGCACTGGCCGCGGATGCGACGATGCAGACATCCCATCCCAAGGTTTGGGCCGGGGGCGATTGCACCACGCAGGGCGAAGACCTGACCGTGACGGCGGTGGCGCAGGGGCGCGATGCCGCCGAAGCGATCCACCTTCATCTGACAGCTTAAGGAGGGCCTCCAAATGGCTGATCTTACAACAAATTTTCTGGGTATCACGACACCCAACCCGTTCTGGCTGGCTTCGGCGCCGCCGACTGACAAGGAATACAACGTGCGGCGCGCCTTCGAGGCGGGCTGGGGCGGCGTTGTCTGGAAGACGCTGGGCGAGGAAGGCCCGCCCGTCGTCAACGTCAATGGGCCGCGCTATGGCGCGATGTATGGTGCCGACCGGCGCTTGCTGGCGCTCAACAATATCGAGTTGATCACCGACCGTCCGCTGCAGACCAACCTTGAGGAAATCGCGCGGGTCAAGGCCGATTACCCGGACCGCGCCATCATCGTTTCGATCATGGTGCCCTGTGACGAGCGCAGTTGGAAAGCGATCCTGCCGCGCGTGGCCGAAACCGGCGCCGATGGGATCGAGCTGAACTTCGGCTGTCCGCATGGCATGAGTGAGCGCGGCATGGGCGCCGCCGTGGGGCAGGTGCCGGAATATATCGAAATGGTCACCCGCTGGTGCAAGGAAAACTACGACAAGCCGGTGATCGTGAAGCTGACGCCCAACATCACCGATATCCGCTATCCGGCGCGCGCGGCGCATAATGGCGGGGCGGATGCGGTGAGCCTGATCAATACGGTCAACTCGATCACCAGTGTGAACCTTGATGACTTCAGCCCCGAGCCGTCAATCGACGGCAAGGGCAGCCATGGCGGTATGTGCGGCCCGGCGGTCAAACCGATGGCGCTGAACATGGTGGCCGAGATCGCCCGCGACCCCGAATGTAAAGGCCTGCCCATTTCCGGCATCGGTGGTGTCACCACCTGGCGCGATGCGGCGGAGTTCATGTCGCTGGGGGCGGGCAATGTGCAGGTCTGCACCGCCGCCATGACCTATGGCTTCAAGGTGGTGCAGGAGATGATCTCGGGCCTTAGCGACTGGATGGACAAGAAGGGCTATACCGATACGTCCGAAATCGTCGGGCGCGCGGTGCCCAACGTGACCGATTGGCAGTACCTGAACCTCAACTACGTGTCGAAAGCGGTGATCGATCAGGACCTCTGCATCAAGTGTGGCCGGTGCTATGCCGCCTGCGAAGACACCTCGCATCAGGCGATCCTGATGAAAGAGGGCCGGGTGTTCGAGGTGGATGACAGCGAATGCGTGGCCTGCAACCTGTGCGTCAATGTCTGCCCCGTCGAGGATTGCATCACGATGGAGCGGATGGCGGCGGGCGAGACCGATCCGCGCACCGGCAAGGTGGTGTCGGATGAGTATGCCAACTGGACGACGCACCCCAACAACCCGGGGGCCTGTGCCGCGGAATAAGGCGCAGTAATACAGAGACGACAGATCGTCTGACAAATCGGCCCGGCGCGCGATCCTTGGGTTTGCGCGCCGGGCCTTTGGCGTGATAGCGCTGGATCTATCGCATCCTTTTGCCCAGAACAGAGCGCCTTGTCATGGTTCGCCAACTTTTCCCCATCAGTGCGCTTTTGCTCGGGTCGGCCCTGCTGCTTTTCGCGGGCGGTATCAACAGTCTTTTGTTGCCGGTGCGCGGCACGTCCGAGGGGTTTTCCGCAGCGTCGCTTGGCCTTTTGGGGACCGGCTGGGCGATTGGCTATGTGCTGGGGTGCTGGTGGACGCCGCGCCTTGTCGGGCGGGTGGGGCATGTCCGCTCGTTCGGGGTGATGTCGTCTTTTGCGGGTGTGGCGCTTTTGATGTCGCTGCTGTTTTTGACACCTTATGTGTGGGTCCCGCTGAGGGGGCTGTCGGGGTTCTGTTTTGCCGGGGCGGCGATGATCGTCGAAAGCTGGCTGAGCGAGCGGGCCGATGCCACGTCGCGCGGCAAGGTGTTCGGCGTTTACACCATGGTGAACCTTGGCGCGTCGACGGCGGGGCAACTGGTGCTGACCACCGGCGATACCTCGGGCTATTTGTTCTTTGTTCTGGGGGCAATCTTTTACAGTCTTGCGCTGGTGCCGACGGCGATTTCCTCGTCGGTGAGCCCGCGACCGCTTGTGTCGGTCAAGCTTGATCTGCGAGCGTTGTGGCGCAATTCGCCGGTGGCGGTGTTCGGGGTGTTCTGTGTCGGCATTTCCAACAGCGCGTTCGGCACGCTGGCGGCGGTTTACGCCGACAGGGCGGGACTGGCGCTGGCCTCGCTTGCGCTGTTTGCCAGTTTGCCGGTGTTGGCCGGGGCATTGACCCAAGTGCCGGTCGGGTTTCTTTCGGACCGGTTTGACCGGCGCAAGGTGCTTTTGGGGGTGGCGTTTCTGGCGCTTGCGGTGGACATGGTTTTCCTTGTGCTGCAACCCGAGGATCGGATGCTGAACCTTGTCCTGTCAGCGACGTTCGGGGCCGCGATCTATGCGATGTATCCGGTGATCATCGCGCATGCGAATGACCATGCGGACGATGGGCATTTCATCCAGACGAGCGGCGGTTTGCTGATGATTTTCGGCATGGGGTCGATCTTTGGCCCGGCGGTGGCGGGCTTTGCCATGTCGGGGGTGGGCCAGCAGGGGCTGTTCCTGACGACGGCGGCGGCGCATCTGGGGCTGATCCTGTTCGTGATGGTGCGGGTCGCCATTCGCGCGCCCGTGGCCGAAGAGGAAAAGAGTGATTTCGTGATGGCCCCGTCCGCCCGTGGCGCGACGCCGGAAACTGCGGCGCTTGCGGTGGGGGAAGAGGAGTTGGGCGAAGAGGCCGGGGATGATGAGGCCGCGGCGGAAAAATCCGAGGACGCAGAGTCAGAGCCTCGGGACCCAGTCGCGCCGTAACGCCGGCCTTTCGAACGCGGTGTTTCAGCCCTTCGGTGTCAACATTCGGGTGAAGAGCGTTTCGAGGTAAGCCTGCGCCGCCGGGTAGGGATCGACCTCGGGGCCGCCAAGGACGGCATGCACCTGCACATCGAAATCGGCGTAATGCTGGGTCAGCGACCAGATCGAGAAGATCAGGTGATAGGGGTCGACCTCGGCGATCTTGCCGGACGCGATCCAGCCGTTGATCACGCCGGCCATATCATCGACCAGCGCTTTCAATTCGCCCGAAAGGGCCGGGGCGATGCGCGGCGCGCCCTGTATGATCTCGTTCGCGAAGAGGCGGCTTTCGCGCGGGAAATCGCGGCTCATCTCAAGCTTGCGGCGCACGTAGGCGAGGATTTCCTCAAGCGGTTCGCCCTCGGGGTCCATCGCCTTGAGCGGGTCGAGCCAGGTTTCGAGCAACCCGTCGAGAAGCGTCATGTGGAGCGCTTCCTTTGACGGGAAATAATAAAGCAGGTTGGGCTTGGACAGACCGGCCGCCTGCGCGATCTGATCCACCGTTGCGCCGCGATAGCCGTGGGCCGAAAACACCTCGAGCGCGGCTTCGAGAATGGCTGCGGTGTTCTTGCGCTGAATCCGTGTCGCGGTGCGCGCGCGCTGCTGCATGGGCCTTGGTGTCCTGTGATGTGATCAAGATTTGATCACTTTTGTCCCGGTAAGCGCGAGAAATCCGTGAAATGACTTTCGGCGCACAAAACCATGATGCGAAGTTCTTGACTGCCTGTAAACCCGTGTTAGCGTCGGTTTTACCAGATGGTCAAAATGCGTTGGGCGCGGGCATTGGCGCGTGTCGCAATGCTGTGACTGCACAAGAATTATGCACGAAGAAAGCAGGGGGATAGCCAAATGCCAGCACCCGGAGAAAACCTCAAGATCAACGGTGATCGGCTGTGGGACAGCCTGATGGAGATGGCCAAAGTCGGTCCCGGTGTGGCGGGTGGCAACAACCGCCAGACCCTGACCGACGCCGATGCCGAGGGGCGCGCCCTGTTCCAGAAATGGTGCGAAGATGCCGGGTGCGAGATGGGCGTCGACACCATGGGCAACATGTTCTTCACCCGCCCGGGCACGGATGGCGATGCGCTTCCGGTCTATGTCGGCTCGCACCTTGATACGCAGCCCACTGGCGGCAAATATGACGGGGTGCTGGGCGTTCTGGGCGCGCTTGAACTGGTGCGCACGCTGAATGATCTGAACATCAAGACCAAGCACCCGATCGTCATCACCAACTGGACCAACGAAGAGGGCACGCGCTTTGCCCCGGCGATGCTGGCCTCGGGGGTGTTTGCGGGCATCCATACCGAAGACTGGGCCAAGGATCGTGTCGACATCGACGGCAAACGCTTTGGGGATGAATTGAAGCGGATCGGCTGGGAGGGCGATGAGCCTGTCGGCGCGCGCAAGATGAAGGCAATGTTCGAATTGCATATCGAGCAGGGTCCGATCCTTGAGACCGAAGGCAAGGATATCGGCGTTGTCACCCACGGGCAGGGCCTGTCGTGGACGCAGATTACGGTGACGGGCAAGGACAGCCACACCGGCTCCACCCCCATGCCGATGCGCAAGAACGCGGGTCTGGGCATGGCGCGTATCCTTGAGAAGGTGGACGAGATTGCATGGAGCCATGCGCCCCATGCGGTGGGCGCGGCGGGCCATATCGAAGTGTTCCCCAATTCGCGCAACGTGATCCCCGGCAAGGCGGTGTTCACCGTTGATTTCCGCTCGCCCGAGCATGCGGTGATCCTTGATATGGAAGCGCGGCTAAAGGCGGCGGCAGAAGAAATCTGTCGCGAAATGGGCTTGGGCCTTGAGATGGAGAAGGTGGGCGGCTTCGATCCTGTCACCTTTGACGAGGGCTGTGTGACGGCCATTCGCAACGCGGCCGAGCGGCTTGGCTATAGCCATATGAACATCATCTCGGGCGCGGGGCACGATGCCTGCTGGATCAATCAGGTGGCGCCGACGGCGATGGTCATGTGCCCCTGTGTCGATGGGCTGAGCCATAACGAGGCCGAGGAGATTTCCAAGGACTGGGCCACGGCGGGCGCGGATGTGCTGTTGCATGCGGTGGTGGAAACGGCCGGGATCGTCGAATGAGCGGGCCGTCAGGAATGAAATATACAACCACTGTTTTCGCGGTTTTGCTATTGTCGGCCTGCCAGCCAACCCCACCCAATGCAATCAATGAGATGCAACCTTGGGAGGGCGCGCTGCCGGTCGGCATCGACAGGGGCCTGCCGCACGATTACAAGGATGGCGGCTTCTTTTTGAACAATAAGAACGGGTGCTTTTATCAGTTGGTTGATGGCGGATACGAACGGCTGCCGGACGATCCGGATACTGGAAAACCCGCTTGTATTGGCACGGAATGATTTGTGACCTTTCCGGCGGGCAGTCGCCGGAAAGGCATCACCGATACCGCACGCCTCGTCAGAGGGCGACAGCGAAAAGACCACAACGGGAGACATTATCATGACCACAGTCATCAAGAACGGCACAATCGTCACCGCCGACCTGACCTATAAGGCCGATGTCCTGATCGAAGGCGGCGTGATCACCGAGATCGGACAGGACCTTAAGGGCGACAAGCAGCTGGATGCGACGGGCTGTTACGTGATGCCCGGCGGGATTGATCCGCACACCCACCTCGAAATGCCGTTCATGGGCACCTATTCGAGCGATGATTTCGAAAGCGGCACGCGCGCGGCGCTGGCTGGGGGCACGACGATGGTTGTCGATTTTGCGCTGCCCAACCCGGGCGAGGGCCTGTTCGAGGCGCTCAAGCGGTGGGACAATAAGTCGACCCGCGCCAATTGCGACTATTCCTTCCACATGGCCGTGACATGGTGGGGCGAACAGGTGTTCGACGAGATGGAAAAGGTGGTGCGCGAGCGCGGCATCAACACCTTCAAGCATTTCATGGCCTACAAAGGCGCGCTCATGGTCAATGACGATGAGCTTTACGCCAGCTTCCAGCGCCTTGCCGAACTGGGCGCGACGCCGATGGTGCATGCCGAGAACGGCGATGTGGTGGCCGAGCTTTCGGCAAAACTGCTGGCTGAGGGCAACACCGGCCCCGAGGCGCACGCTTATTCGCGCCCACCGCAGGTCGAGGGCGAGGCCACCAACCGCGCCATCATGATCGCAGACATGGCCGGCGCGCCGCTTTACGTGGTTCATGTCAGCTGCGAGGAAAGCCACGAAGCGATCCGCCGCGCCCGGATGCAGGGCAAGCGCGTCTGGGGCGAGCCGCTGATCCAGCACCTGACGCTGGACGAAAGCGAGTATTTCGACAAGGACTGGGACCACGCCGCGCGCCGCGTGATGAGCCCGCCGTTCCGCAACAAGAAACATCAGGATTCGCTTTGGGCGGGGTTGCAAAGCGGATCGCTGTCCTGTGTGGCGACCGATCACTGTGCCTTTACCACCGAACAGAAGCGCTATGGCGTGGGCGATTTCACCAAGATCCCGAACGGCACCGGCGGGCTTGAGGACCGTATCCCGATGCTCTGGACCCAAGGGGTCGGCACCGGGCGGCTGACGATGAACGAATTTGTCGCCGTCACCTCGACCAACATCGCCAAGATCCTGAACTGCTATCCGAAAAAGGGCGCGATCCTTGTCGGCGCGGATGCCGATATCATGGTGCTCGACCCGGAAAAGGAAAAGACGATCTCGGCCAAGAGCCAGCAATCCTCGATCGATTACAACGTCTTTGAGGGCCAGCATGTGAAGGGCCTGCCGCGGTTCGTGCTGACGCGCGGACAGATCGCGGTGATGGATGGCGATATGCAGACACAGGAAGGCCACGGTGAATTCGTCGCCCGCGAACCCAACGGGACGGTGAACCAGGCGCTGTCGAAGTGGAAGGGCCTGACCGCGCCGCGTCCGGTCGAACGCACGGGCATCCCGGCGTCGGGGGTCTGATCGGGCATGGTGGCGACGCCCCTCATATCCGGTGTGCTCGAAGCCGCGCTTTATGTTGATGATCTCGACGCGGCGGCGGCGTTTTATGGCGGCGTGATCGGGCTTGAAGAGGTTACGCGCCGTGACACCCGGCATATCTTCTACCGCGCGGGCGAGACCATCGTGCTGTTGTTCGTCGCGCGTGAAACCCTGAAACCGCCCGGGCCGGGGGCCGCCTTGCCCGTGCCGACCCACGGCGCGACAGGGCCGGGCCATTTGTGCTTTAATGTGCCGGGTGCGGACCTTGATGACTGGGTCGAAACCCTGACCACGGCGGGCATTGCCATTGAGGCCGATTTTCATTGGCCCAACGGCGCCCGTTCAATCTATGTCCGTGATCCGGCCGGGAACTCGGTCGAATTCGCCGAACCAAAACTATGGGAGCGTGTCGCGTGACGAAAAAACCCGTCATCAGCGCCAGAGATCTGGACCTGACATTCGAGACCAATGATGGTCCGATCCATGCGCTGAAAGGCGTGAGCCTTGATATCGAGAAGGGCGATTTCGTTTCGTTCATCGGCCCGTCAGGCTGTGGCAAAACCACGTTCCTGCGGGTGATCGCAGGGCTGGAACAGGCCACCGGGGGCGATGTATCGGTCAACGGAATGACCCCCGAAGAGGCCCGCAAGAGCCGCGCCTATGGTTACGTGTTTCAGGCTGCGGGGCTTTACCCGTGGCGCACGATCGAAGGCAATATCCGCCTGCCGCTTGAAATCATGGGCTTTGCGCGCGCCGACATGCCACGTCGTATCGAACGCGTCTTGAAGTTGGTCGATCTCGAAGGGTTCGGGCGCAAATACCCATGGCAGCTTTCAGGCGGGATGCAGCAGCGCGCCTCTATCGCGCGGGCGCTGGCCTTTGACGCCGATATTCTGCTGATGGACGAACCGTTCGGCGCGCTTGATGAAATCGTGCGTGATCACCTGAACGAACAGCTGCTCGCGCTTTGGGCCAAGACCGAAAAAACCATCGGATTCGTGACCCATTCGATCCCCGAAGCGGTGTATCTTTCGACCAAGATCGTCGTGATGAGCCCGCGACCGGGCCGGATCACCGATGTGATTGAAAGCCCGCTGCCGCGTGAGCGCCCGCTCGACATCCGCGATACGCCCGAATTTCTGGAAGTCGCCCATCGCGTCCGCGAAGGGCTTCGCGCAGGTCACGCCTATGATGATTGAGCGGTTCAGAAGGCGCCTAACACGGTCCGGGGGGCAAAAAGCGCCCTTCGCCCCCGAGAACCGCGCCGCCGTTGAGGTAAGGGGGCGGCCCCTTTCACTTTTCACGGTCATCGGCTCTCAAGCCTGTACCGCTTGCACAGAAAAGCGCCAATTCCTTTCATTTTTCTTAAAATACACAAAAAACGGTCCTCAGCAGCTTGTGTCGCGATTTGAGTATTTGGAGAAAAATGGAAGGAGAGGATGGAGCCTCGGACATGCGTAATATCCTTTCCATTCTGACGGTCGTCATCGCCATCATCGCGCTATGGTATGTCGGGTCGTTCTTCATGAACCGCGCGTGGGTGATGGATCAGGCCGCGCGGGCAGGGGAAACGCCCAGCCTGATGCAGCAGATCGAAGGCACCATGACACAGGATCGGGCAAAGCTGCCCGCGCCGCATCAGGTGGCACAGGAATTGTGGAAAGGCACGGTCGAAAAGAAGGTGACCTCGAAGCGGAGCCTTGTTTATCACGGCTACATCACGTTCCAATCCACGATGGCGGGGTTTGCCCTTGGCATTTTCGCCGGGGTCGCGCTGGCGGTTTTGATTGTTGTGAGCCGGGTGGCGGATCTTGCGTTGATGCCTTGGGCGATCATATCGCAGACGATCCCGGTCGTGGCGCTGGCGCCGATGATCGTGGTGCTGAGCAATGCGGTTGGGTTTGAAAGCCTGATCGTGCCAAAGGCGTTGATCGCGGCTTACCTGAGCTTTTTCCCGGTGCTGGTGTCGATGATCGCGGGATTGCGCAGTCCTGACGGGATGCAGCTTGACCTGTTGCGCACCTATGGCGCCTCGCAAAGCCAGGTGTTCTGGAAGCTGCGCTTGCCGGCCTCGCTTCCTTATTTCTTCGCCTCGCTCAAGATCGCTGTCGCGGCGAGCCTTGTGGGCGCGATCGTGGGTGAATTGCCGACGGGGGCCATTGCCGGCCTCGGGGCGCGGATGCTGATCGGGTCGCAATTCGGCCAGCCGATGATCATGTGGTCGGCACTGTTCGCGGCGGCGATTTTGGCGGCGCTTTTGATCTGGCTTGTCACGGGGATCGAGGCGCTGGCCGCCCGGATGATGGGAGGGCGTCGCGCATGAAACAGCTTTCCGCCCGCTTCGAGCGTATTGCTTGGCCGCTGGGCTTTGGCATCGCGGTGCTGATCCTGTGGCAGGTGATGGTGCGCGCCTTCAACATCCCGCCCGCGATCCTACCCGCGCCGACGGAAATCGGGGCCGCGATTGCGCGCTCGACCCATATCCTTTGGATCGACTGGGTGCAGACGGCGGTAAAGGGCGCGATCACCGGGTTGATCATGGGCGCCATCGCGGGTGTCGCGGCGGCGATTGCCATCGACCGGGTCGACTTCCTGCGCCGCGGGCTTTTGCCGGTCGCCAATTTCGTGGCCGCTTTGCCGATCGTCGGGGTCGCGCCGATCATGGTGATGTGGTTCGGCTTCGACTGGCATTCGAAGGCGGCGGTCGTGGTCATCATGGTGTTCTTTCCGATGCTGGTGAACACGCTGGCGGGTCTTGCCGCGACAGACCGGATGCAGCGCGACCTGATGCAGACCTATTCGGCCTCGCATTTGCAGACGCTTACGAAACTACGCCTGCCGGCGGCCATGCCGTTCATTTTCAACGGGCTGAAGATCGCCACCACGCTGGCCCTGATCGGTGCTATCGTGGCGGAGTATTTCGGCTCGCCCACCCGGGGCATGGGCTTTCGAATCTCGACCGAGGTGGGCCGGCTGGGCATCGATATGGTTTGGGCCGAGATCGCTGTCTCGGCCCTGACCGGAACGGCGCTTTATGCGCTGGTCGCCCTGATTGAGCGGGGCGTGACCTTCTGGCACCCGTCGCAAAGGCGGCGCCGCTAACAAGAAGACCCAATCAAGAAACCAAAACCAACCAAGACCCAACAAGGAGAAGACAATGACACTGAAAACCTGGATCGCATCCACCCTTGCGGCGGGGCTCGTGGCTTCGGCGGCGCAGGCGGCCGATGACCTGACGCTGCAGCTCAAATGGGTGACGCAGGCGCAATTCGCGGGCTATTACGTGGCCAAGGAAAAAGGCTTCTATGACGAGGAAGACCTGAACGTCACGATCAAGCCCGGTGGGCCCGACATCGCGCCGACACAGGTCATCGCGGGCGGCGGTGCCGACGTGATGGTCGACTGGATGCCTTCGGCGCTGGCCGCACGCGAAAAGGGCCTGGCCCTCGTCAATATCGCACAGCCGTTCAAGCAATCGGGCATGATGCTGACCTGTCTGAAGGAAACCGGCGTCACCGGGCCGGAGAGCTTTCCGGGCCGCACGCTGGGCGTCTGGTTCTTCGGTAATGAATACCCGTTCCTGAGCTGGATGAGCCAGCTGGGTATTCCGACCGAGGGCGGCGACAAGGGCGTGACGGTCCTGAAGCAGGGCTTCAACGTCGATCCGCTGCTGCAAAAGCAGGCCGATTGCATTTCGACCATGACCTATAACGAGTATTGGCAGGTGCTGGACGCGGGCATCAAGGCCGAGGAACTGATCACCTTCAAATACGAGGATCAGGGCGTGGCAACGCTTGAGGATGGTCTTTACGTGCTGGAAGACAAGCTGGCCGACGAAGCCTTCAAGGACGAGCTTGTGCGCTTTGTGCGCGCGTCGATGAAAGGTTGGAAATACGCCGAGGAAAACCCCGACGAGGCCGCCGAAATCGTGCTGGAATACGACGAGACCGGTGCCCAGACCGAAATGCACCAGAAGCGCATGATGCGCGAAGTTGCCAAACTGACCAGCGGCTCTAACGGCGCGCTTGATCCGGCGGATTACGAGCGCACGGTGAAATCGCTGCTTTCGGGCGGGTCGGATCCGGTCATCACGAAGCAGCCGGAAGGCGCCTATACGCTTGAGATCACCGACGCGGCGCTGAAGTAAGCTCTACGTCTTGGTTACATGAATGAACGGCCCCGGAGATGTTCCGGGGCCGTTTTTCATTCACGGTAAAGAAGGGCGGTAGACAAGGGCTGGCAGGGCGGCTAGAGAAGGCCTCGGTTCGGGGCGTGGCGCAGTCTGGTAGCGCACCTGTTTTGGGTACAGGGGGTCGTGAGTTCGAATCTCGCCGCCCCGACCAATTTCATCGCAAAGCGATGCACAGAAAACGACAGAGCGGACATGCTATTTCCGCAGAGTCGTTAAAACCCCGGTTTCCTAGATATGGTATTGGCCGCCATTCGATCAGACGTCGAAGCAGCGTTCGGCCACGTCGGCAGGCACGGCATCAGTTGGGGTGCCGCCCATTCGTGTCAGCATCTCGGTGATTTTCGCGCGCACGCGCGGATCGCTTTGAATGACGCGGCGAATGCGGCCATCTTTCATTGGTATTTTCAGGAATGCGCAGCCGGTCACGATCCAGCCGTCGCCCAATTGGGTTTCAGAAAGCGAGATCACCAGCCGGGGCAGATCTTCGACGGCTCCGTCAAAGCCAAGGATGATCGCTGCCGTAGTTTGCGGGTCCATCAGAAGCTGACACTGCGCCACGCCGGGGGCAGGGCGGACGAATCGCTCTCCGGGGCCGGAACAGGCCGCTTGCGCTGCTGAAAACATCATGGCCGGGCGCGAATCGAACAGCGCCGAGCGCGTCTCGTCCGCCGGACGCCCCTTGTTTTTCTGGGTAATCGTGGTGGTTTCACAGGCCCCCAGCACACCCAGAAGGGCAAGCGCCGCGGGGATGCGGTAAAAATTGGCACCAAGAGAGATTCGTGTGAGTCGCGCCACAGCAGTCATCCTTTCACGTCCGTTTCATGACAATTGCCGTGTGCTGGCCTCAGAATTTGTGCCGTGCGCCAAAAGCCCTCGTCAGGGTACAAGATCATGAAATGGGCGTTTGCGTTCCATTGTGCCGATCTCGCTTAACTGTGCCGAAATTTTACCCTTTCTCGGTCTGTCCACAAGGTTATTCCCAATCCCGTCCACAGCGCGCGTTAACCTATTGAATCACCGAGGCGCCCCCTAGGGATTGTGGCATCGCAACGGTCAACATCTAAATCCTGACAATTCGTAAATAAAGCAGTTGACCGTTATGGCCCTACGCGCCAGTTTGTGCAGGCCGGTTGGAGGGCCACAACATATAGTGGCTCACGAGGGACAGGCAGGGACATAGACAACCAATAGAGGCCAACTCCCAAGTGTTGGCATTCATCGCGGATCGGAGTGCAGCCCGGACCGCGCCCGTGGTTTTTATGCTCAATTCTGCCCTCATCCACCGGCGCTCGGGCCCCGGAACGGCGGGGCTTTGGGGGGTAAGCGCAAGGTTTAAAAAGCTGAATATGGGGCAGCAGACATGAAGATCGAAAGAAAATTCACCACCGCCGGGCAGGACGCATACGCAGGCATCGATTTCGTCACCACGACATCGGAAATCCGCAATCCCGACGGCACCACTGTTTTCAAGCTCGACGATGTCGAAGTGCCCAAAAGCTGGAGCCAGGTCGCCTCGGACGTGATCGCCCAGAAGTATTTCCGCAAGGCGGGCGTGCCAAGCAAGCTTGAGAAAATCGCAGAGAAGGACGTTCCGGCGTTCCTGTGGCGCTCCAAGCCCGCCAAAGACGCCAAGATGGACGGCGAGATTTCCTCCAAGCAGGTGTTTGACCGTCTGGCCGGCGCTTGGGCCTACTGGGGTTGGAAGGGGGGCTATTTCACCACCGAGGAAGACGCCCGCGCCTATTACGACGAAATGCGCCACATGCTGGCCACCCAGCGCGCCGCGCCCAACAGCCCGCAGTGGTTCAACACCGGCCTGCATTGGGCCTATGGCATCGATGGGCCGAGCCAGGGGCACTACTACGTTGACCCCGACACCAAGAAATTGACCAAATCCTCGTCCGCTTACGAGCATCCGCAGCCCCATGCCTGCTTCATCCAGTCGGTCGGCGATGACCTTGTCGGCGATGGCGGCATCATGGACCTGTGGGTGCGTGAAGCGCGGCTGTTCAAGTATGGCTCGGGCACCGGCACCAACTTTTCGAGCCTGCGCGCCGAGGGCGAAAGCCTGTCTGGCGGCGGCAAGTCGAGCGGCCTCATGGGCTTCCTCAAGATCGGGGACCGCGCCGCGGGCGCGATCAAGTCGGGCGGCACCACGCGCCGCGCGGCCAAGATGGTGATCGTGGATGCCGATCACCCCGATATCGAGGAATACATCAACTGGAAGGTCAAAGAGGAGCAGAAGGTCGCTTCGATCGTGGCCGGCTCCAAGATGCACGAAGAAAAGCTGAACCTGATCTTTGATGCGATCGGCAAATGGGACGGCTCGCTCGAAGATGCCACTGATCCCAAGAAGAACGACGCGCTGAAAGCGGCGATCCGGGCGGCCAAGAAAGTTGCCATTCCCGAAACTTATGTGAAGCGCGTTCTGGATTATGCGCGTCAGGGCTATGGCGCGATCGAATTCCCGACCTACGACACCGATTGGGACTCTGAGGCCTATGCCAGCGTCTCGGGGCAGAATTCCAACAACTCGATCCGCGTGACCGATGCCTTCCTCAAGGCGGTCGAGAACGATGAAAACTGGGACCTGATCCGACGCACCGACGGCACCGTCGCAAAGACCATTAAGGCACGCGACCTTTGGGAGCAGGTGGGCCATGCCGCATGGGCTTGTGCCGATCCGGGCATCCAGTATCACGACACGATCAACTCCTGGCACACCTGCCCGGAAGATGGCGCGATCCGCGGCTCGAACCCGTGCTCGGAATACATGTTCCTTGACGATACCGCCTGTAACCTGGCCTCGATGAACCTGCTGACTTTCCTCAAGGATGGCGAGTTCCAGGCCGAGGACTACATGCATGTCACGCGCCTTTGGACCGTGACGCTGGAAATCTCGGTTCTGATGGCGCAGTTCCCGTCCAAGGAAATCGCCCAACGCTCGTTCGACTTCCGCACGCTGGGTCTTGGCTATGCCAACATCGGCGGCCTGCTGATGAACATGGGTTTCAGCTATGACAGCGACGAAGGCCGCGCGCTGTGCGGTGCGCTGACCGCGATCATGACCGGCGTGGCCTATGCCACCTCGGCCGAGATGGCGGGCGAGTTGGGCGCCTTTGAAGGCTATGAGCGCAACAAGGCGCACATGCTGCGCGTCATCCGCAACCACCGCAACGCCGCCTATGGCGCGACCGAGGGTTATGAAAACCTGGCCGTGAAGCCGGTGCCGCTTGATCTCGCCAGCTGCCCGGACAGCAAGCTTGTCGATCTGTCGATGGCCGTCTGGGACGAGGCGCTGCGCCTTGGTGAAGAGCATGGCTATCGCAACGCGCAGGTTTCGGTCGTCGCGCCGACCGGCACGATCGGTCTTGTGATGGATTGCGACACCACCGGGATCGAGCCCGATTTCGCGCTGGTGAAGTTCAAGAAGCTGGCCGGGGGTGGCTATTTCAAGATCATCAACCGCTCGGTTCCTGCCGCGCTTGAGAACCTTGGATACGGCTCGGCCCAGATCGAAGAGATCATTTCCTACGCTGTGGGTCACGGCACGCTGGGCAATGCGCCGGGCATCAACCACACCTCGCTGATCGGGCACGGCTTTGGCCCGGCCGAGATCGAAAAGGTCGAAGCCGCGCTGGAAAGCGCGTTCGACATCCGCTTCGTCTTTAACCAGTGGACGCTGGGCGAGGAGTTCTGCACCAAGACGCTGGGCATCCCGGTCGAGAAGCTGAACGATCCGACCTTCGATCTGCTGCGCCATCTGGGCTATGCCCGCGCCGACATCGACATGGCCAATGATCACGTCTGTGGCACGATGACGCTTGAGGGCGCGCCGCACCTGAAGGCCGAGCATTACGCCGTGTTCGATTGCGCCAACCCCTGTGGCAAGAAGGGCAAGCGCTTCCTGTCGACGCAAAGCCACATCACCATGATGGCCGCCGCGCAGTCGTTCATCTCGGGCGCGATTTCGAAGACGATCAACATGCCCAACGACGCCACGATCGAAGACTGCCAGAAGGCCTATGAGCTTTCCTGGTCGCTCGGGGTCAAGGCCAACGCGCTTTATCGTGACGGCTCGAAACTGAGCCAGCCGCTTGCGGCGGCGCTGGTCGAGGATGACGAAGAGGCGCAGGAGATCCTTGAAAGCGGCTCGATGCAGGAAAAGGCCGTCACGTTGGCCGAAAAGATCGTCGAAAAGGTCGTGGTGAAAGAAATCATCAAGTCACACCGCGAAAAGATGCCCGAGCGTCGCAAAGGCTATACCCAGAAGGCGGTTGTCGGGGGCCACAAGGTCTATCTGCGGACCGGCGAATACGAAGACGGCAGCCTTGGCGAGATCTTCATCGACATGCACAAGGAAGGTGCGGGCTTCCGCGCGATGATGAACAACTTCGCCATCGCCGTTTCCGTGGGCCTTCAGTACGGCGTGCCGCTGGAAGAGTTCGTCGACGCCTTCACCTTCACCAAGTTCGAACCGGCGGGCATGGTGCAGGGCAATGACAGCATCAAGAACGCGACCTCGATCCTCGACTATATCTTCCGCGAACTGGCGGTCAGCTACCTTGACCGCACCGACCTAGCCCATGTGAAGCCGCAGGGCGCAAGCTTTGACGATCTGGGCCGTGGCGAGGAAGAAGGCGTGTCCAACATCAAGGAGATGTCGGAAACCGCCGCGTCGCGTTCGCTCGAAGTGCTCAAGCAGATCAGCTCGACCGGCTACCTGCGCAAGCGTTTGCCGCAGGAACTGATCGTGTTGAATGGCGGTCAGGCCCTTGGCGCCACCGCGCTGAGCGGTGATCCGGTGTCCGCGCTGCAAACTCTGGTGCCGGAAACCGGCGAAGCGGCCAATCGCGGCATGACGGCGGTATCGACCGGAACCGTGGCCAGCAGCGCGACCCAGCTGGACGCGCGCACCAAGGCCAAGATGCAGGGCTACGAGGGCGAGGCCTGTGGCGATTGCGGCAACTACACGTTGGTGCGCAACGGCACCTGCATGAAATGCAACACCTGCGGCGCGACGAGCGGGTGCAGCTAAGAGTTCCGGGGCGGGTGCGCTCGCCCCTGACGACGTTCAGGCCGCAGGCAAAAACCGGGCGGTACATTAAAGAGTGAGCCTGAACGGCGAAACTCAGGGGGGTCTCCGGGCCCCCCTTTTTTCTTTTGGGTTTTCTTTTGGGCAGGTTCCCGCCGCAATCCGCTGATGGGCGATTCCATGGCGGATTTCCCCGCCTACGCCTGCAAATCTTCGCTCAGGGCGCGAGTTGGGGGCTTTTCCGGCACAACCCCGCCGAAAGTGGCCCCTGTCATTCGAGGAAACCCGCCCAGTTCCATGCGCGGTGTTTTGCCCGGCGGGCTTCCGCAGGCGGAAGAGGGCGGTTTTGGCGGAAAGACGGCGAAAAATGCGCCCCGGCGTCGGGCCGATTGCGGCGGCGGGCGCGGTGCTCTTTCTTCATCGGCGAAGGCAACATTCCTTCATGACCACTCATGTAACAGGAGAGAAAACATGAAACGTATTGCACTGACCCTCGCCGCCACGCTTCTTGGAACCGCAGCCATGGCTGCTACCGAAGTCGACGCCAACGGCGATGGCATGGTCACGATCGAAGAAGTTCAGGCCACCTATCCCGAAGTGTCTGCCGATGATTTTTCGGCGATGGACACCAATGCCGACGGCGCGCTGGATGATGCGGAAATGCAGGCCGCCGAAGCCGCAGGCTTGCTCAAGTCGTAACGGCGGGGCGCTTGCGCCCTGAACTGCGGCTTGGGGGCGTTCCCCGGCTTCCCCAAGGCCGGGGGGCGTTCCGACGCCCTGCCACCACTCACGGATCATTTGGTGGGGTCGTGCCCGTCGCAAGCAAGCTGTCTTGGCAGGCTTGCGGCGGGCAATGTCGTTCGGATGTCAGGGCTGTCAGGTTGAGGTATCAGGCCGAGGCGATGCAGAGCGAAGCGCTGTTCACACGCGGTGTTTCGCGGCCCAGAGCCAGATCAGCACCAGCGTGAACGAGGCGATGGCATTCCAGCTGGCCATCGACAGGCCGAGCATCTCCCATGCCACCTCGTCACACATCACGATGCCGGTGGGGGCCGATGTGCTCAGCAGGTCGCCGCTTGAAAGCCCGCCGAGCCCGCCGCCGCCATTGGTGCAGCTGACCGGGCCTTGCCACCAGTCGCGCTCGACTCCGGTGTGATAGACGCCAATCCCGCCCGAGATCGCCGCCGCCAGCGCGCCCAGAAGCGGCAATAGCCGCCCCGGCACCATCAAGGCAATCAGGCCGATGACGAGGATCGCGTAATGCGGCCAGCGTTGCCAGTGGCACATCTCGCAAGGGGCCATGCCGCCGACATATTGAAACAGCAAGGCGCCGATGATCAGCGCCGCCGATCCGGCGGTGGCAAGGAAAACAAGCGTTGGGCGGGTCAGGTTCATATGTATTTCACCACGTAAAAACCGGCCAGAAGGATGAGCACGAAGAGCACGAACATCAAGCCGAGCCGCTTTTCGATAAAGGCCCGCGCTGGCGCGCCAAAGGCCCGGAGAAGCGCCGCCACGATGAAGAACCGCAAACCCCGCGCCAGCACACTTGTCGCCATGAAGGTCAGCAGCGGCATCCCGGTCCAGCCCGACATGATGGTGATGACCTTGTAGGGGAAAGGCGTCATTCCCGCAATGAGCACGGCCCAGAAGCCGAAATCGTTGAACCGGGTGTTGAAGGCTTCCATCGCATCGGCCTTGCCCATCGAGGAGAGGATCGGCTGGCCGATGGCCTCGAAGGCGAAAGCGCCGATGGCATAGCCGAAAAGCCCGCCCAGAACGCTCGCCACGAGGGCCACCGTTGCGATCAGCCAGGCCCGGCGGGGTTGGGCAAGGATCATCGGGATCATGATGATGTCGGGGGGGATGGGAAAAAAGCTGCTTTCGATGAACGCGACCATCGCCAGCGCCCAGAGGGCGCGCGGATGATCTGCCAGTCGCATTGTCCAGTCGTAAAGGCTGCGCAACATCTGCCCGGTTCCTTTTTTTGCCCATAACTCACGTGGGCGCGCGCAGGTCAACCCGTAGCAGCGCGCGGGAACAGGGTAAAACGGGCGTTTTTCCTCTTTCACAGCCGTCCGCTTTTGGCTAAACCCTGCCCACTGCCCAAGTGGTGGAATGGTAGACACAGGGGATTCAAAATCCCCCGGCTTAACGGCCTTGCCGGTTCGAGTCCGGCCTTGGGTACCACACACTTTCTGCACCCGCTTGCCGTCGTGGCCAGATCGGGGTGGGCTAAGTAAAAAGGCCGCTCGCCCGAGCGGCCTTTTGGCATTTGAGCTTGGCGCTTGGGGTGGGCGCTTGGGCTTGCCGCTTGGGGTGGGCGTCCTGTGGAGCGCTTTGGTGTCGGGGCCGGTGGGTCGAGGTGGTCGTTTGGCCCGATTTGGCCTGATTTGGCCCGATCGCGACCGATCAGGACCGCTTTCGAGCCGCGAGCGAATCGATGGCGCCCCATTTCTGCCTTCGATTCGGAAGCGATGAGGCCAAATAGATCGGCATTTGTAATCAATTGATTGAAAAAGTGCGGATTGATACGCGTCATGCGATCAATCCTGATGAGCGGGTTAACCAAGGCGTTCAAATTTTCGACAAATTTGAGGACGACCTGATTGTTTCCTAGTTCGAAACGCACCCCTCGAAATCCAGTCGGATTAGTCCGCGCCGAGACAGGGGTCACGGGGAGTGTTTGCCAGCAAAACAAGCTTTCTTTTGCCGCCAACGCCATGTGGATAAAGTGGAAACAATCCGATCAGTCTGCGTCGGTGATGAGACGGAAATGAGGAGCGTTCCGTCGGATAAAGGCAGACTTGGGGCAATTTGATGTTTGTCGGATGGTCGGGAAAAGGTATGAATGAACCTGCCCGACTGGGGGGCATTCTCTGGCCATGGGGCGGCCAAAGAGACATGTGATGCATCGGCATGATGCGAAAAGGAATACCGCTTTAAGCCCATCTGCAGGGTGATGCGGTTCCGAAGCTGCCAAACCGCGAGCGCGTAGCGTTTGCGACTGCTCCGCCTTTTCAACTTGGCCAATCGTATCGCTTGGTTTTGGGAGTTTGATCGTCCGCGCTTTTGCTGGGCGGCGGCGATGTAACGCGGAGCGATTGCTCCCGGCTTGTTTGAAAGGGTCTGAACGATGGCTGATCTGGTATTGAATTGGGGGCTTTTCGGAGCATTCGGCACGGTTATGGGCAGCAGCCAGACCGTGGACGCGGGTGGTGTCGATGTAACGGTGGACTTTAACGCCGAGGATCCGGGCGCATCCGCATTTACCTATAACGCGGATGGATATGTCGGCAGCGGCGAGCCGTTCGACGGCAACTCGTTCCTGAAGCTGGCCGATGACGGCAATGCGGGGGGCGCCACGGGACCGGTCGATACCTCGACCACCACGATCAGCTTTGCCGCTTCTGATGATCAATATGGCAATGAGGTTCAGAACGTCTCGTTCCGGATCAATGATATTGACGTTGGTCGCAACGATCCGGGCGATGAAAGCCCCAATCATATCGACTACGTGACAGTCCGTGCCTATGACGCGGATGGCAACGAAGTTCCGGTGACCTTCACCCCCGGTTCGGACGTGGTGAGCTCCGGTTCTGGCATGCTTGAGGGCGGCAACGAAGCATGGTTGCCCACAGATGGTCAGGCTTCCAGCCTGGTCAGCATCGACGAGCCGGTTGCGCGTATCGAGATCGAATATGACAACGGTGAAGATGGCGCACAGCGCGTCACGGTTTCCGATATCCATTTCACGACCACCGATGCAGAAGCGGTTGACCCGGATGCGGTCGACGACTCTGCAACGACCGACTACGAGACGCCGATCATGATCGACGTGCTGGCAAACGACACCGATCCGCAGGGCCAGGTTCTGGCGATTGCCTCGGTCTCGGATGGCAGCAACGGCACGGTCAGCATTGACCCGGTCACCGGTCAGCCGGTCTATACCCCGGAAATCGGTTTCTCGGGCACCGATACCTTTACCTATACGGTCGAGGATCCGGACGGGAACACCGACATCGGCACCGTGACTGTGACCGTCGGCAGCGGAAGTGGTCTGGATTACATTGTCGAAGGCACCGATGGCGATGACCTCATCGATACGGCCTACACGGGCGATCCCGAAGGCGACATGATCGACAACAATGACAACATGCCCGGCAACCCGCCGCAGCAGGACACGGTTATGGCCGGCGATGGCGACGATGTCGTCGAAGCGGGTGAAGGTGATGACAGCGTCTTTGGTGGCACCGGCGACGATACGCTTTACGGCGAAGAGGGCGATGACACCCTGATCGGCGAAGAAGGCGAAGATTCACTGATCGGTGGCACCGGCGACGACAGCATGCGTGGCGGCGATGACGATGACACGCTGATCGGTGGTGAGGGCAACGACACGGCCTTTGGTGACGATGGCGACGATGTGATCGACCTGAGCAACGGCATTGATCCGGCGATCGACGTTGTGACCTTCCCGGGCATTCCGGTGGACGCGGATCCCAACGATGACCGTGACGAAGCCAATGGCGGTGACGGCAATGACAGCATCACCACCGGTGACGACGCTGATACCATCTATGGTGACGCGGGCAACGACACGATCGACGCTGGTATCGACAACGACGAGATCTATGGCGGCGACGGCGATGACCTGATCACCGACCCGCAGGGTGCCGACTACGTCGAAGGCGGGGCAGGGAATGACACCATCCTTGTCGGCATCGACACCTTCTCGGATTATGTTGGCGACGATCCCAACCTGCCGATCCCCGATGGGTCGGGCGGTCAGATCCTGTCTGATCCCAACACCACCGATGGTATGGACACTGTCTTTGGCGGCGACGGCAATGACTCGGTCGAAACCGGGGACGACGCCGACTATATCGACGGCGGCACCGGCAACGATACGATCAACGCAGGCATCGATGACGACACCGTCATCGGCGGCGAAGGCGATGACAGCATCATCGGCGGCCACGGCTCGGACTCGATCACCGGCAATGACGGCGATGACTGGATCAACGCTGGCGACAGCACCCTGCTTTGGGGTCAGGAGCCCGATGCGACGGATCCCGTGCCGACGAACGGCATGGACACTGTGTTTGGCGGCGCTGGCAACGATACGATCTATGGTCAGGACGACGACGACAGCATCGACGGCGGCACTGGTGATGACGTGATCGACGGCGGCATCGACGATGACGTGCTGCGCGGTCGTGAAGGCAACGACACGATCTATGGTCAGCAGGGCGCGGATACCGTGACCGGCGGCCTTGGCGAAGACGTGATCTATGGCGACGACACCGACGGTACGCTCGATCTGCTCGACGCGACCGATCCGGATCCGGATGATAACCGTGACTATCTCGATGGTCGTCAGGACGACGACACCATCTATGGCGGCGACGACGATGACACCCTTCTGGGTGGCAACGGCGACGATTACCTTGACGGTGGCATCGACGAAGACAGCATCACCGGCGGTGCCGGCGATGACACCCTCGTCGGTGGTCAGGGCGCAGACACCATGTTCGGTGAAAGCGGTCGCGATGACTTCATCGGTTCGGATGTTGGCGATTACATCGACGGCGGCTCTTCGCCCGATGGGATCAACCCGGCTGACGGTCTGCCCTATGACTATGACACGCTCGACCTGAGTGGCTCGGCTCCGGTTGGTGGCTCGCTCACGGTGGAATACACCAGCGCGGACCGCGAGGACGGCATCGTTCACTTCTTTGACGATACCGGCGCCGAGATCGGCACCAGCGAGTTCTATGACATCGAGAACGTCGTGCCTTGCTTCACCCCCGGCACCGCGATCGCGACGCCGAAGGGCGAGCGTATGGTCGAGGAGCTCAAGGTTGGTGACAAGATCATCACCCGCGACAACGGGATCCAGGAAATCCGCTGGATGGGCACACGCACGCTGACCGGGCATGAACTGGCCCGTGCGCCGCAACTGCGCCCGATCCTGATCCAGAAAGGCAGCCTTGGCGACAACCTGCCCGAGCATGATATGCTCGTGTCGCCGCAGCACCGGATGCTGCTGACCGGCAACAAGACCCAGCTCTATTTCGAAGAGCGCGAGGTTCTTGCCGCTGCGAAGCACCTGACGGATATGCCGGGCGTCGATGAAGTGGGCACCTTGGGCGTGACCTATGTGCACTTCATGTTCGATCAGCACGAAGTGGTGCTGTCGAACGGCGCATGGACCGAAAGCTTCCAGCCCGGGGCCAACGTTCTGAATGGTCTTGGAAATGAGCAACGCGACGAGATCTTCCAGCTCTTCCCCGAGCTGGAGACGGTGGACGGTGTCGAGAATTACACCGCCGCACGCCGCGCGCTCAAAAAGCACGAGGCGCGGCTGCTCGCCAAGTAAGGCGGTCAACCAGACCACGGAACGGACGGGGCTGCACCGAACTGCTCGCCAGCCTCGTCCGAACCTTTTCCATAACGGAATATGCAGCTGCCCTCGGGATATCGATTGTTCCGGGGCAGGAAGGGAAGAGGTCAAAGCCTCTTCCCTTTTTTGTTTCTTCGGCGCGTGATTTCGGCGCAGGGCCTATGGTTTATTGGCTTTTTCCTGCCGCCAAACTGTCCAATCCTCGGGCGTATCAAGATCGCGCCGGGCGCGGGTGCCTGGCAAGGGCACAAGGCAAAGTCGATCCCCGGCGGAGCGAACAACCTCCTTTGCGCCAACATCGCCGGTCAAGTTCTGGAGGGCGGGAAAAAGCTGGCGGTGAAACAGGATCGGATGGCCGGGCTTTCCAGCCTCCGTCGCGCCGCGCCAGATGAGAGCGTCGGGCTGATCTTCAAAAGCGTGCAGAATGCGCTTCAAATCATCCGCGCGCAAATCGGGCAGATCTGCCAGCATCAATAGCACCCCTCGCGCATCGGCTGGAAGAGCAGAAACACCCGCCGCGATGCTATGGCCCATGCCGAGCGTGGCCTCAGGCACCTCGATCCGGGTGACGTCCAGACCCTCTAACGCTGAATGTCGCGGATGCGGTGCGGCGGGCAAGGCCACGATGACCGATTGCGATACCGTGCGCGCCATCTCGGCCTGCCTGCGGATCAGCGGCAGGTCGTCGATCATTTCCAGCAGCTTATCGCGTCCGCGCATCCGAGAAGATGCGCCCGCGGCGAGGATCAGGATGGGAATGCGGCTCATGGCGGGCATGATTTGTGAGCGCCGCGTAATTGGCAAGCCTCGGATGCCTCCGGCGGAAGTATTTCGGGAAAAATGAAAGAGTTGGCGGCCCTGATCCCGATGCGGCGGACAGGGGATCGTGGTGAAGGCGCGATGATCAGAGTGGCAGGCTCGCCTGGCGCTTGTCGTCGGTGTCTTGGGTCGCGGCCAGTTTGCGACCGAAACCCGTCATGGCGAGGATGACCGGCTCAATCTCGTGACCCAGCCGGGTGAGCCTGTATTCGGTCCGGGGCGGGATCGTGGCATAGATCTTGCGGGTGAGGAGTTCGGACTCTTCCAGCATGCGCAATCTTTGGGCCAGCATCTTGGAGGAAATTCCCGGCAGGGCGTTCTGTAATTCGGAATAGCGTTTCACGCCGGTCAGCAGTTCTTGCACGATGAGCATGGTCCACTTGCCGGCGAGCACGTCCGAAGCCAGTTGCACGGGGCAGCCGGAGGGGGGCTCGATCGCGTCTGTTCCGGCGCTTGGGGAGGGCGATGTCATTGTGGCCTCGGTATGCTGTATAGAAGTATATGGCATTACTTTTGCGAATTTAGAGATATTAGTTATAGGATGAATTTAAGTGCTTCAATTGCATTCTTACTTTGGCTATCGAATATAGAACAACTTTACATAATAAACCTAGATTACTAAAGTGTGTCACTGACTTCTAAAGTGGCTTGCGATCCCCTTCCAATCGGCGGGCATGGCCGGGGTGCTTCGCGTTCTTCAGACCCCATGTCCGGCTTGAGCCGCCCTGTTGACCGCGCATACGACCCGCAGGTGAGGGAACAAATCCGGGTGAGAGGCGTTTTGTCAGGAAAAGGGACGCCTGTGACATGATCGACACCCTCCTGACGCGCCTGCGCCGGATCCTGAGCAAGCTGGTCACGCGTGTCATCCTGATCGCTGCACTGGCGCTGCTGGCGCTGTTTTCCTCGGCCATCATCGGGCATTACATTCCCGATTGGGTGATCGATTACATCGGCATCGACAGTCTCGACACGATCTTGCGCACTTTGGCGGCGACGATGCTGACCGTGACGACCTTTTCGCTTTCGGTCATGACCTCGGCGTTTCAGGCCGCCTCGAGCCAGATCAGCCCACGGGCGCGTCAGATTTTGCGCGCCGATGGCACTGTGCACGGTGTGCTGGCCACATTCGTTGGTGCCTTCCTGTTCGCTCTGATCGGGATCGTGCTGCGTGCCACGCCGCTTCTGGGCAAGAAGGAAAGCGCGATCCTGTTCCTGTTCACCATCGTTGTCGTGGCGCTGGTGGTGATCGAAATCATCCGTTGGATCAACCACATAGAGGGGCTGGGCGCGCTGGATGCGACGCTGGGCGCGTTGCAGAAACAGGCCACGGTCACGATCGAGAATTACAGCAATGCGCCAGCTCTTGGCGCGCGGCCCGTCGAGGGGCTTGACACGGATGTCGGGCGCGCGCCTTTCGTGCCATCGCCGCGCGATGGTTATGTAGAGGTGATCTATTTCCACGATCTGCAAACCGCGGCCGAGCGGCTTGGCGCGCAAATCGTGTTGGCCGTGCGCCCGGGCGATTACGTCACCAAAGGCGCGCCGCTGCTGCATGTGATCGATGACGATCTGCCCCCGGCGGCGCATGAGCCCGAGGCGATGAAGGATATCGACAACGCCATCACCATCGGCAACATCCGCAATTACGAGCAGGATCCGCGCTTTTGCCTGTCGTCCATCACCGAGATCGCGACCCGCGCGCTTTCGCCCGGCGTGAACGACCCGCAAACCGCGATCGACGTGACACATCGCCTTACCGCGCTGTTGCGGCGCGCCGATCCGGATGACCACGCCGCGCATCCGGCGCCGAAATATCCCCGCGTCGCCCTGGCCCCGTTGAAGATCGAGACGTTGTATCGCCTCTCTCTCGACGTGGTCGCGCATTACGCCAAGGACGCCCCCGAGGTGAACATTGCGCTTGATCAGGCCTTGCGCAGTCTGGCCGCGCGTTCGGGGCCGGCGGGGCGCGCCGCGGCAGAGGGGCGCTTGAGTGCGTGTTCGGATGCGGTTGGATAGGCTTCTCTGACTGCGACATGATATGTCGCGGATCGACAATTTGGCGGCGCGTGTCCGGGCGAGGATGGGGAAAAGCCCGAGATGAGGACATGATGAACAACGCCACTTCCGCCGCCAAACCCCTGCAAACCCATGCCCCTGCGGTTGTGATCGGGGGCGGGGTGATCGGCTGTTCGATCCTGTATCACCTTGCCAAGGCGGGGCTTACCGATGCGGTGCTTTTGGAACGTGACGAGTTGACCTCGGGCTCCTCCTGGCATGCGGCGGGCAATATCCACGGGTTGCACGACAGCACCAACATCAGCCGCATCCAGCACTATACCATGCAGCTTTACGGCCAGTTGGAAGAGGAAACCGGTCAATCCGTGGGGTTGATGCGCACCGGCTCGCTTTACCTTGCGCAGACGCAGGAACGTGAACACCAACTGCGCCTTCAGGCCGCCAAGGCCAAGCTCTATGGCATGAAGTTTCACGAGATCACCCGCGATGAGGCCGAGCGCCTGCACCCGCTGGTGAATTTCGACGGCATCCGCTGCATCATGTTCGAAGAGGACGGCGGCAATATCGACCCATCGGGCGTGACCCATGCCTATGCCGCCGGTGCCCGCCAGATGGGCGCGCGGATCGAGCGATTCACCCCCGTCACCGCGACCGAGGCACAGCCCGATGGCACGTGGATCGTGCGCACGCCGCGCGGCGACATCCGTACGCCTTGGGTGGTGAACGCCGCTGGGCTTTGGGCGCGCGAAGTGGCGGCGCTGGCGGGGATCACACTGCCGCTGCAACCCGCCGAGCACCAGTATTTCGTGACCGAAACCATCCCCGAGATCGCCGCGCTTGATCGTCGCTTGCCATCGGTCGCGGACCGCGATGGCGAGTATTACATGCGCCAGGAGGGGCAGGGCCTTTTGATTGGGGCCTATGAGCGCGACATGCGGTTCTGGGCCGAGGACGGCACGCCACCCGATTTCGGACATGAGCTGTTCGGCGATGACCTTGACCGGATCATGGACAACGTCATGCGCGCCGTCACGCGGGTGCCGGTGGTGGAAACGGCCGGGGTAAAACGGGTGGTGAACGGCCCGATGATCTGGACCCCAGATGGCAACGTGTTGTTTGGCCCGGTGCCAGAATTGAAGGGATATTTCTGTGCCTGTGGGGTCATTCCGGGCTTTTCGCAATCGGGGGGCATGGGACGCTCTGCCGCCGAATGGATCACGCAAGGCGAGCCGAAATACGATCTCTTCGGCTGGGATATGGCGCGCTATGACGCATGGGCCGACGCGGCCTTTACCAAGGCCCGGGTGCGCGACAGCTACGCCCATCGCTTCGCCATTCACTTCCCGAACGAGGAACGCAGCGCGGGCCGCCCTGTGCGCACGCGCCCGGTTTACCAGCAACAGCTTGAGATGGGCGCGGTGATGGGCCTCAACGCCGGGTGGGAGCATCCACTGTGGTTTGCCGACACCCCCGGCACGCAGGATACCAACGGATTCACGCGGCAGAATTGGTGGGCGCCTGTGGGGGATGAGGCGCGGATGCTGCGCGATCGGGCGGGGATCATCGATATCTCGAACTTTGCCAAGTATCGCGTCAGCGGGCCGGGGGCCGAAGATTGGCTGAACGCGCTATTCGCCAACCGGATGCCGCGCAAGGTGGGCCGCTCGTGCCTGACGCCGTTGATCGGGGTGCGGGGGGGCATTGCGGGTGATTTCACCGTGACGCGGCTCGCCGAAGAGGAATTCTGGGTGATCGGCTCGGGCATGGCCGAACGCTATCATCGGCGGTTCTTCAACGCCGTGCCTTTGCCCGAGGGAACGCAGTTTGACAGCCTGACCGAGGCGGTCTGTGGCTTCAACGTGGCAGGGCCAAACGCGCGCGCCATGTTGCAAAGCTTGACCAACGCGTCACTGGCAACGGCCGATTTTCCTTTCATGGCCTCGCAACGGATCACGCTGGCGGGGGTGGAGTGTGTTGCGCTCAGGGTTTCGTTTACCGGCGATCTGGGTTGGGAACTGCACTGCGCCGAGGCTGAACAGCCGCGCCTTTACGCAGCGCTGCTTGAGGCGGGCAAGGCGCATGGCGCGGGGCCGGTGGGCAGCCGGGCCTTGATGTCTCTGCGGCTGGAAAAAGGCTATGGATCGTGGGGGCGGGACTATTCGCCGGAATATTGGCCACAGGAATCCGGGCTGGATCGGCTGGTGAAGCAGGACAAGGACTTCCTCAACAAGGCGGCGGTGCTCGACACCATGTCGCGGGATGCGCGCGAGCGGCTCGTGCTGCTGGCCGTGGATGGGGCGGACACCGATGCCTCGAACGCCGATTGCACGGGAGGAGAGCCGATTTTCGCTGGTGATCAAGGGGTTGGACGCGTAACTTCAGGTGGGTACGGCTATCACGTTGGCCTGTCTTTGGCGCTGGCCTACCTCAAGGAAGGCACCCCGCGCGAGGGGTTGAGCGTGATGATCCTTGGCCGCCCGCACCGCGCGCGTGTCCTTGATACACCGCCCTTCGATCCAGAGGGTCGACGGCTGAGGGCCTAGGCGGTCAGTTCTGCCGCGCGCCGCAAGTCGGCCTCGATCAGCGCTTCGGCCTGTGGCCGCGTCTCTGACGGCAGGCGCAAAAGGTAGGAGGGGTGCAGCGTGATCAGGACGGGCGTGCCGTCTGCGGTTTCCTCGATCCCGCCGCGGCGCTTGAGCAGGCCGCGCCGATCACCCGTCAGGCTGTCCAGCGCCGTCGCCCCCATGGCGAGGATCAGCCGCGGGCGCACGCGTTCACGTTCCAGATCCAGCCACCAGCGGCAATGCGCGATTTCCCCGGCACTGGGGGCCTGATGCAGGCGGCGCTTGCCGCGCGGGGTGAACTTGAAATGCTTGACGGCATTGGTGATGTAGGCCCGCTCGCGCGCCAATCCGGCCCGCGCCGCGACCTTGTCAAACAGCTGTCCCGCGGGTCCGACGAAGGGCCGCCCGGCGAGGTCTTCCATGTCACCGGGCTGTTCGCCGACGATCATCAGCGGCGCGTCGTCCGGCCCTTCGCCGGGCACGGCCTGTGTCGCGTTTTCCCATAAGGGGCAGCGGCGGCAGGCGGACAGCGCGGTTTCAAAGCTTTGCGGCGGGGTTTGAGTGTCGCGCCGCGCAAGGATCGCCCCGGCGCGTTTGGGCGGCAAGGTGGGCGCGGCTTCGGCCATCGCGACCGCGCGCGCCTGTGCCGTGGCCAAAAGCGCGGGGATTTCCGCCGTTTCGGGCATGTTGCGCCAGTATTTGCGCGGCATTTCCGATGTCATCGCCGCCACCTTCACCCGCGCGGGGTTGAAGATGTTGCGGAAATACGTGCGCCAGAGGTCTTCGGTGGCATCCGGGGGCAGGGCGGGTTTGTCCGCGCCCGCATCAAACCGCAGCGTGCCGTCTTCGTAATGGGCCGAAAGATCGGGGGTGAAGATCGACCAGTCCATATCGGCGAAGCGCGCCTCGAAAAACGGGGCGGAGGGTTCAAGGATGTAGTGCGTCGGCTCGAACCACGCGGCGAAGCGGCGGCGCGGGACATCCTCACCGATTTCGCGAAAGCGGACGAAAGCGTGCATCTTGTGGCGATCACGGCCAACCTCCTTGGCCATGCGGTTGAGCCGGGCGATGCGTGGATCGCCGCGATCCTCGATCAAGCGGCGATCCGTGCGCAAGGCCCAAAGGAGGGCGTAAAGCCGCGCGAACCGCTCGGGATCGCGATGCCAGACGACGAGTTTCGCCAGTTGCACGAAGCCGCGCGGCACCGTCGCGGCGCCGGTCGTGACCGGCGCGGCCTCTTGCGCGAAAAGATCGGCCCCCGCGCTGCCGCGTTGCCAAAGCACCTCTTCCGGCGGCACGTCCGCGCCGAGCAGTCCGCGCGCCGCATCGCGCCAGGCCTTGAAGGTTCCCACCTCGGGAAGCACCACCTGCCGCATCAGATCAACAGCAACTGCTCGGGCGGCGGGGCGAAACGCGCGCGCAGATCGGCGCTGTCGGTCAGGCCCGAGGGATGCCAGTCGAGCGCGGTGAAAAACGGCCGCGCGGTTTTCAGGTTGGCCCCCATCCGGCGCAGATCGTCGTAGCGCAGGGTCCTGTGACGCCGGGTCGACAGGATGCGCCCGACGCTGCGGGTGCCGATGCCGGGGATGCGCAACAACATCTCGCGCGGGGCGCGGTTCACGTCCATCGGGAACAGGTGGCGGTTCTGCAAGGCCCAGGCCAGCTTGGGATCGACTTCGAGGTCGAGGTGTCCATCCTTGGCCGCACTGGCGATCTCATCCACCTCGAAGCCATAGAACCGCATCAGCCAATCGGCCTGATAAAGCCGATGCTCGCGCATCAAGGGCGGCTTGATCAGCGGCAGCGCCGCCGAGGCATCGGGAATCGGCGAGAAGGCCGAGAAATAGACCCGCTTGAGCCGATAGCTGGAATAAAGCCGGCTGGAGGTCTTGAGGATGGTCGCATCATCGGCCCCGTCGGCGCCGACGATCATCTGCGTCGACTGTCCAGCGGGGGCAAAGCGGGGCGGGCGTTTGCCGGTGTGGCTTTTTTCCTTGCGCGCCTCGCGCAGCAGGCGCACGTCGCCCATGGCGCGGCGGATCTGGCCGGGGTCTTTTTCGGGTGCGAAGGATTGCACCGCCGCATCGGTGGGCAGTTCCACGTTGATCGACAGGCGATCGGCGTAAAGCCCGGCCTCTTCGATCAGCGCGGGCGAGGCATCGGGGATGGTCTTGAGGTGGATATAGCCGCGAAACCCGTGATCCTGCCGCAACATCCGCGCGATGCGCACCATGTCCTGCATCGTGTCATCCGGGCTGCGGATGATGCCCGAGGACAGGAACAGCCCCTCGATATAGTTGCGGCGATAGAATTCGAGGGTCAGCGTGACCACTTCCTCGGGGGAGAACCGCGCGCGGGTGACATTGGAACTGACCCGGTTCACGCAATAGGCGCAATCGTAGATGCAGAAATTCGTCATCAGGATCTTGAGCAGCGAAATGCAGCGCCCGTCCGGCGCATAGGCATGACAAATGCCCGAGCCGGTGGTCGAGCCCAGCCCCTTGCCATCGCGCGAATTGCGCCGCTCGCCACCGCTTGACGCGCAAGAGGCATCGTATTTCGCCGCATCCGACAGGATTGCAAGCTTCTGATCTAGGGTCTGTTTTGCCATGTGTTCATGATATGTTCACGTATGGCGCGGTGCAAGAGGGGGCAGTTGCGCGGTCATCACCTTTTCGTCAGGCCACGCGTGGGGCGGGCCGTTGCAAAGGGGTATTTAAGGCCAAGAAAGAGGGCGGGGTTGGGCATCAGCCCCGGGCGGCGAGTTGCTCGTCAAGGACGGTTTTGACCAGCGCGAGGTCGACATCGGCGGTGACGAAAGCCTCGCCAATGCCGCGGGCCATGATGAAATTGATCCGCCCGTTGCGCACTTTCTTGTCCTGCATCATGAGGGTGATCAGCCCGTCGGCATCGGGCAAATCCCCTTCAATATCAGAGAGATCTCGCTTCATCTTCATGTCGGCAAGATGGGCGCGGACACGGCTCGGGTCCTCTTGGCTGCACAGGCCCAAGCGGGCGGATACTTCGAACGCGAGGGCGCAGCCGATGGCGACGCCTTCGCCATGCAACAGGCGGCTGGAATAGCCGGTGGCGGATTCGAGCGCGTGGCAGAAGGTATGGCCGAGGTTCAAGAGCGCGCGCTCGCCCTGTTCGGTTTCGTCGCGGGCGACGATCCCGGCCTTCATCTCGCAAGAGCGGCGCACGGCATGGATGCGTTTTTCCATATCGCCCGCCGCCAGCGCGGGGCCGTTTTTTTCGAGCCAGTCAAAGAACTCCGCATCGCCCAGAAGGCCGTATTTTACCACCTCGCCATAGCCGGCGATGAAATCGCGCGGGGTGAGCGTGCCCAGAACCGCGGTATCGGCCAGAACGAGGCTGGGCTGGTGGAACGCGCCAATGAGGTTCTTGCCGTGGGCCGAGTTGATGCCGGTCTTGCCGCCGACCGAACTGTCGACCTGTGCCAGAAGGGTGGTGGGCAGTTGGGTGAAGCGCACGCCGCGACGCAAAACGGCGGCGGCAAAGCCCGCCAGATCGCCGATCACCCCGCCGCCAAGGGCGACGACCATATCGTTGCGCTCGACCTGTTGTTCCAGAAGCCAGTCGACCGCGCGGCTGAACTGTGGCCAGCTTTTGGTGGATTCGCCCGCCGGAAGCGCGAGGCTGGTCATGGAAATACCGTTTGCAGCCAGCCCGTCGCGCAGGGTGTCTAGATGCAGCGCCGACACGGTTTCATCGGTGAGAACCGCGACCCGCGGGCGGTTGAGCAGCGGCGCGATATGGGCGCCCGCCTGCGACAGCAAGCCCGGCCCGATCAGGATGTCGTAGCTGCGCGTTCCCAGATCGACGTGAACCTGTTCCTGCATCATGTCTCCTCCAGAACGTCGGGGCGGGATTTGAGGGCTTGCAGCACTTTTTCGGCCATTTCTTCGATCGAATAGGCCGGTTCCGCCGTGACCGACAGATCGGCCAGCGCATAGATCGGCGCGCGCGCCTTGTGGATTTCGCCCAGCGTGGCGCGCGGATTGTCGGTGCGCAGCAGCGGGCGCGTGGTCTTGTGGCGCACACGCTGCCAGAGCAGGGCGACGTCCGCCTCGAGACAGACGGAAATGCCGCGCTCGGAGATCATCTGCCGGTTCCCCTCGGCCAGGAAGGCGCCGCCACCGGTCGACAGCACGCCTTTTTCCGGCGCGTCGAGCAGCCGCGCGATCACTTGGGTTTCTTTTTCTCGAAAGAAAGCCTCGCCGTAGCGGGTGAAGATTTCCTCGATGGTCATGTTCGCGGCACTTTGCAATTCGGCATCGGAATCAAGGAACGGCACGCCCAGCCGCGTGGCAAGCGCCTTGCCTACGGCGGTCTTGCCCGCGCCCATCATGCCCACGAGCACGATCGTCTTGTGAACGGTCCACCCCATCTGTCGCGCAGCGCCGGGCGACCCGCCTCGGCGCTCTCCTGCTTAATTACGAAATTCGTGGCTTCAATGACGTGATCTTACTGAAAAGGCCAGTTATAGTTTGTGGAAAATCAAGCGAGGCAGGGGCGATTTCAACATGGGGCGGATCATCAAGTGGCTGTTTTATCTGGCGATTCTTGCAGCGATCGCCCTTGTCGGCTATGCCTACCTCGGCCCGTTTTTCGGCGCGGACTTCACGCCGCCGAGCCAGGAGATTCGTGAGACCATTGAACTGGACACCCGTTAAGGCCCCTTCGCTGGGTTTGTGGCTGGGCCTGTTGCCCGGCCTCGCCGCGGCTGAACAGCCGCTTTCAGCCATCGATTGGCTGAATGCGCCGGTTCCCGTGACAACGCGGATCACGCCGCAAACGAGCCCCGCGCCAACCAAGCCCGAACCACCGGTCAGCAAAAGCGCGCTTGCGCCCGATGTTTCAGTCAGCTCGCTCGACGAGGCCGGGGTCGCCGCCGTGGGGCTGTTGCCCAAATCGGTGACCGGGCTTCCGGCCTCGCTCTGGCAGGCCAGCAAGAGCGCGGACCTCGTGCGCGAGATGCGCGCGCAGGATCCGCTGGCGCTGCCGGCGCTGCAATCGCTGTTTTACACGCTGATCCTGGCCGAGGCCGAACCGCCGTTCGATGCCGGGCGCGGCCATGACATGCTGAAGGAGCGTGTGGCGCAATTGATGGAACTGGGTGCGGTCGAACCGGCGCAGGCCCTGTTGGAGCGCGCCGGGCCCGACGTGCCACAGCTTTTCGCGCTGTGGTTCGACGTGACGCTGCTGACCGGGACCGAGGACGCCGCCTGTTCCGCGCTCAACGCCAAGCGCTATCTCAGCACAGACATGGCGACGCGGATCTATTGCGAGGCGCGCGGCGGCGATTGGGCCGCGGCGGCGGTCAGCTATGACACGGCCAGCGCCCTTGGCCTGCTGTCCCCGGTGGAAAAGCGCTTGCTTGCGCTGTTCATCGATCCCGAGTTGATCGAAGAGGCCGCCGATCTTGCGCCGCCCTCAACAATATCGCCGCTTGCCTTCCGGCTGTATGAAGCCGCGGGACAGGCTCTGCCGACGGGGTCTTTGCCGCGTGCTTTCGCGATGGCCGACCTGCGCGCGACCTCGGGCTGGAAGGCCGAGTTGGAGGCCGCCGAGCGCCTGTCGCGCACCGGCGCGCTGTCTGAAAACCGGCTGTTCGACATCTATACAGCCCGCCAACCCGCCGCGTCGGGCGGGATCTGGGACCGGGTCGAGGCATTGCAGCGCTTTGATACTGCCGTGCGCTCGCGTGATCCCGGCGCGGTTGCGCGCACGCTGCCGCCGGCATGGCGCGCAATGCAGGACAGTCATCTCGAAGTGCCGTTCGCACGGTATTACGCGCAGGCGCTCGCGCCCTTGCCGATGACGGGCGAGGCGCATGAGCTGGCCTTTGCCATCGCCATGCTTTCGCCCGATTACGAGAGCCTTGCCGCGAAAATGACGCCCCAGACCGACGAAGAGCGCTTCCTCGCGGCGCTGGCGCGCGGAGAGCCGCAGAACGCACCGACCAGCGATCCGCTGTCGCGCAGCATCGCACGCGCCTTCAGCGAAACCGAGGTGCCGCGCGACCTTGCACCGCTGCTGGCCGAGGGCAAGCTGGGCGAGGCGATCTTGCGCGCGATGACGCTGTTCGCTTCGGGCATGGAGGGCAATTACACCGATCTGGACGCCGCCCTTGCGGGATTTCGCGCGATGGGGCTTGAGGATACGGCGCGTCGCGCGGGGCTACAGCTTATGCTGCTCAATCAGGGCTGAGGCGGGATGAGCTGGGTTCCTGCTTTCCTCGATGCGCAGGCGGCAGAGCTTGGCTCGGCCGAAAACACGATCCTGTCTTATGCCCGCGATCTTGAGGATTTCACTGGCTGGCTGTCGCATCAGGGCGCCAGCGAAGCCGCCGCGACCCGTGATCAGATCGAATCTTACCTGATCCATTGCGAGGCACAGGGGCTGGCCCGCGCCACCCGTGCGCGGCGCCTGTCCGCGATCCGCCAATTCTATCGCTTCGCCTTCGAAGAGGGCCTGCGCGAGGATAATCCCGCGATCGAAATTCGTGGCCCCGGCCGCGCCAAGCGCCTGCCCAAGACGCTTGACCATGCCGAAGTCGATGCGCTGCTCGAAGCCGCCCGCGCCCATGGCCGGAGCGAGGCCGACAGAGTGCGCAACACCTGCTTGATGGAACTGCTCTACGCCACCGGGATGCGCGTGACCGAGCTTGTGTCGCTTCCCGTCATGGCGGCGCGCGGGGATCCAAGGATGCTGCTTGTTGCGGGCAAGGGCGGCAAAGAGCGCATGGTGCCGCTGTCCCCGCCCGCGCGTGTGGCGCTGGCGGCGTGGCTTGCACTTCGTGATGTGGCCGAGGAAGAGGCGCGGGTCGAAAAGCGCAAGCCGCCGTCGCGGTTCCTGTTCCCGTCACGGGGCAAGGCCGGGCATCTCACCCGGCAGAGTTTCTTTACCCTGATCAAAGATATTGCCGTGGCCGGGGGCGTATCGCCCGCGAAGGTCACGCCGCACACCTTGCGCCATGCCTTTGCCACGCATCTTCTGGCCGGTGGGGCCGATCTGCGCTCGATTCAAGTGATGCTGGGCCATGCCGACCTCGCAACGACCGAGATTTATACCCATGTTCTTGACGAACGCCTGCGCGATCTGGTGTTGGAGCACCATCCGCTGGCGAAAAAGACCAAGGAGTGAGGCGGCACCGGGCCGATTCCTGCGCCGCGCGCCCAAGATTGCGCCTAGAATGAACACCGCCGCCCGCCCGATCTGCGCATCATAGGCCGGAAGCCGCGCAAATATCGGGCGATGGGCGAATTTGCGCGCGTCCCCCGTGGCGCAGGCTCGACAGGATCGGCTCGCACTGCCTAGGCTGGCGGTATTCAACCAATGACAGGAGTTCCGAACCCATGAATGCGATGCGTGCTGCCACCGCCATCCTCGCCCTGACGATCCTGAGCGCTTGCGCCCAGCCCGAGCCCGAGCCGATGCCGGTCGCACCCGAGCCCACTTATGACAAATACGGCAATGTCGTCAGCTAAGGCATATAAGTCTTGGCCAAGGAAAAGGGCGCCCTCGAAGGCGCCCTTTTTCATCTTGATCAGCGGATCGGCATAACGCCAGACGGTCGACGCGACTCGCGCAATGTAGCACCGGCTAAGGCTTTATGTGTCGGAAGCCGAAAGGGAAAATGGCGGACCCAAGACCCGCCACCATCCCGGCGCATCTCATCGTCACCAACCGCATATCGCGTTGATATAAAATGCTAACTCAGATTATCCGCACGCGACGCATTGCAACCCGTCGCAACCGGCCCCATAGTTTATGGCGGGTAAGATGAAGGGCATGGAATGCCGAAGGTTGCCAAAGAGCTTTCTGCGCTGGACGTAAGGAGGTTGCAGCACCCCGGAACGCGGACCAATGCCACCTTTGCGTGGGCGGTGTTTCCGGTCTCTTGTTGCAGATTACCCCGAACGGCGGGCGCACATGGTTGCTGCGGGTCTCTGTCGGCGGCAAGCGCCGCGAGATTGGCTTGGGTGGTTTCCCCGATGTGACCTTGGCGCAAGCGCGCGAACAGGCGCGGGAAACCAAGTACCAGATCCGACGCGCGATTGACCCGGTAGAGGAACACAAAGCGGCACGGGCCGCTCTGGTCGCAATGCACCGTCGAGGGCTGACCTTCGCGGATGCAACCGATAGATGCCTTGCCGCAAAACTTGACGCTTTCAGGAATGCCAAGCACCGGCAGCAATGGGAAAACACCCTGCAAACCTATGCTATGCCCGAACTGGGCAGAATGCTGGTTGATGACATCACCGTGCAAGATGTGCTGCGGGTGCTGGAACCAATCTGGTAAACTAAGACAGAAACAGCCAAGCGCCTGCGGGGCCGTATCGAAGCGGTGTTTCATGGGCAACTGTGGCTGGGCACCGCAGCGGCGACAATCCTGCGCGCTGGGCGGGAAACCTGAAAAAACTCCTGCCAGCCGCCGCAAAGGTAGCGAAAAAGAACAATCAACCGGCGGTGCAAATTGACGACGCACCCCGATGGTTTGCGGCAATTCGGGAGCGGGACGGCATGGGCGCGCGTGCCTTGGAGTTTGCCGCGCTGACCGCAGTCCGTTCGCAAGAGGTTCGCGGCGCGCGTTGGGAAGAAATCGACCTTGAAGCGGGCATGTGGGTTATCCCCGCGCAGCGCATGAAGATGGAACGCCAACACCGCGTCCCCCTGACTCCCGAGGCGGTTGCGATGCTGGACGCCCTGCCTCGCCTCAAAGACAACCCGTTGGTGTTCCCTGCGCCGCGTGGTGGCGAAATGTCCGACATGACCCTGAGCGCCGCCATGAAGCGGCTACACGCCGCCGTTCTGGCAAGCGGGGGCGAGGGTTTTATGGATCGGGTCAGCAAACGCCCAGCGGTGCCGCACGGGCTGCGCAGCACCTTTCGCGATTGGGTGGCGGAACGCACGCACTTTCCCGGTGACATGGCCGAGGTCGCATTGGCCCATAAGGTCGGAAACTCGGTAGAGGCGTCCTATCGGCGTGGCGATATGGTGGAGAAGCGTCGCGCGATGATGGCGGCATGGTCGAATTTCCTGATCGAGAAAGACCGGGCTGGAGCAGATATTGTGAGGATTGGTTAATGTCGAATGTCGAATGTCGAGTACAACACTCTTTCTTTAATGGATCTTTGGAGGTTATCAGACGTTTTGTCCGTAGAAGACGCAGCGATTCTTATTATTGGCGGCAACCCCGGTGAGAAAGTTACAGAATGCGTCGATAATAAAGATGTTGAATACGTTTACTGGAAAGGGCACAAAGACTATCCAGCCGCATTTAAAGCCTTGCGAAATGCCATCCTATCGAACAAGCTGCGCGCTGACGTTAAGTACTCGATGCGAGGAGCGCAGTTCACGTCAACTTTTGATGAAAGCGTCTACGAAATATCTCAGGGGCCAGATGAAGAGCAGGTTTGCTACTCTTTCTTGATATCCCGATCCGACGACCCACTATATTCAAGCTCCTCTTCAGGCCAGACACGTTTGAATTTCAGTGTTGATGATATATGGCAAGAGCGGTTTTTCTATATTTGTCGAGAGCCAAATTGGGAACAAACGCTTGTTGAAGTTGATGACTTGAAAGAATGGATCTCATGCAGTGGCGTCTTCCCTCCTTTCTTTTCCCCAGAAGGCAAAGCCGAAGGCTTCAGAGACAAAAGCCACCCACGATATTCTGCCAAACTAGGAACCGCGGTAGCGGCATGGGAGAACGTCGACGCTCCGGAACCACACTCAAGTGTAAAGCAGACACTTTCAAGTAGGATACGAAGCAATGGTGAAAAGTATGGGGTTGGCGATGGCAAAGGCATTGTTTCCGCTACGGCTGCCGAGGAAGTTGCCAAGGTCGCAAACTGGAACACGAAGGGTGGGGCTAACCCGACCCCAGGTCCGGGAGACCCACACCCCACTAAACAAAGCGAACCAATTGAAAACTACACGTACAGCTCTGACCAAGAGGCATCTGAAGCAATCGAAACGGAGGAATACATCCCATTTTAGGCAGGTTAGCCTAGCCTGCCCCACAACCTCAAACCATTGTTATAAATGTGAAAATTTAAGTAACATGGTCAAATGAGCCTAAACTACACGCGAGTTTGATGTATCTCAAGAGGCGGCTTTAGGCTCAGCTTTCATAACTTGCCGGACTATTTCGGGCCGCATTTTGCGTTCCACAATGCACCCCATCGCAACTGATTGGAGTGCATCACAATGGCCGAGATCTACATTTCCGACTCGCAACATGCGGCCCGCAATAATGTCCACCGCTCTACCCCGTGGCGCAGGGCAAAGGTCGCCCCCGCCTTTCCGCAGCCGGTAAAGCTGTCGCCCCAGTGTTCGCGCTGGAAGCTCTCCGAAATCGAGGCGTGGGAAAACAACCGCGCCGCCAAATAAAAAAAGCCCCGCCATTTCTGGACGGGGCCGAGGGTGTTCTACATCACAAACGCAGAATAGCCCCGCCCGTCCTCTGGCGCAAATCCTAAGAGGACAAGAGCAATGCAAAAAAAAAAGACGCTGGGGCAAGGCCCCCTATGAAATCATCGACACGACCAGCGTACGCAGGGTGGTTATCCTGAATGGCCGGGTGTGTTGGGCAAGCGAAGAACTGCGTAAGGCGGGTCGCGCGGGCCGCACCGGGCGCGAAGCCTTGGGGCCGCGCTGGGCCGCTTACATCTGGTCCGCTATCCATGTTCACGGCATTTCGATCCGGGATGATTGGGAAACGCATAAAGGCGAACACCCCGGCAAACACAAACGCTGGTGGCTGGATTGCGAAATCCGTCCCTTACCCCTGAATGATGAGGGGGCAGCATGACTAGGATGCAAATTAGGCTGCTGATGCAGCGTTTCGCCCTGACCAAAGCCCAAGCGCAGGCAATCGCTACGCTTGTCTGGGGGGGCAGCACAACGACGGATGCACGCACCCTGACCTTGACCTTGGGCGGGCGTTGGAATGGCCGCTACGGCACCGCGCCTTGCCCCGTTTGCCAACCCAAGGGCCGCAAGGGGCAGAATGCCTTGACGCCGGCCGATGGCCGCGCGGGTCTGTTGGCCCATTGCAAGAAATCGAACTGCGCCTTCGCGGACATTCTAGCGGCGGCAGGCATCGCCCCCGGCATCTACACGCCCCCAGATCCGGCGACCGTCGCCCAGCGCGAAGCCGACCGGCGTGCAGAGGCCGCAAAACGGGCACGGCAGGCCGAACAGTGCTGGAAGGATGCGCAGCCCATCTGCGGCACGCTTGCAGAAACCTATCTGCGGGGGCGGGGCATCACCTGCCCCCTGCCGGAAACCTTACGCTTCCATCCCGAGGCGTGGCACGGGCCCACCGCATCGCGGCACCCCGCGCTTGTCGCACTGGTAGAGGGCGGCGGCAGTTTCGTGGTCCATCGCACCTACTTGCGCCCGGACGGCACCGGCAAGGCGCGGATCGACCCTAACAAAGCGATGCTAGGGCGCTGTGCTGGCGGCGCTGTCAAGTTGGCAGAGGCTCCCGGTGTGTGGTGGTAGCCGAAGGCATAGAGCCGGTCCTATCCCTCGCTTGTCGCTTGTCGCTTGTCGCTTGTGGCTTGTGGCTTGCTGCGCCGCCCTGCGACCATCTGGGCAACACTCAGCACCAGCGGAATGCGCGGACTGTACCTGCCGCATGAGCCGGGCCGATTGACCATCGCATCGGACGGCGACACCGCCGGCCGCGAAGCGGCGCACGCTCTGGCCAAACGGGCGTACGCCGCAGGCTGGGCCGTGTCGCAACTACCCGCGCCCGAGGGGCGCGATTGGAACGATATTATCAGCAAGAAAGGGGAAGCCGCATGAACGCCCCCGAACCCATCCCATTCGCCCCCGAGGGGCCGCAACCGCTGGTGCGCGAGATTGCCCCCGGCGAAGCCTATCCAGTTGCCAATCTGGGACCGCTTCGCGCTGCCGTGGAGGCGGTGCAAGGTATGGCGCAGGCCCCTGTCGCCATTCCCGCCGCGTCCGCTCTGTCGGTGGCGTCATTGGCGGTGCAAGGCTTCGCAGATGTGGAAACGTTGGGCGGGTCGCGTCCAGTGTCGCTTTACGCCCTGACCATCGCCCGTTCGGGTGAACGGAAATCGAGTTGCGACGCGCCATTTATGGCCGAACTGCGCGAGTTTGAGCGAAAGCAGGCCAACGCCCAGCGCGAGGCTCACACAAGCTGGCAGAACGCTTTTGCACTCTGGAAAGGCGAACGCGACCGCATTCTTGGAGAAGCGAAGAAAGCCAAGGGCGAGAAGCGAACAGGGGCACACGTGGATCTGGACGCGCTAGGCTCTGAGCCTTCCGCGCCGCCTAGCGCCGACCGCACGGTGACGGAACCGACCTTTGAAGGGTTAACCCGGCTTTTTTCAACCGGGCAACCGTCGTTAGGGATTTTCAGTGATGAAGGCGGGCAATTTCTCGGGGGGCACGCCATGAATAGCGACAACCGGCAAAAGACGCTGGCCGCGCTCAATGACCTTTGGCGAGGCAACCCGATACGCCGCACACGGGCAGGCGACGGGCACGCCACGTTATACGGGCGGCGCTTGGCAGTGCATTTGATGGTGCAACCCACCGTCGCCCGCGCCTTCATGGCCGATCCGATGGCGGCGGATACCGGATTTCTACCGCGTTTCCTGATTTGCGAACCGCCCAGCACCATTGGCACGCGGTTTCACGCGAACGCCCGACGCGATGGCGCGGTGCTGGGCGCATTCGGGTGTAGGTTGCGCGCGATACTCGACATCCCCTTGCCGATGGATGAGGAAACCCGCGAACTTTCACCGCGCCTAATGCCGCTTACGCCAGAAGCCCGTGCGCTGCTGGTGAGGTTTTCAGATGCCATAGAGAAGGAACAGGCCCCCGGCGGCGACCTTGCGCACGTTTCGGGTTATGCCAGCAAGGCGGCGGAACAGGCTGCGCGCATCGCTGGCGTGCTGACGCTCTGGCGCGATTTGAAGTCCCCCGCCGTCACGGTGCAAGACATGGGCGACGGCATCGCGATTGCGCAATTCTATCTGGGCGAAGCGGTGCGGCTGGCCGATGCGGCAACAGTCAGTCACGAAATCGACCGGGCCGAAGCCCTTCGCAAATGGTTACTGGAAAGCTGGCCGCATCCTGAAATCATGGTGCGCGATGTAGTGCGCTTGGGGCCGAACCCGCTCAGGGAAAGCCCCAAGGCCCGCGCTGCGCTGGGCATCTTGGAACGGCACGGATGGCTTGCGCCACTAGACGCCGGAACGGTGGTGCGCGGTGCCGCACGGGCGCAAGCATGGCGCATCGTGAAAGGGGGCCGCGATGTGGTTTAACGTTCTAGCAGCACGGGCCGAAATCTTGGGCGGGAACATTCCCGCCCCCGAGGCTAACCCACCTGCGACTTCTGCGACACCTGCGACAAAGCCCGCTCGTGTCGCAATTGTCGCGAGTGTCGCAGACCCCAAGACCTTACCGCATGGCCTATCCATCGCGGGAAACCCGCTCACATGGACGGGGGGGTCGTGTCGCTGGATGCGTGGCGGCACCTATCGGAATGGGAGCGACACGGACTGAACGGACGGCACTGGTGCGGCATCGCAAGAAACTGGATTGAACCGAAAGGCGAATGAGACATGGCAAGCGAACTTAATGAAACCCAAGGGCATGTCGCAAAACCCATAAAGCGCGAACCACCCCGCGCCGCTCTCGATTGGAGCGAAGGCGGTCCGCTCACGATTCAGATAAGCGGGGATTGGGAAACTATCTTACGGGCCTCAGGCAATGCGACGGTTTATTATCGCAGGTCGCAATGCTTGGATCGCATCGCAAGCGGATAGATCCCCAAGCGACCGATTTTGCATTGGGCTTTATTGACGCGATGAAACCCGAGGACGCAGCGGAGGCCCTAATCCTCGCCCAGATGGCTGCAATCCATCAAGCAACGATGATGCTGGCGCGGCGGCTAAACCATGTTGAGAACATTTCGCAACAGGACGCCGCAGAACGCGCGCTGAACAAGCTGAGCCGAACCTTCGCAGCGCAGATGGATACATTAAAAAGGTATCGCACCAAAGGGCAACAAATCGTTCGCGTTGAGCGTGTCACCGTGAATGAAGGCGGGCAGGCCATAGTCGGCAATGTCGAGGCTCAGGGGAGGGGGGATCACAATGTCTGATGAGGGGAACTGGTCAACCGATGTGAGGGCGCAATGAACCGCGTCCACAAATCAGCGATTTGAGGGGGTGGCTGTAAAAAATGACGGAAACCCCATGCAAAGCGCACATGCTGCACCCCGATGCACCGCAAAATCAAAGCGCACGGGCAAACCTTGCCAAGCCCCAGCCGTTCGCGGTTGGACTGTCTGTCGGATGCACGGCGCAGGCGGTGGCGCTCAATCCGGCCCGGCAAATCCGAACTGGCGACACGGGGGACGCAGCGACGAAGCGGTGGCGCTGCGCAAATTAGTTAACGATCTGAACCTCACAGCGCGGCAACTTGATACTACGTTGATACAACGAAAAGCGGGCAAGTGAAGCCTTCGCTCAATTGCTCAGTTGCACGAGGTATTTAAGTTGAATACTTCAACGCAGCCGGGCTTTGTTGCACAAATTGGCTGAGGGTTTCACTGTTTGAATCCAGCGTGATAGCTGGCTGTCATGAGCAGTTGGTCACCTACGAAGTACAAGACCGAGAAATGTCCTTCGTACAACACGGCGCTGAAGCAGCGCTGTTCGCTATCGATCTGGTTTGATGCCGAGATGGAATGGCCTGCGCCGGCGACCGGCAAGCGCGGTCGCCAGCGCAAATATAACGATGCGGCAATTCAGGTTTGTCTTACGATGAAGATGCTGTCCGGCATGCCGCTCCGGCAGACGACGGGGTTCGTTGAAAGATTGTTGCGGCTGGTAGGACTTGACTGGAAAGTGCCGGACTTCAGCACCCTGTATCGTCCCATTACCCGGAAGGCGATTTGCATCGCAAATCTGCCGAGAGGGGCCAGAAGACGATGAGCGTCGCGATCCCCTATCGCGGAGGGACGGGTCTTTTGCACCTGCTGATCTACGCGACCGGGATCAAAGCGGAAGGTGAAGGAGAGTGGAACGCCCGCAAGCACGGCGGGCCAAAGAAGCGCCTTTGGCGCAAGCTGCATCTCAGTATGGATAAAGAAACATTGGAGATCCGCGCGGTTGGCGTCACAACAAGCAATGTCGGCGACGCACCTATGCTGCCCGACCTGCTGGAACAGATTCCGCCCAACCAAGAGATTGCCTGGGTCACCGCTGATGGGGCTTATGATCAGCGCAGATGCCACACTGTGATTGCCGCTCGGGGTGCCGCAGCCATCATTCCGCCGCGGAAGAACGCCCAACATTGGAAACCAACCACGGCGGGAGCTACCACGCGAAACGAAGCTGTGAGAGCCTGCAAATATCTCGGACGGGCACTCTGGCGAAAGTTGACTGGCTATCATCGACGAAGCCGCGCAGAGACGAAGATGCACTGCGTCAAGCTCCTTGGCCAAGGCCTCATGGCCCGAGACTTCGACCGGCAGGTCGCTGAGCTCCAAGTCCGGATTGCGGTGCTCAATCGCTACACCGCTCTTGGCATACCTGTCACTGAGCCCGTAGGATAAGTGTGTCCAGGGAAAGGGGAACTCCGTTCACACCACGATTTGTGCAACAGAGCCGCTGATCACCATAGTCCGGCAACTCCACTTATCTCAAACAATAGGAAATTCGACATCGCAGCGCTTGTACACTCCACAGATTTCATCTACTCCGCAGTGCGGAGAAAGTTCCCTCAAGGAAAGGATCCTGCCTGATGGCTTCGAAAAGGAATTTGTTCTTACACGTTGGGTGTCACCGGACCGGGACTACATCCATTCAACGTTTCCTTCGCGACAATCACGCCGTTCTGATAAAGAATGGAATACTTACGCCTTTCATGCGCGGACGGCACGCCGGTTCGTTCAACAAAATTTTCGATGGCTCGTTGAACGTCGACGATTTCTGTTTAGACCTAAAGAAACGAGCAGACGAAAAGAAAAACAGCATTCAAACAATCATCCTGTCCGATGAAGACATCAGCATGCGACGCGATTTCGGGGTTCTAGCCCGGTTTCAGGAACACTTTGATGTCAACGTAATCTACTCTCTACGCCGACAAGATCTTTGGCTGGAAAGCTGGTACTTGCAGAATATCAAATTTCAGTGGATTCCGAAATATGCACATATTACGTTCAGTGATTTCATGCGGCTACGTCATGATTTCCACTGGATCCACTATGACCAGCACATCAAGATGATTGAAAATCATTTTGGCCACGCCGCTCTTAGATTGTCTGTCTTCGAGAAGTCACAGATGCCAGAGGGCCCCGTCGCTGCCTTTGCCAAGACGATTGGTATCGATGATGTTTCGGAATTTACCCCGGCGCCACATGATAATGCGTCCTTCTCAGCGCAAATGGCTGAAATTGCTCGCCACTTACCCCTGGATACCCTTCCGCCGGGCAAGCGTACCAAAATGCTCGCAAAACTACATAAAATTGACGCAATCATGCCCAAAGGCACAGGCAGCCATGGGGGTATTATGCCTCTTGATGATAGGCGGGCGATTTTAGATGAGTATTCCGAAGGAAATAGGGCTGTTGCACAGAAGTATTTTGAGCGAGAGGCCCTTTTTATCGACCCATTGCCAGAGCGGGATGCCACGCTCGCTTCGTTGGAGCTCCCCAAAGACACTTCCAAAATTCTTGAGATTTTTGTGGCTCCTCTCATCTTAGAACTCGCCGAGGATCTTCCCTAAACAACGGGGACGTTCTGTTTTTCGTAATCGTTAGGCTCAGGACACATAGCCAGCACATGACGATTGCGGCGAGAGCTAAGGCTGAACAGAAGGCCTTGGGGCACCTATCATAACTGGTTGCGAATTTGACGGGACCGCTACAAAACCAGCGTGATTTTGGCGGGTCCAGCGCAGCACCCGTCAGGAACGCGCTGGATTTTTTGCCACGGGTTCACACGCGCATCACTAAAGTACCGGCTTTCTAAGGGATCTACCTGCCTCTGCAATAAACTGATTTTAGACGGGCTTACCTGCTGCCTGCATAGGTTCGACGCGTGACCTAACTAAGCGGCTCAGCACTCGCGATACGCTTTCATAACACGGCTGCGTGTGCTTGTTTGAAGCAAGCAAAGAGGAGCCTCCCATGAAACGAGTATTAGTTGCCGCTCTTATCGTCCTGCCTGTTTCAACTGCGGCTGCACCGCCCGAGAATTGCGCTCAAACGCTTTCTGATGTCTGGCAACTTGTTGCTGCCTTAGAGGAAGCAGCGGCAACGTAATTAATGATTGCAGTCGACTATGAGGCAATGCGCGATAGTTATACCCGTGTTATGTCCGAACCTGCTGACGCGTGGCGCGCCTATGCAGTTGCCCTTCAAGCTATCTGCGCGCCAGACTAGGTTTAAGGGCTATCCCAGTGGACGACCTACCAGACTTGCAGGTGCGCTGGCTTTCTTTGTCGCCTTGCCCGCGAACTGAGCCAAGCCAATTTGGCGACTCGGCAACGCTGCGAAACGGCGTAACAAACGAAACTGGAAGAATTGTCGCACCTAGGCGCATCCAACCGCAAACTAGTTGGCGGGCGTTTTGGCGGGTATCAATCAGTAATCGCCAAATTTCGCAATTTTTTCAAAGAGAAGTGGCGGACCCAAGAGGATTCGAACCTCTGGCCTCTGCCTTCGGAGGGCAGCGCTCTATCCAGCTGAGCTATGGGTCCACGTTCGCCGTTCTATAAGTCATCGCTTTGCCGCTCGCAATGGCGATTTGAGGCTCTTTTTTCGCCGCTGTTTGCGGCGGGCAGGGGGATGGCGCAGATTTCGGCAGAGGCACGGACCGACGAATTGTTTTGCGCCGTGGAACGATAAAAAGGCTTGCTCCAGCCCCGAATCCGGTTTTTGATCAAATTATGGAAAGTACGCGGGGGTGTTTCCAACATGATCGAAATCGACCGGGTGACCAAGATCTTCACCGGACGTGGGGCGCCCTTCAAGGCGCTTGACGATGTCTCGGTAACCATCCGAGAAAACGAGTTCTTCACGCTTCTGGGCCCGTCGGGCTGTGGCAAGACCACGCTCTTGCGGGTGATCGCGGGCTTCGAGGCGCCGACCAAGGGGCAGGTGACGCTCGAGGGCAAGGATCTGGTGGCGTTGCCGCCGCACAAGCGCCCTGTGAACACCGTTTTCCAGTCCTACGCGCTGTTCCCGCATATGACCGTGGCGCAGAACATCGGCTTCGGCCTTGAAATGCAGGACCGGCCCAAGGCCGAGGTCAAAAAGACGGTCGATGAAATGCTCGATCTGGTCCGCATGACCGAGATGGCGGATCGCAAGACCTCGGAAATTTCGGGTGGTCAGCAACAGCGCGTCGCGCTGGCCCGCGCACTCGCGCCGCGCCCGCGGGTGCTGCTTCTGGACGAGCCGCTCTCGGCACTTGATTTCAAACTGCGCAAGGACATGCAGATCGAATTGAAGCGGCTGCAAAGCGAAACCGGCATCACCTTCATCTTCGTTACCCACGATCAGGAAGAAGCGCTCACCATGTCCGACAGGATCGCGGTGATGAACGCCGGTGAGATCCGCCAAATCGGTGGGCCGCGTGACATTTATGATCATCCGGCCGAAAGATTCGTCGCTGATTTCATTGGGGATACGAACTTCCTGACCGTCGATCTTGAAGCGGTCGAAGGCGAGGGGGCCACGGTCCGCTTCGCCTCGGGCGAGGCTTTGCAGGTGCGCGCACCCGAAAGCGGCGCGACGACGGGCAAGGTCACGCTGGCGATCCGCCCCGAACATGCCAGCCTGACGGCGCCCGAGGGGGCGGTGCTGCGCGGCGTCTTGGAAAACATCGTCTATTTCGGCACCGATACGCATTATCATATCACGCTCGATGCCGGTGACCGGTTCGTCCTGCGTGAGCAGAACCAACCGGATCAGACACAGGCCCGCAGCATAGGCGATGCGGTCGGTGTTCACGTGCCCGTGAGTGTCGGTCAGGTGTTGAGGGATTGAGCATATGAGCGAGGCGGTCTCTTTCCAGAAACGCGCGGCACGGCGGCGCTGGTTCCTGCTGACCCCGGCGCTGGTGGTGCTGTTGTTGGCGGCATCAGGCCCGCTTCTAATCGTGGTCATCTATTCCTTTCTCACGCCCGGCGATTACGGCGGGGTGGTTTGGGAATTCTCGCCCAATGCGTGGTTCAGCGTGGTGCTCGAGCGCGATTTCTTTACCGAGCAACTGGGCTTTGCCGATGCGCATCTGTCGATCCTCTGGCGCTCGGTCAAGCTGAGCCTGATGACGGCGGCGCTGACCTTCGCGCTTGGGTTTCCGACGGCCTATTTCATCGCCACGCGCCCCGCGCACAAGCGTGATTTCTGGATGCTTTTGATCATGATTCCGTTCTGGACCAACCTGTTGATCCGGACCTTCGCGATCATGGAACTGATCCGGGCCGAGGGGACGGTGAACTCGTTCCTGCTGTGGACCGGGGTGATCAACGAACCGATCCAGATGCTGTTTACGGAATTCGCCATCCTTCTGGGCATGTCCTATGTCTATTTGCCGCTCATGGTGCTGCCGATCTATGCCTCGATGGAGCGGTTCGATTTCAGCCTCGTCGAGGCGGGATATGACCTATACGGCAGCCGTTGGCGGGTGCTGCGCCGCGTGATCTTCCCGCTGGTGAAGCCGGGGGTGATCGCAGGGTCCATCCTCGTGTTCGTGCCAAGCCTTGGCGCCTATGTCGCGCCGCGGGTTCTGGGCGGGGGCAAGCAATTGATGCTGGGCAACCTGATCGAGCTGCAATTCGGGGCAGGGCGCAACTGGCCAGTGGGGGCGGCGCTGTCGTTGACGCTGCTGCTGATCGTGACGGTGGCGCTGATGTTCTACGTCCGCGCAGCAGGCAACGAGGAGGGTCCGGGCCATGGCTGAGACGGGACGCACCGTTTTCCTGCGAGGAAAACGAGCCGAAAAATTGCGAATTTTTCGGGGCCGCGCCGGCGGCAACCGGGCGGGACGGGAGGTGACGAATTCCTCGCAGGAATTCGAGACGGAATTCGCGCCGAATTCCGCACCCGAAAGGAAAGCGCATGGCTAAAGGTTTCGATATCCGCCGCCAGACCGGCTTCACGACCATCGCGTTGTCCTGTTTCGTCGTGCTGTACCTGCCGATCATCCTGCTGGTGGTCTATTCCTTCAACGCCGGCGACTCGATTGCCTTCTGGGAAGGGTTCTCGTGGCGCTGGTATCAAAGCGCATGGGCCAACGAACAGGTGCAGGATGCCACGATCCGCTCGGTGGTGATCGCGACCTGGGCGATGGTGATCTCGACCATCTGCGCGGTTCTGGCCGCCCTCGCCACGACCCGGCAGGGCAAGTATCGTGGTTCGGGCTTCGTGTTCGCCCTGATCAACCAGCCCTTGATGGTGCCCGAGATCGTCACCGCCGTGGCGCTTCTGATCTTCTTTGCGATGATCAAGGTGGCCACCGGCTATACCGGTCTGTTTTACCTGATCCTTGCGCATTCGGCCTTTTGTATCCCGTTCGCCTATATGCCAATCCGGGCGCGGCTTCAGGGGATGGACCTGAGCCTCGAACAAGCGGCGATGGATCTTTACGCCTCGCCTTGGCGGGTGTTTCGGCGGGTGACGCTGCCACAGCTTTGGCCGGGCATCCTTGCCGGGGCGATGCTGGCCTTCGTCATCTCGCTCGACGACGTGGTGATTACGGAGTTTGTGAAATCCGCCGGACAGGATACCCTGCCCACATACATGCTGGGCCAGATCCGGCGTGTCGTAACACCCGAGGTCAACGCGATTTCGACCGCGCTGCTCGCCATTTCCGTCGTGATGGTTCTGGCATTCTTTTTTCTCAGCCGTTCGCGCAAGTAGCGGCGGCATAACCCGACGTGGACAAATCCACGCGTCCAACAGGAGGACACTTCATGAAACTCAAGGCAACGATTGCCGCCACGGCGCTTGCGCTTGGTGCGGTTCCCGCCCTCGCCGAGGGCGAGCTCAACATCTACAACTGGGGCAACTACACCGCCCCCGAGCTGATCAAGAAGTTCGAGACGGAATATGACGTCAAAGTCACCGTCACTGACTATGACAGCAACGACACCGCGCTGGCCAAGATCAAGGCTGGCGGCCATGGCTTCGACATCGTCGTGCCCTCGGGCACCTATATCCCGATCTTCGTCGGTGAAGGGCTGCTGATGGAATCGCGCCCCGATCAGATGGAAAACTTCAAGAACATGGACCCCGTCTGGATCGACGTGGAGTTCGATCCCGGCCGGCACTACACCGTGCCATGGCAGTGGGGCACCGTTGGCATCACCGTCAACACCAGCGTTTACAAGGGCGACATCAACACCGCCGCCCTGCTGTTTGAGCCGCCAGAAGAGCTGAAGGGCAAGATCAACGTCGTGCCCGAGATGATGGACGTGATGTCGACCGCGATCTACTACAAGGGCGGCGAACAGTGCACCATGGACAAGGCTGTCCTGAAAGAGGTGCGCGACATGCTGGTCGAGGCCAAGAAAGACTGGCTCTCGATGGATTACGGCAACATCGAGAAATACGCCAAGGGCGATCTCGACGCGGGCCTGAACTGGAACGGCGCATCCATGCGCGCGCGTCTGGAAAACGGCGACATCGCCTTCGGCCTGCCCGTCACCGGCTATCCGGTGTGGATGGACAACGCCGCGATCCTTGCCGACGCCAAGAACCCGGACAATGCCAAGGCCTTCCTCAACTTCATCATGGCACCTGAAAACGCCGCGATGCTGTCGAACTTCGCCAAGTATGCCAATGGCATCAAGGGCTCGGCCGAGTTCATGACGGATGACCTGAAAAACGCGCCCGAGGTCAACCCCTCGGACGAGTTGAAGGCCGCTGGCAAGATCTCCAAATCCTGCCCGCCCGAAGCGCAAAAGATCTATACCGCGATCTGGACCGAGCTTCAGAAGTAAACCTTATGGCAAAGGCCCCGTGTTTCGCACACGGGGCCTTTCTCCCTTTCTGACACCCCATTTTTCCTTGATTTCGCCGGAGTCCGCGCCATGCAAGCCGATACCGTCATCCTCAATGGCCGCCTGATCACTTTTGACGAGGCCCGCCCCGCGGCACAGGCCATCGCGCTCGCCTCGGGCCGGATCGCGGCGGTGGGAAGTACCGATGAAATCCGCGCCATGGCCGGGGCGAACACCCGAGTGATCGACGCTCAAGGCAACACCGTGCTGCCCGGTTTTATCGACAGCCATGTTCACCTGTTCGGCGGTTCGGCCGAACTCGACATGCTCGATCTTTACGGGCTTGCGGGGATGGAGGCGATCACCGCCGCCGTGCGCCCCTATGCAGCGGCCAACCCCGATGACGAGGTGGTTTTGGCGATCATGGCCGACTACCACCTGTTCGGCGATCGCCCCACCACCCGGCATGACCTCGACCAGGTGCTGCCCGATCGCCCGCTGGCGCTGTTCGCCGCCGATCACCACACCATCTGGGCCAACACCAAGGCGCTGGAACTCGGCGGCGTGTTGCACGGCGGTATGGTCGAGCAGGGGGCCGAGATCGTGATGGCCGATGACGGCCTTGCCAGCGGCGAATTGCGCGAAGCGGGGGCCTATGGCCCGGTGTTCAATCGCACGCGCTTTGGCGGGCGAGAGTTGCTGGGCATGTTGACCGGTGCCGACCCGGTGCCGCCCGCGTCCGCCGCGCAACGCGCAATGGACAAGGAAGCCCTCGTGCGCGGTCTGAAACACTGCGCCAGCCACGGCATTACCGGGCTGCACAACATGGATGGCAATTTCTACACGATGGAGTTGCTGGCAGAACTGGAACAGGCGGGCGATCTGATCTGCCGCACCGAGGTGCCGTTCCACTTCAAGAGCTTCAACAGCCTCGACCGGTTCGAAGAAGCGCAAGAGATGCACCGCCGTTATCAGGGCGAGCGGCTCTGGTGCAACCGGGTCAAGATGTTCATGGATGGGGTGGTGGAAAGCTCCACCGCGCTGATGCTGCGGCCCTATCCGGGGCTGGAAACCATCGGCGACGCGGTGTTCGACCCCGAACTGTTCAACGCGGCTTGCGTGCGCGCCGATGCGCTGGGGCTGCAAATCGCCACCCATGCGATCGGCGATCTGGCGGTGCGGCGCACGCTTGATGGGTACGAGGCCGCGCGCAACGCCAACGGCGCGCGCGACAGCCGCCACCGGATCGAACATATTGAAACCCTGCACGCCGATGATCTGCCCCGTTTCGGCACCTTGGGCGTTGTTCCCTCGATGCAGCCGGGCCATGCGCCGCGCGGCGGGTTCTTCCCGCCCGATGGCCTCGATGAGCGGCTCTATGACGATCAGAAACCGCTGGCCTTCGCGTGGAAAGACCTGCGCGCGGTGTCCGAGCGGCTGTGCTTTTCGACCGATTGGCCGGTGATCCCGGTCGATGTCATGCCCACGATCAAGGCCGCCGTCAGCCCGGTGGACATGCCCGCCCCTTGGACGGACCAGCGCCAGGGCCTGCACGAGACGCTGAAAAGCTATACCGCCGACAACGCGTGGCTCGAATTCAACGAGGGCAAGAAGGGCCAGTTGATCGCCGGGCAGATGGCCGACGTGGTGGTCATGTCGCACGACCTCGAGGCCATGGCCCCGGACGAGTTGGACCAATCCCGCGCCGCGATCACCCTTTGTGGCGGCGAGGTGACCTGGGAAGCGTGAACCAGCGGCTTGGCCGGGATCAGCCGATCCCCGCCAGCGCCCGTGCGGCGATCTCGAAGCTCGCGATGCGCGCGGCCGGATCGTGGATCTGGCCCGACAGGATCAACTCGTCGGGTTGGTATTTCTTGACCAGCGCTTGCAGCGCATCGCCCACCATCGCCTCGGTTCCGACCGCCGCGATAGAAAGCGCCTGCTCGGCGCCCTGGATCGCCTGCGCGCTGCCGGCGATTTCGGCGCGAGGGGCGGGCAGGGGGCCCGGCATGCCCGAGCGCAGGTTCACGAATCCCTGAAGCTGGGAGGAGCGCAAAAGCCGCGCCTCGGCCTCGGTTTCGGCGGCAAAGGCGTTGACAGCCAGCATGAAGCGCGGCGCATCGGTGATGCCCGGCTGGAACATCCGCCGATAAATCTCGGACGCTTCCTCCAACGCGGCGGGCGCGAAATGGCTGGCAAAGGCATAAGGCAGCCCCAGATGCGCCGCCAGTTGCGCGCCATAAAGCGATGAGCCGAGAATCCACACTGGCACCTGCGTGCCTTCGCCCGGAATGGCGCGCACGTGCTGGCCCGGCTGGGGCGGGTTCAACAGCCCGATCAACTCGATCACCTCTTCGGGGAAATTGTCTTGCATCCGGCCCCGGCGCAACGCGTGCATCGTCGCCCCGTCTGTGCCCGGCGCACGGCCCAGCCCCAGATCGAAGCGGTCGCCATGAATGGTCGCCAGCGTGCCGAATTGCTCGGCCACCACAAGCGGCGCATGGTTGGGCAACATGATCCCGCCCGAGCCGACACGGATTTTTGATGTGCTCGCCGCGATATGCCCGATCAACACCGTCGTCGCCGACGAGGCAATGCCGGGCATGTTGTGATGCTCGGCCAGCCAATAGCGGCTGTATCCCAGCGCCTCGGCCCGCTGCGCGAGGGCTGTGGAATTGCGGATCGAGCCCGCTGCATCGCCGCCTTCGGGAATGGGTACGAGATCGAGAATGGAATGGGGGATCATATCGGGTCTCCTTGTCGCTTTATCGTCGCAGGGATGACCGGGAAACGAAAGGGGTCTGACGCAAGGTCCTGGTGACGCGGGCGGACGCCTCCGGCGGGAGTATTTGAAGAAAAATGAAAGGTATCTATCCCTTGCTTCATCTGACTTGAAATATCCCGGGGGTTTGGGGGCTGGCCCCCAATCTGCGCTCTCAATGCGCGCAACGCATCAGAGCGCTTGACCCGCGCCGCAAACCTGCTCATATCGCGGCCATGACAGACCTCGCACACATCCGCAATTTCTCCATCGTGGCCCATATCGACCACGGTAAATCCACGTTGGCCGACCGCCTGATCCAGGAGACCAATACGGTCGCCGCGCGGGATATGAAGGAACAGATGCTCGATGCGATGGATATCGAGCGCGAGCGCGGCATCACCATCAAGGCCAACACCGTGCGGATCGAATACGAGGCCGACAATGGTGAGCATTACGTGCTCAACCTGATCGACACGCCCGGCCACGTCGATTTCGCCTACGAAGTGTCCCGCTCGATGCGCGCCGTGGAAGGCTCGCTTCTGGTGGTCGACAGCACCCAAGGGGTCGAGGCGCAAACGCTGGCGAACGTTTATCAGGCGATCGACGCGGATCACGAGATCGTTCCCGTGCTCAACAAGATCGACCTGCCGGCCTCAGATTGCGACCGTGTCGCCGAACAGATCGAAGATGTGATCGGCATCGACGCCAGCGGCGCGATCCGGGTGTCGGCCAAGACCGGCATCGGCATCCATGAAACGTTGGAAGCAATCGTCACCCATCTGCCCGCGCCCAAGGGCGACCGCGATGCGCCGCTGAAAGCGATGCTGGTGGACAGCTGGTATGATGCCTACCTCGGCGTCATCGTCCTTGTCCGTATCATGGATGGCGTGCTGAAGAAAAACGACCGCGTGCGCATGATGTCGAACGGCACCGTTCATCAGGTCGACCGGATCGGCGTGTTCCGCCCGCAGATGGAAAACGTCACCGAACTCGGCCCCGGTGAGATCGGCTTTATCACCGCTTCGATCAAGCAGGTGCGCGATACCCGCGTCGGCGACACGATCACGCATGAGAAGAAGGGCGCCGACAAGGCACTTCCCGGCTTCAACCCCAGCCAACCAGTGGTGTTCTGTGGCCTGTTCCCGGTCGATTCCGCCGAATTCGAGGACCTGCGCGACGCGATTGAGAAGCTGGCGCTGAACGATGCCTCCTTCAGCTACGAAATGGAAACCTCCGCCGCGCTCGGCTTCGGCTTTCGCTGTGGCTTCCTCGGGCTTTTGCACCTTGAGGTGATCCGCGACCGGATCGAGCGCGAATATGATATCGAGCTGATCACCACCGCGCCGTCGGTGATCTATCACGTCTTCATGAAGGACGGAGAGAAGATCGATCTGCACAACCCCGCCGACATGCCCGACATGTCGAAGGTCGATCACATCGAAGAGCCGCGCATCAAGGCGACGATCCTCGTGCCCGACGACTACCTCGGCGACGTTCTGAAACTCTGCCAGGACCGGCGCCGGTTGGCCCGACGCGTTATAAATCGCGGTGAAGGGCGAATAGTCGAAGACCGACCCCGGCCCGTTGCGGTAGGCGACGAAATCCTCACTCACCGGGGCGAGGTAGTCGGCGGCGCAAGGCGGCGTGGCGAGGGTGGGCATCAGTTGGATGTCGCAGTCCGAGAACGATCCGGCCATGCGGCGGCCGAACGCGTGGACCTCACCCAAAGCGCCGAGGTAGTCGGCCCCCGAGACGCCTTTGGCATACTCACAGGCGCCGAATGTGACCCCGTCGACCATGTCGCGCGTCAGCGGTGCGTCGCCGATGATCCGCGCCACGCGGCCCGCCGTGCCGCAGGCAACGATCTTGGTCCACGCCGCCATCATGGCGGGCACGTCCAGCGCCTCTTCCGGGGTCCATTCGGACACCTCATGGCCAAGGCTCTGCATCAGTTTCGCCGCGTTCTCGACCGCGGTGACGCATTCGGGGTGCAGCGGCTCTCCGGTGAATTTCACCGTGGTATAGCGCACCCGTAGGGGCCGGGGATCATGCGCCATGGCGGCCATGAAACTTTCGGGCATTTCGGGGGCGACATAGGGCGCGCCAAGGTCCGGCCCGGCGCAGGCATCCAGAAGCGCCGCCGTATCGCGTAGGCTGCGCGTAAGGAAGCCGTCAATCGCCATTCCGCCCCAGCCTTCGCCCGCCGCCGGGCCCGAGGGCAGGCGCGCGCGGGTGGGCTTGAAGCCGACCAGACCGCAGGACGACGCCGGGATGCGCACCGAGCCACCTCCGTCTGAGCCATGTGCCGCTGGCACGATCCCGGCCGCCACGGCCGCGCCTGACCCGCCCGACGATCCGCCCGAGGTGCGCGAAAGGTCCCAAGGGTTGCGCGTCGGCCCGCCGTAAACGCCCGCGTTGGTCACGGGGCCGATGCCGAATTCCGGCGAGGTGGTGCGCGCAAAGGTGTTCAGGCCCGTCGCGCGGATGCGCGAAAACATCGACGAGTCATAGGACCACCGCATTCCTTCACAGAGTTTCGAACCATTGTTGGTGGGGAAATCCACCGCCTCGCAGCCCAAATCCTTGATCAGGAAGGGCACGCCATGGAACGGCCCGCGCGGCAGGCCTTCGCTGATCTTGGCGCGCGCGACCTGCTCTTGGATGTGGACGATGGCGTTCAGCTTGGGGTTCCACGTCTCGACCCGTTCCAGCGCCGCATCGAGCAATTCCGCCGGTGTCACCTCGCGCGCGGCGACCAGTTCGGCCAATCCGGTCGCATCACGGTTTTCGTAAAAGTCGCTCATCGTCTCACCCCCAAATGAAATGCATTCTGCCGAAAAATGCGCCGGGGCAGGGGCGCGGTAAAGGGATAATTAACATTCCTATATTGATATGTATCAAAGTTAAGCTGCAGGCTGCGTAGTAACCATAAGTTGCGGCACTCTCATGACCCGCTGCGCACGGGTGGAGGAACTCTTTGAAATATCTTGTTAAAACCGCTTTGGCGGCCGGAATCATCGCTCTTCTCTCTGGGCCTGTCTTCGCGTCGGAAGAGGCCACGCCCGCTGTCGCTTCGCCGCCCGAAGGGCCGCGTTCGATCACCGCGCCGGGGGAAAGCACCGCCGACCACTCCAAATTCAAGAAGTTGCAGCAGGAATTCACCTCGGGCCCCGAGGTGACGCAGGCCTGTATCAGCTGTCACACCGAGGCCAGCGATCAGGTGATGCACTCGATCCACTTCAAGTGGGAATTCGAGCATCCGGAAACCGGACAGGTGCTTGGGAAATCCAAGGTTATCAACGCGTTCTGCGGCAACGTGGTGGGCAACGAAGCGCGCTGCACCTCGTGCCACGCGGGCTATGGCTGGACCGATATGAACCAGCCGCCGCCACAGCAGGAAACAGCGGTCGACTGCCTCGTCTGTCATGACCGGTCGGGCCAGTATACAAAAACCGCGACCGGAGCGGGCCATCCACCGCTGCAAAACGTGAAGCCGGGCACAAAGACCATCACCGGTGCCGATGCGTGGCCTGTCGATCTTGCCAAGGCGGCCCAATCGGTGGGCCTTCCGGGGCGCGACAACTGCGGCAGCTGCCATTTTTATGGCGGTGGCGGCGATAACGTGAAGCACGGCGACCTGAGTTCGGCACTTTATATGCCCAGCCGCGATGTCGATGTGCACATGTCGCCCGATGGTGGCAATTTCACCTGTTCCACCTGCCATGTCAGCGAAAAGCACCAGTGGTCCGGCTCGCGCTATGCCGTGAACGCGGTCGATCCGCATCACGACAAGCCGCTCAAACCCGGCGAACGGCGCGATGTGGCCACCTGCGAAAGCTGCCATAGCGAGACACCGCACCCCGCCAATATCATGGGGATGAAGCTGAACGACCACACCGACAAGGTGGCGTGCCAGACCTGTCACATCCCCGCCTTCGCGCGCGGCGGTGTCGCCACCAAAACCTTCTGGGATTGGTCGACGGCCGGCAAGATGGACGAAAACGGCAAGCCCCTCGTGCTTCATGACTACACCCAGTCTGACGGGCAGGAATTGCACACCTACCTCGCCACCAAGGGCGATTTCGAATGGGGCGAAGACGTCAAACCCTACTACGCTTGGTTTGACGGGCAGGTGCGCTATACCCTTGGCGGCGACAAGATCGACCCGTCCAAGCCCGTCGACGTGAACCAGATCAAGGGCGATCCGAATGACGGAAGCTCACGGATCTGGCCGTTCAAAAAGATGATCGGCAAACAAGCTTATGACACCAAGCTCGATCACCTCGTTTACACCCACGTGTGGGGGCCGACGACCGACACCGCCTTCTGGACGAATTACGACTGGGGCAAGGCGATCGAGGCGGGCATGAAGGCTGCCGGGGTCGAGTATTCGGGTGAGTTCGGCTTTGTCGATACACATATGTATTGGCCCATCACCCACATGGTCGCCCCCGCAGACGAGGCGGTGAAATGCGGCATGTGCCATTCGGAAAATGGCCGCCTTGAAGGCATGGCCGGGGTCTTCCTGCCCGGCACGGACAGCATGAACTGGACCGGTATCCTTGGCCGCCTGATCGTTCTGGCTGCTCTTGCCGGGGTTCTGTTGCATACGGCGATCCGGATCTTTGCCGGCAAGAAGGGGGATGACACCCATGGCTAAGCGTTGCGTCAAGGTTTACCCGCGGTTCGAACGGCTCTGGCATTGGAGTCAGGTCGTGCTGATCGTGGTGCTGATGTTCACCGGCTTCGGCATCAACGGTCTGCATCACACCCTGCATTTCGGTCCGGCGGTGATGCTGCATACGATTGCTGCGCTGGCACTTCTGGTGCTGTGGATCTTTGCCACCTTCTGGCTGTTCACCACCGGCACGTGGCGCCAGTTCATCCCTTCGATGGAGGGGATGATGCAGGTGGCGCTGTTCTATGCCTGGGGCGTGTTTCAGGGTAAGAAACACCCCTACAAGAAGGTCCTTTTGCGCAAGCACAACCCGCTTCAGGCGGCGACCTATTTCGGCCTGAAATGGTTCGTCTTTCCCGCGATCTGGAGCACGGGTTTGCTCTACCTGACTTACAACTGGTGGGGCGCGTCCGTATCCGAGCCGAGCTTTGCACTCTGGGTCGTGGCCAACCTGCACCTTCTGTCGGCCTATGTAATCGCGGCCTTCGTTATCGTGCATGTCTACCTGCTGACCGTGGGCCACGGTTTCCGCGCGCATGTGCGCCCGATGGTCACCGGCTATGACGAGGTCGAACTCACCGCCGAAGAAGAAGCCTATCTCGCCGCGGATGAGCCTTGGAGATTGAAACCGCAGAAAAGCTGACCTCCCTCAGCTGCTCTGCATGACTGCCCGGAGTGCGCCTTGTTGTGCCTCCGGGTTCTTTCTTTTCGGGTCAGGCAGAGGGGTCGGGCGGTCCATCGCTGCTACGTTCAGGCATCTCCAGCCGTGAAAGCTGCTGTCCATTGGCGTCGAAGTTCGCCGGATCAAGCCAGCGGACAAATTCCGCCCGGATCGCGGGCCATTCGTGATCAAGCATCGCATACCACGCCGTATCGCGGTTGCGCCCCTTGTAATGCGTGGCCTGCCGGAACGTGCCCTCATAGGTAAAGCCCAGCCGCCGCGCCGCGCGACGCGAGGGGGCGTTCAGCGTATCGCATTTCCATTCATAGCGGCGATAGCCCAGATCATCGAAGGCATGCGCCATCATCAGGAACATCGCCTCGGTGCTGGCCCGGCTTTGCTGCATCAGCGGCGAAAAATTGATGAACCCCACCTCGATCACCCCGGCCTCGGGCGCGATCCGCAGGTAGGAACAGGTGCCCATCGGCTGGCCCTCGGGGTCTTCCACGGTAAAGAACAGCGGATCGCGGCTGACCACGGCTTCGGCGACCCAGGCCTCGTAATCACGCGCGCTCTCATAGGGGCCGTTGGGCAGGTAGGTCCAGCCGCGCCCGTCCGGCGCGCGCTCATAGGCGGTGTGCAGCGCCGGTGCGTGATCGATCGCCAGCGGCACCAAGGCGCAATAGCGCCCGGTTCTGAGCGTCCGCTCGGGGCGGGGGCGTGGAAAGGTGCCATGGATCGGATCACCGATCGGCTGACCAAGGGGGTTCAACTGTGTCATGAAGGCGAGACTAGCGCGCGCACCGGTCCAGTATAGTGCCTTTTCGCCCTCTACTATGAGTCCAGACATGAAAACGCCCGCCTAAGGGCGGGCGCATTTCGATACTTGGATCGTGTGAGGCGCCTTAGCGCCCCCAAGTGCGGACCGGGCCGCAATCCATATGTACGAAGTTCGAACCGGAGTAGCGACCGACGCCGCCAGCATGGCAGGACGAGGCGGCACGCGCCATCTGGTTGACCGAGCGCGAAGCGAGGCGCAGGTCGGCGGCCTGACCGCGCAGGTGGCGCGAATTCTTGGCCACACCCGAAGAGCGGGCACGCAGCATCGCGTTGGTCTTGGGGCTGCGGTATCCCGACAGAAGCATGTAAGGATCGTTCGCATCCATCAGGTTATGCGCGGCGGCCATGATATCCATGGTGCGCATGTCGATGTTCTTCACATCGTTGGTGCGCCAGTCCCGCATGAAGTAGTTGATCTCATTCACGGCATCTTTGATGTAGTTGCCTTCGATCCAGTAGATCATGTCGATCTTTTCACCGGTGCGGGCCGAATACATCTTGAGACGTCGGATATCGCCCGAGCCTTTGAGGAAACCGGCCGCCTTGGAATAGGTCGGAGCCGCGGTGAGGGTAGTTGCTGCGAAAGCGCCCAATAGGGCACGTCTGCTGAAGCTCACAGAGCTTGAATCGGTCATGATAAATGCGCCGTCCCGTCGCTTACCTGTTTGTGCACGATGTTACGTGCTTTCTGCCATCTCATCCCCAGATGCCACGCTTCTATGGCACGAATCGAAAAACGGGCCAAGGTGGTTCTGGGACCTCCTTTGGTGTGCAACGCAATTTAGGCGGAAATTTGCTGAAAAAATGTGAATCCTGCAGGATGATGCCGAAAAGCATCGGTTCCACAGGAATTAGGTGTTGCGATGGGGCAGCGTCGGGTCGGGAATCCCTGACTTTCCAAGTTGTGAGTGGACAATATATGGCAGGCTGAGGCATGACGGACCGCATATATTGGATTTGAGCAGACGTAGGAAAGTTTCCGGGGGTATCAATGAGTTCTTCAAGTATTGCAGGCACAGGCCGCACCGGCATAACGCGCAGCACGATGCTGGCGTGGCTGCTGGGCGTGATGATCGTACTGACGGGGCTTCTGCCGGCCCCGGTCAGCGCACAGGTCACCGCGTTCAAGCAGGCCGTGGCCGAAGCGGCGTCTTCCGACAAGGACATCGCCGCTTTTTACAAGGCCAACGGCTACAAGGCGATCTGGACCGGGGCCTTCGGCCGCGATGCAAGCCGCCGCAAGGCGCTGTTCGAGGCGATCGATCATGCCGATGACCAGGGCCTGCCGGTCAGCCGCTACAACCCGCAAGGCCTGATGGAGACGCTCAAATCTGCCAAGACACCGCGCGCACGCGGCTTTGCCGAAGTCGAGATGTCGAAGACTTTCCTGCGTCTGGCCCGCGATATGCAGACCGGCATGTTGACCCCGAGCAAGATCGACAGCGGCATCGTGCGTGCCGTGCCATATCGCGACCGGATGTCTTATCTGACCAATTTCGCCAAATCCAATCCGCGCGGCTTCTTCCGCGCGCTGCCGCCTAAAACGCCGGAATATGCCCGGTTGATGAAGGAAAAGCTGCGCCTTGAGCAACTTCTGGCGCGCGGCGGGTGGGGCGCGACGGTGCCTGCGAGCGCCCTCAAGCCCGGTCAGTCGGGCGCGGCTGTCGTGGCGCTGCGCAACCGGCTTGGCGCGATGGGCTACATCGGCCGCTCCTCGGCGCAAAGCTATGACGCCAGCCTGCAAAAGGCAGTGCAACAGTTCCAGATCGATCACGGGCTGGCCGCCGATGGCGTGGCCGGCGAAGGCACCATGCGCGAGATCAACATGGGCGTGGCCGACCGCCTGAAATCCGTGATCGTGGCGATGGAGCGCGAACGCTGGGTCAACCAGCCGCGCGGCAAGCGTCACGTGCTGGTGAACATCACCGATTTCACCGCCCAGATCATCGACAACGGCAAGATCACCTTCGAGACCCGCTCGGTCGTCGGGGCCAACAACTCGGACCGTCGCACGCCCGAGTTTTCGGATGTGATGGAATACATGGTCATCAACCCGACATGGAACGTGCCGCGCTCGATCGCCGTGAAGGAATACCTTCCGATGATGAAGCGCAACCGCAATGCCGCGTCGCACCTCAGGCTGGTGGACAGCCGCGGTCGCACGGTGTCGCGCAGTTCGATCAACTTCAACGCCTATACCGAACGCACCTTCCCGTTCGCGATCAAGCAGCCGCCGAGCAACCGCAACGCGCTGGGGCTGGTGAAGTTCATGTTCCCGAACAAGTACAACATTTATCTGCACGACACGCCCTCGAAGAGCCTGTTCCAACGCGAAATCCGGGCCTTCAGCCACGGCTGTGTCCGCCTGAGCCAGCCTTTCGATTTCGCTTATGCGCTGCTGGCCAAGCAGACCAGCGATCCGGTCGGCCTGTTCCAGTCGCACCTCAAGACCGGGCGCGAAAGCGTGGTCAAGCTTGAGCAGCCGGTGCCGGTGCACCTGATCTATCGCACCGCCTACACGCAGGCGAAGGGCGGCATGCAATATCGCCGTGACATCTATGGCCGTGACGCCCGGATCTGGGAGGCGCTCTCCAAGGCAGGGGTGGTGCTGCGCGGCGTTCGGGGGTAATCCTGCCCCCGAATAAAAGGGGAGCCGGGGCATGACCCATACAATCAAGGAACTGGCCGAGGCGCTGGGGGCACAGGCTCTTGGCGCCTTGTCGCTTGAGATCAACGGCGTGGCCGAACCAGCAGACGCAGGGCCACAGGATCTCGCCCTCGCGATGAGTCCGAAATACGCCGAAGGTCTGGCCAAGGGCGGCGCGCGCGCCGCCATGCTTTGGGAAGGGGCGGACTGGCAGGCGCTTGGGCTGGACGCGGCGATCATCCCGGCGCGCCCGCGCTATGCGATGGCTGGGCTGACGGCGGCGATGGACAAGGGCCACGGCTACGGCAGCGGTATCCACCCAACAGCGATCATCGCGCCCGGGGCCGAAATCGGCATCGGCGTCAGTGTCGGCCCCTATGCCGTGATCCAGGACGGGGCCGTGATCGGCGCGAATTGCGTGATTGGCCCGCAGGCCTATATCGGCCCCGACAGCCATCTGGGCGAGGACAGCCTCCTGCACGTCGGGGTGCGGATCGGACCGCGGGTGCGGATCGGCGCGCGCTTCATCGCCCATCCCGGCGCGACCATCGGCATGGACGGCTTTTCCTTCGTCACCCCCGAGGTCAACGCCGTCGATCAGGCCCGCGCCAGCCTTGGCGAAGAGGTCGATGCCGAAGCGCAATCCTGGGTCCGGATCAGCAGCCTCGGCGCGGTCGCGATTGCCGAGGATGTCGAGATTGGCTGCAACACCTGCATCGACGCGGGCACCATCCGGCCCACGCGCATCGGAGAGCGCACCAAGATCGACAACCTCTGCCACATCGCCCACAACGTCGTGGTGGGCAACGATTGCCTGTTTGCCGCCATGGTCGGCATCGCGGGCAGCACGACCATCGGCAACAACGTGATTTTCGGCGGTCAGGTCGGCGTCACCGACAACACCACCGTGGGCGATCGCGTGGTGGGTGGCGGCGCTGCGGTGATCCTGTCGAAGGTGCCCGAGGGGCGCGTCGTGCTGGGCTATCCGGCGGTCAAGATGGACACCCATGTCGACATGTACAAATCCCTGCGCCGCCTGCCGCGCATGATGGAAGAGTTCGCGGCGATGAAGGCCGAGTTGAAGGCGCTGAAGGGCGACTAGCGGGCCGCGCTGTTACCGAATGATTACAAAACTGCTATTTGCCACAGGTCTGAAACAAGCTAAACCAAGCCAGATTTGGCTTGGCGGCGCTGTTCGCCCACAAGATCGAGGGAGGCCGTTTCGATGAACATCAAGGACAAGGTGATCAGGATCATTGCCGAACAGGCCGTGCTGGAACCATCGGATGTGACCATGGACAGCACGCTTGAAAGCCTCGGCATCGACAGCCTCGGTCTGGTCGAGTCGATCTTCGCCATCGAAGAAGAGTTCGATATTTCGGTTCCCTTCAACGCGAACGAGCCCGAAGCCAGCGATTTCGATATTTCCACCGTGTCCTCGATCGTGACCGGGATCGAGACGCTGATCAAAGAGCAGAAGGGCTGAGCCGCGATGAAGAAGCGCGTGGTCATCACCGGCGCGGGCACGATCAACGCGCTCGGCCATGATGTGCCTTCGACACTCGCGGCAATGCGCGAGGGGCGCTGTGGCATCGGCCCGCTTGATATTCCCGATGTCGACCGGCTGAGCGTTCAGATCGGCGCACAGGTCAAGGGCTTCGAGGCCGAGGGCATCTTCAACCGCCAGCAAATGTCGCTTTATGACCGCTTCACGCAGTTCACCCTCGTCGCTGCGCGCGAGGCCATTGCGCAGGCGGGGCTAGAGTTTCACGGCGATCTTGCCGCGCAATCGGGCGTGGTGCTGGGCAACTCGGGCGGCGGCATGACCACGCTCGATGCGAATTACCGCTCGGTCTACGAAGAGGGGAAAAACCGCGTGCACCCCTTCGTCGTGCCCAAGCTGATGAACAACGCGGCCGCAAGCCATGTGTCGATGGAGTTCAACCTCAAGGGGCCCAGTTTCACCGTCGCGTCGGCCTGCGCCAGCTCTAATCACGCGATGGCACAAGCCTTCCAGATGGTGCAATCGGGGATGAGCCCGGTGATGATCACCGGCGGCTCGGAATCCATGCTCTGTTTCGGCGGGGTGAAGGCGTGGGAGGGGCTGCGGGTGATGACCAAAGACACCTGCCGCCCGTTCAGCGCCAACCGCAACGGCATGGTGCAGGGCGAAGGCGCGGGCGTCTTCGTGTTCGAAGAGATGGAACATGCCAAGCGCCGCGGCGCGGAAATCATGGCCGAGGTGGCGGGTTTTGCCATGTCGTCGGATGCCGCCGACATCGTGATGCCCTCGAAACAGGGCGCGGCGCGGGCGATCTCGGGCGCCTTGGCCAATGCCGGGCTGAACCCATCGGACGTGTGCTATATCAACGCCCATGGCACTGGCACCGCCGCCAATGACAAGACCGAATGCGCCGCCGTCGCGGATGTGTTCGGCTCTCATGCCGATCACCTGATGATTTCCTCGACCAAGGCGATGCACGGCCACTGCATCGGCGGCACCGGCGCGGTCGAGCTTCTGGCCTGCATCATGGCGCTGCGCGATGGCATCATCGCGCCCACCATCGGCTACGAAGAACCCGATCCCGAATGCGCGCTTGATGTCGTGCCGAACGAGGCGCGTGAAGTGCGCGTCGACGCCGCGCTGTCCAACGCCTTTGCCTTCGGTGGCTTGAACGCCGTCCTGGCCCTGCGCCGGGTCTGATACCCAACAGGCCGCACAAAAGCCGTGCTCGACATGCGCCCACGGGGTTCAGGGATAGGCCGCCAAAACCGCCTGCGCAGCGGCCTCAGCGGCGGCGCGATCCTGCATCGGTGTCGGGCTAAAGATCAACATCACGCGCCCCCCGCGATGCCAGACCGTCAACTGGCCAATCTCACTAACCCAGATCCCGCCATCTCCGATGGACACATCCTCGATCACTACGGCGCTGCCGATCGTCTCTTTCAACTCCGCGATCATCTGCGCGCGCAAAGTTGCGGCATCGGGCACATTGGCGGCCAGATTTTCGCGCGCCATAAGTGTCATGCGTCGGGAGAGGTCGGGCGTATCCGCTGAACACAGGCTCATCCGCACCGCAGAATTCTCGATCGTCATCCCGGGCACATAGGTGGTGCCCGCGCCCAGTGTCGCGGCGATATCGATGCCTTCCAGAAGGTCACAGGCGGGCGGCAAGGGTGTATCGGCCATGGCCGGCACCCCCATCAACAAAGTCAGAACAAGCGCGATCCGTTTCATCCGCCTACCTCCGCACCAATTCGACCCGGCGGTTCAACGCGCGCCCGGCCTCGGTTTCGTTCTCGGCCACCGGGGCCAAGGGGCCGACGCCTGCGGAGTCCAACCGGTCCGCCGCAACCCCGTGCCGTGCTGTCAGCGCCTGCACGACCGCCTTGGCGCGGCGCTGCGACAGGGCGATGTTGTAGTCATACCCGCCGGTCATGTCGGTGTGCCCGACAACAAACACCCGCAGGTCCGGCGCCGCACCAAGGAACTTGGCGATCTCTTCGAGGGTGGGGTCGGATTCGGGTTTCAACGCGTCCGAGTCATGATCAAAATGGATGCCATAGAGCGACACGCGCCCGTCCGCATCAAGGCTCAGTGCCATCTTCTCGGCCGAAACAAACTCCATTCGCCGGGTCAGGGGCTGCCCATCGATCACGTCCATAAGGACGATGGTCTTCTCGTGCAGTTCTGGGAAATGGTCAAAGGTTTCGAACGCCACATAGATCGAAACGGTCCGGTTGGTTTCCGGATTGGTGGCCAGAAGATAGCGCTGATCGTCGCGCGGAAGGCTGAACACGCTCGCGGTGATGCGGCCCCGCGTCTTCAACTGCCCCTCGCGCGGATAAAGGTATTGCGACATGGCGCTGGCGGGCCCGCAATCCTTGCCCCCGCAGGTAAACGTCGTCTCAAAGCCCAACGTGGTCAACTCGGCTTCGTAATTGCGGATCACCTCGAGCGGCGAGCGGTCCCCGGGAACAAGATAGATCACGCGCGTGCGCGGCCCCTCGATCGTGACGCTTTTCTCGGGTCCATCATAGCCGACCGTGCTCAATGGCACCTTCATATCGTCGAAGCCGGACTGGTCATATCCGATGATGAAAGCGCCCTCGATACGTTTCAACCCGGACGGGTCGCTGGTGCCGGGGGCGTCGGATTGGATGGTCTGGGCGCTTGCGGGAATGGCCAGGCTCGCGATGAGCAGGGCAAATAGCGGAAAAATGCGCATGGTTTGAACCTTTCTGGTGATTGAAAAAAGGCCACAATGAACAGGCGCGGCGCGAACCGCATGAACGTTGAAAAAATAGTCTCACCACAAGTATCGCGCAGTCGCTCCACAGGGGCATTGATCCTGGTCAAGCCCGCTTGCGCCCAGAGTTGCCGAAAGCGGTCAGCCGGGCCCATGCGTGCGCGCCTGCCGCGATAGGGCGCTTTCGCACCCCCGAATACAAAAATGCCCCCGCGGATCCCGCGAGGGCATGTGTCATTGCTTGGGCGCGGCCTATTTGGCCACGGATCAGTTGTTGATCACGGTCGCTGCGTTGTAGCCGGCGGTAAAGCCTTTGAGCGACATGTTCAGCACGACCTTCTGATCGGGGGCAGGGGCGGGCACAAGCGTGACCGTGGCCTTTGCGCCCTTTTTGAAGGCGGCGATATCGGCAGAGGTAAAGCCGATCCGCGCATAGCAACCCACCGGCGAGCAGAACGAGAACGGATAGCGCTTGCCCTTGCCACCATCGACGGCAACGGTCAGCTGCGCGGTGAGCAGCGTCTCAAGCGGCACGGTGATGGTCGCGCCGGCCACGGCCTGACCGCCCGAAGGCAGACGGAACATCGCCACTTCGGCCACGTCGGTGCCTTGCTCGTCCTTCAACAGTTGATAAAGCTGGCAGGGCTCATCGCCTTCTTCGACCGGGAAGCACTGGAGTTTCCAGTCATCGAACTCTTCCTTGACGTAGGGCTGCGGGATGCTCGGCTGCGGCTCGTCGCCCATCGACAGGCCATCGGCCATGGTTTCGGGCTTCGGTTCGGTCGCGGGTGTTTCGCTGGCTGTGTCCGTCGCCGTTTCGGTTGTGCTGGTGTCCTGCGCGAATGCGGCGGTCTGGCCCAGGGCGAGGGCTGCGATCAGCGGAAGGCTATAGAGAATTTTGGGCATGAATGTCTTTCCCATTTGGTGACGGTTAACATCTTCTGGGGGCCGCTTAACATGCAGCGTTGACGCTGTCAGCGCAAAACAGCGTTTGGATATGCGTGCTCTGGCAAAATTCCGCTGTGCGCGAAACCCTGAAGAACCCATGCTGGCAAAGCTAAGGTGCGGATAAAAAAGAAAAAGAGGCCTTGCGGCCTCTTCCTCATTTTTGCTCCCCGTCGGACTGGCCGACTTAGTCATTGATGGAAAGCTATGACGTTTGGTCGCGACCTGTCAACAGCCAATTCTGACAGGTCCGATTGAAAAGTTGGGCCGCTAACGGAAAAAAGCCGCGCCCGAAGGCGCGGCCAGTCTGACAGGGAGGAAGTCAACCCCACCCACCAAGAGGACATGCGGTGGCGGGGCTGTAAAATACACTGGCACCAATTGGTTAAGGATGTATTGTCGGGGCGAACAAAAACAGAAGATCGGGGGACTACGGCGTGAAAGATGCGGTTTTCATCGGTGGCGGCGGTCCGGACTACGGCGTCAAACAGGGGCTTTCACTGGGCTATGCCAACCGGCACGGGCTGGTCGCCGGAGCCACCGGCACGGGCAAGACCGTCACGCTTCAAATCATGGCCGAGGGTTTTTCGGCGGCGGGCGTCCCGGTCTTCCTGTCGGATGTGAAGGGCGATCTCTCGGGCCTGTCGATGGCCGGAAGCGCCGGTTTCAAACTGCACGAGGCCTTCACCAGCCGCGCCCAGAAGATCGGCTTTGACGACTACACCTACGAGGGTTTCCCCGTCACCTTCTGGGATCTGCTGGGCCGACAGGGCCATCCGGTGCGCACCACCGTGGCCGAGATGGGGCCGCTCTTGCTGTCGCGCCTGCTGGAACTGACCGAGGCACAGGAAGGCATCCTCAACATCGCCTTCCGCCTGTCCGACGAAGAGGGCCTGCCGCTGCTCGATCTCAAGGATCTACAGGCGCTGCTGGTCTGGGTCGGGGAGCAGCGCGCCGAACTGTCCCTGCGCTATGGCAATATTTCTGTCGCCTCGGTCGGGGCGATCCAGCGTCGGCTTCTGGTGCTGGAAAATCAGGGCGGCGCGCAACTGTTCGGCGAACCGGCGCTGGAACTCTCCGACCTGATGCTGAGTGACGATCAGGGCAGGGGGCGGATCAACATCCTCGCCGCGGACGAGCTGATGCAAAGCCCGCGCCTTTACGCAACCTTCCTGTTGTGGCTGCTCTCGGAACTGTTCGAGGAACTGCCCGAGGTGGGCGATCCCGACAAGCCCAAGCTGGTCTTCTTTTTCGACGAGGCGCACCTCCTGTTCGATGACGCGCCCAAGGCGCTGGTTGACAAGGTCGAACAGGTGGCGCGCCTTATCCGCTCCAAGGGGGTTGGCGTCTACTTCATCACCCAGAACCCCGCCGATGTGCCCGAGGATATCCTCGGCCAGCTTGGCAACCGGGTGCAGCACGCGCTGCGCGCCTTCACCGCGCGCGACCGCAAGGAATTGCGCATGGCCGCCGAAACCTATCGCGAGAATCCCGACTTCGACATCGAAGACGCCATCCGCGAAGTTGGCGTTGGCGAGGCCGTCACCTCCATGCTGGAAAAGAAGGGCGTGCCCGGCGTGGCGCAGCGCACTCTGATCCGCCCGCCGTCCTCGCAATTGGGGCCGATCCAGCCGGGCGAGCGCGCCGCGCTGATCAACGCCTCGCCCCTCGCGGGCAAGTACGAGGAATTGAAAGACCGCCAATCGGCCTATGAAATCCTCGCCAAACGCGCCGCCGACGCGGCCAAGGCGGCCGAAAAGGCCGAGCGCGAAGAAGAAGAAGCCGAAGAGCGTGAACGCGAATACAAGCAAGCCCGGCGCTACTCCGGCTCTCGCGTGCCGCGCTCGTCCTCGAAAACCACCCGCAGCAGCAGCCGCAAGGACGAAAGCTTTGGCGAAGCACTGGGGCGCAATGTGATGAAGGAACTGTCCGGCACCACCGGGCGGCGCATCGTGCGCGGCATCCTTGGTAGCCTGTTCAAAGGACGCTGATCAGAAACGGTTCAGTGGCGGTTGATGTCGCGCCAATAGCCGCTTGATTGCGCTGAACGGCGGGTCACGTAGGCGTGGAACCGTTCCACCACGTTCTGGTTATAGCGCGCGAACACCCGCGCGGGCAGGTCGCCGCCTGAAACGCCGCGCATCCTGCGCCCTTCGCGCGGGCCCACCCAGACGCCGGTTGAAATCCCGTCCCCGGTAAAGCCCACGAACCACGCGTCGCGGTTTTCCTGGCTGGTGCCGGTCTTGCCGAAGGCCGCGCCGCCCTTGAACTGCGCCGCCGCCCCGGTGCCGCCCGGATCGGTGACACGCGCCAGCATCCGCTTCATCTCACCCGCGACCTCGGCGCTGACCACACGCTTGGGCCAAGGCCATTGCCGCCACGCCATATTGCCATTGCGCGACAGCACCCCGCGCAAGATGAAGGGGCGATGCCTCAGCCCGCCTTGCGCAATCGCCGAATAGGCCGCGGTGTTGTCAATCAACGTCGTCTCGCTCGCGCCCAGAACCACGCTTTCGCCCGGCTCCGTGCCATCGGTAAGGCCGATCCGTCCGGCCATCTTCGCAATCGCGTCAAAGCCCACCTTCTGCGCGATCCAATAGGTGCAGACATTGCGGCTGTAGCGCAGGCAATCGCTCATAGAAACCGTGCCGAGATAGGTGAAATCCGCATTGCGCGGGCGAAACCGCCCCTTGAGGGCGTCGCGCCGATCCTCGACAAGGCTGGCGGGTGTCATCCCCGCCTCCAGCGCGGTCAGGTAGGTGGCAAGTTTCGCGGTCGATGCGGCCTGCCGACGCGCCTGAATGGCGTGGTTCCACGTATTGCTGGCATAATCCAGCCCGCCGATCATGCTCAGCACCCGGCCTTGCCCATCCATCGTGATCAATCCGGCCCGCGCCACGCCCTTGCTGCGTGCGCCGCGCACCGCCCCGCGCAACACGCGCCGGGCCTGTGCCTGTGCCACCGGATCGATGGTGGTCAGCGCGAACAGGTGACCATCGGGCAGGCGGTGTTTCACGGCCTCCATCTCGCGCATCACCTGATCTTCGAGGTAGCGGTCGCGCGGCGGCGGGCGATGCACCCGGCGCGGCATGGCGGCTGCCAGGTCAATCGCGCCCGTATCCGCGATCATCCCCTGTTCCTGCATCCGGCGCAGCACCAGCCGCGCCCGGTTCTCCACCGCGTCGGGGCGCCGATAGGGGTTATAAAGGCTCGGCCCGTTGACCATCGCCACAAGGATCGCCGACTGCGCAAGGGTCAACTGCGGCGGGGCCACGCCGAAATAGCCCTGCGCCGCATCGCGCAGCCCATAGACCGGCACGCCGTTCAACCGTCCGAAATTCACCCGGCTCAGGTAAAGCCGCAGCACATCCTCGCGCCCGTAGACAAGGCTGATCCGGGTGGCGAAAAACACCTCGGCATATTTGCGCCAGATGGTCGGCGCGCTGCCGGTGAGCGTGTTCTTGGACAGTTGCATCGCGAGGGTCGAACCACCCCGCGCCCCGCGCGAGCGGATCATGTTGAAGACGCCCACGGGATCGACCCCGAAATGATAGTCGAACCGCTTGTCCTCGGTCGCAATCAGCGCCTGTTTCAGCCGCTCGGGGATCTCGTCCGGGGTCAGCGGTGCGGCACAGATACAGCCCACAGGGGCGAGCGTGTCGCCCTCCTTTTCGACGATCATCAACGGCTGTGTGAGAGCGGCGCGAAAGGCGCGCCCATCCACCGGCACAAGGATGAACAGCGCCGAAAACAGGATCAGCGAGGCCAGAAAAACCAGCACCCATTTCACGGCATTGGCAAAGAATGACCAGATCATGCGGGCGATGGTGAACACGGGCGGGATCGGGCCTTTACGTCGGATCAGGGGTGCGAAGGTCTGTCGAACCTAGGCCCCCTTCGAGCGCCGCGCAACCGCGACGCTCCGGTGTTTTCACGGCGTTTCTGCGCGGTTTTCGCGCAGTTCCCGCTCACTTTTCGGGGATCAGGCCCCTCGGGCTGAACCGCAGCACCAAAAGCAGCACCAGCCCCATGGTGAACAGGCGCATATGCGGCGCCGCGTCCAGAAGGTGCTGTCGCAGCGGGCTGTCCGCAGCCATGCCATAGGTCACCATGTCCATCAGCATCAGGCCCAGCGGCTCGACCTGCACCCAAAGGAACCAGATCAGGAACCCGCCCAGAACCGCGCCAAGGTTGCTGCCCGAACCGCCCACGATCACCATCACCCAGATCAGGAAGGTAAAGCGCAGCGGTTGATAGGACGATGGCGTCAATTGCCCGTCGAGCGTGGTCATCATCGCCCCGGCAATCCCGCACACGGCACTGCCCAGAATGAAGATCTGCAAATGGCGGCGGGTCACGTCCTTGCCCATCGCCTCTGCGGCGACCTCGTTGTCGCGAATGGCGCGCATCATCCGCCCCCAAGGCGAATGCAGCGCCTTCTGCGCCATCCAGAAGATGATCCCCAGCACGATCGCGAACAACACCGCATAGCCCAGCTTCACGAACAAGGTCGAGGCCGTCACCGGATCAAGGCCCAGCCACTCGGCCCAGCCAAGGAATTCGGCGCTTTCCTGAAGATCGACCTCATAGGGCAGGGGGCGCGGCACCCCGATCACGTTCTTGACCCCGCGCGACAGCCAGTCCTCGTTCTTGAGCACGGCAATGATGATCTCGGCAATGCCCAGCGTCGCAATGGCAAGGTAGTCCGAGCGCAGGCCAAGCGCCGTCTTGCCGATGATCCACGCCGCGCCCGCCGCCAGCAGGCCACCCACGGGCCACGCCAGCAACACCGGCAGGCCCAGACCCCCAAGATACCCCTCAAGCGCCGGGTTCACCGCTTCGATCGCCTCGACACCGGGATCGAAAACAGCGCGGTAGATAAAGAAGCCACCGACCAAGATGATCAGGATCACGGCCGTGCGCGCCTTGCCGCCCGGCATCTTGTTATAGGCGAAAATCGCCGCCGCAATCACCAGCGCGCCGCTCACCAGACCGCTCAGCACTTGAAAGCCACCCGCGCCCCACGCGCCTTCGACCGGCGGCATGGAGACCAGAACCGTGGCCAACCCGCCCAGCGCGATAAAGCCCATCACACCCACGTTGAACAGCCCGGCAAACCCCCATTGCAGGTTCACCCCCAGCGCGCAAATCGCGCTGATCAGCCCCATGTTGAGGATGACAAGCGCCGTGTTCCAACTCTGCAGGAACCCCGTCAGCAGGATAAGCACCCCGATCACGGCGAAAAGAAGCGTGTTTTTCAGCGTATCGCTCATACCGATTTCCCCTGGAACAGCCCGGTCGGTTTGAAAAGAAGCACGATCAACAGGATCACGAAGCTGACCGCGAATTTATAGTCGGTGGACAGAAGCTGCACGAGGCCATCCGGCGCAAGGCTCTCGGGCATCAGGTAGCCCAGCACCTTCTTCCACGCATAAGTGATCGTCACTTCCGAAAAGGCGATCACGAACCCGCCCGCGATCGCGCCCAGCGGATTGCCAAGACCACCGACAATGGCACTGGCAAAGATCGGCAGAAGAAGCTGGAAATAGACGAACGGTTTGAAACTTTTATCAAGGCCATAAAGCGTGCCCGCGATGGTGATCAGCGTGGCCACGATCAGCCATGTCACCATAACCACGCGTTCCGGGTTGATCCCTGAAAGCAGCGCCAGATCCTCGTTGTCGGAATAGGCGCGCATGGATTTGCCGGTGCGGGTCCGGTTCAGGAACCAGAACAGAAGCGCCACGACGATCACCGCCGTGATCACCGTTAGCCCCTCAGTCGTGCGGATCTTCAGGCCCTCGGGCAGGCCGGTCATCGCCTTGAAATCCCGCACCGAAATGATGAACCGCTCGCCATCAGCAAACCGCTGATCGCCCGGCCCGATGATGAAGCGCACGATGCCGTTGGTGATGAACATCACCCCGAGCGAGGCCATCACAAGGATGATCGGTTTGGCCTTTTGCCGTCGATAGAACCGGTAAACAAGGCGATCCGTACCCAGCACCATCCCCATGGTGGCAAGGATGCCAAGCGGCAGCGCCAGAAGCGCGGTGGGCAACGGCCCGGCGCTGATCCCCATCGACTGGAACCACCATGTAAACAGGACGGTGACCATAGTGCCGAAGGCCATCGTATCGCCATGGGCAAAGTTGGAAAACCGCAGGATGCCATAGATCAGCGTCACACCCAGCGCGCCCAGCGCCAGTTGGCTGCCATAGGACACGGCCGGGATGATCACGTAATTGGCAAGCACCACGATGGCGTTGAGAAGTTCCATCTTTATCCTTCCTCGCGCTTCGGGAAATGGTTTCTTCCGCGCTGGTGCGCGGTGTCGTGTGGCGACAAAATCCGGGTCATTCGAACGCCCCTTCACAGGCACCGAAATACGTCAGGACTTCCGGCCCCTTGTTGAGTTGTGAACTCAGCCGCGCCCCCTGCGGCGTGACCGACATCAGGTATTCCGCGCCTTCGCCGGTGGCGAACAACGTCTTGATCCCCGGTTCGCGTTTTACCGCAACCACGATCAGATCACCGAATTCCGTGGCAATCCGCTCGTTCGCCAGATCGGCGGTCAGGGTGAATGTGCTCTCGCCACAGGCCTCCTGCTCATAGCACTCGGCGGTAAAGCGGCAAGTGAACGCCGCCTCTTCTGCCTGCGCGGCAAGGGGCAGGGTGGCCAGCAAGGGGATCAGGGCAAGGCGCATCATCCCACCACCTCGCATTGCCCGGTCAGAGTCATGGCTTCGGGCGCGCCGCGCATCTTGTGGCGGGTATAAAGCGCCGCGCCATCGCGGTTGATCGACAGTTGAACCGCCTCGACCCCATCGGCGAAGCCTTCCGCGCCGATGAACACATGCGCAAAATAAGTGCCGGCCTCGGGGTTCAGGATCATGGGCAGGGTCCGGTCCCCGGGCGCGCGCGTCGCGGTCCAGCCATCCTCGCCCAGCGCCAGCGCGATGGTTTCGGGGCAGGGGGCCGCGTCGCCACAGCCCGCGTCGAACCGGCAGGCATAATCCGCCTGCGCGCCACCCGCGATCAGGCCCATCATCAGCCCCATCATTAGCCCTGCCGTCCCGGCCCTCATTGTATGACCTCCCGGCAGGTGCCGCGATAGCGCTTGCCGCGATTGCCAAGGTAAAGAAACGCGCCATCCGCCTCGACCCGCAAGGCGTGCGCGCCGCCAAAGGCCCGAATGGTCCAGACGCGCGCATCGCCCTCGCGCGACAGGCGTGCGCCATAAGGGCCCTGCGCATCGATCCAAAGCCGGTTTTCCGCGCTCACCTTGATCTTGAGGGACGAGGGCGCGCACATCGCCTGCGCGTCGCCCCGGCACTGCGCTTGCGCAACACAGGCCAACTCGCCCGCGTGGCACGCGCCCGAAAGCGCCAGCCCCGCCAACGCGCCGGTATATGCCCCCATACCCACGCTCAGCCGCCAAGAAAGCTCTGGCGCACTTCCGGATCGGCCAAAAGCTCCTGACCCGTGCCGGTATGCCCGTTCGCGCCCTGCACAAGGACATAGCCCCGATCCGCGATTTCCAGCGCCTGACGCGCGTTCTGCTCCACCATCAACACGGGAAGGCCGGTCCGGGCCACCTCGATAATCCGGTCAAAGAGCTCATCCATCACGATCGGGCTGACCCCTGCGGTCGGCTCGTCCAGCATCAGGACCTTGGGCTGGGTCATCAGCGCCCGGCCTACGGCCACCTGCTGACGCTGCCCGCCCGAAAGCTCACCCGCCGCCTGCCGCCGCTTGTCCTTGAGGATCGGGAACAACTCATAAACCTGCTCCATCGTCCCCCGGAAATCGTCGTTCCGGATGAACGCCCCCATCTCGAGGTTCTCTTCAACGGTGAGCGAGGTAAAAATATTCGAGGTCTGCGGCACGAAGCCCATCCCCTTGGCCACCCGGTCCTGCGGGCTCAACTCGGTGATGTCTTCCCCATCCAGAAGCACATGCCCGGACCGCAGGTTCAGCATCCCGAACACCGCCTTCATCGCCGTCGATTTGCCCGCGCCATTGGGGCCGACGATCACCGCGATCTCGCCCGGGTTCACGGCAATGGTGCACTCATGCAGGATATCCGGCCCATCCTTGCCATAGCCGCCGGTCATGCTCTCGCCGATCAGGAAGGGATGCGCGCCCTCCACGTGTTTGGACGCCCCACTCTTGCGATAGGGAATCTCGCCTTGACCTTTGGGATTGGTGATCGAGGCATCCTTGTTGCCCCGGGTGTTCTGGTAGGGATTGCCGCTCATGACGTCCCTCCATGCTTCATCTTGCTGGAAGTATCCCGGGGGTTTGGGGGCAGAGCCCCCAAGGCGTCGTCGCCATGTCGCTCCACGTTCATGCGCCCACCTGCTCCTTGTTCTTCAGCCCGGTGCCTAGATAGGCCTCGATCACGTGCTCGTTGGCCTTGATCTCGGCCAAGGTCCCCTCGGCCAGAACCTTGCCCTCGGCCATACAGATCACCGGATCGCAGAGCTTCTCGATGAAATCCATGTCGTGCTCGATCACCACGAAGGTATAGCCGCGCTCGCGGTTCAGCTGCAAAATCGCATCGCCAATGGTGTTCAAAAGCGTGCGGTTTACCCCTGCGCCCACCTCGTCAAGGAACACGATCTTGGCATCCACCATCATCGTGCGGCCCAGTTCCAGCAGCTTCTTCTGCCCGCCCGAAACCTGACCCGCCTTGTGATCGGCCAGATGGCTGATCGTCAGGAATTCCAGCACCTCGTCGGCCTTGGCGCGCAGCGCGCGCTCTTCGTCGGCGATGCGTTTACGCCCGAACCACGTGTTCCACAGCGTCTCGCCTGATTGCGTGCCTGGCACCATCATCAGGTTCTCACGGCAACTCATCGAACTGAACTCATGTGCGATCTGGAAGGTCCGCAGCAGCCCCTTGTGGAACAGATCATGCGGCGGCAGACCGGTGATATCCTCACCCAGCATTTCAACCTTGCCCGATGTGGGCGGCAAAACCCCGGCAATCACGTTGAAAAGCGTCGTCTTGCCCGCGCCATTGGGCCCGATCAATCCGGTGATCGAGCCTTCTTCGATATGAAGCGTGGCGCCGTCGACGGCATGAAAACCGCCAAAATGCTTGTGCACGTCATGGACGCGGATCATGCACTTTCCCCCTGTCGAACATTCGGTTCGTTATATTTTCGGCCTTGTAGTCGGGCCTTGTAGTCGGGCCTTGTAATCTGGCCTTGTATCGAACGGCCCTTTGGAAACGGCCCGGCCTATGGTGGCCGGGCCGTTCCTTATCATCGGGTTCCGATCAGCGGTAGCCGACCGTTTCCAGCTTACCGTCCTTGATCACGATCTCGCGGTAGTTGCCCGCCGCTTCGCCCGGACCGACAAGCTCGACACCGGTTGCGCCGACATAGTCGATCTCACCGCCCGCGGCGAGGATTTCCAGACCTTTGGCAAGCTGACCTGCCTCGATCTTTTCGCCCGGTGCGTTGGCCACGTCCATGACCTTGGCTTTATAGTCGCCCGGCTCTGCGCTGCCTGCGGCCTGCATGGCCAGCATGATCAGCGCCGCTGCGTCATAGGTTTCAGGCGAGAACGGGCCGGTCGGATCGAAATCCATGCCGCTTGCCGTTGCCACTTCCTTGAACCGGTTGACCAGTTCGACCGAGGGGCTCGGATGCTGACCGGTGGACCCATCGATATCGGTACCGAAGTTCTTGCCCAGCTCATCCGAAACCATGCCATCGGGGAAGTGGAACGTCTCGAACGCGCCGGTGTCGATTGCTGCGCGCACGATGCCCGCGCCGCCCTGATCGACATAACCCGCCACGACAAGGCGATCACCACCGGCCGAGGCCAGCGCGCCGACTTCTGCCGAATAGTCGGCCTTGCCGTCTTCATGCGCAGCCGAGATCGTCACAGTGCCGCCAGCGGCCTCGTAGGACGATTGGAACGCATCGGCCAGACCCTTGCCATAGTCGTTGTTGGTATAGGTGACAGCCACTTCCTTGATGCCTTGGCTCATCAGGATATCGCTCATCACGACGCCCTGACGCGCATCCGAAGGCGCGGTCCGGAAGAACAGGCCCTTGTCTTCGTCATTCATGTGGCTCAGGCCCGGCGAGGTGGCCGAGGGCGAGATCATGACGATGCCGTTGGGCAGCGCCACGTTGTTCAGAACAGCACCGGTCACGCCCGAGCAGTCACCGCCGACGATGCCCTTGACGCCATCCGAGGTGATCATCCGTTCCGCCGCCGAAGTGGCCGCCGCGGAATCGATGCAGGTCGAGTCGCCGTCGATACCGGTCACCTTCATACCGCCCAGAAGCTTTCCGCTGTCGCTGACTTCCTTCATCGCAAGGTGCGCTGCGGGGGCCATGTTGGCCACGGTGGATTCGATCGGGCCGGTGAAGCCCAGCAGCACGCCAAGCTTGATTTCGCCGCCGCCATGGCTTTCCGCCAGTGCGCCGCCTGCCATCAAGGCCGTTGCTGCGGTTGCCATAAGTAGTTTTTTCATCTTGTATCTCCCTGTTTGGAACATAGGTCCGAAGCGGAGCCTATTGTCGGTCTTCGAAAAAGAAAAGGCTCAATTGCTCAGGAATTGGGCAACTTGCCGTTGGGGCAAGTAGAAGTGATGCTGGTTTGGGCAGAGAAACCTGTTTTGCCCCCTTCGATTGGCGGCAATCCGGGCGTTTCGCGCCCAAAGCGCCCCCGAAGCGACCCTGAACAAAAAAGGACAAGCCCATGAAACGCCGGGATTTCACCCTCGCCATGCTCAGCCTGCCACTCGCTCGGCCTGCACTGGCGCAATCCACGCCGCTGCGCATCGAACAGGTTGCCGATGGCTTTCGCGTGCCGTGGTCCGTGGGCTTCCTGCCGGGGGGCGACATGCTGGTCACCGAACGCGCGGGGCGGCTCTGGCGGGTTGCGCCGGACGGGAAAAGGCAACGCATCACCGGCGTGCCCGAGGTGGCGGCGCGCGGGCAGGGCGGCCTGCTCGATGTGGTCGTGGCGCGCGATTTCTCCCGCACCGGCGCGATATTCCTGAGCTATGCCAAAGCGCAGGCCAGCGGTGGCGCCGGAACCGCCCTCGCCGTGGCCCGGCTCGACGGGACCAAACTCGTCAACCCGCGTCGCATATTCGAAATGATGCCGGGCAGTTCCGGTGGGCGACATTTTGGCGGTCGCATCGTCGAGGCCCGCGACGGCACCCTTTTCCTCACCATTGGGGAACGCGGCGACCGCCCCTCGGCACAGGATCTGACACGCGAAAACGGCAGCGTGATCCGCGTCGCACGTGATGGCCGCATCCCGCCCGACAATCCCTTCCTGAACAGTCCCGGCACACGCCCCGCGATCTGGTCTTACGGCCATCGCAACCCGCAAGGCGCGGCGCTCGACGGTCAGGGCCGTCTCTGGCTGTGCGAACATGGCGCGCAGGGCGGGGACGAGGTCAACCTGATTGAAAAGGGCGCGAACTACGGCTGGCCGGTGATCTCCTACGGGCGGCATTATTCCGGTGCCAAGATCGGCGAAGGCACCTCAAAGGCCGGCATGAAACAACCCGCCTTCTACTGGGATCCTTCGATCGCCCCTTCGGGACTGGCCATTCTGGGGCAGGGCCGGTTCCCCGGCTGGCAGGGCGCGATGCTGGTCGGCTCTCTCAAGTTCGATCATATCGCCGTGCTGGCCCCCGGTGCCAAGCGACAGATCACGCGCATCGAAACCCCCGAAACCATCCGCGTGCGTGATGTGCGCGAAGGGCCCGACGGCGCGATCTGGTTCCTGTCCGAGGGCAACGGTGCGCTATACCGGATCACCTCGGGATGATAAGACTGGGTCACGCAATATCATTTTGACGACAGGAGATTTGCAATGACCCGCCGTATTTCCGGCCTTTTCGCCCTTGTTCTGAGCCTTGCCTTCCTCTTTGCCAGCAATCCCGCACGGGCGCAGGAAGCCGACAGCATCTTCAAGGATTACAACGCTTACGCCGCCTATACCGACGAAATGATCGCCACCCGCCAGTGGACCCCGTTCATTCAGCGCATGGGCGGGCGCGATGAATACACGCCCGAACAGCTCAGCGGCATCTCGGGCCGGTTCAATTCGATCTTTCGCAGCAATTTCACGAAGCGCACCGTGTTCATGGATCAGGATCTCGGCGGCGGCATGCGCCGCGAGATACGCGCCTATTACGGCCCCGCGGGCTATGTGTTCTTCTACGCCATCATGCACGCGCGCGAAGATTCCCTGATCGTGCTGAACTTCTCGCTCAACACAAAGGTCGAAGCGATCATGGAAAGGTTCTGACCCGCCTTAGATCGACAACCGCGTGCCATGGCTGCCCCGCTCGCGATAGGGCGTGGTGTCATAATGCGCGCGGTAACATTTCGAAAAATGCGAGGGCGAGGCAAAGCCACAGGCCAGCGCCACGTTGATCACACTCATATCCGTCTGCATCAACAGGTTGCGCGCCTTCTGTAGCCGCAGCTCCATGTAATAGCGCTTGGGGCTGCGGTTGAGGTAGCGCCGGAAAAGCCGTTCCAACTGGCGCGTGCTCATGCCCACTTCCTTGGCCAGAAGGGCGGGGCTGATCGGCTCTTCGATATTGGCTTCCATCATCTGGATCACCTGCGCCAGCTTGGGATGGCGCACGCCAATCCGCGTCGGCACCGACAAACGCTGGGTGTCCTGATCCGTCCGGATCGAGGAATAGATCTGCTGATCGGCCACGGCATTGGCCAGCGCCTCGCCATGGGCATCCGCAATCAGCTTCAGCATCAGATCGATCGACGATGTGCCGCCCGCCGTGGTCATCCGGTTGCCATCGACGGTAAACACCGACTTGGTCAGGTGCACCTCTTCGAATTCCTCGCCGAAACTGTCCTGATTTTCCCAATGGATGGTCGCGCGCTTGCCATCCAGCAGCCCGGCCTTGGCCAAGGTATAGGCCGCGGTGCACAGCCCGCCCATCCGCAATCCCTTGCGCGCCTCGCGTCTGAGCCAGCCGATCACACGCTTGGTCGAATGTTCCTGAATATCCATCCCGCCACAGATCAGGACGGTATCATCGCGGTGCAAGTCGCCCAGATCGTCATCCAGCCGGAATTCCGTCCCCGCCGAACAGGTGACGCTTTCACCGCCTTCGCCCACCAGAATCCATGAAAACAACTGTTGACCCGACATCCGGTTGGCCAGTCGAAGGCACTCCACCGCCGAGGCAAAGCTCAGCAGCGTGAACTGCTCAAGCAGAACGAAAACAAACCGTTCCGCTCGGCCCCCCTCTGAGGTGACCGAGATATGGTCTTGCGGCTCGGTCATCCCCTGTCGTCCTTCCTTCGCCATCTCGCACCTCGGACCAATCAGGCCATAGGCGCTACCCCCTCAGATGGCCATGGGGGCGCAGCGTCGTCAAGGGGCGCATTTCCTGTGGCCTCGCGCGGTTTATCCCGTTATACGAAGCGCTCATTCAGAGACCCGGAGAAAGACGATGAGTGATTGGCAAAAATCCGGCTGGCGCGCAAAACCGCGTGTTCAGATGCCGGACTACACGGATCAGGACGCGCTTCATGCCGTCGAGGCACAGCTCGCCAAGTATCCGCCGCTCGTCTTCGCCGGCGAGGCGCGGCGCCTCAAGGAACAACTTGGTGCCGCCTCCCGCGGCGAGGCGTTCCTGTTGCAAGGCGGCGATTGCGCCGAAAGCTTCGAGCAATTCTCGGCCGATGCGATCCGCGACACCTTCAAGGTGATGCTGCAAATGGCGATGGTGCTGACCTTCGGCGCCAAGGTGCCAGTGGTCAAGGTTGGCCGCATGGCGGGCCAGTTCGCAAAACCGCGCAGCGCGCCCACCGAAACGCTCGAAGGCGTCGAACTGCCCAGCTACCGTGGCGATATCATCAACGAGTTGGCCTTCACCGAAGCCGCCCGGATTCCCGATCCGGCCAAGATGCTTCAGGCCTACACACAGGCGGCGGCGACGCTGAACCTGCTGCGCGCGTTTTCAACCGGCGGCTATGCCGATGTGCATCAGGTCCACGCCTGGACGCTCGGCTTCACCGAAAGCCAGAAATCCGAACGCTACCGCGAGATGGCCAACCGGATTAGCGACACGCTTGATTTCATGACCGCCGCCGGCGTCGACAGCGAACGTTCTGCCGCGCTGCATCAGGTCAATTTCTACACCTCGCACGAGGCGCTTTTGCTGGAATACGAAGAGGCCCTGACGCGGGTCGATTCGACTTCGGGCAAATGGCTGGCAGGCTCGGGTCACATGATCTGGATCGGCGATCGCACCCGGCAGCCCGACGGCGCGCATGTCGAATACGCGCGCGGTGTGCTCAACCCGGTGGGCCTTAAATGCGGCCCCTCGATGCAGGTCGATGATCTCAAACGCCTGATGGCGACGCTCAACCCGGAAAACGAAGCCGGCAAGTTGACCCTGATCGCGCGGTTCGGCGCGGGCAGTGTCGGCGAACATCTTCCGCGCCTGATCAAGGCGGTCGAGGAAGAGGGCGCCAAGGTGCTTTGGGTGTGTGATCCGATGCACGGCAACACGATCAAATCGGCGACCGGTTTCAAGACCCGCCCGTTCCAGTCGGTGCTGCGCGAAGTGCAGGAATTCTTCGCCATCCACAAGGCCGAGGGCACGATCCCCGGCGGCGTTCACTTCGAGATGACCGGGCAGGACGTGACCGAATGCACCGGCGGCGTGCGCGCCGTGACGGAAGAAGACCTCTCGTCGCGTTATCACACCGCCTGCGATCCGCGTCTCAACGCCTCGCAGTCTCTCGAACTGGCCTTCCTCGTGTCCGAAGAACTGACAGCACTGCGGCAGGAAAGCCAAGCGAAAGCCGGTTAAGGTTTTGGCTTAAGATTTCGCCGTAAGGCACTGATAAAACATCAAAACGCCCCGAGGAAGGAACAATCTCGGGGCGTTTTTACGTTCGGGGGCCTTCTGGCTGTGGCGCGCATGGACCAGACGCACGCCGCGCCCCGAAACTGTACGGATTTACGTCAATCGTCGGATTTGATCAGCCGCAGGTAGCTGGGCCGCTTGCCCGCGCTTTCCCCGGTTTTTCTCGGTGTTGTCGTTTGACCTGCAAAGGGCCTGTCGGCTTCGCCAAAACCCGGCTTTGATCCAAGGTGGTCTCTCAGCCGCGCGCGCAGCGCCGCCGCCGTTTCCTCGATATCGCGGGCGCGGTCCTGTCCAATCCCGTCAAGGCCGTCTTCCAGCGGGTCTTCATCTGTAAGGGCCGACGCCTCGTCCTCGGCAAGGATTTCCTTGCGGGGCGGAAACGGGTGCGTCGTGCTGTCCAGACCACGCAACTCGGTCTTGGTCACTTCGAACCGGCGCGGCCCGCGCCCGATCTTGCCGTCGGTCTCGAACGCGCCCAGAATTCGGGTCACATCACCGAAATCGCTCATCATCGGCAGCAATACCATCTGTCCGCTCAGGGCAGGGCGGCCAATGCCGCCCTCGGCCTCCAGCGTCAGCCGCGCCGCCGCGGGCCGGTTGGTCACCGTTTCAATCGTTTCGGCAAAGGCCTTGCGCCCGGCAGGCGGCAGGAAAGAAGAAATCGGCATCCCGCGCACTTCCATGCCCATCAGGTCGCACAGGTGCATCCCCGCGATGCGCAACCGTGCCAGCCCCGGGGCGATTTTCTCAAGGATGAAGGCATATTCGAGGGCGTTTTCGATCCCGCGCGGGTCTATGTCCGAGCGTCTGGGAACCTCGCTGCCTCGCCGCAGCCCTTCCCAATAGGCTTCAACCTCGCGCAGTGCGCGAAACTTTGGCGCGTGGAAAAAATCGCCCATCTCGATCACGTTCCCGTCTGTCCGTCCAAACATCCCGGCACCCCCGGCTCCCATAGTCTCGCGCCCCGAAAACGGCGGGCATTCAGCGGCGCGCGAAACCATAAGATTTCGTTAACCTACCCGTTATTGTCTTACCCAAGTCTTAATATGCCACAGTTCTGCCCCAATTTCTCCTAATTTTGCCACAAGTGGTTAACCTCGGCGGGGGATTGCGCAAGGGTCATCCATCTTGCCCCGCGCCGCCGAACCTCCTAAGCAGTCCCGACAATATGCGCCACGCGGGAGAGAAGATGACCAATTCCATGACGGCATTCGCCTCGGGCAAGGGGCACGGTGGGGCCGGGTTCTCATGGACCTGGGAATTGCGCAGCGTCAACGCCAAGGGGCTCGACCTGCGCCTGCGCGTGCCCGACTGGGTCACCGGGCTCGAAGCGGGCCTGCGCGCCGCGCTCTCCGCCACGCTTGCCCGTGGGTCTGTCACACTTTCCCTGCGCCTCACCCGCGAGGACGAGGCGCTGCGCCTCGGGATCAATCAAACCCAGCTCAGCGCCGTGCTCGAAGCCATGGCCGAGGTCGAAGAGACCGCAATGGCGCGCGGCGTCAGCCTCGCCCCGGCGACGGCGGCCGACATCCTCGGCCAGCGCGGCGTGCTCGAACAGGTCAGCGGTGATGAAGACCCCGCACCGCTGAAAAAGGCGCTGCTCACCGATTTCGAAGCCATCCTCGCCGATTTCTGCGCCATGCGCGCCACCGAAGGCGCCGCCCTGCAAGAGGTGCTGTTGGCTCAACTCGACAGCATCGATACACTCACCGACCAAGCCGCCGCCGCCGCGCTCGCCCGGCGCGACGAGATGCAGGCCAACCTGCAAGCCGCGCTCGCCCGCGTGACCGAGAACAGCACCGCGGTCGATCCCGCCCGCGTCGCACAGGAACTTGCCCTGATCGCCGTGAAGGCCGACATCACCGAGGAACTCGACCGGCTCAAGGCCCATGTCACCGCCGCGCGCGACCTGATCGCCAGCGATGGCCCGGTCGGCCGCAAGCTCGATTTCCTCAGCCAGGAATTCAACCGCGAAGCCAACACGCTCTGCTCCAAATCGCAGTCCAAGACGCTCACCGCCATCGGGCTAGAGCTGAAGGCCGTCATCGACCAGATGCGCGAACAGGTTCAGAACGTCGAATAAGGGTCTGACATGATAGAAGAAAAACGAACCGAGCCTCGGCGCCGCGGCCTCCTCATCATCCTCAGCTCGCCCTCGGGCGCGGGCAAATCCACCCTCACCGCGCGGCTGCGCGACTGGGATCCCTCGATCCGGTTTTCCGTCTCGGCCACCACCCGCGCCCCGCGGCCGGGCGAGGTGGACGGCAAGGATTACCACTTCATGACAGAGCAGGATTTCCAACGCGACGTGGCCGACGGTGACATGCTCGAACATGCCCATGTGTTCGGCAATTTCTACGGCTCGCCCCGCGCCCCCGTCGAGGCCGCCATCGACGAGGGTTGCGACGTGCTGTTCGACATCGATTGGCAGGGCGCGCAACAAATCCAGAACTCGGCACTGGGGCAAAACACGCTATCGATCTTCATCCTGCCGCCGTCGATCACGGAACTGCACCGCCGCCTCGTCAGCCGTGGCCAGGACAGCGAAGAGGTCATCGCCAAACGCATGCGCAAAAGCTGGGACGAGATCAGCCACTGGGCCGAATACAGCCACGTCCTGATCAACGACGATCTGGATGACACCGAAGAAAAGCTGAAATCCATTGTCACTGCCGCGCGCCTCAAGCGCCTGCAACAGCCGGGCCTCAACGCCCATGTCAAACGGCTTCACGCCGAATTCGAGGAGATGACCCGATGACACTCTGGAAACTCGACGACCAGCGCCCGCAATGCCACGAGGATACATGGGTCGCCCCCGATGCGAACCTGATCGGCAATGTCGTGCTGGAAGAGGGGGCTTCGGTCTGGTTCGGCGCCACGCTGCGCGGCGATAACGAGGAAATCCGCGTCGGGCGCGGCTCCAATGTGCAGGAAAACTGCGTCTTTCACACCGATATGGGCTATCCGCTCAGCATCGGCGCGAATTGCACCATCGGCCATAAGGTCATGCTGCACGGCTGCACCATCGGCGACAATTCCCTGATCGGCATGGGCGCCACCATCCTCAACGGCGCCAAGATCGGCCGCAACTGCCTGATCGGGGCAGGGGCGCTGATCACAGAAAACAAGGAAATCCCCGACGGCAGCCTCGTCATGGGCGCACCGGGCAAGGTGGTGCGAGAGCTCGACGGACCGGCGATTTCCATGCTCAAGGCCAGCGCACTGCACTATCAGGACAACATGCGCCGCTTCCGCGACGGCCTGTCTCAGATGGGCTGATCCGGGTCGTCTGAACGACCCTCTGATCCGGTCGGCTCAGACGCCGTTGGCGCAGCAATACCGTCAAGATAGGTGGCGGTTGTGTCTGTCAGCGGCGCTTCGGTCATCAACTTCAGGTCCAGCGTCGGAAAATCCCGGCGCAATTCCCACAAAACATGCTCGGGGCGCAACAGATCCGGGGCGCAAATCGTCACGCGGCCTGAATAGCGCGCAGCACTCAGCCGCTCGGCGATGTCATAGACGTCGTAATCCGCACAGCAAAGCCAGCAGATCACTTCGCACGGCTGCACCTTTTGCAGCATCTCTGGCGCGACGTCCTTGTAGCAAATCTGCACCGGCGCAAGGTTTGCGGGCGCAGGCGTGCATTGCGGCGCGATCGGTCCAGAATCGCCGCAGCCGACGACACTGACAGAAACAGGTTGTGCATTCCTCCGAGTATCGGAGTGGTTCATGAGGCGTCCCATAGATTGAGAACCCCCTTATTTACTTACGGTAAACGCTGACGAGATCAGCTTGTGCGTTCTGTTGCGGGCGCCATGATGCCGATCGAAACTTTACGCAAGTAAAAAAAGCTATCGATCATTAGTGATCGAATGAATTTTGATCGCAGCGTTACAATTGTGTCGCTTTGGCCACCCTATTGTTGTGAGTGTTACCATCGAACCGGATGCGCCCGTCGTTTGACCTTCGGCTTCGGTCTGGGCATTGATACGCCAAGCTGCCCCCGCGGCCCTATCGGAGAGATTGATCCATGGATACGCCCCCCTCTGCCGCCTCCGGAGTGACTGCCACACCCGAGGAAGAGGCCGCGCAAACGGTGGTCGTTGCGCTGGCGTTGCCCGCGCTGATGATCGCGCCGGATGAACGGATCTCGGCAATCAACGAAAAGGGCGTGGCGCTTCTGGGGAAACAGGCCGGTCGGCATTACATATCGTCACTGCGCCAACCCGATCTGCTCGAAGCGATCGAACGCTGTGCCGCGACAAAGGCGCCCCAAAAGACAAACTACCTCAGCCAGCAAGGCGGGCAGGATGCCACCTATATCGCCAACGCGTCTTGGTTCGACCTGCCGCCCGCCAAGGGCGTTTTGGTCAGTTTCGAAGATGTCAGCCATCTGGAACACGCGGGCCAGATGCGGCGCGATTTCGTCGCCAACGTCAGCCACGAGTTGCGCACACCGCTAACCTCGCTCATGGGGTTCATCGAAACCCTGCGCGGCCCCGCCCGCGATGATTCCGAGGCACGGGCGCGGTTTCTCGACATCATGCAACGCGAAGCCGAGCGGATGGAACGTCTGGTCAAGGATCTGCTTTCGCTCAACCGGGTGGAAAGCGAAGAGCGGGTCCGCCCGACAAGCGAGGTCGATCTTGCCGCGCTTTGCCGATCCGTCGTGCACACCATGACACCACTTGCCGATAGCGCGGGCGTGACCCTTGTCAAAGACCTGCCCGAGTCATTGGTCGCCCCCGCTGACGAAGATCAACTGCGCCAGGTTCTGACCAACCTGATCGAAAACGCCGTGAAATATGGAGGCAGCGGCGGCGAGGTGGTGTTGCGCCTGCAAGGCTCGCCCCGCGAGGCGGCAATGCGCGGCCCCGCCGCGATCCTGTCGGTCTCGGACAAGGGGCCGGGAATTCCGCTTGTTCACATTCCCCGCCTGACCGAACGGTTCTATCGCGTCGATTCTCACCGCTCGCGGGTGGTGGGCGGCACGGGCCTCGGATTGGCCATCGTCAAACATATCATCAACCGTCATCGCGGTCGGCTCAAGATCGAAAGCACACAGGGGCAGGGCACCTGCTTCACCGTAATCCTGCCGCTCTCCGTTTGATTTCAAGTAGATAGAGACCGTATTGCGTCTTCAGTCCTGCGCTGGCCCATCACTCCGCGCGCGCGTCCGGGTGGCCAAAAAAACCGCCGAACGCCGCGCTTGTCATGAAACTGTTACACGCCTGTCACAAAAGCATTGCGTGCGGGCCTTAGGCCGCAGCCAAGGCCCTCGTCGAATGGGGGCCAGCTGACAAATTTTCAGGAGTGATCCATGACCTTCCTCAAAACCGCTGCCTCGGCCCTGGCCATCGGCGCCATCTCTGCCTCGGCGGCCACTGCGCGCGACCAGATCCAGATCGCAGGCTCCTCGACCGTGCTGCCCTATGCCGCGATCGTGGCCGAAGCCTTCGGTGAAAACTTCGATTTCCCGACCCCCGTGGTCGAAGGCGGCGGCTCGGGCGCCGGGCGTAAGAAACTCTGCGAAGGTGTGGGCGAAAACACCATCGACATCGCCAACTCCTCGTCGCGCATCAAGCAATCCGATATCGACAACTGCGCCTCCAACGGCGTGACCGAGATCCAGGAAGTGCGCATCGGCTATGACGGCATCGTCTTTGCCTCGGACATCAACGGCGCCGAATTCGCCTTCACCCCCGCCGATTGGTACAACGCGCTGGCCAAACAGGTCGTGGTCGACGGCAACCTTGTCGACAACCCCAACAAGACCTGGGCCGATGTGCGCGCCGACCTGCCCGCACAAGACATCATGGCCTTCATCCCCGGCACCAAGCACGGCACCCGCGAAGTGTTCGACGTGAAGGTGATCGAAGCGGGCTGCGAAGAAACCGGCGCCTTCGACATCTTCAAAGAGGCCAATGGCGGCGACAAGAAGGCCGCTGGCAAATCCTGCAACGCGCTGCGCACTGACGGCGTTTCGGTCGACATCGATGGCGACTACACCGAAACCCTCGCCCGGATCGATGCCAACAAGACTGCCATCGGCGTCTTTGGCCTGTCGTTCTACCAGAACAACACCGACAAGCTGCGCGTTGCCACCATGGGCGGCGTTGTCCCGACGGTCGACTCCATTGCCACGGGCGAATACCCGGTCTCGCGTCCGCTCTACTTCTACATCAAGAACGCGCATCTCGACGTCATTCCGGGTCTTCAGGAATATGTCGAATTCTTCGTCTCCGATGATATGGCCGGCCCCGATGGCCCGCTCGCGGAATACGGTCTCGTGCCCGATCCCGAACTGGCCAAGACGCAAGAAGCCGTTGCCAACCGCACGCCGATGGCGCCGCTGAACTGACCTTTGGGTCTGCGCAGGCAACGCCCCTCGCGGTGTTGCCTGCATCCTCAACCGTGGATTGGATGACATGAGCGTTAGCGTCCTTATCACCATCGTGCTGGGCCTTGCCGCGATCGGCTATGTCCTTGCCCGCCGCAGGGCGCTTGCCGTGGTCGACGGTGACTCGCGCAAACTGCACTCGCGCACCGGCTATTACGGCCAGTTCGTTTTTCTGATGACAGCGGTTCCCGCGCTTCTGGTGATGCTGGTCTGGCTTTTCGTGCAGCCGGTCCTGATCGAAAGCCGCATCGGCGGCATGATCCCCGAAAGCGCGTTCCCCGAGGGTGGCGAACTCACCCTCGTGATGAGTGACGTGCGCCGCATCAGCAATGGCCTCGACGCGATCGAGGCAACGGGGCAGGGCGCCGCCGCCGCGCTGGACGCCACCGCCACCGATGTGCGCGCCGAAATGGCCGCCGTCGGCGTGGCCCTTGGCTCGGATGTCTCGCCCGAGGTGCTGAGTGCGGCCCAAAGCTATCGCAAGATGCAGCACACCGGGGCGTTCTGGCTGTCCATAGTGGCGCTGGCCACCGCGCTCGCCTTTCTTGTCGGTTCGCTCTCGCGGATCCGCGCCGATCAGCGCGCCCGCAACATCTCGGAAAACTTCGTTCTGGCGCTGCTGATAGGGGCCTCGCTCGTCGCCATCGCGACGACGCTTGGCATCGTGCTTTCGCTGGTGTTCGAAACCTACCACTTCTTCCAGCTTTACCCGTGGCAGGATTTCTTCTTCTCGCTCACCTGGAACCCGCAATTCCGGGGCGGCTCGGATCTTGGCTTCATCCCTCTGATCTGGGGCACGCTCTACGTCTCTTTCGTGGCGCTGATCGTTGCCGTGCCTGTCGGTCTGATGATCGCGATCTACCTTGCCGAATACGCCGGTCCCAAGCTGCGCAGCGTCGCCAAACCCGCGATCGAGGTGCTCGCCGGCATCCCGACAATCGTCTATGGCCTGTTCGCGCTGATCACCGTCGGCCCGTTCCTGCGCGACTGGATCGCACAGCCAATGGGGCTGGGTGACAGCTCGTCTTCGGTGCTCACGGCGGGGCTGGTCATGGGCATCATGCTCATCCCCTTCGTTTCGTCGCTGTCCGATGACATCATCAACGCCGTGCCCCAATCCATGCGCGATGGCTCCTATGGGCTGGGCGCGACCCAGTCCGAGACGATCAAGCAGGTGGTCCTGCCCGCCGCCCTTCCCGGCGTCGTCGGCGCGATCCTTCTCGCCGCGTCGCGGGCCATCGGCGAAACCATGATCGTGGTCATGGGGGCAGGGGCCGCAGCCAAGCTCAGCCTCAATCCGCTGGAAGCGATGACAACCGTGACGGTGAAAATCGTCAGCCAGCTGACCGGTGACACCGAATTCGCCAGCCCCGAAACGCTGGTCGCCTTCGCGCTCGGTCTCACGCTCTTTACCTTCACGCTCGCCCTCAACGTTCTCGCGCTCTTCATTGTGCGCAAATACCGGGAGCAATACGAATGACCGATATGTCCCAGCCCGGCACCGCTGCGCCCTCTGGCAAAAACCGCTCATCGCTGCTCGCCGCCGATGCTCGCACGAAACGGCGCAATGCCTCTGAACGGCGGTTTCGCCTGATGGGCCTGATCGCCGTGTCGATTGGTGTGCTGGCCCTCGTCGGCCTGCTGACCTCGATCCTCGGCAACGGCCTGTCGTCCTTCCGTCAGACCTATATCGCGCTCGACGTCTATCTTGATCCGGCCAAGCTGGACAAATCCGGCACCCGCGACATCGAAAAGATCAAGAAAGTCACCACCTTCGGTTACAAGCCCCTGATCGAAAAGGCCCTCGTCGCCGCAATCGAAAAAGCCGGCGTCGATGATCAGGGCCTGAGCGGCAAGAAGATCGGCGCGATGATTTCGCCCGAGGCCCCGGCAACGCTGCGCAACTACGTCATCGCCAACCCCGACAAGATCGGCGAAACCATCCCGTTCGACCTGTTGGCAGGGGGGCGTATCGACGGCTTTTTCAAGGGCCGCGTGACGATGGAAAGCGCCGCACTTGATCGCAACACCTCGCCCGAACAACTGCGCCTTGCCGAGGCGCTGCGCGACAAGGGCATCGTTGTGACCCGCTTCAACTGGGCCTTTTTCACGTCCCCCGATGCCTCGGACACCCGCCCCGAAGCGGCCGGTCTCGGCGTGGCGCTGCTCGGCTCGGCCTACATGATGCTGGTGGTGCTCGTGCTCGCGCTGCCAATCGGCGTCGCCGCCTCGATCTATCTCGAGGAATTCGCGCGCCAGAACTGGCTTACCGACCTGATCGAGGTGAACATCTCGAACCTCGCCGCCGTGCCGTCGATCGTGTTCGGCATCCTTGGCCTTGCCGCTTTCATCAACTTCGCCGGGCTGCCGCAATCCGCGCCTATCGTCGGCGGGCTGGTGCTGACGCTGATGACCCTGCCGACGATCATCATCGCCACGCGCGCCGCGCTCAAGGCGGTGCCGCCCTCGATCCGCGATGCCGCGCTCGGGGTAGGGGCCTCGAAGATGCAGACCGTCTTTCACCACGTCCTGCCGCTTGCCATGCCCGGCATCCTGACCGGAACGATCATTGGCCTTGCACAGGCGCTTGGCGAAAGCGCGCCCTTGCTGCTGATCGGCATGGTCGCCTTTGTGCGCGAATACCCCGGCGCACCGCCCGAAGGGTTCTTCGATCCCGCTTCGGCGCTGCCGGTTCAGGTTTACAACTGGACAACCCGCGGTGACCCCGCCTTCGTGGAACGTGCCTCCGGTGCCATCATCGTGCTGCTGGCGTTCCTCCTGATGATGAATATCATCGCCATCATACTGCGCCGCCGCTTCGAGCGCCGCTGGTAAGGAAAAGACCGATGTTCGACACGCCCCATAGGGAGACTTCCGTGGACCAGACCGAAATCAAGATCAGCGCACGCGGCTGTCAGGTATATTATGGCGACACCCACGCCATCAAGGACGTGAGCGTTGAAATCGAAGACAAGACCGTCACCGCCTTCATCGGCCCGTCGGGCTGTGGCAAGTCCACCTTCCTGCGCTGCCTCAACCGGATGAACGACACGATCGACATCTGCCGCGTGGAGGGCGACATCCTTCTGGATGGTGAGGATATCTACGATCCCAAGGTCGACCCGGTGCAACTGCGCGCCAAGGTGGGCATGGTGTTCCAGAAGCCCAACCCGTTCCCCAAGTCGATCTACGACAACATCGCCTATGGCCCGCGCATCCACGGGCTGGCGCGCAACAAGGCCGAGCTTGACGAAATCGTCGAGAAATCCTTGCGCCGTGGCGCCATCTGGAACGAGGTCAAAGACCGCCTCGATGCCCCGGGCACCGGCCTTTCGGGCGGACAACAACAGCGTCTGTGCATCGCCCGCGCTATCGCGACCGAACCCGAGGTGCTATTGATGGACGAACCGTGCAGCGCGCTCGACCCCATCGCCACCGCACAGGTCGAGGAACTGATTGACGAGTTGCGCCAGCAATACTCCGTCGTCATCGTCACCCACTCGATGCAACAAGCCGCCCGCGTCAGCCAGAAGACCGCCTTCTTCCACCTCGGCAACCTCGTGGAATACGGCGAAACCGGACATATCTTCACCAACCCCGAAGATCCCCGCACCGAAAGCTACATCACCGGCCGGATCGGCTGAGGAGGACACCATGAGCCACGAACACATCGCCTCTGCCTTCGACCGCGATCTCGAAGCGGTGCAGGCCCAGATCATGAAAATGGGCGGGCTGGTCGAAAAGGCCATTCTCGACGCCGCCGAAAGCCTCGACTCCCGCGACGAGGAGAAGGCCGAGATCGTCCGCAAGGGCGACCGCGCCATCGACGCGCTGGAAGAGCAGATCAACGAGGAATGCGCTCGCATTATCGCCCTGCGCGCACCCACCGCGATCGACCTGCGCCTCGTGCTGACCGTGATGAAAATCTCGGGCAACCTCGAACGCATCGGCGACTACGCCAAGAACATGGCCAAGCGCACCTCCGTCCTTGTCCAGATGCCCCAGATCGAGGGCGCCAGCGTGTCCCTCAAACGCATGGCGCGCGACGTGCAGCTGATGCTCAAGGACGCGCTCGACGCCTATATCCAGCGCGACGCCGAATTGGCCTCTGACGTGATCCACCGCGATCACGAGGTCGATCAGCTCTACAATGCCGTGTTCCGCGAATTCCTCACCTTCATGATGGAAGACCCGCGCAACATCACGCCCTGCATGCACTTCCACTTCATCGCCAAGAACGTCGAGCGGATGGGCGATCACGTCACCTCCATCGCCGAACAGGTGGTCTATCTGGTGACCGGCGAAACCCCTGACGAAGATCGCGATAAGCAGGACGTCACCTCGTCCGATGCTTCGGTGAGCGGGGTCTGATCCATGGCCGATCAACCCACCGTTCTTCTGGTCGAAGACGAACCGGCACAACGTGAAGTGCTGGCCTACAACCTCGAGGCCGAAGGCTTCGAAGTGATCCGCGCCGAGGATGGCGAAGAGGCGCTTCTCCTGCTGGGCGAAGCGCCGCCCGATGTCGTCCTGCTCGATTGGATGCTGCCCAATGTGTCCGGAATCGAGGTCTGCCGCCGGCTCAAGACCAAGCCTGAAACCCGCTCGATCCCGGTGATCATGATCTCGGCCCGCTCGGAAGAGGTCGATCGCGTGCGTGGGTTGGAAACCGGCGCCGATGACTATGTCGTCAAACCCTATTCCGTGGTCGAGCTGATGGCCCGCGTGCGCAGCCAGTTGCGCCGCGTTCGACCGGCCACCGTTGGCGAGCGACTCGAATACGAAGACATCATCCTCGACGCTGCGACGCATCGTGTCACGCGCGATGAAAAGCCGCTCAAACTTGGCCCGACCGAATTCCGCCTGCTGGCGACGTTCATGGAAAAGCCGGGGCGCGTGTTTTCGCGCGATCAACTGCTCGACCGGGTCTGGGGGCGCGACATCTATGTCGACACCCGTACCGTCGATGTGCACATCGGTCGGCTGCGCAAGGCGCTGACGGTGCATGGCGGCGATGACCCGCTGCGCACCGTGCGCGGCGCGGGCTACGCTCTGGGGTAGGGGGCGCGCGCCCAGTTAACCCCTGCGGTCGGGCGGTTCGCGCCCGACACAATGCAGGCGCGGTGCAGACGGATCGCATACACTCGGTTTTGCGTTATGTGAGCGCGTTAACCATTCCGTTTCCGCATGGAAGATCTTAACGCGGCAGCATGTCCTCGGCTTCGGCGCTCACCTCATCCTCAAGCCACGCGCGAAACCGGCTCAACCCCAGATCGCCCTCGCGCTCTTGCGGCCAGACCAACCAATAGGCGCCAAGGCTCTCCAGTGGCCCGTCGATCGCCACTTCAAGCCGCCCGTCCGACAATTCCTGCGCCACAAGGTAATCCGGCACCAGTGCCACGCCAAGCCCATGCAGCGCGGCCTGAATGATCGTCGTGAACTGGTCGTAATAAGTGCCCGACAGGCGCGGCGCGTTGATCCCCTTGGCCGCGAACCAACGCGCCCAGGCTTGCGGTCGGGTCTGGATCTGCAACAGCGGCAAGCGCAAAAGATCATGACCGCTTGCGACCGTCTGCTGCGCCAGAAGGTCGGGATGCGCCACTGGTATCACCTGTTCCTTCAATAGTTCGATCCGGTTGCATCCGGGCCAATCGCCATCACCGAAAGTGATTGCTGCATCATAGGGTTGCGTTGCGAAGTTGAACTGTTCAAGCCGGGTTGTCATATTGATGGTCACGCCCGGATGCGCGGCGGAAAACCGCGGCAGGCGCGGCACCAGCCAGCGCATCCCGAAACTCGGCAGGATCGCAAGGTTCACCGCGCCGCCCTCGGGATTGGCCGATAGGTTCAACCCGGCTTGCGCCAGCTTTTGCAACGCGCCGCGCACCTCTGCTGCATAGCGCGCGCCCGCAGGGGTCAGCGCCAGCCGTTTCTTGGCCCGGTTCAGGATCGCGACGCCAAGCTGCTCTTCAAGCCCTTGTAATTGCCGCGAAACCGCGCTCTGCGTCAGCGAAAGCTCCTCGGCCGCTGCCGTCGCGCTTCCAAGCCGGTCCACGGCTTCTAGCGCTTGCAGGGCAGGGGTCGAGGGTAAAAATCGCCGGGGCGTGGCCGTTACCATTCCGAATCCTCATGTAACCATGCTGAATTATCGGTTTCTCATGCCGTTTTCTCAAGATAAACTCAGCGCGAGATTACCACATCGCACGCAGGAGACGCGCCATGACAGCCGACAAACCCCATCTTCGCGCCAAGGATGCCCCCGATCTGGGCGGCTTCGATTGGGAAGACCCGTTCCGCATCGACGGCCAGCTGACAGAAGACGAACGGATGATCCGCGACAGCGCGCGCGCCTATGCTACTGAAAAGCTGCAACCGCGCGTCACCGAGGCCTTCGCCAGCGAGAAAACCGATCCTGAAATCTTCCGTGAAATGGGCGAAATGGGCCTGCTCGGCACCACCGTTCCCGAGGAATACGGCGGGCTGGGTGCGGGCTACGTGACCTATGGTCTTGTCGCGCGCGAAGTTGAGCGGGTCGACAGCGGCTATCGCTCGATGATGAGCGTTCAAAGCTCGCTCGTGATGTATCCGATCTATGCCTATGGCTCTGAAGAGCAACGGAAAAAATACCTTCCGAAGCTTTCGTCCGGTGAATGGATCGGCTGTTTTGGTCTGACCGAACCCGATGCAGGCTCGGACCCGGCGGGCATGAAAACCCGCGCTGTGAAGACCGACGGGGGCTATCGTCTGACTGGCTCCAAGATGTGGATTTCCAACGCGCCGATCGCAGACGTCTTCGTGGTCTGGGCCAAGTCCGAAGCCCACGGTGGCAAGATCCGCGGCTTCGTGCTCGACAAGGGCATGAAGGGCCTGTCCGCACCCAAGATCGAAAACAAGTTCTCGCTGCGCGCCTCGATCACCGGCGAAATCGTGATGGACGGCGTCGAAGTGGGCGAGGACGCGCTGCTGCCTTACGTAGAAGGGCTCAAAGGGCCGTTCGGCTGCCTCAACCGCGCACGTTATGGCATCTCGTGGGGCGCAATGGGCGCGGCCGAGTTCTGCTGGCACGCCGCGCGCCAGTATGGCCTTGATCGCCACCAGTTCAAACGCCCGCTGGCACAGACGCAGCTTTTCCAAAAGAAACTGGCCGACATGCAGACCGAGATCGCCCTTGGCCTTCAGGCCAGCTTGCGCGTCGGTCGCCTGATGGACGAAGCCAACGCCGCACCCGAGATGATCTCGATCGTGAAGCGCAACAACTGTGGCAAGGCGCTCGACATCGCGCGCATGTCCCGCGACATGCACGGTGGCAACGGCATCAGCCTCGAATTCCAAGTCATCCGCCATATGGTCAACCTCGAGACGGTAAACACCTACGAGGGCACGCATGACGTTCACGCGCTGATCCTTGGCCGGGCCCAGACCGGACTTCAGGCGTTTTTCTAAGTAAATTCCCAAGGGGGGCGCCACGGCGCCTCCCTTACTTCGTATATACGTAAAGCGCATAATCGGTATTATGTAATATTGCGATGTGGTGGAAACCCGGTGTTTCCGCACACTGCGGTCGATCCCCATCCCACCTTTACTGAATGATCAAATATCTCGACAGGTCGCGCCTCGCTGCATAATGTGCTGAGACCACTCGCAAGAACGCATCTTAAGCAAAAACAGACCGGGCTTTCCAACCGTTAACGCCCGGCCAAACTAGCGGAGCAATTCGCATGGCTCTTGTCGATTATCTGGACGAGATCACAAACGCGCCATCCATCGAAGTCCTCTGGGACCTTCACGCGCGCAAGATGGCGGACTATGGCTTTACCCGTGTCTTGTATGGCTACACCAGCTATCGGTCTGCGACGTCTCTCGGGGATCCTGACGATTTCATCATTCTGACCAACCATGACAAGGAATACACCGATTGGTTTCTTGGTAAGAAGATGTTCTATGAAGCGCCGATGGCGAAATGGGCGCTTCAAAACGAGGGTTGGATGAGTTGGGGCGTGCTGCGTGACATGCTCGAAACCGGTGCGTTATCCGAGGCCCAGATGAAAATCCTCGAATACAATCGGAAAGTTGGTGTGACCTGCGGCTACACGGTTAGCTTCAAATCCGTTTCCCCGCGCAGCAAAGGCGCCATTGCGCTGACCGGCCATCCTGACATGACGCAGGAAGAAGCCGATGCAGTTTGGGCGGAACACGGCCCCGACATAGTGGTGATGAACAACGTCGCCCATCTCAAGATCCTGTCCCTGCCCTATATCAGCCCCGAGCGCGGCCTGACGAAGCGCCAGTTAGAGGCGCTCCATTGGGTCGGAGACGGAAAGACCACGGCCGACATCGCTCTTCTGATGGGTCTAACTCCTGCGACGGTCGAGAAGCACCTGCGTCTTGCGCGCGACGTTCTGAACGTTGAGACGACAGCACAGGCGGTGCTCAAGGCCGCCTTGCACAATCAAATGTTCGTCGTCGCGTACTAATAAAGCAGCGGCTGCAGATGCCTCTCCTGACATGGCGTCTCGTCTGGTATTGCTCGGACTGCTTTTGGCCATTGAAACCGGGGCTTAGCCGTCGAATGTCGGGTTGCTCGTAACCTTGGGTAAGGTATCCCTTACTTTTCGGTGGCGCGCAAAAATGTCAGTCTACAGATGTTCCGTGAGTGGTGGCTTAAAGCCAGGGAACATACAGAGTGAACCCTTGAAATTTCAAGGCTCTTCGTTCTGGCCGGTCTTTCCGGAGCCGGTCTTGGGGTCTATTTTTCGATCTTGAGGCCGGCATCTTGAACCGCCCTATCTCATCCCCATTTGCCGGGGCGGTATCAAAAAGAACGGCGTCGGACTTATGTCCGGCGCCGTTTCTATTTCTTTTCAGGCGCTTGAAGCCGTTTCTTCAAGCGGAGGATGATCTGTGAGATCAGCCCTGAACGGCTTTTGCCACTTCAGCTGCGAAATCTTCTTCTTTCTTCTCGATCCCCTCGCCCACTTCGAGACGGACGAAACCGGTGATCGTTGCGCCTGCTTCTTTTGCAGCGGCCTCGACGGTCAGGTCGGGATTGACGACGAACTGCTGGCCCAGAAGCGTGACTTCCGACATGAACTTGCGCATGCGGCCTTCGATCATCTTCTCGATCACGTTGTCGGGCTTGCCCGATTCCTTCGCGATGTCGATCTGAACCTGACGTTCTTTTTCGACAACGGCGGGGTCGAGATCATCAGAGGACAGCGAGGCCGGGTTCACGGCTGCGATGTGCATTGCGACCTGCTTGCCGAACGCTTCGTCGCCGCCGGTCATGGCGACCAGAACGCCGATTTTGCCCATGCCCGCGGTTGCGGCATTGTGGACGTATGAGGCAACAACATCGCCCTCAAGCGTCGCCATCCGGCGCAGGGTCATGTTCTCGCCGATCTTGGCGATGGCGTCGGTGATCGCGGTTTCAACGGGCTTGCCGTCAAGATCAGCCGCCTTCAGCGCGTCGATGTCGGAAACCTTCAGCGCAGAGGTTGCGATACCTGCGACAAGCTTCTGAAACTCTTCGTTTTTCGCAACGAAGTCGGTCTCGGAGTTCAGCTCGATCGCCACGCCTTTGCCGCCTTCGACAGCCACGCCGACGAGACCTTCTGCCGCGGTGCGGCCCGATTTCTTGGCGGCGGTGGCAAGACCCTTGGTGCGCAGCCAGTCGATTGCTGCGTCCATGTCGCCATCGGTTTCGGTCAGGGCTTTTTTCGCGTCCATCATGCCTGCGCCGGTAGTTTCGCGCAGTTCTTTGACCATTGCTGCTGTGATCGCCATATCAGGCTCTCCTCACGTTATGGAATTTGAATGACGTATCGTCGGGCGCAGAGCATTCCACGCCCGTACGACAGTTTCTTGAAGCGCTCAGGCCCCGGTGGTTTCAGCTTCGGCAGCAGGTGCCGCAACTTCTTCCACGATGGTTTCTTCAGCCAGCTGCTCAAGCTCGCCAAGATCCACGCCAGCCGCACCCATCTGGGCTTGCATGCCGTCGAGTGCCGCACGCGAAGCGAGATCGCAGTAAAGCGCGATGGCGCGGGCCGCGTCGTCGTTGCCCGGAATGATGAAATCGATGCCATCGGGCGAGCAGTTGGTGTCGACCACGGCCACAACCGGGATGCCCAGCTTGTTGGCTTCGGCGATGGCAAGCGCTTCTTTCTTGACGTCAATGACGAAAAGCAGATCGGGCACGCCGCCCATTTCAACGATCCCGCCGAGCGACGCTTGCAGTTTGGTCTGCTCACGCTCCATGCCGAGGCGCTCTTTCTTGGTCAGACCTTCTGCGCCCGAAGCCATTTTCTCATCGATTTCTTTAAGGCGCTTGATCGACTGCGAAACGGTTTGCCAGTTGGTCAGCGTGCCGCCGAGCCAACGGTGGTTCATGTAGTACTGGGCGCATTTTTCTGCAGCTTCAGCAATGGGTTGCGCGGCCTGTCGCTTGGTGCCGACAAACAGGACGCGGCCGTTCTTGGCGACGGTCTCGCGGATCGCGTTGAGCGCGGCGTCGAGCATCGGAACGGTTTGCGTCAGGTCGAGAATATGGATGCCGTTGCGCGCGCCATAGATGAACTCGCCCATACGGGGGTTCCAACGCTGCGTCTGGTGGCCGAAGTGAACGCCTGCTTCAAGCAACTGGCGCATGGTGAACTCAGGAAGAGCCATGTCTTTGTTTCCTTTCCGGTTTTCGCCTCGGTAAGGGGTGCAAAGCGGGATGCTTCAACCGGTGGACTCATGGGGATGTCTCCCCCATGAACCCGCCCTTACCTGCGGATTGAGTGGCGCGCGTATAGACGGGAACCGGGGCAGGTGCAACCCCCCTGCCCCAACAAAGGCTTAAGCGTGCGTTCCGGAAGGTTAAACGCGCGACAGCATAAATTCGGGCGTCTGCGATCCGTCTGCATCCTGTCTGCGCGCCGCCTGCGATGCGTCGGGCGCGGGGAAAACCTCAGGCTGTGACCGAACCTGTTAACCAGGCGCGCGCGCTGAGCGGGGCCCGAATTCTTTGAAAGAATTCGTCCAAAAATCTTGGCAAGATTTTTGCCCCCGTCCCAACTGTTGCGCTCAGAGAACGGTGCGTTCGATGAACCACCAAGCCCCGACCAGCGCGATCGCGGTTGAGCCGGGAATGACCACGACCTGACGATACCAAGGCTTGTCGCGGAACCAGAAGCCAACAGTCAGGAAGGCGATTGCGATCACCGTGATCTGGCCCAGTTCGACGCCGACGTTGAAGCCCAGAAGCGCGGGAATGAAAGCATCCGTCGGCAGGCCGAACTCTTCGAGAACCGAGGCAAAGCCAAGCCCGTGCAACAACCCGAACAGAAACACCACGACAGGACGCCATGGTGTGAGGTGATTGGTCAGGATGTTCTCAACTGCAATGTAGACGATCGAAGCTGCGATCAGCGGCTCGACGATAGATCCCGGCACCACCACCCAGCCCAGCGCGCCAGCGGCAAGCGTGATCGTATGGGCGAGCGTGAAGGCCGTGACCTGCCAGAGGATGGGCCGCCAGCGCGCCGCAAGCAGGAACACCCCAAGCACGAACAAGATGTGATCGAGGCCCTTGGGAACAATATGATCGAACCCGATCGGGATATATTCGGCAAAAGCCGCCCAACCCGAGCGCGCATCGCCCCCTGCGGCATGAAACGGCCCGGTCATCGCCCCGCCCGTAACCGTGCCGGTAAAGGGCTCTGCCACGCCGTTCTGTCGCACCACAAGCGTGCCGTATTCGGGCGCCCATCCCGTGCGCAGCATTGTCGTACCGGCAGGAAGCGGCGCGGAATAGATCAGCCGGGTCTGACGGGCGATTTCGGGGTTGCCGGGATCGAAGACTTCAGCCTCTTGATAAACCAGCGGAACCTCCTCGCCATCGGCCAAGAGGTGGAGTTTTGCGCTTAGCGCGCCCTGCCCCGCGCGAAACCGGTCCAGCAGCGCCTCGGGCGAGAGTGCGCGCAGCGCGTCGTAATCGGCGACGTTAGGGGCGGCGTTGGTATCGGTAAGGTCGCGCAGATCGATACCGGCCAGCATCGCTTCGAGATTAACGTCATATTCCAGTCGCAGCTCGTCGGGCGCGCCCTCAACCGGAGCGATGTTGAGGATCGAGGGAAACACCTCGTGCGCGGCGGCCACATTGGCGTGAGCGAACAAGAAAACACTTGCGATCAGCCCGGTGATCAGGCGCAGTGCCCGCATGAAAAATACTGTCCTGTCGGCCAAAGCCTCGCCCTTTCCGTGTCTTCTTTTCACCGCCGTCACGCTGCTTGTCGCATCTGTGTTGGCCCGCCCCGTGATGGCGCATGAATTCTGGATCGATCCACTTGCCTACCAAGTCGATCCCGGTGTGCCAGCTACCGCCAATCTGCGCAATGGCGAGATGTTTCACGGCGTCAATATCGCGCGGTTTTCGGACCGGTTCGAGCGGCTGGAATGGGCGCGCGGCGATGAGACGCACATGATTCCCGGGCGCGATGGCGACCGGCCGGCCTTTGTGCTTGCCGATCCGGGCCCCGGGCTGACCACGCTTCTTTACGTGTCGAGCGGAGACAAGCTGATCTATGACAGCTGGGAGATTTTCGAGCGTTTCACGCGCGACAAGGGCTTTCCCGGCGCGGTGGCACGCCATGACGCGCGCGGCCTGCCGCGCGAAAACGTGAGTGAAGAGTACTATCGTTTCTGCAAGGCGCTGGTCGCCGTAGGCGACGGGCGCGGCGCGGATCGCTTTCGCGGCATGCGGGCCGAAATCGTGGCGCTTGGCAATCCCTACAGCGATGATCCAGCACAGGGCCTGAAGGTGCGCATCCTTCAGGACGGTGTGCCGCGCGCCGGTGCGTTTCTCGACGTGTTTCGCCGTGATCCCGCCGTCGGCGTCGATAAAACCCACATGCAGGCGGATGCGCATGGCGAGGTGAGCGTGCCTTTGGTGCCCGGGTCGGATTACATGCTGAGCGCGGTGATGCTGCGCGAGGGGGCGGCCCCAACTGACCCCGGCGCGCCGATGTGGGAAAGCGACTGGGCCTCTTTGACCTTCGCCGTGCCGGAAAAACCGCTGGAGTGATCCACCAAGCCGATCCCGCCGCGAGGCGCCTGTTCAGGTGATCTGCTGACAGGCGGCCACCGAAATCAGACGCGCCGGTTTGCATGGATGGCAAAGACGGCTTGCCCTTCGCCGGGCTTCATCCCATGAAGAGGCATGAGCGCGTCACCTGATATCCTGTGCATTGGTTCTGTCCTTTGGGACATCGTTGGCCGTGCGCCCAGCCACATGCGCCAAGGCAGCGACGTGCCGGGCCGGATCACCCGCCTGCCCGGGGGCGTGGCGATGAATATCGCGATGACCTTGGCGCGCTTCGGGTTGCGGCCTGCGTTGTTGTCTGTCGTCGGGCGTGACCCCGAGGGGGATGAACTGGTCGCGCGGGCCGAGGCGATGGGGCTTTCGGTGGCGCATCTTTATCGCTCGGATGATCTTCCTACAGATCGCTACATGGCGGTCGAGGGGGCCAATGGCCTGATCGCGGCGATTGCGGATGCGCATTCTCTGGAGCAGGCCGGGGCCAAGATCCTTGCGCCGTTGGTGAATGGCCCGCTGGGGTCCGCCGCTGCGCCCTACGAGGGGCTTGTTGCGCTTGACGGCAACCTGACGCTTGCCCTGCTCGAAGATATCGCCGCCGCACCGGCCTTTGCCCGGGCCGACCTGCGCGTGGCGCCGGCCTCCCCGGGGAAGGCCGAGCGGCTTTTGCCGTTCCTTCAACATGGGCGCGCGGTGCTCTACGTGAATTGCGAAGAGGCAGGGCTGCTGTGCAAGCGCGAGTTTGCCACGTCGAGAGCCGCTGTTGAGGGCCTGCTGGCGCGCGGCGCACGGCGGGTGCTGGTGACGGATGGCGGGCGCGCTTCGGCCGAGGGAACCCAGGACGGGATCATCGAAAGAACGCCCCCCGAGGTGATGGTCACACGGGTGACCGGCGCGGGCGATACCTTCATGGCCGCGCATATCGCCGCGGAGGCGCGCGGCGCAGGCCGCGAAGAGGCGCTTGAAGCCGCGCTGAAGGCGGCGGCAGACTACGTATCAGGAGAGATCGGCACATGATCGAAATGGTGTATTCCCCCGAAGTCGAAGCGGCCCGGGCCAGCGGCGCGCCGCTGGTGGCGCTGGAATCGACGATCATCACCCACGGTATGCCATGGCCACAGAACGCCGAGGTCGCGCGCGCCGTCGAGGACGAGGTGCGCGCAGCAGGCGCGGTGCCGGCAACGATGGCGGTGCTGGACGGGCGGTTACATGTCGGCCTGCGTGAGGAAGAGCTTGTCGCGCTGGCACAGGCCAAGGATGTGGCCAAGCTGAGCCGCGCTGACCTCGCCGCGTGCATGGCGACGGGTGGCACCGGGGCCACGACCGTGGCCGCGACAATGATCGCCGCGCGGCTGGCCGGGATCGCGGTTTTCGCCACCGGCGGCATCGGTGGCGTCCATCGCGGCGCGGAGCAAAGCTTTGACATTTCCGCCGACCTTCAGGAATTGGCGCAAACCCCGGTGACGGTGGTGGCGGCAGGGGCGAAAGCGATCCTCGATCTGGAAAAGACATGGGAGGTGCTGGAAACGCTGGGCGTTCCCGTCATCGCCTATGGTCAGGACGTGTTGCCGGCCTTCTGGTCCTCGCGCTCGACGCACCCTGCCCCGCTGCGCATGGACAACGCGGCTTTGATCGCGCGTGCGCACCTGATGCGCGTCGAAATGGGCCTGCCGGGCGGCCAACTGATTGCCAACCCTGTGCCCGTGGCCGACGAGATCGCACAAGAGGACATGACCCCAGTCATCGCCACGGCGCTTTCCGAGGCCGAGGCACAGGGCGTGCGCGGCAAAGCCGTGACACCCTTCCTTCTGGGCCGGATTTTCGAGCTGACCGAGGGCCGCTCGCTCACGGCCAATATCGCGCTGGTCAAGAACAACGCCCGACTGGCGGCACGGATCGCGAAAGAGATGAGCGACAAGAGTGCCGCAAATTGAGGCATAAGTCTCTCGAACGGGTGGAAATCGACCATACCGGTGATTGCCGCCCGCACCATTCGCGCCTATGTGATTAAGGATAGACCCTCTGGGCCAAATTGACCTGACATGACAAGCCTGCACGAGATTCCCGATCCGACCCCGCGCCGCCGGGCTCGGCCATTCGCTTGGCTCAGGAACAATTTCCTGACCGGGCTCGTCGTCGTAGTGCCGATTGCCATCACCATGTGGCTAATCTGGACCTTCGTCGGCTGGATCGACAGTTGGGTCTTGCCCTTCGTGCCGGGCAAGTATCACCCTGACGTCCTGATCAACCGCTGGTTCGGCGGGCAGGCGTGGTTCCAGTGGCTGTTCGGAACCGAGGATGTGCATGTGAACATTCGCGGCCTTGGGGTCGTGGTGTTCCTGATCTTCACCGTGATCGTCGGCTGGCTGGCAAAGGGTTTCATCGGGCGCCGGTTTTTGGCCTATGGCGAAAGCCTTGTCGATCGAATGCCGGTGGTGCGCTCGCTTTACAATGGCATCAAGCAGATCGCGGAGACCGTTTTTGCCACATCGAACGAGGCCAAGTTCGACAAGGCCTGCCTCGTGGAGTATCCGCGCAAGGGGATCTGGGCCATCGCCTTCATCTCGACCCGGGCCAAGGGTGAAATCGCCGCCAAGGTACCGGTGGATGAAGAGGTCGTCTCGGTCTTCCTGCCAACGACGCCGAACCCGACCAGCGGATTCCTTCTGTTCGTGCCGCGCCATTCGGTGGTGGAACTAGAGATGTCGGTCGAGGATGCGGCCAAACTGGTGATCTCGGCGGGGTTGGTCTATCCTAACTCCAAGGACCCGAGCACGCCGCCCCCCGCTTCACAGAAGTCCTGACACCGATCATCTTTCGGGGCGAATTCTTTCAAAGAATTCGATCAAAAATCCTGCGAGGATTTTTGGGCCGCCTTGAACGCCCTCGCGGTTTACAGGGCATGGCGCCGACGGCGGCCCTGAAGTCTTGGCAAGACTTCAGACAAAAATCTTTGCAAGATTTTTTAAGGCGACGCGTCGCGGCCTTTGGCAACACTCTTAGTCGAAAATGTCGTCGAGATTGGCCGAAGGCATCTTGCCAAGCTTTCCGGCATGGTCTTCCAAAAACCCATCGGCGGCGCGGCGACCGGCGGCTTTCAGTTCCAGCATGACCTGTGGCATGGGCAGCATCTTGGTGGCGACGGACAGCTCGTTCATCAGCGCGTCATCGGCGATCATGTGGATATAGAGCCGCTTCAGCGCCCCCTCTTTCACCGCGCCCTGATCGAGTAGACGCTGCGCGAACTCGATCGCGCGCAACTCGCGCAGAAGGGCGGAGTTGAACGACACCTCGTTGATGCGGTTGCGTATATCGGCCGGGGATTTCGGCACCTCGTCGCGCCTGAGCGGGTTGATGTTGACGATCACGATATCGGGCGGAAGATCCTCACGATAAAGCGGAAACAGCGGCGGGTTGCCGGAATAACCGCCGTCCCAGTACGCCTCTTCACCGATTTCGACGGCGCGAAAGACAGTCGGCAGACAAGCCGAAGCCATGATCGCTTCGGGGCCGATCTCGTCGCCGCTGAACACCCGCACCTTACCGGTGCGCACATTCGTTGCCCCCACGAACAAAGGCGGCCCGTCGGCATGGCAGACCTTCTCGAAATCGAATTTCTCGACGATGCGGCGCAGCGGGTTCTCGTAAAACGGGCCGGTCGCGTAAGGTGACACCATCCGTTCCCAGCTTTCAGCTACGAAGAACGGCAGCGAGACCCCCATCATATGGCTGATCTGGCTCATCCCCATCCATTCCGGCATGCCCGGAAGGTCGATCGCGCCCATCTGTTCCCAGACCCAATCGAGGTTGTCTCGCGCGTCCTCAACCCCTCCCCGCATCAACCCGGCTTTCAGCGCCGCGCCATTCAAGGCCCCTGCCGAGGTGCCCGAGATCGCGGCAATCTCGATCTCGGGCTCATCGAGCAGGCGGTCGATCACGCCCCATGTGAACGCGCCATGTGCGCCCCCGCCCTGCAGGGCAAGGTTGATGCGGGTTGTCATGATATGGTCCTTACTGCGCCGTCCAGCCGCCATCGACCGAGATCGTCGTGCCGGTGATCTGATCGGCGGCTGCCGAGCAGAGGAACGCCGTGATGCCGCCGATTTCCTCGACCGTGGCGAATTCCTTCGACGGTTGCTTGGCGAGGATCACCTTCTCGATCACTTCGGCCTCGGTCATGTCGTATTCCTTGGCGGTGTCGGGGATCTGCGCTTCGACCAGCGGGGTTTTCACGTAGCCGGGACAGATCGCGTTGCAAGTGATCTTGTCCTTGGCGGTTTCCAGCGCGGTCACCTTGGTCATCCCAACGACGCCATGTTTGGCCGCGACGTAGGCCACCTTGAAAGGCGAGGCGCGCAATCCATGCGCCGAGGCGATGTTGATCACCCTGCCCCAGCCCGCCTTGCGCATCACCGGCAGCGCCGCGGCGGTGGTGTGGAAGGCCGAGCTGAGGTTGATGGCGATGATTGCGTTCCACTTGTCGATCGGAAAATCGGGGATCGGCGCGACATGCTGGATACCCGCGTTGTTGACCAGGATATCGCAGGCCCCGGCCTTTTCGATCAGCGCGCGGCAGTCTTCGGCCTTGGACATGTCGGCCTGAATATAGCGGGCCTTCACACCATGCTCTTTGGCGATGCTTTCGGCGATGGCGTGATCGTCCTCGGTGTCCGAGAAGGAATTGACGACGATATCGGCGCCCGCGCGGGCCAGTTCATGGGCAATGCCAAGACCGATTCCCGAGGTGGAGCCGGTGATGACGGCGGTTTTGCCTTCGAGCGACATGGTAAGTGACATGGGATGTCTCCTGTGACTGGGAATGCTGCGTTTGCGAAATAACCTAGGGAGGCCGGTCCCGAATGCGAAGGGGAATCGGCGCAATGTAATGAGAAAGTAATCTTCAGGGCGACAAGTGGCGCGCGCCCCGGCCAGCCAGCGATATGCCCCAAAAAAAACGCCGGCACGAAGCCGGCGTTAAGTTATTGAGGCAGGTTTCATACAGGCAAGAAACCTATCGAGCAGTGACCCCTTTATAAGCAATCGGGCGCCGTGCGCCAAGCTAAAAGTTTGATAACACGTGAAACCCTCGTTACGGTCTGGGCAAGAAAAACAAGGGCAGAGCGGGATTGTTGCGAATATGAGATCAGAATATTTCCGCCGATCCGGGCGCTGGTCAGCGCCGATCAGGGCGATTCTTTCCACCGGTTTCAGTGCCGTTTTCAGCGTCGGAATGGCATTTGCAGAGCCGCAGCACGGGCTATCTATGTATGGCACCCCTGCCCTTCCACCCGATTTTGTGTCCCTCCCCTACGCCGACCCCGCCGCGCCCAAGGGCGGGCGAATCGCTTTGGGCAATACCGGCGGCTTCGACAGCCTCAATCCCTTCGTCCTGAAGGGCAGCGCGCCGTGGCAGTTGAGCGGCCTCGCTTACGAAAGTTTGATGGCGCGAAACTATGACGAGCCTTTTGCGCTCTACGGGCTGCTTGCCGAAACGATCGAGGTGGGGCCGAATCGGGAATGGGTGGAATTCACCCTGCGCCCCGAGGCCCGATTCTCGGACGGGAGTCCGGTCACGATCGAGGATGTGATCTGGTCTTACGAAACATTGGGCACCAAGGGGCACCCCCGCTACCTCGGATTCTGGACCAAGGTCGACAAGATCGAACAGACCGGGGAGCGCCGGGTGAAACTCTGGTTCAACGAGGCGGATCGGGAACTGGCCCTGCTGGCCGGGATGCGCCCCGTCCTGCAAAAAGCGCAGTGGCAGGACAAGGAGTTCGCGAGCGGCGGGCTGAACGATATTCCCGTCGGCACCGGCCCCTATGTGGTGCAGGATTTCGAGCCGGGAAAATACGTGACGCTGGCGCGCAACCCGCAGTATTGGGCGCGGGACCTGCCCATCATGCGCGGGCGCGCCAATTTCGATGAAATCCGGCTTGAGTACTTCGGCGATGCGCAGGTGAAGTTCGAGGCCTTCAAGGCCGGCGCACTGTCGGCGGTGCGTGAATGGAACGCGGACGCTTGGGCCAACCAGTATGATTTCCCACGCGTGCAATCGGGTGAGGTGGTCAAGACCGAGATTCCGGATGGCAAACCCTCGGGTATCACCGGCCTCGTGATGAATACGCGCCGCGCTCCGTTCGATGACTGGCGCGTGCGGCAGGCGATGATCCTTGCTTTCAACTTCGAATACATGAACGACACCATTACCGGCGGCGCGCAGCAGCGGATCACTTCGTATTTCTCGGGCACCGATCTGGGCATGCGCCCCGGCCCGGCCGAGGGCCGGGTGCGTGACCTATTGGCGCCGTTTGCAGACACGCTGCCCCCCGGCACGCTAGAAGGGTATGAACTGCCCGAAGGCGACGGCACCGCGCGCAACCGGCGCAACCTGCGCCGCGCCTTGAAACTGCTGGCCGAGGCCGGCTGGGCACCGCAGGAGGGCATCCTGCGCAATCCCCAAGGCCAGCCCTTCGAATTCAGCATTCTGCTGCCGCAGGGCGCGGGCGAAAATCAGAGCTTTGCCACCATCTTTGTCGAGGCGCTCACACGGATCGGCATCAACGCGCGGGTCGATACCGTCGACAGCGCGCAGTATTTTGCCCGGCTACAGAATTTCGATTTCGACATGACCGATATCCGGCGCGGGTTTTCCCTGTCTCCTGGCAACGAGCAGCGGCTTTACTGGGGGTCCGAGGGCGTGGATCAGCCCGGATCGCGCAACCTGATGGGCGTGGCACAACCCGCTGCCGACGCGATGATCGATCGGATGGTCAGCACCGATGACCCCGAGGAATTCACCGCCGCCGTACGCGCGCTGGACCGGATCCTGATGGCCGGGCGCTACGTGATTCCGACCTATTCCTATGGCGTTGGTCGGATCGCTCATGTGCGGCAGATGAAACATCCCGCCCATACCCCCGTTTATGGCGATGGCCCGTGGTTCATGCCGGATGTCTGGTGGTGGTCTGACGATTGAGGGTTGTCCTTCCTGTCACTTATCCATAATTCACGAAACGTGGATATGAGGCCGTCACCCGGCCCAGACATGCGAAAAAGGAACAGGACTCATGGGCATTTTCGAGCGTTTTCTAAGTTTGTGGGTGGCGCTGTGCATCATCACGGGCGTGGCGCTTGGCAACCTAGCGCCGGGGATGTTTCAGGCCATCGCCGCGCTTGAGGTCGCGCATGTGAACCTTGTCGTCGCGGTCCTGATCTGGGTGATGATCTTTCCAATGATGGTGCAGGTGGATTTCGCCGCGATCAAGGACGTGGGCCGCGCGCCCAAGGGGCTGATCCTGACGCTGGTGGTGAACTGGCTGATCAAGCCCTTCACCATGGCGGCGCTTGGCTGGCTGTTCTTTCGGGTGTTCTTTGCCGGGCTGGTCGATCCGGAAACGGCGGGTGAATACATCGCCGGGATGATCCTTCTGGGGGTCGCGCCCTGCACCGCGATGGTGTTCGTCTGGAGCCAGCTGACGAAGGGTGATCCGAACTATACGTTGGTGCAGGTTTCGGTAAATGACATCGTGATGATCTTTGCCTTCGCGCCGATTGCCGCTTTCCTGCTGGGAATTTCGGATGTGTCGGTGCCGTGGGAAACGCTGTTCTTCTCGGTCGTGCTTTATGTCGTGCTGCCGCTTCTGGCCGGCGTGCTGACCCGGCGCACATTGGAACGCCGTGGACCGCAGTTTGTCGACGGGTTCCTGCACAGTGCCAAGCCGTGGTCGGTGATTGGCCTGCTGGCGACGGTGGTGATCCTGTTCGGGTTTCAGGCCGAAACCATTCTGGCGAAACCTTTGGCCATCGTCCTGATCGCGATCCCGCTGATCTTGCAAAGCTACGGCATTTTCGCGCTGACCTATGCGATTGCGTATCGTCTGCGCCTGCCCCATCGCATTGCCGCGCCGGCCTGCATGATCGGCACGTCGAATTTCTTTGAACTGGCCGTGGCGGTATCGATCTCGCTGTTCGGGCTGCATTCGGGGGCGGCGTTGGCCACGGTGGTGGGCGTGCTGGTCGAGGTGCCGGTGATGCTGTCGCTGGTGGCGATCGCCAACCGCACCCGGCATTGGTTCGACAAGGCCCCGGTGGCCTGAGATGAACTGATACGGACGGGACCGGTGGGGGCGCTGCCCCCACACCCCCGGGATATTTACGGCAAGATGAAGCCGGGCGGTGCTTGCACCCTGTCTTGGCTGGATGTAGCCAAGGAACATGAAAGCGCTGTTTGACAAAGGCCTATGGCCGCCCTGCCCCGACCCGTTCAACTTCACCGCCCATGTTCTGGATCGCGCGGGTGACCTGCCCGACAAGATCGCGCTGGCGGTTCTTGGCCCGTCCAAGGCCGAGCGGTGGTCTTATGCCAAGCTTGAGGCGGCGGTACGTGGCACCGGCACCGGGTTGTTGCAGGCCGGGTTGAAGCCCGGTGACATCGTGCTGATGCGGCTTGGCAATACGGTGGAGTTTCCGATTGCTTATCTCGGCGCGATGGCCGTGGGGCTGGTGCCTGTGCCGACCTCGTCGCAATTGACCGCGCGTGAAGTGGCCGCGATGATCGAGACGTTGGCGCCCAAGGCGGTGCTTAGGGCCGACGGCATTGCCTGCCCCGATGACCCCGGCTGTCCGGTGATTGGTGAGGCCGAGTTGACCGCGATGCGCGATCTGCCGCCCTGTGATTGGCACATGGACGATCCGAACCGCCCCGCCTATATCATTTACACCTCGGGCACCTCGGGCAAACCGCAGGCCGTGTGCCATGCACACCGCGCGATCTGGGCGCGCGGGATGATGCACGAGGGTTGGTATGCCCTGCACGAGGATGACCGGCTGTGTCATGCCGGGGCCTTCAACTGGACCTATACGCTGGGCACCGGACTAATGGACCCGTGGAGCGTGGGCGCCACCGCGCTGATCCCCGCGCCGGGCACCGATGCGGACCAGCTTCCGCTTCTGCTCAAGCGCCATGACGCGACGATTTTTGCTGCTGTTCCGGGGGTTTATCGCAAGATCCTCAGCCAATCTGACAAGATCGACCTGCCCAAGCTGCGCCACGGCCTCAGCGCCGGTGAGAAACTGTCCGAGGCGATCCGGCACCGCTGGAACGACGCGACCGGCACGAAGATTTACGAAGCCTTCGGCATGTCGGAATGTTCGACCTTCATCTCGGCCAATCCGTCGGCCCCCGCCCGCCCCGGCACGCTGGGCCAGCCGCAGATCGGCCGCCGGGTCGCGATCATCGACCCGGACACCGGCGCGCCGGTCAACATCGGCGAAGACGGCGTGATCGCCATTTCGAACCGTGACCCGGGGCTGATGCTTGGCTATTGGGGCGACGAAGCGCAAACCAAGGCCAGGTTCCGCGGCGAATGGTTCCTGACCGGCGATGCCGCCGAAATGGGCGAGGATTACCAGATCACCTATCACGCCCGCACCGGCGACATGATGAATGCCGGAGGCTATCGCGTCTCTCCTCTCGAAGTCGAGGCGGTGTTGCAGGGCTTCGAAGGCCTGCGCGAGGTCGGCGTCACGGATGTCGAGGTCAAGGCCGATGCTTCGGTGATCGCGGCCTTCTACGTTTCGGACGCGCCTCTGGACGAGGCCGCGCTCAATGCCTTTGCCGGCGAGCGTCTGGCGCGTTACAAGCAACCGCGGATCTGGATGCGGGTCGATGACTTGCCGCGCAATCCGAACGGCAAGATGCAACGCAAGCGGCTGAAGGATATCTTCGCCGCGCGAAAGGAGGCCTGCTAATGTTAAGGCTCGATATCATTCACGACCCGATCTGCCCTTGGTGCTATATCGGTAAGGCCCTGCTGTTTCGGGCACTCGAACAGCGCCCCGATCACCCGTTCCAGATCGAATGGCATCCGTTCCAGCTCAACCCCGACATGCCCCCTGAAGGGATGGATCGGCGCGCCTATCTCGAAGCGAAATTCGGCGGTGCCGAGGGCGCGTACGAGGCGTACAAGCCCGTGGTCGAGCATGCCAAGGCCGCCGGGCTGGAGATCGAGTTCGACAAGATCATGCGCACGCCCAACACGCTGGATTCGCACCGTCTGATCCACTGGGCCGGGATCGAGGGACGCCAGACCGCCGCCGTTGCTGCTCTTCACAAGGCCTATTTCAACGAGGGCCGCGATATTGGCGATCACGATGTTCTGGCCGATATTTCCGATGGTTTGGAGATGGATGCGGCGGTGGTGCTCAAGCTGCTGGCCAGCGATGCCGATCTCGACGACATTCGCCAGCGCGATGCTCATTCGCGCGAAATGGGGGTAAACTCGGTTCCGACCTTCATCGTCGGCGGTCAACACGCGGTGCCCGGCTCACAACCGACCGAGCTTTGGCTGAAGGTGATCGACGAGATCACGAGCGCCCAGAAGGCCGACACCTAGGAAACCGCCAACAGGCTAGACGACGTACGCCCTGCTCTTTCTGTCCAATCGCGTGCCATCCGCATTCGGAAATGGAAGGAGACCGAACCGCGTCCGGCCTCCACCATTAAAGCGCGTTGGGCCTAGGTGTTGTCGCCGCCCCCAACGATCAGCCGTGGGCGGGTCATCTTGCCCACATTGGTCTTGATCTGGGTGGACGAGACATCCTCGGTCCGGGGAAGGTAGATCACTTCGCAATGGGCCTTCAGGTCGTCAAACTTGCCTGACCAGTCGTCGCCCATGCCGAAGATCGAAATCTTGTGCTCGTGAATGTCGCCGACCTTCTGGTCCCAGTTTTCCTCGGGGATAACACGGGTGACATAGCGGCAGGATTCCAGCACCTCGACCCGCTCGGCAAAGGGTATGGCGGTTTTCTTGCCCTTGAGCGCATTGAACTCGTCGGTCGAACATCCCACGATCAACTCGTCCCCCAGTCGGGCAAGGCGGCGCAGAAGCCGCACATGGCCGTGGTGGAACAGATCGAAGGTGCCATAGGTCAACACACGAACGGTTTTGCGGGGCTGCGGCATCACGATACGGGCCATTACGCGGCCTCCTTCTTGGAAACGGTATTGTCGATAGCAGCGACCTTGGCTTTTTTGGCTTTACGGATTCGTTTGCTCAGCGGTTTCAGGGATGTGATGAACTCTTTGAAATGGGCGTGTGAGTCTATCCAATCAAAGCGCCAAAGCGGATCCGGCGTTTGCCAGTTCTCACCATAATTAAGCGCCAGCATCTTCTCGGGCACGGCTGGCAACATCAGGCCAGAAACATCGCAGGCCTTAAGCGGGAAGATGTCCTCGCGCATCAGTTCACCCCTGGTGTGAGGATAAAGCCATGCGCGCTCCCCCTCGTCCGTGTCTTGGAACCAGAGCGGGAAAAGATCAATTTCCACGAAGCGACCATTCACCTCTTTCGAGGTGAGTTTGTGAATCATTGGGGCCACGTCGGCCTCGTGATCGAACAAGTCCATTTTTTCCAGCAGGTCGCGAATTTCGATCCATTCGGCAGCGGCCTCCTTCTGGGTTTTTGCTGAAAGTTCGACGGCAAGGTCGATATCATCGTCGTGCTCGATCAGCTTGCCATCGCGCACCACGCCCAGAAGTGTACCAGAATTCAGGAACACGCTGTGCCCTTCATTTTCCAACGCCTCGATGACTTCGCGCAGATGGCTCCAGATATCATCATGATCGAGATGTGCGAAGGTTTGCCCATAGCCGTGATGGTTCAACCGATCAGGGGCAAGGGCCTCTGACACCATGGTTTCGAAGGCTTGGAATTCGGCCTCGGTTCCCTGATCTGTATGTCGCTGGCTGAGCCGTCGCATCAGGCCAAGCGTGCGCCGCGACCGTTTGCGCTGTGAGGCGTTCAGCATCACCATCGCCTCGATCCAATCCGTGCTCGGCTTGCTTGAATGCGCCTCGTTCAGAGAGGTAAGCTCGGTATGGTATTTCTTGTAATCGATATTGTGGCGCCCATGCGTCAACGCCACCTGCGCAATCGCATGTATCTCGGAAATGCGCACCCTGCGTTGCCATCGTTTCATTGCTCTGCCTCGATCGTAGCGGCGTCTGCAGGGTTGATCCCTATCACACCTGTTCTGAATTTATTACTTCAACCATGGCGCAAGTGCTGGTTTTCGCAAATAGTTTTTGTCAAATTGGCAAAGCTGGCCGACCCGCACGAGTCTTTTTCGCCACAGGTTCGCTACGGGGTCGATACGGGTCCGCCCCGCGCGAACACCGCCCCGCCTCGTTCTTCAATGTGTCGATTTCGTCTTAGTATGCGGTTGCTTCCAGCCGCGCCTCTACCCGGCGCAGCCACAGCATCAACCCCATGGCCAGAACCGAAAGGATCAGAATGCCCGTCGACAACGGCACGATCGTTCCGTCGAAGGCCAATCCGATCGGGGCGGCCAGCAGCATCGCCGCCACTGTCGAAATGCCCCCGATGATCGAGGCCGCCATGCCCGCGATATGGCCCAGCGGCTCCATCCCCATGGCGTTGAGGTTGCCCATGGTCAGGCCCATCTGGAAGAACATCACCGCTTGCCAGACAAGGAACACGACGAACAGCGCCTCGTTGCTCAGCCCCGCGTGCGACAGCACCACGACGGCCCCCGCCACCACGACCTGTACCCCAAGTATCACCGTGACCAGGAACCGCATCCCCAGCCGCACGACCAGCTTGGCGTTCACGATGCTGGCGCCGGATGCGACAAGGCTGATCGCGAAGAACCAGTAAGGAAAGCTGTCGGCGCGCGCGAAGGTGATGTCATAGATCTGTTGAACCGAACTCAGCATGGCAAAGAACATCGCGAAACAAAGCGTCAGCACGACGATGGTGATGCGCACCGACGGGTGGGCGAACACCTCGCGCGCGGCCACGGCCAGCGGCGCCGGGCGGAATGGCGAACGCGCCGCTTTCGGCAGCGTTTCGGACAGGCGCAATTGCATCCACACGGTTCCGATAATCGAGAACAGGATAAACGACAGGAAAATCGCCCGCCAACCGCCCAATTCGATGATCCCCGAGCCCAAGAGCGGCGCAACCGCGGGGAACAGCACGAAGATGAACATGACGAAACTTGAAATCTGGGCCATCTGACGCCCGGAATAAAGATCGCGGGTCACAGCCATGCCGACAACGCGCGGACCGGCGGCACCCAGCCCCTGCAAACCCCGCGCCAATAGCATCAGTTCAAGCGTTTGCGCCATCGACGCCAGCAACGCCCCGACGATGTAAAGCCCCGCGCCGAACAGGATCATCGGTTTGCGCCCGATCGCATCCGAGATCGGCCCGACGATAAATGTCCCGACGCCAAGCCCCATCACGAATGCGCTCAGGATCAGCTGCGCGCGGTTGGGCGCGTCTGGCGAAAGCTCCTGCCCGATCTCGGGAAGCGCTGGCAACATCGAGTCGATCGAGAAGGCCACGGTGGCGAACAGCATGGCCATCATGGCGATGAATTCAAAACGCGATTGCATGGGCAGTCCTTATATTTCCAACATGTTCATGGCGTGGCTGCGCAGCGTGCTGCGGTGGCTTGTCCGGCCTGTGGATCACGTGGGTCGGGATGACGCCAAATCGCCCGGATGTGCGGGAAATGTCAATCCGTGCCCCGGCGCGAGGTCAGTCTGCGAGGATGCACAGAAGATTTCGTCGCGTCGCCACTGACCTTTGCCGATTTATGCGGCACTTTGCTCTGCACGCCACGGCCGGGGTTGCCTACAAAACAGCATGACGTCCTTTGACCGCCGCACATTTTTTGTGGCGTCGCCTCTCGGGGCTGGACCTTCGCGCCGCTCCGGGGTAGCGCCGGGTCATGACATTACTTCGACCCTCCACCGCAACGGCGCATAGCCCTTTCGAAGACCTGCTGGGCCTGATTTCGGGCGCGGTGCTGATGGCGCTGACGGTGCATTTGATGCGCGCGGGCGGGCTGATCACCGGGCAGATCGCGGGCCTGTCGCTGGTGCTGTCTTACGTCAGCGCCTGGAGCTTTGGGGCAGTGTTCTTCGTTCTGAACCTGCCGTTTTACTGGCTGGCGGTGCGGCGTATGGGCTGGACCTTCACGCTCAAGACGTTTTTCGCCGTCGCGCTTCTGTCGGGCCTGACCGGGCAGTTGCCGTTGGGATTCCAGATCTCGTGGTTGCATCCGGGACTGGCGGCGCTGCTCACGGGGATCACCGGCGGCACCGGCCTTTTGATCCTGTTCCGCCACGGGGCCACGCTGGGCGGGGTCGGGATCGTCGCCGTCTGGCTTCAGGACACGCGCGGCATCAAGGCGGGGCATGTGCAACTGGCCTTCGACGCGGTGGTTTTTGCGCTGGCCTTCACGCTTTTCCCGTGGAAAATGGTGGCATGGTCGCTTTTGGGGGCTGTGATCCTGAATATCGTGATCCTCGTCAACCACCGCCGCGACCGCTACATCGCCCGCTGATCCGAAAAGGCCTGCCATGCCCTATGTCTTTCTTGCGCTGTCGATCCTGACGGAAACCATCGGCACCACCGCGTTGCAGATGAGCCAGCAGTTCACCAAGCTGGGCCCAAGCATCGTGGTGCTGGTCAGCTATGGCATTTCGATCTTCTTCATGTCGCTGGCGCTGAAATACATGCCGGTCGGGTTGGTCTATGCGATCTGGTCCGGACTGGGGATCGTGCTGATCGCCACCATCGGTTGGTTCATGTTCGGTCAGACGCTCGATGCGGCGGCGGTTCTGGGCATCGTGCTGATCATCGCAGGGCTGCTGGTGATCCAGCTGTTTTCCAAAACCTCGGTGCACTAGTCCGGTTGCTGGCCTGGTTTTCTGGCCCGGCTTCTAACCCGGGGGGTCAACGCCCCAGAAGTTGGTTCTTGCGCACCTGTCGCATGGTTTCCAACACGACCGCCGACATCATCCCGATATGCAGAAATCCGTTGGCCGCGTTCATCCCCGACAGGATGCGCCACTGCACCGGCAGGATGATGTCGCCAAACCCAAGCGTCGTGAAACTGACCAGCGAGAAGTAGAGCGATTCCTCAAGGGTGCTGAACACCCCGAACCAGAGATAGGCCAAGGCCCAGACCCAGACGCTGACCGTGATCATGCCAAGCGCGCCGATCACCGCCACCACAAGCACAAGCCCCAGCTTGGCCCGATGCGGCGGCCGGATCAGCCAGCGGTGCGCCCGCTCCATCATCAGTTCAAGAAGCAGGAACACCAAGGCCGAAAGAAGCACCGAAAGGATAACGATCAGCGACCCGATCATGATCTGGTAGACAAGTTCACCGGTCATTTGCGCCGCCATCCTCCCCCTGCTGGATATGCTTTGTTATCAAAGCACAGGACATCGGGCCAGCGGCGCGGTGACGCGGGCGCAATGCCCCCGCGCACACCCGGTTTTCAGCAGGCCAAGCCGGGCCAAGCCGAGCTTCAGCCCATCGCGTTGAGCCGCTTGATCAGCGACGAGGTATCCCAACGCCCGCCGCCTAGCTTTTGCACATCCTTGTAGAACTGATCGACCAGCGCCGTGACCGGCAGCGACGCGCCGTTTTCATTCGCGGTGGCAAGGCAAATGCCCAGATCCTTGCGCATCCAGTCGACGGCGAAACCATAGTCGAACTTGTCGTCCAGCATGGTTTCGTGCCGATTGGCCATCTGCCAGCTTCCCGCTGCGCCGCCCTGGATCACTTCGATCACGGCCCGGCCATCCAGCCCGGCCTTCTGCGCGAAATGCAGCCCCTCGGCCAGCCCCTGAACCAGCCCCGCGATGCAGATCTGGTTGACCATCTTGGTCAGCTGCCCCGATCCGCTTTCGCCCAAGCGTTTGATCGATTTGCCATAGGCCTGCATCATCGGCTCGGCCTTGTCATAGACCTCGGCATCGCCGCCACACATGATCGACAGCACGCCGTTTTCGGCCCCCGCCTGCCCGCCCGACACGGGCGCATCGACGAAGCCCAAACCGGCCTCTTTCGCAGCGGCGTAAAGCTCGGCGGTGACAGCGGCGGAAACGGTGGTGTGATCGACCAGTGTCGCGCCTGCCGCCATCCCGGCGAATGCGCCGTCAAGGCCGGTGCAAACGGCGCGAAGATCGTCATCATTGCCAACGCAGGTCATCACGAATTCGGCACCCTGGGCGGCCTCGCGCGGGGTTGGCGCGGATGTGCCGCCGTGCTCTTTCACCCATGCATCGGCCTTGGCAGAGGTGCGATTATAAACGCAAACCTCGTGTCCCTTGGCGGCCAGATGCCCCGCCATCGGGTATCCCATTACGCCCAGTCCCAGAAATGCCAGCTTTGCCATAACGTCCTCTCCCTTGCGGTTTTCCCTTGCAATCCGTTGGCATAAGGTTTGTCTGGCGCGCGCGGGAAGTGCAAGACGCAATGGGGCGCAACCAGCGCGCCAAGCTGCGACTTTTGGGACGCAAGACAAGAAGGCAGGACATGGCGACACTCTTTCGCTGGATGGTTCGGATCACGTTCGCGGTCGTCGCGATTGCGGGGCTTGTCGTGCTGGCAGTCTATTACTTCGCCGCGCGATCGCTTCCCGATTACGACAAGCACCTGACGGTCGAAGGCATCAACGCCCCGGTCGAAATCGTGCGCGACACGGCGAACGTGCCGCATATCTTCGGCGCAATTGACGGCGACGTATTTTATGGGCTGGGCTATGCCCATGCGCAGGATCGCCTGTGGCAGATGACAGTGCTACGCCGCACGGTGCAGGGACGTTTGTCCGAGGTGTTCGGCCAAACCACCGTGCCGCTCGATACCATCATGCGGCGCTACGATCTTTACCGTCTGGCCGAAGCCTCGGTCGCGGTGCAGGACGAATACACCACCTCGGCGCTAAACGCCTATGCCGCCGGCGTGAACGCGCGGCTGGCCGAGATCAACCGCGATGCATTGGGGCGTGGCGCGCCCGAGATGTTCCTGTTCGACGCCCCCATTTCGCCGTGGCGGCCCGCCGACAGCATCGCGCTGGTGAAACTGATGGCGCTGCAGAACATCCACCAACTGGACCGCGAAGTCTTGCGCGCGCGCACCTCGCGGGCGTTGCCGGATGCCGGGGCGACGGACGGGATGCTGCGCGATATCCTCCCCGATGCGCCGGGGTCGGGTGTCGCCGCCCTGCCCGACTACCAAGCGCTTTTGGATGGGCTGAAAGTGCCACGCTTTGCGCACGCGCAACCCGATCCGGGACTGCCCGGCTCCCCGCTTTCGCCATTTGCGGGCCCGGGTCTTGGGGCGGCGTCAAACGCATGGGCGGCGGCGCCCACACGCTCGGCCTCGGGGGGGACGTTGCTGGCTTCGGACCCGCACTTGGGATTTACCGCCCCCTCGATCTGGTATCTGGCGCGGATGGAGCTTTCCACCGGCGGCGTGATCGGGGCCACTGTCCCGGGTATCCCGGTGGTGTTCTCTGGTCGCTCATCGCGCTTGGGCTGGGGGATTACCTCGGCCTATGTCGACGATCTTGACGTGCGGCTGGAAGAGTTGAACCCGCAAAACCCCGAAGAATACCGCACGCCCGACGGGTTCGCCACGTTCGAAACCCGCAAGTCGATCATCGCGGTGGCCGAGGCCAAGCCGCTTACCCTGACCCTGCGCTGGACGCAAAACGGCCCCGTCATGCCGGGATCGCACAAGGCGCTTGGCACCATCACCCCTGCCGGGCACGTCGCGACAATCTCGTGGACCGGGTTTTCGCCCCAGGATCGCAGCCTGAGCGCGGCGATGGCGGTGATGCGCGCGGGCCGGGTCGAGGATGCGATCGCCGCCGCAGAACCCTTCGTCGCGCCGGCAGTTAACCTCGTGCTGGCGGATCGGCTCAGCGTGGGGATGAAGACCATCGGCGCGATCCCGCGACGCAATGCGCAGCACGAAAGCCAAGGCCGCATGCCGACCTTCGGCTGGAAGGCGCAGAACCGCTGGGAGGGGATCTTTCCCTACGCCGCCAACCCCGAATTCGTCAGCCCGCAAGGCGGCATCGTCGGCAACACCAACAACAAGACGGTCGACCGCCCCTTCCCCGCCAACGTCAGCTCTGACTGGGGCGATACGCAGCGCGTGGCGCGCTGGTCGCGGCTGATGCAATTGCGGCAGGTCCACACGCGCGACAGTTTCATCGAGGCACAGCTTGATACCGTCTCACCCACCGCGCGCAGCCTTCTGCCGCTGGTGGGGCGCGACCTGTGGTTCACGGGTGAGCCTGCACCCGATGGCACGCCCGAACGCCGCCGCCAGCGCGCGCTGGAGCTTCTGGCCGAGTGGAACGGCGAGATGAACGAACATATGCCCGAGCCGTTGATCTATGCCGCATGGATGCGGGCGTTGCAAAAACGCCTGATCGAAGATGAGCTTGGCCCGCTGGCCGATGCTTATACCCGGTTGGAGCCGCTCTTTATCGAACGCGCCTTCCGGAACATCGACGGTGCCGCGCGCTGGTGTGACGTGGTGCAATCGACGCCGAAAGAGACCTGCGCCGACATGGCGAAACTGGCGCTGGACGACGCGCTGATCTGGATCGGCGAGACATGGGGCACTTCACTTGAGAGCCTTCGTTGGGGCGATGCGCATCAGGCGGCGCATGATCACCCGACGCTGGGCGAGGTGCCGCTGCTGCGCTACTTCGTCAACATTCGCCAAAGTGCGTCGGGCGGCGACAACACGCTGAACCGTGGCCTGACGCGCGGCACCGGGCCGGATCCGTTTCTCGACATTCACGGTGCGGGCTATCGCGGGGTCTATGACTTTGCCGACCCGGATTCATCGGTCTTTGTGATTTCGACCGGGCAATCGGGCCACCCGCTCAGCCGTCATTACGACGACATGGCCCAGCTTTGGCGGCGCGGGGAATACGTGCCCATGTCGCTGGATGAGGCGCTGGCGCGCGCGGGGGCCGTGGGGGTGACCGTTCTGGAACCGGCGCAGTAAGGGTCAGAGGGGTGTCAGGGGGCGCTGCCCCCTCGGCCTTGCGGCCTCACCCCCGGGATATTTCTTGCAAGATGAAGTTCGGGGCCTGCGTCGGAAGGACGGGCACCGGATCAGAGCGCGGCGAAGCGGCGCTTCTGGGTCTCGGTCCATTTCACGGTCAGGGCGAATCCCTCGTCGATCTGTTCTTCGGATTCGACCACGCCCTGTTCGTGCAGCCATGCGCGCTGTTTGCCCTGAGCGAAGGTGAGCGTCATATCTTCCTCGGTGCGCAGGCCGGTCAGGCGGTGCGACACTTCGGTCAGGAAGTCATCCATCCCCTGCCCCGTGATGGCCGACAAGGCAACGATATCGTCACTGCGCGCGGCCGCGTTCAGGCGCGCCGTAGGATCCGCCAGAAGGTCAATCTTGTTCCAGACCTCGATCTGCGGCGTATCTTCGACCACGCCGAGCGAGGCCAGGATGGCGCGCACGTCAGCGGCCTGTTCTTCGCTTTCGGGATGCGAGATGTCGCGCACATGCACGATCAGGTTCGCGGCCAGCACCTCTTCCAGCGTGGCGCGGAAGGCGGCGACAAGTTCGGTCGGAAGATCTGAGATGAACCCCACTGTATCCGACAGGATCACCTCGGGTCCGCCTTCGGGCAGCTTGACCCGCCGCATGGTGGGATCGAGCGTGGCAAAGAGCATGTCCTTGGCCATAACCTCGGCCCCGGTGAGGCGGTTGAAGAGCGTCGATTTACCGGCGTTGGTATAGCCCACCAGCGCCACGATCGGATAAGGCACCTTGGCGCGCGCCTTGCGGTGTAAATCGCGGGTCTTGACCACCTTGGCCAGTTGGCGGCGCAGGCGGACAAGCTGTTCGTCGATGGCGCGCCGGTCGGCCTCGATCTGGGTTTCGCCGGGGCCGCCGACAAAGCCAAGGCCGCCGCGCTGACGCTCAAGGTGGGTCCACGCGCGCACCAGCCGCGTGCGCTGGTAGCTGAGCGCCGCCATTTCCACCTGCAACACGCCCTCGCGCGTCGCGGCACGGTCCGAGAAAATTTCTAGGATCAGGCCGGTGCGATCGAGGAGCTTCACGCCCCATGCCTTTTCAAGATTGCGCTGCTGCACGGGCGAGACCGGGCCGTCGATCAGCACCAATTCGATCTTGTTCGCCTCGAGCCGGGCTTTCAACTCTTCGATCTTACCGGTGCCGAACAGCAGGCCGGGGTGCGGCTTTGGCAGGCGCACGACCTCGTTGCCCACCACCTCGAGACCGGGCAGCGCATGGGCAAGGCTGACGGCCTCTTCCAGCGCGCGCGCGGGATCGCGCGGACGTTCGTCCCCCGACCCGCCGAAATTGCGGATATCGGGGTGAAGCACCCAAGCGCGCGTTGGCGCATTTTCAACGATCTGGTGGTCGCCCATATCAGGAGGCGTCTTCGCCCTCGTAAAGCGAGATCGGCTGGGCCGGCATGATGGTCGAGATCGCGTGCTTGTAAACAAGCTGCGACTGGCCATCGCGGCGCAGAAGGACGCAGAAATTGTCGAACCAGGTGATCACACCCTGCAATTTCACGCCGTTGATCAGGAAGATGGTGACCGGGACCTTCGTCTTGCGGACGTGGTTAAGAAATGCGTCCTGAAGGTTTTGTCTGTCGGAAGCCATAGTGGGAATAAGCCTTTGTTCTTGCAAAACGCCGCGTATTCGGCGTGCCCTCGTTTCCGGGTGAGTATGTCGCGCAGGCAAAGGCGCGTCCAGAGCAAAATCAACGATCGGCGAATGCGCCGTTCACTCGCGCCAGAGCGCCGGGTTGAAGAGCGCGATAATGGCCAGAGTTTCAAGCCGGCCCAGAACGGAGGCGGCGGAAAAGACCAGTTTCGCACTGTCGCTGAGCATCGCCAGCGCGATTGGGTCCTCGGCCCCCGCCGTGACAAGCGGCCCACAGGTCGACAGCGACGCGATGGCCAGCACCAGCGCGTTTTCGAAATCCACGCCGGTCAGGGTGAAAAGCGTGGTCACCGCCACAAGAGAGAAGGCGAACAGCATGAAGAAGATCCACGCCACGAAGGCCCCCTGCCGCCGGATTCGGCGTGACGCGCTCGACGCGCGCCCGACGGACGAGGGATGCACCAGCTTTTCCATCTCGCGCAGGCCGTTGAGGTAAAGCGCATAAACCCGCAGCAGCTTGACCCCGCCTGCCGTCGTCGCCACGCCGCCCCCGATCAGCGCCACGCCGAGCAGGATCATTCCCGGCGTGCCCAGCCCCGACCAGTTGCGCGTATCCTCCCAGCCCGCGCTTTCGAAGCCGGTGGTGGTCAGGAAACTCATGACGGTAAAGATACTGCCCCAAAGCGCGCGGCCCGCGGCATAGACGTTTTCCTCGTCATCCAGTTCGAACGCACCGATCCAGTGGCGCGCGAACAGCAACAGCGGCACCCCCACGATGATCAACAGGCCGATGCGAAATTCAGGATCGTTCAGCAGGCCGGGGCGCACGCCCGTCAGCGTATCCGAGGAAAAGGTCAGCCGGGACAAGGCAAAGAACATGAACAGAAAGATCACCGCTTCCCCGGCAAGACCCGAGCCCGCCTGCTCGACCCCGCCAAGCGGGCTGATCCCGCTGGTGGCCATGGTCGACATCGCGTGAATAAGCGCGACTTCGGCCCGGTCCCCAAGGATGATGAGGCACAGCCAGATCACCGCCGTCAGCCCGCCATAGACCGGCAGCAACGCGTGCAGGGCGCGTTGCAGGCGGCGGTTGACCCCTGAGGTTTCGTATCGTTCCGAGGGCGTGCCGCCCTGCCCCGGTTCTGCCGAAGCCGTCACTTCGAAGCCGCCAAGGTTAAGCGGTGCAAGGATGGCCACTGCCGCGACCCACATGATCAGCCCGCCGAACCAGCCGACCATACCGCGCCACAGGTGCAGCGTATCTGACAAGCGCTCGGGCGCGAACATCGTCGCGCCCGTCGTGGTCAGTGCCGAAACCATCTCGAAGTACGCATTGATGAAAAACGTGGTGCGCAGCGCTTCATAGAAAGGCCACGCAAGAAAGATCGGCAACACGGCAAAAGCCGCAAACAGCGCCAGCAGATCTGTCAGCCCCCCACGCGAGCGGCGCGGGCGCCCCGACGTCGTGATCGTGATGATCGTCATGGCAAAAAGGCCCAGCACGCTCGCATAGAAAAAACTGCGCGCCTCGAGGAAGCGTTCATAGGCCAGCGCATGAACTGCCGGGATCAGCATCCCGAGCGCCATCACCCCCATAAGGGCAAGAAACAGAGGGATATGGCGGATCGGGTTCAAGGCGCGATGGTCCGGTATATGAGCGGATCAGAAGAAATCGATCGAAACCTGCAAAAGGCGCTCGACCTCGGGTACGTCCTTGGCCAGCGAAAAGATCACCAGAACATCGCCCTCATCGATGCGCAGCGATCCGGCGGGCTTCACCAGCTTGCCGTCTTTCAGAACCGCGCCAAGCAGCACGCCTTCGGGAAAATCGATCTCGCGGATCGGTTGGCCCGTGATGGGCGAGGTTGATAGCACCTCGGCCTCGATGATTTCGGCCTCGGCATCGCCGATGGAATACACACCGCGCACCCGGCCATGCCGGATATGGCGCAGGATCGACGACACGGTGGTGGCACGCGGGTTGATATAGGCGTCGATCCCCATCGGCCCCATCAACGGCAGCAGAGTCGGGTCGTTGACCAACGTGATCGCCATCGCGCAGCCTTCGGACTTTCCCCGGACCGAGGCAAGAAGGTTGGTCTTGTCGTCATCGGTCACACACAGGATCGCATCGGCCCGGTCAATCGACGCCTCGGCCAGCAAGCCGGCATCAAGACCGTCGCCATTCAGAACGATGGTCCGCTCCAGCGCATCTGCGGCGCGTTCGGCCACGGCGCGGTTTTTCTCGATCACCTTGGCGCGAATACGGCCTTCGCCGCTTTCCAGCGCCTGCGCCACGGCCAGCCCGATGTTGCCGCCGCCCACGATCACGACCCGCTCTTGTTTTTCGCTGGTCTTGCCAAAAACTTCGAGGGTCCGGGTCACATCTTCGGTCGCAGCGCAGAAATAGACTTCGTCACCGGTAAAAATCTGATCCCCCGCCGCGGGCGCAAACAGCCGCCCGCCCCTGCGAATGCCGATCACGATGGTTTTGAGGGTGGAAAACAGGTCGGTCAACTGGCGCAATGGCGTGTTCAGAACCGGGCAATCGGCCTTGATCGCGATCCCCAACACCTGCGCCTTGCCGTCAAGGAATGTCTCCGTGTCAAACGCGGCGGGCACGCGCAAACGCCTGAGCGCGGCTTCGGCCACTTCGCGTTCGGGGCTGATCACCACGTCGATGGGAAGATGGTCACGGCGATAAAGGTCGGAATAAATCGCATCGAGATACGAGCGCGCCCGAAGCCGCGCGATCTTGCGCTGAATGTCGAAAACCGAATGCGCCACCTGACAGGTGACCATGTTCACCTCGTCGGAATAGGTCGCGGCGATGATCATATCGGCATCGCGCGCGCCCGCCCGGTCAAGCACATCCGGATACGAGGCGAAGCCGGCAATGCCCTGCACGTCCAGCGTTTCGGTGGCCCGGCGCACCAGATCGGGGTTGCTGTCGACAACCGTCACATCGTTCTTTTCTCCGGAGAGGTGGCGCGCGATCTGCCAGCCGACCTGGCCCGCGCCGCAAATGATGACCTTCATCTCGAAGCGATCCCCTGTTTTGCAAGGGGTTGAATGGCAGATGGGCGCAGGGCGGTCAATTGCTTTGTCCCTTGGCGCGCACCGCGCTAGGCTGAGTGAGACCTATTGCAAACAAAAGCCATTCATCAAGGAGGCAATCATGCGCAAATGGATCGTTCTCGGGTGCCTCGCGTTGGTGGGATGCGGGCCGATGGGGCTTTATTACAAGCCCGGCGTCAGCGTCGCCGGGGCCGAGCGCGACGAAATCACCTGCGCCGTCAAGGCCGAGCGCGACGTGCCCGTGCGCAATGTCAGCCGCGTGATCCCGGGCCAATGGGTGCCGGGGCGCAAGATCTGCCGCAAACCCGGGCAGTGCCGAATGACGCCGGGCCACAGAACCCCGCCGCAGATCATCACCGAAGATGCCAATCTTGCCCTGCGCAACAAGGTGGCGGCGCTATGCATGAAGGATCGCGGCTACGCACGGATCAGCCTGCCGCCCTGCCCGCCCGAAATCGAAAAATCCGTAGTGCCCGCCATCACCGTGACCATGCCCAAACGCCTGTCACAGAACGCCTGCGTGATCCGGCGCAAGAATGGCGCGTTTCAGGTGGTCGATCCCGGGTGAGAAGGTCCAGCGCAACACTTGATTAAAGATCAAAAGGCAGACACATGACCGCAGGTTTGGGGCGCCTCATCCTTTATACACACCGTTTGGAGGCAACGGCCGCCTTCTATTCTCGCTATTTCGGTTATGAAGTACACCGACAAGACGGTGATCGCATCGTGGAGTTGCGGCCCCCGGCATCGGGCGCGGTCCTGATGCTGCACCCGGCCGCGAAAGGTCAGCGGCAGGGGCAATCGCTGGTCAAACTGGTGTTCGATGTCAAAGATGTCGAGGCGTTTTGCGCGGCGGCAAAGGCCGATGGGCTTACCTTCGGGCCCATTCACAAGGCCGAAGGATACCTCTTTGCCAACGCCAAGGATCCTTCGGGAAACTCTATCTCGGTCTCGAGCCGCGCCTTTGCGCAAGGGAGCGAAAAGGCGGGCTAACCCGCCTCTTCATCAACCGTGGCCACCCGCGCGCCAGCCTTGTTGGTGGTCACCACGCCAAGACTTTTCAGTTTGCGGTGCAGCGCCGAACGCTCCATCCCGACGAATTGCGCGGTGCGGCTGATGTTGCCGCCGAACCGGTTGATCTGGGTCAGCAGGTATTCCCGCTCGAACGCCTCGCGCGCCTCGCGCAGAGGCAGCGTGGCCAGAACGCCCGACAGCATCACACGCCCCTCTTCCGCTGTCTTTTCCTCTTCCGAGGGCAACTCGCGGGCTTCGATCTCGCCGGTGCCGTCGCCAAGGATCAGCAGCCGCTCGATCACGTTGCGCAACTGGCGCACGTTGCCGGGCCAGGACATCGTCTGCATCAGGGCGACCGCCTCTTCCGACAGCGGACGCAGGGGCAGGCCTTGGGTGCGGTTGAACTCGGTGATGAAATGCTGCGCCAGAACCGGGATATCTTCGCGCCGCTCTTCCAGCGGGGGCACAGCGATCGGCACCACGTTCAAGCGATGATACAACTCCTCACGGAACCGCCCACCGGCGATCTCGTCAGCCAAATCGCGGCTGGTCGAGGAAATCACCCGCAAATCAACCCGCACCTTTTCCGAGCCACCGACCCGCAGGAATTGCTGATCCACCAGCACCCGCAGGATCTTGGACTGCGTGCCGGACGGCATATCGGCCACCTCATCGAAGTAGATCACGCCGCCGTGGGCCTCTTCCAGCAGGCCCTTTTCAACGCCGCGTTCGCCGCCCTCGCGCCCGAACAGAACCTCTTCCATGCGGTCCGGCTCGATCGAGGCACAGTTCAACACGACAAAGGGCCCGTCCTTGCGGTTGGATTCCGCATGGATGTAGCGCGCGGCAATCTCCTTGCCCACGCCGGACGGCCCCGAAAGCATCACCCGCCCGTTGGATTTCGTCACCTTGTCGAGCTGGCTCACCATGGCGCGGAAGGCGGCGCTTTCACCGATCATCTCGGCGCTGGTCACGTCCTTGCGCTTAAGGGCGGTGTTCTCGCGGCGCAGGCGGCTGGTTTCCATCGCGCGCCGGATCACGACAAGCAACTGGTCGATGTTGAAGGGCTTTTCGATGAAGTCGTAAGCGCCCTGCTTGATCGCGGCGACGGCGATCTCGATATTGCCATGCCCCGAAATGATGATGATCGGAATATCGGGCTTGTCGCGCTTGACGGACTTGAGGATGTCGATCCCGTCCATCTTGCTGTCTTTCAGCCAGATATCGAGGATCATCAGCGCCGGTGCCTCGGCCTCGACCTCGCTCATTGCGTCTTCGGAATTACCCGCAAGGCGCGTGGTATAGCCCTCGTCTTCCAGAATATCGGAAATCAGTTCACGTATGTCGCGTTCGTCATCGACAATCAGGATGTCGCTCATCTTTGTTACCTCACACCGCTTGTTCTTTTTGAATTTGAGACTCGGCCACGACAGGCGCGACCGGAAGCCGGATCACCGCCATTGCGCCGTGATGCGCACCCGGGCCAAAGGGCGCAGCATCTTCGAGGGCCAGCGTGCCGCCGTGCTCCTCGATGATCTTCTTGACGATCGGCAGGCCAAGGCCGGTGCCTGCATCGCGGGTCGTCACATAAGGCTCGAACAGCTTGGCCCGGTCTTCGGGCAGGCCGATACCATTGTCGGAAATGGTGATCCGCGCCTCGTTGTCCTGCCGCTCTGTCGTGATCCGGATCTCGGGGGCATAGCCCGCATCGTCGGCATCTTCGTGGGCTTCGCGATAGGTCTGGGTCGCCTCGCCTGCGTTCTTGATCAGGTTGGTCAGCGCCTGCCCGATCATGCCGCTGTCGAATTCACCTTCAAGGCTATCCTTCGCCAGATCGGCGGAAATCTTTACCTCGGGCTGGCCGGCTTGCTGCAGCAACACCGCGCCGTTGACCAAATCGCGCAGGCTTTCGTGGCGGCGGTCCGGCTCGGGCATCCGCGCGAATTTCGAGAATTCATCGACGATCCGGCGCAAGCCGTCGGTCTGGCGCACGATCACCTCGGTCAAATCGGCAAGGCTCTCGGCATTTTCTTCGTCAAGCTGGCGCGAGAATTTCCGCTTGATCCGCTCGGCCGATAGCGAAATCGGCGTCAGCGGGTTCTTGATCTCATGCGCGATCCGGCGGGCCACGTCGCCCCATGCGGCCATGCGCTGTGCACTGACCAGATCGGTCACATCGTCGAAGGCCACAACGTAGCCCTCCAACTCGCCTTCTTCGCTACGCCGGGTCGACATCCGCACCAGAAGGTTCTCAAGGTTGCCGCCGCGCGCGACCTTCACCTCGTCCTGCACCACGCCACTGCGCGCATCGCGCAGGGTGTCGAACAGCGGGCCGAACTCGGGCACCACCACCGACAGCGCTAGATGCGCCTGATCGCCCTCCCACGCCAACAGCCGTTCGGCCGAGCGGTTAACGAAGGTCACCCGCCCATCGGGGTCAAGCCCGACAACCCCCGAGGTGACCGAACTCAGCACTGAATCGAATAACCGGCGGCGGCGTTCGATCTGATCGGTGTTGGTCAGAAGGGTTTCACGCTGGCCCTTGAGTTGCTTGGTCATCTGGTTGAAGTAGCGCCCGAGCATCGAGATTTCGTCGTCGCCCTCTTCTTCCAGAACCTGCACATCCAGATCGCCCGCGCCCACGCGCTGCGCTGCACCCGCCAGCCGCCCCACCGGTCCGGCCAGCCGTTCGGCAAACCAAAGGCCCAGCCAGACGGCGGCAAGGATCAGGATCACCGCGAAGCCAAGGTAAAGCAGGCCGAACTCGAACAGCACCCTGCCCCGCTCGGACTCAAGTTGTTGGTAAAGCCGCACGGTCTGTTGCGTGTCATCCAGCAGCTTGAGGATATCGCCATCCACCGTCCGGCTCACATAGACAAGCCGATCGGGAAAGCGCGCCAACGGCACGATGGCGCGGAATTCGTCATTGTCCCAGTCCTGAATCACCGCAATGCCGTTTTCCCGGGCCTGTTCGATGTCGCCCGCACTGGGCCGCTCAAATTCGAACAGGTAAGAGCGGTCCCCGCGACCACGCAAATCACCGGTGCCGTCGATAACATAGGCCTCGCGCATGGCGGGCTGATACCGCCGCTGAGCCAGTGTCAGGACTTCGCGGATCTCGGGATCCTGCATGAAGGGCTGCGCCGCGCGGGTCAGATCGATCGTGCTCGCCACCGAACGAGCGCTGTCGATCAGCGCTTGGCGATGCTCGTCCTCATAGGCCTGCGCCGCCGCATAAGACGTCCCCACGACCGAGCGCACCCGCTCGGAAAACCATCCTTCAAGGCCGATATTCACCGTCAGAACCGCGAAAATTGCCACCGTGATCGTAGGGATCAGCGCCATGATGGTGAACACGCCAGTCAGCCGCATGTGAAGCCGCGACCCGGCGGATTTTGCACGTCGGTCCGACACCATCTTGACCACGCGTTGCAACACCAGCGCGGCGACAAGCAGCACGTAAATCAGATCGAGAAGCATCACGACCCGCAGCGCGTCCGAGTTCGCGCCCTGCTGCAACGGTCCCAGCACGAGATAGGTCGCGGCCACCAAGACAGGCGCCAGAACAACCAGACCCAGCGTGCCCGCGTTTTTCACGCGCCGCGCCCGGCGCAGACGCACCAGCCTCATCCAAGTTGAATTGCGTGACCGGGATACCACCCGCTGCCCTCATGATTTTGTGGCGCTTGCGCACCAACACCGCTCTATATCGACTCCGCGCGTCGCCTTTCTCTTGGTTGAGGCGATTCAGTCACGGGCCTGTTGCGGTTTTACATCAACTTGCGGCGGCGTGTCACGTTAATATCGAGATCGTTGATCTTCTTTCTCAAGGTATTGCGGTTGATGCCAAGCAGATCGGCACATTTGGCCTGATTTCCACCGGTCGCATCCAGCGCGATTTCGATCAGTGGCCCCTCTACCTCACGCAGGATACGGGCATAAAGCCCCGGAGGCGGCAACACATTGCCATGCAGATCGAAGTAACGCCGCAAATGCCGCGCCACGCTGGCCGAAAGCTTGTCAGTATCCGCCGGGCCGAGGGTCGGCTCGGTTCCGGGCTGGTTGCCCAGCACGGCTTCGACTTCAGAGCGGCTGATTTCATCCATCCGCGCAGTGATGGCCAGCCGTTTGACCGCGTTCTCAAGCTGTCGCACGTTGCCGGGCCAGCTGTACTTGCGCATCAATTCCATCGACTCATCGCTAAATTGGCGCAGCGGCGCGCCCTCACGCTCGGCCTTGGCAAGGAAATGTTCGGCCAGCAGCGGAATATCGTCCACCCGCTCACGCAGGCTCGGCACGTGCAGCGCCGCCCCGTCGAGACGGTAGAACAGGTCCTGACGCAGGCTACCGTCTTCCATCGCTTGGTTCAGATCGCTTTGACTGGTCGCCATGAAGCGCGGCACGTGATCGCCGGGCGTGTCGATCATCCGCACGATCCGCGCTTGAAGTTCGCTGTCTATGTCCCTGATCTCATCAAACAAAATGGTGCCGCCCCGCGCCCGCGCAAGGATTTTCGCCGGCCCTTCCAGATCCTGAAGGTCGGCCGCAGTGACAGTAACGAAAGGCAAGGTGCGTCGATCCGAAAAATCGTGAATCGCCCGCGCGATCAGCGATTTTCCTGTTCCGCTCTCGCCCGAGATCAGCACCGCCATGTCGGTGTTCATCACCCGGGCAACCAGCCGATAAAGCGATTGCATCGCCGGCGTGCGCCCCACGAGGGGAAGTTCATCGGGGCGTTCATCGGAAACTTCCGTTGTCTGAGAACCGGGCGTCCGACGACGGTTTTCCAACGCCCGCGCCGTGCGCTTCATCAGGTCCGGAAGGTCGAATGGCTTGGGCAGGTAATCATAGGCCTCGGCCTCGGCGGCCTGAATCGCCGTCATGATCGTGTTCTGGGCCGAAATCACGATCACCGGCAATCCGGGCCGGTCCTCGGCAATCTTGGGCAGCATCTCGAGCCCATTGCCATCCGGCATCATCACGTCGCTGATGACCACGTCCCCCTTGCCCTCACCGACCCAGCGCATCAGCGTGGTCAGCGACGAGGTGGCATGCACCTTGCATCCCGCACGCGTCAGCGCCTGTGTCAGAACGGTGCGGATCGTGCGATCGTCATCAGCGACAAGAACGGTGCCATCCATCAGGCTTTCTCCTCAGCGGTTTTCGATTTTTTGGGCGCGCGCGGCAAAGATATCTTGAACACCGTCCGCCCGGGGACCGAGTCGACCGAGATCCAGCCGTTGTGATCGCTGATGATCTTCGCGGTCAACGCAAGGCCAAGTCCGGTGCCATTCTCGCGCCCCGAAACGAAGGGATCAAAGATATCGTCGGCAATATGGGGCGGCAGACCGGGGCCATCGTCGATGATCTCGATCTGCAACGGCAGGCTCTCGGACTGACCATCGGCGCGGCGCAGTCGGAAACTGTGTTCGTAATAGGTGTGCAGGCGGATGGTGCCGCCGTCCTTACCCGCCGCCTCGGCGGCGTTTTTCAACAGGTTCTGCATCACCTGCAACAATTGGTCCGGGTCACCGAAGGCCGGTGGCAGCGACGGATCGTAATCCTCGACGATCTTCATATGTGCCCCGAAACCCAGCAACGCCGAGCGCCGCGCACGGTCCAGAACATCATGGACATTCACCGGGCGGAAATCCGGCTCAGACAGGTTTCCAAACTGCTCGACCTGCTCAAGCAGCTTCACGATGCGGCGTGACTCGTTGACGATAAGGTCTGTCAATTCAAGGTCTTCCGGGGTGAGGTTCATGCTCAGAAGCTGCGCCGCGCCGGTGATCCCCGCGAGCGGGTTCTTGATCTCGTGGGCCAGCATCTCGGCCATGCCGATGGCCGATTTGGCCGCCGATTTGACCGAATGCGATTGCGTCATTCGCCCGGCCAGTTCACGCGGGCTGATCAGAAACAGCATCTGCCCCGGCAATTGCTGCACGGGCGCGATCTGCAAGTTGCAATGCAACGGCGCACGATCGCCAGTGCCGACGTCGACATCATTGACAAACAGCGGTGTCCCGGCGCTGCGGGCGCGCTCGAAGGCCTCTTCAAGCGGGGCATCGACGGTCAGTTTGTCCCAGATAGGAGTGCCTTGTAATGCCTTGGCAGAACTAAGGAAAAACCCTTCGGCCGCCGGGTTGACGGAGGCGATCCTGTCTTCTGAATCAACCAGGATCGCGGGCACGGGCAACGCGGCCCAAATGACGTCTTCTGGGTGGGCTGACTGAGGGCTCATGCTGCCTCTACCTCGTGTTTGGTCATCGCATCGGGGATCAGGCGCAGCACTTGTGCAGGCGAACGATGGGTCAGGACTTCACGGCGCAGCGCGGCGGGTGTGCCTGCCTCGTCCATGTACCATCCAAGGTGCTTGCGCGCGACGCGCGCGCCCAGATCCGGGCCATAGAACATGAGCATCTCTTCGTAATGCTCTGAAACCATGTCGAAAAGATCACACCCTTCGGGGATCTCGGGGGCCGGAGCGCCATAAAGCTCATGCGCCACCTGCGCCAAAAGCCAAGGCCGCCCCTGCGCGCCTCGCCCGATCATCACCCCATCGGCCCCCGAGGCATCAAGCGCGGTGCGCGCCGTCTCGGGGCTGGTGATGTCGCCATTGGCGATGACCGGGATCGACACCGCCTCTTTCACAGCCCGGATCGCCGCCCAATCGGCGCGCCCTTTATAGAACTGGCAGCGCGTGCGCCCGTGGATCACCACCCGCTTCACCCCGGCCCCTTCGGCCCGCTTGGCCAGTTCGGGCGCGTTCAGGCTGGCGTCATCCCAGCCCAGCCGGGTCTTCAATGTCACCGGCAGCTCGACCGCCTCCACCACCGCCTCGATCAGCGTCAGCGCGTGATCAAGGTCGCGCATCAGGGCCGATCCCGACATGCCCCCGGTCACCTTCTTGGCCGGGCAGCCCATGTTGATGTCGATGATCCGCGCGCCCATCCCGGCCAGATGGCGTGCCGCCTCGGCCATGGTGGCACCGTCGCGTCCGGCGATTTGCACCGCTGTCTTGTCGATCCCCAGCCCCAGTTCGGCCTTTTCCTTCGATCCGGGCCGCTCGGTCAGGAATTCGCCGCTGGCGATCATTTCCGACACCACCAGCCCCGCGCCAAAGCCCGCCACGAGATGGCGAAACGGCAGGTCGGTAATCCCCGCCAAGGGCGCCAGCGCCACGGGCGGCGTCATCTCTGGCAGGGTCTGTTGGAAGGAATCGGGCAATCGCTTAATCCTTGTGCGTTACTTAGGGGCTACGGTGCGGGGCGGGGATACTCAATGTCACAACGCCTTGAAAGCCTCATCACAATGTACGTTGCACAATTTTTAAGCAATGACCAAGGCGCGCCCCTTGCCGACCCTGACTTGCCCTCACACCTGGAAGCCCCTATTCAAAGCCCCAACCGGGAGGGCCAGCATGGGCACAGCCGCCATCATCGTCGCCGCCGGGCGCGGCACCCGCGCAGGCGGCCCCCTGCCCAAGCAATGGCAGGAGCTTTCAGGCGCGCCCGTCGTCCTGCACACGCTGCGCGCCTTTGCCCGCCACCCCGGGATCGATCAGCTGATCCTCGTGCTGCACCCCGATGATATTGCCGCCGGTCGCGCGCCCTCCGATCCGCCCTGCACCATCGTTCCCGGCGGGGCCGAACGCCGCGACTCGGTGCTTGCCGGGCTCGAGGCCTGCGCGCCGGGCACGCAAAAGGTGCTGATCCACGATGCCGCGCGTCCCGGTGTCAGCGCCGCGATCATCAGCGCCGTTCTGGCCGCGCTTGACGAGACCCCCGCCGCCGCCCCCGCCCTGCCCGTCACCGATGCGCTCTGGCGCGGCGAAAAGGGCCGCGTCACCGGCACGCAGGACCGCACCGGCCTTTATCGCGCGCAAACACCGCAGGGCTTCGCCTACGCCGCCATCCTTGCCGCCCACCGCGCCCATCCCGGCCCGGCGGCGGATGATGTCGAAGTGGCCCGCGCCGCAGGGCTTGAGGTTGCAATCGTTCCCGGGCATGAGGACAATCTCAAGATCACGCACCCGGACGATTTCACCCGGGCCGAACGCATATTGGGGGCGCAGATGGATATCAGCCAGATCGACATCAGGCTTGGCAACGGTTACGACGTGCACCGCTTCTGCGAGGGCGACCATGTCACGCTCTGCGGCATCGACGTGCCGCATGAGCGCGCACTGGACGGGCATTCCGATGCCGATGTCGGCATGCACGCGGTCACCGATGCGCTTTACGGCGCGCTGGCCCAAGGCGATATCGGCCGCCACTTCCCGCCCTCCGATCCGCAATGGAAGGGCGCGGCGAGCGAGATCTTCCTCGCCCATGCCGCGAACCTTGCCCGCGAAATGGGCTTCACGATCGGCAATGTCGATTGCACGCTGGTCTGCGAACGCCCCAAGATCGGCCCGCATGCCGATGCGATGCAGGCCCGCATGGCCGAAATCCTTGGCATCGACCCGACCCGCGTCTCGATCAAGGCGACCACCTCCGAGCGGCTGGGCTTCACCGGCCGCGAGGAAGGCATCGCCGCATTGGCCACCGCAACATTGGTGAAATCATGAGCACAGTCATCGCGACCTTCTTTTACTCCGGCTATCTCAAACCCTTCTCCGGCACATGGGGGTCCGCCGCCGCCGTGATCGCCGGGTTCCTGCTGTTCTGGGCCGGGGGCTGGATCACCATCGCCATTCTCACGCCGCTGGTCTTCGCCCTTGGCTATTGGGCCACGCGCGAACATACCCGGGGCAAGGAAAACCATGACCCCTCCGAAGTGGTGGTGGACGAGGTTGTGGGCCAATGGATCGCCCTGCTGCCCACTTTGATCGGCGCACAGTCCAACGGCTATCTCGGCTGGGACAGTCTCGCGCTGTGGCCCGGTTGGTTGGGCGCATTCCTGATGTTCCGCCTCTTCGACATCTGGAAACCCGGCCCCATCGGCTGGGCTGACCGGCAAAAGGGGCCGATGGGCGTGATGCTCGATGACGTGTTCGCAGGCATCGCCGCCGCCATCGTCACCATGCTGGCCGCGGGCTTCTATCACGGCGTCCTGCAATCATGACCGCCACCCATGTGTTGGAGCAGGCCCGCAAAGCCGGCGTCATGATCGCCACCGCAGAAAGCTGCACCGGCGGCATGGTCGCCGCTGCCCTGACCGACATCCCCGGCTCCTCTGACGTGGTCGAGCGGGGCTTTGTCACCTATTCCAACGCCGCCAAGATGGAGATGCTCGGCGTGCGCGCCGACACGCTCGACGCCTATGGCGCGGTGTCCGAAGAGGTCGCGCGCGAAATGGCCGAAGGCGCGTTGACGCATTCCCACGCACAGCTTTCCGTGTCGATCACTGGCATCGCCGGACCCGGCGGTTCCGAGCACAAACCCGAAGGCCGCGTTTGTTTTGCCCGCGCCATGGCGGGCCACGCAACGCATGTTGAGACACAGGAGTTCGGCCCGCGCGGGCGCGACTGGGTCCGCCGCGCGGCGCGCGATCACGCGCTGTTCCTGCTGCTCTCGGCCCTGTCCTAACACTGCCCTCAATTTAGGCAAAGCATCCAGAATAGCGCACATATACCGTGCGAATTGCTAAGCGCCTGTTTTTTACCCGCTTCGACGCCAAATTAACCTTCCCTTCCCGCGCCCGCTCGCTACGCCCCCCGAAACCCAAGGGACAACGAGGAGGATGTCGAGGATGAACGGAGCGGATACAGCCTGGATCATGGTGGCCACGGCGCTGGTGCTATTCATGTCATTGCCGGGACTGGCGCTGTTTTACGGCGGGCTGGTGCGGGCGCGCAACGTGCTGAGCGTGTTCATGCAGGTCTACGCCATTGCCTGTTTGATGAGCGTGCTTTGGTTCATCTTCGGCTACACCATCGCGTTCGGCGGCGACGGCGCGTTCTGGGGCGGCATGGCGCGGCTGGGCCTCTCGGGTGTCACGGCCGAAACAACGGCGGGCACCCTGCCCGAGGTGCTGTTCTTCGCTTTCCAGATGACCTTTGCCATCATCACCCCCGCCCTCATCGTCGGTGCCTATGTCGAGCGGATCGGCTTCGGCTTCGTCATGCTGTTCTCCGGGCTCTGGATGCTCCTGTGCTACGCTCCGGTAACACATTGGATCTGGGGCGGCGGGTTCCTCTCGGATGGTGGTATCTTTGGCGAGGTCGGCGTGCGCGATTTCGCCGGCGGCATCGTGGTGCATGAAACCGCCGGCATCGCGGCGCTGGTGATCGCCGTCTTTCTCGGACCGCGCGAAAACCGCACCACCCCACCGCATGCGCCGGGCTACGTGATGATCGGCGCGGCGATGCTCTGGGTCGGCTGGTTCGGCTTCAACGGCGGCTCGCAACTGGCGGCCGATGGCGGTGCTGCGATGGCGATCACGGTCACGCATCTTTCGGCGGCGATGGCCTCGCTCACTTGGGCGCTGTGGGAAAAGGTGAAATACGGCAAGGCCTCGCTCGTCGGGACGGTCACCGGCACGATCGCGGGACTGGCCTCGATCACGCCTGCCAGCGGGTTTGTCGGCCCGATCCCGGCGCTGATCATTGGCGGCGTGGCGGGCATCCTGTGCCAGGAATTGGTGAACGTCATCCGCCACAAGGCCCATATCGACGACACGCTCGATGTCTTCGCCGTGCATGGCGTCGGCGGCATCTTCGGCACGATTATGATCGCGGTCTTCGGCGCAGGAAGCTGGGCGGCCCAACTCGGCGGCCTTGCCATCGTCGGCATCTTCACCCTCGTGGTGACGGTGGTGCTGGTCAAACTCGTCGCCCTGATCACACCGCTGCGCGTCGACAAGGAAACCGAGGTGAATGGCCTCGACCTCGCCGTGCATGGCGAACGGGCCTACGACATCACCTCCTGAACATCAGGACAAATGCACGAAACGGGCGCCCCATCCGGGCGCCCGTTTTCATTTTAGTTTGAGAACTCGGCGGCCAAGGCCCCGGGCAACGCCGCGTCCTCGACCAGTGCCGTCACCCGGTGCGCCCGCGCCTCGCCCAGAAGCGATTCCGCCTTGGCCGCGATCTTGGCCGCCCGCGCCGCGAGCGGCAAAGGCGCGTCCAGATCGTGAAACGCCGTCAACACCCCTGCGCCGGTCTCGACCTCAAGCCGCGCCTGCATCTCGCCGACACTGTCATCCGCCGTCACCGTCACCATCCCGCGCAAGCGTTGAACCTGCGGATCGGCACAGGTCGCCGCGTCATAGCTTTCCAACCGCGTCGTATCATGGCCCAGAAAATGCATCGGCAGCACCGTCGCATAGGAAAACTTCGCGCCCAGCCCGGTCTCGGGTGCGGGCTGGTTGCACACGCTCATCCAGCGCGGATTGGTCCAGACCCGGATCGCCCGGATATCGCCCGGCACCACCTCGATATCGCGCGCCGCCTCAAGCACTGCATGAAGCCCATGACAGCAGGCATGAAACTTGTGGCTCACGCTCTCGAACAGCCAAGCGCGCCCCAAGCCGTCCAGCGCCGCAGGATCGCCCTCGCCATGATGCGTCTCGCTCAACCCAAGCGGCCCTTCCAGCGCGCCAAGCCGCGCCTCCATCCCCAGCCGTGCCAGCGTCGCGGCTTCCACGCCATTGGCTGCCGAAAGCCCGGCGTTGAAGGGCTTGCCCATGGTGCCGAACTGCGATTTCAGCCCGCTCGCCCGTGTCGCCACAAGGCCAAGCGCGGTTTCCATCTGGCCCTGGTCCAGACCCATCAGCCGCCCCGCCGCCATCGTCGCCCCAACAGCCCCCGCCGTGGCCGTCTGGTGATAGCCGACCTGGTAATGACTGCGCCCAAGGAACACGCCAAACCGGATCGCCCCTTCCATGCCGACAAGGGCCGCCTCCTGCACATCCGCGCCGGAACAGCCCAGATGTTCCCCCACGGCCAGCGCCGCCGGAATCACGCCCACGGACGGATGCCCGATATGGGCGAAATGCGTGTCATCGTAGTCGAGCGCATGGCTGATCGTGCCATTCACCAGCGCCGCCATCCGGGCCGGGGCGCGCCCGCCCCCGATCAGCCCCGCCTGCGCCGCGCCACTTTCCTCGCCGGCAAAGGCGCGCATCACCCGTGCCACAGGCTCGTCCGCCCCCGCAATCCCCACCGCCATCCAGTCGATCAGCGACAACCGCGCCACCGCCCGCACCGCCTCGGGTGCTTCACACACCCCGATCGCAAAACTCGCCAGTTTCTCAGAAATCATCTCGTCCCCCTCTCACTCTCAAAAAGGGCTACGCCCGAAGAGGCAAAAACGCCACCCCCGGCTTCATCTGACCATAAATATCCCGGGGGTGTGGGGGCTGGCCCCCACTTCAACCTGCGTGTGGGGGCTGGCCCCCACTTAAACATGCGCGTGGGGGCAGCGCCCCCAGCATCCAAGCTCAGCCGTAAAGCGCGTGCGCCCGCTCTTCGAAGGCGCGCACCATCCGCGCCATCGCCTCGTTGAACACAAGACCGATCGCCTTTTGCAAAACGAAGTTCTTGAACTCGAAGTCGACAAAGAACGCCACCTCGACACCGCCATCGACATCGCGAAAATCCCAGGTCGACTTCAGGTATTTGAATGGCCCGTCAAGGTATTCGGTGTCGATATGCATCCGCTCTTCGAACAGCCCGACACGGCTTCCGAACCGCTCGCGGAACACCTTGAACGAGATCACAAGATCGGCCAGCATCTCCTGCCCGCCCTCCACCGGAGTAAGCGAGCGCACCCGCGCAGCGGCACACCAAGGCAGGAATTCTGGATACTTGTCCACCTGCGCCACCAGATCGAACATCTGCTTGGCGGTATAGGGAAGAAGTCGGGTTTCGCTCCGGGTCGTCATGTCGCCCCATCTTTTCCGTGACAGTGGCGCACCATTTCGTATTCTGCGCTCGGGAAATCAAGGGGATATCATGCCACACCGCCCATACGTGATCGATGAAATGATCTCGGCCAAGTCTATCGCCGCCCGGATCGAGGCGCTTGCGCGCGAGATTCGCAATGAATTCTCGGACACCGACAAGCTTGTCGTCGTGGGGCTTCTGCGCGGCTCTTTCGTGTTCATCGCCGATCTGGTGCGCGAACTGGACCTCCCGGTCGAGGTCGACTTCCTCGAAGCCTCGTCCTACGGCGACGGCATGGAATCAAGCCGCGAGGTGCGCATCCTCAAGGACCTGCGCGGCGCCATCGAAGGGCGTGACGTGCTGGTGGTCGAAGATATTGTCGATACCGGCTTTACCCTCGATCACGTGCTGCACCTTTTGGAAAGCCGCCATCCGCGCAAGCTGCGCTGCATCGCACTGCTCGACAAACCCACGCGGCGCGAAACCACTGTAAAGGCCGACTGGATCGGCTTTGAAATTCCCGACGAATTTGTCGTCGGCTACGGCATCGACTTCGCGCAGCGCAACCGCAACCTTCCGTTCATCGGCAAGGTCCGCTTTACCGACACGGCCTGATCCGGCGCGCCGCCGGGGCCTTACCACTCTGCATATATCCGCGCGGCTTCGGCTTTTTCCGCCTCGGAAAGCTCATGCGCGACGGCCTCGCACATGCCCTCGAACGCCTCTTCCTGATCGGCGCGCGCCCGGTCCAGCCCGTAAAGGCACCACGCCAGCGCGGTCGGCCTGTCCTGCCAATAGCCGGGCGTGGCGATGATGAAATCGGCCAGGTTCACCGCCGCATTGCCATCGCCGCGTTCTGCCGCCGCTACGTAAAGCGCATAGGCCGCCACCGGATCGACAGGTCCGCCCAGCCCGGTTTCATACATGAACGCAAGGTTCCCGATCGAAATCGCATAGCCCAGCGTCGCCGCCTCGCGATAGATCGCGCGCGCGGCGGCCTCGTCCTTTGGCCCGCCCTCGCCCAGCCGGTGCATATCTGCCAGCGCATTGCCCGCAGGCCCGTTGCCCCGCTTCAACCCGGCCTCGAACTCGGCCCGCGCGGCCACGGGGTCCGCCGCGCCGCCCTGCCCCAACCGGTGCATCCGGCCGCGCGCATAAAACGCATAGGCATAGCCCTCGGCCTTGGCCTCGTCATAGAGCGTGATCGCGCGGGCGAAGTCCTGCCCGATTCCCTCGGGGGCCTCGCGCAGCAGGTCGGCAAGGTTCACCTTTGCCTTGACCCAGCCCTGCGCGGCCGATTTTTCATACCATGCCTGCGCCGCCACCGGATCCACCGGCACACCGTGGCCATCCGAATAGGCCGCGCCGACGATATTCTGCGCATTGGCATCCCCTGCCTCGGCGGCGGGCAAAAGCACGGCAAGCGCGGCGGCATGATCGCCCGCGATGTAAGCCGCGCGGGCCGCCTCGATCTGCTCCTGTTCAGGCATGTCGGCCAATGCCGCACCGCTCAGGCCAAGCGCGACCAAACTCGCGATCACAAAACGCTTCATTGAAATCTCCTTCTGCAATGGTCAGAGTCTAGCCTGCACCCTCCCGATCCCGAAACGGTTTTCTCGCATGATCAATCCTCGCCACTTCATACGCATGGCCCGCTGGGCCCGCCGCCCTCCGTCGCGGCGGATGGTGATCACGGTGCTGATCGTGGTCGGCTTGGCGGCGGTGATCGTGGGGATTGAGCGCACCATCGGCTGGCCCGAGTGGATGCAGGTCGCCCCCGGGCCAATCCGCCCCACACGCTAGCGCGGCCTGCCGTGCCACCACGCCCCGGCGTCACGTTTACGTGAGGTCAAGGCGATTTCCCGCGCGCCTCTCACCTGCACCCTAGCCAACGTGCCGAACCTCGCGCAATCTGTCGGGGTCAGGACTGGTTCAGGACCGGGATCACGCGATCTTATCCAGCACACAGGCCATCACAACAGGCCATCACAACAGGAGAGAGACCATGAAGAAAGCCTTCACCGCCATCGCAGGCCTCGCCCTTGCCACTGCCGTCGCAGGCACCGCCATCGGTCAAAGCGGCGACGAGGCCGCCATGAAAGCCGTCAAGGCGCGGCAGGACACGATGATGCTCTTTGCCTTCAACCTCGGTACGCTGGGCGGCATGGCCAAGGGTGCCATCCCCTATGATGCCGACACCGCCAGTGCCGCGGCCAAAAACCTCTCCCTGCTGTCGCAACTCAACATGACCGCCTACTGGGTCGAAGGCACCTCGACCGAGCAGCTTGGCGACAAGACCGAAGCCCTGCCCGCGATCTGGTCGGACATGGCCGGGTTCGAAGATAAACACATGGCGCTGACTAAGGCGGCGGCCGATATGGAAGCGGCTGCTGGACAGGGTCTCGATCAACTCAAGGGCGCGGTGGGCGCTGTCGGCGGTTCTTGTGGCGGCTGCCACAAACAGTTCCGCGTCGACAACTGATCTTTGGTGATGCGCGGGCAACCCTCGCGCATCACATGAAAAGCCATGTATAACATATTGCGATATATCGTTGTTCTCCTGATCGGCGGCCTGCTGCTTGGGTGGTGGATCACGCGTCCACGCCCGCTTGACCCGGCGATTTATGCGGAATTGACGGGCGATGTGGCCCGCGGTGAACAGGTGTTCTGGGCGGCTGGCTGCGCCTCGTGCCATGCCGCACCCAAGGCTGAAGGCGACGATCGCTTGGTTCTCACCGGCGGGCTGGCTTTCGAGACCGAGTTCGGCACGTTTCACGCCCCCAACATCAGCCAAAGCAAGTCTGCCGGCATCGGCGACTGGCGGTTGATCGACCTTGCCAACGCAATGCAGCGCGGCGTGACGCCCGGGGGTAGCCATCTCTACCCGGCCTTCCCCTACACCACCTATACCCGCGCCACGCCGCAGGACGTGAGCGATCTTTTCGCCTATCTCAAAACCCTGCCCGCCGACGACACCGCCAGCCTGCCCAATGACGTCGCCTTCCCGTTCAATATCCGGCGCGCGCTTGGCGCTTGGCAATGGCTGTTCCTCAAGCCTGAGTGGGTTGTCCCGGTTGAGGGCGAAACCCTCACCCGTGGGCGCTATCTGGTCGAGGCGCTCGGCCATTGCGGCGAATGCCACACCCCGCGCAACGCATTGGGTGGCCTCGATACATCGCGCTGGTTGCAAGGCGCGGCCAACCCCGATGGCAAGGGCCGCATTCCGCCCATTACCCCGGACAAGCTGACGTGGTCCGAGACGGACATCGCCTCGTATCTCGCCACCGGCTTTACCCCCGATTACGACAGCGCCGGGGGCCAGATGGCCGATGTGGTGCAAAACCTGTCGCACCTGCCCGAAAGCGATCTGAAAGCAATTGCCGCCTACCTCAAGGCCGTGCCGCCCGGCACCCCCACCACGATCGAAGAGTGATCCTTCGCCGTCGCGCGCGATAACCGCACGTTTGCCTACCCGGCCCCCTGCGCACCCTGTCGATCAGGCTGCCAAGCCCGCCACCGCGCCAGCGCTGTCCGTTGTTGGGCGGCGCATTGCCAAAAGGCGTCGCGCCTCGTCGGCCTTGCCCTGACGGATCAGCACCTGAAGCATCGTATGCTCGATCAGGTCGCGCTGCGCCCGGCTTCCGCCCAAGCGCGCATGATCCACCATCACCGGAATCAACGCCGCCTCGGCCTCGCCCCATTGGCCCCGCGCCACATGACCGAAGGCCGCGGCACAGGGCGCGACGATATCCGCCGCAGGCCCCTTGGCCCCTTCGACAATCCGCGCCAGCGCTTCGTCCTGTCCCGTCATTGCATGGGCCAGCGCGACATGCACATCGGCAAAGCCAAGCGCGGGCTGCGGAAAGGTCTGCGCCGCATATTCGGCCAGCGCCCGCCAGCGCGCACTCGGCACCTCAACCCCCTTCAACCCCGCCCGCCAATAAAGCGAGGCCAGATCGGTCAGCACATTGAGTTTCGGGCTTTGCGTCACCTCGGGCAACAGTGCGTCATCCACCACCGCCCACATCCGCGCCTCATCTCCCTGCGCCAAGGCCCAAAGCGCGATATGCCAAGAGTTGTGACAATGCATCAGCCCGGCGCGGTCATACTGCGCCATCCACTCTGTCAAATAGGCCAGCCCCTCTGCCGTTTCGCCCATCTCGTAAAACAAATGCGCCCGGATGTGGCTGGCATGGCCCGATCGCGGCGTCTGCTCTAGCGCGGCGGTGATCGAGGCTTCGGCCGGTTTCAACTGCCCCGCCTCCATCTGCGCAAAGGCCAACTGCCCCTGAAACCAGCCATCGTCGCCATAAGCGGGCGCCAGCGCCTCGGCCACGGCCAGATGCTCGGCCTCGCGCCCCGGCTGGCCGGAAAACCCGATCAGCGAAAACACCCCAAGGCAGGTCTGCGCCACCAGCGCATCGCGCGGATGCTCCAACAGGTGCGCCCTGATCCGGGCATAGCCCTCGGCGGTGCGCCCATGGATCAAGTGGTCGAAAATCTCGATCTGCGCCCGCGCCGGATTTGGGAGGTCAGCACGCAACGCCATTGCCCGCGTAATATCGGCCTTGGCCTCGGTCATTCGGGAATAGGAATGATGGTTGCGCGCCCGGATCATTAGGGCTTGGGCAAACTCCGGATCCGCCGCAAGCGCCCGCTCCAACGCGTCTTCAACGCCGGGCTGCGCTTCAAGATAGGCGCCGAACGCCGCGTTATAGCCATCCCGCGCCGTCTGCGACGTGGTGTGAAGCGGGTTTCCATAGTGATCCTGCACGCGCATATCCCTCTTGCCGTCATCACTGAAACGTGACGGAACCATCTTGCCGCCGCTCGCGCTGGCACACCAGACGAAACAGTAAAATCAAAGGTGTCCCCCATGAATATTCTCATTGTGGGCGCCGGGCCGACTGGTTTGACAGCAGCTGTTGAACTGAGCCGACGCGGCCTGATCCCCCAAATCATCGAACAGCGCCCCTCGCCCTCTGGCCTGAGCCGGGCGGTTGGCATTCTCGATCATTCGCTCGACTTGCTCACGCCGTCGGGTGTGGCCGATGCCATCCGAAGCGAGGCGATCTCGGTGCAAGGCTTCATCATACATCACGAGGCCACGCCGCTTGGCTGCATCCCCCTTGCCGGTCTCGACGGGGCCAGCCTGCACGCGCTGGCGCAGGACCGCACCGAAACCCACCTTCATGATGCGCTCAACCGGTATGGCGGCAAGGTGCGCTATGGCGTGTCCTTTCTTGGCCTTGCCCAAGACGACACCGGCGTCACGGTCGACACCAGCGACGGCACAGAGCGGTATGATCTTGTCATCGGCGCCGACGGCGTCGGCTCTCAGGTGCGCAAGGCCTTGGGCCTCGCCTATCCGGGGCATACCCTGCCCGAAACATGGTCAATCGCCGATGTCGATGCCCGCGGCTGGCCTGACCCCGACTGGTTTCAGGCCTTTCTTTTGCCCGCGGGTCAGGTCGCGATCGTGGTGCCATTGGAAAAAGACCGGTTTCGCGCCATCTCGTCCACGCCCGATGTTCTGGCCGACTTGCCGCGCAAGCTGGATGTCAGCCATGTGCACCGCACCGGCACCTTTACCATTCAGGTGCGACAGGTCGAAGATTACGCCAAGGGTCGGGTCTACCTTGCCGGGGATGCGGCTCACAGCCACAGCCCAGTTGGCGGGCGCGGCATGAACCTTGGCATCGCCGACGCGGCCGAACTGGCGCAGCGCATTGCCGATGCCACGCTTGAGGGCTATTCGGCCGCCCGCCATGCCAAGGGTCAGCACGTCATCACTCTGTCCGAGAGGGCGCGCAAGCTGGTGCAGTCGAAAAGCTGGCTGACCCGCGCAGGCGTGGAAACCGCGCTGCGTGTCATCACCCATGTGCCGCCCCTCGCCGCCAAGATGGGGCGCGAAATCGCGGATGCGTGAACCCCAAACAAAAGGCCCGGTCTGAGCCGGGCCTTGCAGTGTAGAACCAAAAATGCGCCCGGCTTACGCCTGACCCAGCTTTTTCAACCGGTTCTCGCGCAGGCGCGCGAAATCATCGCCCGCGTGATAGGATGAGCGCGTCAAAGGCGTGGCCGACACCATCAGGAACCCCTTGCCATAGGCCGCCTTCTCGTAGGCCGCGAATTCATCGGGGTGCACGAAACGGTCCACCGCGTGATGCTTGGGCGTGGGTTGCAGGTATTGCCCGATGGTCAGGAAATCCACATCCGCCGCGCGCATATCGTCCATCACCTGCTTTACCGATTGCGCATCTTCGCCAAGGCCCACCATGATGCCGGACTTGGTGAACATGCTCGGATCCATCTCCTTCACCCGCTGCAACAGGCGCAGGGAATGGAAATACCGTGCCCCGGGCCGCACGCTGGGATAAAGCCCCGGCACGGTTTCGAGGTTGTGGTTGAATACATCGGGTTTCGCTTCAACAACGACCTCCAACACCTTGTCATCACACTTTAAAAAGTCCGGCGTCAGGATTTCGATCGTGGTCTCGGGGGCCTGATGACGCACCGCACGAATGGTCTGCGCGAAATGCTCGGCCCCGCCATCTTCAAGGTCATCCCGGTCCACACTGGTGATCACAACGTGGTTCAGGCCCAGCGTCTTGACCGCATGCGCCACACGCCCCGGCTCGAACGCATCCAGAGCATCGGGCCGCCCGGTGGCGACGTTGCAGAACGAACAGCCCCGGGTACAGATTTCGCCCATGATCATCATCGTCGCGTGACCCTGCGACCAGCATTCGCCCGCATTGGGGCAGCCCGCCTCTTCGCACACCGTGACCAGCTTGTTTTCCCGCATGATCCGGTGGGTTTCGGCATAGCCCTTGCCCGACGGCGCTTTCACGCGAATCCACGCGGGCTTTTTCGGCTGCGCCTTGTCGGGGCGGTGCGCCTTTTCGGGGTGACGGTCTTCGGGCAGCTTGAGATCGCGCATCTGCGGCCTCCTTTGGGGTCGTTGTCCCCTATATAAGGCGGCGTGTCGCATATAGAAACCGGCGATTTTCACCACCGATTTTCACCGCCTTGATCAACCCGCGCGCGGCCACCGCACCATCGCCCGCGCGATCACCGCCTCGCCTGCCTCGCTCAGCATGGCCGACAACTCCTCGAACCAGCCCGCCGGTGCGCCAAGGTCACGGCACACAAGGCCCACGGTGCGAAACGGCTCGGGCGCGGGAAAGCGCATCAACGACAGCCCCGCCGCTTCGCTTTCGATCGCCAGCTCCGGCAGGAAGGTCAGGCCGAACCCTTCGCCCACCAGCCCGCACAACGTCGCCAGCGATGACGCGCCCAGATCAACCCGCGCCGCCTCGCGTTTCAATCCGCATACGGCCAGCGCCTGATCAGCCAGGCAATGCCCCTCGTCGAGCAGCAAAAGCCTTTCAGGATCAATGCTGTCCGGTGCGACTTTCAACCCCCGCGCCTTGAGCGCGGCCAGTTGCATCGCTGATCCGGCCAACAGGAACCGATCCTCAAACAGCGGCATTTCCACCAGCCCCGTCGCCCCCGAAGGCAAGGCGATCACCGCCGCGTCAAGCCGTCCATCGGCCAGATCATTCAACAAGGTGTCGGTCTGCGCCTCGCGCACCCTGAGGTCGAGCCGCACGTCACGCCCCCGCAACAGCGGCAGCGCCACGGGCAACAGGTACGGCGCGACCGTGGGAATCACCCCAAGCCTCAGCTTCCCGCGCAAGCCACCGCGCCAGCGCAGGGATTCCTGCATCCGCGCCAACTCCCCCTCGATCGCGCGCGCCGTGCGCAGAACCTCCCAACCCGCGGGCGTCAACGCCACCTCGCGCCCCCGGCGATCCACCAGAACCGCGCCAAGCCGCGCCTCCATCTCCTTGATCTGCGTGGACAATGCGGGCTGGCTGACGTGGCACATCTCGGCCGCTTGCCCGAAATGCCGGGTTTCTGACAGCGCTTTGAAATAGCGCATCTGCCTGAGGGTAATATCCATAACCTCTAATTATCGCAAAGCGAAGAATATGCAATTTCCTTTTATCCCTCCACCTGCCTTAGAATGCTTCCAGAACTCGACTCAGCGACTCATAGGGAGATGACTCACATGGACGGACAGATGACCTGCCCCTTCACCGGCGGCCGCGGCAAAACAGTTCAGGACTGGTGGCCCAATCGGCTGAACCTGAATGTGCTGCGACAGAATTCGAACCTCAGCGATCCGATGGGCGATGGCTTCAACTACGCCGAGGAATTCGCCAAGCTCGACCTCGACGCCGTCAAGCAAGATCTCTTCGCGCTGATGACCGACAGTCAGGAATGGTGGCCCGCCGATTACGGCCATTACGGCCCGTTCTTTATTCGTATGGCGTGGCACTCGGCTGGCACCTACCGCACCGCCGATGGCCGTGGCGGCGCCTCTTCCGGCACGCAGCGGTTCGCGCCGCTGAATTCGTGGCCCGACAACGTCAACCTCGACAAGGCCCGCCGCCTGCTGTGGCCGGTGAAACAGAAATACGGTCGCCGGCTCAGCTGGGCTGACTTGATGATCCTTGCCGGCAACTGCGCCATTGAATCGATGGGCCTCAAACCCTTCGGCTTCGCCGGTGGCCGCGCCGACGTGTGGGAGCCCGAGCAAGACATCTATTGGGGCTCCGAGGCCGAATGGCTGGCCGATTCCAAATCCGAAGGCAGCCGTTACACCGGCGAGCGCGATCTCGAAAACCCGCTGGCCGCCGTGCAGATGGGCCTGATCTACGTCAACCCCGAAGGCCCCGATGGACAGCCCGACCCCAAGGCCTCGGCGCTCGACATTCGCGAAACCTTTGCCCGAATGGCGATGAATGACGAAGAAACCGTCGCTCTGACCGCAGGCGGCCACACCTTCGGCAAATCCCACGGTGCAGGCGACGCCGCGCTGGTTGGTTCCGACCCCGAGGCCTCGGGCCTTGAGGCACAGGGCCTTGGCTGGCACTCGACCCACGGCATGGGCATGGGCGACGACGCCATCGGCTCAGGCATCGAAGGCGCGTGGACCCCGAACCCCATCAAGTGGGACATGGGTTATTTCGACATGCTGTTCGGCTACGAGTGGGAATTGGTGAAATCCCCCGCAGGCGCATGGCAGTGGGCCCCCAAGGACGTGGGCGAAGATCACATGGCCCCCGCCGCCGGCGACGCGTCGAAAAAGGTCAAAACGATGATGACCACCGCCGACATGGCGATGCGTGAAGACCCGATCTATCGCGAAATCTCCGAGCGGTTCCACAAGAACCCCGATCAGTTCGCCGATGCGTTCGCCCGCGCGTGGTTCAAGCTGACCCACCGCGACATGGGCCCCAAGGTGCGCTACCTCGGCCCCGACGTGCCGGGCGAAGACCTAATCTGGCAGGACCCGATCCCGCCGGTCGATCACGCGCTGGTCGATGAAGCAGACGTAGCGGCGATGAAAAAGGCCGTGCTCGACGCCGGGCTTTCCACGCAGGAACTGGTGAAAACCGCATGGTATTCCGCCGCCTCCTTCCGTGGTTCGGACAAGCGCGGCGGCGCCAACGGTGCGCGCATCCGCCTTGCCCCGATGAAGGACTGGGCCGCGAACGAACCCGAGATGCTGGCAAAAACCCTGCCCGCACTGGAAAAGATCGCCGCTGACTTCAACGCCAAGGCCGACGGTGGCAAGAAGATCTCGCTCGCCGACCTGATCGTTCTGGCCGGGGGCGCCGCCATCGAAGAGGCCGCGCAAAAGGCCGGTCACGCGGTGAAAGTGCCCTTCACACCGGGCCGCACCGATGCCAGCCAGGAGCAGACCGACGCCGACAGCTTCGAGCCGATGGAAATGCACGCCGAGGGCTTCCGCAACTACCTTGCGCAGGAATTCAACGTGCCGGCCGAGGAACTGCTGGTGGATCGCGCCCAACTGCTCACCCTGACCGCGCCGGAAATGACCGTGCTGGTCGGCGGCATGCGCTCCCTTGGCGTGAACCACGGCAACACCAGCCATGGTGTCTTCACCGATCGTCCGGGGCAGTTGAACAACGATTTCTTCGTCAACCTGCTCAGCATGGACACCGTCTGGAAACCCACCGACGAGACCGAGCAGACCTACGAAGGCTCGGATCGCGCCACCGGCAAGCCGAAATGGACCGCCACCCGCGTCGATCTGGTGTTCGGCTCCAACTCGGAACTGCGTGCACTGGCCGAAGTCTATGCCGCACGCGACGCCGCCGATCAATTCGTGCAGGATTTCGTCAAGGCATGGGTCAAGGTGATGGAGGCCGACCGTTTCGACCTGATCGCCACCAGCCAGATCGCGGCCGAGTAACCGCGCTCGAAAGGGCAAAAACAACAAAGCGGCGCGGGGGGAAACCCTCGCGCCCTTTTCACGTCCGACTTGCGCCTGCCCGCCGCATCCGGCACTCAAGGGCAACACAGACCCAACCAAAGCGGAGACAGCCATGGACTGGGCAAACCACCGCCGCGAGGCCCACGGGCTTGGCCGCACGCAGGAATTTCTCAAGCAGATCACCTATGGCGGCAACGATGGCATCGTCACCACCTTCGCCATCGTCGCGGGCTTCGCGGGCGCACAGGCCGATGGCGCGGCCCAGATCGGCGCGCTGGCGGTGCTGATCTTCGGGCTGGCCAATCTCTTTGCTGACGGTGTGTCGATGGGGCTTGGCGAATTCCTCTCGACCCGCTCGGCGCAGGACATGTTTCACTCCCGCCGGGCCAAGGAACTCGCCGCCTTGCGCGCAAACCCCGAGGAAGAGCGCGCCGAACTGACCGCGATCCTGCGCGATCGTGGCATGGACGGCCCCGATGTCGACGCGGCCGCCGACATCATCGCCCGCCACCCTGATTTCGTCGCCGACCTGATGATGACCTATGAATTCGGCATGATGGAGCCCGAGGCCGACAACCCGGCGCGCGAAGGTCTGGTCACGTTCGTCGCCTTCCTCATCTTTGGCGCGGTGCCGCTTTCGCCCTATTTCTTTCGCCCGCCCGATGACACCACGCTGAACCTCTCGGTCGGGATGACTTTCCTTGCGCTGGTGCTGCTGGGCCTGTTGCGCTGGAACGCCACGCGCGAAAACCTTGGCCGCTGCCTTGGCGAAACCGTCGCCGTGGGCACGCTTTGTGCTGCGGTGGCCTTTGGCGTCGGCCGGATCGTGGGCGGCTGAGCGTTCAGCCGATCATGCCGCCGCCCGGCCCCAGCCCCTCGTAATACCGCTTGAGCCGCTGCAACGCGATCCGCAGCACGATCTTGCCCGACCGTGCCGCCCAGCCCAGCTTCTTCTCGCTTTGCTCAAGCCCTTCGAGGTAGCAACAGCACCGCAGCGCCACATCGCCCAGCCCCGGCCCCAACTCGCGCAGCGCGCCCGCGACCCGGTCACGCGCCGCGGACGACCCACCAAGCGTATCGCCCGGCCCCTGGATACCGTCGATTGGCCCGGTCAGGAAATGATCCCAGTTCTGCGTCGTGCGCGGCCCCATCTGGGCCAGCTCAAAATCCTCGCGCAGGCGTTCACCCGCAATAACGAGATCCGAAGACAGAAAATAGCTGCCGTCCTTTTCACGACGCCGCGCCAGCGCCGCAAGCGGGCTGTCGGCCTGCGAAAACCGCGCCTGCCGCTTGCGCTGCGCCGCGCGCGTCATGCCTGCGCCTACCGCATCCTTGCCGCGAAAGTCCGCCGGCGCCTCGGCCAGGCCCTGCGCTGCGGCGCTGGCGGCGTTCTCCGCTGCGGCCTGCATCCGGCTCAGCGCCATCCGCCCAGCCTGCGTTATGACATAGCGCGCCACCTTCCCGGGCTGACGGCAGGTGATCCATTCCTTCAGCGCCAGCGCCTGCGCCACCGGGCGATCCACCACCGCCGTACGCAGGCTCTCGCCATCCGGCCCCTCGCGCACCACCACGGCCTTGTCCATCGCGGCGGCCACAGCCAGAACAGCCCCGCTTTCCCCCAGCCGGCGCAGCACGCGTCGTGCTTCGCGCTCCAGAATCTCATCATCCAGAGGTTGATCGCCACCAATGCCATCATGGACGGGCATGATCGGCTGAACACTGTCGGATTTTGGTCTTTCGAAGCTCATCTGATGACGCTCCTTTCTGGTTGAACATGTAGTTTCCGGGGTTGGGTCGGGCTGATGATCCCGGTCTTCGAACGCCCCGCCGGCGGGGGTGTTCTCTGGGCGCAGCCGGCTGGCCAGATCGCGCAAACCTTGGTCGACAAGTTGATCGTCGCGCTGCGTTTCAAGCTTGCGAACTTGCCTGAGGACCGTCGAAGGGTGGCAATCTTTTCGTCGTGCCAGGGCGCGGATCGAAACGCCGCGCTCGGTATGTATCAGATAGTGGCGCACCCCAACCGGCACCCACGTGGGAAGATCACCCGCGATGTCGCGGGGCATATACGTCTCAACCATGTCCTACCTTCCGCTGCCATGGTTATGTCCACAGCTTTTCCACAGAGTTTTCCCACAACCTATGAGGGCAAACCTTACCCATTGGTTAATGTTCACGCTTTTCATAAAAATTGTCTCCAAATCGTAAACAATCGAAAAGACCACCGTGCGCTCCCCACGAATTGGCGCAACAGGGGTCTGGCTCTGCATACCCTTGGGGCGTCGCCAAACGGCATGACTCGCCCAAGCCCCCAAGAGGAGACCACCGATGACCGATTTGTTTGAAATGCTCGAAACTCTGCGCCGCCCCCGCCTGTTGATTCGCGCCGCGCGCGCCGGGGCCGAGGACTACACTCGCACCCCTCACCTGCGCCGCCTGTTGGGCACGGGGGAGCCGCCCCGCACCGGCGAGGCATTGATGCATCTCATGGAAATGGAGCGCGACATCGACATCATCCGCCGCGCGGGCGATCCGGGCTATAGCGCCGTGCGCCACGTGGATTTGCTGATCGCGATGATGGGCGAAGCGGCCCTGCTGCGCGCGAGCCGCTCAATGACACCTACGCTCTGCTGATCCAAGACCTACGGGCTTTGAGATCAGGTGCAAGGCTCTGCGCGGGCCAATCCGGCCCACGCGCCCTGTCCGCGCCCCAACGGTTCCGTCGGGGCCAAAGCCTCAGGTAAACGCATCCGGCACAGCGGCCTTCTTGCGTGCCACATAGGCGGCCAGCGCCTCGGCCTTGCCCGGATCAAGCGCCGGTTGCTGGTAATTGGCCAGCATCTTCTCGACCCGGACGGTGGCCAGCTGCGTGGTGTCGCGCGCGCCCTCTTCGTCCCATGTCTCGAACGGCTTGTAATCCAGCAGGTCGGTTTTCCAGAACGCATCCTTGAAATGCGCCTGCGTATGGGCACAGCCAAGGTAATGCCCCCCCGGCCCCACTTCGCGGATCGCGCCCATCGCCTGGGCCTCTTCGCTCATCGAAATGCCCTCGGCCATCTTGTGCAGCACGCCAAGCTGATCCGCGTCCATCACGAATTTCTCGAACGAGGACACCAGCCCGCCTTCAAGCCAGCCACAGGCATGCAGCATGAAATTCACGCCCGACAAAAGCCCCATGTTCAGGCTGTTGGCGGTCTCATACGCCGCCTGCGCATCGGGCAATTTCGATCCGTTGAAGCTCCCGGACGAGCGATACGGAAGGCCCAACCGCCGCGCCAACTGCCCCGCCCCATAGGTGACAAGGCTGGCCTCGGGCGTGCCAAAGGTCGGCGCACCCGACCCCATGTCGATCGAACTGACGAAGGCGCCAAAGATCACCGGCGCGCCCGGGCGCACCAGCTGCGAATAGGCCACACCCGCCAGCACCTCGGCCAGAACCTGCGTCAACGTCCCCGCGACCGACACCGGCGCCATCGCGCCGCCGACGATAAAGGGCGAAATGATGCTGGCCTGCATGTTCTCGGCATAGACCTCCATCGCGCCCATCATCACATCGTCAAACGTCAACGGCGAGTTGATGTTGATGAGCGAGGTCATCACCGTGTTCTGCTGCACGAACTCCTCACCGAACAGAATCCCGCACATCTCGACCGAATCGCGCGCCCGCTCGGGATCGGTGACCGACCCCATGAACGGCTTGTCCGACAGGGTCATATGCGCGTGCAACATATCAAGGTGGCGCTTGTTCACCGCCACATCCGTCGGCTCGCACACCGTGCCGCCCGAATGGTGCAGCCATTTCGACATATAGCCCAGCTTCACGAACTTGCGGAAATCCTCCATCGTCGCATAGCGCCGTCCCCCGGCCGCATCACGCACGAACGGCGGGCCATAGACCGGCGCCAGCACAAGGTTGCGCCCACCGATCTCGACATTGCGCTCGGGATTGCGGGCGACTTGAGTGAACTGGCTCGGTGCCGTCGCACACAGCTTGCGCGCCAACCCACGCGGGATATGCACCCGCTCGCCGCGCACATCGGCCCCCGCCGCACGCCAGCGCTCCAGCGCAGCGGGGTTGTTCACGAAATTGACGCCAATCTCTTCCAGCACCGTTTCGGCGTTGGTTTCGATGATCTCCAGCGCCTCTTCGTTCAACACTTCGAGGTCGGGAATATTGCGGGTGATGTAACGCGCGGTGTCGAAACTGACCGCGCTACGCGAGGCCCGCCGCGCCGCGCCGCCGCCTGTCCGGCTGCGCCTGCGCCCGCCCGATGCCGCGCCCTGTTCCGTCATCTCCGCATCCGCCATCTCGGTCTCCGTTCTTCTCGCGCGCCCGCAACGGGCTTTCATTGATTTGCTTTTACCCGGCCCGGCGCAACAAGGGCGTGGATTTGCGGCGCATCCGGTGAAAAAGCGACATCCTGCTGAAACCGGCGCCGCGTCCCGCATCCCCGCGCGCACCAAAGCCCAATCCCCCTTGCGCCAAATCGCGCCCCATTCTAAAGCGTGGCCATGACAGACCAATCGCATGACCGCCTCCTCATCATCGACTTCGGCTCTCAGGTGACGCAGCTGATCGCGCGCCGCCTGCGTGAGTTGAACGTCTATTGCGAAATCCACCCCTACCAGAACGTGACCGATGCCTTCCTGACCGATTTCGCCCCCAAGGCGATCATCTTCTCGGGCGGGCCGGATTCGGTCATGCGCGAAGGCTCTCCGCGCCCGCCGCAATCGGCCTATACGCTGGGCGTGCCGATCCTCGGCATCTGCTATGGCCAGCAGGTCATGATGCAGGATCTCGGCGGCAAGGTCGAAGCGGGCGAACACGCCACCGCCGAATTCGGCCGCGCCTACGTCGAAAAACAGGGCGTCGACTCCGACATTCTGTTCGGCTGGTTCCTTGAAGGGCGCGAGCAGGTCTGGATGTCCCACGGCGATCACGTCAGCGAAATCGCCCCCGGCTTCGAGGTGCTCGGCACCTCGCCCGGCGCGCCCTTCGCCATCACCGCCGACACCGCGCGTAACTTCTACGCCGTGCAATTCCACCCCGAGGTGCACCACACCCCCAACGGCAAGACCCTTTACGAAAACTTCGTGAAACTCGCCGGGTTCAAGGGCGACTGGACGATGGGCGCTTACCGCGAGGAAGCCATCGCCAAGATCCGCGAACAGGTCGGCGATGCCCCGGTCATCTGCGCCCTCTCCGGCGGGGTCGACAGCTCGGTCGCCGCCGCGCTCCTGCACGAGGCAATCGGCGATCAGCTCACCTGCGTCTTCGTCGATCACGGCCTCCTGCGCCTGAACGAGGCCGAGGAAGTCGTCGGCATGTTCCGCGATCACATGAACCTGCGCGTCATCCACGCCCAAGAGCAAGAGCTGTTCCTCGGCGAACTCGACGGCGTTTCCGACCCCGAAACCAAGCGCAAGATCATCGGCAAACTGTTCATCGACGTGTTCCAGAAATACGCCGACGACATCGAAGGCGCCGAATTCCTCGCCCAAGGCACGCTCTACCCCGACGTGATCGAATCCGTTTCGTTCAGCGGCGGCCCCTCGGTCACGATCAAGTCGCACCACAATGTCGGCGGATTGCCCGAAAAGATGGGCCTGAAACTGGTCGAACCCCTGCGCGAACTCTTCAAGGACGAGGTCCGCGCGCTGGGCCACGAACTCGGCCTGCCCGCCAGCTTCATCGGCCGCCACCCCTTCCCCGGCCCCGGCCTCGCCATCCGCTGCCCCGGAGAGATCACGCGCGAGAAACTCGACATCCTGCGCAAGGCCGACGCCGTCTATATCGACCAGATCCGCAAGCACGGCCTTTATGACGAGATCTGGCAAGCCTTCGTCGCCATCCTGCCCGTGCGCACCGTCGGCGTCATGGGCGACGGACGCACCTACGACTACGCCTGCGCCCTGCGCGCGGTGACCAGCGTCGATGGCATGACCGCCGATTACTACCCGTTCAGCCACGATTTCCTCGGCGAAACCGCCACCCGCATTATCAACGAGGTCAAAGGCATTAACCGCGTCACCTATGACGTGACCTCGAAACCGCCCGGCACGATCGAGTGGGAGTGAGATGAGATTGAAAAAGCCCCGCCGATCTGGCGGGGCTTTTTTGTGGGGAGGCTGGGTTGCATTGGGAGAGGAATGTGAGAACAGCACTAAGGGCTCTTACCTGCGGTTCGCACAGCCCCGCGCCGCTGCAGTGCAGCTTCGCGGAAGTGGACGTTGGTGAGGCTGCGCCGCATTTAAGCGGGCTTAAGATTGGCTCGCCTCTAACGCTTGTCATATAGTTGCCAATCAATGTTCCAACGCTCACAGTAACGCGAATAGGCCAAGACACATTGGAAGCGTGATGGGAAAGACCAAGCCAGTAGCAACTGTATTTATTGATACAAACATTTTGAAGTTTTCAGCGGTTAAGAAACACGTTTATCGCGCAAAGAAAGTAACCTTGAATTGGAGCGACACCAATTTCGATACGGAAATTCACGAGCCGCATACGGTCAACGATCTGCATAAAATCAAAAACGAAGTTCAAAAGCGCGACGCTGTGTTTCTCAGTATGCTTGCCTACGCCGGAATTTCCGAATGGCTTAACTTCTACATTCACTGCGAAGTTGTTCCCGAAACTTGGGGTCTGCCCGGAATGGCAAGCCCATCCGGGCGATTTTTCGGATGCACAATCCACGAAGTTCCCGACCCGGTTGCGCCGCAGTCGCGCATAATCACCGGCGGCAACAAAGAGTTCAAAGAACATACTCTTGATATTATGTGCAGCATAAAGCACCCACGCTTTATCGAGCTGGTGAAAATGACTGGCGCGTATCAAGGCGCAAGCAAGCCATTGAACCTGAACCAAGCATTAGATGCCTACCACATTTGGTGTGCGGAATCGGCTAAAATTGACTACTTTTTGACCATGGACTATAAGCTACAAAAAGTAGTTGGGATGTCGAAAGTTGAAACGCCGGTGAAGGTCGTAACGCCGAACCAATTGCTGCGCCTAGTTATTCCAAAATTTGGCTTCGTGGGCGCCATCAAGTTTATGTGGAACGGTTATAAGTTTGCTAAGCCCCGTGTAGGCTTTGACGAAGGCAAGGGCTGGACTTAAAAATAGCTCCGGCTGCGTCTGTTGACGCAAACTGCCTATTGTATCGAGCGGTGTAAACAGCCCTGACCGGAACTTTGGGCAAGGTGCCGCTAACGGCGGTTGAGAGCCCAAGATTTCGGATGCTGCATCTTGCACCAGAAGCAACTTTGCGCAGATAGTTGGTCGAGAAGACCAAGACTTTACAATCTAAATCTACGATTCGCATAGGTCAAGGAAAAGGAGACAACTTGTTACATTTGTTCAATGACTTAGTCCCGCGTGACAGTTTACATCCAAATTACATGGCGTTTAAAGCGCCAGATCGCGAGGAGTTTCAAAATGTTATATTAGATTGGGCAGAAGGTTTTATCGACCGCGATGGCAACGACAAATTTTGCCGTGAGTTTCAAACTACTTTTAACTCTTCATTTTGGGAGCTGTATCTTTTTGCGGTAATTAAGAGTCTCGGATGGGAAGTCGACTTTAGCAAGGCTGCACCTGATTTTCGTATTCCAAGCAAGAACCTCAATATCGAGGCCGTCGTTTCCAACGCCGCAGCCAATGATATTCAGGAATGGAATAAGACCTTCGAGGGTGTTACGAATGCAGATTTTCTAGCATCTCAAGCCGCAACTATCGAAAGGTTATCCAACAGCATTTCGTCTAAACTCAAAAAATATAACGAAAGCTATCAAAACTATAAGGAAGTCAAAGATAGTGCTTTCATTATCGCTGTCGGCAGCTACGGTACGCAGGACTTTTTTCATCTAGGTGATGTTGCAGCCCAGAGACTGATTTACGATGATGCTCGTGAGGGTAAGATCACTAAACGAAATGGCAGCGAGCTTACTCTTGGGCTCTTCTCAATGCCTGAGTACACAAACGTCAGTGCAATAATATTTAGCAGTACCGCAACATTTGGAAAGGTCCGAGCCATAAGCGGTTCAACTAAACCCGCCTTTTTTCAGGCCACTAGGATAAAGAATTTGATCGAACCCATCAATGCCTCAGCTCCGGCCGGGGAATACCGTGAAAGCCTCAGCGATGGACTTAGAGTATTTCACAATAAGAATGCCAGTCGCCCAATTCCCCCGGACCTTTTTGGAACTGACACTGATATCATGCAGTTCTGTTTTGAAGGTGACGACCAATATGTACTCGGGTCGCCTAACGGTGACCTTGCGAACCGCCAAGTTATTGTATTACGCACTTGAGATTGAGGGAACTAAGTTAGAGCAGTCATTTATCAAAGACACCAAAATCCCACCGAGCAGACCTCTGTGCCCATCGCAGCGAATGTCGGCTCTCTGCCCATCTCGCCCATCTCACCGCCCGCCCCATCAACACCTCCCCCAAACCCACCGCGACTCGCAAACGCCAGACGGAATGCAGGCGGGGTGCAGACGCTTTGCAGACACCCCATTTCGGCCAAGATCCCCGTTAACCTTTGCGCTTCAACCCGCGTAAATCGTGGATGTCCGGGTGCGTTCTGGGGTCTTCATCGGGGCCGAAGATCTGGTGTTTCACCACCTTCTGCGTCCCCGTCACGGGCAGGGTCTCGACGAACAATATCCACCCCGGGGCCTTGTAATAGGCCATCTTTTCAAACGCTTGCTCAAATATCCCCCGCGCGGTGTCCGCCCCCGCCTCGACACCATCCGCAAGGATGACACAGGCCAAAACCTCCTCTTCGCGGATCTCATCAGCCACCGCCAACACCGCCGCATTCACCACCCGCTCATCGGCCAGCAATATGTTCTCAACCTCCGCCGCCGCAATATTTTCGCCCGCCCGCCGAATGATGTTCTTCTTGCGATCCACAAACGTGACCACACCCTCGGGCGACAAGGTGACCGTGTCGCCGGTATGAAACCACCCGCCGCGCCATGCTTCTTCCGTGGCCTCGGGTTTGTTCAGGTATTCGGTGAAAAACCCATACCGTGGCGTTTCGGCGCTATGGCGCAGGACCATCTCGCCGGGCCTGCCATGGGGCACAGGGCGGCCCGCGTCATCCCACACGGCGATTTCCAGATCGCCGCGCGCGCGTCCCATCGCGCGGGTGTCAATGTGGCGCGGCTCTTCTTCCATCGTGATCATCCGGCACATCTCGGTCATGCCCCAAAGCTCGATCAGCGGGATGCCGAACCGGCGCTCGAACTCGACGTGCAGCGCCGGTTCCACCCCCGCGCCCAGCCCCGCCCGCACCTGCCCGATATCGCCCGGCCCCGTGCTCTTGTCCGCCAGCAGCGTGGCAATCACCACGCCAAGGTAGTGAAACACCGTCGCGCCGGTTTCCTCGACATCGCGCCACCACGTGCTGGCCGAAAACCGCGGCGGCTGCACCAACGCCGCCCCGGTCAGCATAACCCCCATCAGGTTCAGCACCCCGGCATTCACATGGAACGCCGGTAGCGGGTTGAAAATGCGGTCCTTTTCCGTGATCGCGATGGGCGGCCCGGTGCGCGCATAGGCCTGCCCCAGCATGAATTCATAGGCATGGGAAAACACGCATCCCTTGGGCTTTCCGGTCGTGCCCGAGGTATAGAGCAGGCTGCTTTCAACATCCGGCCCGGCCTGATTTCCAGACGCGAACGGCGCTTCCGGCAGGCTGTTGAAACCATCCAAACCGGTGATGAACGGCGCTCGATCTAGCCCCACGCTAGCCTCCCGCATCAGCGCCTCAAACGGCTCCGAAACAACCGCCAAAACAGCGCCGCTGTCAGCCAGCACATAGGCCAGTTCGGCAGGCCGGTAATCGGGGTTGATCGGCACGACCGAAACGCCGGCCAAATGCGCCGCAAGTTTGACGATGTAATGCTCGGGGCACGTGCCTAACAACAGCGCCATCCGATGTCCCGGCCCATAGCCCGCCCGGCCCATTGCCCCGGCGATTTCCTGCGCTATCTCAAATGCTTGACCATAGCTGACCCGGCGCAACTCTGCCGGTCCTGCGCCACGCGCCGCAACAAGGAAGTCCCGCTCCGGCCAGCGCCGCGCGGCCTTTTCAAACGCCTCCCCGATGCGCTGCCCCTCGATCCCGATCATGTCTCTCCTCCCTGCCCGCTCTGGACAAGCCCGCCAAACAGCCTAGAGATATCGGAATGAGACGCAACCGCCTGCTCCCCCAATGAGCCCCGTCGTACGAGCCGCCTTGTGGATGACCGGCGCGATCGTGTCATTCTCGTCCATGGCCGTGGCCGGGCGCGAAATCGCGGATGGTCTCGATACCTTTGAAATCATGCTTTATCGCAGCCTGATCGGCATCGTTATTGTCACCGCGCTGGCATGGCAATTCGGCACGCTGGGCCAGATCACCACGCGCCACATGCGCTATCAATTCGCCCGTAACCTTGTGCATTTCGCCGGTCAGAACCTGTGGTATTTCTCCATCACGGTGATCCCGCTGGCACAGGTGTTCGCGCTCGAATTCACCTCGCCGATTTGGGTGGTCCTGTTGGCCCCGATCGTCTTGGGCGAGAGGTTGACCTCGGTCCGCATCATGGCGGCATCGATCGGGTTTGCAGGCATCCTGATCGTCACCCGTCCCAGCCCTGAAACCCTTTCTCTGGGGATTTTCACCGCTGCGGGCGCGGCCGTCTTCTTTGCGATGACAAGCCTCTTTACCAAGCGCCTGACGCGCAGTGAAACCGTCACCTGCATCATGTTCTGGCTGGTGATCATGCAGGCGGTTTTCGGCCTGATCACCGCCGGTTACGATGGAGATATCGCCCTGCCAACGACGGCCGCGCTGCCTTGGTTGATGGTCATCGGGATCGGTGGGTTGGTGGCGCATTTCTGTATCACCACAGCGCTTTCATTGGCCCCGGCGGCGGTGGTCGTGCCGTTTGATTTTATCCGCCTGCCGGTGATCGCGGTAGTTGGCATGGCGCTCTATGAAGAGCCACTCGACTGGTTCGTACTTCTGGGGGCGGCCGTCATCTTCGGGGCCAACTACCTGAACATCTGGACCGAGACGCGGCGTTCCGGGAACCAAACCGCATGAACCGGGTCGCCCTTCCGGCGTGGCGCGGATAAATCGAGCTTATGTCGGATCAAAAAACCATATCACCCCTTGCTTGGGTCTTGATGTTCACGCTTGCCGCGATCTGGGGCGGAATTTTCCCTGCGGGCAAGATCCTTTTGCGCGAAATTGGCCCCGTGACCATTGTCGCTTGGCGCACCTTCGGGGCGGCGTTGCTGCTGTGGGCCGTGGTCGGCGCCGGGCGGATGCATGTGCCCCGCTCGGCCCGTGTCTGGATCGGCTTTGCAGTGATGGGGCTGATCAACAACGTGCTGCCTTTTTCACTTATTTTCTGGGGACAACAACATATCGAAGCCGGGTTGGCCTCGATCCTCAACGCCTCGACGGCGATTTTCGGCGTGCTGGCGGCGGCGATTTTCCTTGCGGATGAGCGTTTGACGCAGCGCAAGTCGGTGGGCGTGGCGCTTGGCTTTGCCGGGGTGGCCACGGCGATGGGAGTCGAGCATCTGACCGATTTCTCGATCCGCTCGGTCGCGCAGATCGCGCTGATCGGGGCGACGATCTGTTATGCGCTGGCGGGCGTCTGGGCGCGCAAGATGCTTCACGACGTGAAGCCGATGGTCTCGGCTGCCGGTATGCTCACCTTCTCGGCGCTGTTCTCGATCCCCGGCGCCTGGTGGCTCGAAGGGGCGCCGCGGCTCGATCTGTCGCCGCTCTCTGTCGGACTTCTGGTTTATGCGTCCCTGCTGGGTACCGGGGTGGCTTTCATGCTGTATTACAAGGTGCTGGCGCTGGCCGGGTCAGGAAACCTGCTGCTTGTCACGCTGCTGGTGTCGCCTTTCGCCATCGTGATCAGCGCGGTGTTTCTCGGAGAGCGTCTGGCGCCGAATGCCTTTGCAGGCTTCGCACTGCTGGCGCTTGGATTGGTGATCCTTGATGGCCGACTTCTCAAGCGGCTTCCGGCCAAGCGGATGGATCGCGGCACTGGCTGAGGCGCTTAAAGGTTTGACCACATCGGCGCCCCGTTCTACCAAGCCAGAGGACGGGATTACCGGGGATGACCATGCTCTATCAATCGCCACAACACTGGCTGGAAGCACCGCATAAGCGCGTGCTTTTCTTCGGCATGTCCGGCCTTGGGAAAACCCATGTCTCAAACATGCTGCGCGCAACGGGCCAGTGGTATCACTACTCGATCGATTACCGTATCGGCACCCGCTACATGGGCGAATACATCAGCGACAATGCCAAGCGCGAGGCGATGAAAAACCCGTTCCTTCGCGATCTGCTGATGTCGGATTCGATCTACATCGGCTCGAACATCACCTTCAACAATCTGAGCCCGGTGTCGACCTACCTCGGCAAGCCGGGCGACGCGGTAAAAGGTGGTCTACCTTACGCGGAATATACCCGCCGTCAGGCGCAATTCCGCGAAGGTGAGATCGCCGCACTTTATGATACGGCCCACTTTGCCGATCGCGCCGCCGATCTTTACGGCTATCCGCATTTCATCTGCGATACCGGTGGGTCGATCTGCGAGTGGGTGGACCCGGAAAATCCCGACGACCCACTGTTGCAGGCCCTCTCGGCGCAAACGCTGATGGTCTGGATCAAGGGCGACGACGCGCATACCGAGGAATTGATCCGCCGTTTTGATCGCGCGCCCAAGCCGATGGCCTACCAGCCCGCTTTCCTTGATGCGCAATGGCAGGCTTACCTGTCTGAGAACGGCGTTGCGCCGGATGCGGTCGATCCCGACGACTTCATTCGCTACACCTATGCCAGCGCGCTTGCCCACCGGCAGCCGCGCTACGAGGCGATGGCGCGCAACTGGGGCGTCACCGTCACCGCGGACGAGATTGCCGCCGCCACCAGCCAGAAGGGGTTTGACACCCTCATCGCACAGGCGATCGAGCGGGCGCCGACCATCCCCTGACCCCGTCTGGGCAGCCCCCCTCTTGAGCACGGGGCGCACCGTCGCTATCTCACTTACTCCGCTGATCTGACAGGACATGACATATGCCGATCAAATTGCCCTCCTCCCTGCCTGCCTTCGATGTTCTCACGCGTGAGGGTGTTCAGGTCATGGACGAAGGCGCCGCGGCCCGGCAGGATATCCGGCCACTTCGGATCGGCTTGCTCAACCTGATGCCCAAGAAGATCCAGACAGAAAACCAGTTCGCCCGCCTGATCGGGGCGACGCCGATCCAGATCGAATTCGTGCTGATCCGGATGAGCGATCACCTGACCCGCAACACCGCCGCCACCCATATGGAAGAGTTCTATCGCCCCTTCTCGGAAGTGGCCGCCACCGGCGAAAAACTGGATGGGTTGATCATCACCGGCGCGCCGATCGAGCACCTTCCGTTCGATGAGGTCGACTACATCGACGAACTGCGCGAGGTCTTTGCATGGACGCAGACCAACGTGCATTCGACCTTTGGCGTCTGCTGGGGCGGCATGGCGATGATCAACCATTTCCACGGCGTGCCCAAGCATCTGTTGGATCACAAGCTGTTCGGATGTTACCGGCACATGAATTTCGCGCCGCAAAGCCCCTACCTTCGTGGGTTTTCCGATGATCTGGTCATGCCGGTCAGTCGCTGGACCGAAATGCGCCGGGACGAGATCGAGGCCGCCGGCCTCGACCTGCTGCTGCATTCCGAAGAGGTCGGTCCGGCGCTTGTGCAGGATCCCGACCACCGCGCCATCTATATCTTCAACCACCTCGAATACGACAGCGGCACCCTGAACGAAGAGTATCAGCGTGACCTGGCGCAAAATCAGATCGAAGGGGCCGATATCCCCTTCCCTGTGAATTACTTCCCCGGCGATGACCCCGCGCGCATCCCGTCGAACCGCTGGCGCAGCCATGCGCACCTGCTTTACGGCAATTGGATCTCGGAAATCTACGAAACCACGCCCTATGACATCGCCAAGATTGGGCAAGAAACCACGGATTGGCGCAAGTCATGAAATTGGGCATCGGCATCGCCCTCGTTCTTGCCGGGTTCGTCGTTCTGGTGCTCTGGATGGCCGCGCGGCACGAGTCCCGCGCCGAAGCCGCCTTCCCACCCGAGGGCCAGTTTGTTGAAGTGCAGGGCCACCGAGTGCACGTGGTGGTGCTGGGCGAAGAGAACGCAGGGCGCGATCTGGTTCTGATCCATGGCTCCTCCGGCAACACGCGTGACATGACCTTTGATATCGCGCCAGAACTGGCCAAACGCTACCGCGTTGCCGTGTTTGATCGCCCGGGGCTGGGCTATACCGACCGAATTAACACGACCGGAGCCACCATTAATCAGCAAGCTGCGCTTTTACAGGAGGCTGCTGCACAACTGGGCTTTGAGCGTCCCCTTGTGCTGGGCCACTCTTACGGCGGCGCTGTGGCGCTCGCCTGGGCGGTGGACGCGCGCGATCAATTGGCTGGTCTTGTACTGGTTTCTTCGCCGACCCAACCCTGGACCTCGGATCTTTCGCTTTACTACAAGACGCTTTCCAATCCGGTACTGGGTCCAATGGTGATCCCCGTTCTGACCGCGTTCGTCCCCGACAGCCTTGTCGAGCGAGAGGTTTCAAGCATATTCGCGCCGCAGGACGCGCCCGAGGGGTATCCGCATGCGGTCGCGGCGGCGCTCACCCTGCGTCGAGACAGCCTGCGCGCCAATGCACTGCAACGCGCCAACCTTTTGGATGAGATCACCAACCTTCAGCCGCGCTATGGCCAGATCGACGTGCCGGTCGAGATCGTGCACGGACGCGCCGACAGGATCGTCGGAGCTGAAATCCACGTGCCGCCATTCCTGAAGCAGGTTCCAAAGGCCAATGCGACGTTGTTGCCGGGGATCGGCCATATGCCCCACCATGTTGCGATGGACCACGTTATTGCTGCGATCGACCGCGCCGCTGCGCGGGCCAACCTGCTGTCCAACACCGCGACCCGCGCCTCGGAGTGATCGCGCCCGCCGCTGTGCCATCAATGACGCCCCCCAGGCTCGTAACACCACTTCGCCCGATGTTCCGCCCTATTCTCGCCCGCTTTATCGGCCATGATGCCCGACAAAGCAGGCAGTAAAGGGTAACGACCCATGGATTTTAGTGGTTTCTTTCACGAGGTTTGGAGCATTCTGTCCAAACCTTTCAATCTCTTCTTCGACGTCAGCCAGCGGCTTTCCATCCTATACTTGCTAACCGCGCTTCTGGTCGCGGTTGCCGCTTTCTGGCTTCAACGGCGCAGCTTGCGCGGCCTTATCGAATGGCTCCTGCCGAAAGAAATCCTGATGCATCCCTCGGCCAAGGCCGATTACGTGATGTTCTTCATCAACAAATCCGTGGTGGTCGCGATCTATGCCACGATCCTGATACAATCGCAGTTCTGGTTCGATCTCGTCACCGACTGGATGGGACCGGCCGAAAAGGCGGCGGAATCGCTGCCGATTACTGTTCTGACCACGATCCTGATCGCGATGACGCTCGATAGTGCGCTTTGGTTCGGGCATTACCTGTTTCACAAGATCCCCTTCCTGTGGGAGTTCCACAAGGTTCATCACTCTGCCGAGGTGATGACCCCACTCACGGCCGCGCGAATGCATCCGTTCGAAGAGGCCATTGAATCGATGATGGGCGGTTTTGCGGTCGGTGTGATGGCGGCGCTTCTCGATCAGGCCTTCGGACAAGGCGCGGTGATGATCAACTTACTGGGCACAAATATCATCCTTGCGATCTTCTTCCTTGCCGCCTTCAACCTGCGCCATTCCCATGTCTGGGTGCGCTATCCCGTGTGGCTTCAGCGAATCTTCGTCTGCCCCGCCCAGCATCAGGTGCACCACTCCAAGGCCCGTCAACATTGGGACAAGAACATGGGGTTCATCTTTGGCCTGTGGGATTGGGCCGCCGGAACGCTTTATGCGCCTAAGGGCTATGAAAAGCTTGAGTATGGCCTTGGCAACGGCGAGGACGGAACATGGAACACCGCGCGCGCGCTCTATTTCCGCCCGTTCCGCAACGCCTATCGCCTATTCGCGAGCGGGTGGCGGAATGCCTTTTTCCAACCTTCGGAATCCGATAAGCCTGAGGCTGATCTGAAACCGGAGGACCCCAGAGGTGAGCCAAGCCAAGCCCTTTGACGGCGCGATCAGCGCCTTTTACGAAAAAGACGCCCCCAAGCCCGTGCGCGATGCGATCAAGCGCGCGGAAAAAGGCGAGATCCTCGATCCCGGTTATCCCCATTCCGAACGGATGCCGCGCAAGGCCTATGAGAAAGAAATCGAGGCGCTACAGATCGAACTGGTGAAGATGCAAAGCTGGGCCAAATCCTCGGGCGCGCGGATCGCCGTGCTGTTCGAGGGCCGCGACGCATCCGGCAAGGGCGGCACGATCAAGCGTTTCCGCGAGAACCTCAATCCGCGCGGAGCACGTGTTGTGGCGCTTTCCAAGCCCACCGACCGCGAACAGACCGAATGGTACTTCCAACGCTATATCGATCACCTGCCCTCCGGCGGCGAGATCGTGTTCTTTGATCGAAGCTGGTACAACCGCGGTGTCGTCGAGAAGGTTTTCGACTTCTGCACCGATGAACAACGCGAACACTTCTTTCATCAGGTGACGGAGTTCGAAAGGATGCTGGTCGATGAGGGCATCCTGCTGTTCAAGTTATGGCTCAACGTCGGGCGTGCCGAACAGTTGCGTCGTTTCCTGCAACGTGAAAGCGACCCGCTTAAGCAGTGGAAACTGAGCTGGATCGATGTCGAAGGGTTGAAACGCTGGCAACAGTATTCCGACGCGATCACCGAAACATTCGCGCGAAGCCATACCGATCACGCCCCATGGACGGTGATCCGCTCGGACGACAAGCGCCGCGCGCGGATAAGCGCGATGAAGCACGTCCTGTCGGCGATTGACTACGCGCACAAAGACGAAAAGGCGTTGGCCCACCCCGATTCCGAGATATGTGGCGGCCCCGAAGTCTGGAGCGACGGCCCACATGTCTAAACGCGGCTATCACCACGGCAACCTCAAGCAGGCCTTGGTCGAGGCGGCGCTGATGCTGATCGAGTCCAAGGGGCCGACCGGCTTCACCCTCTCGGAAGCGGCGAAACAGGCGGGCGTGACGCCCGCCGCCGTCTATCGCCATTTCGAGGGGCGCGAGGATTTGATCGCCGAAGCCGCGCGACAGGGCTACGAGATTTTCGCCGATGTGATGCAATACGCTTATGAAAAGGGGCAGCCATCGGCGCTTGCGGCTTTCGAGGCGACGGGTCGGGCCTATCTTGCCTTTGCGCGCAAGTATCCGGGTCATTACATCGCGATGTTTGAATCCGGCATATCAGTCAACCGGACACCTGAATTGGCTGCTGTATCGGCCCGTGCGCGCGGTGTACTCGATCTGGCAGCGCGCGATCTCGCCGCGCATATACCTGAAGCGAAACGTCCCCCCGCAGCGATGTTTTCGGCACACATCTGGGCGCTGAGCCATGGGGTTGTCGAACTCTTTGCGCGCAATTCTCCCGGCACCCAGTCGCCCTTTTCACCCGAAGATCTGCTGGAAAGCGGAATTGGTGTTTACCTGCGCGGACTTGGCCTGATCGCGCCGGACCAATAGGTCAAAAACATCGGCCCGCATACCGCCGGGCTTTCTGCCCAACAAAAAGGGCCGCCCGCAGGCAGCCCTTTCCAAATCCATATGTACCGAAAGCTCAGCGCTTCGAGAACTGGAAGCTCCGGCGCGCTTTGCGCTTACCGTATTTCTTCCGTTCAACAACGCGGCTGTCGCGCGTCAGGAAGCCAGCCGCCTTGAGCGCACCGCGCAGGCTAGGATCGTAAAGCTGCAGCGCTTTCGAGATGCCGTGCTTGACCGCACCGGCCTGCCCCGAAAGACCGCCACCTTTGACAGTTGCCTGAACGTCAAACTGATCGACGACACCGGCAACCGAAAACGGCTGGCGAAGGATCATTTGCAGAACCGGACGAGCAAAGTATTTGTTCATTTCTTTGCCGTTCACCGAAACCTTACCGGAGCCCGGCTTGATCCAGACGCGAGCGACCGCGTCTTTCCGCTTGCCGGTCGCATAGGAACGGCCAAACTCGTCACGGACGGGCTCACGCGGGGTTTCGTCTTGGACTGCGGCTTGCACGCCACCGATGTTCTCGGTCACTGCGCCCTGAAGCTCTTCGAGCGAATTGATCTGTTCAGCCATGTGCTCAGCTCCGCGTATTCTTGGAATTCATGGATTTTACATCCAGCACTTCCGGCGACTGTGCCTCGTGCGGATGCTCGGCCCCTGCATAAACGCGCAGGTTGGTCATCTGGCGGCGGCTCAGACGGTTGCCCGGCAGCATGCGCTTGACGGCCATCGTGACCAGACGCTCGGGGTATTGCCCTTCGAGGATCTGACCCGCCGAACGGTTCTTGATGCCGCCCGGGTAACCGGTGTGCCAGTAGTGGATCTTGTCCGAGCGTTTTTTGCCCGTCAGCTGCACTTTGTCGGCATTGATGATGATAACGTTGTCGCCCATGTCCATATTGGGCGTGAACGATGCTTTGTGTTTGCCACGCAGGCGCATGGCAACGATCGACGCGAGACGACCCAGAACAACGCCTTCGGCGTCGATCAGAATCCATTTCTTGTCGATGTCTGCAGGTGTCGCAGAGAAGGTCTTCATGAGAAACCTCTGAAATCGAAGGGTTACGGTTCGTCGCTTTCGCGGGATGGGCGGGTTATATAGAAGCACGATGGCCAGTCAAGCGGATTGAGGTGTGAATTTATTAGGGATATCATGGGCTTGCAATTTGGGTATTATTATACCCCAATATTTTAACCTGAATGACGGTTCTCACGCCACATAATCAGAGCACCGGCACCGACAATTAGTAGAACCCCGGGGAAAAGCGTATCGACTGGCGTCTCACCGAAGGCAAGCCAGCCTACCGTGAAGGCACTGAGAATTCCAAAATAACCAAACGGAGCCAGTACTGCTGGCGCAGCCATACGGTAGGCCAACATCATAAGAAGCACGCCGATTCCCCCCAGAATGCCCATGCTCGAGATCAGGGCGAGATCGAGGAGGCTGCCGATCGGTGTGAATTCAGTCGTGAAGGCCGCCAGAATGATCGCACCGACTGCCGCCGCCGCCGACGAGTAGAGATAGAGCAACCCATTCGAAACCTCGGGTGGGAACATCCGCACCGTAACCATCGAGAGCGCATAACAAAGTGCTGCGCCCACCGGGAACAGGGCGGCAAGCGAGAATGCATCGGATCCCGGGCGCAGAATCCAGACCACTCCGGCAAATCCGATAAGTAGAGCGGCAACCCGCCAGGGCCCTACCCTTTCGCGCAACAAGATCACCGACAGAACAACAGAAAAAAGCGCATTTGTCTGACCCAATGTCGCCACTGTGGCCAGTTCGAGCCGCGTCAACGCAGAGTAGAAGAACAACTGCGCCAGAGCCACGGCAAATCCGCGCCCAACTGCCAACGGCCAGTTTTGAATTTTCAGAGAAGAACCTCGGAACCGAAGTTCTCCAGTCCAAACCAACAACGCCAGAGAGGGCACTATGCCCAACACGTTACGGTAGGCTGATAACTCGGGCGGCGCATAGCGCACTGAAAGCACCCGCACCAGAACGCTCATAGTGTCGAAACACAGGATCGCGGCCAGCAAAAGCGCAACTGCCTTCAGCGCCTGCCGCGCCGCGCGTTTTTCTGCCAATGCTGCCGCGAGATGCTCCATACCCTGCGTTACTTCGGCGGAATCGAATAGGTGAGCGTGGCCCGAGCCACTGGCTTGTCCATTCCTTCGGAATAGATCAACACATCCCCTACCGCCAATGCCCGGCCCAGTTTGAGCAACTTGCATTTTCCGATAAGGTCCACGCCTGCTTCGGGTTTACGCATGAAGTCGATTGAGCAGTTGGTTGTCACCGAAAGCGCCTTGGGGCCGATCATGGCAAGAACCGCGCCATAGACGATGCAATCTGCCAGCGTGAACATTGAAGGCCCCGAGACCGTTCCGCCCGGACGCAAATGCGCTTCGCCGATCTTCATCCGCATATCCAGCTCCATCTCCTCGAGGCGCAGAACCTCAAAGGCATTATCGAGCTGCGGAAACACCTCTTCGAAAAACGCCATCAACTGCTCGGCGTTCATTTGTAACGGCATCTCTTCCCTCCTCCGCATACCGGGGCTAACCTGCTGGCAATCGGAGGAGAGAACAAGATGGCACTTCTGGAACGTCACGACACACCTTGCGGCACGGGCCGCATTCGCAGACTGCACCTCAACGATCCGGGCAAGCTCAACGCGCTCTCTGACGAGATGTTGGCAGCGCTGCAAGCTGAGTTTGACGCGCTCAAGCATGATACCGACACCCGCGCTGTCATTATATCGGGCGAAGGTAAGGCTTTTTGCGCCGGGCATGACCTGAAGCAGATGCAAGCCGGTCGACAGGCCGAGGATGGTGGTGCGGCCTATTTCGCCGATCTGTTCGATCGTTGTGCCAAGATGATGATGACGATCCGCACCCTACCCCAGCCGGTCATTGCTATGCCCCACGGCATCGCAACTGCTGCGGGCTGTCAGTTGGTAGCGTCATGCGACATGGCGGTCGCTGCTGAAGGAACGCGGTTTGGCGTCAACGGTGTGAATATTGGACTGTTCTGCTCAACGCCGATGGTTGCGCTGACGCGCAATGTTCCACGCAAACAAGCCTTCGAAATGCTGACCACCGGCGAATTCATTGGCTCCGATAAGGCGATGGAGATTGGTCTTATCAACCGCATAGCTTCGCCAGAAGATTTGTTGTTTGAAGCAATGAACTTGGCCGAAACGGTCGCGGCCAAGCTTTCAACAGCGGTTCGGATCGGCAAAGAGGCCTTTTATCATCAGATCGAACTGCCCCTCGACGAAGCGTATGAGTATACCGGCGGTGTCATGGTGAAAAACATGCTGCACGTCGATACGAACGAAGGCATCAAAGCCTTTATCGAAAAGCGTCCGCCAAGCTGGCATCAAGACTGAACAGCGCGGGGGCGTCAATCAGCCCGCCCCCGGCAAACTGTCTGAATGTGAGCGATGCCGGATCCGAAAGGTTGGGCCCGAGACAACTAACCCAAAGCCGATCGTTTCCGGATCGCTGCCCCACTTTTTCCACATTCGTCATTGTTTTGCCGCATTTCCATCTGTTAATTCTTAACAACCGTAGCAAAACACTCGGTTCCAGATATGCGAAAGTGGGTCACCGCCGGCATCTTGTCCCTCCAGGCCGCGCTCTCTCAGGCCGCCGATCAGACGACACAGGTGACCCACTCGTCATTCCCCGAAAATGACTTTGGACTCGTCCTGCTTGGCCGCGATCTGTTTCACGATCCGATCCTCTCGGGTAATCGCAATATCGCTTGCGCCACATGCCACCATGTCACCCAAGGTTCAGCCGATGCTCAGCCGCTGGGAATTGGTGAAGGTGGAATGGGCCTTGGACATCAGCGGCAGGTCAACCCGGCGACCCCTCTTCAGGGGCTAGTGCCCCGCAATGCGCCCGCGCTTTGGAATGCGGGGGCTTCCGAGTTCACCACCATGTTTCACGACGGTCGGGTGGCCAAGGATTCCAGTGCACCGTTCGGCTTTGCAATGCCCGATGGCGCGGCACTTGAAGCGTCAGTACCTAACGCCCTCGCGGCGCAAGCGATGCTGCCGCCGACCAGCCACGAGGAAATGGCCGGAGCGCCCGGTGAAAACGAGATCGCCGATGCCGTCGCTGCGGGCCGAATTCGAGGACCAAATGGAGCGTGGGCGTTATTGGCGGAACGGGTCGAAGCGATACCTTCCTACCGCCGGCGCTTCACCTTGCATATTGGTCCCCGCCCTATTCTGATGACTGATATAGCCACAGCTATTTCTAGCTATGAAGCATATGAATTTCGCGCCACCGACAGCGCCTTCGACGCATATTTGGCGGGCCGCGAGGATGCACTTACCCCGCCTCAAAAGCGCGGTTTAGATATCTTCTATGGAAAGGCGAAATGCGCCACCTGCCACTCCGGCCCGTTTCAGACGGATCACGACTTCCACGCCATCGCTATGCCGCAAATTGGCCCGGGCAAGGGCCACGGCGGCACGGATGCGGATCATGGCCGTGCCGCGGTTACCGGTCGGACCGAAGACCTGTACTGTTTTCGCACGCCGAGTTTGCGGAATGTCGCCCAGACAGCGCCCTATGGCCACGCCGGAGCTTACTCCAGCTTGGAAGACGTCGTGCGTCATCATCTGAATCCGCAGAAGTCATTGGCGCTGTTCAATGCGGCAAACCTATCTCTTCCCGCACTTGATGGCTCTGGCCGAGTTGCCGTTCACATTCCCGACCCGACCGAGATCGCCCGGATTTCAGCCGCGAATGAATTAGAACCGGTCACGCTTTCACAAGCTGAGTTCAACGATCTCATCCGCTTTCTACACGCTCTCAGCGATCCGCAGTCGGTCATTGGTCGCCTCGGTTCGCCCGCCCGTGTCCCTTCGGGCCTGGATATCGATAAGCTGTCGGTCTCAAGCGATCGTTACTGACCCCTTTCCCTTGGCCCGATGATGGCCTACATCGCGCATCATGGACACACTTCACATCATAGGCGGGGGCCTCGCTGGATCAGAGGCCGCGTGGCAAGCCGCACAGGCAGGCATTCCCGTGGTCATTCACGAAATGCGGCCCAAGGTTGAAACCTTCGCTCACAAGACCGGCGATCTCGCCGAAATGGTCTGCTCCAATTCGTTTCGTTCGGATGACAGCGAGCAGAACGCCGTTGGCTTGCTGCATTGGGAGATGCGACAAGCCGATGGCCTGATCATGCGGATCGCAGACGCGCACCGTCTGCCTGCTGGCGGCGCGCTTGCCGTCGACCGTGAAGCTTTCTCGGCCGCTGTGACCGAAGCCATTACCGCCCACCCCCTGATTGCTGTGGACCATGAAGAGATCACCGCGCTGCCCGATAACGGCCATTGGATCATTGCCACGGGGCCTTTGACCTCAAACACTCTGGGCCAAGCGATTCAACAAGAGACCGGCACCGACCGGCTTGCCTTTTTCGATGCGATCGCGCCCATCGTTTATGCCGATACGATCGACATGTCCGTCGCATGGGCGCAATCACGATATGACAAGGGCGAGACCGAAGAAGAGCGAAAGGCCTATCTCAACTGTCCGATGAACAAGGATCAGTACGAAGTTTTCATTGACGCGCTCTTGGCGGCGGACAAGACCGAGTTTCATGAAGGAGAGACCGCTGGCTACTTTGACGGCTGTTTACCGATTGAAGTGATGGCAGAGCGCGGTCGCGAAACTCTGCGCCACGGCCCGATGAAGCCCGTGGGCCTGACAAATACCCACAAGCCCGAAGAAAAGGCATATGCGGTTGTCCAGCTACGTCGCGATAATGCGCTGGGTACGCTTTACAATATCGTTGGCTTCCAGACGAAGATGAAATACGCTGCGCAAACTGCTGTATTTAAAACAATTCCTGGGTTGGAGAATGCCAGTTTTGCGCGCCTCGGCGGCATTCATCGAAATACCTTCCTGAATTCCCCGACCCTTCTTGATGACCGGATGCGACTACGTTCAAGGCCCAACATCCGTTTTGCGGGGCAAGTGACCGGCGTCGAAGGGTATGTCGAATCTGCGGCGATGGGGCTTTTGGCGGGCCGTATGGCTGCTGCTGAAATCGCGGGACGCGATCTGCCTCCTCCTGCTCCTGAAACGGCTACGGGTGCACTGATAACTCACATCACCGGTGGCGCGGAAGCCAAGACATTTCAGCCGATGAATGTGAATTTCGGGCTATTCCCCCCCGTGCACGGCCTCAAAGGTGGACGGCGTGGCCGCAAAGACCGCTATAAGGCGTATACTGATCGCGCGAAGACGTTGTGGACTGATTGGCTGGACGCTCAAGCTGTCCTTTGACAAACTTCTCCCATGGCTGAGAAGTGCCTAGAGAAACCCAAGTACACGAAGCGCGGTGGAACACCCTAACCCGTCTCGCCGAAGCACTGACGCGGCATTCAGGATGCGGTATAAGTGTTTTCGGTGTTTTGCGGTGTATGCAGGGCCCGTGCAGGTGAAAGCGACGCTTTGCTTGAGCGATATTCACATTAAGCCTTCCCCTTAGAGGTTTGAAAAATAGTAATGTTTCGGACACGCTTTGCCCCATCGCCTACTGGTCCTTTGCATCTTGGTCACGCGTTCTCGGCACTTACGGCAAATGAAATGGCCCAGACAATGGGCGGGGAATTTCTACTTCGCATCGACGATATAGATCGATCCCGGTCAAGACCTGAATGGGAAGCTCAAATTTATGATGACTTGAACTGGCTTGGCCTTTCCTGGCCGTTGCCTGCACGCCGTCAGTCAGACCACCTTGCGGCCTATACCCGCACTCTCAATCTTCTTTGGGATCGTGGCTTACTATATCCCTGCACTTGTTCCCGGCGCGACATAGCCGAGGCAGTTTCTGCCCCACAAGAGAGCCCAAGAGTTGGCCCCGATGGCATGGTCTATCCCGGGACATGCCGCCCAGAAATACCGCCCAAGGGGAAAGTTCCGCTCGATACGGCGCTCCGCCTCAATATGCGTCGTGCCTTGGCGGCCGTTTCGACACTGGGCTGTCTCGAGCCCCTTTCTTTTAAAGAAACGGGTGCCGGACCTGCGAGTGAAACGGGTTTGATCACCTTGGACCCGGACGCACTGGTTCATGACGTTGGTGACGTTGTCCTTGCAAGGCGCGAAATGGGCGCCTCTTATCATCTTTCTGTAGTAGTTGATGACGCGGCCCAAGAGATCACGCATGTCGTACGTGGACAGGATCTTTTTGCGGCCACCGCGATCCACATCGTTTTGCAGCGACTGCTGGACCTACCCACTCCAGTTTATCATCATCACCGTTTGATCCGCGATGAGAATGGTAAACGCCTCGCCAAACGCGATGATGCGCGGGCGCTGGCCACCTACCGTGCCGAGGGAAAGAGTCCTGAAGATATCCGGCATTTAGTTGGTCTCTAACAGGCTCAATTTTACGCACATAGAGCAAGTGCCAACATGCCGGTGACTTGACAGGATGCGAGTGTCCGGATTCCTAAAGCGCCCATCCCGATTGTGTCATTCGCACGAAAAATCAGATCCCGGGGGGAATGATCATCGCTGTTTAGTCCACGATAGGAGACATGATCTCGACAACCTGCCCACTTCGTACCGCCCGATAGAAGCAGCTACGCCGGTTCGTATGGCACGCAGGTCCGGTTTGGCGCACCAAGGCCAGTAGGCAATCACTGTCGCAGTCGAAGCGCAATTCAACCAACTCCTGAACATGGCCCGAGCTTTCACCCTTGATCCAAAATGCCTGACGCGATCTGCTCCAATACGTTACTCGGCCGCTTTCCAGAGTCCGTGTAACAGCCTGCGCATTCATCCAGGCCATCATAAGGACCTCACCCGTCGCTGCTTCCTGAGCAATCACTGGAACGAGACCGTTGCTGTCATATTTCAAGCTGTTCGGATCGAATTCCATCAATAGGCCCCCTTTGCATCTGCGTTGTCCGGCTTTATCTATGGTAAAGCCTGAACAAAGGAAACGGCGCATGTCCGACAGCGATCTGATCAAGCTCTATTCCGAGCGTATTCTGACCCTCGCGGCGGATATTCCATTTCTTGATAGGTTGGAAAACCCTGATGCCACGGTCAAACGCCGCGCACCTTTGTGCGGTTCGACAGTGACAGTCGACCTTTGTGTTGAAAATGGCCGGATCAGTGCCTTTGGCCAGGATGTTAAGGCCTGCGCCCTTGGCCAAGCTGCAGCCAGTGTTGTTGGAGCGCATATCATTGGCCGCACCCGGTCGGAAATTGAGGCGACACGTGACGCCCTTTTGAACATGCTTAAGAGCGATGGCCCAACTCCTTCGCCGCCCTTTGAGGGGTTGGAAGTGCTCCGCCCTGCTCAGGCGTACAAGAACCGGCATGCTTCGATAATGCTGGCGCTTGAAGCAACGCTGGAAGCCTTCGACAAGGCCGTTAGTGAAGCGGCTTGAACTTGCCAAAATTTCTAAAAAAAACCGCCGCACTTGGGAAACCCAAGGCGGCGGATAGGTATGTGATCCTTAAAGGCCGAGCCCGGTATTCGGGGGCGGTTGAGGCAGTCCCCGGGGACAGAGTGACAAGGCAGTTGTCGGTCAGGCGGCGCACGTTTGGACAGGTTGGCGCCGGGGCATAGGCCCGGGATCACGGGGCAGAAAGAGGCAAAACTCCGATATAGCGGTTAGAAAAACGACGGAAGGTGCAAACCCGCCACCAGGATGACCATCAACGATACCGCCCCGATTGCATCCTTCCAGATCGTATCGTGGCTACGGTTCAGGACATCGTGAATTTGGCGGCTCATGGCGTCTCTCCGGTAGTATAGGTTTCGTTTCGCTTTGTTGCCCCTTTGTTCTCATTTTAACCCCTGCGTGTAAAGAACTTTTTAGGAACATCTGAGAACTTTTTGCGTGACTTCACTCTAACCCACTGAAATTAAACGGATCGCCTCATCTTGCCCCATTAACCATAACAATGTTCGTGCGGCGCGTCCGCGCTCGTTTTCAAGAGCTGGATCATCGGAAAGGAGCTTGCGCGCATCGGTTTGAGCAATCGCCATCAAGCTCGTCTGTCGCTCCATATCCGCGATCCTAAATCTCGGTAGGCCTGATTGTGCAGTGCCGATCAAATCGCCTGCCCCCCTCATCTCGAGATCGACTTCGGCGATTCGGAACCCGTCCTCGGTATCGCGAAGCGTTGTCAGGCGCTTTTCTCCCGCCTCACTCAGCGGTGCCTGATACAGCAACATACAGGAAGAAGCGCCACTTCCGCGCCCTACCCGACCACGCAATTGATGTAACTGGGCCAAACCAAAGATTTCTGCCCGTTCAATCACCATGATGGTCGCATTGGGAACGTCTACGCCTACCTCGATCACCGTTGTCGCTACCAGAACACGTGTCTCGCCCCGCTGAAACGCCGCCATCGCCGCGTCCTTTTCCTCGGATGGCATTTGGCCATGTACCAAGCCGACACGCCCGTCGCCAAGGATCGCGCGCAGGTGACGAAAACGGTCTTCTGAGGCAGTGTAATCGACGCTCTCACTCTCTTCTACCAAGGGGCAAACCCAGTAAGCTTGCTTTCCACCGTCGACCGCGTTGCGAAGGTGTTCAATAACTTCGTCCAGGCGTTGTGTGGAGACCATGACCGTCTTGATTGGCTGGCGACCCGGTGGTTTCTCATCAAGAACCGAGATGTCCATATCGCCATATTGCGCAAGGCTCAAAGACCGCGGGATTGGTGTCGCTGTCATCACCAGAACATCCGCAACGCCGCCTTTGCGCCCCAGTTCCAGACGTTGGCGCACACCAAAACGATGCTGTTCATCAACGATAGCAAGCCGAAGATCGTTGAAGTTCACGTCTGATTGAAAGACCGCATGCGTGCCTACGAGGATCTGGATATCGCCCCGAGACAGCGCGGCCAGCTTGGCTTTGCGCTCTGCGCCTTTGTCCCGACCGGTCAAGATTTCGAGGACGACCCCCGCGCTCTCGGCCAAAGGCCTTAACCCTTGCAAATGCTGGCGTGCAAGGATTTCAGTGGGTGCCATCATAACGCCCTGCCCGCCCGCCTCGACCGCGACCAAAAGGGCCATGAATGCGACCAGCGTTTTGCCCGCTCCGACGTCGCCCTGAAGCAGCCGGTTCATCTTGCGTGACTGCCCCATATCAGCGGCGATTTCGTTGATCGCGCGCTGTTGCGCACCGGTCGGCCTGTATGGCAGCGCCTCGAGAACCTTCCGCTGTAAGCTTCCATCGCCATGGTTTTCGCGCCCCTTGGCCCGCCGCAGCCGAGAACGCGCAAGCGAAAGCGTCAACTGATGCGCGAGAAATTCATCGTAGGCCAGTCGCTCACGTGCGGGAGCTTCGGCGGCAAGATCACCCATCTTCGCTGGAGAATGCGCTTCGATCACTGCCTCACGCCAATCGGGCCAACCAGCGTGCGCCTTTTGCAATGGATCAATCCATTCAGGCAGGATCGGAGTCCGGGAAATGGCAGAGGCCGCGGCCTTGCGCATGACCTTTTGTGTAACCCCGGCCGTTAATGGATAAACTGGCTCAAACTCGGGAATGTCTACCGCCTCGTGCGGCTCGAGTACGTAGTCCGGGTGCACAATCTGCACCAGACCATCGAAGAACTCTACCTTGCCAGACACAATGCGTCGTGCACCGATGGGCAAAATCTTGGAAAGATAGTCGTCCCGCGCATTGAAGTATACGAGTTGGAAACTCACCTGCGCATCTTCGACCGTTATTCGATAAGGCCCGCCCCTGCGTGTCGGGTGTTGATGCGCGCCGACCGTCACTTCGACGGTGATTACCTGTGACGGTTCGGCACCCTGAACAGTATCTCGCTTGCGTCGGTCAATTCCGGAATAGGGTAGCGTGAACACCACGTCGCGCGGTTTTTCGATTCCAAGATGGAGTAGGTTCTGCGCGGTCTTCTTGCCCACGCCTTCCAGCGTCTCAATATCCGCAAAAAGCGGAAACAGGGTTTCAGGACGTCCACTCACCGCCTTACAGTCCCCCGATCAAATCGATCCAGCCATCCTCATCAATTGTTTCGATTCCCAGATCTCTTGCTTTCTTGGCCTTCGATCCCGCCCCCGGACCGGCGATCAAGAGGTCGGTCTTTGCACTGACAGACCCCGAAACTTTGGCCCCTAGCGCCTCGGCCCTGGCCTTTGCCTCGGCGCGGGTCATTTTTTCCAGAGTGCCGGTAAAGACCAGAGTTTTGCCCGCCACCGGGCTTTCAGTCGCGCGCGGCTTGGGCGGCTGTGGCGTCAATTGGGACACCAGCGCATCGATTGCGCGGCGTTCGTGATCATTTGCGAAGGCATCTGACAAAGACAGCGCCATGACAGGACCAATTCCGTCGGCGGCGATCAGATCATTCCATGCTGTCTGTGCCTCCAACGGGACGCTGCAGTCCGCAAGAGCCGCCGCGCGCGCTTCACTCAGCTTTGCGCGCCGCCCTTCTTGCGCAGCACGTAACCGTTCTTCTTCGGCTGCATCCTCACTCTTACGATGTGCGACGGCGGCTGGCCGCGCAAGATCAAGCGCATGCGCCATCTTTGCCCAATTACCATAGTGCTGTGCCAGATCTTGTGCAGCAACCTCGCCGACATGTCTTATTCCAAGTCCAAAAATGAGTCTGGAAAGCGCAATCTCTCGTTTTTCTTCGATCGCGCGGAACAGTTTTCCGGCGCTGGTTTCGCCCCATCCATCGCGATTTTTGAGTTTCGAAACATTGTCTGCATCCCGGGTTTCGAGCGTAAAGATATCCGCCGGCTCGTGGATAGGAAGCTGATCATCGTTGTAAAATGCCTCGATCTGTTTGGCCCCCAGACCTTCGATATCAAAAGCCTTTCGCGAAACAAAATGCTTCAATTTTTCTACGGCCTGCGCGGGACAGATGAGGCCGCCGGTGCAGCGCCGTACGGCATCGCCCTCTTCACGGATGGCAGGGCTGCCGCATTCCGGACAACGATGAGGGAAGAGATAGACCTCAGCTTCTGGCGGTCGTTTGGAGAAATCTACATCCGCTATTTTGGGAATGACATCTCCAGCACGGTACACCTGAACCCAATCACCGACGCGGATATCCTTACCCCCGCGAATTTCCTCGCCCGAACTGGAACGCCCGGCGATGTAATCCTCGTTGTGCAAAGTCGCGTTCGAGACAACAACGCCGCCCACCGTTACAGGATGCAGACGTGCGACTGGCGACAAAGCCCCGGTGCGGCCTACTTGGATGTCGATCGCCTCGAGCCTTGTCCAAGCCAGTTCAGCGGGAAACTTGTGCGCGATCGCCCAACGTGGTGTGGTTGAACGATAGCCGAGACGGTGTTGCAGGCCCAGATCGTTAACCTTGTAGACCACCCCATCGATATCGTACCCCAGCGTTGCACGCTGCGCTTCGATGCTACGATAGTGCGACAGCATGTCGTCGATGCCGTCACAGCATTTGGTAAGTGGATTGGTGACAAAACCGAGCCTCGAGAGCGTCTCAATAGCGCCGATCTGGGTTTCTGAAAGTGGTTCGGAAATCTCTCCCCAAGCGTAGGCGAAAAACTTCAGCGGACGCGCGCGCGTGACGCTTGCATCCAGTTGACGCAGTGACCCTGCTGCCGCGTTACGAGGGTTGGCGAAGGTCTTATCCCCATTTTCCGCTTGTCGCGCATTCAACGCTTCGAAGTCCCGATGGCTCATGTAAACTTCGCCTCGCACTTCCAGAACGTCGGGTGCTTGCATGATTTCTTGAGGTATCTCTTGGATCTCTCGTGCGTTGGCCGTCACGTTTTCACCCACGGCTCCGTCTCCACGGGTGGCGGCGCTGACCAACTCTCCTTTTTCATACCGTAACGAAAGGCTCAGTCCGTCGATTTTTGGTTCGGCAGTGTAAGTTACGGACTCAGTTCGCCCAAGGTAGCGTCGAACGCTTTCATCGAACTCGGCCACATCTTGATCTTCAAAGGCGTTCGCAAGCGACAGCATGCGCACCCTGTGTTCGATCTTCGAAAACCCCTCCGACGGGGCTGCACCGACTTGCTCGCTGGGGCTGTCTTCACGTTTGAGTTCGGGGAACCGTGCCTCAATCTCCGCATTACGGCGCTTAAGCGCGTCGTAATCGGCATCACTGATTTCAGGAGAATCCTCACGATGGTACGCTTCGTTGGCGCGAGAGATTTCTTCTGCGAGCCTTGCCAGCTCTTTTGTCGCTTCTTTTGCGGTCAAGTCGCTCACAGCCAGCAAGGTCCGCTTAGTCGCACCCGTCATCTGTAATCCCCAGCAATCAGTTACAACAGCGTGATAGCATGGACTGAGGTTTCGTCCAGCAACTCGATCGCTCTATGAAGAGCACAAAGCTGTAGATGTTCATGAGTTTTCGAAGGCTTGGGGATCAGGCCGTAGTAAGTGCGGCGGCTCTATTGAGACCGCTCAGCAAGGCAAGCCTCTTACGGCTTCCTCTATGGATAACGAAATGTTGAATGAGAAACGATCAACCGCGCTAATGCATGCACGGTTGTATCCTGAGTAAGCCCAAGGAGGTTAGCGCAGTCTAGCTTTCCTTATGAGCGATCAGTTGTCAGGATCGTTACCCGTTTGCTGCGATTTTGCCTGCTCCGTCCAAGTCAACAGGTTCAGGATCGCGTAGAACATAGCCCCTGCCCCACACCGTTTCGATATAGTTATCGCCTCCGGTCGCGTTGGCGAGTTTCTTGCGCAGCTTGCAAATGAAAACGTCAATAATCTTGAGTTCTGGTTCATCCATACCGCCGTAAAGGTGATTCAGAAACATTTCTTTAGTAAGGGTCGTACCCTTTCGCAAACTCAAGAGTTCTAGCATTTGATACTCTTTGCCGGTAAGATGCACGGGCTTGCCCCCTGCATCGACGGTTTTTGCGTCAAGGTTGACGTTAATTTTACCAGTCCTAATCACAGATTGAGAGTGCCCTTTAGACCGCCGAATAATTGCGTGAATCCTAGCAACAAGTTCCTCACGATGAAACGGCTTGGTGAGGTAGTCATCGGCACCGAACCCAAACCCTTTCAACTTGTTTTCCGTGTCGTCCGCTCCAGAGAGGATCAGAATGGGTGTATCGATCCGCGCCATGCGCAGCTGTCGAAGTACCTCATGGCCGTTCATGTCCGGCAAACCAAGATCAAGCAAAATCAAATCGTAGTCATAGAGCTTCGCGAGATCGATCCCTTCTTCACCAAGATCCGTTGTATAGACGTTCAGATTGGCATGCGTCAGCATCATCTCAATTGATTTGGCCGTCGTGGGATCATCTTCAACAAGAAGAACGCGCATCTTTGTATCTCCGCAATGAGCTTTTCTATTTGACACGAATTTGACGAATAAAGGTTAACCACACGTTACCAAGGTAAGGAGATAATACCTTTCTTCTTAAAGTTGTCGATACTTTTGGAGAAACGTGGCTTTTAGCGCGGCCTCTCCGTGCACACTGACGGCAGTCACCCACTCCATGAACTCATCAGAAGAGAGTCCATAGCGCGCTTGCGCCTCGTCCTGAGTGATCAATCCGTAGACGACACCACGAACAACTGCGGCCTTGCGACTGGCGACCCAGCGTACTGTATCGGCAGGGGGTAGATCGGAACGGCTCATAATCGAGCCATCTGGCAGGGTCACGGCCCTTGGCCCTTCGACCTTCTTGAGATACATGGTGAACCTCGCTCGTCTAGCCCAGCCGGACGACTGGGCCTTCTGATTGGACCGGAATGGCTTAACAGCGCGTGAAAACACGGGCGCTACGGGCATTGAGAATAAGTCGGATTTTCTTATATTCCGGCAGACCCCTACCCAAACGTCGATTGCCGGCGAAAGGAAACCACCATGTCACTCGACAGCTCAGCCCCGCTTAACTCGCTCGGTATTGCCAAGCCTGTGTCGGAAACCCGCGTCGTCGTTGCCATGTCGGGCGGCGTTGATAGCTCTGTCGTGGCGGCAATGCTGGCCGAGGAAGGCTATGACGTTGTCGGTGTAACGCTGCAACTTTACGATCATGGTGCAGCGTTGGCCAAGTCTGGCGCCTGCTGCGCCGGTATCGACATCCACGATGCCCGCCGCGTCGCGGAAGAGATGGGCTTTCCTCACTATGTACTCGATTACGAGAATATCTTTCGGGATGCGGTGATCGACGAATTTGCCGATAGTTACCTCGGCGGGGCGACGCCAGTGCCATGTATTCGCTGCAATGAGCGCGTCAAGTTCAAGGACTTACTTGAGACGGCCAAGGATCTTGACGCCGATTGCATGGCTACAGGTCACTATATCCAGCGCAAAATGGGTGCGCTCGGCCCGGAGCTACACTCCGCCGAGGATGCAAACCGTGATCAAAGCTATTTCTTGTTCTCCACAACGCCAGAGCAACTCGCGTTTCTACGCTTCCCGCTGGGACACCTTCCATCGAAGGACGCAACGCGCGCTTTGGCTGCAAAATATGGTTTGAAGGTTGCGAACAAACCCGACAGCCAAGACATCTGCTTTGTTCCGAATGGTGACTATGCCTCGGTCATAGAGAAGCTCCGCCCAGGGGCTGCCGAACCCGGCCAGATCGTTGACATGGATGGCAATGTGCTGGGCACACACAAGGGGGTTATTCACTACACGATCGGTCAGCGGCGAGGCCTCGGCATCGGCGGACTGAGCGATCCGCTTTACGTGGTGAAGCTCGACGTCGACAACCGCCGTGTCATCGTCGGACCAAAAGAGGCGCTTGCGACCCGCATTATACCTGTGCGCGAGGTCAACTGGCTTGGCGATGGACAGTTCCAAGATCAGTCCGCGCGTGAAATTGCGGTAAAAGTGCGTTCGACCCGTCCGCCCCGTCCAGCAATTCTACGGCCGACTGGTCCAGACACTGCCGAAGTTGAACTCTTGACCCCCGAAGAAGGGGTTTCGCCCGGACAGGCGTGTGTTTTTTATGAAAACGAAACCTCGAGGATTCTGGGAGGCGGTTGGATCTGGAAGGGTTGACCGGCGGCGCATCGTATTCAGTCGGTCAAAAAACCTGCAAGCCAGCATCCGCCAAAATCAAATGAGCTTCAAAGCCGTTTGAGAACAGCTCGCGCAGCGCGCAGGCCCGGGGCCTCTCCGCCCTTGCCAAGCCGCTCCAACGTCAACCGAAGGGCCTCACGCTGCGTATCAGGCTCATCGAGCATTTTGCACACAGCTTGAGCGATAGCGGGTGCGCGGCAGGCTTTGCCGATGAATTCAGGCACCGCACGAGTCTCGCTAACAAGATTGACCAAGGTAAACGTATCGATCTTGAGCATACGCGGAATGATCTGGCGGCTTATCCATCCCATATCATAGCCGATGATCATCGGTGTATCGTTGGCAGCCAGTTCAAGTGAGACCGTTCCTGACGCTGCGAGCGCGCCATCAGCAGCACTAAAGGCCGCTCGCTTCGATGCTTCAAACACATCGGGTTTCATCTCTCGCGGATCTAGAATCACCGGGTCGCCCGCCCACCGGCGCACCTCTTGGCCAACCATTCCGGCCACTGGCAGCGCAGCGGGAACGACGACACGCAACCCTGGTCGCGCCTCTACGATCTGGCGAACGGCCGCGCCAAACCGTCCGAGAAGGCGACTGGCCTCTCCTGAACGAGAGCCGGGCAAAACGAGAAGCATTTCGCCCGAAATGCCGTGGGCAGCGCGAAATTCCATCGCGTCGTGTTCGCTCGCGACTTTCGCACTGACCACGGGATGCCCCACGAAATCGCAGTCCATACCTGCCGCTTCCATATATGGAGGCTCAAACGGAAAAAGTGCCAATACGTGATCTATGTAGCGCGCCATCTTGGTCGCTCGGCCCGGTCGCCATGCCCAAACGGTCGGCGCGACGTAGTGCACGGTGCGAATGTCCGGACATCTTTCCCTAACCTTGCGCGCGACACGCAGGCCGAAATCCGGGCTGTCGATGGTAATCAGAACATCAGGTTTCCACGCCAGAACATCTGCCACCACCTCGTCTCGTCGGCGCAATAGGTGCCGGAGGCTGGGCAGCACCTCGGCAATCCCCATCAAGCTCAGTTCTTCCATCGGAAAAAGGGTTTCCAGCCCTTCGCGGCACATGTCGGCTCCGCCAACGCCCTTGAAGACGGCTTCTGGCGCAAGGGACTTTAAGCCAGCCATGAGGGCAGCGCCAAGTGCGTCGCCCGACATCTCACCCGCGACGAGATAAACGCGCATCAGGCCCCCCTGACCCAAAGAAACATGTTCATCGCGTCAAGGATCTGAATGACCTGCACCCGATCAAGCACCATAACACCGCCGGCCTCGATGACGATCCCGTCAAAACCGGCCTCTGCCGCGCGGATCGCCGTGCCGGGGCCGATCACAGGAAGATCAGCACGCCGATCCTGCTTGGGTTTAGGCGCCTTGTAGAGGATGGCACCTGCGCCCGGGGCGTCGTGCGTGTCTTCGGCCAGCCGCGCGAGCCAATTAATCGCGTCTTTGGCTAGTGCTCCTACCTGATTGAATGCCCATTCCAGCGGATCGTCGGAACTAGGACGGTCGTAAGGTACCGCAAAACGAGCGATCATCGCATCCGTGCCTGCGTCGTCCTCACGCGCCAAAATCCGGCCTTTCCGGATCACGCAAGCTTGTCCCAAATCAGTTTCGCCCATTTGGGCGATCACCTTTGGACCCAATGCTGCGTCGGTCTTGTGTCCCTCTCGCGGCGCGCGCTTGGTCAGGACCCCTTCAACGGGGATCATCCCGGGGTCCAGCTCATGAGCTGCCTTAATGACAAATCCGGTCTGTTCGAAAATGCTGATCACGATGCGCAACGCCCCATCATCACCAAGCGCGAGGGCTTCTTGGAAGAGCGGCACCAACGGTTTTGTTTCGTCATCTAGTTGGGTCGGGTCAAGTACTGGACGTGCAATCGCACCGCAGAAACAGACCTCGCGCACGCCTCGTTCACCTAAGTCAAGCAGAAGCGACCCCAAGGTTTCCAACCTAAAAACAATATCAGGCACTAGACCCGCAGGTTCTTGGCCTTCGAGTGCGCAAATCAGAGGCGGTACATCCTGAGCAGAGGCCACTGCACCGGGCAAATGTCCCCGCCCACAGATCAATGCAAGCATGTCTCAGCCCCCGGGGGTCAAGAATGACCGGTCACTGCCAGCCGTCACGAAATCAACAATCTGGCGCACATAAGAACTCTCGGCTTCTTCGCCCAATCTTCGCGCCCGGTCCTGAAAGGCGCCCTCTCCTTGTGCCAGCATCTGGAAAGCCGCTCGAAGCGCGGTAATATCCGCTCGCGCGACACCACGGCGTTTTAGACCCACCAGGTTTAAACCATCCAGTTCCCCACGCGGCCCCTGCACAAGACCGTATGGGATCACGTCATTGGTCACCATCGACAGGGCGCCGATGATCGCACCTTGACCGATCCGCACCCATTGATGCACGCCAGACAGACCACCAACAATCACGTCATCCTCTAGCACGCAATGACCCGCGATTGCCGAGTTGTTGACCACAATAACCCGATCGCCAATCCTCGCATCATGCGCGATATGACAACCTGCCATGAACAACCCATCGTCACCCACTCGGGTAATGCCGCCACCACCTTCAGTGCCGGTGTTCATAGTCACATGCTCGCGGATACGATTGCGCGCGCCGATGACCAGTCGTGTCGGCTCCCCTTTGAATTTAAGGTCCTGCGGGACACCACCGATAACGGCAAAGGGAAATATCTCGGTCTGCACGCCGATCTCTGTGTGACCAGTAATCACTGCGTGTGATTGAACCCGGACGCCTTGTTGCAAAACAACATTCGCGCCGATGTGGCAAAATGGACCGATCTCGCAATCGGGGCCAATCTCGGCCCCGTCTTCGATGACCGAAGAGGGATGAATTGTTGCCATAGGCTTACCCTTCCGGCAGGTCCATCATCGCGGTGAACTCAGCTTCGCAAGCCAGTTCATCGCCAACTACCGAACGACCCGCAAATTTCCAAACTTTGGCACCAGGCTTACCGCGTACCGTTTCGAGGTTCATTTCCAGAACATCACCGGGAGTAACCATCCGGCGGAATTTGCACTTATCGATCGACATGAAATAGACCAGCATCGCCCGATCCTCCATGCCAAGGGCCGTGCCGACCATAACAGCAGCTGTCTGAGCCATGGCCTCGACGATCGTAACCCCCGGCATGATCGGCTTGCCAGGGAAATGGCCTTGAAAATGCGGCTCATTCATCGTCACGTTCTTGATGCCACGCGCCGACTGAAACCCATCAATATCTTCAACCCTATCCACGAGGAGAAATGGGTAGCGATGCGGGATTATGCGCTGAATAAGGCCGATATCGGCGCGCTTGAGCTCTGACATGACAGCTCCTTCTTTATGGCCACGCCCGATGAACAATATGCTCCGGGCCTTGCATTTCAATTGTCCCTAACAACTCACCCGACTGGGGGCAAGAAGCGGAGCTGATACGTGTATCTGCTCAGTCTGGCTCGCTCAGGCTCGGATCGGTCGCAGGTGCCTCTGCACCCTCATCCATATCGCTTGGCTCGACGGCTGGTATTCCATTCTCCTGAGCGCTGTCTTCGGCTCCAGTGTCCTTCCCGAGAGCCTGCAAAAGATCGATGCCCTCTCCCGCCCCAATCGTCTGATCTATTCTCAAAATAGCCTCGGCGGTGATGTCGACGCTATCAGCGCCTAAAAGCACGGTACGTGCATCAAGCAATACCGACGCGCCGGTTTCGCGCATAACCGTTTCCAGAACGGGTCGTGCCACGCTTAGAAAACGTCTCTGAGCCGTATCGCCGGCCTCAGCCAGACGTCGCGCCTTTTGGTCCTGCTCTTTCCTAATGCGCTGGACCTTTTCATCGAACGCATCGGCTGCCATACGGAAATTCCGAGGGGTCATATCCGCGCGCTTTTTGGTCAATGATTGCTCTTCGTCGACCAGATCCGCTTCAATCGCACGGTTTTCTTTTGCAAGCGTCTCGCGCTCGGCCTCGAGTTCAGAAGCAACGCGTTTGCCGAACTGCGTCTCGGAGAACAGCCGGCTTGGATCGATGACAAGGACAACACTGTCTGGCAGCCCCAAATCACGACCAATCTCCTGGGCCGCAAGCTGAGGAGCCCCCGCCTGCATGGCGAGGGCTAGTCCCGCAGCGAGAAAGATCGCTCGCATTGCGGCCTCAGAACTCTGTCGAGATGGTCAGCTCGAACTGCTGTTCCTTATCCTGCGCTTCTTTCTTGAGCGCCTTGGACCAGTTCAGCCGGAGCGGGCCGAGAGGGGTAGTCCAAAACATTGACACCCCGGCCACATGACGCGCGCTGAAATCATCATAGAGCGTGTTGCCGTTGGTGGCGTCCAGCCCCCAGACTGAGCCGATATCGTAGAACACGCCACCCGAAATTCCATATTCTTCAGGCAGACCCAGCGGGAACTGCGCCTCGAACTGGAGCGTTGCAAAAAAGTTGCCTCCGAGCGCGTCGTTAATCGTTCCGGCCGAATATTCGCGCGGACCAATGCCATCTACAGTGAAGCCACGGATGACATCATCGCCATAGAGGAACCGATCCACAACTTGGCTCTGTGCTCCCCCTGAGAAGTTCAAAGCACCACCCGCCAGCGTGGCCCGCAACGTGACTTCCTCGTTGAGGATCTTGGTCTGGGCTTGCAGACGGCCCACCGTCTTGATGTAGGTCGCATCCCCTCCGACGCCACCGAAATCTTGCTCGAATTGCAAAAGCATGCCGGCGTTGGGGTTCAGCCCGGTAAGCCGCGTATCGTAGGTATAGCCATAGCCCAACGAAGACAGGCTTCGCGCACCAGCGGTTTCTTCAGCGGCAAGGATCAAGCCGCTGCCAGTGTAATTATCGATCCCCGCATGTGAGAATTTGTAGTTCAGATCCAGTCGGGCGTTCTCGCCCAGCGGGAATTCAAGGCCGAACTGAAGCTTCGCGCGATTGGTATCATAGTCCGAGTTGTAGGACTCGGTTTCAGTATAACCGATATCGAAGTGAAACTTGACATCGCGGCCAAGGAAGGCCGGCTCGGCAAAATAGAGACCATAGGTCTTGTTGTCGGTCGCCCCCGAGAGCGACAACCTGACTTCCTGACCACGGCCGAGGAAGTTCTTTTCCTGAAACTGCACAACGAGACCGAAACCATTGTCCGTCGAAAAGGTACCGCCGAACGAAAGCGAACCCGTTGTCGTTTCCTCAACATTCACATCCACGACCACTTTGTCCGGGCTCGAACCTTCTCGCGCGTTGACATCCGTGTTGGAAAAGAAACCGAGCGCCCTGATCCTTTCAGCCGCCTCGCGCACTTCACGCGGGTTGAAGGGATCGCCCTCAGCCGTCCGAAACTGGCGTCGGATAACGCGGTCAAGCGTAGTTGCGTTGCCTTCGATATCGATCCTTTCGACGAAGACGCGTGGTCCCTTGCTCATCACGAACTCGACGTCGAGCGTCAGATCGCGATCATTACGGGTGATCCGCGGTTCGACCCGTAGAAAGTCGATACCCTTCTTCAGCGCGAGACGTTCCAAGCGGGCGATCGAATTCTCAACAAGGCTCGGCGAATAGACGATCCCAGAGCGAAGCTTCAGAGCTTGGCGGAACTCGTCCGCATCCGCATTGGGCATCTCGCTTGACACGCTGATTTCGCCGAACCGGAATTGCTGACCTTCCTGCACGTTGAAGGTCAGGAAATAACCGTCACGTTCATTGGCGAGTTCTGCGTTCACACCCGTGGTCCGGAAATCGATATAGCCACGAGACAGGTAGAAATCGCGCAAGACTTGTTCGTCGAACTGCAGACGGTCCTCTACGAAGCTGTCTTTCTTGATCAGGGCCCTCAGCAGACCTGCCTGCTTTGATTCCAGAACGCGGCGCAAACGACGGTCCGAGAACGCCTGGTTCCCGACAAACCCGATCCGTTCGACTTCCGTCACCTTGCCTTCGAAAATCTCGAAAACGAGGTCGACACGGTTGTTGCTTCGGCGAATGATCTTCGGGCTTACCCGCGCACTGACGCGACCGTTCTGGTTATAAGCATCAGCGATGGTTTCGGCGTCGCGTTCGGCCTGCGCCGGATTGAAGACGAGCCGCGACTTGGATTCGATGAACCGGGCAAGGTCTTCGTCCTTGAGGCGCTTGTTGCCCTCAAAGTTGATCTTGTTGATCGTCGGATATTCCGTGACCGCAATGACAAGCGTCGAACCTCGCGGTTCGATGGTCACTGTTTCGAACAAGCCAGAAGCCAGGATACGCTGATACGCGTCATTGAGTTCTGCTCCGCTGACGGCCTGTCCTCGCGCAATTCCAGCGTAAGACAGAATCGTTCCCGTCTCGATCCGCTTGTTTCCATCGATCTGAACAGTGCTGAAGCGATAGCTTTGCGCATAGGCAACATCTGGTATAGTTGCGACGCCCGCTGCCAAACCCATTGATACAGCGATACAAATCGCCGGAAGGGAAAGCTTGCTTGCTGTGTTTTGCTCGATTAGGCCCGTTTGCCGGCCCCGCGTTTTATTGGTCATTTAACTACCCGGTCAGACACCCTTGAAGCCTGACTAAAGATAATACCGCAACTTGTCAAAAACACAAAATGTAGAGCCGCCCGAACGGACGGCCCCTGTAACATGACGTGAATTGATTTATGTGGCGAGTCTTACCCGCCTTGGCACCCTCAGTTCACAAGAGAACCGAAGTAGCCCCCGGCAAGCAGCGCTACTAGGATGGTGCCAACATAGAGAAGCCGGTCCCAGTTCAAGTCCCACAGGAGATGAAGTCCACGGTATCCTTGTGCGATCGTATGCATGTCCTGGCCTTTCGTTCTCGCGCTTACCACTTACACCGGCAAGGTATGACGCGCGAATGTGGCGCTGGATTGGACCAATTGTGGCTAAATTTGGGCGCTTACATCTCGACAAAAGTCATGCGTCGCCGCCTGCCTGAGACAATCGTATCGATCTAGACCCGGACGGATCCGGAACCCCAAGCAGTACAATGGTCATCGCTTTGATTGAGACGCCGCAGTCTTGAACCGTGAAAATGCCTAGAGGTCGATCTCTTCGCCCGCGGGGTTCGTATCATCCGGCGTTTTTTCCGCCTCACTCTTTGGATCGCGGGGTATCTTGCGCCGAATGATGATATCGCCGTTCGGCAACATTTCTGGAGCTTGATAGGCGGTGATATCGTCAATCTTCCCAATCAGTTCGGCGAGAGCTGGACCCATCTCATCCAAAAAAACCTTCAGCTTGGGTTCTATCTTTTCACCAAAGAGCTGCAGGTCATCGAGAGCAGGTTCCATTTCTTTTATCATACCGCGCATGAAGAGTTTTGCCCCCTCTTCAATGAGGGAAAGCCCCTCGGCGGCGTCTTGCTTCCCATCTAGTCCGTCGTCCTGCGCGGTGGCAGGCGTCACGAGCATCCAAATTGAAAGCGTGAGAGCGCAAGTCGTATGAATAAAACGTTTCATGAGACGATCATAACGCATATCACATCGCTTTTTAAGCTGGAAGATCGATGTCGATCGTAACCGGAAAATGATCCGACGCAGTTACCAAAGCATCGCGCAACTCAGGCAAGTTAAAGCAGTCAGGGTCATCGAATGGATGCCAGATACGCCAGCTTGGTCGGAAATCCATCAGATCTGAAGAAATCATGATGTAGTCCAGCAAAGCCTGAAGGTACTGCTTGTGCTCCGCGATATAGAATCTGGCGCTCGAGGGCTGCGCGCCAAACCGGCTTTGCAGAACTTGGCGGGCATGCGGATCAATGAGCGGGGCGCCCTCGCCTTCGCCCATTACGATTTCGACTGAGGACCGACCAAACAAATCTTCATATTCATCAAGCCCTGGTCCGTCGTTCATATCTCCCAATACTACAACCGGCGTGCCTTCTAACAGATGCTCGGATATACGCCTGCGCAACCAAATCGCCTGTGCCAATTGCTTGCGCCGGTTCTGGATTGCAACACGCATCACTTGGTTTGGATCCCGTGCGCCATGAGGTGCCTTTGACTTCAGATGCGCACCAATCATGCGAAAACGAAATCCAGCCATGGTTTCGCAAGCCAACTCCAGAGGGGGCTTTGAAAAGGTCACGAGATCTTCTGTGGCATCGATATCGAGGTCGATCCGAAACGTCCCATCAAAACGAGGCGCCGCAGCAGACCCTTTCTTGCCTGTCGGGTCACCCAGCGGGTCATGCCAAACGCGCAAGACGTCGGGATCATGCATGAGCGCGATTTCCTGCTGCGTATCATTGGAAAATCCGATCACAGCACGACGCGCACGCAGGCCAAAGGCACGAGCGAAGTTTTCCAGTGCGTCTGTGGTCGACCGCCGCGAGTTTTTGTCCGGCGCTTCGATCACCATGACGGCATCTGCATCCAGTGCGGTAAAAACGATGCCAAGCGCCTCAAGTTGGGCCGCCCGTGTTACGTTCTGACGTCCGGACCAACGGTCATCCATTAAAAGAGCATCGTCATCGTCGAAGAGATTGCTGAACCATTCGACATTGTACGTGGCGATCCGCATCGCGGGTCAGTCCTTTTTTCGCGTCGCCTGAATTGTCTCCCAGGCTTGGTTAATCGCGATCAACCGCTTCTCGGCAAGCGCTGTGGCCTCATCAGGCAGACCGCGGGCACGCATCCGGTCGGGGTGGCTTTCCCGGACCTGCGCGCGCCAAACAGCGCGAATCTCGTCAAGTGGCATATCTGGCGAAACGCCCAACACACTATAAGGTTCGGGCGCGGCATCTGGCACGAAACGTGCGCGCAAGGCGGCAAAACGCGACTCGCTCATCCCGAAAATACGGGCGACTGAGGCAAGAAACTCGTCTTCGTTCGGGTGATAGTTTCCGTCTGCCATGGCAATGTGAAACAGCCCTTCCATCAGATCACAGAAGACATCCGGCCCATCACCGAACATGGCCTTGATCTTGCGAGCGTACTCTTCGTACCCGGCAATATCCTTGCGAGCGAGGTTGAACACGCGCGCCGCGCCGGCTTCGTCCTCCGCCGCGATCTGGAATACCTCTCGAAAAGCCGTCACTTCGTCGCGGGTAACCTGCCCATCGGCCTTGGCCATCTTGGCCCCAAGCGCCACGACGGCGATGGTAAATGCGATTGAACGCTCCGGAGGAGCACGCAAATGATCAAAAACCGCAGAAAGCGGCTCGCCCTTGGAAAGTGCCGAGACGGCGGCGGAGATACGGGTCCAGATCGACATGCCGGCAGTTGTAACGGGTTCATGCGTCGCTGTCAGACGGAATTTGGTGCGTCAACGCATGATGTTGTGTGCTTTTCAGAGAGAAGTCGCCATTCCAGACACTGCTCTAGCACTCCATCTTGGATGCACGTCGCGAACAGCCGCTAAAGAAAGCGCTGCATAAGAATAAGATCCATCCAGCGTCCAAACTTGCGGCCGACTTCCGGCAAGCGTGCCACTTCCGAAAAGCCAAGCGCCGCATGGAACGCGCGCCCATCCGGGTTCTCGGCACTTACCCCAGCAAAAAGGGAATGCAATCCCTGACCACGCGCGACATCGAACAAAGCCTCCATCAAGGCGCGCCCATGCCCCCTGCCCTGAAGTTCCGGCGACAAAATTACGGTATGCTCGCCCGTATGCGCATAACCGACACCACCGCGAAACTGAAACACAGTAGCAAACCCCGCAAGCGTCCCATTGTCATCCGCGACCAGAAATCCGGGACCCCTCTCTTGAATCAACATCTCGACATCTTCTCGGGTCTTCTCGCTCGAGTTGAACGTTACAGATGTATTGCGAATGAAGTAATTCCAGAGCGCAACAATATCAGGCGCATCCGCCGTCAACGCCTGACGTATCATGAGATGACTTTCTCACCGTCGGGCCCGTCAAAAACGGCCTCAAGGCTCGTCGAACCTTGTTCAAATTTTATGCGCGGATCGTCAAGAATAGGGCCCAGATTGGCCCGTAATGTTTCGGCGTCTGGATGACGAACAGTAAGCTGCCGAAGTTTCAATCCACTGCTTGGAAGGCGCGTCGAAGGATGCGGACTTGACCCCCAAGAGATAACAGCGGGAAACGCTGCGTCGAACGGCAAGTGCCCGTCCTCTCCGGCTACCATCATCCACCGTAAATCTCCACGTGTCAGCTCCATTGGCACCCCCATACCTATAGGTGCTTTTGCAAGCGCGGCATCGATGTCATTCGTTTGGCATATCCAATTTGTCAGACGGGGCGCGCCAGAAAAATCATCAAGATCGAACCATCGGCGTTGGCCCGGGTCCGGTGCATCAGGGTCGATCGCGATCAGTTCGAAGTAAACGCCCTCTTCCAAACCCAAGAGCATGTTGTGCGTGCCTAGTTTTGTATGCTTGCCCCCGGGCTGAAGTGACCGCGCCAAACGCTCCTCGACCCAGTCTCGCCCGTCGTTGAGATTTTCGCAAGAAACGGCGAGATGGTCGAGATGCAACATCATATGATCCAGATAGCTAGAGCCCAGACTAGGACGATAATCGTAGGATAGAAACTGGCGGCAAAACCAAAGGCGCGCAAGGGCGGAGACAGGTGATACCCGCCCCAGAAAGCCAGCCGTGATATCAGAAAGCCGCCCCCCAGCATCAAGACCACCCCCGGCCCGGAGGTGACCAGAAGCGTACCTGCCGCAGGCCAGACCGCCATAGCCAGAACCAATTGTTCGATGCTGTTTTGTAAAACACGCGCATCGATATCACCGGGCGACCCGGGCAAGTAGGGTTGCCCATCGATCAATGTATCATCAAAGAAACGCCGGGCGGCCTGTCGCGCGATGACAAGCAACGGCACGATTGCCGCCAACAGAAACGCCAAGGCCAGCATCCAGTTGAAACTGAAAATGGGAATCCGCACATAAACCGTGCCGATAAAGATAAGCGCCATACCCCAGGCAAGGCCCAAGGCCATCCCGATCATTATTTTTGTGCGTTTGGGCATGCGCCCTCCCCCGCTTCTTAGCCGCTAAAGTTGCATACTCGTGACTGCAACACGTCCGGAAAAAGCCAACTCAGCAGATGCGCCGCGCCGAAGAATTCCCACCGGCGCGCCGTTGTTCATTTTCGTGCGCTACGGATCAGGTTCAGGATATCCTGCGCAGCATGGGGAATGTTGGTGCCGGGACCAAAGATCGCCTTCACGCCTGCTTTTTTCAGGAACTCATAGTCTTGCTGCGGAATGACACCACCGCAGATAACGATGATATCCTCTGCACCCTTCTCTTTAAGCGCATCGATCAACTGAGGAGCCAACGTTTTGTGCCCCGCTGCCTGCGATGAGATTCCGACAACGTGCACGTCATTGTCAACCGCGTCCTGAGCCGCCTCTTCCGGCGTCTGGAACAGAGGGCCGACATCCACGTCAAAGCCGATGTCGGCAAAGGCTGTTGCGATCACCTTAGCGCCACGATCATGCCCATCCTGCCCCATCTTGACGACCAAAAGGCGCGGACGGCGGCCTTCTTCTGCTGCGAATTCTTCGATCGATTTCTGGATTGCAGCAAAGCCTTCGTCACCTTCATAGGCAGCGCCATAGACGCCTGCCAAGGTTTTCACCTCTGCGCGATGACGGCCGAATTCCTTTTCCATAGCCATGCTGATTTCCCCCACGCTGGCCCGCGCCCGGGCGGCCTCAACCGCCGCTTCCAGAAGATTGCCGCCTTCCTTGCTCCGGCGCGTGAGCTCGTCCAACGCGGCGCTGCAGGCCGCTTCATCGCGACTTGAGCGCATCTTTTCGAGCCGCGCGATCTGCGACTCGCGCACAGCCATGTTGTCGACATCGAGGATGTCGATCGCGTCCTCTTTCGCAAGACGATATTTGTTAACGCCGACGATCACTTCTTCGCCGCGGTCAATCCTAGCTTGCCGGGTAGCGGCACTCTCTTCGATCCGAAGCTTGGGCATACCGGAGGCGACCGCTTTGGTCATTCCGCCCATTTCCTCGACCTCTTGGATCAAAGCCCATGCCTTGTCAGCCAGTTCAGAGGTCAGGCTTTCGACGTAGTAAGAGCCAGCGAGCGGATCGACGACGTTGGTAATCCCGGTCTCTTCCTGAAGGATGAGCTGAGTATTCCGGGCGATACGCGCTGAAAACTCGGTTGGCAAAGCGATGGCTTCATCGAGAGCATTGGTGTGCAGACTTTGCGTGCCACCGAGCGCCGCCGACATAGCTTCATATGCCGTGCGGATAACATTGTTGTATGGATCCTGCTCCTGAAGACTGACCCCAGAAGTCTGACAATGTGTTCTCAGCATTTTGGAGCGCTCGTTCTGAGCGCCGAATTCAGTCATGATCCGGTGCCACAGCTGACGTGCGGCACGCAGCTTGGCCGCCTCCATGAAGAAATTCATTCCGATCGCGAAGAAGAAGCTCAGCCGACCGGCAAACTTATCAACATCCATACCAGCGTTAATCGCGGCGCGTACGTACTCCCGGCCATCTGCCAGCGTGTAGGCGAGCTCTTGGACGAGGTTCGCGCCCGCTTCCTGCATGTGGTAGCCGGAGATCGAGATCGAGTTGAATTTAGGCATCTCGTTTGAAGTATATTCGATGATGTCCGAAATGATCCGCATCGAAGGCTCGGGCGGATAGATGTATGTGTTTCGAACCATGAATTCTTTAAGGATGTCATTCTGGATTGTGCCCGAAAGCACAGAGCGATCATGGCCCTGTTCCTCGCCGGTCACGATAAAATTGGCGAGAATGGGAATGACAGCACCATTCATCGTCATCGAAACCGAGACCTTGTCGAGCGGAATGCCGTCGAAGAGGATTTTCATATCCTCAACGCTGTCGATGGCCACCCCCGCCTTGCCAACGTCGCCCACCACACGCGGGTGATCACTGTCATAGCCGCGGTGCGTGGCCAGGTCGAAGGCAACAGAAACGCCCTGCTGACCCGCCGCAAGCGCTTTGCGATAAAACGCGTTGGACTCCTCTGCGGTAGAAAACCCCGCATACTGCCGTATGGTCCACGGACGGCCCGCATACATCGTGGCTTTGACCCCGCGTGTGAAGGGGCCGAAGCCAGGCATTTCACCCATCTGCGGAAGACCTTTTACGTCCTCGTCGGTATAGAGCGGCTTGACGGCAATACCCTCGAGGGTGTTCCAATTAAGGTCATCAAGGCTGCGGCCACGCAGTTCTTTCTCAGCCAGCTTGCGCCAAGCTTCCGTTTTCTCCGTCATCGTCATGTCCTCTTTTATAAGTCCCGGACTAGGCGGCTGTTTGGCCAGCCGTCTCAAGCCAAGGACATTGGTCACTGTCTTGTTTATCTTCTAGTAGTGTTGCGAAACCACCGCCGCCCGCTGTTAGCCAAAACAGATCGTCGGCATAGGTCTCGCGCAATACAAAGCGTTGCTCGGGACTGAAGGGCATCCAGCGCCCCTCCCCGTGTGGAAGCGCTCTCGCTTCAGCGCCTCGTGCCTTCAGTATGGCCCGCAATGCATTCATATCGGGGCCGCGATGCACCCATTCACGGGCCTGCTTCATCGGAGGCGCCTCGGGGATCGGAAGTACCGCGGCTAGTTTTCTTTCGGGAACCCCAGCATGTGTTTCATGTCGGTGTACCGCAATCTGGACACCGGGAAAGGCGCTGTGCAGATCATTGAGCACATCCCGCCAGCCGCGCGTATTATGCGCTAATTCCGCCAAATCATCCGCCTTCGGCAAGCGCATGCCTCGGCCAACCCCGAACGCGATTGCCGAAGCCCAGTAGTTGTCAATCGCGCGGATCGACAGAATCAATCGCTTCACTCTGTTGCCGAAAGCTTCGGCAAAATGCGCGGTGCGCTCGGACGTATCCGGGTAGAGCGCTTTCTGGCGAAGATTGCGGCGCACAGTACCAAGCATATTCTCGTCACTGACGATCAGGGTATCTATGCCACTGTCTTCCGTAGCGGCGAGCGCGGTCTGCAATCTATCCCTCGCAGCAATGCGTCCGGAAGAAGCACACTGTGTTTCCCCCGCACCGGGCAATAGTCCTGAAAGCGTTCCACAGCGCCGCGTATGCTTGGGCCCCCAAGCCGCGATGCGCCGGGACAAAAGCCATTCGGCGTTCGCATCAAGATAGGCTTGGAACGTCGTTGATGCGGTGCGTTGTGCACCTAGATGAAGGATAACATCCATTATTGTAAGCACCTTGTCGGCAAGGCCCGAAAAGACGGACCGGGATGTGAGAACATGGCTCATGATGCCCTCGCATATCTGACAAAGCGCTTAATCCGCGCAAATTTCACAAGCTCCGCCTCAAACCCTCTCGCATTTGCTCGCGAGCGGGCTATATCTTGAATGACGGGAGAGAAGATGAAACCACTGATTGCTCTAATAGCTGCATTTATAACGATAAACGCCGCCTCTGCACAGACCGGAGCGCAGGCAGTTCCAGCGCGTGGGCTGGCACTACTTGAGCCCGAAGCAGAAAGCGCGCAGGAAATCGTGGATTTAAAGCAATTTCTCTGGAAAAAGCGCGTGCTGGTAGTCTTTGCCGATAGTCCGGGCGACCCGCGTTTCATCGAACAATTGGCACTTCTTGGTACCCGAACAGAGGACTTGGCAGAGCGTGACGTCGTGCTGTTGATTGACACCGACCCCGATGCGAAATCGGCGCTACGCGAGAAATTCCGCCCACATGGCTTCATTTTTCTACTGCTGGGCAAGGATGGCAGTGTGTATCTACGCAAGCCGTCGCCTTGGGATGTGCGCGAAATTTCGCGCTCGATCGACAAGATGCCAATGCGACGGCAAGAACTGCGCAGCAAGTAACTCTCTGGCTGATGCGTCAGGGGATCATGCGTAGATGTGTCCGCAATGCGGCGTTGCACTGAGTTGCCGTTCGATCTTAGTGACTGGCGCCCGTGATAAAGAAAATACGCTTCTGCGTGCGATCGAGAACGATCAGTGAAACGCTTTCTGCGTCGAGTATCAAAACGGTCTTGGGATCGTGGACCGCATTGTAAATCGCCTGTTGGAAATCGGGCTCCATACAAGGTTGCGCTGATTGTCCCACCCTGATGACGGCGACGGCCGTTGGAAAGTCGCTCGTTGCGATGATTTCGGTGGCCTGCGCGGGCGTCATTCCTGGCACGGAAAGCCCGACGATCCCAACCCTCTTGAGTTGAAAGAGCGCAATCGCAGGATCGTTCGCCATCACCAACGATGATTTCACCGCTGTATTGCGCACATGAAAAGCGGCCGCCGTACAACTGTCGGTTTGGGAAAACACCATCGCCTTGCCGGGACTGAGCCAGCGGCCGAGCCTGTCGCGAACATCCTGCTCGGACAGCCCCGAAGAACAAGCCGAACACAAGAGCGGCATCGTCATCATGATACCGGCCCGAATCCAACCCATTTTTGGCCTTACCCCTCGTTTCTACACTCAGATTCAGAGGATAAAGCGAAAGAGCTAAGCGGCGATTAACGCTCTCCCTTTCCCACGGCACAGAGCCCACCGCCCGATAAGGAGCGGCAGGCCTCTGCATCATATTGGGAACGGCGGCGGCCATAACTTACTCGAATTCGATGATCACATCGTCGACTGCAAGGCTGTCACCCGGCGCGGCATTCACCTTGGAAACAATCGCCTGCTTCTCAGCGCGCAGAATGTTCTCCATCTTCATGGCTTCAACCGTACAAAGCGCCTGTCCGTCCTGTACTTCATCGCCCACTTCAACATTGATCTTCACAATCAAGCCGGGCATCGGGCAGAGCAGCATCTTAGAAGTATCAGGGGCCTGCTTCTCGGGCATCAGCGCAGCCAACTCGGCCTCACGCGGGGACCGCACGTGAACGTTGAAATCGGAACCTCGCGAACGAATTCGGAAACCAGCAGTAATCTTTTCTACTTTCAAAAGAAGGGCTTCACCGTCGATCTTCATCTTCGCAAGACTATGTCCTGGAACCCAATCTCCGGTCACGCGATGGGTGTTGCCATCTGCGAAGGTCACTGTTGATCCCTCATGATCGGCCTTGATGCTGACCTCAAAGCTTTCGCCCTGCATCTGGACAACCCAATCTGACCCGACTCGGCGCTCGTGATTGTCCATTCGACCTGAAACACGCGTGCGGCGGATTTCGCGGACGCGATACATCGCGGCTGAGGCCGCAGCAATCCGGCGCAGCGCCGCTTCATCAAGCGTCACCCCTTCGAACCCATCGGGATATTCCTCGGCTATGAAAGCAGTGGTCATGTCGCCAGACACGAATTTCGGGTGATCCATCACTGCTGCAAGGAACGGAAGGTTATGGCCAATTCCCTCTAGTTCGAAGGCATCGAGAGCATTTCGTTGATGCTCGATTGCCTGTTCGCGCGTTGGTGCCCAAGTGCAGAGCTTGGCAATCATCGGGTCATAGTACATCGAGATCTCACCGCCTTCGAAAACACCGGTGTCGTTGCGTACGATATGGTCTTCAAGAACCACCTCTTCGGGCGGACGATATCGCGTGAGACGCCCGATCGAGGGCAGGAAATTGCGATAAGGATCTTCGGCATAGAGCCGGTTCTCAATCGCCCAGCCGTTAATCTTCACATCGTCTTGAGTGATCGACAAGGGCTCGCCATTGGCGACGCGGATCATCTGTTCAACCAGATCAACACCGGTGATCAATTCGGTCACAGGGTGTTCGACCTGCAAACGCGTGTTCATCTCGAGGAAATAGAAATTCCGATCGCCATCAACGATGAATTCTACGGTTCCCGCGCTGGTGTATCCCACGGCCTTGGCCAGTGCCACGGACTGTTCCCCCATCGCCTTGCGGGTTGCCTCATCAAGAAATGGGCTCGGAGCTTCTTCTACAACCTTCTGGTTGCGGCGCTGGATGGAGCATTCGCGTTCGTTTAGGTAAATTCCGTTGCCGTGGGCGTCGCAGAGCACCTGAATTTCGATGTGACGAGGCTGAGTCACAAATTTTTCTATAAAAATTCGATCGTCGCCAAAGCTGCTGGCCGCTTCGTTCTTGGAGGACTGGAATCCCTCGCGGGCTTCGTCATCGTTCCACGCAATCCGCATGCCCTTGCCGCCGCCCCCGGCGGAGGCCTTGATCATCACCGGGTAGCCGACTTGGTTCGAGATCTTGACGGCCTCTTCCGCGTCCTCGATCAGGCCCATGTAGCCCGGCACGGTGCTGACGTTAGCTTCTTGGGCAAGCTTCTTGGAGGTGATCTTGTCGCCCATCGCCTCGATCGCACCCTTGGGCGGGCCGATGAAAGCGACGCCGGCGGCCTCGAGCGCCTCGGCGAACTTAGCATTCTCGGACAGGAAGCCATAACCGGGGTGCACGGCCTCGGCCCCGGTTTCCTTGATCGCACGCATCACGTTTTCGATCACGATATAGGACTGGTTGGCAGGCGACGGGCCGATATGCACGGCCTCGTCCGCCATTTTCACATGCAGAGCGTGGCGGTCAGCGTCCGAATAGATGGCGACCGTTTTGATCCCCATCTTGCGGGCGGTCTTGATCACGCGGCAGGCGATCTCGCCCCGGTTGGCAATCAGGATCTTGTTGAACATGGCTCGTCCCTTCCGAATTGGGGCGCGGGAGTTCCTCTCCCTTGGCCCGAGGCAAACAAAAGGCCACCCAAGGGCGTGCTGCCCCGGGTGGCCTTCGATGTGGTGGATGCGCCCGAAGGCGCGCTCAGCGCGCGGCGATCAGCAGCGGCTGGGATACTTCTGGCAATAGGCGAAGTTGGCCGCCGCACCGACGACGGCGCCGGTTGCCACGTTGCCGTCAAGCACGAGTGCGCCCGCCGCCCCCGCGCCGCCGCCCATGAGGGCCTGTTCGACCGCGGTGTCGCCACATGCGGCAAGTGCAAGCAGGGATGCAATGCCGAATACGCGCATGAGTTGTGTGATTGGTTTGTGCATTTTGCTGTGCCTCTTTTTTCCGTTCGGATCATTTTTATGTCCAACGGAATGACGCGGAATGCCGCGCTTGCAAAGCAAAATGATGTCACGCCCGCGTGATCGGCAAAGCCTCGCGCAAATGGCCAACGCGTTGATTTACAGTCGCTTACGGGGGCAAAAAAATGGGGCGGACGGCCTTGGGGACTGCCGGTCCGCCCCAGAGGGGAAGGGTAACGGTTCAGACAATGCGTCTCGGCCCCAGCGAGGGCCGCCACTACATCCATTACTCTGGAGCGCGCAAATACCCAAGCCAAGCCGCTAAAATCCGAACGGCATTTTTGAGCCGATTGCCGCCGGTTCACCCGTGAGTTGCGCAAAACCTTGCCGATCGACCCACTCTGTTTCATTCCATGTCCCACCATTTATCGGTGAAAGCCTCTGGAAAAGACGCGCGAGCGGTCTCTTCGTCAATCCTCAGAAGTGCGTCGTAGCTTTCGGGATCGAATGGGTCTTCTACGGCGACGACCTCTCGCCCGAAGAGCCAAGACAGGCGTCCGGCATCAAGGTTGCCGCGTTCAAACGGTTGATCTTCGAAATAGGACCAGAGCGCCGCGAGAAAGGCTTCATCAGCGCGCTTATCGGGCGCGCGGCGATCGCGGTAACGCTCACGCGGTTTGAGAGGCGTGGCCCCCTTCGGGTTCGCGCGGCGAATCGTGAATTGGAAATCTGTACCGGGAAGGCGGCCGGGAAAACCGCGATGCTTCAGCATGATACGCCCTCCGGTGCTGGGCGATCATGGTTTAGGTGGACGGGCCGTGAAACGGCCCGTCCAGCACAAGAATTACTTGTACTTGCCGGTGTAAACCGGCTCGGTCGAGATCGGCTCGGGATCGACCACAACGAATTCTTCTTCTTGCTGTGCACAAGCCGTGATGAAGGTAACAAGGCTGAGCGCGAGAAGGCTCTTATAGGCTTTCGACATTGATTGTCACTCCTGTCTCTGGTTCCGGGCAAATCAGGGCTCTGAAACCCATTCTGCCACTCATACGAGGTTTGGGCGTCCCGGAGGGGCCCCCGCGCGACAATACCCGAATCCATCGGATTTGGACACTTATCCACAATATTCCAATCTGGATGTGACGGGAAAGCCTCACCGGATACTGCACCTGAGCTTTTACACGCAAAATCTTGGGGTAGCATCAAAAATCCTCCAAGATACAGGCCCCACCGGACAAGCTTGGCTTGATGCGAAAGGCTTCAAATACCTGTACCGTATCCGGTGCGGGGCGACCGAACTCGGTCGCGCTATCAGACAGTGAGATCACGATGACATCAGCATGCTTTGCCTGAGATGTCAGCGCCTTCAGAGCGTAGTGATCACATAGCGTTCGCATGTCGGCCAAGCGGGCCTCGTAGTCAGAGGCCAGATCCTTGTTCAACTCAGGGGCGACAAAGCGGAAGCGCGCATAATCGTTCGCTCCGTCGGGTTTGACCTCGTAGAGCATTTCCTGAAGCTCGAGCCCCAGACCAGAGGGCACGTCCGGCAACGCGGGCATATCGGCCGCGCACAGCCGCCCAGCCACAGCTACAAAGACAAGAGCGAGACGGATCATGCGCATGCCCCCTGCCCCATGAGCGCCCCGCAGGAGGTCACCCCTTGCGCAGCGCTTCGATCAACTCGCACTTGTTCATGTCGGAGCGTCCGGCGATATCCAAGTCCTGAGCGCGGTCGTAGAGCTCGCCCTTGGTCCAGTCCTCGTAGGGCGCAGAATTGCCCCCCTTCTTCGAGGGATGCTGTTGGTCGTTCGCCTGAGCGTTTGCGATACGCGCGGCTTTCTCTTTCGATGCGCCATCGTTGCGCAGGCTTTCGTAAACCTTGTCGTTCTTGACACTTGGCCCATGATCCTTGGTCATTGCAGCCTCCTTTCAGAGCCAACGACGCAGCCCCACCCCGGGTTCCCCCGGAGCGCGGTTCACGCGAGTGAATGAAAGCGAACACGATCATGGTTCAAGCCTTGGTTTGCACGAGGTATCCGCCAATCAGAGCGGAATATTGTTGTGCTTTTTCCAGGGATTTTCGAGCTTCTTGTTGCGCAGGCTTGCGAAGGCACGAGCAACCCGCTTGCGCGTGGTTTGCGGCATGATCACCTCGTCGATAAAGCCACGCTCGGCGGCGACGAACGGATTGGCGAAGCGCTCTTCGTAATCCGCCGTGTGCTTTGCGATTTTCTCTTCATTGCCCAGGTCGGCGCGATGGATGATCTCGGTCGCGCCTTTGGCGCCCATTACCGCGATTTCGGCCGTTGGCCAAGCATAGTTGAGATCGCCGCGCAGGTGCTTGGAGGCCATCACGTCATACGCACCGCCATAGGCCTTGCGGGTGATCACCGTCACCTTCGGCACCGTCGCTTCGCCATAGGCGAACAGCAACTTGGCCCCGTGCTTGATGACGCCACCGTATTCCTGGCCGGTGCCGGGCAGGAAGCCGGGCACGTCGACGAGGGTCAGCAGGGGGATTTCGAACGCGTCGCAAAAGCGCACGAAACGCGCGGCCTTGCGGGAACTGTCGATGTCGAGACACCCGGCCAGCACCATCGGCTGGTTTGCGACGACGCCGACCGTCTGGCCTTCGATACGGATGAAGCCGGTGATGATGTTCTTGGCGTAATCTTCCTGAATCTCATAAAAATCACCCTCGTCCGCGAGCTTGAGGATCAATTCCTTCATGTCGTAGGGCGTATTGGCGTTTTGCGGGACCAGCGTATCAAGGCTGTCTTCGATCCGCTCGGGCGCATCGAAGAAGGGACGCACGGGCGGCTTTTCGCGATTGTTGAGGGGCAGGAAGTCGACAAGGCGGCGCACTTCGGCGAGCGCCTCGACGTCGTTTTCGAAGGCGCCGTCGGCGACGGAGGATTTTTTCGTATGGGTCGAGGCACCGCCCAGTTCCTCGGCGGTGACCACTTCGTTGGTGACGGTTTTGACCACGTCGGGGCCGGTCACGAACATGTAGGAGGTGTCTTTCACCATGAAGATGAAATCCGTCATCGCGGGGGAATAGACCGCGCCACCGGCACAGGGGCCCATAATGACGCTGATCTGCGGCACCACACCGCTGGCCATGATGTTGCGCTGGAACACGTCGGCGTAGCCGGCGAGGGAGGCGACGCCTTCTTGGATGCGGGCGCCGCCGGAATCGTTGAGGCCGATCACGGGGGCGCCGTTCTGGACGGCCATGTCCATTATTTTACAAATTTTTTCTGCGTGCGTTTCAGAGAGCGACCCGCCGAACACGGTAAAGTCCTGCGAGAAGACATAGACCATGCGGCCATTGATCGTGCCCCAGCCGGTGACGACACCGTCGCCGTAGGGTTTTTGCTCTTCCATGCCGAAATCGGTGCAGCGGTGGGTCTTGAACATGTCGAATTCTTCGAAGCTGCCCTCGTCGAGAAGCAGGTCGATGCGTTCGCGGGCGGTAAGCTTGCCGCGGCCGTGCTGGGCGTCGATCCGTTTTTGTCCGCCACCCAAGCGGGCGGTTTCGCGGCGGCTGTCGAGCTCCTGAAGAATGTCTTTCATGGGGTCCCCCCTGATGGTATTCGGCGCTGAATTTGGCGCACCATATCGAGGCAAGCGGCTTGGTGGAAGTAGAATTCGGCAAATTTGCATAGTCTGAGAAACACGAACTGCGCAAACTGCAATATTGCAAATTTAGGGCGGATTTTTGGGGCGAGTTTTCCGCCCCTTAAAGGTCCGCTTTCACGGAGGAGACGCGGATCGTGACGCGATGTCCTTCCGCCTGTTTCCTCTTGCGGTCTGGCCTTTTGCGATTAGCCATGATCCACTTGCCGCTTGTATTGAAAACGCCCAAGATCATCGCGATTTCGACGTGCTTAACCAATTGAATAGCTGGTACAATTCATGACCGAAAAACACCAGGATCCCGCCCGCGAGAGCCGTTTCCTTTCTCCGGACAGTCCACCCCACATCGGGACGCTGATCGCGTTGACGGGTGTTGCGGCGCTAGGCATGAACCTGTTCCTGCCGAGCCTGCCGGGCATGGCAGAGCATTTCGGCGTGTCGGCGGGGGTGATGGGGCTTTCCGTCGGTCTTTACCTGCTGGTCAATGCGATCTTGCAGTTCTTCATCGGGCCGGTGTCGGACAAGTATGGGCGGCGGCGGGTGATCCTTGCGGGGATGGTGGCCTATCTGATCGCGACGCTGGTCTGTATCTTTGCCCCCAATATCACCGTGTTCCTGATTTTCCGTATGGTGCAGGCGTCGATCGCTGTGGCGATGGTGCTGAGCCGTGCGGTGGTGCGTGATACCACCCCGGCAGATCAGGCCGGGTCGAAAATCGCCTATGTGACCATGGGGATGGCGATCATTCCGATGATCGGGCCGGCCATTGGCGGGTTTCTGGAACAACACTATGGGTGGCATGCGAATTTCTGGCTTTTGTTCGCCGCCGGGTTGGCGGTGTTTGCGCTGGCGTGGTTCGATCTGGGCGAGACGGCGCGGCCGTCTGACTTTACCTTGGCAGAGCAATATGGCGAAGTGCCTGAACTGCTGAAAAGCCCGCGTTTCTGGGGGTATACGGCCGCGACGACGTTCTCGTCAGGGGCGTTTTTCGCCTTTCTCGGGGGCGCGCCTTTCGTCGCCTCGACGGTCTATGGGTTGGAGCCTCAGGAACTGGGCCTCTACTTTGCGGCGCCGTCGGTGGGCTACTTCTTTGGCAACTATGCGTCGGGGCGGTTCTCGGCCCGGCTTGGCATCAACAAGATGCTGTTGATCGGGATGATCATCCTTGTTTCGGCCCTTGGCATGATGCTGCTCCTGTCGGTGACGGGCCTGCAAACATTGGAGTTTTTCTTCATGCTGATGATCCCGGTTGGGCTTGGCAACGGCATGTCGATCCCCAATGGCGTATCGGGGTCGCTGTCGGTCAGACCACATCTGGCGGGGACCGCTTCGGGCGTGAACGGGGCGATGATGCTGGGCGGTGGCGCCGGTCTTTCGGCGCTGGCGGGCTGGTTGTTGCAGGGCGGCACGACCGAGACGCCGCTGGTGGCGTTGATGTTCGTCACGGTCAGCGCCGGGCTGGTGTCGGTCCTGCTGGTGATCCGGCGCGAGCGGCGCTTGATGGGCGCGTTGTGAGGCCGCAGCGTAGCGCGGCTTAACTTTTCGAATCGTCGGAAAAACCGGGTCTGCGATCCGCCTGCAATCCGTCTGCCCTGCGTATGGCACTTGCGCGCCGCAGGTCTGAATGGAGATCGTGACACCCCCGCACGCGCGATTGACGAAACCTTGGTGAGACTCTGAGTGAGACCCTGAATGAGACCCTGCGAGGCGCGCTTGCGGCGCTGTCGTGACTTTGCAAACTCGTCGCTTTGCAATATTCTGATTGTAAAGCGACGGTGCCGCATGCCCGAGGGCGTGGCCCCTGCTCTTTCCTTAGGAGTCATCGATGGCCAATCCGAAAATCTATGCCGGTGCGAAGCTGCGAGAAACGCGGCGCAGGCTGGGCCTGACCCAGAAGGATTTCGCGGCAAAGCTGGGCGTGTCCCTGCCCTATCTGAACCAGATGGAGAACAACAAGCGCCCGGTCAGCACCACGGTCGTTCTGGCGCTGGCGCAGGAGTTCGGCTTTGACGTGACCGAACTGTCGAGCGGCGACAGTGAGCGGCTGGTGTCGGACATGCGCGAGGCGATGGCCGATCCGGTGTTTGCCGACGACCCGCCGCCCCTGGCCGACCTGCGCCTGACGGCGTCGAATGCGCCGGGTTTGGCGCGGGCGTTCCTGCACCTGCACCGGGCCTATCGCCAGACCCACGAGCGGTTGGCCAGCCTTGACGAGGCGCTGGGGCGCGAGGATGCGCGGATGCCCGACTCGTCCAGATTGGCCAGCCCATGGGACGAGGTGCGCGACTTTTTCCATTATTGCGACAACTACATCGATGCCGTCGACCGCGCCGCCGAGCATTTTGCCGCCCAAGCCGGGCCCGAGGGCATCGCCGCATTGGCCCGACGCGCGTTCACCGCCGAGGGGATCACGGTTGCGGAGGCCGATACCGACGCGCTGCGCCGGTATGATCCGGCAACGCGCACGATCACGCTTTCGACCCGCACTGCGCCGCAGACGCGCAGTTTCCAGCTGTTGTTGCAACTGGCGCTGCTCAAGCAGGACAATCTGATCGAGGCGACGCTGGATCTGGCCCGGTTTCAGAGCGAGGAAGCGCGCGCCATCGCCAAGATCGGGCTGGCCAACTATTTCGCCGGGGCGACGCTGATGCCTTATGCGCGGTTCCTCAAGGCGGCGCAGGAGACGCGGCACGATCTGGAACGGCTGGCGATGATGTTCGGCGCGTCGATCGAGCAGGTGGCGCATCGGTTGTCGACGCTGCAACGGCCCGGCGCGAAGGGCGTGCCGTTCTTCTTTGTGCGGGTGGATCAGGCCGGGACGATCACCAAGCGCCATTCCGCGACGCGGCTGCAATTCGCGCGGTTTGGCGGGGCCTGCCCCTTGTGGAACGTGCACCGGGCGTTTGAAACGCCGGGGCGATTCTTGCGCCAGTTGGCCGAGACGCCCGATGGGGTGCGCTACATCTCGATTGCGCGGGATGTGAGCAAGTCGGGGGGCAGTTTCGGCGCGCCGGTGCGCCGCTATGCGATCGGGCTGGGATGCGAGGTGGCCCATGCCGGGAGCCTTGTCTATGCCGATGGGCTGGACGTGAGCGAGCGGATGGCGTTCGAACCGATCGGCATTTCCTGCCGGATCTGTGAGCGGGCGCATTGTCATCAACGCTCGGTCCCGCCGTTGGAGCGGCGGTTGTCGATTGATGCCGACCGGCGCGGCGTGCTGCCCTATGAGGTGGGGTGATGCTGAAGGCCGGGGTTGCCGTTTTAGTCATGGCGCTGGGCGGGTTGTTCGGGCTTGGCCGGGTGGAACGGGCGGCGGTCTATCCGTTCGATGCGACGCGGGTGGCGCCTGAGGCGCTGGGCCTCGACCTGCGGGAAGTGGTGTTCGAGAGCGGCGGTGAGCGGCTGATCCTGTGGGTGGCCGAGGCCGCGCCGGGCAAGCCGGTGATCCTTTATTTCCACGGCAATGCGGGCAATCTGGCGGCGCGCGCGGGGCGGTTTGCGCAGTTTCGCGCGCGTGGGTATGGGGTTGTGGCGCTGGGATATCGCGGCTCGTCCGGGTCGAGCGGCACGCCTTCGGAGCGCAACATCGCGTTCGATGCCGGGCGGGTGTTTACGCGGATCGGTGCGTATGGCGCGGGGCCGGTGGTGATCTATGGCGAGAGCCTTGGCACGGCGGTGGCCTTGGCGGCGGTAGAACGCGCGAGGCGGCAACCGGCGGCAGTGGTGTTGGAAGCGCCGTTCACGTCGGTGAAAGCGGTGGCGCGGCAGGCCTATCCCGAGTTGGACGCGTGGATCGACAAGATGGAGAGCGAGTGGGATTCGCTGGCACGGGTGAAGAAGCTGCGCGCGCCGGTGATGGTGATCCATGGGCGCGCGGATGCGGTGATTCCGTTCGAGATGGGGCGCGCCGTTTACGAGGCGGCCGGGTCGTCGGAAAAGCGATTTCGCGCGGTGGCGGGCGGCGGGCATACCGACCCGTGGCGCAGGGATGTTTTGGGCGATCTTTGGGGGTTCATCGACGCGTTTGGGTCGTGAGACCGCGAGGATGAGCAAGCTGTGAGGGCCTTTCGGCACGGTTTTAGCCTGAAGCCTGCGGATGAAAAAGGCCCCGTGCGGCCCTTGATGGGCGCGCGGGGCCTTCTCATCGCCGTGCAAGTCCCCTTTGCACGGCGGTGTCTGTGTGGCCTTAGGCCTCGGCGGTGAGCATGCCGTAGATTTCGTCCTTGAGGGCGGCGCGCTTTTTGCGCAGCTCGTTCTCGGCCTCGTCGCTCATCGGCTCGACGTTGGTTTCGGCGCGGTGCACCGCGCGGTTCACCTCGTGATACTCATCCGCCAGCTTGGCGAAATGGGCGTTCGCGGTTTTCAGTTCATCCATGCGAGCGGTGTGCTCGGGGAATTCTGCGTCGAGTTCGTGTGGGGTATGTGACATGGTTGCGTTTCCTCCTGTCGTGTTGCGTCGAACGAGTATTGCCAAGGCCGCGCGCGAACGGCTTTGACCTCGATCAAGCGGGGGGCGATCGGAACAAAAATCAGGACAAGAATCGGGGCCTAGATCGTGTAGACCCGCGCGGCTGTGCCCACGAACATCGCCTCTTGCGCGGCGGCGTCGTAGGGCGCGGCGAGTTTCTTGAGCGCGTTCCAGAGCACCGGGTAAGAGACCGAGTATTTGTCCACCGGGAAGTTCGATTCGAACATGCAGCGGTCGGGGCCGAATTCGGCGATCATGTGAGCATAGTATTTCTCATGCGCCTCGACGATCTCGTCCGAAGAAGGCGGCGGGCCGTCGCGGGTATCCCAGCCAAAGCCGTTGGTGGGCATCGCCAGCCCACCCAGTTTGGCGATCACGTTGGGGCATTCGGCGAGGGCCGACATTTCGTCCTGCCACTCGGAAAACCGCGCGTCACGCTTGCCGGTAAAGCGGCCCACGCCCATCGGCGTGCCGAAGTGATCGAGGATCAGCGTGGTGTCGGGCACGGCGCGGGCCAGCGACAAAAATTCGCGGTTCTGCGGGTGGAAATGCCATGTGTCATAGGTCAAGCCACGCGTGCCCAGATGCGCGACGCCGCGCTGGAAATCGGGATCGAGGTAGAGGTGCTGAATGGGTTGGCCCGCGAATTGCAGGATGTCGCGTTCTTCATCCCACGCGCCGGCGTGACGGATGCCGCGAAACCGGGGTGAAGCTGCGGCATGGGCATCGAGCACCGTATCCAGCGTTTCGATCGGCAGGGTCAGGTTGGCGTGGGCGACGATAGCGGCGATCTGTGGGCGGGCGGGCGTTTGCGCGACCTCTTGCGCCATGGCTTCGACATAGGTGGTTTCGGCCACCGGGGCCATCGGCTCGGGCGAATTGCGTTGATAGCCCGCGCCGCATTCGATGAAGACGGTTTTCGTAACGTTGTGACCGGATTCGAAATCGGCGAAGAATTCGGGCAGCTCATAGCGGCTGCCGTGGCGCATCGGCCAGAGGTGGTGATGCGGATCGATGATCTCGCGCTTGGGGTCGATGATCTCTTCGGTGTGGCTGGCGAGCCATTCGGCGTGATTTTCGCGCATGTTGTGTCCTCCCTGCCCTGACTGTGCGGCGCAGGTGGCGTTCGGGCAAATGTTTCGTGGCGTCGAAACGTCAGGAGCGGGCCTTGCGCCAGCCGGCGGCGCGGGCCTCGGATTCGGAGCAGAACCAACGCTCGCCCTTGGCGGGACTGATCCGCGTGTCGCCGTAGTAGCGCTGATGCGGGAGGTGATAGATATGCTCGCCCTTGCGGTTGATATTGCCCTTGATCACGCAGGCGGCCTTGGGCGGGGTTTGCGCGCTGGCAAGGCGGTGCGCCTTGCGCCATGCGGCGGGCGATTGCACTTGCATGGTCCAAAGCCCCACGTCGCGGCGGCGCGCGGCCTCTTCCAGTGCCACGTAGTCACGCGAATACTTGCGATAGGCAAAGGCGAGGCCCTCGCTGACCAGCACTTCGCCCATATCGCGACCGGAAACGCGACAACGCGCAAGGGTGCGGTCGTAGCGATCGGTGCCTTCGACCTTACATCGCGCGGTTTTGCCGTCGAACAGCGCGGCGGCGCGGGTCGAAACCCAAGCGCCACAGGCAAACGGCACACCTTTTTGCCCTGTCTTGCAGGTCTGATCCTGTTCGGGCGCGTCGATCCCAGTCAGGCGGATGGTGTAGGCCCCCATCCGCGCGGTATCGCCGTCGATCATCCTGACGGGACCGACAAGGCTGTCAGGCTGCGCGGCGAACAGCGGACTTGCCGCGAGCAGCAGCAGGGAAACGAAAAGTCTTAACATTTGGTTAATTTACCATTTTCCGCGTTAATCTTCAATGTTCAGAAGGCGGTGATTGTGCGGCAAAACAGTGAAGGTGATACGGCAGGAGTGCGGCGTATGAATATGATGTTATTATATATTTAGGGAATGGCGAGGGGCGCGAACACCTTTGCGTTCCATGCTTTGCGATGGACCGCCCGAGTGCGACCCCGAGACGGCATAGGCCGGATTTGATAGGTGAATCTGTGTCGAGATGGGCCGCGGCGCGGCGATCGGCCCAGAAAAAAAAGGAGGGCTAAAAGCCCCCCTTTTCGATCGGTTTCAAAGCGCCGGGATCAGTCGGTGACGGTGACCTTTGTCATCATGTCGGGCTTGCCCGTCACTTCACCGTTGCGACCCGAGCCGCGCTTGATGGCGTCAACCACGTCCATGCCTTCGGTCACCTCGCCCACGACGGTATACTGGCCATCGAGATGGCCTGCCGGGGCGAACATGATGAAGAACTGCGAGTTGGCGCTGTCGGGGCTTTGCGAACGGGCCATGCCGACGGTGCCGCGCTGGAAACTCTTGTCCGAGAATTCGGCCTTGAGATCGGGCTTGGAGGAACCGCCACGCCCGGCCATGCGCATATCGCCGCCCATTTTGCCGAATTCGACGTCGCCAGTTTGCGCCATGAAGCCATTGATCACGCGGTGGAAGACGACGCCGTCATAGGCGCCCTCTTTGGCCAGATCGGTGATCTGCTTTACGTGGTTCGGGGCGACGTCTTCGAACAGGTCGATGTGGACGGTGCCGTTGGCCTCGCCCGCGACTTCGATATCGAGGCCGGTGGCGAGCGCCGGAGAGGCCGCACCAAGGGCGGCCACGAGGACAAGATTACGCAACATCGGCGGCCACCTTCACGCTGATCATGCGATCGGGGTTTACGGGCGGTTCGCCCTTTTCGATCGCGTCGACATGCTCCATCCCCGAGGTGACCTGCCCGTAGACGGTGTATTGGCCGTTGAGGAAGTCGTTGTCCTTGAAGTTGATGAAGAACTGCGAATTGGCGCTGTTGGGGTTTTGCGAGCGTGCCGCGCCAAGGGTGCCGCGGGCGTGCGGAATACGGCTGAACTCGGCCGGGAGATCGGGGTGCTCACTGCCGCCGGTGCCGGCGCGGCCGGGGTTGTAGTCTTTTTCCATGTTGGCGTGCTGCACATCGCCGGTCTGGGCCATGAAGCCGGGGATGACGCGGTGGAAGGCGACGTTGTCATAGGCACCAGCGCGGGCCAGGTCCTTCATCCGTTCGCAATGCTTTGGCGCCACGTCGGGCATCAGTTCGATCACGACGGTGCCGTCCTTCAGCTCCATCAGGATGGTGTTCTCGGGGTCCTTGTAGTCGGCCATTGTGCGGCTCTCCTCATATGAATTCCGACCTCTACCTATGCAACGGGCCGCGCCGCGGCAAGCCGGACAGTTGACGAAGCGCCCCGGCTTGGCCAAAAGCGGCCCCGAGAGAAGGGAGCGGGGACGGAAATCGCCGCCGCAGAACGGATGGGAAAGACGATGGGCTGGAAGACACTCGACGACATGGACCTCAAGGGCAAGCGGGTGCTGACCCGGGTGGACATCAACGTGCCGGTCAAGAACGGCGTCGTGACCGATGACACCCGCATTCGCCGCATTGCGCCCACCATCGACGATATCATCGCGCGTGGCGGCAAGCCGATCCTGCTGGCGCATTTCGGGCGGCCCAAGGGCAAGGTGGTGCTCGACATGAGCCTGCGGGTGACACTCGAGGCCCTGCGCACGGCGCTGGGCCATAGCGTGACCTTCGTGGAAACGCTGGAGGCGGCAGAGAACCGCACCGAGGAAACCCAATCGGCCGAGGTGCTGCTGCTGGAGAACATCCGCTTTCATCCGGGTGAAGAAGCCAATGACCCCGCATTCGCAAAGCGGTTGGCCGGGCTGGGAGATGTCTATGTCAACGATGCGTTTTCCGCCGCGCACCGTGCCCATGCCTCGACCGAGGGGATCACGCATTTCCTGCCCTCTTGCGCGGGGCGTTTGATGCAGGCCGAGCTTGAGGCGCTGGACGCGGCCCTTGGCAAACCCAAGCGGCCCGTGGTGGCCGTGGTGGGCGGTGCGAAAGTGTCGACCAAGCTGGACCTGCTGGGCAACCTCGTGAGCCGGGTCGATGCGCTGGTCATCGGGGGCGGCATGGCGAATACGTTCCTGGCCGCGCAGGGAATCGACGTGGGCAAATCGCTCTGTGAGCACGAGATGGCCGACACGGCACGCGAGATCATGGAGAAGGCCCGCACGGCGGGCTGCGAGATCATCCTGCCCACCGACATTGTCGTGGCGCGCGAGTTCGCTGCCGGGGCGGAACATGAGGTTCTGCCAGTGGGGGCCTGCCCGGGGGATGCGATGATCCTCGATGCGGGGCCAGAGACGGTGAAGCGCGTGGCGGAGGTGTTTGACGGGGCCAAGACCCTGATCTGGAACGGGCCTTTGGGGGCGTTCGAGATTCCGCCATTCGACATGGCCACCAACGCCGCCGCGACCCATGCGGCAGAGCTGACACGGGCCGGAAAGCTGGTCTCGGTCGCGGGTGGGGGCGACACGGTTGCGGCGCTGAACCAGTCGGGCTCCGCCGAGGCGTTCACCTATATTTCGACCGCCGGGGGCGCGTTCCTTGAGTGGATGGAAGGCAAGACCCTGCCCGGTGTGGCGGCGTTGGAGGCCTGAGCGAAAAGGTCCGACTGGGGCGCTTGTGGCCCCTGTGGGACGCTCCGCGGGGGGTATTTGAAGCCAAGAAAGAGAGCGGGACGCGCGCCGATCAGGGGGCGCGCGCCTTTCGGGCAGCTTAGCCGCGGATGCCGTCGCGGCCGATCACGGCCATCATGGTGGCGCTGAGGCGGGCGATGTCGCGGCGCGTGCCGTCATCCTGTTCGACCCAAGCGAGACCTTCGGTGAACAGCAGCGTGCGGCCGGGTTTGACCACCCTGCCCTCGAAACCGAAGACCGCGCCCTGCGCGGGGCGAAGCAGCGAGGATTTGAGTTCGACCGTGAGCACGCCCGCGTCTTCGGGCATGAGCGTGAGGGCGGCGAAGCCGGCGGCGCTGTCCATCGCTGCCGTGACCGCGCCAGCGTGCAGGAAGCCGTGTTGTTGGGTGAAACCCGCGTTGAAGGGCATCGACAGGCGCATGTAGCCCGGGGCGATCTCTTCGGCGCGCACGCCCATGTTTTGCAGCATCGGCTGCGCCGCGAGGCCGGCCCGTGCGCGGGCTGCATAATCACCGTGGGTCTGCATCAGAGCCGCTCCAATATTGCGTCCGTCTCGAGGCCCGAAACCGCGCCGTAGACCCGGCCCCGGCCCGTTTCGCCCAAGCGGGTGGCGATGTAGCCGCCCGCCACCGCCGCCGGAGCATCGGTGAGCAGGGTCGCGGCGGTCAGAAGGGTTGCGAGGCTTTCGACGAACCAGCGCGCCTCGCCCTCGTCCGGGAGGCCGGGCCAGCGGGACAGATGCGTCGCCAGCGCCGCGTCATAGGCGCGGCTTTCGCCCGCGACGGCGGCGAGCGCGTTTTGCAACGCCTCGCGCGCGGCCTGATCCCGCGCGAGGGCGCGCATCACGTCGAGGCAGATGACGTTGCCGGACCCCTCCCAGATCGAGTTGAGCGGGCTTTCGCGAAACAGCATCGGCAGCGGTGTGTCGTCGGTGTAGCCGACGCCGCCCAAGCATTCCATCGCCTCGTAAATCACGTTTGGGCAGAGCTTGTTGCCGAGGAACTTGGCCAGCGCCACGGCAATGCGGGCGAAGGCGCGGTCTGCATCCGAATCGCTGTCGAAGGCGCGGCCAAGGCGGAAGGCCAGCGCGGCGGTGCCTTCGAGATCGAGGGCGAGATCGGCCAGAACGGCGCGCATCATCGGCTGATCAATCAGGCGGCGCTGGAAGGTGCGGCGGCCTTCGACCCAGTATTTTGCTTCGGCCAGTGCGCCACGCATCAGGCCGGCGGGCGCGACCGAGGTGCCAAGGCGGGTGTGATGCACCATTTCGATGATGGTCTTGACGCCCCGCCCCGCGTCACCGACGCGGTAGGCCAGCGCATCGTGATATTCGATTTCCGACGAAGCATTGGCGCGGTTGCCGAGCTTTTCCTTGAGGCGCATGATCTGGATCGCGTTGCGCTCGCCCTCGAGCCAGCGCGGGACGAGGAAGCAGGTCAGCCCCTCGGGCGCCTGGGCCAGCGTGAGGAAGCCATCGCACATCGGCGCGGAGCAGAACCACTTGTGCCCGCGGAGACGGTAGGCGCCCTCGCCCGAGGCCGGATCGGCCACGGCGCGGGTGGTGTTGGCGCGCACGTCCGAGCCGCCCTGTTTTTCGGTCATCGCCATGCCCATGGTTGCAGCGGATTTCCGGCCGATCGGGGCAATCGTGGTGTCATAAGCGCGCGCGGTGAGTTTCGGGCCCCACGTCGCGGCCAGAGCGGGGGCGTTGGCGGCGAGCGCCGGGACGGCGGCGTATGTCATAACCAACGGGCAGGTATGGCCCGGCTCGACCTGGCTGGCCATATAGACCATGGCGACATGTTGTGAGTGGCCCGCTTTGGTTTCGCCCTCCCACGGCGCGGCGGAAAAACCGGCCGTCAGGCTGGTTTGCATCAGCGCGTGATAGCCGGGGTGAAAGCGCACCTCGTCGATCCGCCGCCCCGTGCGATCGAAGGTTTCAAGCTTGGGCGGGACGCGATTGGATTCGGCCCCGGCCTCGCGCAGGTCGGCGCTGCCCATGCGCGCGCCGTATGAGCGAAGCGCGGCCTGATCGGCGCCGGAAAGCTGCGCGTAGTGGCGCAGCATCGGGTCGGTTTGCCATAGATCGGCGCCGGTGCGCGCCGCGGGCTGATTTTCGACCTCGTGGGTGGGAAGGTGGCTTCGCGGGGCGATTTGAGGGGGGGAATGTGTCATTTTGGTCTCTCCTCTTGGGGTGATCCAAGCATTTTTCAGGAAAGCGCAAAAGAGGATTCACTTCCGAAAACGGCTATGTCAGTATTTACGGAACGTCCCCTTTCAAGAGGGACAAGACGAGGCAGACGAGACGCGCGCAACAGCGCCAAGGGGCAGGATAGTATGAAAATCCGTGTACGAAATGGATACCGGCCAGCTTTGGGTGGTGTGATCTATTTCGGGACCGCGTTTTCGCTGGGGCTCTATTTCACGTTTGCCGCCGTTCAGGGCGATTATGGCCTGTTCCGCCGGGCCGAGATCCTGGCCGAGAAGCACGCGCTGGAAGCCAAACGCGCCCGGGTCGATGCCCGCCTTGCGCGGATGGAAAACCTGACAACGCGTCTGTCGGACGATTACCTTGATCTTGACCTGCTGGACCAGCAGGCGCGCGATGTTCTGGGCCTGATCCGGGCCGACGAGATCGTCATCCGCTGAGGCGGTTTTCACCACCCTTTCAACCGGTTGCCCTGCTGCGTTGCGGCGCGCCTTGACGGGCGTTTCAGAGTGATGCTCGATTTCTTGCTCGATTTCTTGCTCGATTCCGAGGCGGCAATGCGGTATCAATTAGTTTAACGCTAAACCATTTTCTTCCGGGAGGAGCCCGCGCCCCATGGCAGCAAAGAAACCCACCGCGAAATCAAATACTTCCAAAGAGGAACTGACGCAGTATTACCGCGACATGCTTCTGATCCGGCGATTCGAGGAGAAGGCCGGTCAGCTTTACGGCATGGGCCTGATTGGCGGGTTCTGTCACCTTTATATCGGGCAGGAAGCCGTTGTCGTGGGGCTTGAGGCCACCGCGAAGGACGGCGACAAGCGCATCACCTCATATCGCGATCACGGTCACATGCTGGCCTGCGGGATGGACCCGAACGGCGTGATGGCCGAGCTGACGGGCCGCGAGGGCGGCTATTCCAAGGGCAAGGGCGGCTCAATGCACATGTTCTCCAAGGAAAAGGAGTTCTATGGCGGGCATGGCATCGTTGCAGCGCAGGTGCCGCTTGGTGCCGGGCTGGCGTTTTCCAGCCTGTATCGCGGCACGGATGAGGTGACCTTCACCTATTTCGGCGATGGCGCGGCCAACCAGGGCCAGGTTTACGAGACGTTCAACATGGCCGCACTTTGGAAGCTGCCGGTGATTTTCGTGATCGAGAACAACAAATACGCGATGGGCACGTCGCAGCAGCGTTCGACCTCGTCGCCCGACATTCACACCCGAGGTGAGGCCTTTGGCATCCCCGGTGAGACGGTGGACGGGATGGACGTTCTGGCGGTGAAGGCCGCCGGAGAGAAGGCCGTGGCGCACTGCCGTGCGGGCAAGGGCCCCTATATCCTTGAGATGATGACCTATCGTTATCGCGGGCATTCGATGAGCGATCCGGCGAAATACCGCACGCGGGAAGAGGTGCAGAAGGTGCGCGAAAAATCCGATGCGATCGAACATGTGCGCGAATTGCTGCTTTCGGGCAAGCATGCCACCGAAGACGATCTGAAGACGATCGACAAGGAAATCAAGGAAGTGGTCAACCAAGCCGCCGAGTTCAGCCGTGAAAGCCCGGAGCCGGATGTGTCGGAGCTTTGGACCGACATCTACGCCGCCGAGACGCCGCAGATCGCAGACGCATAAGGGAGAGAGACAAATGGCAACCGAAATTCTCATGCCCGCCCTCTCGCCCACGATGGAAGAAGGCACGCTATCGAAATGGCTGGTGAAGGAGGGCGATACCGTCCAATCCGGCGATATCATGGCCGAGATCGAAACCGACAAGGCGACGATGGAATTCGAGGCCGTCGATGAAGGCATCATTGGCAAGATCCTTGTCCCCGAGGGCACCGAAGGGGTGAAGGTCAACACCGCCATTGCCGTGCTGGTGGAAGAAGGCGAAGAAGTGCCTGCTGATGCCGGAAGCGGTGAGGCGGCCCCTGCCCCGAAAGCCGACGGTGACAAGGGTGAAAGCGCAGCCAAGGCCCCCGCCAAACCCAAGGCCGAGGAGGACGAGGCGCCGCAATCCAACGCCTCGCCCGATTGGCCCGAGGGCACGGAGTTGAAGCAACAGACTGTGCGCGAAGCGTTGCGCGATGCCATGGCCGAAGAGATGCGGCGCGACGAGACCGTGTTCCTGATGGGCGAAGAGGTGGCCGAGTATCAGGGCGCCTACAAGATTTCCCAAGGCCTGCTGGATGAGTTCGGCAGCAAACGCGTGATCGACACGCCGATCACCGAGCATGGATTTGCCGGGATCGGTGTTGGCGCGGCCTTTGGTGGATTGCGCCCGATCGTCGAGTTCATGACGTTTAACTTCGCCATGCAAGCCATTGACCAGATTATCAATTCGGCGGCCAAGACGCTTTACATGTCGGGTGGCCAGATGGGTGCACCGATGGTGTTCCGTGGCCCCAATGGCGCCGCCGCCCGCGTCGGTGCGCAGCACAGCCAGGATTACGCCGCTTGGTATGCGATGATCCCCGGTCTGAAGGTGGTGATGCCCTACTCGGCTTCGGATTACAAAGGCCTGATGAAAACCGCGATCCGCGATCCCAACCCGGTGATCTTCCTCGAGAACGAGATCCTTTACGGCAAAAGTTTCGACGTGCCGGTTATGGAGGATTTCACCGTGCCGTTCGGCAAGGCCCGGATCTGGCGCGAAGGGTCGGATGTGACCATCGTGAGCTTCGGTATTGGCATGAACTATGCGCTGGAAGCCGCTGATAAACTTGCAGAAGATGGAATCGATGCCGAGGTGATCGACCTGCGCACCCTGCGCCCGATCGACTATGACACGGTGCTGGCAAGCGTGCGCAAGACCAACCGCTGCGTCACCGTCGAAGAGGGTTGGCCGGTGGGCTCCATCGGCAATCACATCGGCGCGACGATCATGCAGAAGGCCTTCGATTACCTCGACGCGCCGGTGATCAACTGTGCCGGCAAGGACGTGCCCATGCCCTATGCCGCCAACCTCGAAAAACTGGCGCTGGTGACGACCCAAGACGTGATCGAGGCCGTCCATCAAGTGACCTATCGCTAAGGAGAGCGCGCCATGCCCACGGAAATCCTGATGCCCGCCCTCTCGCCCACGATGGAAGAGGGAACGCTTGCCAAGTGGCTTGTGAAAGAGGGTGACACCGTTCAGTCCGGCGACCTGCTGGCCGAGATCGAGACCGACAAGGCGACGATGGAATTCGAAGCCGTCGACGAAGGGGTGATCGGCAAGATCCTCGTGCCGGAAGGCACCGAAGGGGTGCAGGTCAACACCGCCATCGCCGTCCTGCTGGAAGAGGGCGAAAGCGCCGACGATATCGGCAGCGCGGGCAGTGGCGCGGGTAGTGCGGCCCCTGCCCCGAAGGCCGAGGCCAAAGACGACAGTGCCCCGGCCAAAGCCGAGGCCCCGGTAAGCGAAAGCAAGGCCCCCGCCGCGCCCAAGAAGGACGGTGAGCGCATCTTTGCCTCGCCCCTGGCGCGCCGGATCGCGGCGGACAAGGGGCTTGACCTGTCGCAGATCGAAGGTTCTGGCCCCAAGGGGCGGATCGTGAAGGCCGATGTGATCGACGCGAAGGCCAGTGACACGCCAGCCAAATCTGCGGCCCCTGCCCCTGCGTCGGCACAGGCACAGGCGCAAACCGGCGCGATGCCCACCGGGCCGGCCACCGAAACAGTGCTCAAGATGTATGCGGATCGCGATTTCGAGGAAGTGAAGCTGGACGGGATGCGCAAGACGATTGCGGCGCGCCTGACCGAGGCGAAACAGACCATCCCGCATTTCTACCTGCGCCGCGACATCAAGCTCGATGCGCTGCTGAAGCTGCGCGGCGAGATGAACAAGGGGCTGGAAAGCCGCGGTGTGAAGCTGTCGGTGAACGATTACATCATCAAGGCCTGTGCCAATGCGTTACAGGCGGTACCCGATGCCAATGCCGTCTGGGCCGGGGATCGGATTTTGAAGCTGAAACCGTCGGATGTGGCGGTGGCCGTCGCGATCGAAGGCGGTCTGTTCACGCCGGTGATCCGCGATGCCGACAAGAAATCGCTCTCGGCGCTGAGCGCTGAGATGAAAGACCTTGCCTCACGGGCGCGCGACCGCAAGCTTGCGCCACAGGAATATCAGGGCGGCAGTTTCGCGATTTCCAACCTCGGGATGTTCGGGATCGACAACTTCGATGCGGTGATCAACCCGCCGCATGGCGCAATCCTTGCCGTGGGTGCGGGCGTGAAAAAGCCGGTTGTCGGCGCGGATGGACAGGTCGAAGTGGCGACGGTGATGTCAGTCACCCTGTCGGTCGATCACCGGGTGATCGATGGCGCGCTTGGGGCCGAGGTGCTCAAGGTGATCGTGGATCAGCTGGAAAACCCGCTGGCCATGCTGGCCTAGGCCCACCGCCCGGCGGTCTTTCTCGATTAACAATTCTCAAACGCCCCATGGTCCTTGCCGTGGGGCGTTTTGCATTGGCATGATTGGACCGGAGACGCGCGCAACCCCGGAGAGCAAAAAATGGATTTCATCAAAGAACTCGAGAACACAAAGACCAACATGGCCAATTACGGCGCCGAATGCCCCGAGGGCGCGGGCGGCTTCATGGCGATGAAAGACGCGATGATGCAACCCGGCGAGCTGTCGTTCAAACAAAAGGAACTGATCGCGCTGGCCATCGGGATCGTGCGCCAATGCGCCGATTGCATCGCCTATCATATTCAGGCCTCGATCGAGGCGGGGGCAACCAAGAAAGAGGTCGCCGAAACCGTGTCCGTGGCGATCATGATGGGCGGCGGCCCGGCCTTCATGTATGGCGCGCGGGCGATGGAAGCCTATGATCAATTCAAAGCGGCTAAAGGCTAAGCCACTGTAAAAGTTTACATTCCCGCGCTTGTGATCCGATAACAGCGATCTGGGCGGGGTCGGTTTTTGAATAACATGCGGCGCCTGTGTCTTGTCCTGCTTACGAGTAATGACAGGATGAAAGGCGCCGCCATGCCCCGCAAATTCACCATCACCGTTCTGACCGCGAGCACGCTTTGGCTGATCACGCTTACCATGTTCATCGCGCATGATGCGCGCGAGAATGAGACAAGCAATCTTGCCCGGCCTGAGCCCGTTCTGACCAGCACGCTCTGAGGGGCGGAAATCAGGCGCGTCGCGAGGCCTGCGCCGTGACGGACCAACGCTTTGGACACGGCGGCGAGCGCCGGTGGCCCCCCAGGTTGGGCCCTGTTGGAGGGCTGACGACACCGGTCGGAACAGGCGCCAGAGTGCGGGCGCGGACGAATCGCCGACGGGGGCGTTTGTGCTTCGCCACGCCCCGAGATTTCGGGCGAGGCCACAGGGGCATGAGCGCGCAGACAGGAGCGGCGACGTGACGCATTGCAACCTCAAGGCGCCAATCTTCGAAACCGTTGCCGAGCGGTGATCGGCGACAATGCCATGATTTTTCGTTATTTGTATAGATGCAAGACACAATCTGCCAAATACCTGAATACACCTAAAGTTGTATCGCGCCTTTGGATATCTATTCGCGAGACTCTCCCTATGCGTGTTGTAATGTTTATTTAATATAACCCACGGTAGTTTTTGCTTCACTTCCGAAATGCAAAAGAATTGTAAACAAAATGGAACTCGACACGGACATGCCGCAGCGCGGCGATGATCCATTTTACAATTCCAAAGAACGATCCGCCAACCCGTTAATGGAAGCCACATTCGCCAACTAAACGCGCACCCCAACGCCCGGACACTCCTGCCAATTATATATTATTTACGGATACTTACAGACTTTTTGTCTTGATATCCTCGGCCCCAAACGATGCCTGATCATCGGATTTGGACAGCCAGTTTCATTTCACGGAAACCGAGGTGAATTCTTACCTATTAATCTTTCATTAATTTTACTCATTGACAGATGGCGCGCCGTTTGGCGAAATGATGCCATAAATTCCGCCCTGTCCGCACATCAATGCGACTGTATATTTTGGTAAGGTCGACACTGTCTTGGATGCCCGTCATTCAAGACATTGATTGGGTAGGTCTGCGGTTGAGTTCAATGATTTCCCGAGGGGGGGTACTATGGCTAACTTTTTTGGAACCAATGGTGACGACGCGCTGAACGGTACAGCGGGTGCCGACACGTTTTTCACTCGTCAAGGCGGCGACAATGTCGAAGCGGGTGCCGGCGATGACGTTATTATCGTCGAATCCGGCGCAGGCACCGGCCTCAACGCGGATGACCTGATCAATGGCGAAGAAGGCACGGATACGGTCGAGCTTGAAGGCAGCATTGATGACTACGAGATCAGCTTCAACATTTCTGGCCAGCTTGTTCTGACGGGTAAGCCCGGCACGCTTTACGATGGCGAGGCAGAAGTTCTGGTCGATATCGAGCTCATCGTTTTCTCCGATCAGGTGATGCGGGTTGTCGATGCGGCGAGCACCGCTGGATCCTATTTCACGATCCAATCGGCGGTGGATGCGAGCATGGCGGGTGATCAGGTCGTCATCATGGCGGGGATCTATGCCGAGAGTGTCACCATCGACAAAGCGCTGAGCCTCGTCGGCCAGGGCGTGAACGATGTGACCATCGGGAGCACCGCTGTCGGCATCAATGTGACCGGCGATATCAACAACGGCGGCAGCGAGACGGTCTCGATCTCCGGTATCAATTTCACGAACCACAGCGTTGGCGTGAGGGCGCATTCGTCGACGGTTCTGAGTTCGCTTGTCATCGACAACGCCAGCTTCACCGGCAACACCACCCACGCGGTGGGCACTTCGGCAGCGGACGGGCTTGAAAGCATCACGATCACCAACTCGACTTTCCAAGACAATGGTCAAGGGGGATCGAACGGCGCGGCCGATATCCAGCTGTTCGACTACCACGGCGATGTGACGATTGAGGATGTGACGATCACCTCGACTAGAGCCGAAGGCGATCCGACTGAGACCAAGGCCGACTATGCGATCCAGATCGCCGGTTTTGATCAGGCGACCTATGACGTTGATGAGGCGATGGGCAATGTTTCGCTGGAAAACGTCACGATCACCGGCGCGTTTCACAAGAACGCCCTATCGATCCAGGGCTTTACCGACCTGACCGGGTTTTCGGCCACGAATGTGAACATCACCGGCACCTCGGAATGGGGAATTCTGGTCTTTGTCGATCCGGTTGGATCGTCGGGTCAGGATGCGGTTGGCAACCCCGGCTATCATGGCAACTTCAACACCACGGCGGATGATGCCTCGATCGACCTGTCGGGCATCACGGTGACCAACAATTCCAGCAATGACGTCGGCTTTGACGTGTTTGTGCGCGGCTCTTCCGCCGACGACGTGCAGATCGGCACCAATGCCCGTGACGCGCTGAACCAGATGGCCGAACTCAACACCGACTACGGCGGCAATGACTCGCTCGAAGGGCGTGGCGGTGACGACATTCTGTTCGGCGGACTTGGGAACGACCATCTCGATGGCGGTGACGATCTTGACGTCGCGATTTTCAGCGGCAACCGCGACGATTACACCATCGTCGAGACCGGGCTTGGCACCTATTCGGTGACCGATAACAATGCTGCGGACGGCGACGAAGGCACCGACACCCTGACCGGGATCGAACTGGTTCAGTTCAGTGACCAGACACTGGAGCTTGACGCGAACAGCCCTGATACCTCGGGCTATACCGAGCGGTTCAGCCAGTCGTTCGATGACGATAGCGATGGGTTCTTTGCGCCGACGGGCTATGGCAACATCGCGCTTGTGGCATCGGGCACCGATGGGATCTCCTCGTCAGATGGGACGGGACACGCGGTGTTTACGCAATCCGGTGTTCCGGGCGACGAAAGTGGCCCCTATTCCCGGATGGATGCCTATCGCAGTGAGTGGCTGGGTGGGTTCACCACTTCGTTGGACATCTATCTTGATGATACCAAGATCCTGGCGGGTGAAGGGTTTGATGTTTCGTTCGCTGCGAATGGTACCGACGGATCGCATGAGCAGGATTTCATTTTCCATATCACCCATGACACCAGCACCGGTGACATGCTGATCGGGGCGAGCAATAATTCCAATTTCGCGCCACGCGAAGATCTGGATACGCTCGACAACCATGCCGAGGCTTCCAGTGCGGGCTGGTACACGTTCAGCTGGAACTTCTACGAGAACCCGCTGGGTGATCTTGAAGTCGCCATGAACGTGCATGACGAGAGCGGCAACTGGGTGTTCACCGAGATCCGGTCCGACCTGTCCAACGACGTCGGCACCGTGGTGGGCGGCAACCGTTACATGTGGTTCACCAATATCGACGTGGCCGGTGGTGTCGCAGTGGATAACGTGAGCTTCAGCACCTTCGATGCAAGTCCTGTGCAGTTGATCGACGGCGCGACCAACTCGATTACATCGAGCCATGCAACCATTGCAGATGCAGTGGCTGTTGCGGCCTCGGGCGATACGGTGATGATCTCGGCGGGCGACTATTCGGGCGAAAGCCCGGTTAACGTGTCGGTCGAAGACCTGACATTCCGTGCCGACGCTGGCGCGACCGGGATCAGCGTGCAACTGACGGGCCTTGTGAGCGATGTGTCGCTTGAAGGTGAAGGCGATATCAACGTGACCGGCAATGCCGAGGACAACACGGTCGCCGGCAATGAAGGTGACAACGTGATTGATGGCGCTGACGGTGTTGATACCGCCGTTTATGCCGGAAACGTGGGCGATTACACGATCACGTCGACCACGAATGCCGCCGGTCTGGTTACTGGCTTCACTGCCACCACCGACAACAATGCCGCCGACGGCGACGATGGCACCGATACGCTGGTGTCGGTCGAGGCGCTTGAGTTTGCCGATGTCTCGCTGGACCTGAGCCTTGGGGTGCAGTTGTTCAACAGCGCAGGCAGCCTGATCGGGACCTTTGCCACGCTTCAGGAGGCCGTGGATGCGGCCGCGGGCGGTGCCGATGAGACCATTCGCGTTGCGGCTGGCAGCTATGCCGAGACCGTCAATGTCAACAAGACGCTGACCATCCTCGGGGCCAATGCCGGTATCGCGCATGACGGCACACGGGGGGCGGAATCTGCCCTGACGGGCGCCTTCCAGATCAGCGCCGATAACGTGACGGTTGATGGTTTCGCGGTCAACGAAGGGGCCACGATCCTTGGCCAGATCACCGCATTCTATGTGGGGGCCAATGACGTTTCGGTGGCGAACACGACTTTCGCGCGCACGGGCCCGGTTGATTTCGATGCCTCACGTGCGGTTCTGACCGAGTACACGCCGACAACGGGCAACGGACTTAGCGTGACCGACTCGTCCTTCAGCGGGTTCCACACCGGTCTTTACGTCAACACCGGTGACGGCATCACCGTATCGGGCAACCTGTTCGACGGAAACATGGTGGGGATTTCGAACGACGATCCGGATAACTTCAACGTGACCGGCAACACGTTCCAGAACCAAGTCTCGGGTGACATCGGGGTTGGGGTCGTGGATGCGACCGAAGACCTTTCGACCCAGATCCTGAATGACAACACCATTTTGGGCACTGAGCCGGATATTGGCATCTATTCGCTTGGCAACACCGACAAGAGCATCACCGGCACCGACTACGCCGACTCGTTCAACGGCGGCACTGGCAACGAGACCTTTACCGGCGGTGCGGGGGACGATGAGTTTGACGGCGGCGATGGGATCGATACGGCGGTATTCAGCGGCAACTATGCCGATTACACGCTGGATTTCTCGACTGGTACAATCGATGGGCCGGATGGAAGCGACAGCTTTGAAGATATCGAGGTGTTCCAGTTCGACGATCAATCGGTTCACGTGGTCGGAACCGGTGGCTATGCCACCATCCAGGATGCGGTGGATGCGGCAAGTGCCGGTGACACCATCATCGTGATGTCTGGGTTCTATACTGAAACGGTCGAGGTCGACAAAACGCTGACCATCGTGGGCGAAGAGGGCGGTATTGGACCTGCTACGGGGCCGGTACTCGGTGCGCCGATAGGCGGTGATCCGGTCCTGAACGGGGCGTTCCATATCACGGCAGATAACGTGACGATCGACGGGTTTGAAGTGACCGGGGGCGCCTCGATCCTTGGGCAGTTGACCACCGTTTATGTGCAGGGGCTGAACGCCACGATCACCGGCTCGACCCTCACGCGGTCTGGATCAACCGCGACCTTCGACGGGTCGCGCGGCATCGTGACCGAGGTGGGCAACACCGGAGATGGGCTGACTGTTCACGACTCGACCATCATCGGGTTCCACACCGGGCTTTATGTGAACAGTGGTGTCGGCATCACGGTCTCGAGCAGCTTCTTCAGAGAGAACATGGTTGGCATCTCGAATGATGATCCCGACGATTTCCTGGTGACGAGCAGCTTCTTCCAGAACCAGTTGTTCGAAGGTATCGGGCTTGGGGTTGTGGACGCGACCGAAAACCTTCTGCTTCAGATCCGGGCCGACAACTCGTTCACCGGAACCGCGCCCGAGGTCAGCATCTATCCCCTCGCGGCGGCGAGCCAAGACATCATCGGCACCAGCCATGACGATGTGTTCTACGGCACCGCTCAAGACCAGATCTTCGATGGTCAGGGCGGGGACGACTCGATTATCGGCGGTGCCGGCAACGATGAACTTAAGGGTGGCACCGGTGACGACACCATGATCGGCGGCGAAGGCGACGACATCTATGATGTCGACAGTGTCGGCGATGTGGTGACGGAAGCGGCCGGGGAAGGCACCGACGCGGTCCACAGCTGGATCGATGACTACACGCTTGGCAGCAATGTCGAAAACGGGTTTGTCGAGGTTTCGGGGCATAAAATGACGGGCAACGCCCTCGACAATACTCTTACTGCGGTGGCGTCTGGTGGCATCCTTTTCGGCAGGGGCGGGGACGACACCCTGATGGGGAGCGCTGGCGAGGACACCTTGTATGCGGGAAGTGGTATCGATCTGCTGATGGGCGGGGAAGGCAACGACCAATACGATGTAAGAAAGACCGGCGATGCCATCAACGATACCGGAACAAGCACCAACGACGTCGTCAAGAGTAGCGTCATCGACCTTGACCTGAACACCTATACTGGCGTCGAAAAGGCGGCCGCCAAAGGGGGGCTCGATCTTGCTTTGACCGGTGACGCTGCTGACAACACGTTGAACGGCAACAGCGGTGCTAACGTGATCCAAGGCGGCGGTGGGCGGGATATCCTGCGCGGCGGCGGCGGCGACGATGTGTTCGTGTTCACCTCGGTTTCCGATAGTGCCGCGGGGTCTGCAGACCGGATCAAGGACTTCGAACAGGGTGTCGTTGGTGACCCGGGTGATCTTATCGACCTCTTTGGTATCGATGCGGTCGAGGGCGGACGGAACAACGCCTTCACTTTCATCGGCAACGATGCGTTCTCATCCACGGCTGGTGAACTGCGCTACGAGAATGTCACCGCGTCCTTTGGCGATGCGACGTATGTTTTTGCCGATGTCAACGGGGATGGCAATGCCGACTTCCGTATCCTTCTTGATGGGTTCTTCACCCTTGAGGATGCAGATTTCATCCTGTGATAATCTGACCTGAGAAAAACCACTAAAAGCGCCCGCCGGATGATTGTCCGGCGGGCGTTTTTCATTTTGGTTGGGGATGAACGAGAGACCTGGCACGCAGCGCCCTGCCCGTTTCAAGCGCAGACGCTATCAGCCCTATCGGAAAGCTGTGAAGCGGCAGATCGCCGTGCCGAAACGCGATGACGGGGCGTGCCTAGAACAGACCGAAGAACCGCTCTGGCAATTCGAACTGCACCGCGTATTCCGGCCGCGCAAAATGGAAATAGCCGGTGTCGCCGCGCTTTGAGAAGGTGTCGCGCATTTCCGCGCGATAGGGCGACATGTCAAAGCCTTCGACCGGTTCCAGATCGGCGAAGGCCTCGAATACGGCGCGGTCTTCGCCGCGGGCTTCGGCAAACCAGTGCCGTCCGATGGCGGTTTCCTTCACGCCGGTGCCGATGTCCTGCACCACTGCGTTGCGCCGGTTCATCGCCGCGACATATTCGGGGAAATCGCAGAATTTCAGGTGAAACAGGTAAAGATCGTCGGGCGCGTTCAACTTGCCATATTGGGTGAAATGGCCACCCCGGGCGATTTTCGTCCCGGCAGAGATCACGCAGGGCTTGGAATAATGCGGCGCGAGGCGGATGTAACGGCGCGGTCCGAGGATGTGGTCGGTGATTGCCTCGGGTTCCACGTCGATCCGGTGGATCACTTCGATGCCTAGTGGTGTCATGACCTGCCGGATCGGCGCATCCCAGAGGTATTCGAGCAGCGATTTACCCGAGGCCGGGTCAACCACCACAAGCTCATCCACGTCGCCCACGACGATATGGTCGTAATAGCTGCGCAGCCCCATGACGATGTTGTTGAGGAGCCGCCAGCGCTTCATGTCGAAATTCTTGTGCGGATCGCCGGGGATGCCGATGATGTTACAGCCCGCGGCCAGATCGGCGACCTCTTCGCCCCGGCCATGGTTCACGATGTAGCAATTCTCGCGCCCCAGCACATCGCCGTAATGCTTGAGCCACGCGCGCAGGAAGAAGAGATCCTCGCGCACCATGGTGACGGCGGCCACTTTCGATTGCATCTGCCCATCCTTGCCGGGTTTGCCCCCGGGTCTGCTCGGTCGTTTTTGCCCTTGGACCTGCATAGCCCATCGCGGGCGGTGTGAGAATCGAAATTTCCCTTTCGCGCCCCGGAAAACCGGGGCAAACTGCGAAAAACACGAGCAAGAGCAGCATGATCGCCGATATTCCAGAGACATTCCGCGAGACCGGGCGCTTTTTCCTGCGGGCGAACGATGCGCCGATCACCCAGTTTCAGGTGCTGGGCGAGCGGGGCACCGGCACCAACATGGTGCGCAAGGTGATCGACAAGAACATCAAGATCGAGCGCACCGAGGGGCTGGGCTGGAAACATGCCGTGCCGCATATGGCGGCGGTGCCGCCGGGGTGTCTTGTCATTTGCGTGGTGCGCAATGCGGTGTCCTGGGCGCTGTCGATGCACAAGCGGCCCTGGCACTCGCATCCCGACCTTCAGGCGATGGAGTTTTCCGAGTTCATCCGCACGCCTTGGCGCGGGATTGTCGACCGGGCGGCGGATTTCGAAGAGTTGCACCCCGAGATGGTGCCCTATGTCGCCGGAACCGAGCTGCAATATGACCGCCATCCCATTACCGGGCGCCCGTTTGAGAACCTGTTCGCGCTGAGGAATGTGAAGCAGCAGGCGATGCTGGGGATGCTCAACCGCGGTGTGAATGTCCTTTTGGTGAAGGCAGAACTGGCGCAGGTGGATCAGAACGGCTTTGCCGCGTGGATGATCGAGGAGCTAGGCCTGCCACTGGAAGGCCTGCGGATCAAGCCGGTGCAGCGGCGGTTGGGCAATCGGTTCAACCGTGCGATCCCGGTCGAGACCCCTGCCGACATGTCGGGCGAAGACCACGCTTTCATGATGGACCAGCTTGACCTCGAAACCGAGGCGGCGCTTGGCTACGATTATTCGCTTTAGCGCGGCTCGCCTTCGTCCGATTTTGGCTTTGTCACCTCGCGCAGGCCCTTGAGGGCGAGCAGCAGGAACGGCGTGCCATGCATCAGGAAATCGAAGATATCGATCGGCTTTGTCAGGGTGCCATTGGCCAGCATCTTGAGCTTTTCCCAGACGTGCGGTTCGGGTGTAAACGGCGCGAGGCCCAAAAGCGCGCTGGCGATGAGCAGGACAGACCAGTCGAGATGATCGAACAGACGCATGGGAACCTCGGGCGGGGACAATCCGCTGGGTGATAGCCGATTGGCGGTGCCAGCGCCATCCCCGGTGGTTTAAGCAAAAGTAGCTGCGTCTTTTAGTCAAATGCTGCGAAGTTTCGGGGCCGCCCCCGCGCCCAGGTTAACGTTTTACATCATCGGCGGCGCCATACTTGGTTCAGATTTCCCGATTTGTCTTTTCCGGTGGGTCCAGCCCGATGACACAGCCCCGATGACACAGTCCAGCTTTCAGGCGCGAATCCGCCGCATTGAGGCGCATCACCGCGACCCCGACTACCCGTTGGCGCAGCAGGCCACGCCGGGGGTGAGCGAGCGCGCAATCACGCAGTTGCGCAAGGGGCGTGCGCATTTGCGCCATGTGCTGGCCCTGCGCCGTGGGGCTGGTGCGGGCTGTTGGGCGATGATGACCGTGCTGCTGGCGGCGCAACTGAGCGTGATCGATGGGTATTTGCCGCAGATCGGCGCGCTGATGCCGTGGCGCGATCAGATTATCGCCGCCTTTGCCACCGCACTGGTGCTGTCGGGCGGCGCGTTGGCGGTGGTGATCCTGCGCGCTCTGGTGTCCCCCGATGCCCCGGGGACGGACGTGGCCCGCGCGATCGGGGCGCTGGCGGGTGTGGCGCTGGGTTTGGCGCTGCCCGTGATGTCGGGGCCCCTGCTGGGACCTCTCACTGCGCCTTTGGGCGCGGTGTTGGCCGATTGGGCCGGGCCTGTCGTCGATGCGACAGCAGACGCTTGGGCCGGGACAGGCGATGCGCCGCCCTGATCGGGGCCCGGCGGATGTTGGCCGAACATGAGACGATAGGCGCGCAGGGTGCATTATGTTCGGATGGCATGTCACTGCCCTGCCCTTGTGCTGGCCCATGCGCTGCGAGACAATCGAACTGGACAGACTTGAACCGGACCGTTTGAAACGAAAAAAGCGCCCCCCGAACGGGAGGCGCTCTTTCAAGGCAGCGGTGGCGCGGTTGACGGGGCTCGAACCCGCGACCCCCGGCGTGACAGGCCGGTACTCTAACCAACTGAGCTACAACCGCTCACTGCCTGCTTCGGTTGGCCTTGTGAGCCGCCCTTAGCGTGAGGGGGTGTTTAGGCCCGTGCGCCGCCCCCGTCAAGCGCCCGATTGCCCCGTTCCGCGAAAAATTTCGAATTTTTTTCGCCCCCCCTCGGACAGTCGATTTGAAGACAAGAAACAGGATGTCGGCGTGGTTCCGATCCGGCCCCGGGGCATCGGTTCGCGCGCTTTCTGGCGGGTTGAGACGTGGCCCAACGGCAACGCCAGCGCTTACGCCACATTTCCGCCACATTGCGACCGGAAAGCCGCCTCAATCCGCGCCGACCCTTGGCGTGTTCCGGTGTAAAACGGCAAAAGACCCGCGCACCGGGCGCTTCGGACAGTGATCAAAGGAGTGCCGCGCATGGCCTCGTCAAAACCCTATCCGCCCAAGCCCGCCACGCCCGCCCCCGCCGGGACGGCCCGAAAACCCGCGCCGAGTGCGGCGCCATCCGCGACACGGGGCAAGCCGGCGCCGATCATTACGGATTACGCCTCGCTCTGAGGCGGGGGGACGGTTAAACTTGGGCCTGTTCCATATCTGGCCGAGTTCCCGACTGTCATGACCCAAGTTTCGCCCGTTTCGTCGATCCGCAATCTTGGCCCCGCGATGGAGGCCGCCTTTGCTGATGTCGGCATCACCAGTGCCGAGGCGCTGCGCGCTATTGGTGCCGAAGAAGCCTATGGCCGGTTGCTGGAAAACGGGCATCGCCCGCATTTCATCGGCTTTTACGTGCTTGTCATGGGGCTTCAGGGGCGTCCGTGGAACGATTGCAAGGGCGCGGAGAAAGCGGCGTTGCGCAAGACCTTCGACAAGTTGAAAGAAACGCGCATGAAAAAGGGCCGCTCCGAATTGGAAGCGGCCCTTGATGAGATTGGTGTGATCGAGCGGCCAAAGCCGCCCAAACCGGCTTAGCCGACCAGTTCGAGACCCGAGAAGAAATAGGCAATCTCTTCTTTCGCGGTTTCGGGAGCGTCGGAGCCGTGGACCGAGTTTTCACCGATCGAGAGGGCGAATTCCTTGCGAATCGTGCCGTCTGCGGCTTCGGCGGGGTTGGTGGCGCCCATGACTTCGCGGTTTTTCGCGATGGCGTTTTCACCTTCGAGAACCTGCACGACGATCGGCTCGGAAATCATAAATTCGCAGAGTTCGTCGAAGAAGGGACGCTCTTTGTGGACGCCGTAGAAGGTCTGTGCCTGCTTGAGGGTCAGCTGGATGCGCTTGGAAGCGACGACGCGCAGGCCGGCCTCTTCGAATTTGGCGACGATCTTGCCGGTGAGGTTGCGCTTGGTTGCATCGGGTTTGATGATGCTGAAGGTGCGTTCGAGTGCCATTGTTGGGGCTCCTGTTTTTCAAAATGGTCAGGGATTTTGCGCCCTGCTACCATGCGCGGCAGGGTTTGAAAAGCGGCAGTTTTACCGGGTCGATGTCGGCTTAGACGCCGCCCTGCGCCGCTTCGAGCCGGGTGATGAGCCGCGCCGCCCAGAGGCCGACAAGGCTGGTCACGACCATGGAAGCAAGCAGGGCATAAGCCCCCCATTCATGCGCCACCAGCGCGCCGACGACGCCGGTGATCACCGCGCCCCCGCCCACCGTGAGCGCGCCCGACAGGCCCGAGGCGCTGCCCGCGAGATGCGGTGCGACCGACATCACGCCCGCGTTCGCGCCCGGCAGGGTGATGCCATTGCCAAGCCCGACAAAGATCGCGCCGCAAAACAGCACGGCCGGGTGCCCTGCCCCAAGCGCGATGGCGATGATCGCCAGAGCCGGGCCAAGCGCCGCGACCAACCTGCCCCAGACCATCAGCCGAGTGATCGGGTAATGCCGCGCCAGCCGGGTCGACAGGAACGTGCCCGCCATGAATCCGGTCGAGGTGGAGCCCATGCCAAGGCCCAGTTGCGAGGGCGTCAGCCCGTAGAGATCGGCCCCCACCTGTGGCGCGCCGCCGAGGAAGGCATAGAACCCGCCGACCGACGCCACCAAGAGCAGGCAATAGGCCCAGAACAGCTTTGAGCTTACCAGTTCGGGGTAGGAACGGAATTGCGCGGTATAGCTTTTCGAGGGCGTGAGGTTGGTTTCGCCAAGGTCCACCCATGTCAGGACGAACAGCCCCGCGCCCAGCCCGGCGAAGACCCAGAAATTCGCCCGCCAGCCGAAGATTTCGTCAAGGCCGCCGCCGATCACCGGCCCCATGAGAGGCGCCAGCGCCATGGCGGTGCCGATCATCGCCAGCAGGCGCGCGGCCTCTTGCGGGGGGGCCATGTCGCGCACGATGGCGCGGCTGAGAACCATGCCCGACACGATCCCGCCTTGCAGCACGCGAAAGCCGAGGAACACCCAGATCGACCCGGCCAGCGCGCAGCCGATCGAGGCGAGCGTGAACAGCGTAACGCCGGCCAGCAGGACCGGCCTGCGCCCGAGTTTGTCGGACATCGGGCCCATAACAAGTTGCAGCAGCGCCGAGATGGCGAGGTATCCGCCGAGCGACAGCGAGGCGAGGCCGTAGTCGACCTCGAATTCGAGCGCGATTTTCTTGAGCGAGGGCAGGAACATGTTGAGCGAGAGCACGCTGATCGAGGTCAGCAGGATCAGCGTCAGCAATCGAGGCGGCGTGCGCACGGCGGGCATTGGACTGTCTCATTAACAGGTTACCGGCCACAGCTACCTGTCCCCGCGTCCGGCGGCAAGCGGGACGCGGCGTGAAACCGTCAAAACGACTTGCCCCGGCGCGGATCGGGCGCCGGGGCAAGCGAGTGTTCGGGGTTGGGGTGCGCCCTACTTCGTTATGATTTCCGGCCCCATCACCGCATTCGGCAGCACCGTCGAAAGCCACGGAATATAGGTGATCATGATCAGGAACACGAAGAGCACGGCGAGGAACGGCAGCGCGGCGCGCACCACGCTCATCATCGGCATGCCCGCGACGCCGGAGGTGACGAAGAGGTTGAGGCCGACGGGTGGCGTGATCATTCCGATCTCCATGTTGACGACCATGATGATGCCAAGGTGGATCGGGTCGATCCCCAGTTCCATCGCAATCGGGAAGACCAGCGGCGCGACGATGACCAGAAGGCCCGACGGCTCCATGAACTGGCCGCCGATCAGCAGGATGACGTTGACCACGATCAGGAACATCACCGGCCCGAAGCCCGCCGAAAGCATCGCCCCGGCGATATGCTGGGGCACCTGTTGTTCGGTCAAGACGTGCTTGAGGATCAGCGCGTTGGCGATCACGAAAAGCAGGGTCACCGTCAGCTTGCCCGCCTCGAACAGGGTTTTCTTCATGTCTTCGTGGAAGAAGGCCGTGAGGATGGCTTGCGGGCGCGAAAACACGCTGCCGCCCTCTTTCAGCGGCCCCATGTCGCGATAGACGAAGCTGGCGATGAAGAAGGCATACACAGCGGCGACGGCGGCGGCCTCGGTCGGGGTGAAGATGCCGCCGTAAATGCCGCCGAGGATGATGACGATCAGGAACAGGCCCCAACCGGCCTCGCGCGCGGAGGTGAAGATTTCACCCCAGCCGAGCCAGTCGCCCTTGGGCAGGTTCTTGACCTTGGCCATGACGAAGATCGTGACCATCAGCATCAGCCCGGCCAGAAGGCCCGGAATGACGCCCGCAAGGAACATGCGCCCGACCGACACCTCGACGCTGGCGGCATAGACCACCATGACGATCGAGGGCGGGATCAGGATGCCCAGCGTGCCGGCGTTACAGATCACGCCGGCGGCGAATTCCTTGGTATAGCCAACCTGCCGCATCCCGGCGATGACGATGGAGCCGATGGCGACGACCGTGGCGGGAGACGAGCCGGAAAGTGCGGCGAACATCATGCAGGCGAACACCCCCGCGATGGCCAGACCGCCCGGCAAATGCCCGACGCAGGCGATGGAGAAGCGAATGATCCGCCGCGCCACGCCGCCCGTGGTCATGAAGGACGAGGCAAGGATGAAAAACGGAATGGCGAGAAGGGTATAATGGCCTTCGAACGCCTCGAACAGGGTGCCTGCGACGCTGGCCATGGTGGCATCCGAGAACCACAGCAGGAACAGGATCGAGCTGAGGCCCAGCGACACGGCAATTGGCACGCCCAAGAGCAGCAGGCCGATCACCATGGCAAAGAGAAGTGCGACTTCCATGTTATTTCTCCCCCTGCGTGGCGGTGGCGCGCGCGCTGTCGATATCGTCTTCGTCGACCTCGTGGCTGGCGACCAGCCGGTCGGCGCGGCCCGCCCAGATGGCAAGGGCCATTTGCACGAAGCGGAACAGCAACAGCGCCATTGACACCGGCAGCACCACGTAAGGCACCACCTTGGGCAGCTTTTCATAGGCTTCGTCGTAATTGATAAGCGGTTCCAGCCAGCCAAAGAGCGGGATCATTGGAATATCCTGCACTTCGTAAAAGCTCTGGCTGCGGAACTTGTCGGCAAACCCGGTTGGGAACCAGCGGCCAGTGGTCGGCGGCAGGTCGGCGAAGACGGCCCAGTAATCCCAGGCCCCCTTCAGCAGCATCACCGAGTAAAGCAGACAGCAGGCCACCGCGATCAGCGCCATGGTCTTGCGCACCGCTGGCGACATCATGTTGACGATCGCGTCAACCCCAAGGTGGGCGTGGATTTTCACCGCGTAGGATGCCCCCAGAAGGACCAGCCACGCGAACAGGAACACCGTCAGCTCAAGCGCCCACAAGATGTTGGAATTGAACACGAAACGCGCGACCACGTTGGCGAAGGTTATGGCCGTCATCAGGCCAAGGATCAGCGCGATCAGCGTCTCCTCGATCTGGTCGGTCCAGCTTTTGCGAAGCATGATGGATCCCCCTCCTGCGCGGCATTGCGCGCCGGTTTTCAAGCGGACGGGCCGTGTGTCCGGCCCGCCCGCGATGTACACCTTGAAAGGCTTAGTGCTTGGCGTTGATCGCCTGAGCCGCGTCGATGTTGTCCTGGCCCACGTCACCGGCGAACTGTTCCCACACCGGTTTCATCGTGTTGACCCAGTTTTCGCGCTGCTCGGGTGTCAGTTCGCGGATCACGCCGCCGGCGTCCATGATCGCCTGCTTGGCGTCGCTGTTGACTTTGGTCGATTCCGCGTTGCGGGTTTCGGTCACCTCTTTGAGGATGGTCATGAACTGATCACGCACTTCGGGCTCAAGGCTGTCGAGCCAGTCAACCGAGGCCACGACGAGATAGTCGATGATGCCGTGGTTGGTTTCGGTGGTGCCGTCCTGCACTTCGAAGAACTTCTTGCCGTAGATGTTGGACCAGGTGTTTTCCTGACCATCAACAACGCCCTGTTGCAGCGCGCCGTAGACTTCGGAGAAGGCCATTTTCTGCGGACTGGCGCCGAGCGCTTCCATCTGCGCCACGAGCACGTCCGAAGATTGCACCCGGAACTTCAGGCCGTTGGCGTCGGTCGGCTCGATCAGCGGCTTGTTGGCGCTCATCTGCTTCATGCCGTTGTGCCAGAAGGCGAGGCCCTGAAGGCCGCGGCGCTGCATCGAATCAAGCAGGGCCTGACCGGCGTCGGAGTTCTGGAATTCATCGACAGCGTTGACGTTCTTGAACATGAACGGCAGGTCGAAGATGCGGTATTTCTTGGTGAACTTCTCGAATTTCGACAGCGACGGCGCGGCGAGTTGAACATCGCCCTGAAGCATCGCTTCCAGCACCTTGTTGTCGTTATAGAGCGTGGAGTTCGGGAAGACCTCCATGCACATGGTGCCGTCCATTTCCTCGTTGACGCGCTTTTGCAGCAGCGAGGCGGCGATGCCCTTGGGGTGCTTGTCGGTGTTGGTGACGTGGCTGAACTTGACGACGATTTCGCCATCGTCACAGCCACCGCTTGCCATGGCGGTGCCTGCGCTGACGCTGAGGGCCAGAACGGCGGCGGCGGTAATGAATTTCATTTGGGTCTCCTCCCGGGTGTTTGACATTCGGTGCGCCCGGCTTGTCTCCGGCTTGGCGGCCGGATTTTGGGCCGAGGGCTACGAGCGCAAGCGTCGCGGGTCGTTACAGGTGAAACAAGAAAAGAGTTCACGGAAACGTCAGGATGTATTTTCTGATTTAGTATTATAGCCTTACGAGCGTTACCTAATGTATCCTCTTAACTTGGCTTGCTACCTTGTGCGGTTTTTCGCACAAGCCGTAGAGTGCGATGTGCGAAAAACCGCACAAGACTTCAGACCGGCGAATCCTGTTCGGACCGGGCGTTGATCGAGTGTTAGCGCCTATAATCCTCGGGGCGGATGCCGTAGCGCGCGAGTTTGTCGTAGAAGGTCTTGCGCGGCAGGTGCAGCGCTTCGGCGGCGGCAGCGGCGCGGCCGTTGTGCCGCCCCAGCGCCGCGATCAGAAGGCTGCGCTCGACCTGTGCCATCTGCTCGGCGAGGCCCAGCCCTGCCCCGGCCTGCACCTCGTCCGGCATTCCGAGAACGAAGCGCATCGCCGCGCTCATCAAGGATCGCGCGTTGCCCGGCCAATCCTGCGCCATCAGCCCGGCGAGGTGTTCGGGCGTGATTTCCGGCGCGGCGATCCCGGCCTGTTCGGCGGCCTGCGCCACGTAATGGCGATAGAGCACCGGGATATCCTCGGGCCGTTCGGACAGCGCAGGGATGCGCACGGCCATCCCTTCTAGGCGGTAAAACAGCCCCGGGGCGAAGCGCCCGTCGGCCACCCGCGCGGCCAGATCCTGTGTGCTGCCCACGATCACGCGCGCTTCGACGCCCTGTTCGAGCCGGGCCAGCGCGGCGAATTGGGTTTCTTCGGGCATTGCGCCCACTTCATCAAGGAAAAGCGTGCCGCTGGCGGCCTCGGCCAACATGATCTCGAACCCCTCGGGGCTGAGCCCGGCGGCGGGGCGTTTGACAAAGGCGCCGCGCACGCGGGGCGACATCAGGTGCACCACTTCGGCCACCTTCGGCACGCCCGATCCGGGCGGTCCGTGTACCAGCACCTCGGACTGGGTGGCGGCGACGCGGCGCACCCGGGCGCGCAGGGCTTCCGCGGCCTGCGACAGGCCGAAAATCATCCGTGACGCCGGGTCGCCGCGTTCAAGCTGGGCTTTCAGCTTGCGGTTTTCCAGCACCAGTTCGCGGGTACGCAAGGCGCGTTCGATCACTGCCAGAAGATCGGCGCTGGCGCAAGGTTTCTCAAGAAAATCAAAGGCACCGCGGCCCATCGCCTCGACCGCCATGGGGATGTCGCCTTCGCCCGTCAGCAAGATTACGGGCAGTTCCGGGTCGATCTGGCGGGCGTGATCGAGCAGGTGAAAGCCGTCGCGCCCGGGCATGCGGATGTCCGACACGATGACGCCTTCGAACCCCGGCGTGATGTGGTCCTTGGCGGCGACAAAGGAGCCCGCGACCAGCGGCTCAAGCTCGGCCAGGTCGAGGGTTTGGCCCAGTGCTTCGCGCACGGCGGCGTCGTCGTCCACCAGCAGCACCCGCTTGATCGTGCCGGGGGTCGTACCGAGGGTCATACCAAGGGTCATGTGTCCTCCTCAACGTCCTGCCAGGGATCGAGTTCGACGGTGAAATCCGCGCCCCCAGCTGCGCCCCCGAGATCGTTTCCGGGCGCGCGGTTCGTGCCGCGGATATCGCCGCCGAAAGATTGCACCAGACCATAGGAAATCGAAAGCCCGAGGCCCATCCCCTCGTCGCCGCCGCTGACCTCCTTGGTGGAGTAGAACGGCTCGAAGATGCGTTCGGGGTCGTCGATGCCGGGGCCGGTGTCGCTGACCGTGGCGCGGATGCGCGCGCCCTGTTCCAGCGTGATGCGGATGCGTTTTTCGCCCTGTGTGCCGACCATCGCGTCGGCGGCGTTGGCGATGAGATTGACGAAGACCTGTGTCAGGCGCACCTCGCCGCCGGTGACGTGGATCGGGCGCGGCGGCGGGCTCCAGTCCAGCGTGATGCCTTCATGCGCGAGGCGAGCTTCGCTCATCTCGACGGCCTGCGCGATGACGTGGCCGAGATCGACCTTTGCGACCGGTTCGGCCTCGTTTCGGGCGAAGGCGCGCAGGTTGCGGATGATGCGCGCCGCGCGGGTCGCCAGCGCGCCGATCCGCGAGAGGTTTTCGCGCGCGGCGTCCGGCTTGCCCCGGTCAAGGAAGGCGGCGCCGTTTTCGGCGAATTGGCCGATCGCCATCAGCGGCTGGTTCAACTCGTGCGAGATCCCGGCGCTCATCTGGCCGAGCGCGCTGAGCTTGCCGGCCTGCACCAGTTCGGCCTGTGCCCGTTTGAGAGCGGCTTCGGTTTCCTGTCTTTCCTGAACTTCGCGGCGCAATGCCTTGTTTGTGCTTGTCAATTCGACAGTTCGGGCAGCGACACGCGCTTCCAGTTGGCGGTTGGCCGAGGCCAGCGCGCGGCGCCGTTCGGTGGCCAGAAACAAAAGCGCGCCAAAGAGCAGCATGACCGCCGCGATCACCGCCGCCTGAAGCCCGGCCAGACGCCGCGCGGTGGCGGTTTCGATCAGCGCCTCGGCGCGCATGCCGACGATGGGCAAGTCGCGCGTCAGGTGCAGCGCCTCGGGCGGGACATAAGCCCCGAGATCGCCGCGCCAGATTTCCTGTCCGCCGTGCTGCTCGACCGTCACGACGGAAGGGCCGCCGCCGGGCGGGCGCAACCCGGTATCGGTGCGCCGCCAGAACAGGAGTTCGGGCCGGTTGGCGACGAACACCGTACCGCCCGCATCGGTGAAGAAAACCGCCGGGCGGGTGCCGGGCCAGTCCTCTTCCAGCCGGGCCAGATCGACCACCACGACCAGCGCGCCGGTCACCTTGCCATCCACGCCAAAGCGCGGCGCGGCGTAGTAATAGGCGCGCCGCGCACCCGCGCCGTAAAGCCCGTGCCCCGCGCCAAGCGCGCCCTGCATCGCCCGCGCGATCCATGCGCCGGTGGCCACCTGCCCCGGCTGGCTGTCGTTCGCGCGGGCAAGGATGCGGCCCGCCCGGTCGACATAGAACAGGTTGAGCGCGGCGGTTTTGTCCGAGGCCGACAAGAGCAACGCATTGGCGCGTGGGCCCGGTGCGGCATCGTCAAGATCGGGATGCGGGGCCAGAAGCACGGCCATTTCCTGATAGCGGCGCAGTTGCCCGGTGAGCCGGTCGGCGGCAAGGGCAAGATCGGCCTCGCCCCGCCGGGCCACCTGCCCCAGCGCCTGCGCGTAGCCATAGGCATAGACCAGCGCCGCGACGCCCGCGACAACGCTGAGAAACCCCAGCACCCAAGTGCCGCGCCGGATCATGGCGACACCTTGGTATTATGGGAATAAGAGCGCGCGGAAGCGCACAATCTGGTCAAGCCCCGTTTGGTTTCAGGGCCGGTCATATGTTTGCGGCCCTTCAGAGCGGCAGACCTTCGCCGGATTTCAGCTCTTCCATGGAGAGAAGCGCGGTGACGTTGTGCACCTTCACCTCGGAAATCAGGGCCTGGTAGAAGGCGTCATAAGCGCGTGCGTTGGCGACGACGACCTTGAGGATATAGTCGATTTCACCGGCGAGCCTGTGGGCCTCTTGCACTTCGGGGCGATCGCGCAGGGCTTCGAGGAAGCGTTGTTGCCATGCGGCGTCATGCTCGCTCGTGCGGATCAGGACGAAAAAGCAGGCCTCGAGCCCCAGCGCCTCGGCTTCGAGCAGCACGGTCTGGCGCTTGATCACGCCGCCTTCGCGCATTTTGCGGATGCGGTTCCAGACCGGGGTTTTGGACGAGCCGACGGTGCGTGCGATTTCATCGAGCGATTGGCTGGCGTCGCGTTGCAGTTCGCGCAGGATCTTGCGATCCAACTGGTCAAGTTTTACCGTCATTTCACCCCTACCCGGAACAGGATTGCCATTCACCACCGGGCCGCGCCGGATTAAGGGAATATTTCCCAAACCCGACCCGGACGCAAGGCTGGCGTCGCGCCTGATGCGAAGGGCCGGAACGCGCGCGCCGTGAGCCGCCGAGACGTGGAAGAATGGCCCGCAAAAACTTGTTTCAGATCAAAGACGTTCTGCAAATATACCTTCAAAACCACGGCGAACCTGCTAAGGATGGGCAAATCGTTTGCCTACATATGATATGGATGAGCCTGCCGCCGTGACCGATACTTCTGAAACCAAGATCCCCAAGGTGCCCACCCTGCCCGACGCCCAGACCGTGATTTCGGTCAAGCATTGGACGGACCGTCTGTTTTCCTTCCGCTGCACGCGGCCTGCGTCGTTGCGGTTTCGCTCGGGCGAGTTCGTGATGATCGGCCTGATGGGCGATCCCGACCCGAAGACCGGCAAGCAGAAGCCGCTTCTGCGGGCCTATTCCATCGCCTCGCCCAGCTGGGACGAGGAGTTGGAGTTTTATTCGATCAAGGTGCAGGATGGGCCGCTGACGTCGAAATTGCAGCATATCAAGGCGGGGGATGAGATCATCCTGCGGCCCAAGCCCGTCGGCACGCTGGTGCATGACGCGCTGTTGCCGGGCAAGCGGATCTGGTTCTTTGCCACCGGAACCGGCTTTGCCCCCTTCGCGAGCCTGCTGCGTGAGCCGCAGACCTATGAGGATTACGACGAGGTCATCATCACCCACACCTGCCGCACCTGTGGCGAGTTGGAATATGGTGCCGAGATCATCGAGAGCCTGAAGACCGACGAATTGCTGAACGAGGTGATCGGCGACGGGTTCTGGAAGAAGATCAAGTATTACCCCACCACCACCCGCGAAGAGAGCCCGAAGATGGGCCGGATCACCGATCTGATGCGCTCGGGCGAAGCGTTCGAGGATCTGGGCGTGGCGCCGATCTGTCCGGACAATGACCGGGCGATGATCTGTGGCAACCTTGCCTTCAACCTTGAACTCAAGGACATGCTTGAGGAATTCGGCCTGAAGGAAGGCGCGAATTCCGATCCCCAGACCTATGTGGTGGAAAAGGCGTTCCTCGACTGAGGGCTTCTTCGGCTGAGGCCGAGCGTCAAAGACCAAGAGATCGCGCCGCGGGACAGGATCCCGCGGCGCGATTTTCTTTGTGTGCGCGCCCTAAAGCGAGGGCAGCCAGAGCGCCAGTTGTGGGAAGGCCACGAGGAGCACGACGAGCAGGAGCGAGCAGAAGATGAAGGGAAAGGCGGATGTGTAAATCTCGCGCATGGTGGTGCCCGGTGGGGCGACGCCTTTCATCACGAACAGCAAGAGGCCGAAGGGCGGTGTCGTGAAGCTGATTTCAAGCGAGAGCAGCATGATCAGCGCGAACCAGATCGGATCGAAGCCCAGCGTCAGCGCCAGCGGGAAGAAGATCGGCACGGTCAGCAGCATGATCGAGATCTGCTCCATGAACATGCCCAGAAGCAGCAGCACCGCGAACATCACCGCAAGCATCGCCAGCGGGGCCAGATCGAAACTGATCGCCCAGTTGACCAGCCCGCGTGAGGCGCCCGAAAAGGCCAGAAGCTGGCTGAACGTGGCCGAGCCGAACACGATCAGGTAGGCCATGAGCGTGACACGCAGCGCGCCGATCACCGATTTCTTCATCGAGTCCCACGTCAGGCAGCGGAACACGAGGGCCAGCAGCAGCACGCCGAGCGCGCCAAAGGCCGCCGCCTCGGACGGGGTGACGAAGCCTTGGATCATCAGCACGATGATCACCACCATCACGCCGACCATCGGGACCACCTCGCGCAGCAAGAGGCCCAGCTTTTGCGCAAAACTCATCGGTTCGACCGCGTAGGCCGGGGCGGCGGTCGGGTCGATCTTGGTCTGGATCCAGATCGTGGCGATGTAGAACCCGGCAAGGATCAGCCCCGGCACCACCCCCGCGATCAGAAGCGCCGCAACGTCGATCTGGGCCAGCGTCGCAAGCAGCACGGCCAGCGCCGAGGGCGGGATGATGATGGCCAGCCCGCCGGTGCCGAGGATCGGGCCGATGCTCATGTGGGATTTGTAGCCACGCTTACTCATCTCGGGGACCATGAGCGAGCCGAGCAGCGCGGTGGAGCCCATCGAAGACCCCGACAGCGTGGAAAAGGCGGTGCCGCCCAGAACGGTGACATAGCTGAGCCGACCGGGAAGCCGCCCCAGAAGCTTGTCGATGGCGTTGAACATGCGCCCGCCAAGGCCGGTGTGAAAGAAGATCTCGCCCATAAGAAGGAATAATGGGATCGGCATCAGCGCATATTTCGTCAGCGCGCCAAGCCCGTTATTGAGCAGTTGCATCACGCCGCGTTCGCCGCCCATGAAGACCCACGCCCCGGCGATATTGGCGGCGAGGAAGGCCAGCGCGATGGGCATGCCCACCGCCATGAGAACAACGATCGTGCCTAGAAGAAGGGCGAGCGCCTCGTACCATTCCATTATTCGTGTATCCCTGCTTCGCCGCTGTGCATCAGATCATCGCCGAACACGAAGCGGGAAAATTCAACGGCCATCAGGCCGAACGAGAGCGGAAAGGCGATGGTCAGAAGCCAGCGCGGGAAGTAATAGGCCCGCGTGTCATAGTCGCCGCGCTCGAGATTGGTCATGACCAGTTCGATCCCCTTCCACGTGAGGATCACACAGACCAGCACACAGGCCGCCGCGACCGTGCGGCTGAGCGCGCGGCGCGGGCGTTCGGCCAGCTTCGCGGTGATCAACTCGATATGGACATGGCCCTTTTCACGCACCAGCCACGGCGCGCCGAGCATGGTCATGTAAAGCAGCCCGTATTCGGCCGAGGTGAACAGCCATGCAAAGGGTTGCATTCCCAAGTTGCGCATCAGCACGGAGGTGATGACCGAGATCATCAGCCAGATCAGCATCAGCCCGGCAATCGTGGCCATGCCATAGAGAAGAGTATTGTAACTGCGGGTGAGCATCGCGGGCCTCGGGCCATGGGATTTGGGGGACATCGTTGAGGTGGGCCCGCCCCGGCGTGGGGGCGGGCCCGGAAGGGCTTACTTTGCCTTGTCGAAATCGTAGAAATGTTCGATCAGGGTGTCGTAGTTGTCGGTGCCGCCGGGCTGGCCTGCCATGACCTCTTTCATCCGCTCCCACGTCTTTTCACGGGCGGCGGCAAGGTATTTGGCCTTGGCTTCACCTTCGAGCGAGACGACTTTCATGCCCGAGGCTTCGAGCGCGGCGAAATCTTCGTCGCGCTTGGTGCGCAGGGCCGCGACGCTGTCTTTCTCGTGCTGGATCGCCACGTCCTGAAGGATTTTCTTGGCGTCATCCGAGAGCGAGTTCCACTTCTCGAGGTTCACGATCACGCCGAGATCGGTCGAGAAGAAGCACGGCTCGATCCGGTAGTTGAGGAATTCGTTCCACTTGAGGTCGATCAGGCCGATCTGGGTCCAGCCGGTGGCATCGACCACGCCGCGTTGCAGGGCGGAATAGACTTCGCCGGTGGGCAGGTCGATCACCTGTGCGCCAAGGTAGTTGGTGAAGAACGCGTTATAGACGTTGTTACCGCGCAGCTTCAGGCCCTCGACTTCGAGGTTGCCCTCGGCGTCGAATTTCGGCTCTTCGCGGGTCCAGAGGTTGTAGCACACGCCACTGTCGAACCAGCCGAGATACTTGAGGCCCATCTTTTCCTGATGGATCTGGTCGATCAGTGCGATGCCGCCGTTTTCACGGGTTTCGATGGCGGTGAGGTTTGAAGCCACCATCGCGTCTTTTTCAGGCAGCGCGCCTCCGTAGAAAGAGCCGGGGGTATAGACCATGTCAACAACGCCATCGCGCACGGCGTCGGGCTGTTGGAACATGCCGATTGCTTCGGGTCCGCCGCGCACGTCGATCTGGATCACGCCTTTGCCGGCCTCGTTCACCTTGTCGACGAAGCTGAGGAAGCTTTTGGTGTAGATCAGGGTTTCCGAGAAGGCGTGCACTGCCGAAATCGTTTCTTCGGCCTTGAGGGGGGCGGCGACGAGGGTCGCACCGGCAAGCAGGCTTGCCATAAGTTTCATTTTCATTGTTGTGGTCCTCCACTGTTTCTGGGGTCTTTTGCCCCGGTTTTGTTGGCCATTGTGGCCGTGAGCGCCCCGGGATGGGGCGCGGATCAATGCGCCGCGGGCCAGGCCCATGGCGCGGTTCGTAATCTGGTGTCCCGGAAGGCGGTGATGGCATCGCCGTGGGCGCGGGTGAGGTCGATGTCGTCCCAGCCGTTGATCAGCTTGGTCGCCCAGCTGTCATCGAGGGTGAACGGCACAGTGAGATCGCCAAGGCGCAGGGTGCGGGTGTCGATATCGATGCGGATCGGGCGCGGGCCGGTGGTGAGCGCCTGTTCGAGTTTGGCGCAGGCCTCGGGCTCCACCCGGGCGGGCAGAAGGCCGTTGTTGACCGCGTTGGAAGCAAAGATATCACCGAAGCTGGGCGCGATGACGGCGCGGATGCCGGCATCGACCAGCGCATAAACCGCCGCTTCACGCGATGAGCCGCTGCCGAAATTGCGCCGGGTGACGAGGATGCTGACCTCGGGGTGCTGGTTGAGCGGGAAATCGGCGCGCAAGCCACCGGTGTCATCGCGGCGCATGTCGTGCAGCAGGTAGTCGCCGTAGCCTTGCGCGCGCGGCACCGACATGAACCGCGCGGGGATCAGTTGATCGGTATCGACATTGGCCAAGGGCAGGCAGAGCGCAGGGCCTTCGTGTGTGTTCCAGCCCGCCATTACGCCGCCCTCCCGTTCATCAAGGGGCGCACGTCGGTGAGCGCGCCGGTGACGGCTGCTGCGGCGACCATCGCCGGGCTCATCAAATGGGTGCGCGCGCCCCGGCCCTGACGGCCGCGGAAATTGCGGTTGGTCGAAGAGGCGCAGCGCATCCCCTCGCCCACCAGATCGCCGTTCATGCCGACGCACATGGAACAGCCCGAGGCGGCCCATTCGAGGCCCGCTTGGGTGAAGATCTGATCAAGCCCTTCGGCCTCGGCCTGGGCCTTGACCTGTGCCGAGCCGGGCGAGATCAGCCCCGGCACGCGGGCCTTGCGCCCCTTGAGCACGGCGGCGGCGGCGCGCAAATCCTCGATCCGGCCATTGGTGCAGGAGCCGATGAAGACCTGATCGATCGGCGTGCCTTCCAGCGCCTGCCCCGCTGTAAGCCCCATGTAGTCGAGCGCGGCGCGCGCGGCGTCGGCCTTGGCCGGGGTCACGGTGTCGGGGTCGGGAATGCGGGCGGTGATCGGCAGGGCCTGTTCAGGGCTGGTGCCCCATGTCACGGTGGGCGCGATGTCGCGCGCGTCGAACTTCACCTCGCGCTCGAAGGTGGCGTCCGGGTCGCTGGTGAGGGCGGCCCAGTCGGCGCATGCCTGTTCCCATGCCGCGCCCTTGGGGGCGTTGGGTCGGTTTTCGAGATACTCGAACGTGGTCTGGTCCGGCGCGATCATGCCAAAGCGCGCGCCGCCTTCGATCGAGAGGTTGCAGAGCGTCATGCGCCCCTCCATCGACAGGCCGCGAATGGCGCTGCCGGCGTATTCCACGGCGTGACCCTGTGCGCCATCGGTGCCGAGGGCGGCGATCCAGCCAAGCGCGATATCCTTGGCGCTGACCCCCGGAGCAAGCGTGCCTTCGACGGTGATGCGCATGGCGCGCGGTTTGCGTTGCCAGACGGTTTGCGTGGCCAGCACATGCGCCACTTCGGTCGCGCCGATGCCAAAGGCCAGCGCACCGAAGGCCCCATGCGTCGAGGTATGGCTGTCGCCGCAATTGACCAGCAGTCCCGGCAGGGTCAGGCCCTGCTCGGGGCCGATGACGTGCACGATGCCTTGCTCGGGGTCGGTGAGGTCGTAAATGCGCAAACCTTGCGCCTTGGCATTGGTGCGCAGCGTGTCGATCATCCGGGCGATTTGCGGATCGGTGATATGGGCGCGGTCGCGCGTCGGGGCGTAGTGATCGACCACGGCAAAGGTCAGGTCCGGCTCGGCCACCTTGAGGCCGCGCGCGGCGAGCTTGGCAAAGCCATGGTGGGAGCCTTCGTGAACAAGGTGGCGGTCGACCCAGAGCAGCGAAACGCCGTCTTCGCGGCGCAGGATTTCATGCGCGGCCCAGAGTTTGTCGAGAAGGGTCCGGGGGGCGGTCATTCCCTGCCCTCCCCGCCCTGTCCCGGCTCTCCGATGGCGGGTTCCCAATGGCGCGCGCTGCCTTGGCCGACGCGGGTGAGCGGCATTTCAAGGCGGAACATGTCGGGCCGGTAAAGGCCGGAGAGGTATTCGACGCCGTTGCCCTGCACATCACGCACCACGCGGCGCAGCGACAGGAGGGCGGCGCCGACATCCACGCCAAGTGCCTCGGCCACGTCGGGGCCGGCCAGCGTGGCGCTGACGGATTGGTGCGCTTCCTTGATCTGCACGCCGCTGCGTTCGAGCAGTTTGAAAAGCGGCGTGGTGGCGAGGTCATTCTCGGAATAGTTCTGGGCGATCTGTGCGGGAACGTATGTTGTCAGGTGCGAGAACGGCACCTCTTGGGCAAGGCGGACGCGGGTTGCGATCTGGACCTTTTCCTCGGGCGCAAGGCCCATCGCCTCGGCCACGAAATCGGGGGCGCTGCCGTAGGAGAAGGACAAAAGGCGCGCGGTGGTTTGCTGGCCCATCTCGACCAGTTGCGGCATCAGCGTGTTGAAATCCATCGCGGCGGGCTGTCCGGTGGTGCCGCGGGCGCGCACGGTGGTGCCGCTGCCGGCGCGGCGTTCGATCAGCCCGCCGCGCGCCAGCGCTTCGAGTGCGCGGCGCACGGTGACGCGCGAGACGCCAAAGGTTTCGGCCAGCTTCTGTTCGCCCGGAAGGCTTTCCCCATCGCGCAGGTCGCCGCCGCTGATCCGGTCGCGCAGCGACAGGTAGACGCGCCGCGCCTTGGCCCCTTCGGGCAGGATTTGAACCGCTTCGGCTTGCACCCCTGATTCTCCTTTCCAGTTGGGTTGAGGGTAGATGTGTGCGCTCTAAAAGCAAGAATTAGTATTTCCAAAGGTCAAAATATTTGTCTGGAAAGATACCAGATATGTATTACGGTTAATACAGATTGCTCAGGGGAGACCACCATGCCGATTGTCGAACTGCACGTCTTGGAAGGCTATGATCCGCAAGAAAAACAACGCCTTGGCGAGGCGCTGACCAATGCGGTGCGATTCGTCGTCCCGGCGGCGCCCGAGCTTGTGACCGTGATGATTCACGACATGCCGGCACATGATTACTATCGCGGCGGTGCGCGCCGCGCCCCTGCCCCGGCGCGGCCTGACCCGGCCGGACTCGTGCGGGAGTTCCTGTCCACCATGGAGGCGCGCGACCTTGAAAAAGCGCGCGCCATGCTGGCCGAAGGGTTCACCATGACCTTCCCCGGCACCGGGCCGATGGAAACGCTGGAACAGCTGATCGACTGGTCGCGCCCGCGCTACAAGTTCGTCACCAAGACCTATGAGGGGTTCGACGCGATGCAGGGCGCGGGCGACGCGGCGGTCGTCTATTGCCGGGGCACGCTTCAGGGCGAATACCTTGATGGCAGCGCGTTCGAGGGCATCCGCTTCATCGACCGGTTCGAAGTGAGTGACGGCAAGCTGACCCGGCAGGACGTGTGGAACGACATGGCCGAGGTCAAGGCCAATGCAGGAGCGCAAGCATGAGCGAGATCGATCCCATTACCCTTTCGGTTCTGGCCGGGCGGATGGAGCAGATTGCCGATGAAATGGACGCGACCCTGTTTCGCGCCGCCTTTAACCCGATCATCGCCGAGGCGCATGACGCGAGCCACGGGCTTTATCATGCGGTCTCGGGCGATACGCTGGTGCAGGGCAAATCGGGCCTGCCGATTTTTGTCGGCGTCATGTCGTTTGCCGTGAAGGCGGTGATCGAGAAGGCGGCGAAAGATGGCGATCTGGAAGATGGCGACATCTATATCTTTAACGACGCCCATATCGGTGGCACGCACCTGTCGGACATGCGGCTGGTGCGGCCATATTTCCGCGATGGGAAGCTGTTTTGCTACCTCGCCTCGGTCGGGCATTGGCATGATGTGGGCGGCGCGGTGCCGGGGAACTACAACCCGGCGGCGACGGATGTGTTTCAGGAGGCGTTCAACCTGCCGCCCGTGAAGCTGGCCAAGGGTGGCAAGATCAATCAGGACATCATCGACATCCTGATGCGCAACACCCGCCTGCCGCAATCGGCGATGGGCGATCTGAACGGACAATTGGGCGCGCTCGACCTTGGCATTAAGCGGATGGACGAGTTGCTGGATGAATATGGCGCGGAGACGATTTCCGCCGCGTTGGAGGCGCTGGGCCATCGCGCCGAGGCGCTTATGCGCTCGGAATTGGAAGAGCTGCCCGATGGCCGGTGGGAGGCCGAAGATTTCCTTGATAACGACGGGATCGTCGATGAGCCGCTGAAAATCCGCATCGCGCTTGAGATCAAGGGCGACCGAATGGTGCTGGATTTCACCGGCTCGTCGCCGCAATGCGCGGGGCCCGTGAACATCGCCCTGCCGACGACCGTTGCCACGGCCTATGTCGCGATCAAGCATGTGTTCCCTGCCCTGCCCGCGAACGCCGGTGTGATGCGCCCGATTGACGTGATCGTGCCCGAGGGCAGCCTGTTGGCGGCGAAGTTCCCGGCGCCGACGGGGGGCTATACCGAAACCATCCTGCGGATGATTGACGTGGTGTTTTCCGCCTTTGCGCAGGCCGCGCCGGGGCGGGTCGTGGCCAATGCCTATGGCACGATCAACGCGCTTTCCATCGCGGGCAAGCGCAAGAACGGGCAGCCGTGGGTGATGTTCAGTTTTTATGGCGGCGGGCATGGCGGATCGGCGGAGACCGATGGTCTGAACCACGGCAATGCGCCGATTTCGACCGCGACGATCCCACCGATGGAGATTTTGGAAGCGGCCTATCCGGTGATGTTTCGCACATGGGCGCTGCGCCCCGACAGCGCGGGGGCCGGCACGCATCGCGGCGGTTTGGGCGCGATCTATGAGATCGAGGTGCTTGAGGAAAACGGCGCCGAGGCGTTCCTGTTTGGCGAGCGTGGGCGATTTGCGCCCAAGGGCATCGCCGGGGGCGGTGATGCGGCGATGAACGTGTTTTCATATGAGCAGGATGATGGCTGGCACAGGCCGCCGCTGGCGTCGAAAATGCGCGGGATCAAGCTGCGCCCCGGTCAGGCGGTGCGGCTTGAGACACCTGGCGGGGGCGGCTATGGGCCGGCCTCGGAACGCACGGCTGGGGCCGTGGCGCGGGACGTGGCGCGCGGATTGGTGAGCGCCGGGGAAGCAGACCAGACCTACGGAACCGCATGGCGGGAGGCAAAAGCATGAGCAGCCGGATGATCGGTGTCGACGTGGGCGGCACATTCACGGATGTTTTCGTTCTGGACGAGGCCAGCGGCACGGCGACGGTCGCCAAGGTGCCGACGACGCGGCCCGACCAATCGGGCGGGTTCCTTGACGGGATCGGGCGCGAGGTCGATGACCTGAGTGAAATTGCGGTCGTGGTGCATGGCACCACGGCGGGGACGAACGCATTGCTGGAGCGCAAGGGCGCGAAGACCGGCGTGATCTGTACCCAAGGCCTGCGCGATGTGCTGGAGATGCGGCGCCGGGATCGGCCACGCACATGGGGCCTGCGCGGGGATTTCGAGCCGGTGGTCGAGCGCCAGAACCGCCTTGAGGTGCCCGAGCGCACGCTGGCGGACGGCACGGTGCGCACGCCCGTCGATCTGGACGCCGTGCGCGCCGCCGCCAAGCAGCTGCGCGATCAGGGCTGCGAAGCGGTGGCCGTTCTGTTCGCCAATTCTTATGCCAATACGGCAAACGAGGATGCCGCCGCCGCCGTGCTGCGCGAGGTCTGGCATAACGAGCATGTTTCGGCTTCCTCCGAGATCCTGCCCGAGATCCGCGAATTCGAGCGGTTTTCGACCACGGCGCTGAACGCTTACTTGCAACCCGAGGTGTCGGGCTACCTGGGGCGGCTTGAGAACGCGCTGAAGGCGGGCGGGTTCGATGGCGAGTTCATGATCGTGCAATCCAACGGCGGCGTAATGGCGGTGGACACCGCCTGTCGCCTGCCCGTGCGCACCGCCCTGTCCGGCCCTGCCGCCGGGGTGATCGCTGCGGGGTATATCGCCGGGTCGGCGGGGTTCGACAACATCATCACCGGCGACATGGGCGGCACCAGTTTCGATGTGTCGCTGATTGCCGAGGGGCGTTCGATGTTGTCGCCGCAAACCTCGATCGATTTCGGCATGGTGGTGCGCAACCCGATGATCGAGATCACGACGATCGGCGCCGGGGGCGGTTCGATCGCGTGGGTCGACAAGGGCGGGCTGTTGAACATTGGTCCGGAAAGCGCGGGCAGCAACCCCGGCCCGGTGGCCTATGGGTTGGGCAACACGCGCCCCACGGTGACGGATGCGAATGTGGTGCTGGGCCGGATCGATCCGGACAACCCTATTGGCGGAAAGCTCGACCGGCTGGACGTGGAGGCCGCGCGCCGCGCCATTGACGAACATGTCGGCGCGCCGCTGGGCCTGTCGACGGTTGAGGCCGCCGAGGCGATCCTGAAGGTGGCCAACAGCCGTATGGCGGGCGCGATCCGGCTGGTCAGCATCGAGCGCGGGTTCGACCCGAAACGCTTTGCTTTCATGCCGTTCGGCGGGGGTGGCGCGCTGCACGCAGGTGCAATGCTGGCCGAGGTGGGCATCGCGCGCGCCATCGTGCCGCGCTATCCCGGCGTGACCTCGGCCATGGGCTGCGTCATTGCCGATATGCGGCAGGATTTCGTGCAGACGATCAATTCGCTGGTCGACACGCTGGATGAGGCCGCATTAGGCGCATTCATGCAGGATCATGCGGATCAGGGGATGGCGCTTCTGGATGCGGCGCGCACCAGTTTCGATGCACGTGAGTTGAGCTTCGAGTTGGACATGGCCTATATCGGGCAGACCCATACGGTTTCGGTGCCTTTGGCGGTGGCGGTCGAAGGGGGCCGCGTCGCCGCGCCGAGCAAGGCCGCAATCGAAGCGGCATTCGACGCGGCTTATGGCGAGACGTTTGGGCGGCTGCTGGAAGGCGGGGTGCGGCGTATCCTGAACCTTCGCAGTGCGGTGACGGGCAAGCGGCCCAAGTTCGACCTTGCCGCGCTGGCCCCCGTGCCGGGCGGTGCAACCACGCCAATTGGCCAGAGACAGGTGCATTTCGGCGATCGCTGGCATGACACGGCGATTTATGATCGTCTGGCCCTTCCGGAAGGCACGGTTGTGCGCGGCCCGGCGATCCTGACCCAGCCGGACACGACCGTGTTGATCGAACCGGACTTGCAAGGCCGGGTTGATCGGTTCGGCAACACCATCATCGAACCCCAATCTGGCGAGAGGCCGCTTGAGGAGGAAGCGACATGAGCGATCCGACCACGTGGGACATGACGCGCACCGCGCTTCTGACCATCGACCTGCAAAACGATTTCATCCATCCCGAGGGGGCCTATGGGCGCGCGGGCCAGAGTGCACCGGCCATTGCCGCCCTGCCCGACCGGATCGCGCCGCTGGCGCGCGCACTTCAGGCGCGCGGCGGGCGCTATATCTCGGCTCAGTTCACGTTGGTGCCTGACCGGGATGGAGAGCCGCTGATCGCGCCGCACCTCAAGGCGCTGCGCCCGTTCCTTGGCAAAGGGGATTTCGCGCCCGGAAGTTTCGGCCATACGCTTGTCGATACGCTGCAACCGGCGGATTTCGTGATCGAGAAGGTCGCCTATTCGGCATTCTACCAGACGCGGCTGGAATACCTGATGCGGGCGGCGGGGATCGATCATTTGATCGTGGGGGGCATCGTCACCAATGGCGGCGTCGCCTCGACCCTGCGCGACGCGCATCTGCGCAACATCGAAACCGTGATGCTGTCCGATGGCTGCGCCGCGTTCAAGGACGAGGTGCACGAGGCGACGCTGATCTCGCTCGGCACGGTCACGCATCAGATGACCTGCGCCGAGGCGCTGGGCTGGATCGGGGGCGCGACATGAGTTTCAGATCCCGTTTGCAGAAAAAAGAGATCGTCGTCGCCCCCGGCGTGTATGACGGGTTGACCGCTTCGCTGGCCGAAGCGGCAGGGTTTCAGGCGCTTTACCTGAGCGGGGCGGCGGTGGCCTATACCCGCCTTGGGCGGCCCGACATCGGACTGACCACGGCGTCGGAAATGGCGGATACGATGACATTGATCGCGGATCGCACCGCCCTACCCGTGATCATCGATGCCGACACCGGTTTCGGCAATGCGCTGAACGCGCAGCGCACGATGCGGCTTTATGAGCGTGCCGGGGCCTCGGCCTTGCAGATGGAGGATCAGACCTATCCGAAACGCTGTGGTCACCTCGCTGACAAATCGCTGATCCCGAGCGCCGAAATGGTGGGCAAGATCAAGGCAATGGCCGATGCGCGTGCGAGCGAGGACACGCTGATCGTGGCGCGCACGGATGCGATTGCGGTGGAAGGGTTTTCCGCCGCCACCGATCGCGCCGAGGCCTATCTTGAGGCGGGGGCGGATGTGCTGTTCATCGAAGCGCCGCAAAGCCGTGAGCAGCTTGAAACCGTTGCGGCGCGGTTTGCGACGCGGGTGCCGCTTCTGGCCAATATGGTCGAAGGCGGCGCGACGCCGATCACGGGGGCGGCGGACCTTGAGGCGCTGGGCTTTTCCATCGTGATCTTTCCCGGTGGCATCGTGCGCGCCCTCGCCCGCACGGCGCAGGACTATTACACGAGCCTTGCCGCGCATGGATCGAACAAGCCCTTCGCCGACCGGATGTTCGATTTCGGCGGGCTGAATGAGGTGATCGGCACGGCGGAGATGCTGAAAAAAGGCGCGCGTTATGACGGCTCGGATGGCTGAGGTCACTGCGCCGCCCACTGACTTCGATCTGGAGGTCGAAACCCTGATCATCGGTGCCGGGGCCTGTGGCCTTGTCGCGGCGCTTTCGGCGCATGAGGCGGGACAAGAGGTTTTGGTGATCGAGGCCGACGCGGTGCCCGCCGGATCGACCGCGCTATCGGCGGGGTTGATCCCGGCGGCGGGAACGGCGCTTCAGCGTGCGGCGGGGATCGAGGATAGTGCCGAAATCTTTGCCGCCGACATTCAGGCCAAGGCGCATGGCGAAAATGACCAGAGCCTTGTCGACCTGATGGCGCGCAATGCGGGGACGGTGATCGACTGGCTGCACACACGGCATGGGCTGGACTTCTCGCTGGTGGATGATTTCGACTATCCGGGCCATTCCCGGCGGCGAATGCATGGCCTGCCCACGCGCTCGGGGGCCGAGTTGATCGACGCGCTGCGCAGCGCTTGTGAGCGTGAAGGGATCGACATCATCTGTGAACGGCGCGCGCATCGGCTGTATTTCAGCGAGGGGCGCGTGCACGGCATCGCCGCGCGGCGCCCCGATGGCGGGGAAGAGCGGATTGGGTGCGCCCGTCTGATCCTTGCCTGCAACGGGTTTGGCGGCAATCGCGCGCTGGTGGCCGCGCATATGCCCGGGATCGCCGAGGGGCTTTGGTTTGGCCATGACGGCAACCGGGGTGAAGCGGTGCTTTGGGCCGAGGAAATCGGCGCGCAAACCGACCATCTGGGCGCCTATCAGGGGCATGGCAACGTGGCCCATCCGCATGGCATCCTGATCACATGGGCCACAATCACCGAGGGCGGTGTGCAGGTGAACCGCGAGGGCGCGCGCTTCTGGAACGAGGCGCAGGGCTATTCCGAGGCGGCGCGCGCCGTTCTGGCCCAGCCGGGTGGTGAGGCCTTTACCATATTCGACGCCCGCATCGCCGGAATCGCCCGCCAGTTCGAAGATTTCAAACGCGCTGAATCCCAAGGCGCGATCAAGACAGCCGAGACACCCGAGGCGCTTGCCCGGGCGCTCGGCTTGCCGCCCGAAGCGCTTCGGCGCACGCTTGAAACGATCCCCAGACGTGACGCGGATCGCTTCGGGCGGCAGTTTGGAAACACGCCCCTTTCGCCGCCCCTTTGCGGCGTGCGGGTGACCGGCGCGCTATTTCATACCCAAGGCGGCCTGCGTGTGGATGAACACGCGCGGGTTTTGCGCCAGACCGGCGGCGTGATCCCCAACCTGTTCGCCGGGGGCGGTGCGGCCTGCGGTGTGTCGGGCGCGGGCGACAGTGGTTACTTGTCGGGCAACGGGTTGCTGAGTGCCGTTGTGCTGGGGCGGCTTGCGGGCCTTGCTTTTGATCCGGCCTAAAGCGCACCGCGAAGCAGATCCCATTCAAACGGAGTGGGTGCGACGTTTGCGCCCACAGACCTTTCAGAAGGCCCGGTGCTGTTCTTTTTTTGATTTGGCCTAGCGCCGGTTCAGGCGCCGCCTATATTGACTTACTGAACGCCTGCAAGATTAAGTATGCGATAACGCTTGAACAACAAGCTATAGACACCTCTGCCCAGGGACAGGATGCATCTTTGACCGTCGTCGATAATACGCTCATCATCATCGCGCTGCTTCCATTCATCGGGGCGCTGGTGCCCGGGATCATGATCCGCGCCGGGCGCAATGCCAGCGCGTTCTTTACCGCCGTGCCGACGGCGCTGGCGTTGACGATGCTGCTGTTGCACGCGCCTGCCGTACTGTCCGGAGAGGTGATCACCGCCGAAATCGAATGGTTACCGCAGCTTGGCCTGACGGCGGCATTTTTCCTCGACGGTCTGGGGTTGATGTTCGCGGCGATGATCCTTGGCGTCGGGCTTTTGATCACGCTTTATGCGCGCTTCTACCTGTCGGGCGACGATCCGATGGGGCAGTTCTATACCTATTTATTGCTGTTCCAGGGGGCGATGCTAGGTATCGTTCTGTCGGATAACATCTTGCTTTTGCTGATCTTCTGGGAGTTGACGAGCCTGTCGTCCTTCCTGTTGATCGGCTATTGGAAGCACCTGCCCGAAGGGCGCCAAGGCGCGCGGATGGCGCTGGCGGTGACCGGTGCGGGCGGGCTGGCGATGATCGGGGGGATGCTGATCCTCGGCAATATCGTGGGCAGTTATAACCTTTCGGATATTCTGGCCTCGGGCGAGGCGATCCGCGCATCGGAGTGGTATCTGCCGGCGCTGATCCTGATCCTGCTGGGGGCTTTCACCAAGTCGGCGCAGTTCCCGTTCCATTTCTGGCTGCCCCATGCGATGGCCGCACCGACCCCGGTGTCGGCCTACCTGCATTCGGCGACGATGGTGAAGGCGGGGGTGTTCCTGATGGCGCGGATGTGGCCCGCGCTGGCCGGGACGGATGCGTGGTTCTATATCGTGACGGGTGTCGGGCTGATCACCATGATCCTTGGCGCGCTGATCGCGCTGTTCAAGGATGATCTCAAGGCGCTGCTGGCTTATTCGACGGTCAGTCACCTTGGCCTTTTGACCATGCTTCTAGGCTTTGGCACGCCGATTGCGGCGGTGGCGGCGGTGTTTCATATCCTCAACCACCTGACGTTCAAGGCGGCGCTGTTCATGACCGCCGGGATCATCGATCACGAGGCCCACACCCGCGATATCAAGCGGCTTGGGGGCTTGCGCAAGCTGATGCCGGTTACGTTCATCATCGGCACGTTCGCCGCGCTTTCGATGGCTGGGATTCCGCTGTTCAACGGCTTCCTGTCCAAGGAAATGATGCTGGAAGAGGCCGCGCATACCGATTGGGCGGGCAACCCTTACGCGGTGCCGATCCTTGCCACCATCGGCGCGTTGCTGTCGGTGGCCTATTCCTTCCGCTTCATCGTGCATGTGTTCTTTGGGCCGGTGCGCGACAATTACCCGTCGAAACCGCATGATCCGCCGTTCGGGATGTGGGCCGCGCCCGCGCTTCTGGTGCTGGCGGTGGTGCTGATCGGGCTGATGCCGCATCTGGCCGAGCCTGTGGTGCGCGCGGCCGCCGGGGCGGTGACGGGCGGTGTGCTGCCCGAGTTTCACCTGAAGATCTGGCACGGTGTCACGCCCGCGCTTTATATGTCGGGCGTCGCGGTGCTGGGCGGGGCGATCCTTCTGACGCTGCATGCGCCGCTTGATCGGTTGTGGCTGCGCACGCCGCGCCCCGAGGCCAAGGTGATTTTCGACCGGCTGATGGCCGCGGCGGTTGGCCTGTCGCGCCGGATCACCGAGATCACGCATGACGGGTCGATGTCGCGCTACCTTGCCATTTTCGTCGCCGCGACCACGGTGATGGGTTACGTCGCGTGGAGCGGCAGCGGCCTGCCTCTGCCCAGCCGCGAGTTGCTGCCGATCCCGCCGCTGGTTTTCGTTGGCTGGATCTGCATCCTTTTGGCGACCGTGTCGGTGGCGCTGATGCATCGGCAGCGGTTCCGCGCACTGGTGGTGATCGGGGTGATCGGCCTGACCATTTCGGTTGGCTTCGTCTACTTGTCGGCGCCCGATCTGGCCCTGACGCAGATTTCGGTCGAAACGGTGACGATCATGCTGTTGCTGCTGGCGCTGCACTTCCTGCCCAAGACGACCCCGATCGAAAGCAGCGTGCCGCGCCGCATTCGCGACGGTGTGATCGCGCTGGCGGCGGGGGGCGGAGTCGCGGCGCTGTCCTATACGTTCCTGCTGCGCGATATGCCGTCGATTTCCGAGTATCACCTTGCCAATTCCTACAAGGGCGGCGGCGGCACCAATGTGGTGAACGTGATCCTTGTCGATTTCCGGGGCTATGACACCTATGGCGAGATCATCGTGCTTGGCATTGCCGGGCTGATCATTTTCGCGCTGATGGAGGCGCTTTTGAACGGGCCCGCCGCGCGCAAGCTTCGCAATGCGGATTATTCGCAGGACCGCTCGCGCGACCGGCACCCGCTGATGATGGTGATCGCGACCCGCGTGATGATGCCGGTGGCGATCATGGTGGGCGTCTACATCTTCTTGCGCGGGCACAACCAGCCGGGCGGCGGGTTCGTCGCGGGGCTGGTGATTTCGATCGCGCTGTTGATGCAATACATGGCGTCGGGCTTTGCCTGGACCCTGCGCAGGCAACAGATCGAATACCACTCGATGATCGGCTCGGGCGTTGTCATCGCCGGGCTGACGGGGGCCGGGGCGTGGCTTGGCGGCAAGCCGTTCCTGACCAGCGGTTTCGATTATTTCCACATCCCGCCGATCGAGGAATTCGAACTGGCCACCGCGATGCTGTTCGATCTGGGCGTGTTCCTGGCCGTGTTGGGCGCGGTGATGCTGATGCTGTACAGCCTATCGCGGATCGCGCGCTATGCCGGTGAGACGGTCAACATCGAGCCGATGGATTACGACCCCTCAAAGCAGGTCGTGATGGACGAGAAGGAGAAGTAGCATGGAGATCGTCATCGCCAGCACGGTGGGCACGCTGACCGCTGCGGGGATCTACCTGATCCTGCGGCTCAGAGCCTTTGCGATCATTCTGGGGCTTGCCTTGCTGTCTTATGCGGTGAACATTTTCCTGTTCGCCTCGGGGCGGCTGGCGATCAACATGCCGCCGATCCTGAACCCCTATGGCGATGCGGCCTATACCGATCCGTTGCCACAGGCGCTTGTGCTGACAGCGATCGTGATCTCGTTCGGGATGACGGCGGTGCTGGTCATGGTGGCGCTGGGGGCCTTCCTTGAATCCGATGATGACCGGATCGACATCGAAGAACCGGCAACCGAGGGCCCAGAACAAGGAACGGGCAAAGGCGAGGCCGGCGCATCATGAATCACTGGATCATCGCCCCGGTCGTCCTTCCGGCGCTGCTGGCGCCGCTGATCGGCTTTGTCATGCGCCACGATGTGCCACTGGCGCGCACGGCTTCGGTGGCCGGAACACTCGCGCTGATGGCGATCGCGGTCGGGCTGTTCGTCATGTCGATGGGCGACCCGCAGGTTTACTATCTTGGCGACTGGCCCGCGCCTTTCGGGATCGTTCTGGTGCTGGATCGGCTTTCGGCGCTGATGGTGCTGTTGACCACGGTGCTGGCCTTTATCGTGCTGATCCATGCCATCGCCACGGGATGGGACGCGCGCGGATGGCATTTCCATGCGCTGTTCCAGTTCCAGTTGATGGGCATCATCGGGGCGTTCCTGACAGGTGATATCTTCAACCTGTTCGTGTTCTTTGAAATCCTGCTGATCGCCTCTTACGGCCTTATGATCCATTCGGGCGGGCGCGAGCGGATGCGCGCGGGGCTGCAATACGTGGTCATCAACCTTGCCGGATCGACGCTGTTCCTGTTTGCGCTGGGGGTGCTTTATGCCTCGACCGGGACTCTGAACATGGCCGATCTGGCGGTGCGGATGCAGGAGGTGCCCGAGGGTGAGGCCGCGCTGGTGCGGGTGGCGGCGATGCTTCTGATGATCGTGTTCGCCCTGAAGGCGGCGCTGTTCCCGATCCAGTTCTGGCTGCCGGGGACCTATGCCAACGCCCCTGCCCCGGTGGCGGCGCTGTTCGCGATCATGACCAAGGTCGGGGCCTATTCGATCCTGCGCATTCACACACTGATCTTCGGCCCCGGAATCGAGGCGACACATGGGCTTCCGGGCACATGGCTGTTTCCGGCGGCCATCGTCACCATCGCGATTGGTGCGCTCGGCGTGCTGGGCGCGCGCCGGTTGATGCCGCTGATCGCGTTTTCGGTGCTGGGGTCGATGGGCACGCTGATGGTTGCGATTTCGGCCTTTACGCCGGTGGCGACGACGGCGGCGCTTTACTACCTCGTGCATTCCACCTTTTCGGCGGCGGCGCTGTTCCTGATGGCCGATCTGGTGATCACGCGGCGCCAGTCCGACTGGCTGAGCGCGCGGCCCGCAACGGTGCAGAACGGGCTGTTCGCGGCGCTGTTTTTCGCCGCCGCCATCGCCATGGCCGGGATGCCGCCCCTGAGCGGGTTCCTTGGCAAGTTGCTGGTGCTGGATGCGCTGCGCGATCCGGGCATCATCGGCTGGGCCTGGAGCGCGGTTCTGATCGGATCGCTGGTCACGATCGTGGGGTTCGCCCGCGCAGGAAGCCTGCTGTTCTGGAAATCCACCAGCATCGCCGTCGACCTCCCCCCCGCGCCCGACACCGGCGAAGACGCCCCTGCCCCCTCTGCTGCCGAAATCGCGGCGCGGCGTCCTGTGGGCGTGGCCGAGGTGGCCCCGACGATGGCGGCGCTTGCCGTGCTGGGCGCGATCACGATCTTTGCCGGGCCGCTGACCAGTTTCCTTGACGGCACCACCGCCCAGCTTTTCGACCGGGAGGGTTATGTGACATCGGTTCTGAAACTCGAGACGGAGGGCTGACATGATCCGCCGCCTCATCCCCCATCCGCTGCTCAGCATCATGCTGACGCTGGTCTGGTTCGGCCTCGTCAACAAGTTCACGCTGGGCAACCTGCTTCTTGGTGCGGCGCTGGGGATCATCATCCCGGTCCTGACCGCGCCCTACTGGCCCAACCGGCCAAAGCTGGGCCGGCCGCTGAGCGTCATCAAATATGCGCTGATTGTGTTGTGGGACATTATCGTGGCCAACGTGCAGGTGGCGTGGATCATCCTGTTCAAACGCAATGCGAACATGCGCTCGTGCTGGATCACCGTGCCGCTGGAGCTGACCTCGCCCGAGGCGATCACCGTGCTGGCGGGCACCATCACCATGACGCCCGGCACGGTTTCTGCCATGCTGGCCGCCGACAGCCGCGCGATCCTTGTCCATTGCCTGCACAGCGACAACCCCGAGGCCGACCGCGACCGGATCAAGCAGCGCTACGAACGGCTACTTCAGGAGATTTTCGAATGATAACCGCCGCCCTGATATTCGCTTTCGCCTGTTTCGGTATCGGCGCTTTGTTCTGTCTGTGGCGGATCATCCTCGGCCCCGATTCCGCCGATCGGGTGTTGGCGCTCGACACCATGGTCATCAACATGATCGGCACGCTTGTCCTTTATGGGATATGGCAGGGAACCGCCGTCTATTTCGAGGCCTCCATGCTGATCGCCATGGTCGGATTCGTCTCAACCGTCGCCTATTGCCGCTTTATCCTGCGCGGCGACATCATCGAGTGAGGTGAAACGTGCCAGATATTGCTGAACTTCTGATCACCATCTTCATCGTTCTGGGCGGCGCGTTCGGGCTGATTGGGTCGTTCGGCCTGATCAAGCTGCGCGATACGATGCAGCGGTTGCATGGGCCGACCAAGGCCGTGACCCTTGGGATCGGCAGCGTGCTGATCGCGTCGATGATCTATTCCTACGCGATCGAGGGGCATTTTTCGTTTCACGAGTTCCTGATTACGCTGTTCATGTTCCTGACGGCACCGATCACGGCGAATTTCATCGCCAAGGCGTATATCACGCGCAAGGTGGCCAAGCGTGAGCTGCCCGAAACCGGTTCGGACTATGGCTGGTCGATCTATGATGACCCACCTATCGTCGAGAACGAAGAGCAAACCTGAGAACCACGGAGCATTCGATTGGGCGTTGCGCCCATTGTGCCCTTGCGCATCTGTGCGCGAAAATGCTGCGCCAAAAGCCATGCGGTTGCGTGAACGTGGCATCACAACCTTTGCCGACGTTCCGTCAGTTTGCGTTTATTGCCCCGGTTTTTCCTGACCCAAACGAGATTGGGGTATAGCTTACGCGGGAAAATGAGGGGGAGAGCAAATGTCCGAAGCAGTGATTGCGGATTTTGATAGTCGGATCTCACGCGGGTCGTTCGAGGTGCAGGCGGCCAAAGGGGCCAGCGCGCTAACGGCATTGGGTGCGGGCGCAGATGTTCCGGTTGCCATCATCATGCGCAACGACCTCGCGCAGCTTGAAATCATGCGTGCAGCGGCCTTGGCAGGAACGGTTCTGGTCGTGCTGAACTGGCACGGCGCGGCGGATGAGGTCAAAGCGATCTGCGATGACAGCGGCGCGCGTTTCGTGATCATCCACCGTGACCTGATCGAGCCCCTGCGCCCCGCGCTGGCCGGGCGCACGGTGATTGGCGTCACCCCCAAAGAAAGCCTGTGCGCGGCCTACGGAATCGATGAAACCGCCGCCCATACCGACCCCGACACCCCCGAATGGAGCAGCCTTGTCGAGGCGCAGGCGCCTTTGGACCCCCGCGAGATGATGCGCCCGCTGCGGCGTTATACATCGGGATCGACCGGGGCACCCAAGGGGGTGGTCCGGATGGGGTCCGGGCCGCGGAAAGATTTTGAAATTGTGCTGTCGCGCGTCGCCACGGAAATGATGCGCCTCAAGCCCGGATCGCGGTTTTTCACCGCTGCGCCGATCTATCATTCCGCGCCCTCGACACTGACAAGTGCGGCCTTGGTGGCCCCGGGCGTGTCGACCATCGTGGCCGGTAAATTCGACCCCGAGGCATTTCTGGCCACGATCGAGGCAGAGCGGATCACCCATATCTACCTTGTGCCGACGATGATGAGCCGGATGCTGAAACTGCCCGAAGCGGTCAAGACCCGCTATGATTTGTCTTCGGTCGAATTTTGCGTATCGACCGGGTCGCCTTGGCCGCATGACCTAAAGGTGGCGATGATCGACTGGTGGGGGCCTGTGTTCTGGGAAAGCTATGGCGCGACGGAAATCGGCTTCATGACCATGGTTTCGTCCGAAGATGCCCTGGCCAGACCGGGCACCGCCGGGAAAATGCAGATGGGCGGAAGCGTTTTGATCCTTGATCCCGAGGGCAACATCCTGCCCGCTGGCGAGGTGGGCGAAATTCATGCACGGCTGGATGCGTTTGGGGGGTTCGATTATTCGAACGATCCCGAAAGCAGGCGTACGGCTGAAAAGCACGGGCATTATTCGGTGGGCGATCTGGGCTGGGTGGACGCGGAAGGGTTCCTGTTCATCACCGACCGCAAGAAGGATATGATTATTTCCGGCGGCGCGAACATCTTTCCTGCCGAGATCGAGGCCGTTTTGATGAAAGCGCCGTTTATCCGCGATGTCGCCGTTTTTGGCGCGCCACATCCGGAATTCGGCGAACAGATCGTCGCCGCGATCGAACCCGCCGAAGGATGGGATCAGAATTCGGCCGAGGTGCTTGCATATCTCGATGGCAAGCTGGCGCGCTTCAAGCATCCGCGCATCATTGATTTTCACCCGGTCCTGCCGCGTGAAGACAGCGGCAAGATATTCAAACAAAGGCTGCGTCAGCCCTACTGGGAAGGCGCAGGGCGCCGAATTTGACAGGGACGACAGGGCGCAAACCTGTCGCCCCGCGCGCCGAGCGGGATCATATCCGCTCAGAGTTGCTTTGCGCGTTCTGGATCAGGCAGAAAAGAGACTGTCGAAATCCTTGAACCCCTTGATCTCGATCGGGTTGCCGGACGGGTCAAAGAAGAACATCGTGCGTTGCTCGCCGGGTTCTCCAGCGAAGCGGATCACCGGCGGGATGTCGAAGTCTATGCCCTTTTCGGCAAGCCTGTCGGCCAGCTCCAGCCAGTCGTCAAGCCGCAGCACCGCCCCCATGTGCGGCATCATCACCATATGCTCACCGACCTTGCCGGTGCGGGTGGTTTTGAACGGCTCACCAAGGTGGAGCGACAGTTGATGACCGAAGAAGTCGAAATCGACCCACGTCTCGGTTGAGCGGCCCTCCTTGCAGCCCAGAACATCGCCGTAAAAAGCGCGGGCCGCGTTCAGATCGGTGACGTGAAACGCGAAGTGAAAGAGAGATTTCATAGTTGGTCCCTGAGACTGAGAGGAAGGAAGGCGACGCGCGCGAGCCACCCGAGCGGCGCGCGGCGGGTTACGAATTGCTTATTCAATGGGCAGCGTAAAGGGGGCATCAAAGTGGGAAAAATCCCGCATCATAAGATCAAGCCGCCCTTGATGGCCCGCCGCGCCGCCCACGTGAGGCGGTAATTTTATTCCTATTATCCGTGACTTGCGCGGATTCTCGAAAGATCGCGCGCGCGACAGAACTCAGCGGATCAAACCCCATGTATAATCTGAACTTATAAATATAGTTTTATTATAATCTTAATTTGTATTGCCCCTGAACGGGTACGGCGGCTTTTAGTTGGGCACGTTTCGCATCCTGCCGATGCCAATAACACACCCATAAACCATATCCACCAACACGGAGCCCGTCATGACCTACAAGAGCCTTCTTCTGTCCGCAGCGCTCACCGCGCTTGTCTTTCCCGCTGTCGCCCCTGCTCAGGCCGAGGGGTACAAGGTCGCGCTGGATGGCACCTTCGCGCCTCACGCCATGCCCAGCCTTTCCGGTGGCGTCGAGGGGTTCAACATCGACCTTGCCGCCGCAGTCGGTGAAAAGCTTGGCGTGCCGATGGAGGTGGTTGCCGCACAGTTTTCGGGGCTGATCCCGGCGTTGCAGGCGGGCACCTATGACTTCCTCGTAGCGCCGACCACTGTCACCAAGGAGCGGGCTGAGAACCTGCTTTTCAGCGAAGGGTTCATGGATACGAACTTTGCCTTCACCGTACCCGCCGGGAGCGCGCCGATGGAGGGGCTTGACGCCTTCAAGGGCAAGACCATCGCTGTCAACAAAGGCTCGGTCTATGAAAGTTTCCTGAGCGACAAGGCCGGTGAATACGGCTGGGAAGTGGTGGCCTACGGCACCAACACCGACGCGGTCGAAGCCGTCTCGTCTGGGCGGGCGGATGCCAACCTTGCCGGGGCTACGGTTTCGGCTTGGGCGGCCAAGCAGAACCCGCGTATCGACCTGAGCTACGAATACCCCACGGGTCTCGTCTGGGCCTTTCCCTTCCGCAAGGATGATACCGAGACCCGCGACAAGATCGACGCGGTTCTGGAATGCCTCAAGACCGACGGCACCATGGCTGCACTGTCCGAGAAATGGTTTGGCGTAACCCCGGCGGAAGGCGCCACCATCGTCACGCCGACGCCCGGCTATGGCACGCCTGGTTTTGACGGCTATGACGACACCGCGCACGAGGTCACCTGCTCGTTCTGATCCTTTGATCCTGCGGACGGGGCGCGTGTCGTCCCGTCCTCTTATCCGAAAGACGTTTCATGTCCGCAGCCCCCTCACCTTCCGCCGCAGCGGCCCACGCCGAAGTGCATCAAAGACCGGTGCTCGAAATCAATCAGCTTGAGAAATGCTTTGGCGACACGCAGGTTCTGACCTCTATCGACCTGCGGGTGAAGCCGGGCGAGTTGGTATTTGTCATCGGGCCGTCGGGATCGGGCAAGTCGACCATGCTGCGGTGCTGCAATCGGCTGGAAGAGCCGACCTCGGGCAGCATCCTTCTGGATGGCGAGCATGTGACGGAGTGCCATGGTCGCGCGCTTGACAAGATGCGGCTGAAGATTGGGATGGTGTTTCAGGGCTTCCATCTTTACCCGCACAAGACCGTTCTGGCGAATGTCATGCTGGCACAGGTCAAGGCGCTCAAACGCTCGAAACCCGAGGCTGAGGCGCGTGCGAAAGAGATGCTTGAACACGTCGGCCTTGCGCACAAGGCATCGGCCACGCCCGGCGAGCTTTCGGGGGGCCAGCAGCAACGCGTGGCCATCGCGCGCGCCCTCGCGCTTGATCCCAAGGTCATGCTGTTTGACGAGCCGACCTCGGCTCTTGATCCCGAACTTGTCGGATCTGTTCTAAAGGTCATGAAGCGGTTGCGCGACGAAGGCATGACCATGGTCGTGGTCAGCCACGAGATGGAATTCGCCCGCGAAGCCGCGGACCGCGTGGTGTTCATGGATGGTGGTGTCGTGGTCGAGTCCGGCACGCCGGATGAGATCTTTGGCAACCCAAAGTCCGAACGCTTGCGCGCGTTCCTCTCGCGGCTGAGCCCGGGCGCCGCATGAGGTTTCTGGATACATTCTTTGACGGCGCGGTGATGGCGAAATACCTGCCGGATCTGCTGTCAGCCATCGTCACCACACTGTGGTTGAGCGTGATCATCGTGATCGGCGGGCTGGCCCTTGGCCTGATGCTGGCCTGCTTGCACAGCCTGGGGCGCTGGTACCTGACCCTGCCCATCGTCGCCTTTGCCGATATTGGCCGCGCCTTGCCGCCGCTCGTGGTAATCCTGATTTTCTATTTCGGACTTCCCGGCCTTGGCATCCGCCTGTCCGGGCCAATGGTGTTGATCCTTGTGCTGGGCGGCGTTCTTGCGGCGTTCGCAGAAGAGATTTTCTGGGCCGGGCTGACCGCTGTTTCGAAAGGCCAATGGGAGGCAGGTCGCGCCACGGGGTTGAGCTTTGCGCAAACGCTGTTCCAGATCGCCCTGCCCCAAGCGATCCGGCTTGGCATTCCGCCTTTGGTCAATCGCGCGCTGGCAATCACCAAGATGACGGCGCTTGGCTCGGTCATCGGGGTGAAGGAAATCCTTGCGGTGTCGTCCTCGGCACAAAGCTTTTCCGGATCGGCCACGCCCCTGACCATGGCCGCACTGGCCTATCTCGCGATTTTCCTGCCGGTGGTCGTGCTCTCGCGCCTGCTGGAACGGCGCTACGCCTGGGCCGTGTGAGGGAGCGCATCATGGATAATTTCATTGACCTCTTCTTCAACCTCGACGTCATGGCCAAGGCGTGGCCGCTGCTTCTCAAGGGATTGATCGTTACGCTGCAACTTTGCGGCGTGGTGATCGGGCTTGGCCTTGGCGGCGGGTTGCTGCTGGCGCTTGGTGCGCTGTCGCCAAACAGATGGCTGAAGTGGCCCGCGATCGGGATCATCGACTTCTTTCGCGCGCTGCCGCCGCTGGTGTTGCTGATTTTCGTCTATTCGGGCCTGCCCTTTGCCGGGCTGGAGTTGAGCCCCTTCATGGCGGTGGTCATCGCCTTTTTCCTCAACAATTCGGCCTATTTCGCCGAGGTCTTTCGTGCTGGCCTTCAATCCGTGCCAAGAGGCCAGAGCGAGGCCGCCCGCGCCACGGGCCTTGGCAAGGCACAAACGCTGCTCCACGTGGTCCTGCCACAGGCGGTGCGCAATGTGTTGCCCGACCTGCTTTCGAACACCGTCGAGGTTGTGAAGCTGACCTCACTCGCCTCGGTCGTCTCGCTCTCCGAGCTGCTTTACTCGGCCAACATGGCCCGCTCGGTCACTTATAACTCTTCGCCGCTGGTTCTTGCGGCGCTGATCTACCTCGCGATCCTTTGGCCCCTCGTCCGTCTGATCTCTAGGTATCAGCGCGGTATTGCGGCGCATTGAGCCTAGTTGAAAGGAAAACCTATGACCAAAATGATGATCGGCGGCGCCCAGATCGGCGGCATCCAGAAAGACGAAAGCCGCGAACAGGTGGTCGCCCGGATGATGGCCCTGATGGATCAGGCCCACGAACAGGGCGTGAAGTTCCTTGTCTTTCCGGAAATGACGCTGACCACCTTTTTCCCGCGGTTTTATGTAGAGGACCGTGCCGAGTTCGACCATTGGTTCGAAACCCAAATGCCGAACCCTGCGGTGCAGCCGCTGTTCGACAAGGCCCGCGACTACGCAATGGGGTTCACCTTCGGATATTGCGAACTGACCCCCGAGGGCGAGCATTTCAACACCTCGATCATCGTCTCGCCCGAGGGCGAAATCGTGCTGAAATACCGCAAGACCCACCTGCCCGGCCATTCGGAATACGAACCCGAGCGCACCCATCAACACCTTGAAAAGCGCTATTTCTTGCCCGGAGACACCGGTTTTGGCGTGGTCAAGAACCAGGACGTGATCATGGGCATGAGCATCTGCAATGACCGCCGCTGGCCTGAAAGCTGGCGGGTGCTGGGCCTTCAAGGGGTGCAACTGGTGACCATCGGCTACAACACCCCCAGCCAGAACAACCTGTCGGCCGAGGAAGGGCTTGAGCGCCGGATGTATCATCACGAACTGTCGGTTTGCGCCGGGGCTTATCAGAATTCGACCTATGCCGTGGCAGTCGCCAAAAGCGGGATCGAGGACGGCAATCACATGTTTGCAGGCTCGATCATCGTTGATCCGGATGGGTTTGTCGTGGCCAAGGCGAAGGGCGAAGGGGACGAGTTGATCGTGCATGAGGCGGATTTCGCCAAGTGCGATTTTGGCAAATCCACGGTCTTCAACTTTGCGGCCCACCGCCGGATCGAACACTATGGGCTTATCGCCAGCCAAACCGGCGTTAAACTGCCCTAATGATGGAGCCGCAGGTAAGGCCATTTCGTCTGCGGGCAATTCCATCGGCGAGTAGGCCCTGAACCGACAGTTCGGAACGGCCGAAAAGAACGGGCAAGAAGGGGAAACTGAAGTGCAGTTCGACACAGTAATTCACGGCGGCACGATCGCGACCGCCGACTATACGGCCAAGGGCGACATCGGCATCAAGGACGGCCGCATCGCGGCGCTGGCCGAAACCCTTTCGGGCGGTGAGCGCCGCATCGACGCGGGCGGGCGCATCGTCGTGCCCGGCGGGATCGAGGCGCATGCCCATATCGCGCAGGAAAGCTCCTCGGGTGTGATGTCTGCCGATGATTACCTGTCGGGGTCGATTTCGGCGGCATTTGGCGGCAACTCCTCGTTCATTCCGTTCGCCGCACAGCAACGCGGCCAGTCGGTTGATGATGTCATTGCCACCTATGACGCACGCGCCGCGCGCTCGGTGATTGATTATTCCTACCACCTGATCATCTCGGACCCGCAGCCCAAGGTGCTGGAAGACGAATTGCCGCGTGCCTTTGCCCGCGGGATCACGTCGTTCAAGGTTTTCATGACCTATGACCTGATGAACCTTGGCGATGGCGGCATGCTCGACATTCTTAGCGTGGCGCGTGAACACGGCGCGATCACCATGGTTCACGCCGAAAACAACGACATGGTCAAATGGATGAACCGGAAGCTAGCCGACAAGGGGCTGAGCGCGCCGAAATATCACGCGATCTCGCGTCCCGAACTGGCCGAGGAAGAGGCGATCAACCGTGCCATCCAACTGGCCAAGCTGGTCGATGCGCCGCTGTTCATCGTGCATGTGTCGACCGAGGGCGGGGCCGAGATCGTGCGGCGCGAAAAGTTCAACGGTGCGAAGCTGTTTGCCGAGACCTGTCCGCAATACCTTGCCCTGACCCGTGATGACCTTGACCGGCCGGGCATGGAGGGCGCCAAATACATCTGTTCGCCGCCGCTGCGCGACGCCCGGACACAAGACACGCTTTGGCATCACATCGCCATGGGCACCTTCGAAAGCGTCAGTTCGGATCACGCGCCCTATCGCTTTGATGACACCGGCAAGTTCCTGAACGGGCGCGATGCGCCCTACCCCAAGATCGCAAACGGCATGCCCGGCATTGCGGCCCGCCTGCCCTATCTGTTCTCGGAAGGGGTTGTGAAGGGGCGGATCACGATTGAGCAGTTCGTGGCGCTGTCCTCGACCAATGCGGCCAAGACCTTTGGCTGCGAGACCAAGGGACGGATCGCGCCCGGCATGGATGCAGATATCGCCATCTGGAACCCGGAAACGCGGCGCACCGTGACCGTGCAGGACCAGCACGACAACATGGATTATACCCCGTTCGAGGGGATGGAGGTGACAGGCATGCCAGAAATCGTCATGAACCGCGGCGCGGTGATCATTGAGGATGGTGAGTTGAAGGCCAAAGAAGGCCAAGGCCGCTTCGTGGCGCGCCAGCCCGCCGATCTGCGCGCCAAACCCGGCTGGACCGCCAAGGAATTCGATCCGGCGCAAAACTTTGGCGCGGTGCTGCGATGACCGGCCCGATCCTTGTCATCAACCCGAATTCCGCCGCCAGCGTGACACAGGGAATCCGCGAGGCGATCGCCCATCTTGCCCCGGCCAACGGCCCGGCCTTCGAGGTGATCGACCTGCCAAGTTCACCCGCCACCATCATGACGACCGAGGATGTGGCCCGCGCTGGCATCACCTTTGCCGAAACGGCACAGGCGCGCCCGGATGCGTCGGCTTATGTCTCGGCTTGTTTTTCTGACCCCGGTGTCGAATTGACCCGCACGCTGGTGAAACAACCCGTCGTCGGCGTGCAGGAGGCCGGGATGCTGACCGCCATGGCGCGCGCCGATCTGTTCGGGATCATCGCGCTGGCCGAAGGGTCGGTCGCGCGTCATCGGCTGCGCATTCGCGCCATGGGCATCGAAAGCCGCCTCGCCGCGGAACTGGCCCTGCCCGGAGTCTCGGCCGAGGATTCGGGGCGCGATGAGCGCGTTTACGGCATGTGCGTCGACCTTGGCCGCCAGTTGGCCCAACGCGGCGCGGGCGCGGTTGTTCTGGGCTGTGCCGGGATGGCGCCGATCCGGGCCCGGCTTGAACGTGATATCGGCATCGCGGTGATTGACCCGGTTCAGGCAGCCGCCGCCATGGCGCTGGGACTGGTCGGGGCACCGGAATGACCACCGAACCCGGGCTTCCTGACGTGTCCTTGCGGCTGTTGGAGATTTTCGCCGCGATGATGCGCTGCGCCACCACGGTCGAAGCCGCCGAGCAGTTGCGCATTTCGCAACCGGCGGTCTCGGCCGGGTTGCGGCAGTTGGAAACCCAGCTTGGCCTGCCGCTGTTCGAGCGCACCGGGCGGCGGCTGCAACCCACCGCCGAGGCGAAATCGCTCTATGACGAGGTGCGTCCGGTGTTCAGCCTGATGCGCGGGTTTTCGCAACGCGCGCGTGACATGAAACTTGGCATGGCCGGACGGCTGAAGGTGATCGCAACGCCGCCGTTGGGCTATTCGGTCGCGCCCGTTGCCTTGCGCCGCTTTCTGGAGGCGCGCCCGGACGTGTCGGTCGCCTTCGACGTGCGCCGGCTTGAGCAGGATTAGGATGAAGGGATAGAAGGTGATGCGCAGCCCACGCGCCTTCATCTCCTGGATTGCCTGCACCACCGCGAAATCGGCGGGCGTGCCGCCATAGACAGGGCGATCCTGATCATCGCGGCTGACGAGAAAGGCATTGGCACGGCTGACGCCATTCACCGACCAGGCCGACGGCGTGGTCGATTTGGCTGTGACCTCGACCCCGGGCCGCACCTTGCAATTGCCTGCCCGCAGATCGTCGCCAAACCAGGCCACCACCAGCGATACGCTCTCGACGTTCGGTGCCATCGCCTGCAGCCGGTCCAGCGCCACCACCATATCGGCAGTGTTGGTGAGCGCATTGAGGTTCTCGGGCTCGGACGAGCCGCCTCCGCCCTTCCGGATGCCTCGCGTGGCATAGGCAAACTCGCCTGAGGCCGGGATCATAGTGACCGCTTGCGTGAGACCCTCTGCCGTGTCCGGATCGGCCAGTGGACGGAAGACTTCAAAACTCAGCTGCGGGATGCGGTTGCCGTAATTCCCGAGCGGCAGGTCCTCGAAAACCACATATGCCGTGCCGCGATAGGCCGGCGTGTTCGCCGCTCCCATCTTCGCAGAAATAAACGGATCGGCCGTTTGGCGCTCGTCACCCGGATACCAGCGCCAGGTTATCCCCGAGGTGTCCGGCAGCTTCCCGTCGGCCCAGATGCGGCCGATGCCAGTGATCGGCCCCTCGCAGAGTGCGACGGCGAAACTCGCATAATAGAAGTATTCGGTGGTCTTGACCTTGCCGCCACCCCCGCCGCCCTTCCCGCCACCCTGCGTGGTGGTCTTGGTTTCCTCGCGGAAATCGGTTGCCCAGACGATGTTGCCGCCAATCCGCATGCGGCCATAGAGGCGCGGAATCACCGCCCCTTCGGTGGCCGAGGTGATGCGCAGATTGTCCATTCGCGCGCCTTCGATCCGCTGTGTCGGCGCGAGCGAAGAGATGATCCAGCTGTCGACGACGGACCCGACGGTCGAGCCGATGAAGCCGCCGATCGTCGCGGCGCTGACGCCGAGGATCGCGCCGCCAATGCTGCCGCCAATGGCGGCACCTGCGGCACCTAGAACGAGGGTGGCCATTTGGGGATCTCAACGTTGCGGGAACAGGAAAGCGAAGGCGATGCGTCGCCGCCAGGACGGGGTGAGCGGTTCCTCGATCACGCCGAGGCGCTCATAGGCGTGAAGGAAGGTGTCGGGCCCGGTGAGGATCCCGACATGCTTGGCAATGGCGCGGGGCTGCATGCGAAAGAGGACCAGCGCGCCCGGTGCGACGTCAGAAGGTGCGATCTCCGGCATCATGCGCCGAGCGCCATCCGCAAGAACCTCACGCGGCCCGGTCTCGCCCCAGTCGCGGCTGTAGGGCGGGATCGGGAACGGCTCTGGCCCGACGACTTCGCGCCAGACTCCGCGCGCCAGTCCAAGACAGTCGCAGCCGACGCCCTTGAGGCTGGCTTGGTCGTGATAGGGTGTTCCGAGCCATGATCGCGCCGACGCGACTACCAGTTTTGGATTGGCGACCTTCACAGCACTGTCCCCTCATGCCCGCCATCCTTGGTGGCGTAGCGCAGGACCGCGTCCTGGCCGGGGATGTGCGGGAAGCCACGAAAGTTGACGGTATTTGCAAACTTCGCGCCACAGGTCTCCAGGCGCTTGTCGCAGCCTGTGCGGACAATGAAGACGTCGCCTCCGGCAATGGACCGCACGGGCGCTTCGAGCAGTGTCAGCACCGCGATGCCGTCTGTCACCTCATGTGCGATGATCTCGGCGCGCCGACCGGCATTCGTGCCGTTTGTCCATTCGACGGTGCCGAAGGTGAACCAGCCGGACGAAAAACTGCCGAGCCCTGAGGCTGTGAAGGCCCGGTCGCGCAGGAGATCAATGACGCCACCTATGCCCCTGAACGCGGAGTTCTCCAGATCGATGCCGCAACGGGCGTCGCCGAGTGCGGCATCGCAGGTCGCCTGGAAGGTCCGTCCCACCGTCTGCCCAAGCACGTGAGCCAATGACCGAACCTCGGCCACGAGGGCCAGTCGCCCGCGCCGGATCTGGCCGATGGCCCCGCGCTGCATCAGGACGCGCTGGCTGGTCTCGGCCCAGTTTACCCGCCAGACCTCGACCTCGGCGTTGTCCCAGCGGCCGTCGAGGATATCGGTCTCGGTGATCCGGTCGGAGGTCAGCACGCCCTCTGCGTCCTCTGCATCGACCGACAGGTCGGAGCCAGAGCGCACCTCTGACGCCGTCAACCCGCTTTCCGGCTCGAAGTTCGTGCCGTCGAACGTCAGCGTCCGGTCGTGATCGGTGAAGCCGAAACTCGCGCCGTCGGCGCGAAGGATGCGCCAGCACCAGGCAAGCGTTGTTGTCCCGTCGTCCAGATGCGCTTGCAGATCGGGGTTGATGCTTTTCATCTTCGGAGTTCCATAAGTGGGATGGATGTGATCGAGCCCAGCCGCTCAAGATCGAGCGTCACGTCGAGCGCGTCGGTGTCGAAGCGGACCGGCACATCGAACTCGAAGCCTGCGGTAATCGCGACGCTGGAACCCGGCGCGGTGTTGAAGATGATAACACCAGTCGTGGCATCGACCGACCAGCCGGAGAGCTGCTCCATACGACAAGACTTCGCTGCTCAAGACCCTGCATAACAGAGTCTATCGCGGCCTCGCCGTGCATAAGGGCAACGCCTATCCCGGCGAGCACGACGCGATCATCGACGAGCCACTATGGGAAGAGGTGCACGATGTGATCGCGAACAACCGCGTCAAGCGAGTTGCCGTTGCCAAGGAACCCTCACCGGCGTTGCTGCGCGGGCTGATCTTCACCGAAACCGGCGTCGCGATGACCCCGCACCACACCAAGAAAGGCACGCGGCGCTATCGCTACTATGTCTCGATGGACGCGATCAAGAAACGGCCCAAGGCCGAGATCCGAGGCCCGCAGCGGCTGCCCGGTGGCATGGTCGAGGATGCCGTGGTTGGTGAAATCCGCCGCCTGCTACGCACGCCGGAGGTTGCCGCGCGGGTGTCACGGACCCTGCGCAAGGACCGACCAGACCTTGGCGAGGCGGACATCGGCGCGTCGCTCACCCAGTTCGACGACATGTGGAAGGCGCTGATCCCGGCCGAGCAGGCACGCGTGGTCAGGCTTCTGGTGGCGCGGGTCACCGCCAGCGACGCCGGATTGGCGGTCGACTTGCGCCATGTGGGCTTGGGCGCGATTGCCGCCCTTATGGCCCCAGCCAAGTCGGAGGTGGCGTGATGGCAGAGCCCGAGACCCTCCGCGTCCACATCCCGCTCACCCTGCGCAATCGCGGCGGCCGCCCCCGCATCTTACCGCCCAAGGAAATCGAGGTCGCCATGGAACGCGGCCAGGATGCCCGCCTGCTGCGCGCCGTCGGCCGGGCGTGGGACTGGCGGCGCAGGCTGGAGCGCGGCGACGTGACCACCATCGCCGATCTCGCCAGAGAGGAAGGCATCTCCGACCGCTATGTCAGCCGCGTGATCCGGCTGGCATGGCTTGCACCATCGGTGCTGGAGAGACTGGTCCTTCGGCGCGAGCCAACGGTGCTGTCGATCTTCGACCTCAGCGGCGTGGCGGAGTTGCCGTGGGTCGAACAGCCGGAAGTGGTTTTTGACTGAGGTATGTGAGCAAACAGCCGGTTCTCTCGCGTCATCGCCTGTGCTTAGAAGTTCAGTTTGCGCTGCGTTTATCGCCCTTGATTGCGTGTTTGCCGTCCAGATCAGAGGAACCGATCCATCGACGAGCCCACGCGTATCTCTTTGGATCCCGCGAAAGAAGAAAGGCGCATAGTCCCTCTCTCACTTCACTTGCCGCACTGACCATTACGCTGCGCAGATCCTGATCAATGGCATGAAGATCCGCTCCAAGCCCTTCTGCCTTTTGGTACCATTCCTGCCCTGACTGAAAATCTCCACGCTGCATCGCAAGCGCACCGAGCAAGGTGCAGGGTCTGAAGTCTTTTGGTGCCAAATCATGTGCATCGCGCCCCATCACCTCGGCCTCGGCAAGCCTTCCAAGATCTCGCATCGCCCCGCCGCGCGTCGTACATAAAGCAGAGCGGATCTTTGGTGCAGACCCAATCCGCTTCAGCCCTTCATCAGTGATTTTCAGCGATTCGAGCGGTTCGTCAGCTTTCCGCCAATGACCGCTTGCATTTACGGCCGCCCAGAGGTCGCCGTTGCGCCTCCACTCTTCGGCGAGCCCCTCCGCTTCAAGTCGATGATATGTCTCCCGAATTTCATCGGTCCAGCAATCCACGGATTCGGTCATAAGCCAGGCAATATCCGCAGCCTCCAAGCGCTTTCCGCCATCGATTTGCTTCAACAGCTTGATCACACGCGGATAATGCTCAGGTTCGACGAAACCCAAGCCGTAGCGCCCGCGTAGTTCTTTTGCTTCGCGCTTGCGGCGAAATGCAGGATCATTCGCCATCGCTTGAAAGCGGGCTTTGATGGCTGCATCCATCGCTGCAGCCTTTCGCGCGCTTTCGGCTGCATCCGCCTCTTCCTTCAGTCTCACCGCCTGAGTGCGCGCCAACTTCTCTGGCGCAGCGCGACTGCCGAACGCCTCAAGATCGATTTCACCGCTTGCAAGCTCGCACAACGCGCGGAGCCCAGTTTGTTCTAGAAATGACTGAGCGATGGCGCTTATGGTTTGACCGCTATCAATCCGCTCAAGAATTCCGTAGAGCCGAGCGCCAGGGCGCGACGCGCCAGGCAAGTCATCAACAAAGTACCTTTCGGCCAATTCACGATACGGTTTTGATGACATTCAAAGACCATTAACTTATTGGAACGCGTACACATTCATGCATCAGACGTGACCGCAGAGCAACCGCGAGACCGGCCAAGCGCAATCATGTTTAATGAAAGCGGGCCTGTAAACTCGTGGCGGTCAGTGACACATGGGCGTCCAGCAGCAGGCGCAGTTCAAACGACGCGTTTCAAATTGAGCGGCCAGCCAATTTCATATGTCGCTACGCCTTCAGCCTCGGCGAGTGTCCGAACGGCAGGCGGAATCCGCTCCGCCACGAGAACTCCATCGAGCCGTCCGTGCGCAAATTTGTCTTGCTGTCCAAGGGCGAGCAGATAATCAGCGACCTGATCCACAGCCGCAGGCCTCGCTTCGGCGCGTTTCAATTCGATGATAAGCCAGTCGCCCGTTAGCCGCTCGCGGGCGAGGATATCGATCCGTCGCGATGTAAGGCCACCATCTACCGGGAATTCATCTTGAACGATAACGTAGCGCTCGCCCCAAGGTGTCTGCTCCCAGTTGGCAATGATGCTGTGCTGGATAACGTATTCAGTTGTGAATCCATCGCCCTGATGGACGGTTCGGTTGAGCGCCAAGACAGAGTGATCGAAATCAGACAACGCCTTCAGCGTTGGGATCACGGAGTCGCGCGCAACTACGAGGTGTCCTGAAGTCTTGTTGCGGCCCTCGAAAACGAATGGAATGCCCTTTTTGAAAAATTGCGTGTGATACTTACCGTTAAAAACGGCATGTCCGTAGTCGCCCCGACCTGCCCGGAATGTGTCGATCGCAACTGACCATTGAAGATCTGGTGCCGCAGAGAACGCCAGATAGACGACCCCTCTCGCGTTAGGCCATCGCGCTTTACGGAGTGGGTGATCTTCCCGGATCATGCAGCCCAAACCGCTTTCAAGTGCTGTCTCAATCAAACGTTCGACGGGGATCGTCAGACGCCAGTTCCGCGCGACATACGCCTCACCATGTTGTCGGACCAGTAGACCGCCATCTACCTCTTCTACCACGATACCGTTTGGATATGCCTGATACTCCATGCCTTTCCCCGCTCTGTCAGGGAAAGCCTCCCCATGCCAAAATGGTTTGTCATCAAGGATTTCGGCGGCGGAATGGGATGCGAACCCACCTAAGACATCCGCCAGTTTTCGCTGGCGCCCCGAGCAACGCGCCTACCGCGTGTTCCGTCTATGTTGCCATCGATATCGTTCGGAACGCGCGTTTGGGTTTTGGCGGTGCTCGGCGGCAGAGCATTGAAAGGTAACGAGAAAACAAGACCGAACCGAAACGGGTGAGGTTCGCCCAAACTGAGACTGAGGGCCATTCTGAGCCCAAACTCAGCTAGGCAGCGCGTCTATGAGCTTCGGTCGGTTCCCGCAAACCCCTTTGATAACACGTAAAAATCCATGCCCGTCAGGGCAGTGTCACTGGTTCGCAATGGGGATAATGGCGGAGCGGAAGGGATTCGAACCCTCGAGACGGTTCCCCGCCTACACACTTTCCAGGCGTGCGCCTTCGACCACTCGGCCACCGCTCCGCCGACCGCTATACACAAAGGCCGGGCCGGGGTTCAAGCCGTTTTACGGATGCTTTTCAACTCTCTGCGAAACAGTATGCGAGAACCGGGCCTGTCACGCCCCTCCAGATCGGAGGGGCGCTGTGATCTTTCCCGATAGAGGCGTCGGATCAGCTGTTGGGGCGCACCCGCATGGCCGATTTGTCGGCAAAGGCGGCAAGGCGCTCGCGGGCGGGCTCTTGCGTGTTGACCACGCCGGCCACGACCGATTCCGCATAGGCGGCATCAAGCGCCGACATGTTCTGCATGTGGCTGATCGCCGAGCAGATGGCGAAATTGGTCAACGGCAGGTTCTCGGCCGCCCGCTGAGCCAGTTCAAGCGCGCGATCAAAGCTCGACCCTTCGACGCGGTATTGCGCAAGGCCGATATCGGCGGCCTCTTGCCCCTGATAGACGCGCCCCGTAAGCATCATGTCGATCATCCGCGCCTTGCCGACAAGATCGGCCACGCGGATCGTGGCACCGCCTCCGGTGAAGAGGCCCCGAATGCCTTCGGGCAGTGCGAAATAGGTGCTCTCGTCCATCACCCGGACATGCGCGGCGCTGGCCAGTTCTAAGCCACCGCCCACGACCGCGCCCTGCAAAGCCGCGATCACCGGCACGCCGCCGTATTCCATCTTGTTGAACGCCTCGTGCCAGCGCAGGCAGACATGCATGAAATCTTCGGGGCTGCGGTCTTCGTCGTGATGTTCGATCAGGTCGAGCCCGGCGCAGAAATGATCGCCCTTGCCCGCAAGAACCACCGCCTTCACCCCGGCGCGCTGCGCGTTGGAAAAGAAATCGACCATCTCTTCGACCGTTTTCACGTCAAGCGCGTTGCGCTTTTCCGGGCGGTTCAACGTCACGATCCAGACGCCATCCTCGCGGGCGTCAAGCTCTAGCCGCTCGAATTTGGAAATGTCGATGGTTACATCCTTGGCCATGGGGCTCTCCTCTCATTCATCCGGGGCAATGCATAACGGCGAACGCGGGCCTGCGCCAGAGGCGGAAAGCGCGTTGCGTTGCGTCGCGGCGTGCGGGGATTTTACAGGCGGTTGAGCGTTGCGGGCGGCGCCGTGGCGCACCCCTAGATCAATTGTCGAGGTGGATGTTAACCCGGCGGTTCTGGCGGCCCTTGTTTTCGATCTTGCCAAGACGTAACCGGCCGATTTCGCCGGTGCGCGCCACATGCGTGCCGCCACAGGGTTGCAGATCGACAAGCTGTCCCTCTTCGCCGATGGCGACAAGGCGAATGCGCCCTGCCCCGCGTGGCGGCTGCACCGACATGGTCTTGATCAGTTCGGGATGCGCGTCGAGCTCTTCTTCGGTGATCCAGAACTCGTGCACCCGCAAATCATCGTCGATCAGCGCGTTCAACTCTGCCTCGATCGCATCGCGATCTTCGGGCGCGTCGGGCATGGCGAAATCCAGCCGCCCCTTCTCGGCCCCGATCTGCCCGCCGGTCACCGGAAACGGCAGCACGACAGACAGAAGGTGCAATCCGGTGTGCACCCGCATGTGCCGATGCCGCCGCTCCCAATCAAGAAACTGCATCACCTCTTGGCCGACCTGTGGCAGGGCGTTGGCCGATGCAGGCACCAGCGCAATGCCGTCCTCTTCGGCCTTGACGGCCGTTGCGATTTCAAGCGCGCCGCCGCGCCACTCCAACTTACCGGAGTCGCCGGGCTGACCGCCGCCCTGAGCATAGAAAATCGTCTTGTCCAGCACCACGCCCCCTTCGGGCGTGTGGGCAATCACGCGGGCGGGCGCCTCGCGCAGGTAGGCATCATCGCGAAACTCAGGATGGGTCATTTGTCACCTCCATCTTCTCCCCCCTCGGTGTCGAGATCATCTCGCGAGAGGAAGGCGGCCTCGGCGGGTGCTTTACCGGCGGCGGGCGTTGCCTCGGGGTCGGCCTTGGCCGGATCGGCAGGCCCCGCTCTGAGCGCCTCGGGATTGCGCAGCCAGATGTCGGTTTGCAGGAACGGAATCTCGATCTCTTCCTCGACGAAGCGCTTGGCGATCTGGTGGTTCATCTCGGATTTGACCGACAGCACGAAATTCACGTCACGCAGGATGGCGCGGATCTCGAAATCAAGGCTCGATGCGCCGAAGCCCTGAAACACCACCCCCGGCGGCGGCGTCATCAGAACCATCGGATGCGCTTCGGCAATTTCGCGCAGGATCGCCTCGACCCGGCGGGTGTCGGTGCCATAGGCCACGCCCACCGGCAGGATCAGCCGCCCGACGGTGTTGCCACGGGTATAGTTGGTGACGGTGCCCGAGACGAAATCGCTGTTGGGCACGATCACGTCGGTGCGATCAAACGTCTCGATCCGGGTTGAGCGGACCGAGATATCGCGCACGTAACCCATGTTGCCGCCGACCTCGATCCAGTCGCCTTCCGAAATCGGGCGTTCGATCAACAAGATGATGCCCGAGACGAAATTCGACACGATGTTCTGAAGGCCAAAGCCGATCCCCACCGACAGCGCCCCCGCCACCAGCGCAAGCGAGCTGAGGTCGATGCCCGCCGTCGTGATGGCGATCACGGCAGCAAGGAATATCCCGATGTAGCCCACGCCCGAAACGATCGCGTTGCGCCCGCCCGGGTCGATCTTGGTCTTGGGCAACAGCGTGTTCTTCAACCCGCCCTGAATCATCCGGGTCAGGACATACCCCACCGCGAACAGCACCGCGAAGGTCAGGAAATTCGTCGGGCTGATCCTTGTAGTGCCAACCTGAAACCCTTCTTGCAGGCGGAGCCAGATTTCGCCCAGCCGGGTCTCGCTCACGCCCCAGATCAGGGCAAAGAACGGCGCCGACACGATCAGTACAAGAATACCGGCCACCATCGGCACCAGCCCTTCGCGCGCGTCTTCGTTGCGCCGGATCAGCACCCAAAGTTCGGCCAGAACCCGTTGCACCACCATCAGGAACGCCAGCAGCAGCAGCGATTTCAGCACCGGGAAAACCGCCATTTCGGCGGCATTGCGATATCCGACCGCAGCCAGAACCGGGCCAATAAAGCTGACGATCACAAGGACACGGCCAATCAGGGTGATAAGCTGCGCGCTGTAATCGACGCCCGTATCCGCGCCCGCGCCACCATCGGCGTTTTCTGCCGCTGCCTTTCCGTGCCCACGCAAAAGGCTCCCCACCCGCCAGATCAGCGTGCCCCCCAGCACGATCAGCGGAAAGAACAGGATCGCGCGGGTCTCATCCGTCCAATTGTCAGAGCGTCCGAACTCATCGAACAGCTGGAACGCGGCCAGCACAAGGCCGATCAGGCCGGTCACAAGCCGGCCTTCGCGCATCCGTTCGGGCGAAAGCTGCATCAACCCCTGTGGCACGTCGCCCTTGGGGAAAACCCGCACGCCAAGCCACATCGCGATAAAGATCAAAAGCCCCGCAGACGAGATTTCGCGCAACAGCGGATCAAGCCGTTGCCCCACGATCCCCGACACCGACAGCGCCTCAATGATGGCGCTCAGCCCGACCACAGGCACCGCCACCTGCCCCAGCGAAAGGAAGAACGCGATCAGCCACCGTGACGGGGTCGCGCGCTTGGCCTGCACCGCCGCGCCAAGGCGCATCATCCAGCGCCGCCCGCGCAACAGCATCACAAGCCCCACCACCAGCAACAGAAGCACCTCGGGGGCTTTCTGGCTCCAGCTTCCGTTCTGGACGGCCGTGTCCCACGCGGTCACGATCTCACCCCAGGTGTTTTGCAGCGCGCCGGTAAAGGCGCTCCAGCCCTCGCCCCATGTCGCCGGGTTGAGAGGCGTCGGCCCGCGCGCAAGAAGCGCCTCGGCCTGCCGCTCTCGCAGGATGCCGTCGATCGCGGAAATCAGGCCATCAGCTTGCGAAAAGGCCACTTCGGCGGTCTTGACCGGGGCCTGAAGCTGCGCCAGCCGCGCGTTGAGGTCCGTGCGTTGCGTGGCGATGTCATCGGGCTCGGTGGCGTCGCCCTCGGGGGCCGCGCCAAGCGCCTTGATCTGGGCCTGAACAGTCTGGATCGTCTTGCTGTTGATCGATTGCGCATCAAGGAATTGCTGGCGCCACGTAACCAGTTGATCGCGCAATGTGCCAAAGGCCTGATCCGAGGCGCGCTCGGCCTCGATCGCGTCCTCGGCGCGGGTGGCCACGCTTTTCCACTGCTCGTAATCGGGCCGGCCCTGATCGTCGGTCTGGGCCATCGCCGCAACGGCAAGCACCGCCCACAGCGTCACGGCCAGAAGAAGCGGCCCAAGCCGCGACATGCGCGCCACCATGTTCATTCCTCGAATTCGACGAACTGTCCCGGCAGGTCCGGCCGCGCGGCATCAAGCCAACCGGGCACCGGCAGGTCCTTCTCGCGCAGGAAATCGGGGTTGAAGAGCTTGGATTGATAGCGCGTGCCATAATCGCACAGCACCGTCACGATGGTGTGCCCCGGCCCCATTTCACGCGCCATGCGCACCGCGCCCGCCACGTTCACGCCCGACGATCCGCCAAGGCACAGCCCCTCTTCGGACATCAGGTCGAACACGTAAGGCAGCGCCTCTTCATCGGGCACCTGATAGGCCATGTCGGGGGTGAACCCTTCAAGGTTCTTCGTGATCCGCACCTGCCCGATGCCTTCCGCGATGGACGAGCCTTCGGTTTCGATCACGCCCTTGGTGTAAAAACTGTAAAGCCCCGCACCCATCGGATCGGCCAGCGCGATCTTCACGCCCTTGGGCTGGAGCGCCATGCCGACGCCCGCGAATGTCCCGCCCGAGCCGACGGCACAGACGAAGCCGTCCACCTTGCCGCCGGTCTGCGCCCAGATTTCCGGGCCGGTGGCGTCGATATGGGCCTGCCGGTTGGCGACATTGTCGAACTGATCGGCCCAGATCACGCCCTCGTTGCTGTTCTTGGCTAGCGCCTCGGCCAATCGGCGCGAGTAATGGATGAAATTGTTGGGGTTGCGATAGGGCTTGGCCGGCACCTCGACAAGTTGCGCACCGGCAAGGCGCAGCATGTCCTTCTTTTCCTGACTCTGCGTTTCGGGGATGACGATCACGGTCTTGAACCCCATCGACGAGCCCACCAGCGCCAGCCCGATCCCGGTGTTCCCGGCAGTGCCTTCGACAATCGTGCCGCCCGGCGCCAGACGCCCCTGTGCGACCGCGTCGCGGATGATCCAAAGCGCGGCGCGGTCCTTGATCGACTGGCCCGGGTTCATGAATTCGCACTTGCCAAGGATCGTGCAACCGGTCTCTTCGCTGACCTTGCGCAGCTTGATCAAAGGGGTGTTTCCCACCGCCTGAGCGAGGTCCTGTGCAATCGGCAACGAAGTCATGGCGCGTCCTTTCCTTGTTCCGGAAAGGTGTATTGTGTTGCCGGGGCCACCGCAAGGCGGCGCGCATGCACGCGCGCGTGATCGCCGCCGCTTTGCTCCGCGCGGTCAGGCCGCGCCGCGCAACCTGTCCCGCTCGCGCGCCAACCACATCAACGACATGACAAGCGGGCCATTGTTTATCTCGCCCTGCTCCAGCAGCTCCATCGCCCGCGTGAACGCGATGATGTGGCTGCGGATATCCTCGTGCTCATCGGCAACCCCACCGAGGCGCGATCCCTCCTCGGGCAGATCGGCGATGCCGACAAAAGCGTGCAGCATCTCGGTCGAATAGCCGGTCGTCGGGTAATAGCTGATGATCTTTTCAAGCCCGGAAAGCGTAAGCCCCGCCTCTTCCTGCGCCTCGCGCCGGGCACAGGTTTCGGCATCTTCACCACCGTCAAGCCGCCCGGCGATCGGTTCAAGACACCACGGATGCCGATCACCCCGCCCGAACAGCCCCATACGGAACTGCTCGACGAGCAACACCCTGTCGCGCACCGGATCATAAGGCAGCACGGTCGCCGCATCCCCGGGAATAAACACCTCGCGCGACATCTCATCGCTCATCTCACCGTCAAAACGCCGATGCCGCAATCGATAGGTCTTGAGCAGGAAAAATCCCGCATGGCTGTCTTCTTCGCCAGTGACGTCAATCTCATCCAGTCCGAAATTTGCCCGCAGGGTACAGGGAATTTGCTCTTTCTCGGCTAACGCCCGGGCCAGTGCACGAGTCTGGATCATTGTAAAATGGCGCGCGTTTTCGTGCGCATCCCGCCGTCCGAACCCGCGCATCACTTCGCGTGCGGAATGTTTGGTGATCGGCCACCACTCACGCACCCAGTCAGCCAGTGACCAAGGCGCGCCCAGTGCCCAAAGCCCCTCTTGCGGGAAATAAACCAATGCGGTTTCACGGGCGCCGCTCTCGTCAAGCGTGACTTCGACTTCGTGCAAATCGTAGCCGAACCCCAGTTCATAGTAATCCAACCGCGCGCGGCATTCGGTCGTGACATTTCGCAAAAGCAAGCCCTGCGCCGTGCCTCCGGGCTGCGCGCAGATCAGCGGAAACCCCTCGCCCTCGGCCCAGTAGACCGCGTGATCAGCAAGTCTTGCAGGCACCGGGGCAAGTGCGCCCACACCCATGTCAGAGACCTGCTCCAACAGTGGAACATGGCAGAGCGTTCCATATAAAAATATATTCATGCCAGATATTTACACCGCATTCCTAATCCAGCCGCACCAAGGCGGCACAACCTGTTCTCAGGACCAGCGGCGATTGACGAATTCGGAAATCAGCCCGGCCGCAGCGCCCCCCAACAGAAGCACCAACATGATCATCGGCTGCACAAGGACCGCGCCGTATTCAAGCCCGATCTGGAACACCCCCACCACGGCTTCGACAGGGCCATCGAAGCGGCGATCCAACGACAGGCTGATCATCTCGCGGAAGGCGTAGAAAAACAGGCACCAGAACACCAGCGCCAACATCCCGGTAAAGCCGATCCCGATCGAGGTGATGTAATCCACGCCCACCCGGCTGCCTAGAATGAACCATCCGACCAACAGGCCGATCACGGCGTTAACAAGCTGGAAATCGCCCCAGTTGCTTTTCTCGGGCATCGTCTCGATCACCATGCCCGAGACATAGAATGCAAGGGCGGCTAGGCAAACGGCGGCGGTAACACGAGCAAACGTCGGCATCTTGGCATATCGCTTTATTGGTGGCACAAAACTTCGCACAGTTAGGGCCAAGCCGCAGCGCCACGCAAGAGGCCTGTAAAAATCTCATATCGACAATGGCTTGCGCGCAACGCCTTGCCCCCTGCCCGATGCGTCAGGATTTCAAACCCTGATAGGCCGCCAGCGCCGCCTCGCGCCCCTCTTTCAGCCCGACGATGGGCGCGGGCCGCGCATCCCCGGGCGCAAGAGCCCAGCTTTCCGGCATCGCCTCGAAAAAGCTCAGCGCGGTGTCGGGCGGATTGCGCTGCCCCTCGGCGATCCAGCGGCGACGATAGCTGCCCTTGGGGTCGAATTTCTCGGCCTGCGTGTCGGGGTTGAACACCCGGAAATAGGGCGAGGCATCCGGCCCCGACCCGGCCACCCATTGCCAGCCCATCGCGTTGTTGGCCGGGTCCCAATCGGTGAGGCAGTCCTCGAACCACTTCAGGCCTACGCGCCAATGCACCCGCAAATGCTTGGTCAGATACGACGCCGCGACCATCCGCGCGCGGTTGTGCATCCGCCCCGTCACATACATCTCGCGCATGGCCGCATCGACCAATGCAATGCCCGTGCGTCCCTGTTTCCACGCCTTGATATTGTCGTGGCGCTCATCCTCGTCCCATGGAAACTCATCCCAGCCTTCGCGCCAGTTGTCGGTCAGGATATGGGGCGTGTGAAACATCAGGTGATGCGCGAAATCGCGCCAGACTAGCTGTTTGACAAAGGCCTCCGCGCCCTTCTTGCCCTCTTCCATTCGTTGCCGCCCGGCGTTCCAGACGTCGCGCACCGAAATTTCGCCCAAGGCGAGGTGATCGGAAAGTTGCGAGGTGCCGCTCACCGCCACCATGTCGCGCGCCTCGCCATAGGCGTCGACATCCTCGTTCAGGAACGCGTGCATCCGGTCGCGCGCCGCGTCTTCCCCGGCGTGGATATACTGCGCCACGATGGCCGCGCCTCGCCGCATCGGCGCACGCAACTGCCACGCCTCAAGGCGCTCAGTCTCGGGCCAGTGATCGGGCGCAGGGATCTTGCCCGGCGCGTTCAGGTGATCGCCCTGCTCGCGCTCCCGCACCGCCTTCCAGAAGGGCGTGTAAACCTTGTAGAACCCACCCTGATTGGTTTCGACCGTCCACGGCTCGTTCAGCAATTGTCCGGCGTGGCTCTCCGCACCAAGGCCCCGGCCCTTAAGCGCGCTTTTCACCCCCTCGTCGCGCTTGCGCGACTCCGGATCGTAAAGCCGGTGCCAATGCACCTCTGCCGAGCCGGTTTCCGACGCCAGCTGCTCCAACACCGCGCCCGATGTGCCAGAGCGCAGGATCAGCCGACTGCCCTTCTCCTCAAGCGCTTGGCTCAGTTTCTCAAGCGCCGCCTCCAGCCGTTGCTTGGCCGCCGCGCCCAGATCATCGACCCAAGCATCGCGGATAAACACCGGCCAGACCGGCCCATCCGAGCGCGCAGCGCCATCACAGGCCGCGCGCAGCGCCCGGTGATCGGCCAGCCGCAAATCCCGGCGAAACCAGACGATCGCGCCCTTTTTCGCCCCGCTTTCAGTCTGACTCTCAGGCCCGCTCATAGAACCTGATCGAGCGCGTCCATCAACTGCTGCATCTCGGCCTCCGTGGTGTAATGCGTGAAGCTGATACGCAAGACACCCTTCTGCGGATCAATCCCCATCGCCTCAAGCGCGCGATTGGCATAGAAATCCCCGCCACCACACATGATTCCATGCGCGGCCAGCTTTTCGGCCGCCTCCGCACCCGGCCCCTGCAAGGCCAGCGCCACGGTCGGCGCGCGCCCCTCGGCCTTCTCCGGGCCCAACACGCGGACGCCATTGCGCCCGCGCAGCATGTCAAGAAGCGGCTGCAACAGCGCGCTTTCGTGATCGCGCATCAGGTCGTGCACCCCGGCCCCCTTGGCCGCCGCGTCGCCCGAAATCCCGTGATGCGCCGCCAGCGCATCGACGTAATCCGCCATCCCCGCACAGGCCGCCACCTGCGCATGATCCGGCCCCGCGGGCGTGAACCGCTTGTAAAGCGTGTCGGCGTTGAAATAGTGCCCTTGGTTCGGCAGCGCCTCACCAAGGCCGCGCCGGATCACCATCACCCCTTGATGCGGGCCAAAGGTCTTATAGGCCGAAAACAGGTAGATATCCGGCCCCAGCTCCCCCACATCCGGAAAGCCATGCGGCGCGTAGGACACCCCGTCAACACACACGAACGCCCCCGCCGCATGGGCCATGGCCGTGATCCCGGTCACCGGGTTCACCTCGCCCACCACGTTCGAGCAATGCGGAAAACACACCAGCCGCACTTTTTCATCCAGCAACGGCTCAAGGTCATCCGGATCAAGATGCCCGCTCTCGGGGTCGATCTTCCATTCGCGGATCTCGATCCCCTCCTCGGCCAGCCGCCGCCAAGGCCCAGTGTTGGCTTCATGGTCCTGATTGGTGACCACGATCGCCTCGCCCGGTTTCATGAACCTGCGAAACGCCTGCGCCAGAACATAGGTGTTGGCGGTGGTCGATGGCCCGAACGACAACTCGTCCCGCTCCACGCCCAAAATCGCGGCCATGCGCGTGCGCGCCTCGTCCATCTCCTCGCCGCCCAAGCGGCTGGCCTCGTAAGGCCCATAAGGCTGCACCTTGCGCGCCCGATAGAACCGCTCAAGCCGATCGATCACGAAGCCCGAGGTATAGGACCCCCCGGCATTCTCGAAAAACGCCTGCCCCTGCAGCGAGGGTTCGGCGAAGGCGGGGAACTGCGCCCGCACGAAATTCATGTCCAGTGTCATGGGCGCAGGTTACGCGCGCCACGATGGGCGTCAAGCGCTTCCCGGCCCTTTCATTTTTCTCCAAATACTCCCGCCGGAGGCCCCCGCCCTTGCAGTCAGCGTCACGGCCGAAGCGAAAGGAACACGCATACGAAAAAGGCCCCGATCCTGAAACCGGGGCCTTTCATTCTGTCTCATCGCGCGGGTTCGCTCAGCGGCGTTCTGCCTGCAACCCGCGCCAGATCGCCCAGCACATCAGCAAAAGCACCACCGTGAACGGCAACCCGGTCGAAATCACCATCGACTGAAGAGATTTCAAACCGCCCGCCGAAAGCAACAGCACGATCGCCACCGCGCCCTCGAAGATGCACCAGAACACCCGCTGCGGCACCGGCGCATCGACCTTGCCGCCCGCCGTGACGGTATCGATCACAAGGCTGCCCGAGTCCGACGAGGTGACGAAGAACACGATCACCAGAACAATCCCGATGACCGAGGTGATCTGCGTCAGCGGCAACTCGGCCAGCATCTTGAACAGCTTCAACTCCAGCGCGGCGTCCTGCGCGGCGGTATAGCCGTCATTGAGCACCTGGAAGATGGCCGCGCCACCGAACACGCTCATCCACAGCACGCAGACAAGGCTCGGGATCAGCAGGACACAGATGATGAACTCGCGCACCGTGCGCCCGCGCGACACCCGCGCGATGAACATGCCCACGAACGGGGACCAACTGATCCACCACGCCCAATAGAACGAGGTCCAGCCTTGGCTGAAGTTCACATCCGCCCGGCCCGCGTCACCCGCGATGGTCTGGGTCAGCGGATTGGACAGCGCCGGCAGGTATTCCAGATAGGCCACCAGATAGCTGACGAACCCGGCCAGCAGATCCCATGTCGGCCCCGCGATCAGCACGAACAACAGCAGCAACAGCGCCAGCCCCATGTTGATCTCTGACAGCACCTTCACACCGCCATCAAGCCCGCGCAGCACCGAAATCAGCGCCACGGCGGTAATGGCCGAAATCAGGATCACCTCGGTCGTTGAGCCTACCGGGATGTTGAACAGCTCGTTCAACCCGGCATTGGCCTGCGTTGCGCCAAACCCAAGGCTCGTAGCAAGCCCGAAGAGCGTCGCGAACACCGCGAGGATATCGATGACATGACCCCACCAACCCCAGACACGCTCGCCCAGAATGGGATAGAAGGCCGAGCGGATCGTCAGTGGCAACCCCTTGTTATAGCTGAACAAGGCCAAGGCCAGCGCCACCACGGCATAGATCGCCCAAGGGTGCAGCCCCCAATGGAAAATCGTCGCCGCGAAGGCAAGTTTCACCGCCGCCTCTTCGTCTCCGCCAGCGCCGCCCAAGGGGGCCCAGTCGGTGCGGGTGCTTGTCGGAGCAAAAAGCGCGCGCTGATCTTCGGGCACCACCGTGTCGATATGTGCCTGCACGTCAGCCTGAGTGGATCCGGAAAAGCCCTTCGCCGCCGCAAAATCCTCGGCGTTTGCCCAACCATCGGGGGTCTCCCCCTCTGCCGGGGCCTCGCCGCTGTAAACAACGCCATAAGAGGTGCCCCCGGCGGATGAACTGTAGTGGCTCATCGGTTCGGACACGCCATAAAACATCAACCCGATGCCCATACCGGCGGCGAACAACATCGCGAACCAGCCGATATAGCCATAATCCGGCGTCGCGTCTTCCCCGCCCAGTCGCACCTTGCCCACCGGAGTCACGATCAGCAGCAGGCAGAAAATCACGAAAATATTTGCCGCCCCGAGGAAGAACCAGTCAAACCCCTTGGTCACGGCGCTGAACATCCAGGTGAACACCGCGCCGGATTGCTCGGGCAGCGCCAGCGTGTAGAACACGAAGGCGATGATCGACAGCCCCGAGATCAGGAAAACTGGGTTATGGATATCAAGGCCGAACGGCCCGATCTGGGTTTCGATATTATCCTGACCGATCTCGTAATCGGTATCGATCAGTTCGGAATGTCCCTCTGGTTCGGGGATCCCTTGATTTGTGGTTTCATCGGCCATGTCTCGGCCCCCTGTTCCTTGATTTCGTTCGCTTGCACGCCATCAGCCGCGCACCACCATGACCGAGCATTTGGCATGGGCCGCGATCTTGCCGCCATTCGAAGGCCAGATGTAATCGGTGAGGTTCGGCAGATGGCTCGCCATCACGACAAGATCGGCACCGGTGTCCTTCACCGCTTTCATAAGCGCGTCGTCCAGTTCGGTCGCAGGATCATGGCTGATGGCAACATGGGCATGTGTTCCAACGCCCTCGGCCCCGGCATGTTCCATGGCAAATGCGGCCAGCCGCTCGCCGAATTCCTTCGGGTTGTGCCCCGACGCCCCCGGCGTCGTCGACGTGACGCCGACATAGACGACTTCGGCACCGTAAAGCTTGGCCAGATCGCTCGCGCAGGTCAGTGCGCGTTCCATGTCGGATGTATGCGCCAGATCAACCGGCACCATGATCCTTGAAAACATGGTTCTCCCTCCTCTCGCGGCGCGGGCGCGGACCATTCAATCCGGTCGCATCGGTTCGGGTCGGGCTGCTCTTGCGCCGCCCCTCCCGCGCATGAGTTTTCGGGGGCCCGTGGCGGTCCCACGGGATGCCCCATGCGGCAAATGGTAACAGGCGCGTGAGGGGAAACGCAAACCGATGCGCCGCTTGTCGGGTTGAAAACGGCACGTCACAAGCGCCTCTATTCCCGCCCCCGCGAAACGCAAACGGCCCGGCAGATCACTCTGCCGGGCCGCTGGTTTCGCGTCGATCCGCTGGGATCAGAAGTTCATTTGATCGTCGGCATCCATGATCGCCTTGGCCATCGCCGGGGGCTGGGCCACACCCACGCCCTCGATCAGCACGTCAGGCGTCGCGCCCTTGCCGGGCAGGTAAATCGCGCAAACCTCGACCTTGGCGCCGGGCATGCCCATGACCTTCTTCATCAGGCCCTGCGGGCTCATGTTCTTGGGCGGCTGGCCTGCGGTGGCGCTTTCCGGCGCCTCCTTCAGCGCCATGTCGGCGGCAGGCCCACACAGCAGGATATGCGGCACCGCGCCTTGCTGCGCGGCATTCACCGTCAGCACCATCGCCATCAGTTGGGTTTGTGCATCGGGCGAGGTCACAACGGTGACAAGGCTCTTGTCTTCGGCCAGTGCAGCGCCGCTGGTAAGTGCGGCAAGGGTCAGGCCGGCCAGTGCGCCGCGGATCATCGTTTTCATCTGGAATATCCTCCATAGGGGTCAGGTCTGTCGTATTTTCAGGAACCCGCGCAAAAGATGTTTCTCTCGCATAGGTTATCCCAACAGCTATGGCGATTCCCGCCCCCGCCGCTTGATCTGGATCAAACAAACGGGGTGTTCACGCCCACGTGACGCCCGACAGATTGACGCAGGCCTTCCACGCCGCCCCTAGGGATCGGCTCAGGCCAACTCGGCCAGCGCCGCGCGGATTTTCTCGGCATTGGCTTTCAGAACCTCGGCCTCTTCCATCTTGCCCGGCGGGCGTAGCCCAACGCCTTCGTGGCGCGGCAGCACGTGGTAATGCAGGTGAAACACTTCCTGCCCGCCGACGGCTTCGTTGAACTGCTGCACCGTCACGCCGCCCGCGCCCAACCCCGCCATCACCGCGCGCCCCATCAGGCGCACCGTGCGAAGACAGGCCGTCAACTGCGCGTCCGTCGCGTCCAGCATATTGCGGCAAGGCGTCTTGGGAATGACAAGGCAATGACCATCCGCGCGCGGCATGATGTCCATGAAAACAAAGGTTTCGTCATCCTCATAAAGCTTCTCGCAAGGGATTTCGCCCCGCAGGATCTTGGCAAAGATGTTGTCGGTGTCATAACTCATGGCCCAAGCCTCCAGATTCGTGTCTCTCCAAACTGTTAGCGTCTCCTGCCCGCCTTAGCGAGGCCCGGCGCAGCCCGATCGGCAGGCAGAACCGCGTCACCTCCATCGCAAATGTCCCAAATTCCCGCCGACACCCTCGGCTCAAGGGCGAACACCGCCCCGGCGATACGGGCAAATGCAGCAAGGCAGGCGACATTGCTGGCCGCAAAACAGATAGGGCGGCACCATTCCGATGCCGCCCACATGTATCAAAACAGACGTCAGCCCGATCAGGCGTTCACATCCACCACGACCCGGCCCTTGACCTGCCCTTTCAGGATGTCGCTCCCCAGCTTGGGCAGGTCCGAAAGAACCGCCGGCTGAACCATCGCTTCCAGCTTGTCCATCGGCAGGTCCTTGGCGATCCGTTCCCACGCGCGCAGGCGGTTGTCATAGGGCTGCATGACGGAATCGATCCCAAGCAGGTTCACCCCGCGCAGGATAAAGGGCGTGATCAGCGCGCCCTCGATGGCCGCCCCGCCCGCAAGGCCGATGGCCGCAACCGAGGTGCCATATTTCATCTGCTTCAACACCCGGCCCAGCATGGCCCCGGCCACAGCGTCGATACAACCGGCCCAAACTTCGCCTTCAAGCGGCTTGCGCGTCACTTCGCTCAGGTCTTCGCGCGCCACGATCTGCGTCGCGCCCAGATCGCGCAGATAGGCTTCCTGCTCGGGCCGTCCGGTCACGGCAGCAACCTCGTAACCAAGGTTGGCAAGGATCGCCGTGGCAACAGAACCCACACCACCGGCGGCCCCGGTCACAAGCACAGGGCCCTGCCCCGGCTTCAGCCCGTGATCTTCCAACGCCATCACTGCCAACATCGCGGTCAGGCCGGCTGTGCCCACAGCCATCGCCTGCCGGGCATCCAGCCCCCCGGGCAGCGGCACCAGCCAATCGGCCTTGACCCGGGCCTTTTGCGCGTACCCGCCCCAATGCGCTTCGCCCACGCGCCAACCGGTCAGCACCACCTTGTCACCGGGCTTGTAGCGCTCGTCGGAACTCTCCTCGACCGTACCCGCGAAATCAATGCCGGGCACATGAGGGTAATTCCGCACCAACCCGCCGCCCGGGCCAATGCACAGACCGTCCTTGTAGTTCACCGTCGAATAATCGACCGCGACCAGAACCTCGGCTTCGGGAAGATCTTCCACCGAAATCTGTTGAACCGCGGCAGAGGTCTTGCCGCTTTCCTCGTCCTTGTCGACCACAAGCGCATTGAACATCGTTATTCCTTCCTCCATTCGAAAGGGAAATCCCTTTCATTTTTCTCCAAATACTCATGGACCACAGCGCCCTCAGAGCCAAGGCCCCTCAGCGGGCATCAAGGCCAAATCCGTCACCGGCGCCGTCACGTCAGTCGCGGTCAGCATCGCGTGGATCTGCCCGCGGTGGTGGGTCTGGTGATTGAACATATGCACAACGCAAAGCGCATAGGGGCGCGTCATGTCCTGGCCCGCGGCCCCCGAATACCAGTTTAGCGCCCCGGTCAGATCCACCGTCCTCAGTTCCTCGGCCCACCGTAGGATCCGCGCATCCATGCGAAACCGCGCCAGCGCCCAGTCTTCGCGCGTGCGCACCACTTCGGTGCTCTCGCCGATCCCCCCACCCGGCGGCGCCCCACCATCGAACCGCGCCATCCACATCATGTCGCCCCACAACAGATGGCTGGCCGTCTTGCGGATCGACCCGAAAAACCCGCCACGATCCAATTCCAGATCAGCCGGGTGCAAGGCCTTGAACGCCGCGATCAACTGCTTGTTTTGCCACGCATTGTAGCGCGCCATCATCAACACGTAATCCGGTGAAATCATCCGTGCCCCCTTGGCCTCGTCCAATGCTGTTTCGGGTGCTCCAGTCGTCTCTTCGCACGCGGCTTAACGGCCCCTTAACCAAGTTCTGAAATTTTGGCCCAAAAGACAAGGAGGAGAAGGAACGCCCTCACCTGCCATCGGCCAGAATACCGCCATCTCTCCCGAGATCTGGCTGCGCGAGATGTTTGCCTGCAAGGCCGTTCAACAAGGCCAGGTCGTGCGCCGCAAAAAGCGCGATATCGAGCATTACGTCGGCATGGACCGCTTTTTGAAAGAACTTCACCAACGGGGCTTTCAGGCGGTCGAAAATCGCGAACAGATCGTCATATTCTGCAATCGCGCACCTCTGCGACGCCTCGCCTAGCGGGTTTCTTGCGAAGAAACCCGCCTGAAATCCTACGAGGATTTCCGCTCCCGATCCGCTCGCGGACCTTGTGAAAACCGGGCGCCACAAAATTCCTCGAAGGAATTTTGGACGAAATCCTCGTAGGATTTCGCTGCCCCCTTCCCAAGCCCCTCCAACATCCCTATATTCGTTTTGTCTCTTCGGGGACTATAGGCATAAACGCGCATGTAATAAACGGATCGGACCCGGGGGCGGTACCCGGCGTCTCCACCAACATCCTTCGTTTGAGGATCATGGGGACGAAACAGGATCGACGAACGCGTAAAGATGTAGCTTTGTCTCGGTGAGATACCACCGTTATCGGTTCACAAAGTACAATTGCAAACGACAATCGTGCTCCGGTTGCTCTTGCTGCGTAAGCAGTTCGAGGAATCGAAATCTAAGTCCTTGCGCCTAGCAGCGTAAGGCGGGGTTCGCAGGCACCTGGCAACAGAAGCCTGCACTTTTCCCTTAAAGCCATGTCGCCTACGCCTGCTCAGCCACCGCAGTATGCGTAATCGCCAATGTGTCCGTCATTCTGGCCAGTTGGGCCAGTTGGCAGCCCGATCTATGGCCAGACGACAGCGAGACGCCAGCGGGTGGCCATCCGGCAGCGCCCGCTCGGATCCAAGTTGATGTATGGTTGGTGTATCGCGCAATATTCTGCTAATTCCGGAGAGGTCTGCCTGCGCCACGCTTGGTAGAGCGGAACCGCAAAAGCACGCCCATCAAATGCGCCATCGAGATAGAATAGGACGAGTGAGCGACAGATCCAAAGCACACGGTTTCACCAGATGCCAGAACTGTAGCCCCCTGAATTCAACATCATGATCCTAGGTGGCGACACGGGCGGTGAAGGTCATTCATCAACCAAGTCATCCCATACAAGCAATCGCTTAGGCAGGATGAGGGCGGAGACGAACTCCGCATTATTTTCAGCATATCTGACGGTGTTCAGTTTACTTTCTCTTTCTCTCTTAAAAATATGCCACGCTTTTTTGCCACCAGTCGTGCGCCGCGTCCGCTCACGGCCGAAGCTGTGTGGAAACGCGTGCAGCTACGAAACGACTACCTACCCGGCGATCTCGAACGCCAGATCGGCACGTTTGTCGGCGAAGACAACAACCAACGGCATCACGAGGGCCTCAACAACGTCGCACCCGCCGACGTCTACTTCGGACGCAACAAGGCCATCCCGAGAGAAAGGGAAAGGATCAAGAAGCAGACAATCCCCCTCTCGGGATCATGCTTCGCATACCCCTGCCAGGCGGTGAACAACGCCGTTTGCAACATCAGAAACAAGCCGCAAACTTAGTCACACAAACGAGCCAGAGCCTCCGATGTTCAAGCCGCACTGATGTCCCAATCCATATGACGAGGAACACAGTCGGTCGAGCTAACTTGGCTTCTAAGTTGAGCAAAAGTTCACAACTTCCGCCAGTTTCCGCCCCATTTGTGCCGATGAAAATAGCCCAAAAGAGCAGCGAAGAAAAAATGTTCGCTTGGGTATGAGGCTATATTGATGACAGTTCTGACCGGAGATGATGTCGTTTGGATCGGCGATGGATGGTATGCTCAAAACAACACTTGGAACAGGCGTGATCTGATCAATGGCGCGGACTACTCTCAGTCAATTACTCTGTCGGATGATGTCTTCCCGCAAGGCGTTTCGATGTCATGGGATTGGCCGGAAGTCGCCAATGACGCGTTCGTCTAAGGCGGGCCTGGGTTGTCAATCGGTCAGAAACCTTGGGTCAACCTCCCTACGACTTTTGACCATTTTCCAGTTGAAGGCGCGAACATTGTCAATCTCGACCTGAAATTTGACGTTGACTGGACACAGCCGGCTGACAGCGATTTCTTTGTTTTTGTCTCGTTCTGGCTCACGGATAGCCCTGACGGGGGCATTGAATCGGCCCAGGATGAAATCATGGTCTGGCTCAAGCCCAAGGGCGCCAACCCCGCGGGCACAAACACGGCGCTTACAGGGACTGATGGACTGGGAACCTACCAGATCTGGCTTAAGGAAGACCACGAAGATGTGTCCGGGTCTCAGACGCACACTTGGGATTTCCTGAGCCCCACCTACAATGCCAATCTCAAGCAAGGCACGCTTGATATTGATGCAATGTTGCAGAATTTCCTTGCCAATGATCTGATCGCCGAAGGACTTTGGCTGAGCCACATCAAGATTGGCGCTGAAATCACCCATGGTGACGGCACCCTGACAATCAACGATGTCAGCCTGGATTACCAAGAGGCCACAGGCCTTGGGGGCAATCACACAGGCGACGCTACGAATAACAGCCTGAACGGGCGGCATGGCGACGATACGATCAACGGTCGGGGCGGCGACGATACGCTCTTGGGGATGAGCGGCAATGACTCGATTCAAGGCGGGACAGGCGCCGATGACCTGAAAGGCGGTAGCGGCAACGACACGCTGGATGCGGGGACAGATGCGCAATTCGACCGCATTAACCCGGGCGACGGGGATGACCTGATCCAGGTGTCTGGCAAAGACGGCGTTGGCGATCTTGTGTTCTTTGCCGGCGAGGGCAACAAAACCATAACCGGAACCGGTCCCGTTCCTGGCACCGATGGCATAGTGCAAGGCCACAAGATGGCCTTTACCGACCAGCGCACAGGCATCGATATTGACCTAAGCAAGGGTTTGGCCTCAAGCACGGTTCTCAACGTCGACTTCACCGCCGCGAAAGTGTTTAACGTCATTGGCGGCTCGGGCTTCGATGACAGTTTTACCGGTGGCAACACCACCTTTAACCATTGGGAGCAATTCACAGGTTACTCCGGTAACGACACGTTCGCTGGCGGCACCGGGAAAGACGCGGTCAGCTATGCCGAGGAAGTCGCGACCGGTTGGTGGGACGTTGCCCACAATACTCTGAGGCTCGGGACCCAGGGCGCAGTTGTGAACCTGCTGCTGGGCACTGGCACAGACAGCTATGGCGACACCGACACCTTTTCGAGCATCGAAGCACTGATCGGGACCAGCCTTGGCGATAATTTCACCGGCGGCACCGAAGACAACTACTTTGTCGGCAATGATGGCGACGATACACTGAACGGTGGCCACGGCGCCGACGGTTTCCTTGGCGGACGCGGCAACGATTCAATCAGCGGCGGCGCAGGCATCGACACCATCCACTATGCCAGCGAGATCAAGAAGCTCGGCGAAGGTATGGGCATTACGGTGAACCTGGACACAGGGCTTGTGAAGGACACGTTCGGCGACACCGATACGCTGAACAGCATTGAACGGATATTCGGAACCAATTTTGTCGACAACTTTATCGGCAGTGCAACCGGCGAAAGCTTTTGGGGCAAACAGGGCGCGGACAGCTTTGAAATGCGCGACGGCGACGACAGGGCCTTTGGCGAAGAGGGCAATGATACCCTGAGAGGCGGCAATGGCGCAGACCAGCTAAGCGGTGGCATCGGCAACGACAAAGTGTTCGGCGACAGCGGCAACGACCAGATCAATGGTGATGATGGGAATGACAGCCTGATCGGCGCAACTGGCGATGACAGGATTTTCGGCGGGCTGGGCAATGACACGTCGGCAGGTGGCGCCGGGGCAGACACGCTGTTTGCTGGCGATGGCGACGACATCCTTTATGGCGGCATCGGTAACGACCTGCTGTTAGGCGAGGTTGGCAACGACAAGATCTTCCTCGGAGACGGCAACGACAAAGGCTATGGTAATGCTGGCAACGACAGCATTCATGGTGGGCTGGGCCGGGATTCGATCTGGGCTGGCATCGGCGACGACATTATCTTTGATGTTGCAGAAGACGGTGTGGCGGGATCGGACTTTTTCGTCGGTGAGGCAGGCAACGACACGATCAATGCCTGGGGCGGCGATGACGAAGTATCTGGCGGCGCTGGTTTTGACCTGCTTCGGGGCGGGATCGGCAACGACACCCTGTATGGCGGCGACGATAATGACCTGTTGAACGGCAATGTCGGCAACGATCTGCTGCGCGGCGACGCGGGCGCTGACACGCTGTTCGGCAATCAGGGCGCCGATACGCTGAATGGTGGCGACGGTTTCGATGTCATGTATGGCGGCTTGGGCGACGATTCTTTCTTTGACACTGCACAGGACATTGGTGACCGGTTCTTTGCAGAAGACGGTGCAGACACGGTGCGCGCCTATGGCGGCAACGACACGTTGCACGGCGGCAAAGGCAACGATGAACTGTATGGCGGGATCGGCAATGACCTGATCTTCGGCAATCAGGATGCGGACCGGCTGATCGGCAACGAAGGGGCCGATACCCTGTTCGGCGGGATTGGTAATGACGAACTGATCGACGGCAGCACGGAAAACGTTGGCGATCGGCTGGTTGCTGACGCTGGCGACGACACGGTTCGCGGCGGCGGCGGCGCAGACACCATTTTCGGCGGGACCGGACTGGACCTGCTGTTCGGGGGGACCGGCGATGACAGGATTTTGGGCAATCAGGACGCAGATCGCCTGATCGGCAACGAAGGGGCTGATACACTGTTCGGCGGGCTCGGCAATGACAAAATCTTTGATGTCGACGAGGCAAGCGGCCACGACCTTCTCCGCGGAGAGGCCGGTAACGACACGATCGCTGCGCTGGGCGGCAACGACACGCTGTATGGCGATGACGGCGCTAACGTGCTGAGCGGCGGCGATGGCGACGACGTAATGAAGGGCGACGCTGGCGTAGACGTCTTTATCTTCGAAAACGGCTTCGGCCAGGATACGATCGCCGCGTTTGAAGGCGATAGCGACCTTATCGATTTCTCTGCTCTAGATGGCGTAACCGGTTATCTTCAGGGCTTCACGGTAAGTTCCTGGGGCCCAACCGGCGTGCGGATCGAGCTTAACGACACCAACGATGCCATATTTGCAGGTGGTGTCACTGTGGTCGAGATTTCGGCGGATGATTTCATCTTCTGAGGGTGCTGTGCACTCCCGGTGGATGACCTAGCCTCTCGTCACTCGGCGTTTTTCAGGGCGGGTGCCGATTTGGTCGAGCGACACGATAGGTCTCATTCACGTTCTCAATGTCGCAAGGGCCGTCAACGTCTGGCTTGTCTAAGCGATCTGTCGCGTGCTCGCCCGATGCAGTTCCATACGAGCCGCATCGAGCGGGCGTTGCACCGCCATCACGTCCGGTTCCGACGCGGTGTGTCGAGTAACGTTTCACTGCCACGCCCGTCTTGGCAACCTGCAGCAGCTCTATTCGGAACCCGTCGGCAAATCGCCCTTGCAAGCGATTGCCCTGTGGCGCAGAGTCGGCCGAAAGCCGTTGGATAGAACGGCGATACGGCTTTGCGAAATGAGAATTCCAAGGACCCATTGTATGAAAATTGTCTTTTATCTCGGACATCGTAAAACCGGGTCAACGTCGCTGCAGCAGTTCCTTGCGCAGAACTCTACGCGTCTGTTGCGCAATGGAATTCTATACCCTTTTGTCGAAGCCAGCGGCATGGCCTATCAGCTTCAAAAGGCGATCCAGGGTGGGGACGCGGCTATCGAGCTGCCCATTCCGGTTCGTGAAGCGCATAGCGCGCTTGCGCAAAAGATGCTGTCGGAGAACGTCCCGAATTGGGGGTGTCCGGTGTATTACCGCCATCTTCCCGTGTCGGGACAGTTGCTCAGGATGATCCAGAACCAAGTCGATTTTCTGCAACCTGACGCGCTCTTGCTGGTGTCCGAGGTGTTTTCCAATTTCAGCGAACAGTCGCCTGATCAAATTCGTCGCCTTGCAGATGCATTCGATGCTGACGAAAAGCAAATCTACATATGCCTGCGGCGACCTGATGAATATCTTGTTGCTTGGCACAAGCAACGATTGAAGTTTGGAAGCAAGCTAAGGCCGCTGCGCAGCGATGGGTTGCAGCCGTATTTTCCGACGATCCATTTCGACTACGCCATGTGCCTGGAAGGCTGGATCAACACCTTTCCTCGTGCGGAGTTGAGCGTTCGCCGGTACAGCGACGCCTACGCCAACGGTGGGTCGGTCGGGGATTTCATGGCGCAGACCGGTCTTAATTTCCCGGACGGTCTGATTCCGGCGAAGTCGCTTAACCGCAGCATCCCTCATGCGTTGCTTGAGATTGTTCGTTTGAGCAACGCGGCCCTGCCCCCCCCGCAAGCAAAGTCGTTCCGGCTGTCCATTCTAGGGCTTTCTGATGATCTCGAAGGGCTTCCTTCGAACAATGATGTGGAAATGTTCGGAGCGGAAAACCGCGAACGCATGATGGAACACTTTGCACCCGTGCATGACAAACTGTCGAAAATCACGGGCGAGATCCCGTTTTTCCCGGATCTGCCGGACATGGCGCAGTTGCGTCCGATACCGGAACTGGAAGCGGTCAATGCCGTTCTGTCACAGTTGGACAAGCGTTTGGTCAAGCGCCATTTTGATCAACAGGGCGTCGAGTTCTTGATGGAGTTGAAAAACAGAGGCGTGCACGACTAAGGCTACCTCTCGTCTATCAGTCGTTCATTAAAAGGGGGACGACTGAAGGCCCCTGATTTTGCAGGCGCTTTGACTGTCGGTTCAAAAAGCCAAGAAAGTTGCAATTGTCGGGGAGGTCAATGCGGTGCAGCACCGCGCAAGTGGTTCTTACCGACGTCTGATCTGTGCTGAGAGACTTTGCCGTAACCAAAAGCCCTGCACTCAGGTTTCGACAAATACTCTGCACAAACGCGCGGCAGCGGATACTCCGTCAATTTCTGTACCGCCCAGGGTTTCCGCGAGGGTAAAACTCGCGAAGGATGACCTTTAAGGAAACGACAAAGAAACACAGCCCCCGATACACGGCCGAGGTCCACGGAGGCAGGCCGACTTCACCTCCTTCAAGATCATCGGCTGCCCAAACCGAAATCCGGACGGAGCGGCCTACCCTTCTTGTTCTTCTGACCTTTGACGACCACGCGCACAGTCCAGCGCCGTGCACCAGAAGGATCAACAACGAGATACAAGCCGTTGCCGTCCCCGTCACGTCCAGCGCCGAGGTTCTCCGCCAGCGTCTTGGTCAGCTTGCCGGAAAGGGCCATCGAGTTAATGCCACATGGCATACCACACAGGCAGCAACACCGGAGTTGAACGAAAGAAATTCAACGCCAAGCTAGAGATTGGATAAATGCACTAAGAACAGTGAAAAAGGCCGCTCAAGGCGGCCCATTCAAATCGAAACATATCGGTAGGTGGCAGAGACGATGTCCGCGTTACTTTCAGCATATCGTATTGTGATTATGTAACTTTTTTCTTCTTCCGAAAGTATACCACTTTTTCTACCATCGTGGGTTAACCGCTTCCGCTCTCGGCCCTTGCCAGCCGTCCGCGCGGCGCCGCGCCGCGGCAGTGTAGCTTTCAGGAAGCGGACATCTAAAATATGTCGATCTAAGACTGGCGTAGCGTGATTTCTTGAGGTCAGGCTTTGATCGTCATCGCTATGATTGTTGAAAGCACGCGTGAATAACTTAGCCTTCGCTAATGGTCCCCAACCAATCCAGAAAAACGCTTAATCGGCGTAACCCCGACACGCGGGTGAGGTAGAGCGCGGAGATATCCAGCGTTTCTGCATCGAGCTGGCCGGGGAAAAGCTCAATAAGGCGGCCCGCGCGCACGTCGTCAGCGATCATGAAATCGGAAAACCGCGCGATGCCCAGTCCGCCCAGCACCATTTGGCGCACAGCTTCACCGTTGCCTGCGGTCACGGCAGGCGGCACCGATATCGGGGTGGCCAGACCGGCGAAGCGCAATGTGTTGATATGATCTGGTGCGGCGAACCGAACTTGCTCCAGCTGTGCGAGGTCGACAGGTGTTTTGGGCCAGCCTTTGCGATCCAGATACTCCGCTGTAGCCACCAATTTCCAAGCCGTGCGCCCCAAGGGGCGATGCAACATGTCGCTGTCAGGTAACTTCCCCAGCCGAATGGCAACATCCGCGTGGCTACCAATTAGGTCCACCAGCGCGTCTGTCATGTCGATCGACAACTGGATGCCGGGGTATAGCGCGTGAAACTCGGCCAGACGCGGGGCGAGAACATGCAGGACGTAAGGAACCGGTGCGTTTACACGCAGGGGTCCTGCGGGGGCCTGTCCGCTGGTTGCGATTTCCTGCAGGGTTTCACTGCGGTCCAAAATCTCGCGTGCCTCGGCCAGAACGGCAGCACCTTCGGGGGTGATTTCGATGGACCGCGTGGTCCGCCGCAAGAGTGTGACTTTCAACTGTTCCTCCAGCCGCGTGACCGACCGGCTAAGCGTCGAGGCCGACACCCCCCTGCGCCGCGCGGATTCAGCAAAGCCCCCATCATCGACGATTCCGACGAAGGCAGCCAAATCCCCCATGCGCAGCAATTCGTGCAATTTTTGCAATGATCCATTCCAAACCTGTCTGTTCTCGCAATAGATAGGGGCTGGCATATACGGCGTCGACATCAAATTTATTGGAGAGAAACGATGCCACTTGCCCTTTGGGCGCTGACCATCAGCGCTTTCGCCGTCGGAACGACCGAGTTCGTTATCGTCGGTTTGCTTCCCACCATTGCCGCCGATCTTGGCGTTTCCATCCCCTCCGCTGGCCTGCTCGTCAGCCTCTATGCGCTTGGCGTGACCATCGGTGCGCCGGTCCTGACGGCCATGGCGGACCGTGTGCCGCGCAAGACGCTGTTGCTGCTCTTGCTGGCGCTGTTCACACTCGGCAATGCTTATGCCGCCTTTGCGCCGGATTACGGCAGCCTCGTCGCTGCGCGCTTTATCACCGGTTTGGCGCACGGGGTATTCTTTGCAATCGCCTCGACCATCGCGACCGATCTTGTGGAGCCTGAAAAGGAAAGCTCGGCCATTGCGTTGGTGTTCCTTGGCCTGACCGTCGCCCTTGTGACGGGTGTTCCCTTGGGCACGTTCATCGGCCAGAACTTCGGCTGGCAGTCGACTTTCCTTGGCGTTGTCGCACTTGGCGTGATCGGTTTTATCGCGTCTGCCATCTTGGTGCCCGCCAATCTGACCAAGACCGCGTCAGCGGGGATCAAGGCGCAGTTGCAGGTGCTGACCTCACCGCGCCTTCTGCTGATCTATCTGATCACGGCCATTGGCTATGGTGGCAACTTCATCGCCTTCACCTTCCTTGCGCCGATGCTGAACGAAGTCACGGGTCTGTCTGCCGGCGCGGTTAGTCTTGTCCTGTTGCTCTACGGTGCATCTGTCGCCGTGGGAAACATCGCAGGCGGCAAACTGGCTGATCGCATCGGTGCAGTGTCGTCCCTGACCGTGATCTTTGCTGGCCTTGCCATATCACTCGTCGCACTTGGTGCTTTCCTCACCAGCCCGATTGCAGCCATCGCGGTTGCGGCCTTCTGGGGCGGTTTTGCCTTCGCCAACGTGCCGCCGCTGCAGTCATACGTCGTGCAAATCGCCCGCGAAGTCTCGCCGGGTGCGGTGGATGTGGCGTCCGGTTTGAACATCGGCGCGTTCAACCTTGGCATCGCCGGGGGTGCATGGGCCGGCGGGCTTGTGGTGGAAGGCATCGGGCTTGCCGCTGCGCCCTACATCGCTGCCGCAGTGGTGGGTGTCGGGATCGTTCTGGTGCGCCTGTCTGGTCGCTTGAACGCAACAGCACCCCAAGCTGTTGCTGCTGAATAACCTCATTTGCCCCGTCGTAACATTGGTGCGGCGGGGCAAGACACTGAACTGGAGGTGTGAATCATGTCTGCCCTAAATTTGATTTACAAAGACCGCCTGACCTTTGGCATCGAATTGCCACTGGACCGCGACTGGTCTGAAGCCGGGCAACGCCGTGCCCGCATCGAAGGCCGCCCCTTCGGCGTGCCTGACATCTCGACCCCAGCCAAGGGCGTAGAGCTGGCCGAGCGCCTTGGCTTTGATGCGGTTTGGCTGCGCGACGTGCCGGTACACGATCCCAGCTTCGGGGATGCGGGACAGGTCTTCGATCCGTTCCCCTATCTCGGCTTTCTTGCCGGCCGCACGCGGCGCATCGCGCTTGGCACCGCCGGTATCGTTCTGCCACTGCGGGATCCGATCCTGCTGGCCAAGATGACGGCCAGCCTACACCATCTGTCTGAAGGGCGCTTAATCCTTGGGATCGCATCGGGGGACCGTCCGGTGGAATACCCTTTGATGGGGTTGGACTATGAGACCCGCGGAGCCACCCTGCGCGATCACGTCGAGCAGATGCGCACCCTCTGGTCAGGGGATGCGCTGCAAGGGCCGCAAGGCCCCGTCACCGTGCGCCCCTTTGTTCCGGAAGGCATCCCGATGGTCATGGCCGGGATGGGCCAGCAAAGCCTGCAATGGATCGCCCGCACATTGGACGGCTGGTTCACCTATCCCGGCCCTCCCGATCAGGCCGAGCGTCGCTTGTCGATGTGGCGTCAGGCGCGCAACGATGCTGGCCTGCCCCCCGCCCCGGTTCTGACCGCCATGCACCTGGACCTTGACCCTGATCCCGATGCGCCCTTCCGGCCGATCCAGTTTGGGGGCCGTATCGGTCGCAATGCTCTAACCACTCACGTTCGCTCCCTGCACGCCGCAGGGGTCGCCCACATCGCCTTTAACCTGCGCCAATCGCAGCGCGAAATCGAAGACGTTCTGGCCGAGTTGGCCGAGCACATCATGCCAGTCCCGCGCAGATTGCGGTCGCTTGGGCACTGACCCGACCCATGGGCATCGTGCTCCCTCGAACGAGCAATATAGCGAGGCTCGAAGAAAATCTTCATGCAGCAGAACTCGTTCTGAGCGCAGAGGAAATCGCCCGAATTGATGCCCTTGGCACACCCGAGGGGCGCTTGGTCAGTCCCGAAACGCTTGCGCCTGACTGGGATTGATCATTCACCGGTCCTGCAGAAACACTGCAGGACCTATACCCGTCGGCTTCAGCCTTAGGCCCACAGGAGACATTCGTGCGCTCATCCGTCGCCGTAGCGCAGCTTCGGCAAAACCAACCGTTCGTATATCTTGCAGCATATTGATCAGACCAGTAACGGCTGAGTGGACAATGCTGCCAACCACCAAATCCAAGGCAATGTCCGCTCGTGGTGTCAGAACTCTCTCCGGCACAGGCTTTTCTAACTCTGTTCAGTCCGGGTACGGAATGACCCGGCAAACAGACACGATGTTTTCCTGCCAGTCAAAAGCCGACAAAAAGGGACGGTCGTATGCGCCTGGGGCATGGGGTTCAGCATCGCGCAAAAAGGAGCCATCGTACGAACTTTGGCTTTGCGTAACGAACATCGACGCCAAGCTCGAAATCCGATTTTCCCACAAAAACGAACCATGTCGCAACGACTGCGCTTTCACACTGCGACCGACATCGACTTTCTGAATTGAGCTTTGGTGAGAGCCACTTCTTGTTGGCGCATTTGTGTTCGTTTCTTCAGAGAAATTTCAGTTCAAAACGACTGAGGCAGATTTCAGTTAGCCAAGAAACTTTAGAACGTCTCTTCAGGCGAGCGTTTCCGCAAGGAGTGCGAAATGCTTTTCAATTGCTGGCATGGAGCGCTGTGTTTTGGGGCTCCTTCGCCCCCAAGGGACAAGTCCGCCAAAAAGCGGAAAGCCAAGGGCGAAGGAGACTGGGTGGGAAAGCTCAGGTCTGAAAGATTTCCCTCGAAAACGTTAACACTCTGAAATGTCATGCCGCAAGCGTCATGAGGCGTTGTGATTGATGAAGGGCATGTGGCGTCCGCGTTTTGGCGCAGAGTGCGGCGACGCATAACAAACAGATTTCGATAAATTTTTAAGAAAAACCCAACCACTTTTTCCATGCCAGTCAAGCACTGGTTTACCCAACCCATGGAACCATCAGACGCCGGGAAGCCTGAACGCATTTCCCGAAACGAATGGGCGTTTTTTGCCCTGAAAGCTTCTGGAGGTTCCAATGCCACGATTTCATACGCTTGTGCTCTCATTCACTTTTTGTGCCGGTGGGCTGATGGGATGTATGTCGACCACTGACACTGCTACTCGGCACGCAGTCGTGTCCACGTCCAGCGCCGCTCCGCTGGCAACCGACGTTAGTTACGCACCACAATCCAACGGATCGATGCAGGTCTACCTGACGGGCTACAGCTATTGGGACAACACTCCCCGAGGGTCTGCGCAGATCGCCCGGCCCGTCTTGCATCGCCAGGCTGGCGGCACCGGCACCTATAACGACCCGATCACCGTTGCTGTCGGTCATTCCAAGTCGGGCGGGCGCAGCCGGATGGATTTCCCAGCGGGGATGCGGTTTTACTTCCCGAACCTGCAGAAATACGGCGTCGTCGAGGATCTATGCGGTGATGGGCCACGCCCACAAAATGGCCCCTGCCATTCCGGGTATCAGGGGCTTGCGTGGTTGGACATCTATGTTGGCGGGCGGTCCACCGGTGAAGCGGCGTCAAATCGCTGCATGCGTTCCATCACCGGTGTTCAGAACGTGGTAATGAATCCAACACCGGGCTACCCGGTCCAGCCAGGAGAGATCGCTCTGTCGACCTGTCGCGGCGCCTAGTGAATACCGAATGAAGGCGGCGCTGAACTCGTCGCCCTTTTCGTCAGTGCGGTTTGGAAAGCCGATACGCGATCGACTGGAGAATGATTGCATTGGTGTTTAGATCGGAATAGCGGCTAGTCGGGCGCTGGGACTTCAAGTTTATACTCGATGCGAAGCCAATACTCTCGCGCGCCATCTTTCTGGCGTGGGACAGAAGCCTGTCGGAATACTGGCCTGGTCGGAGCATAGCCCAAAGGAATGCCGCCTTCGTTGAAAAGGCCATGTATTCCTCTGCGGCGTCTCTGGTCATGTATTGCGGTTGATGACCGACAGTGTCCAAGCGCCAGCTTCGCGGTCCGGCCCCCAATTGTAGACCCTGGTAAATGAACCACGGGGCGCGATCGATCGGTGTCTCAGACGCGCAGATCAACCGCCCTGTCTCCTCGTGCTCTTCTTCCTGGGCGTATTGCAACACATCGGCCAGGTACTCGCTTTCCGGGGACATTCCGAGTTCCAAGGCCTCAAGCAACAGTGGCTCTGCACCAAGTGGTCCGATGCTGGCGACAGTTTCAAGCAAAGCCATTTCTCCATCGCCCGGGTTGCGATCCCTAAAAATTTCGTAAGGCGATGCTATATCATACCCCCATCGGCGGAACGCGATTGCAAGGTAATGCGCACAATGCGTCCGGTAGGTGGAAACCAGTTCCCCGTCTGCGACAGAATGAAGTTTTCGGTCGACAATGACCTTTTCGAACTCCCAGGCGGCAACGCGTTTTTCCAGTTCCTTTTCCATGCCGATTCGACGACGGAAATAGTCGAATGCCGCCAACAAACGACCGGCGTCGCATCCGTCAAAGTTCCAGTCCCCCCAATGAAAGCGATCGGTCCTGATCCAACCTTGCGGCAAAAGCCGGCCCTGGGTGCGTCGCCCGGAAATGTTGGGAAGGATCGCTTTCAACCGGCTTTTGGCCTGTTCTCTGTCGATCAACCCGATCTCGGCCGCGGCGGCTATGGCGTTGATATTACTGCCGACATCCCACATGGTGACCGCTTCATGTATTTCGCCACCCGGGCGGCCATCAACTGTTGCCGGACAAAGACCGGTCACGCCATTCGTGTGGCTTTGGAAATACCTCCATGCAAGCTTTGCATCATCCAACAAACGCGCGCGTTCTGCCTCGTCAATGTGTTGCGCGCGGCTTCGGGCGTGGTTAGCAGATAGGGCCCTGGTCAATCGGTGGCGCGTTTCAACGGGACCGTGGGTATGCAGCCTGCGGGCAAAGTCGCCAATGCCGACAATCCGGGTGATTGCGTCTTCCCGCATTGACAACAGGCTGCTCAGAACGTGTCTTCGGCTGGCGGGAGTCGAGATTTCAGCTACGGACAATACGATGACGCTATCACTTGACCCGGTTCGAAGCATCGCACCCTCTGTCCTGTGCGTCAGCAACTCATTTTTCGACACCTGCAATCGAAGTTGGGCGCAACCATCAATTCCAGACGTGTCTGCCTTGTCCGAAACAAAACGCAAACCGTATCCCGGCTCCAAGGAGCTACTTGCGGCGATTTGAACCGATCGGTCATTTTGACAGAGGACGCGCGTTGCGACGAGCTCGCCTCCGCTCTTTGTTGGGGTCACCCAAAAATCTTCGCCCGGGTTCTTTGTTGCGGACGGTATTCCCGCATCGCTCAGCCGTGTACGAAACGCTTTGACAATCGCCAAGTCCGACTCCGACGCGTTCTCGGGGGTTTCGATCAGCAATGTGACCAAACGTTCTTGTTTGAAGTTGTCACGCAGTTGCATGTCTGGAACGGTCATCAGTGCGATTTGGCCAGACATTTCCATGCGTGTGAGAGTTTGTGCGACCTCCTGCGTCCAGACTGCAAGGCGACCTTCTGGCATCGCCACCAAGTGTCCGGCAGACACATAGCATATCATTCTGTCTTCTGGACCCGCTGCATCGGATCGCAGGATAAAACCGTCCTCAGTCGTAATCCGGTTTCCGCCGAAATACCTGACAACGTTTTCCGACCAGGCTTGAGAAGTGACATGTCGATCCGCCCCTGGGCGCATCAGCACATTTTTGACGCCAGCGGCGCGAACGCCTATAGGCTCCACAGGTGCATCGACTTCCTCGCAAACAATCGTTTGCACATCCAGCGGCGTACCCACCCCTTCCGTGATTTTTCTGAACCTTAGCTTGGCCTCATAAACGGCACGCGACTGGAAGTATGGTGAAATGCTGGCCAGGTCGGGCACATGCAATGCGAACTCAATGCCGCCGCCAATACTCACAAGGTCGGCGATTACGGCCCCCAACGCAGGATCAAAGCTCTGATCTTGCGGCAATTCGACAGCGCATGTTACCAACACGCCCTTTTCCAAAAGCCCCGAGACGACCTGAACAAGCAAAGCTTGCTCAGTATCTGCCGTGATGTCCGTAATCACGACTGCAACCGAGACAATGCCGCCAGCTGCGCGTCCGCGCGAGTTCCCAAAAGCGGTCAGCAGAGCCGCAGCGGTTGTGGAAGTTAAAAAACTTCTGCGTTTCATGTAGTTGCACGCTCATTATGGACGTAACCCGTGCGTTTCTTCCGCCCCCATCCGGCCAGCGTGCCGCTCAATGCGCGCAACAGCGATCGGTAGACCGAGCAATACAGTATCTGTCGATAGAAGAAACGTTGGAATGGGAATAGCCAGAGAAGTGTCAGGCTTTCCTGCTTGTCCGTTTTCAACGCGTATGCGGCCACGACCAGATCTAGCAATGGCAACATCATGTAAGCCCAGATCAGATGTGCTGGCGTGTCCGACACGGCGACACCAACCTCGCCAGTCCAGTCGCCTGCAAAAAACTTGTAGAGCAGTATCGCCACGAAAAGGTCGGCAATCGGAGCAAGAAGCGGGAACAGGTATCCAAAGATCAGCATATCGGGAATGGAAACTAGCCCAACAGTGCGTTTCTCCCGGAATGCCGCTTTGTGCTTCCACGCAGCCTGGAACATGCCGAGCGTCCAGCGAAGCCGCTGGGCCAAAAGCAGTCGTATTGTGTCCGGGGCCTCGGTGTAGGCGAGAGCCTTTTCTTCATAGGTGATACGATAGCCGGCACGGTTGACCGCAATGGTCAGGTCTGCGTCTTCCGTCATCGTGTCATTGCAGTAACGTCCCGCGTCGCGCACCGCGCTGGTGCGCCAAGCGCCGATGGCGCCCGGAACGACAAGCATGCCGTTGATCAGGTCATAGGCACGACGGTCAAAGTTTTGCGCCGTGACATATTCCAACGCCTGCAACCGGGTCAGAAGATTTCGGCGGTTCCCTACCGTGATCTTGCCGGCAACGGCACCGACCTTCGGGTTGCTGAACTGGCGCACCAGATGACCGATTGCATCTGGGTGCACTTCGGTGTCCGCATCGATGCAGATCATGACCTCCGACGTCGTGTTAGCTACGGCCGCGTTCAGGGCACTCCATTTGCCTTGGTTCAGTTGTGCGTAGATATGGACATTCGGCTTGGTCCGGAACCGTAGCATTTCATTGAAGGTTTCGTCCTGTGACCCGTCATCCACCACGATGACGTCGAAGTTCCGGTAATTGCTGGCCAAAACGCTGCGGATACAATTCGCGATGACGGCCTCTTCGTTATAGGCCGGAATGACCACCGTGACCTTTGGTTCATAACCATTGTCAATTGGGCGGACCCGTTGGCGCACCAGCGCCAGACCCAAGATGATGAGCGTCCGGATCACACCAATGGCGAGAACCAGCCAGAAAATCGTTTCAAGACTGATCCACGTGGCCGAAAGGAAGCCGAAAGAGATCCTGTCGAACAACAACCAATTGCTATCAACCACAGGCATCAGGGCTGCCGGTGTCGTTCCCAACAAATCAGCAAGCGACGTGAACTCATAGCCCTGCGCCTTCAGTTCACGAATGATAACAGGCAAAGCTTCGACACTGGCACTGCGATCTTTACCGCCGTCATGCAACAGGATCACATTACCTGCGCCCTTGTTGACTTCTTCGATGACATAATCAGCAATCTCCTCGGCCGAGATGCCCTCCCAGTCCTTGGGCACGATCTCCATGCCCGCGATGATCGAACCTGCTGCTTGCACCGTCTCCAGCGATCTCACGCGGCTTTCCTCGATCGGGCCACCGGCCCGCATGAACGGTTCGCGATACAGCAAGGTTGAACGCCCGGCATAGCCCGCGATCGCCTTGTCCAGCATGCCGTGTTCCAGTTCCGTGCGTGACCTGGAAATCAGATCCATCCGTGGGTGTGAAAACGTGTGAGCACCGACCTCGTGGCCTTCGGCAATCAGCCGCTTCAGCAACTCGGGCTCTTCCATCACCCGTGTACCGACGACAAAGAAGGCGCCGGGCGTCCCAGTTTCCTTCAAAGTATCGAGTATCGCGCTGGTGTATTCCTCATGCGGTCCGTCATCGAAAGTCAGAACCAGCTTGTTTGGCGCCGGACGTCCGTAACGTTCGAGAGTATAAGGCAGAGGCAGCCTGGAGTAGGTAACGTCTGTGATAAGGCCGGTTGCCGGATCGAATTCCACCTGACGCTGCCCGTATCTGGGCCGCGATACAACACGCAGGAATGGGCCTTGGCCGCGATAGGAGACAAAGTCCGGGAACCGCATCTCCGAGAGTCGCGAGGCCAAGTTTTCGGGATCACGCGTCTTGTCGTTCAGCACGTCCCAAATCCCCGGGTCTTCGGTGCCTAGGGACCAAACTCCGATGTTGCGCGCGCCAAGTGCAAAGAGCTTCTGTCGCTGGTTGTGGAATGCTGCGGCGTCCAGAAGCCAGAGCTTGTGATTGCGGCGCGACTTATCGTGGTAGGTCGCGAAGGTGTTGCCGGTTTGCGGACTAAAATGCAGCTCACTGCCAGCTTTGGAGACCTGGGATACGGCCTGAGCGTAGGGAAGCACTCTTGGCAAGGGCTCCTGGGTCGTCCATTCGACGGCAAAGCTACCCAGCGCTAGGGTCAAACGGTCCGAGCCAATTGCTGCCAATGCGCGGGTTACGACATCTTCGAACCACGCATCCGCTGCCAACGGTCCCGGCGGGCTCCCCACCCATGGCTGCCGAAAAACCTTAAGAACTACAGTGTCGAAATGGCGCATCAAGTCCTGGTCCGCCCAGACCTTCTGCTCCACCGAAAGGATCGCGCAGGATGCCCAGCCGTGGTCTTTCAGACCTGTCGACATCAGCTCGAAGAAAGGGTCAAGCAAAACGAGCTGCTCCTCTCCAAGTTGACGGAAATCCAAACAAAGGCCAGATGCGTCCAAGGCCTCGGTTGCCGCCAACAGATCACTGGCAATGGCTTGGCTGATTTTCGGGAGCAAAAGGTCGTCCAGAAAGGTTTCAGTGTCGAAACCCGTCTCGAGAAGAACGGTCGGCATCAATTGGGGCGGTGTGGCTGTAGAGTTTCGATAAGCTTCGACCTCTTCACGGACACTTTCTTTTGCGACGTCGACGAACAACCCGTGCGTGGTCCGCCTTATCGAAAACCAATCCGGTACGATCACGTCAAGCGCACCACAGCTGCGCTGCAGCGAAAGTGGCGCCCATTCAAGGCTGGACGGAACATGCCCGAATATTTGGCCGCCGGACATATCGGCCCGGGCTGAAAATACCGGCGCCGAGACAGGTTCGCAGTGATCATCGCCCAACCCAGCTCTAATTGGCGCTAGCGAGACCTTAGTTGGCGGAAACGAGACCTTGGTTGGTGCAATGCTGTCCGCAGGATCGACGAGCGTGTCCAGAGCGACAACCTGCATCTGTCTGTCGTTCCACCAAGCGTCAAGTTCCTGAGCAACGCTTCGCACTGAAATCGTACCGCCCAGGAAAAGGATACTCCAAGTCAGCATTATGCAGACAATCGCCAGCGTTAAACGGCGTATTTGGCCCCTGCGAACTCTTGTCCGATCATAGAAGACCCTCTCTCCCTGGCTCTCAGGGACATCAAACAGAAATCTGTATCCGCCCTGCGACATCAATGAACCCCATGAGATTTGTGCCAGGGTGCGTCGCTGCACCAGATCAAACGGCAAAAGTCGATTACTTCAATACACGCGCACCACGGAACGTCGCCCGATGGCCCAACCTTGGAAAACAGGTCAAGGTAACGAAAATGTGCCAATTTCATTCACCCAAGGCCGACACTCGCCCCCACGGAAAACATTAACGGATGTGGCCTTAATGTGGCAAATAATTGCCACGAAAGGGTCTCTGTTGTCCCGAGATGAGGAATAATACAGGCAACTTGCATGGATTGTTGAGAAACGCTCAGTCCGATAGCCGAATAAAGCTAGCGTGCCCCCGAACGAACAACGGTGCACTCTTCTCTGGCGTGTGTTCTTTAAAAATCTTCAGTCAGGAGGAGTAGAATCGTTTCGGCGCCCTAATAAATGCAATCTCAGCGCAATCCGCCGTAGCAGAGATCTCCTTTTAGGCGTGCTCGGAAACACATTGTTCAAACCTGAAAACTTGACGCAGCGCGGGTTTTCGCAACACCGTTGCTAGTGACTGGGCTTCAAGGAAAGGGTGCTGCGATGAGAATTTTCGCCAGTGGGTTTTTGTCTGCCATTTTGCTTTTCCATACGTCTGAGATAGTAATTGCAGACCCGATGCCGCGTGGCGCGCAACCCGCGTCGCCGACCAAAGTCTTTCAAGCCTACATAGGAAAGACCGATCTGTGGGATGCCGATTGCGGTGGTGGGATTTACTTTGGCCCGAATGGACAAGCGCGCGCATGGTGCTCGCAAAACAGTGACAATCTGGGAGCCGGGGCCTGGTCTGTCCAGAGTGATGGCCAGTTGTGCCACGAACTGACATGGTATTGGCCAAACGGGCAAAGATCCGGGATGAGTGCCGGTGACCGCGCATGTATCTCTCATGTCGTGGACCGTCGCGGTAAACTGTGGCGGTCTTGGCCGGAATCCACAGAGTGGTGGCCAATTGACGAAAACTCGGGCTTGGTGCGCGGGTACAAATTCCAGAACGACATCAGAAAAACACGTTCGAAATTGCGCCTCTGAGTTGGGTTTCCTAAGCGGTCAATGGCTGCTTTTCTTAGATCCGCACGTCTCCCGAGCAGGTACAGAGAAAAGCAGCTAACCGCCCGCTGCTGCAATGCCGGGCCCGAAGCTGCTTTTGGTGCAGTTGCGCATTGCTGCAATGTAGCATCGCCAAACCAGCCGCCTCACACATCGCGCCGAAATGTTTATCTCGGAGAGCTTCAATCCAGACATCCATTACCGGCCCCCCTTGCGGCGAATGCTCGCAAGGGGGCGCGTTTGGACCTGCAAAAGCCAGTTTGCTTCCGCTTTGGGGATACTTTCCGAGAAGGACATTTCGTGGATGATGTTGCCGGTTGCGACCTCTGTGCCACCTGCGAGTGGCACCGTCACCCTGATGTCGCCGCCAAGACGGATATAGCCTGGCCGTGCGGTTTCGTCATCTGGTTGCTGGTCGGAATTGAGCGCGTCGCTCAAGAGGTGATTGCCCGAAATCCCGATACGGATCATGTCGCCGTTGTAGGGTGCTTCGATCAGGAAGCCGTCAGGCCATCCGTTGCCGGACTGCGGGCCGACATGGATATCACCAACGAAACTGTCCTCGAATTCACCCGTGCTGAGCCGGATTTCACTGTCTTTTGCCAACATGAACTTGCAGAAGACCTTGTTGCCGTAATCTGCGTTGTGTTAAGCGTCGCGGTCTGTCACGACTTCTTGGGCGGCCTGATCATAGAGGCCCGGTGCCTCGTAGTTGCCAATGACGAGTTTGGCCGTCCGGGCGCTGGCCGCTGACCGCAAGCCGGGCACAAGTAGGAACCCCGCTCCGAACGCGGTTGACGTCAGAAGGGATCTTCGGGAGATTTCCATGGTCTTTCCTTTTGGACGTTTGGTTCAGTCGTGTTCCGATCAGGCTTCAGGCCGGTTCAGTAGCTTTGCGTATTTATTGAGAAACAGGTCCGCGCCCTTCATCTTGCTGGTCATGAAGTCTCCAGCGGTGAAGAAGCCAAGGAAGGAACTCCCCTGCTTGGGACCAAGCGGCACAAGGATCGGCGCCTTGCTGCCCCATGGCTTGTAAGGCTTCATGTCTTCGACGGCTTTGCCCTGCCCCAATCCGGACAGCGTCGCCTTGAGCCAAGGCAGTTGGCGGCTGATGGCCACGATGGTCATCCCGTCGCCTGCATCCGCGACATCGCCGGCCGCGAAAACATTGGGCAGCGAGGATGGGCGCATCCACGGGTCGACCTTGATCCGGTTTGCCGTCGTTTTCTGGACACCGGCAAGCGTTTCAAGCACCTCGGAATTCGCGCGCGATCCGATAACCGGAAAGATCAGGTCGAAGTCGTGCTGTGACCCATCGGCAAGTTGAAGGGTGCCCGCGTAAGGCTCGGTCATGCTTTTCAGGTTCTCCGCCATCTGGCCAAGAATGAGCGTGACGCCAGCCTTGCGCAGCTTCGCAGCCAAAGAGGTGCCCAGCTTTGACGGCATCGTCGAGAACAACGCCGCGTCGCTTGAGATCAACGTCACCTTCTTGTCCGGCATGGCATAGGCGATTTCGCCCGCAAGCTCGGTGCCAACCGCCCCGGCCCCGACAATGCCGATGCTTCGCGCCGCCTTGAGTTGCTGATGAATGCGCTGGTTGTCCGCCTTGAGGCCAGCGATATCGGCGCCTTGAGGCTTGAAGGGCATGGCGTTGCCAGATCCGGTGGCAACAACGATTTGATCCGCCTCTACCCGAGTGCCGTCCTCCGACGTGACACCCTTCGCGTCTATGGCTTTGGCCTTGGACGCGATGACCCTGCCGTTCGTGAGCAGCCGATCATATGGAATGAGTGCGCGATCCAGCAGCGAAGGGTCGACAACCGCGCGGATCATGGCCGGCGCGTGAACGAAGTGACTGCGCGGCTCGATCAATGTGACGTCCGCGGTGTCGTCGAGAGACTTCGCGAGTTCGGCGCCTATGTAACCGCCGCCGACAATGGCAATTTTCTGTGACATGATTTCTAACCTTCTTGGGGGCCTTGCGGCGTTATTCTATGATTTGTGGGCTGCGTGATCGGCGGGATAGGTGATCTGTCCGAATTTCCCGGCGCGATACTCGCGGAACGCTTGCGCCAGCTCGCCGTCGCTGTTCATGACAAACGGACCGCGCATGGCGATGGGGTCGGTGATCGCCTCACCGCCAAAAAACAGCAGATCGAGCGGTTCAACAGCCGGGTTGGTTATCTCCAACGTCCCACCCCGGGCGTCCAATCCGATAAGGGTATGAGCGTCGATCTTGGCATCACCGATCACGGCCCCCTGCGTCGGCAGGAAACCCGCTACAGGCAGACCGGCGTTCAAGGCGATATCGACCGTCGCAAGCGGCTCGATCCTGACGTGCCAGATAAATTCGCCCGCATAGGTGGGGATGGGCGAGGATTGCCCATCATAACCGCCAAGCAGAACTTTGACCTCCCCACGCCCACCCGCGAGCATTGCAACGGGCAGGTCCGGGGATGAGACGGGCATGTATTGCGCAGGCTCGCTCTTGTTGGGCGCGGGCAGGTTGATCCAGAACTGAAAAGAATGCAGCACCCCGCCATCACGGCGCAAGGGCGTGGCGAGCATTTCGTCATGGATAATGCCGTTGCCCGCGTTCATCCATTGCACGCCACCCGCTGTGACAGTGCTGTTGTTCCCTAGACTGTCGAAATGGGTCATCGCGCCTTCCATGACATAGGTGAAGGTCACGATCCCCCGATGGGGATGCGCGAAGCTGCCGTCAGGTTCGGGCAGCTCACCCGCAGCAATTTCGCGCCTGGGCAGATGATCGAGAAGCAGGAACGGACCGACCGCGTTCACAGCCCGGTTCGGAAGGGCACGCGCGATGGTAAATGTACCGACCCGATCGGGCTGCGCTGGCTCTTGGAAGGAAACTTGTTTCATTGGATAGCTCCGATTGTTGATCCGGTGATAGGCGAAGCGGAACTTGATTGATATTTATACTTTTTTACTATCTACATAAACAACTCTTAACTTGTGGTGCCTGATGAAACTCGATCAACTGAATGTCTTACGCGCCGTTGTTGAAACCGGCTCGGTCAAGGCGGCCGCCGAACGCCTCAACCGGACGCAGCCAGCGATCAGCCAGGCGTTGAAGGCCCTGGAATTCCAGACCGGAACTGAATTGTTTGACCGGTCGGGGTATCGGCTTGAACTCACACCCGTCGGCAAACGGGTCTATCTTCAATCCTTGCGCGTTTTGACGGAGGCGGAGGATCTGGGTCAGTTGATCCAGCATTTCGAGAAAGGGCAGGAAGAAACGATCACGATCGCGGTGGATGCCAGCACCAACCTCAACGCGCTGACCCCCGTCTTATGCAAACTTCAAACGGACTTTCCCGAGACCCGCGTGGTCTTGCGCCCCGAGGTTCTGTCCGGTGCCATCGAGGCCGTAAAGACGGAAACCGCGGCAATCGCGATTTCGCCAATGTCCTCGATCATGCTCGAGGAAGAGGGTTTCGACTACATCCCCCTCGGGACATCAACGTTGCGCAATGTTACGTCACCATCCCTTTGGGCTGAGATGGATAATCCCAAGCAGCTCGCGGACTTGCGGCGCTTCCATCAGGTCATCGCAAGCGACAGCGGGCAAGCCGGAGGGCTGTTCGACCGCGAAATCGGCGTCCAGAAAGGCCAGCGCCGCTGGTATGTCAGCGACCTTCACACAAAGAAGCACCTTCTGATCGCGGGCCTCGGCTGGGGCCGCCTGCCAGAACACATGATCGCGGAAGAGTTGAAGCAAGGGCGGCTGTGCGAGATAGACTTGCCACACACGCATCTTGCCTTTGACGCCACCATCTATGCGTTTCGCCAGTCCAAACCAATCGTCCGCGCCGTAGCGGAATTGCTTTGGAGAGAATTTGAAGCCCATGCTGCGTAAGGCATGTGTATCGTGAAAGTCGGCTTTGATAGCCGATTTCCCGACGCGTTTCTGCTCCTGACCCTTTATGAAAGTAGTGCTCCGGCTATCCCCGCGATGCCGATAAATTTATCATGGGAACCCCTGACAGTCGAATGGCAGCTTCGGCGAAACCCACACCTGATTTCGTAGTCGCAGCGAATGTCAGCAATCCGCCCGATGATGCTGTTTGCGGCAGTGCGGCTTTCCGTTTAGGCGACGTTCATCAAGCTGGGGCGACGAGTATCGGTGCCAGTTCCATTCGACCGAACAAGACAGGCGTCTAAGTCCTTTGCAGGTTTCAGGATTATTGCAATGTCACCAAAAGCTTACAAACTGAACGCCAATTGAGAGCAGTCATCAGATTCAGAGAATATCCAACGAAGAGAGCACTTATACGCCTCTTTCTTCGCGAACAGTGCTCAAATCCTCCCGCTTCACCCTAGAAAACAACGAAAAATCTGACCGCAGCCGGATGGGGAGAACGCTTTCGCAGAGGCAAATGGCGGAGACGATGGGATATCCTACTTCAATCTACCCATGTAACGATACCAGTGGGTTAGCTTGAACCATGCCCAGAGCACTTGCCAGCACTGTACCAGATGACTGGATCATGGAAAGGGTGTGTCGCCACAAAAACGGTCTTTGTTCAATCGTCTCCATCACCTCGAAACCACATGCCATTCTCATCTCTTTCGGCCCTGCTGCCTTGGAGTGCACCGGAAAGAGCAGTTTTCTCACAAGGACGTGCCATCTCGGCCATTACTCGAGTGTGCAGAGCTTCCAACGACCATGTTTTCTGGTCCTCACTTAGAACCCTGTCCAAAGCCTCTGGAAGACTAAGGCGTCTCGGTTCGCCCCAGCTGTCTAAGAATAAGTATCTCCCTTGACTGACCCGCAGGTCGTTGTCCAAGGTCAGCAGGCTGAACAAGGCCTCAGGATCAATCTCCGGTAGATTGAAAAAGTACTTGGTTGCTTCGGTAACGTGGATTCCATGCCGAAGGTCGGTCAGTATGGATTTCGCCAAGGTAATAAGGTGGCCTTGATCTTGGCGTTTGATCGGAACGTCTCGATCATTGATCCCCCACAATGATGTGCCGACACGAATAAGAGGATCGGCAGGAACGATTTGGAAGGTCTGGTTTGTGCCCCGTTTCTCGTTCAGACGCTTCCTAAGTTCATTAGTACGAAGTGGATGCCCTGCCTCTTCAAGGACGAACAACAATGCTTGCCGAATATCTATGCGAGCATGGCTGCTGGTCCCATTCTCTCCCTTTCTTCGCCAAACCAGTCTGCCGAGGTCTACAACGGATTCGCGGCCATTTAGCGCCGCACTCACAACGTACTGATCAACTTCTGAAAACTGAAACTCTGCGCGGTCCGCGATAATTCTCAGAATTTCGGACGCGTGCCACTGTCGCTCCTCAGGGCCATCAAGTACGACCTCCTCAGCCCAATCTCCCAACAGCAAGAAGTCGTCTTCCAACATGGGAATGTGCTTTCTAAGGCCGTAGGTGCCCCTTCCCAGAAGCAGGCCAACGTTTGACGCAGCATTATGAATACGTCTGACATCAAAATCCTGCTCGAAGCGAACAGCTATTGCTTCTGCCAACTCGCTGTAATGCAGTGCCTTGTCGCTTTCTTCCATCACAACCAAGACAGCCTGCTCAGCGCCTCTCCCATAAGACTGAAGTATCCTTCCTGCTCCGGTGTCGGCAAAACGACATAGGAGGGCCACCCTATCCCAAAGGACGTCCCTGAGTTCACGCCCTTTGCTGGCAAGTAGGCCGTGTACACTGTCTCGGCAAAATTCCTCGGACCAATCCAAACCTATACCGCCTTGCAGCAGTGCCTTCGCTTCTCGTTCCGCGTTTTCCCATTCGCTCTGGTTTAGCGCAGTGATGTACTCGATATTGTCTATTGAAATCAGGTGGACATCTAAGGACGGAATTGCATCCAGCCAGTACGAGAAAACTTTTGGCTTTTCATGAGCGCCTTCGAACCAGTCGTCGAGCAACCCCAATGCTCGAAGTGGCAGTGGCTCGCGTCGATCTACAAGGAGTTCAACGATTTTTCTCTCAAAGACATCATCCCAGATTTCGGTTGCAATGATCTTAGTCACAGCCTTGGCTTCAACTTGGCGTATGCGTTCTCTGGTAATACCGTACTCATCCCCAATCTCAGCCAATGTCATTTGAGGACCGTCAAGGCCCATCCGCTTGACTAAGATGTCCTTCTCCCGATCAGAGAGGTTGCCAAGTGCATTCCGAAGCGCGGGCAGAAATGCAAGGTGAAGCCCCTTCTCAAGCTCATCCTCCTGAGAGTATGGACCGTCCGCAATCCCTTGATTGAGGGCCTCAAGAACGTTTCTAATGCTCGTTTTCCCGAAGTTTTTCGCACGCAACAGCTCTTCCTTGGAGGCGGAGGCCAAGTCTGAAACCGTGCGGATTCCGCTCTGTGAGAATACGTTGGCAACGCGAACGGAAATCGGCAAAGTATCGAAATGGCGCTCCAACAGCCATGGCGGAGAACGCCGAGCAATCAAGCAGGGATCATCAGTGTTTCCCAAAGTGAGGTGATTTTGCCGGAATTGCCCTAGTGACTTTCGAAGCGCGTGAGGCAACTCGTGCTCGTTTTCGAGGTAACTCGCATCACAAGCTATTCTTGCCTCATCCAGCTTCGCCCTGTCCTCCGGGAAGGCCATTAAGTAGCCTTCAATCCATAGCTCTCTCTTTGCGGCGGCACCATCAGCATTTTTTGGGTTTGCCGATTGAGAGTTAGTGGGCGGAGAAGGATCATCCGCAGCATAGCCCCAGCCGGTTAGACCTAAGAACACTTCTTCGTCGCGGACAGCCCCAACGGGGCTTTGTGAGGACGTATATCCTTTTGGCAAACAATACTTTGCACCCTCCGTAAGCAGAACATGACCCGGAAACTTTTGGGCTAAGTTCTCAAAATGGCGAGTGGCCACCCGGTCAAACCCGATATGCAAAACAGCGGAAACGTCATCTGATGCATGTGCGTCCCATTCATCTACGATGTCTTTGAGGTCAGTGTGCACTTTGGTTTGGGGGCTGCCTTGAGGATCAAAAACCATCAAATAGGCGCGCAGTGGGCTAGGCATTTGAGGTTTACTCCAAGTTCACTTTCTCCACCTCCGAAAGAAGCCCAACGAAGTCTATTCCTGGCCCAATCGCTTGTTGATACAGTTCACGCACCCCCCATTCCGCAAGCCGTTCCACCACTCGGTAGTGGCTCGATCCCGCGAGCAAGTCTGGAGCGAGTTCTTCGACGATGTCTTGAAGGGTGTTGTCTGGATCGACTGACCCGACATTGAAAATGGTCTTTCTCTTGGACAGCTCGCCGGGTTGTGCACCTTGAGCAAGGGCCAAAGAGAAGGCAAATCGGTAGCCGTCAACCTTTTGAGCGAAAGTGCCATCTTCGACCATCGTTTCCAGCATATCATCGGCTTCCTGTGTAAGGCCGATTGTGACAACTTCTTGTTCAATCAAATCGAAGCCCTTTCTATCTTTGACTGCGTTTCAGATACCTCTGAGATTTGATACACCGCCCCAATTTTGTCTTTGACGGTAGCCAGGTCAGTCTCGGGCCTGATTTCCCCACTGTGAACTAGAAGAACAAATTGGCTCGTCACACTGGGTAGGTAATTGAGGATATTGTCGCGGTGCTGCATGTCCAATCGACCGAAAGGAGTGTCCATGATCACAGGTCCGGTCGATCTGCCAGTCCGGTTGAGGCCGTCAATTAGCGACAACGCAACCACCTGCTCCGCGCCTGCGCTACGTAGAGAAACTTCGCGCCCAGCACTGTCAAGAATGCTTAAGCCATAGTTTTCATTGATTTTCAGGCCCTGATAGGCCGACTGAGTAGTCATGGCCCTGAATGCCGCACTGGATTTCTCTTCCACCGTTGATCTAAGCTGATCCCTCAAGTGCTCAATACTAGCATCGAAGACATCGTGAAGCTCGCTTACCAACGTCACCTTGGCTGTAGCACGCTCTGATCTCCCGCCAGACATTCCGCGAATGCGCGATTGAAGAACTGTTAGCTTTTCGTTCGTTTTCTGGATGTCCGATTTGACCTGTTTGATGTCTTCCGTAAGCCGCCCCTCCTCTCGCAGCTTCTCGTCTCGCTCAAGTCGTTTTCTGGTCAGTGCTGCTGGATCGCTGCCCTCGATTTTGTCTTCAAGTTCAACAATCTCGTTTTCTGTCTTTTGCAGGTTTACGCTTGCAGTCCGAAGTTCTCTTTCGAGAGTTTGCAGTCGATCTTTCGCTTCAACACGGCTCACGCGATCCAATTTCGAAAGTTTGGTCATAACCGACCGAAGATCAGAAGACGCATCAATCTGACGGGTGACTTTCTCTTCGAGTTCCGCAACTATCCGGGCAAAGTAGTCTCTTCGTTCATCAGAAATCTGTTGCTGACAAGTTGGGCAGGTGGCTGTTGCCAAAAGCCTCTGCGTCTCTTTGAGCCTGTTGTTGAGGATTGCGTCCTCGTTGCTGCTTTCCTGCAACGCTTCTTGCCGCCTAAGCAAAGATGCTTTCTTGGCGGCAACTTTTGCACCCAGCATATCGCGCCATGCCATTGAGACCACTTTGCGGCGCTCGTCGGACTTTTCATCTATCAAAGCCTTTAGCTCGCCAACCTTGTTCTTGGCTCCCTTCAAACGCTCGTCAAGGGCAATCAAAGATGCGGCGGCTTCGAGTTCTTCGTCCAAGGTTTCTCGACGAACCCGTGTGTCTCCCAGTTTGTCGGAGAGTTGCTTGAGATCCTCTTCTCTTGCCTCCAGTTCCGCGGTCAATCGTTCCGAATCCGTAGCGGCCCCCTTGAGGCTGTTTATCTGGGCCATTGCCTGAGCTTGCTTTTTCTGAGCATCTCTGAGCATTGCCTTTAGCTCGTCGCGCCCCATGGTTAACGAAGGCACACCGAGGACTTGCTCAATGGTATCCTTTATCCGCCTACCTTGATCGCTGCCTTCTACCAACAACTCCTCATACTCCTGCAAGAGTTCACCGTCGAAAAGGAAGAAGCGTGAAATCTGCTCAGGTGCGGCCTGATTGATCTCTGATTCAACATCAGCGCCGCTAACCAAGTCCCCATTCTTGCTCAGGTGAACACTTGTTTGAAAATCAGCATTCCTAGAGGGAGTGGCAACATGAGAACGCCTGTCGGCTGTCCGCCTCACCTCGTACAGGTTCTCACCCTCTTGGAACTTTAGGAAGACCTCGATACTCCAATCGTCTTCCAGGGTTGCATCCTTATTTGCGATCAGGTGAAGCGGGATTTGTCGGGAGTGCCTGCCAATCGCCTTTCCATAAAGTCCCCACCGAATTGCATTCAAGAGTGAAGTCTTCCCCCGCATATTGTCTCCCAAAACCAACATAATGTTGCGGGCTTCATCAGTTGGAAAATCAATAGACAGCTGCTCCTTGAAAGGCATGAAATTCTTGGCTTTAAGCTGGATCAGTTTCATTCCGAACCCTCCAAGGCAGAACCATTCCGTTCCAGGGCGTCTTCAACCAGCCGTTCCATCGCCGCCATAGACAGGCTTCTATCCTCGCTAAACTGATACTTCTTTTGAATCAGGTAGCATTTCCGCAAGATATCCCGATCTAATTCGGGCGCAGTGCTCTCTCCTACAGAAATCAACGTGGATAGCGCAATGTCATTTTCAGGAGTCGTCATCTTCTTCAATACCTTCTAGAGAAAGCAAACCGTCGACCTCGATTTGCATTCTGATTGCTATTTCTCTCAACTCCGCGCTAGCTGACCGGTTGATGGAGTTAGCCGCAAATTCAACAGATCGGACGAGTTCTGAGCTTAGAAGACTAAGCTGATCTGGCTCAGTTTCTGGATCGACGGGCACGACGATGGCATCGTGGACAACTGCCATGTACTTGTGATCCGATTTCCGCAGAACCCGACCGCGCCGTTGAATAAACTGTCTAGGATTCTGAGATGAGGCAAGAATCAATGCATGAGAAACTGCGGGAATATCTACCCCCTCATCCAGGCATTTGATGGACACAAGGACCCCACCATATTTCCTGAACCACTCAAGAGTAGCCGCACCGTCTCCGCTCATGTTTGAGTGATACTCTATCGGGCTCAAGCCGTTGCTCCGAAGCGCCTCAATTACCTCCGATAGCTGTTCACTATCTTCACAATAGACCAGCCAGCTTTGACCCTCTTCATACTCAGATAGTACGACCTGTTTTGCCAAATCGATCTTTGCTGTCGCTTTTTTTGCGATCCGTGATCGTTGGATCAATAGCATTTTGACGCGTTCTGTGAGCACTTTTTGACCGGACTCATCTTCTTTGAGCCGCGCCATCTCATTACGAATGCGCCTTGTATAGTCACGCCACTCATCTGCTTCGGTAGCGTTTAAGTTTATCGGATGCGGGAAATATTCGTATGGAACCAGACGATCCATCTTGATCGCATCCGTTAGTGATATTGCTGGTGGAACAACCGGGCCGAAGAAGGAAAAAATCTTGGCTGTTCCCTCTGGGTCGCCAAACCGCTGGGGAGTTGCACTCAATCCAAGCCGATGTTCGGCGTCAATCCGAAGGCACTTTGAGTTCTGTGGGCTACCAATTTGATGCACTTCGTCGGCCACGAGCAACAATGCGCTTCCGCTGCCGACCAGGGTGCGGAACTGTTCAGAGCTTGCAGTCTTCATTGTTGCGATAACAGCACGAGGTCCCAATCCGGTATCAGGGTCACACATTGCAGAGAGCCGTCCGGCTTGCTTCCATTTGGTGTTTCCAGACCCGGCGAGCAGGATTGTCGCCTTTGGAATTTCGGACTCAACTTCCTTGTGCCATTGCCCATGTAACAATTTGCTGGGCACCAAAATCAACGCTGGTTTGCCTGCAAGAACATGCTCTTTGATAGCCAATATGGCTGTGAACGTCTTCCCGGTTCCAGTCGCGTGTTCAAATATTCCCCGACAGCCTTGCTGCTTCCATCGAAGAATGGCTAGTTTCTGGTGCTCTAATGGATCCCTTTCTCCCTTTCGTGAAGGCACATTCGCTTCAACCGATCTGAGGTCTTGCAAGCTACCAAGTGAAAACTTCTCTAGGTATTCTCGGACCGAGGACGGGAAAGTAGTGACATCAAGGTCATTATCCGTACCGCCCCACATGCGGCGGAAGTGGTTCAGGTGTTTGTTGACCCGTTCCCCTTCAAGGCCACCTCTCCAGCTGCAAAAGACTTCGATAGTCTCAAAATTACCGTCATCGTGCCATCCACTCCACGTCTCGTTTGTCGATCCACGGAATGAAACATTGTGACCAAGTGTGTCCGAAAATACACCAAGTTTTTCGTGGTAAATTCCTCGGCCTACTTTTGGTGTGGCCAGTTTAATGTCGAGCGCACCGCAGGAAATCAAAGTCGATAGAATTCGAGTGTTTGGATTGGTGGTTTCGTCAGAGATCAGTCGATCAATATCCCTCCTTAGGGAATCGGCTATCACTTTGTCACGTTCAGCATACCCCCCTGCGATAGCCTCGACATCCTCGGGGCTAAGTGAGGGAGAACAAATCAAGCGAATTTTCCCGCCCTTCAAGGCAAACTCGTGAATTGGAGCGCCAACAACATGAAAAACTGACGAGCTGAAGTAACCTACGGCCCTCTCATATAGCCCTGAGTTTCTAAGGCATCTCGCATAGAACAGGCCGACAGGGTCATCCTTGGAAGAACGATACTCCGTTTCCAACGGCAACAAGGAAAGGTTGCCAAAGTATGCCTTCTTCTCGCTGGCGCTGTTTCTTTCATTTACCGACAAATGGGTTTCCCATGAACTAGGCGCTCTTAACAAACTCTTCAAAACGGCCTTTCGAGCCCTCTATGTACTCTCCGCTGGCCTCAACCCCCAACCAGCGACGCCCAAGCTCTTGAGCAACAGCACCAGTGGTGTTCGATCCCATGAATGGGTCAAAAACAAGGTCAGTTTCATCAGTGAGGAACTGAATGAAGAAGGCTGAGAGAGCCGATTGCATTCTCGCAGGATGCGCTGGTAGGTCATTCTCTTTACAGAACGCTCTGTACTTCGAGTCCCACTGGGTTCCAGAGTATTTCAACAGCGCTTCGGGAAAGGCATTTCCTTCCAAGTCAAGGACATTTGGCCCGATGGCTCCACCGTGGTCATTTAAAAAACCAGTTTCAGAAATAACGTGTCCAGAGGGCCGTGCACCAGCATTGTAGCTCTTTCTCTTGAGCAAGCGCTTCATGTCCTTGCTGTAGGGATTGAGAACTTTTCGATTATCAGCCTTCGGGTATTCGCTCTTCGACATCCACCAAACGTGTGTGAAGGAGTCCTTTAACCGTATGCGTTTGACATTCACCCATGCTGCGGGGCTCGGCAATCTTGCTGGGTTGTGACAGATGACGTGCTGGCACAGATTAAGGTTGGCTTCACGTTTGAAGGCCATCAACGCCTCTAACGGCAAAGTGGACATTGTTGGAGAACCAGGCTCCCAAGCATTGCCAATTTCAACAACGATCGAACCATCGTCTGTGAGAAGTTCGGTAAGGCCAACGGCCAGAGATGACAACCAGTCCAGGTATTCTTGCCCATTGGAGTTGCCGTATTGCTTTTTCCTAACCAACGGATAAGGGGGCGAGGTCAAAATTAGGTTTACTTTTCCCTTGTACCTCTCAAGGTGTTCGCTGGCTAATGCGTCCTCGATTTTCCCTTCCAGCGCACAGCCGAGTGGGGTTTCGTATGCTTTGTGGACTAATCCAAAGTCTTGGGACGTATCCGTTTTACTATCAGTGTCTTTCATTGGCGCAATTTGCCTTTTCCTTTGTCTTGTCTCCTCGCTCGAGGAAAAGGCAGAATCATCCACAAGTTGAAAGCTGATCTGCGCTCGCGCATCCTACCCAAAGAACGAGCGATTTTCCAAGCCGATACTTGATGCAAGCCGTCAGGCATTGTCGTGTCCGACAAGAGATTTCCGTCAATTTCGTGCGTGTAGCGGGCGTGGTTCTCTGGCGTTTCCACACCGGCCCCAGGATTCATACCGACAGGCAGCGATCTGTCAGAAAGGAACTCACAACAGCGCCCCCGCCGCGTTCCCGTCGAACAGCCCAGCGTCACGCACGTAGCGTGCCAGCATCAGGTCCGAGGCATGGCCTGTCTGTGCCCGCACCTTGTAGGTCGACACCCCGGCCTTGATGGCGCTGGTGGCGAGTCCAGCGCGGAGGCTGTGGCCGCTGTAGCCTTCTGGGTCGATCCCGGCAATAGCAAGGCGGTTGCGCAAGATGGTGGATACAGCATCGGAGCGCAGGCGGTCGGGTTGCACATTCCCGTGGCGGTCAACGGGGCGGAAGATTGGGCCTTCGTCCTTGTTCAGGACACCCAGCCACGCCGACAATGCGGCGACTGGGCAATGGCGGGTTCGACCGAGGGGGATGCCGATCTTGCGTCCTTGGCCTGTTTGGTCGGTCTTGGAGCGGCGCAGGTGCAGCACCAGCCCTTCGCGGACCTCTTCGATGTCGGGCAGATTAAGGCCGACCAGTTCCGACGACCGGAAACCGCCCGCCCAGCCGATCAGCAACAACGCCCGGTCACGCCTCGAACGGGCATCATCCCCAAGCGCATCCAGCAGGATGAACAGGTCTTCGCGCAACAGGGGGCGGGCCTGATCCTGTGCTGTGCCCTTCACTCGTTTGATCCCCCGCATCGTGGCCCGCACGATCTCGCTGCGGCACGGGTTCGGCCAGCTGTTTGCCTTGTGTACCTTGCTGAGGGTCGCCACGCGCCGCGCGAGGCTGGACGGAGCCAGTGTGTCGGCGTGATCTGCCAGATAGCGGGCGACCAGATCAGCAGACGCAGGTAGCACCCCGCCCCAATCAGAGAAATGCGCCAGATCGGCCCGGTAGGCTTTTCGCGTGTTTGCAGACAGGCTTTCGCGAATGAAATGCTCAACGGCTTCATCTGCCGTCAGATCGGTGCTTCCTCCGCCCTTTGTGAACCGGGATAAGAAAGGATTATGCAGGGTTAGAATGAGATCGCTCATGCCACGCCCTCCCGCACAACCTCGGCCCGGATCGCGTTCAGCTCGGGCATCGCATCCTTGAGGGCGGCCAGCCCGAATTCGAGAGCTTCGCGCGGCAGACCTGAGCATTCCCACTGCCACCTGTCCCGCAGGCTGGCGCTCAGCGGCCCGACCGCGTGGCGGCGCAGGCACTGACCTTCGACCCGAAACAGCAGCTCCCCGGCAACCTGCACTCGGTTCGTTCGTGGCAGGAACGCCCCGGCCCATGACGCCATGCCTGCATTTCGCAGGAGCAGCCGACCAAGGGCCGCACGACCGGGCCGCGTGTACATGTCAAAGGCATAGGACGGCACCCCATTGATCCGTGTTTCAACCGGGGTTGGATCATCTTGAGCCCCGGTTGCGACCACCCCGTTTTCGAGGGACAACAGAGCGACAAACGGCGACAGCATGGCCGAAGTCTTGGTGAAGTTGGCCCGCGCGATCTGCACCATCGTGGGCGCGACGCCCAATTCAGCCAGGGTATCGAAGGCCAAGTTCGGATTGCCTTTGCGTGTCGGCAGGTGATCGCTCTGGCAACGTGCCGTGCCGACCAGATACCAGAGCGCGAGGGCCTTGCGGTCGAGCGACGGGCAACCCAGAACAATCTGGCGCAGGCGGTCATCTGACATCGCGCCGAAGCGGGTGCGGTCCTCAGCCAGATCAGGCAGCCGTTCGAGGCTCATGAGCAGATCATCGGCAGCGCGGGATTTGCGGGCATCCACCATGCGCCGGATCAAGTATTCTGTGACAACCGCATCCCCGCCCAGATCACGCCGCACCTTTGCGCTGGCCAGACACGCGGCGGTGATCGCCACGGTTTTGATATCCGCTATGCCGATGTCTTCGGCGGCGATGATATTGAGGCGGCGCAAGAGGTATTCCCTTTTGGCCTCCAGCAAAAACCGTCCGGCTTGACGCGCCGCATACAGATCGCCACGGCGGATGGCTTTCTGCAAGAGCGAGCTAGCGACCCACTGGGTGCTGGTGAACGGGGCGATCCTTGGTCCCGGATCAACTGCGGCAATCCCTTGTGCGGCGATGGTCTGAAATCTGGTGAGTTTGGATGTGTCTGTCACGTCGTGCCCTCCTTGGCTTTGTGGAGGGGGGCGAGATCGTCTCACCCACATTTAGCGTACCCTGTAACACCGACAGGGGAAGGGAAATCGGGGGAACAGGTCGGGTTTCCCCCCAAAAACACCACCCCATATCGCGTGCAGTTAATTGCAATTTCGCTAGGTATCCACATTGGCACAACATCTGGATTTGCGGGTTGGCTGGTTTTGTCCCCCCGGAAAACCACGCTGAATTTCCACTTTTGCCACCCCACATCCAGCCAACCAGCATTGGCTGAACCCGGAATATTGGAATGTCTTCAAAACTGTCTCTGGGACATTTTTCTGACCGGCGAACACGAAGCGTCATCCCTTTCAACTCGACCGGGTGCCAGCCATCCGCTAAAAGCCAAGCTGAGCGGTACGTGCCGCTTGGGGCTTAGAACACCCCGAAGCAAGAGGTTGGTGCAGACCTGAACTGCGCCGAGGACCCTGACTTCTTAGGTCCGGGAGCCTGTGGCGTATGTCCAGGGCTCCCGCCTAAAGGCCATGGGGACCGGGCTTGCTTCGGTTGTTCTAACTCCCGGATCAGGGAATTTCAGAGTGTCAGCAACCCTGCGGGGACGTACCGCAGCCGTTGCCCGGAGTTAGGATGAAAGCCATTGGAACACCCGTCATCGTGAGTGCGGACGGCGCAAGCCAGCTTGAGCAGATTTCGCTGACACAGAACGAGCTTTATGATGAGCGCTGGCTGCAAGAACTGATTTTCAAGAACCCCTCCCTTCTACCCATGGATCAGATCGAACCGGGGCTGGGCGAGTTGATCCCGGCTTGCATGGAATTGCCGCTGCGCTGCGGGTATCTCGACAACCTGTTCCTGACGCCTGATGGCGATGTCGTCATCGTAGAGGTCAAACTCTGGCGGAACCCGGAAATGCGGCGGGCAGTTCTGGCCCAGGCATTGGACTATGCGTCAGCTTTGTTCTCCATGAGCTATGAGGAGCTGGATGCTGCGGTCAGGAAGGCCGATGGCGCGAATGGCCGCACGATGTTCGAGATCGCCGATGGCCCGGAGACGCTGGAAGAACCGGAATTCGTCGACGCACTGATCAACCGACTGAAAACTGGCCGGATCGTGGTCATCGTGGCCGGGGATGGCATTCGCGGTGAGCTGGAAAAACTGGTCGAACAGTTGCAGACCCACGCGGGTTTCCGATTTACCTTCGCGCTGGTCGAGCTGGCCCTTTTCCACGCTCACGATGAACGCTGGCTTGTCGTGCCCCGTACGCTGGCCAAGACCTATCGAATAGAGCGCGGCGTGATCAGGCTGGAGGGCGATAGCGTTTCGGCCTCGTTCGAACCGGCCCCAGCGCCCCGCGCTTCGTCGTCAGCGCGTTCGGTATCGCCAGCAGCAAAAACCATCTCATCTGACATCTTCTATGACGCCATGCGCGACATTGATGCGGACCTGCCACGACAGATCAACGAAATGCTAAGCAAGGTCGAGACCTACGGCGTATTTCCTGAGTTCTCGAAATCCCTGCTCATCAGGATGGCGCTGCCAAATGGAGATGTCGCCCATCTAGGCTTCATCGAGAGAAGTGGCACGGTCTGGTTCAGTGAGCCAGAAACAAAGCTACCTAGCCGCGAAGCGATAGACCGCTTTTTCGCGGAGCTGGCAGCCCAATATGGTTGGGCGCGGGAGGGCATTCCCGGCAAAGAAAAGCTCACCTCAAAAGGCAAACGCCCAAAGGTGACGGAGTTGGTTCAAGGATCGGCCGGTTTCGTTGCTGCTGTAAAGAGTCTCGCCGACCACGTTCGCTCAGATTAAGACAACTACTAGGCGGCAACTGCTCATGCCGCTGCTGACAATAACTGCATAACTGTGCAACAAGGCTGTGCTTCGGGGCAGTGCAACCCAATTTGCCATAAGAATGCAATTGGGGGATTTGAAGGTTCTCCTATCAAGCCTCTGCGCGAAAACGTTTTTTCTGAGCATACGCATGTTTCCTGAGGGAAGGGCCGGTGCAGATCCTACACCACCCAACTGTGCAAAGGATTGCTCGACAAGCCAGACTACCACATCTTCGGCGGCAATCTGGAGATATCGACATGACAGCCGTTGATCGCGCCCTCGCGCAACTTTCACATTCGCCCCTCAACCGAGCCGAATTCATCTCGGTAACGGAGGCTGCCAATATCTTGAACAGGTCGATACGGACCGTCCGATATTGGGAGAAGGACGGCCACATGCCCCCGCGCAAACGGTTCGGCAAGAAGCTGATGTACCGGCGACAGGACGTGGAAGAACTCGCGCAGCTACTGGGGGGCCATGATGCTTGACATCAATCATTCGCCCGGACAGCTGGAAATGCTTCAGAACGAAAAAGCATACAGACGCGCCATTCATAGGGATCGGGTCCGATACAACCAGCACATGGTGACGCTGAGAGAGTCTATTGCCGCGGGGGACGCGAAGACTGCGGCCTTGGCGCAAGACTGGCTTCTGACATCACCCAGTTCCAAACGAACGGCCATCGCCCAACTCCTGATTGCAGGAAAAGACATCGACGTTTGGACCTATCAGGACGTCAAAGCTTTGGCTGACACCGTGACGCTTTTCGAGCCAATAGCCGAGCCAGTTACGGTCTTCGCGAAAGAAAAGACGTCAAAACGTGGGTTTCGAGCGATCTTCTCTTTCGGGGACCGACATCGCGTTGGACAGCGCATGTTGGCCAACTTGATCGAATCCCACACCTTCAAGCGCAGCTACCAGCACTTTGATGACGGTGTTCCAAAAGCGATCAAGCGGGTTCTGGCCCAGATAGATGCGGGCCAAGTCTGGCTCGCTCATCTAGATATCAAAGACTTCTTCCCCTCATTCACAATAGAGGGGCTCACTGACTTCTTACCGCTGCCGCAAACAGTGGTAGAAGCCGCCCTGACCGGGCGGAACATGATGCTGGAGTGTGCATCATCACCACAGGGGCTATCCCCTCAACACCTCATCGAGGAAGCCCGCCGGGGCTTGCCACAAGGAGCGGCGTCATCGCCTGCAATCTCTCATCTGTGCGTATCACAGTTGGCGCTGGATGTCGCGATCCTTGAGCATCTAATCAACTACGAAGACGACTTTCTTATCCTGGCCAAGTCCAAGGCCGAATTAGGGAGTCGGATCGGGGCTTTGACGGATGCGGTTGGCAATCTCCCCGGCGGGCAATTCGAACTATCGGTCAAAACCGTTGCACACGCCTCAGAGGGGCTGGACTTTCTGGGACACCGGCTTTTCAGCCGTAATGGCCAGGCTCGGGCAGAGCCAAGTGTGGGCAACACGATGCGGCTCGCCAAACGGCTGCATGAGACCGACGAGAAACATGCGGTTTTTTCGAATTTGTCAGGAAAGATCGAAAAATCAGCGCTCTTGCACAGTTGTGCAGACAAATTCGCGGTTATTTCAGGGTGGAAGGCAGCGTTCGCGTCGTGTCACCCTGAAACCGAAGGCTGGCAATACCTATTGGCGATCGAAGAAGGCGTCCATGCGGACTTGAAGGCGCACGGGCTATGCCCCTCTGACCTCCCGGCGGCGGCAGAGCCACTGAAACGACAGAACCGAAAATTCTACTACTACAAGTGGTTCGCCTAACGGCGGTCACCAGTCCGCGCCCGGAATCGACATGGGATATCCAACTTTCTCGATCTCCTCTTTCAACCGCGCTATGGATGCGCCTTTGCCATAGCCCCAGTGGGCGGCATCATCGGAATGACCACAGAGCTGCATAGCGATGGCGTCGGTGACGTTGGCATCATGAAGGGCATCCACAAAATTGTGCCGGAAGCTGTGAAAAACATGCAGCGGGGTTCGGAATTTCCATGTTTTGCCGTAGTTACTCCAGAACTTTGACCACGGCTGGCTGTATGTCCCATCGCTGCCGAGTTTCAAATCTGGGAACAGGCGACCGCCAGGTCGATCAGCTACATAGTCGAGGAACCCAAGGTTTAGGATGGCCGAGTGGATCGGCACCCGGCGATAGCTAGACCCGGTCTTGAGGTTTTTGATCTCCTCTTCTGGCTCGTCTTCCCATTTCGAGATATCGAAGTAGACGATCCCCTCTTCGGATCGAATGTCGGCTTTTAGCAACTGGATAATCTCACCAGACCGCATCCCCGCGAACAGCGCGATCACAGGCACCCAATACCGCCCGTCTTTCATCAGCAAATCACCCTTCACACCGGATCGGGCAACACTGCTCCGTCCGGTGTAGATCGGCGTCTGGAATATCTGATGCAGCTGCTCGGCGCTGTAGGGCAGCCGCTTGGGCTTACCCTTGGGCGGCTTCTTGACCAGCAGCTCGATGTCAGCGCCCGGTACCTTCGGCAGATATTCTTCGGCCACCATCCATGCGACAAACCGCTTGAAAAAATCGAACCGCTTTTTCTGGGTCTCATAGCCCATTTTGGGCAGCAGCTTGCCTGCTTCCACCGCCGCAACCGGGTCCAGATCGCGGGTTTCCGGCTTCTTTTGATAATGGGCGGGTATCTGGCCGATCAGATCGCGCAGAGACTTCATGTCGTTCGTATCGAGCAGGGATGCGGGCTTGTCGAAGTCGATAACAGCACGGGCGAGATCGAAGGACAGGCGCAGATCGCCCAACGTCTTTTCCTTGATGTTTTGCGTGGCAAGCACCTCTTCGTATTTCTTGGCCAGATCGCGCAAGGGCGGGGCGACAGGAATTGAAGGGGCTTGGGATGTCCGCATTACCTGCACCGTCGCCGGGACCGTGCCATCTGGCGAAGGCTCAACACCTTCAAACAACGGATCAGCAATCTGCGTCTGAGCGAAATCACCGCGTAGCTTCGCCAGCAGCAGGCGGTCCGCCTCGATCTTGGCTCTGAGCAGACCCGTCTGGGCGCGCTGGAGCGCCTGAAAACGGCTTGTTAGGGTGTCCGGGGGGATTGCCCCCACAAGGGTAGTTGCGTCGCTCTGCACGTCGCTGGGGAAGTCCCTGACCGCAAGACGCCGACGAAGGAGGGCGAGCCGTGTCTCAAGGGTCGCGATGCAGTCCTCCACATCCACCTCAGCTTCGGGCGCGAAGATGTCGGAAAACTCTTGCCCCCAGTCCAGCGCCTCGCGGAAATAGTCGCGGATCGCCTGATCTATTGCTGCGTCCTGACCTTGAGCCATCCTCCGCGCCTCCGTCACCACGAGATCAACATGATTGCTGATCGCGCGGCATCGCATGAGAGCCAATGATCGCTCAGCAGTCCTTAATGAAATCTTAACCTCTTTTCGGCCCGCAGCATCCCACAAATCCTGTGGAACCGAGGCGCGAAAATAGAAGGTTCGCCCGCGTGTAACCAGCCTTGGTATCGTGGCCATCCTTGCCCTCACTGTACCAGTTGACTGTACCAGGGCGCGGATTTCGGCCTTCCCGAAAATCAGTATCGTTTTATATCAGCAGGTTAGCCGTGAAATGGCGGAGACGATGGGATTCGAACCCACGAGACCCTTCCGGGCCTACTCCCTTAGCAGGGGAGCGCCTTCGACCACTCGGCCACGTCTCCGCCGACCCGTTTAATGGCGCAGCGCGCGGGGAACAAGGGGGAAATCGCGAAAATATTGGAAATGATGGCACGGCGATTGCCCGCCGCACCGAGCCGGGTATTTCGCCCTTCTCAGGCGTTGAACAGGAAGTGCAGAACGTCGCCGTCCTTGACCTCGTAGCTCTTGCCCTCGGCGCGCATCTTGCCCGCTTCCTTCGCGCCCTGCTCACCGCCAAGCGAAACGAAATCGGTATAGGCGATGGTTTCGGCGCGAATGAAGCCGCGCTCGAAATCGCCGTGAATCACACCGGCGGCCTGCGGCGCCATCGTGCCGCGACGGATCGTCCAGGCGCGGGCCTCCTTCGGGCCGACGGTGAAATAGGTTTCGAGGTTCAACAACTCGTAGCCCGCCCGGATCAACCGGTCGAGACCGGCTTCCGCAAGCCCCATCTCCTCAAGGAACATCGCCGCTTCGTCCGGCTCCAGCTGGCTGATCTCTTCCTCGATCTGGGCCGAGATCACCACCGTTGCATTGCCCTCTTTCGCGGCCATTTCGGCGACGCGCTCGGATTGGGCGTTGCCTGACGCGGCATCGGCTTCCGAAACATTGCAAACGTAAAGCACCGGTTTCGTGGTCAGCAGTTGCAGCCCCTTCCACGCCTTTTCGTCGTCTTCATCCACCTCGACAACGCGGGCCGGGCGGCCCTCCTCAAGCTCAGCAAGCGCTTGTTTCAGAAGGCGTTCTTGCTGCACGGCTTCCTTGTCGCCGCCGCGCACCTTGCGCACGATGTTTTGCAGGCGCTTCTCGATCGATTCGATGTCGGCCAGCATCAGTTCGGTCTCGATCGTTTCGGCATCGGCCACCGGATCGACACGACCTTCGACATGGGTCACGTCACCATCCTCGAAGCAGCGCAGCACATGGGCAATGGCGTCGACCTCGCGGATGTTGGCAAGAAACTGGTTGCCCAGCCCTTCGCCCTTGGACGCGCCTTTGACCAGACCCGCGATATCGACAAAGGTCATCCGGGTCGGAATGATCTGCTTGGAGCCTGCAATTTCGGCAAGCTTATCAAGGCGTTCATCGGGAACACCCACCTCGCCCACGTTCGGCTCGATCGTGCAGAACGGAAAGTTCGCGGCCTGGGCGGCGGCGGTTCTGGTCAGCGCGTTGAAGAGCGTGGATTTCCCCACGTTCGGCAGCCCGACGATACCCATTTTGAAACCCATGATCCGATCCTTTCGCAAGCGGGAAGCGCGCGCATCTAGGGGGCGCGCGGGGGGATGGTCAAGCCCCGCAGGGCATTGGACCAGTAAACGGGCTGACAAAGGTTAATCACACAACAGCGCGAAATCGCGCGTCTGCAAAGCGTCTGCACCCGCGCTGGAAAGCGTCGGGCGCAGGACTGCGGCGGGGGTGTTGCGTGAAAGGCTGAACAAAGCGCACGCCGCGCCAACAGACGGGGCCGCCCGGCTTAACCTTGCAACAGCACCAGATCAGGGCCACGGCCCGGATTGCACTGCCCTGCCCCGCCCCTATATCAAGGACAGCTTCAAGATCTTCCACGAGGACACGACCACAATGGGATATGCAAAGACGGCTATGCTGATGGCGGCGCTGACGGCGCTGTTCATGGGGATCGGTTATCTGATCGGCGGCACTGGCGGGATGGTCCTCGCGCTGATCTTCGCGGGTGGGATGAACGCCTTTTCGTGGTGGAATTCCGACAAGATGGTGCTGAAGATGCACAACGCGCAGCCCGTCTTGCCCGGCGACCGGGCCGGGCTGAACGCGATGGTGGCGGATCTAGCGAAAAACGCGGACCTGCCGATGCCTGCTGTCTATCTGCTCAACACCGAGCAACCCAATGCCTTTGCCACCGGGCGCAACCCGGAAAACGCCGCCGTGGCGGTAACCGCGGGCCTCGTGCGCGCCCTGCCGCGAGAAGAGCTTGCCGGGGTGATCGCGCATGAGCTGGCCCATATCAAGCACCGCGACACCGCGATCATGACGGTCACGGCGACCTTCGCGGGTGCCATCACCATGTTGGCCAATTTCGCGCTGTTCTTTGGCGGCGCACGTGAACGGATGGGCCTTTTGGGCACGTTGGCGATGATGGTCCTCGCCCCGATGGCGGCGGCGCTTGTGCAAATGGCGATCTCGCGCAGCCGCGAATACGAGGCCGACCGCATCGGCGCCGAAATCTGTGGCAACCCGCTCTGGCTCGCCTCGGCCCTGCAACATATCGAGGCAGGCGCCACACGGGTCGAAAACATCGCCGCCGAGCGTAACCCGGCAACGGCGCATATGTTCATCATCAACCCGCTGCACGGCCACGGCGCCGACAACCTGTTTGCCACCCACCCGTCGACGGCCAATCGCGTCGCGGCCCTGCGCCAGATGGCCGGAGCGGCCCCTGCCCGCGCAAGGGCCACCTCTCGAACCCAGCCTCTCCAACGCTCTGACATCCCGCGCGTCGGACGTGGCCGCAAAGGCCCGTGGACCTAGGCGACGCAAAGACCCGATTGATTTCCGCGCGGAATTTCTGCAAACCGCTCGAAACCGCTGCAACGCGAACCCCTGCAACGGGACAAATCAACCGGAGTGCCGCCCATGACCCGTATCGACGCCAAGTTCGAGGCCCTGAAGGCCCAAGGCCAAAAGGCCTTTGTTGCCTATGTCATGGCGGGCGATCCGGATTACGAAACCTCGCTTGAAATCGTCAAGGGCCTGCCGTGCGCCGGGGTCGACATCATCGAGCTGGGCCTGCCCTTCACCGATCCGATGGCCGACGGCCCGACGATCCAGCTGGCGGGTCAGCGCGCGCTCGATGGCGGCATGACGCTGCAAAAAACGCTCAATCTGGCGACCGAGTTCCGCAAAACCGATCAGGACACACCGATCGTGCTGATGGGCTATTACAACCCGATCTATTCGCGCGGCGTCGACAAGTTCCTGATCGATGCCAAGGCCGCCGGGATCGACGGGCTGATCATCGTCGACCTGCCCCCCGAAGAGGACGAAGAGCTCTGCCTGCCGGCGCAGGCCGCCGGGCTCAACTTCATCCGCCTTGCGACCCCCACCACCGATGACAAGCGCTTGCCGCGGGTGATGCAGAACACCTCGGGCTTCGTCTATTACGTTTCGATCACCGGCATCACCGGCTCGGCCGAGGCCGAAGCTGGCGATGTCGGCCCCGAAGTGGCGCGCATCAAGGCCGCCGGAAACCTGCCCGTCGTGGTGGGCTTTGGCATCAACTCGCCCGAAAAGGCCGCCGCGATCACCCGCGTCGCCGATGGCGCGGTGGTGGGCAGCGCCATCGTGTCGCGCATCGGGCGCGGCGACACCCCTGCCGAGGTGCTCGCTTTCGTCAAGACTTTGGCCGACGGCGCGCATTCCAATTAACACCGCAGTGTTCTGTATGGATCGGTTGTTCTGGCTCTGCTAAGCTTACGTGGGGCAGATCGGGACACCCGGCCAGGACACCCCCAAGACAGGTAGGGCACGAGCAGCAAACAGATGAGCATGGACGTAGCGCGACAGGTACCCCTGAGCATCCCGCGCGGGCCAAAGGGAGAGATGAGGGCGCAATTCGCCGCCCTGTGCTGGCGCGTGAAGAACGGCAAGCCACAGATCCTGCTCATCACCTCGCGCGGCACCAATCGCTGGATCCTGCCCAAGGGCTGGCCCGAAAGCGGCATGACACCGGGGCAAGCCGCGCTGCAAGAGGCCTGGGAAGAAGCCGGCGTCCGGGGCCGCGCCTCAGAGATCAGCGTCGGCGTGTTCTCCTACATGAAAAAGCTTGAAAAAGGCGTGCAATTTCCTTGCGTCGCGCTGGTCTATCCCATTCGGGTCAAGCAGATGGCCGATGACTACCCCGAAGCGGGCGAGCGGCGGCGCAAGTGGTTCTCGCCCAAGAAGGCCGCCGCCCGGGTCAGCGAGCCGGACCTCAAGCACCTGTTGTTGCATTTTGATCCCCGCGGCCTGCGCTAGGGCGCGGGTCAACCTGCTAACGCCTTCAAAACGCGGCCTTGTGGCGGGGGCCGACGCCCCCTATCTTCAAACCAGACGTGACATGGTAGGACGATGATCAAGTTCACTCTGAAATGCACCGACGGGCACCAATTCGAAAGTTGGTTCCAATCGGCCGACGCTTTTGAAACGCTGAAAACGGCGGGCCATGTGGCCTGTGCCATCTGCGGCAGCGCGGATGTGGCCAAGGCGCTGATGGCGCCCCGCGTGCGCCCCGGCCGCAACGCCGCAAGCGGGGCGCAACCGCCGGAAACCGCCCCCAACCGCCCGCTCAGCACCCCCGCCAATCCCGGCGAACAGGCGCTCGCCGCGCTCAAGGCGCATGTCGAGGCCAATTCCGAATATGTCGGCATGGAATTCGCCCACGAGGCCCGCGCCATGCACAGCGGCGATGCGCCCGCCCGCGCGATCTATGGCGAAGCCAAACTCGACGAGGCCCGCGCCCTGATCGAAGACGGCGTACCGGTTGCGCCCCTGCCCTTCCGCCCGGGTCGCAAAACCAACTAAGCGCCCTTGATCACACCCACAAGCGGCCCCTTCCCCCCGCGTCACACCCGCGCTAGGGTCGCGCGAAACGCAAGCAAAGGGAGCGCACCATGAGCCAACATGTCGTCATCACGGGGGCCAATCGCGGCATCGGCGCGGCCCTCGCCGCAGGCTACAAAGCGCAAGGCTGGACCGTCACCGCCTGCTCGCGCAGCGGCGAAACCGGCACCGCGTTCGATGTGACCGACCCCGCCAGCATCGACGCCCTCGCGCAATCGCTCGACGGCACCCCGGTCGACCTGCTGATCTGCAACGCCGGCGTCTACCTCGACAAGGGACACAACCTCGCCGACGGCTACCCGCCCCAGATGTGGGCCGATGAATTCGCCGTCAACGTCACCGGCGTGTTCCTCACCGTTCAGGCGTTGATGCCCAACCTGCAAATGGCCGGGACAGAGCAACAAAGCGGCAAGATCGCCATCATCTCAAGCCAGATGGCCAGCGACACCCACGCGCCGGGCGGCTCTTACATCTATCGCGCCTCCAAGGCGGCGGCGCTGAACCTCGGGCGCAACCTCGCCACCGATCTCAAGGCAATCGGTGTGCCGGTGGGCATCTACCATCCCGGCTGGGTGCAAACCGATATGGGCGGTGGCGCCGCCGACATCACCACCGAACAATCGCGCGACGGTCTGATGGAGCGCTTTACCGCCCTCGACCTGCCAAGCACCGGGTGCTTTGAAACATGGGACGGGCGCGCGCACGCGTTCTAAGACCCGGCTCAGACGAAAAGACAAAGGGGAGCGGCCAAGCACGCCACTCCCCTTTCATTTTTCTACAAATACTCAATTTCCCCGCGCCGCACCCGCGCGCCGGTTCGCCATATCGCGCTGAAAGCTTACCCCAGCAACCGATGCGCCAGTTCCAGCGCCTCGACCAGCCGGTCGACCTCGTCGCGCGTGTTATAAAGCCCGAAACTCGCCCGTGCCGTGGCCGACACGCCCAGATGCTCCATCAATGGCCCGGTGCAATGCTGCCCCGCGCGCACCGCCACGCCCTTTTGATCAAGGATCGTGGACAGGTCATGCGGATGCGCCGGGCCATCCATCGTGAACGAGAAGATCGCCGCCTTGCCCGGCGCATGCCCCTGAAGATCAAGGAAATTCAGCGCGCCCAGCCGTTCACTCGCATATGCCGCAAGATCGGCTTCATGCGCGGCGATATTCTCCATACCAAGCGCCATCATGTAATCCAGCGCCACGCCCATGCCGATGGTCTGCACGATGCCCGGCGTTCCCGCCTCGAATTTCATCGGCGGATCGGCGTAGCAGACGGCCTCCTTGGTGACTTCGCGGATCATGTCCCCGCCGCCCATAAAGGGGCGCATCTCGGCCATCCGTTCGGCCCGGATATAGATCGCACCTGACCCCGACGGCCCATAAAGCTTGTGCCCGGTGATCGGATAGAAATCGCAGCCCATATCGACCACGTCGACCGGCAGATGAACCGCGCCCTGACTGCCATCGACCAGCGTCGCCACACCGCGCGCTCGCGCCCCGTGACAGATGGTCTTCACATCCACCACCGTGCCCAGCACGTTCGACACATGGGTCACGGCGACCAGCTTGGTCTTCGGCCCGATCGCATCCAGCACCTTTTGCGGATCGAGGCTGCCATCCGGCTCCGTATCCACCCATTTCAGAACCACGCCCTGACGCTCACGCAGAAAATGCCATGGCACGATATTGGCGTGGTGCTCGGCCACCGAAAGCACGATCTCGTCCCCCGCCTCAAGCCACGGCATGGCCCAGCCGTAAGAGATAAGGTTGATCGCCTCGGTCGTGCCCGAGGTGAACACGATCTCATCCTCGCTGCCCGCCTTGAGGAAACGCGCGACCGTGCCGCGCACCGCCTCGTATTTCTCGGTGGCGATGTTGCTCAGCGTGTGCAGCCCGCGATGCACATTGGCATATTCATGCGCGTAGCCACGCGTCACCGCGTCGATCACGCATTGCGGTTTTTGCGCGCTGGCCCCGTTGTCGAGGTAGGTCAGCGGCTGGCCGTTCACCTCGCGCGTAAGGATCGGGAAATCGGCCCGAATGGCCGCGATATCATAGCTCATTGCAACGCGCCTCCTGCGCCCGGGGCCTGCATCAGCCCCCCGCCCGTCACCCCGATCAGAAGTGACAACAGCATTACGCCCACGACCATCAGGCCAAAACTCGTCATCAATACCCCGATGGCGCGCAGCGGGCTGTTGAATTCATGCACCCGGTCGACGAAGGCGATCAAAATCCAGATGCCCCAGAAGAACAGCACCGTCACCGCAAGGCTGCCCAAGGGCGGGATCGCCAGCGTGACGATCAACAGCGCCCCGCGCGCCACGGCCTGCACGAACACCAGCCAGCTCAGCACCGCCAGCACATCCCAAAGCGCGCCCTTGCCGCCAAAAGCCCGCCCCGCCCAATGCAGGGCGAAAATCACCGTCACCATCACCCCGGCCTCGGCTACGGCCAGCATCACCGGCGAATGCACGAAGCGCGGGTAAAGCTGCATCAACTCATCCGGCGGCGGCACCATGATCATCCAAAGGCTCGCCACCACGGCATTGACCAAGGCAACCGCGATCACGCCGCCCCAAAGCATTTCGTGACTGATCCCGGCACGCAGGGCGATCACCTGCCCCGCCGCGCCCTTGGGGTCGAGAAACGTCTGCCGTATCAGGCCAAGAAAACCACCGCTCATACCGCATCCTCTCGCCAGATCAGGCGCAGGCCAGAGGCCCAGAACCACAGGAAACACCCGGTCCAAAGCGCCCCGATCAACGCCATTTGCGGCCCCGGTCCGATCAGCCCGGCGATCAGCCCCCAAAGCAGCACCAGTGGCGTGCTGGCCAGAAGCGCCCAGAACAACACCAGCCGCGCCTGATAAGGGCTGCCCTTGCCGCGCAACAGGCGCATGGCAAGGTAGCTCAGGAACGCGATCAGGTAGAGCGCCAGCGGCATGATGAAAAGCCACGCCATCAGCGTGCCCCCCACCAGCGGCGCAAGCTCCTGTCCGCTCAGATGTGCCTCGCGCGACAGCCGTGGCCATTGCGCGATGAACACCAGCGTGCAGCCCGCCATCAGGATGGCGAGCGCGCGATCCTCGCGCGGGCCGGCCGCCAGCAGACGCCGCAACACCCGGCCCGGGCCAACATAGCTGGCCCCGATATCCGCGAGGACCGACATCCTAGCCCTGACGCCGACGCAGAAGCCAGCCTTCCAGCCGCCCGATGATCTCTTCGGCCAGCCGCGGGTCTTCGATCTCGTCCACCGCTTCGGCCACGAAGGCCAGCGTCAGAAGGTCGGTCGCCTCGGCCGTCGGCACCCCGCGCGAACGCAGGTAAAACAACGCCTCATCATCGATCGCGCCCGAGGTGCTCCCATGCGAACACGCCACGTCATCGGCATAGATCTCAAGCTCGGGCTTGGCGAGGAACTGCGCATCGTCATCCAGCAAAAGCGACTGCGATTTCTGGTAGCCGTCGGTTTTCTGCGCGCCCGGTTTGACAAGGATCTTGCCTTGGAACACGCCAACCGCGCCTGAGCGCAGCACCTTCTTGAACACCTGACGGCTTTCGCAATTCAGCGCGTCATGGGTGATGAAGACCGTGTCGTCATGCAGGAAATCGCCATGGCCAAGCGCAGCCCCCGCGATATGCGCCACTGCGTCATCGCCCAGCATCTCGATCACCGCCTCGTTGCGGGTCAGACGGCCATTGACGGTCAGGGTGAAGCTTTTGAACACCGATTCCGTGCCCATGCGGGCAAAAATGTGCGTGGCTGCACGGCGCTCGTGATCGCGCCCTTGCGCGCGCACATGATGGAACGCCGCGCGATCGGCCAGATCGACCTCCAGCACCTTGTTGAACCGCGCCGCCGCCGGACCATTCTCCAACAGGGTCAGGTCAGCGCCCTCTTCGAGCTTGATGCAATGATGCAGGTATGCGTCCGAACCCTCTGATTCATGGCGATAAATCAGGCTTACGGGCTTTTCCGCCTTGCCGGTCACGCGGATCACGATCCCGTCTGCCGCCAGCGCGGTGTTCAGCGCCGCAAGCGGGCGCTCGACGGGCGACTGGCCGCGCGCTTCGAGCACGCCGTAAAGGTCTTTGGCCCAATGGATGTCCTTCGAAGCGGCGCTTTCCAGCCGCTCGATCTCGATCCCCGCCATCTCAAGCGGATCGGACTCGGCTTGCGAAAACACCCCATCGACGAACACGATCTTGAGGCGATCCAGCGCGTCAAAGATCGGCGCTTCGCCGGTGGCGAGCACTGTCGCCGCCTCGGCCTCTGGCGTGGTCAGGCTTTCGGGGCGGGTGTATTTCCAATACTCATCGCGCCGCGCCGGCATGCCCATATCGACAAGTCGTGCCTTGGCCGCGTCACGCGCCGCATTGGCCCAGGCCGCGCCTTGGGGAATATGCACATCGGCCAACCGTTCGACAGCGGCCTCCTGCTTGGCGGCCTTCAGCGCCGCCCGTTTCGACATCGGTTGCGCCATTACGCCACCTCCGCAAGGATATCCGCATAGCCGTTGTTCTCGACCTCAAGCGCCAGCTCGGGACCACCGGTCTTCACGATCCGGCCATCGGCCATAATGTGCACGACATCGGGTTTGATATGGTCCAGAAGCCGTTGATAATGCGTGATAACAAGGAAGCTCCGCCCTTCGCTGCGCAGCGCGTTCACACCATCGGCCACCAGCTTCATCGCGTCCACGTCAAGACCCGAGTCGGTCTCGTCAAGGATGCACATCTTGGGCTCAAGCATCGCCATTTGCAGGATCTCGTTGCGCTTCTTCTCACCGCCCGAAAAGCCCACGTTCACGGGCCGCTTCAGCATGTCAGCATCGATCTTCAGGTCCTTGGCCTTGGCGCGAATGTCCTTGAGGAAATCGGTCGCCGACAGCTCCTCTTGCCCGCGCGCCTTGCGCTGTGCGTTCACGGCGGTGCGCAGGAAAGTCATGTTGCCCACGCCCGGAATTTCCACCGGGTATTGGAAGGCAAGGAACAGGCCCAGTGCGGCGCGCTCTTCCGGCTCAAGGTCAAGCAGGTCTTCACCCTCAAGCGTGGCAGTGCCGTCGGTCACTTCATAGCCCTCGCGCCCCGAAAGCACATAGGACAGCGTCGACTTGCCCGACCCGTTCGGGCCCATGATCGCATGCACCGACCCGGCCTCAACGCTCAGGTCGACGCCCTTCAGGATCACTTTATCTTCTTCTTCAAGTTTTACATGCAAGTTTTTGATCTCAAGCATTTTTCTCGTTTCCTTTCCGCATGGCGAAACGCCCCGTGAGGGGCATGGCCCCTGCGGGTGCGTTGCACCGGGTTTCGTGTTTTCTGTTGAAGGTTCGGGCGCGCGTGGCACCCAGTGTCAGTTTGCCCTGCGCCAGATTGTTCTGCGTCAGATTGTTCTGCGTCAGAGCAGCGTATCGATCGGGATCGACAATCCCGGCAGCAGGATCGTATGCGCCTGCGTCAGCCCGCGCACCTGGCTGACCCAGCCGTCCGAAAAGATCATCGCCCAGTGATCGGGAAACAGGTGCACCGCGTTGTGCAGCAGCGCCACGCCCGCGATCACGCCCAGCCCCTGAACCAGCGAATGCGCCGTCAGCGACGAAGACAGAAGAAGCCGCAGCAAAAGCACCGCAGCCACGGCGACGCCGGCCACAAGCCCCATCGCCATCATCGAATCGCTGGCCAGCATCGAAGCCGTGCCACCGCCGGTGTAAAAGAAGATGCCATACCAGGCCAGAACCACGCCGATCACGCCCATCGCGAACGACAGCGGCAACCCGATCAACATGTCCAGCGGCCCGCTGCGTTTCGCAGCCGCCCCCTGCCCACGGGCCTGTTGCATCGCCGCGCGCATCTGCTCGGCGCTGATCGTTTCGTCCACGCCACAATGAAAAACAGCCTCGCGCGTGCCACCCTTGCGCTTGTGACCGCGCAGCGCCCCGCCGATCCCGTGATCGCGTTCGATCCGCTGGATGCGGTTGCTGAAAGTCTGATGCTGTTCTGTTAGCGCCATGTTGCGCGCCCCACTGCTTCATCACTGAAGAAATGGTTAACGGCAGATTCAGGCAGAATTGCGAAGCTTCCCGGCCCATTTCACGACCGCAAAACGGCAGTGAGCATCGCAAGTCATTAAACCCAAGGTTGTGCGCGCCGTCGATCCGCATGGTTTAGCCCACCACCACGGCCGTGCCGCTGGCCGAAACCATCAGCATGGATTGCCCCACGACCTCGTAATCGAGATCGACGCCCACAACCGCATTCGCCCCCAGCGCCGCCGCGCGCTCTTCCAACTCGCGCAGCGCCGTTTCGCGGGCATCGGCCAGCTTCGATTCATAGGCGCCCGAACGCCCACCGACGACATCGGTGATCGAGGCGAACAGATCGCGCACCACGTTCGCGCCCATGATCGCCTCGCCCACGACGATGCCCTTGTAGGCGCTAATGGACTTGCCTTCGATGTTCGGGGTCGTCGTCACAATCATATCAATCACTCCTCATCGCTTGCCGGCACCAGCACGTAGTTGGTGTTGTTCCGATAGCGGCGCACCTTCTCGACCACGCGATAGTTCAGCGGCGCAATCCACTCCTGGAAATCCGCGTCGTTCTCGTCGTCAATCTCGAGCAGCAGAATGGGGCGCGCACGCGCGATGGTTTCTTTCAACCCGCGCAGCACCTTGATCTCCATGCCCTCGACATCGACCTTGATCATATCCGGCGTGACATCGCCAAGCGCCATATCCCCGGTGACCACCTTCAAGCCACCCTCGCCCACATCGGCCATCCGCGACCCGCCAAGGTTGCGCGGCTGCTCCAGCATGGCAAAGCCCTCTGCCGCTTCCTCGCCAAGGCCAAGACCCAGATGCGAAAGGTCGAACACATCGCCAAAATCGTTCAGCATGATGTTGGCAATCAACAGCTTATAGGCGGTCGGGTTCGGCTCGAACGGGATCACCCGCGCCGGTGCCATGAACCCCGCGACATAGAGCGAATGATTGCCCACATTCGCGCCGATATCGACGAACGTCCCGCCATGCGGAAAATGCGCCTTGATCGCGGCCAGTTCCTTGGGCTCGTAAAACACCCCCTTGCGCCATTTGCGCTGGATCGGGTCGCGGGCATGGGTGGTGGCAAAGCGGAAATTACGCCCGTGGATGCGGGTGAACACAAGGTCCAGCCCCTCCATCACAACCGGATCGCCCTGACGCAGTTTGCGCAGCGCCCGGTCCAGCTTGAACCCGTTCTTTGCCGGCTTGCCATCTTTCATAACCCACACCTTCTCACTCTGTCCTCATGGCCGACGGGCCCACAACACGCCCGTTCCGACCCCTGCGGATCAGCCCACCGATCCCTCAAGCGAAATCGCCACAAGCTGTTGCGCTTCCATGGCAAATTCCATCGGCAGCGCCTGAAGCACCTCCTTGGCGAAGCCATTGACGATCAGGGCCACGGCCTCTTCCTCGTCCATGCCGCGCTGGCGGCAATAGAACATCTGTTCGTCGTCCACCTTGGATGTCGTCGCCTCGTGCTCTACCCGGCTCGAATTGTTCTTCACCTCGATATAGGGCACCGTATGCGCGCCGCACTTATCGCCGATCAGAAGGCTGTCGCACTGGGTATAGTTGCGCGAATTCTTGGCTTTCGGGTGCATCGACACCAACCCGCGATAGGTGTTCTGTGCCACCCCCGCGCTGATCCCCTTGGAGACGATCCGCGACTTGGTGTTCTTGCCCAGATGGATCATCTTGGTGCCGGTATCGGCCTCTTGATGGTTGTTGGTGATGGCGATGGAATAAAACTCACCCTGTGAATCGTCCCCGCGCAGGATGCAGCTGGGATATTTCCACGTCACGGCCGAGCCGGTCTCGACCTGCGTCCACATCACCTTGGCCCGGTCGCCCCGGCAATCGGCCCGCTTGGTCACGAAGTTATAGATCCCGCCCTTGCCGTTCTCGTCCCCGGGGAACCAGTTCTGCACGGTGGAATATTTCACCTCGGCGTCTTCCTCGATGATGATCTCGACCACCGCCGCGTGCAGCTGTGCGGTGTCACGCTGCGGCGCGGTGCAGCCTTCGAGGTAGGACACATAAGAGCCCTTGTCGGCAATGATCAGCGTGCGCTCGAACTGGCCCGTATTCTCGGCGTTGATCCGGAAATAAGTGGAAAGCTCCATCGGGCAGCGCACCCCCGGCGGCACGTAAACGAACGACCCGTCCGAGAACACGGCCGAATTCAGCGTCGCATAGAAGTTGTCCGACGCAGGCACGACCGAGCCGAGGTATTTCTTCACCAATTCCGGATGCTCGCGAATGGCCTCCGAGATCGAACAGAAAATAACGCCCGCCGCCTTCAGCTCTTTCTGGAAGGTGGTGCCGACCGACACGCTGTCAAACACCGCGTCCACGGCCACCTTGCGGGTTTCCTGCGCCTCTCCGACACGGCCCTCGGCCGGGGTTGCATCAGCGCCCTCGACACCGGCCAGGATCATCTGCTCTTTCAGCGGAATCCCCAGCTTTTCATAGGTGGCCAGCAGCTTCGGATCGACGTCGTCAAGCGATTTGGGCTTTTCAACCATGCTCTTGGGGCGGGCATAGTAATACTGATCCTGAAAATCGATTTCGGGATACTGAACCATCGCCCAGTTCGGCTCTTCCATCTGGGTCCAGCGCTCGAACGCCTGAAGCCGCCATTCGGTCATCCACGCGGGCTCTTCGTTCTTCTCGCTGATCAGGCGCACGATATCGGTGTTCAGGCCCTTGGGCGCGTACTCCATCTCGACATCGGTTTCCCAACCGTATTTGTACTTTTCGCCAAGGCTGCGAACGGCTTCTACCGTTTCCTCTTCGACGCCTTCCTTGACCTGAGCTTCATCAAGCTTTGCCATCTGTGTGATCCTTTCCGTTCGCGTTCAGGCGGCGCGCGCCTGATGTTTCTGCAAGGCCGCGCGCCAGCAATCGGCAAAACGCATAACCTCGTCCTTCGTTGTCTCAAGCCCAAGCGAGACGCGGATCGCGCCCGCCGCCGTGGCCTCATCAAATCCCATCGCGCGCAGCACACCGCTGGCCCGCATTTTGCCGCTAGAACAGGCCGACCCTGCACTCACGGCAAAGCCTTTCAGGTCCATCTGCATCACCTGCGTCTCGCCTTTCCAACCGGGCGTGGCGAAGCAGGCGGTGTTGGGAAGGCGCGGCGCATCTTTCCCGACTGAAATAGTCAGATTGCCGGCGTCCGCAATGGCCTTTTCCAACAAATCACGCAAATGCGCGATTTCGTCCCATCGCCCCGCCGCCACGTCCGCCACCGCGGCCTCTGCCGCCGCTGCGAAACCCGCAATCCCGATCAGGTTCTCGGTGCCCGCGCGCCGCCCCATCTCCTGACCGCCGCCCTTCAGCACCGGATCAAGGTCGATCCCGCGCGCCATGACCAGCGCGCCCACACCCTTGGGCCCGCCCAGCTTATGGGCCGAAAAAATCGCCGCCATTGCTCCCGAGGACAGGAAATTCACCTCCACCTTGCCAAGCGCCTGCGTCATATCCGACACGGCAATCGCATCCGGCAGGGTCTGGATCACCCCGGTCTCGGAATTGGCCAGTTGCAAGGTGCTCTCAAGCGGGTTTTCCACGCTGACGCGCCCCGCCCCGTCCACCGCAAGATCGTCACTCACCCACGCGCCGACGGCATCATGCTCGACCGCCGCCCCGCGGATGCCGCGCCCGTGCAGGGCCAGCGCCGCCGCCTCGGTCGCGCTCGCGGTAAAGACGATCTCGGCCCCTTCCGCGCCAAGGGCGCGTGCCAGCCGCGCCCGGCATTTCTCCAAAAACGCCTTCGCCGCACGCCCCTCGGCATGCACGCTCGACGGGTTGCCGACAAGTTCCATCGCCTCGACCATCGCCGCGCGCGCTTCGAGGCGCAGCGGTGTCGTCGCATTATGATCGAGATAGACCCGGCTCATGGCAGTCTGACCCGCCCTTTCATTTTTCCAAAAATACTCAAAAATCCGGCCTCTGTTGTCCCGGCCCCTGTCGTCCCGGCCCTGTCTTCCGGGCCCCTGTCATCGCGGCCTCAGTCCTCATCGACGACGGCGAACAGCCCCGGCACCGCCGGACAAGGCGCCAGCGCATTTGACAGAACATCCGACAGACGCGCCTGATGCAGGTAGACATAGACATGCGCCGACAACCCCTGCCACAATCGGTTGGTCATGCTCTGCGCCCGCGTGCCCGACAGCCCGCCACTGGCACCGGCGCCCTTGTGCATCGCATCCACCGTCTCATCCACCGCCGCCAGAACCTCGACAACGCGGATCTCGCTCGGGCTGCGCGACAGTTTGTAACCGCCCCCCGGCCCGCGCACCGACGTGACCAGCCCACCCCGGCGCAGCTTGACGAACAACTGCTCCAGATACGGAAGCGAGATGTCCTGCCGCTTTGAAATTTCCCCAAGCGAAACCAACTCGCCCTCGGGCTGCAACGCGATATCGGCCAGCGCCACCATTGCATAGCGCCCCTTGGTGCTGAGTTTCATCGATCGTCTCCTCGCCAGTGCGCCACAGCGCAAAAGCCCTGCAAGGCAGGGAATTCATTGACCTTGGGCAGGCGAGCCACTATCTCATGACGGCCCGAGCCTGCGTCTCCCCACGGGAGCGCGTTGCTTGGAATCGTTCTAAAGTAGCCGAGTGATTTCGTCAAGTTTATCCCGGCCCCCGCGTGAGGAGACGCATTCTATATGCCCGAGGTGATTTTTCCCGGACCCGAAGGCCGCCTCGAAGGCCGCTATCATCCCCAGCCCGAACGTGACGCACCGATCGCCATCGTGCTGCATCCGCATCCGCAGTTCGGCGGCACCATGAACAACAAGGTCGTCTACAACCTGCATTACACCTTCTACAACATGGGCTTCACCGTGCTGCGGTTCAATTTCCGCGGCGTCGGGCGCTCACAAGGTGAATACGATCAGGGCGTGGGTGAATTGTCGGATGCCGCTTCGGCGCTCGATTACCTGCAATCGATGAACCAGAACTCCAAGCATTGCTGGGTCGCGGGCTTTTCGTTCGGCGCGTGGATCGGCATGCAGCTTTTGATGCGCCGCCCCGAGATCACCGGCTTCGTGTCGGTCTCGCCGCCCGCCAATATGTATGACTTCTCGTTCCTTGCGCCCTGCCCCAGCTCGGGCCTGATCATCAACGGCACCGCCGACCGCGTGGCGCCGCCTGCTGATACCACAACCCTCGTCGGCAAGCTGCACGAGCAGAAGGGCATCACCATCACCCATCAGGAAGTCCAAGGCGCGGGCCACTTCTTCGAGAACGAGCATATGGACACGCTTACCGGCTCGGTCACCGATTACGTCAAGCGCCGCCTGACAGAGACCACGCGCTAAGATGGCTTCTACGCTCGAAAAAATCGCCTCCGAGCTTGCTGACGATACCCTCGCCATCATGCAGAAAACCGGCGAGGACCGCCTGCATTACGAGGTCGCCAAAGTTCTTGGCGCCTCGTCGCAGACCTTGGAAGAGGCCTACCTGACCGAGGTGCGCGTGCGCCTCGCCGGCAAGGCCGCCAAGAAGTTCCTTAAGGAGAAGGTCAGCGATCTGGCGAAAGAGGCCAAGGCCGCCGCGCAGAATGCCGGTCAGAAAACGGGCGATCAGGGCTGATGTCCGCCCCTGATGCGGCCCGCCTCACCGCACAAATGGCCTTCCTCAATGAGGCCGACCGCCTGAAATCCGTGATCCGCGCCAACCGCCTTTGCGACGGCTCACGCTATGAAAACACCGCCGAGCACAGCTGGCACCTGGCCCTCTATGCCCTGACGCTGGCCGAACACGCCCCCGAAAAGATCGACAGCACCCGCGTGATCGCCATGCTCTTGCTGCACGATCTGGTCGAAATCGACGCAGGCGACAACCCGGTCTTTGGCAACGTCGACGAGGCCGCCAAGGCCGCGGACGAAGACCGCGCCGCCGAGCGCATCTTCGGCCTGCTGCCGCCCGATCAGGCCGCGCAGTTCCGCGCCCTCTGGGATGAATTCGAAGCCAATGAAACCCCCGAAGCGCGCTTTGCCAAATCCCTCGACCGGTTCCAGCCGCCCAATCAGAACCTCGCCTCGAACGGCGGCTCTTGGGTGGAATACGACACCCAATATGACCAGTTCGAAACCCGCGTCGCCCAAAAGATCGACGCCGGCGCGCCCACCCTCTGGGCGTGGTTGAAACCGCGTGTTCAGGCGTGGTTCAAGGCCAACCGCTAAGGCCGCATCCTAAATCTTCATGCCCCTACCTGGGGCAACGGGTGGAATTTGAGTATTTATGGAAAAATGAAAGGGCCGGTCTCTTTCATTTGTCTCCAAATACTCCCGCCGGAGGCTCCGACGGTCAGGTTCAGGAGGTTATCGCAGAATAGGGATCTGCGGCGCGGCATTTTCGGGAAGATCGCCTGACAGGCGCGGATCGGGCAGGACTTCGACCTCGCGCTTATATGGGGTGAACCCCGACCGGCGATAGAAATCAAGCGCTTGCGGGCTATCCATCGTGCAGGTGTGCAGGTGGAAGCGATTTATCCCGTCTCGCCATGCCAAGTCCTGTGCTCGGTTCATCAACCAGCGGCCCGCGCCCTGCCCGATCAGTGCCGGATCAAGGCCGAAGAAGGCCAATTCACATTCGCCGGGCTGGCGGAAATCCAGTTCCAGAAGGCCCGCGTCCTCGCCGAAGGTATAGACCTCGACCCGCGGATCATGCAGCGTTTTCTCAAGTTCGGCGACGTCGATGATCAGCCGCGAAAACCACAGCCAATCCTCGGCCCCGACCCGGCGGAACAGCGCGCGATACCACGCCACATCGGGCCGCTCGACCCGGCGCAGATCGAAACTGGCCCGTTCACTACGGCCATGCTCCGGGCGCGCAGCCACCGGCGCGTGCATTTCAAGATAAGTCACCACCGTCGCCAGATGCCCGTTCGGCACCTCGTGAAACCCGTCCTCAAGCGTCATTTGCGCGCCTCCTTCACCTTCATCGCCAGATCGCGCGCGATGGCGAAGGCGCCCTTGATCTTGTCGGCGTCATTCTTCCAGTCGCGCCGCACGACGATCTTGTTATCGCGGATCTTGGCGAGGCCCTTCTGCTCCTGAATGAACTCTACCAGCCCCTGTGGCGAGGCGAACTTGTCGTTGTGAAACTGGATCGTCGCCCCCTTCGGCCCGCCATCAAGCTTGGCAATCCCGGCGCGTTTGCACATCTCCTTGATGCGCACGATCAGAAGCAGCGTGTTCACCTCGCGCGGCAGTTTGCCGAAGCGGTCGATCAATTCGGCGGCGAAGCCCTCAAGTTCAACTTTACCCGACAACCCGCTGAGACGGCGATACAATCCCAGACGCACGTCAAGGTCCGGCACAAAGGCTTCGGGGATCAGGACCGGCACACCAAGGTTGATCTGTGGTGCCCATTGATCGCCGTCCTCGGGCAGGCCCTCGGCCTCGCCCGAGCGGATCTTGGCAATCGCCTCTTCCAGCATGGATTGATAAAGCTCATAGCCCACGTCGCGCATCTGGCCCGACTGTTCCTCGCCCAGCAAATTCCCCGCGCCGCGAATATCGAGGTCCTGAGAGGCCAGCGTAAAGCCCGCGCCAAGCGTATCGAGCGAGCCAAGCACGCGCAGCCGCTTTTCGGCCGCAGGGGTCAGGCGCACGCGCGGTTTCGTCGTCAGATAAGCATAGGCGCGGGTCTTCGAGCGCCCCACCCGGCCCCGGATCTGGTAGAGTTGCGCCAGCCCGAACATATCGGCGCGGTGCACCACCATGGTGTTCGCGGTCGGAATATCGAGCCCGGATTCCACGATCGTCGTCGCCAGCAGCACGTCGAACTTGCCGTCGTAAAACGCGTTCATCTTTTCGTCGAGTTCGCCCGCCGCCATCTGGCCATGCGCCACGACATAGGTCACCTCGGGCACCTGCGTTTTCAGGAATTCTTCGACATCCGGCAAATCGGTAAGCCGCGGCACGACATAGAACGATTGCCCACCACGGTAATGCTCACGCAACAACGCCTCGCGGATCGTCACCGCGTCGAATTCGCTCACATAGGTGCGGATGGCCAAGCGGTCGACCGGCGGCGTGCCGATGATGCTCAGATCACGCACCCCCGACAGCGAAAGCTGCAAGGTGCGCGGAATCGGTGTCGCCGTCAGGGTCAGGACGTGAACATCGGATTTCAGCTGTTTCAGCCGTTCCTTGTGGGCCACGCCAAAGTGCTGTTCCTCGTCGATGATCAGAAGGCCCAGATCCTTAAACCGGATGTTTTTCGCCAAAAGAGCATGGGTGCCGATCGCGATATCGACCGTGCCATTGGCCATCCCTTCACGCGCGCGCGCCGCGTCGGATGTCTTAACAAAGCGCGACAAGGGGCTGACCTGAATGGGAAAACCGCGAAACCGCTCGGCAAAGCTTTTGTAATGCTGGCGCGCCAGAAGCGTGGTCGGCGCGATCACCGCCACCTGCTTGCCCGACATCGCGGCAATGAAGGCCGCGCGCATCGCCACTTCGGTTTTACCAAAGCCCACATCGCCGCAAATCAGCCGATCCATCGGCCGCCCCGAGGCCAGATCGTCGAGCACATCTTCGATTGCACGCAACTGATCGTCGGTTTCCTCATAAGGGAAGCGGGCGGCAAATTCCTCCCACGCGTGATGCTGCGCTTCCAGCACCGTGGCTTTGCGCAATTCCCGCTCGGCGGCGACGCGGATCAACCGCTCGGCCATCTCGCGGATGCGTTCCTTGAGCTTGGCCTTCTTGGCCTGCCACGCGCCACCGCCAAGGCGATCGAGTAGCCCCTCTTCATGGCCATAGCGCGACAGCAGTTCGATATTCTCGACCGGCAGATAAAGCTTTGACGCCTCGGCATACTCCAGCACAAGGCACTCATGCGCCGCACCCGCCGCCGTGATCACCTCAAGCCCCATGTAGCGCCCGATCCCGTGATCGACATGCACCACCAGATCGCCGGGCGAAAGGCTCTGGGTTTCGGTCAGGAAGTTCTCGGCCCGCCGCTTCTTGCGCGGTGCGCGGATCAGGCGATCCCCCAGCACGTCCTGCTCGGCAATGACCGTAAGCGCGCGTTCGCCCTCGGGCGCTTCGAACCCCTGCTCAAGCCCCCAAACGGCCAGATGCAGCCCGTGTTTGCCAAGGCCCTTGGCATCCTTCACGGTGACGGCCCCGACAAGGCCCTCGTCCTCCAACAGGCCTTCGATCCGCTCGCGCGCGCCTTCTGAATAGGACGCGATCAGCACCGGGCCATCGGCCATCTTGGCTTGAACATGATCCTTCAAGACGCTGAAAAGGTTCACGTTCTCCATCTGGCGCTCGGGTGCAAAACTGCGCCCGATGCGCCCGCCCGCATCCACGACACCCGGCCCCAACGCCTGTGGCAGCGCGTTGAACTGCACCACCCGGCGCGCCGTCATCGCGGCGTCCCACGCAGGCTCGTCCAGATAAAGCTGATCCGCCGGAACGGGCTTGTAGACGGTATCAAGGCGGTTGCGATCACTCATCGCCAACCGCCGCGTTTCGTATTGGTCGGCCACGCTTTCCCACCGCGCCAGTCGCTGCGGCGTGAAACCGTCATCCAGCGTCACCGCCGCTTTGGGCAGGTAGTCGAACAGCGTTTCCAGCTTGGCGTGAAAGAACGGCAGCCAATGTTCGATCCCGGCGTGTTTACGCCCGGCGCTCACCGCCTCGTACAGCGGATCGTCACTGCCGGCGGTGCCGAACTCGATCCGGTAATTCTGCCGGAAGCGGGTGATCGCCGCCTCATCCAGGATCACCTCGGACACCGGCGCGAATTCCACCCGGTCCAGCCGTTCGGTCGTGCGCTGGGTTTCAGGGTCGAACCGGCGCGCCCCGTCCAGCACATCGCCGAACAGGTCCAGCCGCACCGGCCCCGCCTCACCGGGGGAATAGACATCGATGATGCCGCCGCGCAGCGCGTAATCGCCCGGCTCCATCACCGTGGGGGCCTGCGAAAAGCCCATCCTGACAAGGAATTGGCGCAGCGCCTCTTCGTCGATCCGATCGCCCACGCGCGCCACGAACCCCGACTCGCGCAGCACGTCGCGCGCAGGCACATACTGTGTCGCGGCGTTGAGCGTGGTCAGAAGGACGAACCGCTCGGGCATCGCGCCCACGGCCATGCCGGTCAGCGCCGCCATCCGCGTGGCCGAAATATCGGGGTTGGGCGACACCCGGTCGTAAGGCAGGCAATCCCAGCCCGGGAACCGGATCACCGGCATGTCGGGGCCGAAAAAGCGCAGCGCCGCCGCCATCGCCGCCATCCGCTTGTCATCGCGCGCGACGTGGATCACCGGGCCGGTCTGCGCCTCGCGCAGAACCAGCCGCGCGTCAAACCCCTCTGGCGCGCCCCCCATCGTGACATGCGAAGCATTATGTGATTTTGTTCCGGCCATCAGATCAGCCGAACACACCGACCGAAAGGTTGTGGAACATGCCCGTCAAGGCGGTCACGAAGATCGAGATCATGCCGATCACCTGCGTCAGCACGCGCTGAAGGTGCAACCGGCGATAGAGGTCCTCGCCGCTCTCCTGTCGGGTCTGGATCCGCGATGCGGTAAACAGCGCAAGCCCCCCCACGATCGTCATCGGGAACAACAGCAGGAACACCGCCTGCCCGAATTCGAAATCGTAAAAGAACCCCAAGCCCCCCAGCAAGGTGAGGAAAAAACAGGCAAATCCAAGGATCCACAACCCCGACACCCGCCAGATATGCAGGATGCGGTTGGTATAGATCCGGATCAGGTCTTCGAGATCGGCCTCGTATTGCCCACCCTCACGGCGCGCGCGCATGACCATGTCCCACGGCACGCCCAGCACCCAGTGCGACGCCGTCGACCACACGACCGCCAGCGCGATCCAGAACCACAGGTTCGAGAAACTGCGCATGTCGATCAATTCGAAAACGGAGTGATACCAGTCCAACGCGCCCTCAACCTCTTGTTGCGCCCAAAGAAGCGTGGCGCCTTCTAACGTGACACCGCCACAATGCCCAGAGGACAATTCCGCCTCTTGATGCCGTGGCCGCATCCATGCCATTGCAGATGCCACAGCGCAAGGAGGAGCACCCCGCCATGAGACCTGTTCAGGCCCCCTTCCCGATCACCCGCCACCGCCGCGCCCGCAAGTCGGCCGCGATCCGCGATCTGGTGCAGGAAAACACCCTGACGGTGAATGACCTGATCTGGCCCGTGTTTCTGTGCGATGGCGAAGGGGTGGAACAACCCGTCGCCTCCATGCCCGGCGTGGTGCGTCGCAGCGTCGATCGCGTGGCCGAGGCCGCGCGCGAGGCGGCCGATCTGGGCATTCCCGCGATCTGCCTCTTTCCTTATACCGACCCGGCGTTGAAGACCCCCACCTGCGAAGAGGCATGGAACCCCGACAACCTGTCCAACCGCGCCACCCGCGCGATCAAACAGGCCGCCCCCGATCTGGCCGTGATGTCGGACGTGGCGCTTGATCCTTATAATTGCGACGGCCACGATGGCTTCGTGCGTGAGGGCGAGGTCGTGAATGACGAAACCGTCGATGCGCTGGTGAAACAGGCCCTGTCACAGGCCGAGGCCGGCGTCGACATCATCGGCCCTTCGGACATGATGGATGGCCGCATCGGCGCCATCCGTGACGCGCTCGAAGATCGCGGCTTCTGCAACACCATGATCCTGAGCTATGCCGCCAAATACGCCAGCGCCTTTTATGGCCCGTTCCGCGACGCGGTGGGCGCAAGTGGCGCGCTCAAGGGTGACAAGAAAAGCTACCAGATGAACCCCGGCAATTCCGACGAGGCGATGCGCCTGATCGAACGGGACCTGCGCGAAGGCGCCGATATGATCATGGTCAAGCCCGGAATGCCTTATCTCGACATTTGCCGCCGCGCCAAGGACACGTTTGGCGCGCCCACCTTCGCCTATCAGGTGTCGGGCGAATACGCGATGATACAGGCCGCGGCGCAAAACGGCTGGATCGATGGCGACAAGGCCATGGTCGAGTCGCTCTTGTGCTTCAAGCGCGCCGGTTGTGACGGCATCCTGACCTATTTCGCCCCCACCGTGGCCCGCGCGCTGGCCTGATCCGGGGCACCAAGGCCCGGAGTGTGAAGGTCGGGGGTGTGAAGGTCGGGGGAGCCATGGTACGGGGTCCGGACCTGCGCACCAATCCGCCAGTTGCCGTCATGTACCCCGGGCCCTAGTGACAGGCCCGCGCATTGTGCCTATACTCTCGCGCAAGACCGGGAACACCCGGCTTTTGTCAGGCAAATCAACACCACAAACAGAGCAGGCAGTGAACTCATGAACAGCTATTCCCGGCGCGGTTTCGCGCTTTCCCTCATGGCCACCGGCGGTCTGGCCGCTTGCGGCAACGGCGTCGGCTCCAACGGCGCGGCCAAGATCGACGCGCGCGTCGAACAGACGCTGAACTATCTCTATTCCAAATATCCGCAGACCCAGAACCTTGCCGCGAAGGCCAACGGTATGCTGGTCATGCCGCTGGTGACCGAGGCCGGGTTCGGCTTTGGCGGCGGCTATGGGCGCGGCGCACTGCGCGTCAACGGCGTGACGGTGGATTACTACTCCGCCACCAAGGGCAGTGTCGGCCTTCAGATCGGCGCACAGCAATATGCGCACGTCCTGTTCTTCATGACCGACGAGGCGCTGATGAAGTTCCGCCGCTCGCAAGGCTGGGCCGCAGGCGCCGACGTCGAATACGTGGTCAAGGATCAGGCCGGCAACATCCGCGCCGAAACCACGACCTCGACCGCGCCGGTCGTGGCGGTGATCTTCGGTCAGGCCGGGCTGCTGCTTGGCGCGACGCTGGAAGGCGTGAAATACACCCGCATCATTCCCTGAACGCATCGGCCCCTTGGCTGATGGTGGGAGCGAGGGGCCAGCCCCTCGCGCTCCCCGGGATATTTCTGGTCAAATGAAGCAAGGGCGCGTGGTCAAATTTTGAGCATCGCGCCTTGATTAGCGTGCGCGCGGGTAACCTGTTTCGCCGGGTCACAAGCCGCAATCGGGTGCCAGACGCATGGCAGACGGATTGCAGGCGCGGTGCAGACACCTGTTTTGCGCCTGTGCGCCTGCGTTAACCCCTCGGGACGGTGGGGTTAATGATAGGTGAACTCCCCCACCACGTTGCGCCATTCCCCGGGCGCCACCAGCTTGCGGTGCGTGAACTGCACCGAGTGTAGCGGACCATCGATCTCTCGCTTCCAGAAGTCAATGAAATCAAACAGTTTGGGGTGATCCGGGGCAAGGTCATAGTCTTGCCAGACGAAGCTGTTGAGCACGTGGATATGGTCGGGCATCCGGTAAAAAAACTCGGCCGTGGTGAGGCCATATCCCCTTAGAAGCATCTCCGTTTCGGTCATCTGCATCATACCTCATTGTCCTGTTATAGGAATATGATGCCATGATGAAATTAATAATCAACAAAAACAGCATGTTATCACTCTCCTGCGCAGGCTGCCAGCGCGCAGGGATGTCCGCCATTGCACCCTATATGACGGGTCTGTTATACATCCCACAACAATATCTAGCGCACTCAGATCAAGCAGGCCGACAACGTGAGCGATACGCCAGAACCCCCTGAAAACGAAGACGAAATTCGCCCGGAACGCCCGGCGTATGACGGCCCGAGCATCTCGATCACGGACGAGATGAAGTCGAGCTATCTCGATTACGCCATGTCGGTGATCGTTTCGCGGGCGATTCCCGACCTGCGTGACGGCCTCAAACCCGTGCACCGCCGCATCCTTTATGCGATGCACGAAACCAACAACGGTCACGACAAACCCTATCGCAAATCGGCCCGCCCGGTCGGCGATGTCATGGGTAAATACCACCCTCACGGTGACAGCGCGATCTATGACGCGCTGGTGCGGATGGCACAGGATTTCTCGATGTCGCTGCCGCTTCTGGATGGGCAGGGCAACTTCGGCTCGATGGACGGCGATAACGCCGCCGCCATGCGCTACACCGAGGTGCGCATGGACAAGCCAGCGGCCTATCTGCTGGCGGACATCGACAAGGATACCGTTGATTTTCAAGACAATTACGACGGCAAGGATCGCGAGCCCACCGTCCTTCCGGCGCGTTTTCCCAATATGCTGGTCAATGGTGCGGGCGGTATCGCCGTCGGCATGGCGACCAACATTCCGCCGCATAACCTTGGCGAGGTGATCAACGCCTGTCTTGCCTTGATCGAAGAGCCGGACCTGAGCAGCGAACAGCTGATCGACTATGTGCCCGGCCCCGATTTTCCTACCGGGGGCATCATGCTGGGCCGGTCGGGCGCGCGCAAAGCCTATCTCGAAGGGCGCGGCAGCGTCATCATCCGCGCGAAGACCCGCGTGGAGGAAATCAGGAAAGACCGCTACGCCATTGTTATCGATGAGATTCCCTATCAGGTGAACAAGGCCTCGATGATCGAGAAGATCGCCGAGCAGGTCCGCGAAAAAAAGATCGAGGGCATCGCCCACGTGCAGGACGAAAGCGACCGCAACGGCGTGCGCGTCGTCGTGGAACTCAAGCGAGACGCCACCGCCGAGGTGGTGCTGAACCAGTTGTTCCGCTTCACCCCGATGCAGACCTCGTTCGGCTGCAACATGCTGGCGCTCAACGGGGGCCGCCCGGAAACCCTGACACTCAGAAATTTCCTTACCTATTTCATTGACTTCCGTGAGGAAGTTGTCGCCCGCCGCACCGCCTATGAGCTGCGCAAGGCGCGCGAGCGCAGCCATATCCTCTGTGGTTTGGCCGTGGCCGTCTCCAACGTCGACGAGGTGGTCGCCACCATCCGCGCCAGCGCCGATGCCGCCGAGGCGCGCGTCAAGCTGATGGAACGTCGCTGGCCCGCCGAAGAGATCGCCCCGTTCATCCGCCTGATCGACGATCCGACCCACAAGATGAACGAGGACGGCACCTATAACCTGTCCGAAACGCAGGCCCGCGCCATCCTTGAATTGCGGCTTCAGCGCCTGACCCAACTCGGGGTCAAGGAAGTCACCGACGAGCTTGAAGAACTGGCCGGTAAGATCAAGGAATACCTCGAGATTCTGGGCAGTCGCGAGCGGATCATGGGCATCATCGCCGATGAGCTGCGAGAGGTGCGCGATCTGTTCTCCGTGCCCCGCCGGACCGAGATTGTCGACTGGTCGGGCGACATGGACGACGAGGACCTGATCGAGCGTGAAGACATGGTCGTGACCGTCACTTCGGGCGGCTACATCAAACGCACCGCACTTGCCGATTTCCGCGCCCAGAAGCGTGGTGGCAAGGGCCTGTCGGGCATGCAGACCAAGGAAGAGGACGTGGTCACCACCCTCTTCGTGGCCAACACCCATACGCAGCTTTTGTTCTTTACCACCGATGGCATGGTCTACAAGCTCAAGACGTGGCGCCTGCCGCTGGGTGGGCGCACCTCCAAGGGCAAGGCGATCGTCAATATCCTGCCCATTCCCCAAGGGGTTAGCGTCGCCGCGATCATGCCGGTGGACGTCCCCGAAGAAGACTGGGACGACCTGCAAATCGTCTTTGCCACCGATGCGGGCACCGTGCGGCGCAACCGCCTGTCGGATTTCACCAACGTGATGCGTAACGGCAAGATCGCGATGAAATTCGAGGATGAGAATGCGGGGATGAGCCTGATTAATGCGCGCATCTGCTCCGAGGATGACGATGTGATGCTTGTCACCGACGCTGGCCGCGCAATCCGCTTCCCCTCGACCGATGTGCGCGTCTTCAACTCGCGAAATTCTGTCGGCGTGCGCGGTATCCGGCTTTCTGGCGATGCCAAAGTCGTTTCGATGTCGGTCATCCGCCATTTCGAAGCCACCTCGGAAGAGCGTGTCGCCTACCTCAAACAGCGCCGCCTGATGGCCGGTGTCACCGAAGAAGACGCCACCGACGATGAGGAAGAGACGATCGAACCCGGGCAGCTTTCGCCCGACCGCTATGCCGAGATGTCAGCCGCCGAAGACCTGATCCTGACCATCACGGCAGGCGGGGCTGGCAAGATATCGTCCAGCCACGATTACCCCGTGCGCGGGCGTGGCGGCATGGGCGTGACCGCCTGGACCAAGGGCATGTCCACGGGGCCAATCGTGGCGTGCTTCCCGGTAGAGATGTCGGATCAGGTGATGCTTGCCACCTCCAAGGGCCAGTCGATCCGCTGTCCGGTGGACGGCATCTCGTTCCGCTCGCGCAGCGCGGGCGGCGTGAAGGTGTTCAACACGGGCAAGGGCGAAGAGGTCGTCTCGGTCGCCTGGATCGCCGAACAGGGCGATGAAGATGAGATCGCAGGCGAGACCGGAGAAACCCCGGAAGAAAGCTAAGCCATATGGACAGGATCGCCGCGATTACAGACCCTTACATCGCACTCTTCGCGCGGGTCCTGATGGCGGTTCTGTTCCTGATGGCCGGTCTGGCGAACGTGGGCGATGTGCGCGGCTTCGCCGAAACGCTGGCTGCCGACGGGGTGCCCGTCGTCTTGGGCGGGTTGGTGTTCTGGTTTCTGATCCTCAGCGGCCTGCTGCTGATCTTGGGCGCGGCGACGCGACTGGTCGCGCTGGCACAGGCCGGGTTCTGCATCGTTTCGGGCACCTTGGCCTATGGTGATATGAGCCAGCCCACCGACATGGTGATGCTGTTGAAGAATATCGCGCTGACCGGCGGGTTTCTGTTTGTCTTCCTGCATGGCCCGGGGCGGTTCTCAATCGACGCGATGCGCGCGTAATACGCCACCGCCTCGGCTTAACCACGTGTTCATCCCTTGGTGCTACCCTTCCCGTGCACGTAGGGAGGAGCGCAGTGAACATCTACACCGTCTCGATTGATCTCAAGGACGACGCCAAGGCACTCGGCTTCGCGCATGCTGTGTGCGAATGGATGACCCTGCTGAAGGACAAGGGCGTGATCCTCGATTTTCGGCTGTTGCGGCGCAAGCTCAACCTTGCCGACCGGCCCTTCCGCGATTTCCTGCTGGAAATTGCGGTGAACGACCTTGAGCAGCTTGATCGTGCCTTTCGGCTTTCGGGCAGTCAGGACGAAGATATCAGCCAGCGCTACCGCGCCGTGCATTCCAAAATCCATCACGCCGATTTCGGCCTCTACCGCCCCTTCCCCGATCCCGAACGGGTGGAGCGGATGGGGCTGCTCTAAACCGCGCGCGCCTTACAGCCCGTAAAGCGCGCCGAATTTCTCTTCGAGATAGTCCAAAAGCGGCCCGGCCTCGGGCTCCATCCCACAGGCCATGGTGATCACCTCACGCGGCCGATAGAGCCCGCCGTGCCGCTGCACCTTCTCCATCAGCCATGTGGTTGCGGGTTCCGTCTCGCCCTTGGCCAACAACTCGTCGAGATCGGTCACATCCCGGCGAAGCGCGGCATGCAGACACCCGGCATAGACATTGCCCAGCGAATAGGTCGGGAAATAGCCAAAAAGCCCCGCCGACCAATGCACATCCTGCAACAACCCGTTCGAAGGCTTGTCCACCGCGAAACCGAAATCCGCCGCAAACCGCGCATTCCACGCCTCTTCCAGATCGCGCACAGCCAGGTCGCCGCCGATCAATTGCCGCTCCAGATCGAAGCGCAGCATGATGTGCAGGTTATACTGCACCTCGTCCGCCTCGGTGCGGATATAGCCATTGTGAAGCCGGTTCACCGCGCCATAGAACGCATCCGCGCCGCCCAACCCCAGATCACCGAAACTTTCGGTCATCTCGCCATAAAGCCAGCCGGTGAAGGCGCGCGAGCGGCCCAGTTGGTTCTCGTAGATCCGGCTCTGGCTTTCATGCACCCCCATCGACACGCCCGACCCCAGCGGGGTAAAGGCATAGTCGGCATCAATATTCTGCTCATAGCAGCCGTGGCCGACCTCGTGGATCGTGGAATAGAAGCAGTTGAACGGATCGCTCGGACTGGTGCGCGTGGTGATCCGCACGTCCGTTCCGCCCCCCGACGTGAAGGGATGCACCGATTTATCCAGCCTCCCACGCGCCATGTCATAGCCAAAGGTCTTGGCCAGTTGACGCGCCAGCCGCATCTGCCCCTGCTCGTCGAAGTCGCCCTTCAAAGCCGCGGGCGCGGGTTTTTCCAGCGCCGCCGCACGCAAGGCCACAAGCCGTGGCCGCATCGCATCGAACATCGCCTGAAGATCGGCGGCGGGCATGTCGGGCTCGTAATCATCGATCAACGCATCATAGGCATCGCCGCCATCCGCCAGCGCGGCGCCCTGCTCACGCTTGAGCGCCACGATCTCTTCCAGCACCGGCAGGAAGGCGGCCACATCCTCGGCCTCGCGCGCCTCGGCCCATTGCCCCTGCGCCCGGCTTGTCACCCGCGCCAGCGCGGTGGCAAGCTCTTCGGGCACGCGGCAGGCACGCTCATAGTGATGCTTGATGTGGCGCAGGTTGGCCTGCCCCACAACGTCCAGTGCGCTTTCGTCGATCTTGTCCAGCCACCCGCCGATGCGCGGATCGGTGCGGCGTGCGTGCAGCATCGCCTCCATCGCCGCCATCTCCTCGGCCCGCTGTTCGGCGGCGCCGCGTGGCATCACCGTTTCCTGATCCCAGCCCAACCGCCCTGCAACCGAGGCGAGCGCACCCGTGCGGCGCTCATGCGCCATCAGATCTTCATAGGCCGTCATCTCTTATCCTCTCACCGATTGGACCACCGGGTATTGCGCAAGGAAACGCGCCCGGAGGATCAGAACCCAGACAATCACTGCACCCACCTGATGCAGGATCGCCACTTGCCATGCCGCAGCACTCAGAACCGTATAAATCCCGATGCCAACCTGAAACAGCACCGCGATCGAAGCCGCGCTGAACGCCACCTGCGTTGTGCGATTGGCACTGCGCCGCCCGCGCAGCCACGCCATGATCGTAAACGCCAAAAGCAGGTACCCGACGCAGCGGTGCACGAATTGCACAAGCCCCGGGTTTTCAAAGAAATTGCGCCAGACCGGCTCCATCGCCAGCGGATCGGGCGGAATCACCTGTCCCCCCATCAAAGGCCAGTCGGTATAGCTCGCCCCGGCATCGATCCCCGCCACCAGCGCACCCAACAGGATTTGCAGGAAAGCGAAATGCATCCACCCCGTCGAGAGCGAGAACAGCCGCCCTTCACGCAAGCGCCGCGCCTGCATCAACTCGCGTTCTTCGCGCCCCAGAAGGAAGACATACCAGCCGATGAAGCCAAAGATGATGAAAGCCAACCCAAGGTGGGTGGCCAGACGGTAGCTCGCCACGTCAAGCATGCTGCCCTTCAACCCGGACGACACCATCCACCAGCCCACGGCTCCCTGAAGCCCACCAAGCGCCCCGATCCAGACAAGCCGCCCGGTCCAGCCCGGCGGAATCCGCTTGGTCAGCCAGAAGAACAGGAACCCAAGCCCCCAGACAAGGCCGATCACCCGGCCAAGCTGCCGGTGGCCCCATTCCCACCAGTAGATTTCCTTGAAATCCTCAAGCGTCATCCACTGGTTCTGAAGCTTGAATTCGGGGATTTCCTTGTATTTCTCGAATTCCGAAACCCAGGTCGCCTCGTCCATCGGCGGCAGCGCACCGGTCAGCGGCTTCCATTCGGTGATGCTCAACCCGCTGTCGGTCAGCCGGGTCAGCCCGCCCACGGCGATCATGATCATCACCATCGCGAACAACACCATCAACCAGGCGCGGATCGCCCCGCGCGCGCCGCGCCGACCCGCATCAATCATGCCGCCCTTGGGGGCCTCGCGACGGGTGTCTCCCTCGCCTACCTCTTGAAAAATCGCACGTTTCTCAGCCATCTGTTCACAGCCTCCAAAATCCCGGGCTCACCCTATGCCGCCGAAGCGGGCGCTTCAACGGTCCTTGCCGCGCACCAATTGCCGCAGAACCCCGTGCAGCATCTGCACGTCGGTCCGGGTCAAAGGCAACCGGCTCCACAGGTTGCGCAGGTTGACCTTCATCCCCTCGGCCTTTTCGGGCGGATAGAAGAAGCGCGCATCGTCCAGTCGCTCCTCGTAATGCGCCGCCAAGGCCTCGATCTCGCGCCCCGAGGCCCAGTCACCCTTGGGATCGTTTTCGAAATGCGTGACCTCGCCCGCCGTCCGCATCCATTCATAGGCCGTAAGCAAGACACATTGCCCAAGGTTGAGCGACGCGAATTTCGGATTCACCGGCACCGAAATAATGGCATTGGCCTGTGCGATGTCGGCATTCTCCAACCCTGCCCGCTCCGGCCCGAACAACACCGCAACCCGCTCGCCCGCCGCGATCCGCTCGGCGGCGTCCTGCATCGCCCGCTCGGGGGAAAACACCGGCTTAACCAGCTCCCTCGGCCGCGCGGTCGTGGCATAGACATAGTGGCAATCCGCCACCGCCGCCGCGATATCATCACACAACACCGCCTCGTCCAGAAGCCGCCCGGCACCGCTTGCCATCGCCACGGCGCGCTCACTGGGCCAGCCGTCGCGCGGCGCGACGACACGCATCCGGTCCAACCCGAAATTCCACATCGCCCGCGCGGCGGCCCCGATGTTTTCCCCCATCTGCGGCCTGACCAGCACAAAACCCGGTTGCGGCGTCTCGCTTGGCATGTCTCGCTCCTCGAAATCCGTCCCCGCCCGATACCGCAGCGCGACGGGAAAGGAAAACCCCTTGCTGCTCTTTCTTGGCCATAAATACCCAATTCCGGCCCGCGCCACCCGCACGTCCGATTGCGCTGGAGCGCTGCATATCCCCATGGTCAAGCGCAGTTTTTCCCGCTATAGCCATCGCCAGTCCGGAGGGAGAACGCAAAACCATGGCCGAGCCCGAACAACCCCAAATCTATCTCATCACCCCGCCCGAAATTGAGCTCAGCCGCTTTCCGCAGGCGCTCGCCCGGGTGCTGGATGCACAAGAGGTGGCCTGCGTGCGCCTCGCGCTTTCCAGCCATGACGAGGAAACGCTTTGTCGCGCCGCGGACGCCGTGCGCGAAGTGACGATCGCCCGCGACGTGGCGCTGGTGATCGAGAAGCATATCCTGTTGGTCGAACGGCTTGGCCTCGACGGCGTGCACCTGACGGATGCCGCGCGCTCGGTGCGCAAGGCACGCAAGGAACTGGGCGCCGATGCCATCGTGGGCAGTTTTTGTGGCACCTCGCGGCATGACGGGATGAGTGCCGGTGAGGCGGGTTGCGACTATATTTCCTTTGGTCCGGTGGGCGATACGCCCCTAGGCGATGGCACGGTCGCCGAGCATGAGATTTTTGAATGGTGGAGCCAGATGATCGAGCTGCCCGTCGTGGCCGAAGGCGCGCTTGATGCCGATCTGGTGGCGCAGCTGGCGCCGGTGACGGATTTCTTCGGTGTCGGCGATGAGATCTGGATGTCGGATGATCCGGTGGCCGCGCTCAAGACGCTGCTCGCCCCTCTGGGCTGAGGCCGGTTTTACCGGCCACGCCTCCCTCATCGTTCTGAAAGAGACATCAAAGCGCCCGGAAAACAAAGCGCCCAGAAAACGCGCGCCTACCCTGCTGTGAGCGCCAGAATGTCCTCGGGAAACCCGCTGCGCACGATCTCTTCGGCCCTGGCGGCAAGCTCTTTGCGCCCCGCGAACTCTGCAACCCGAAGCGGCGGATGATAGCGCAAGGTCACCGATCCCTGCCGCCGTGCAGCCAACACCCTCAGGAAATGTGGCCCGAACTCCATATCCCCCCACCAGCCGTAAAAGCGCGGATCTTCCCCTTCAGGGGCGCGATAGATCAATGTAACCGGCTGAATATACATGTATGGGCGCAAATCATCTGTGAAGAACGCCTGAAAAAGCGTTGATTTAAAGGGCAAAACTCGGCGCCCGTCGCTTGATGTGCCTTCCGGAAAAAAGGTCAGCTTATGACCAGCCAAAAGCCGTGCTTCAAAGATCTCCTGCTGCGCCTTGGCCTCGCGCGGATTGCGATTGATGAACACCGTGCCTACACCGCGGGCCAGCATTCCGATCACCGGCCATTTCGCCACCTCGGCTTTCGATACGAAATACACCCGCTTGCGCGCGTTGAGCGCAAAGATATCAAGCCACGAGCCATGGTTCGCCACGATCGCTCCGCGTTCGCGCATCCGCTCACCAATCACGCGATGCTTTATCCGCAAGATCGAAAACGCGCTGCGCGTGGCAAACTGCACGATCCACGGCGTCCACGGACGGTGCAGGCCAAACAGCGGCCGCTCGATCAAACGCAGCAGCATCAACACCGCGAAACCACCCAGAAACACCACCACCAGCAACGGTCCACGCCAAGCCACACGGAGCCAATCCCCGGCGCTCAGAGGGGGAAAAACGGGTTCGGCTTCGCCCTTCCAAAGCATCAGACCCGGCCTTCCTGTGCATAGATCCGCGCCCTTTGGGCATTCATCCGCGCCGTATCCATCATCAGGAACACATCCACCGTGTTGAACGCATGGTCGACATAAGCCCCCTCGCCCACCATACCGCCAAGCCGCAGATAGGCCTTGATCAGGGCCGGCACCTGAAGCATCGCTGCGCGCCGATCAAGCGCCTCTTGCGGGACGAGGTTCATCTCTTGATACGCCCGCGAGCGCACCCTTAGCGCCTCGGGCGCAAGGTGGCGCTGCGCCAGCAGCGACAGCGAGCCTTTGAGTGCCTCGGCATCGGTGCCGTGAAAGCTGGCCACGCCGAACAGGATCTCGATCCCGTGCTCCGCGACATAGCCCGCCAACCCGGTCCACAGGTGATACATCGCCGCCCCGCCACGATAATCAGGCAACAGGCACGAGCGCCCCAACTCCAGCAAGCTCCGCCCCGAAGCCTTGAGTGGCGCAAGGTCATATTCCGCCTCGGTATAAAACCCGCCCGCCGAAGCCGCGTGATCGGCCCGCATCAGGCGATAGACCCCCACGGCCCGGTCCCCATCCCACAGGATCATGTGATCGGAATGGGCATCAAAACGGTCCCGCTCAAGCCGCGCGCCGTGGTCCACCATCTCGCCGCCGCCGCCCAGTTCCTCGACAAACACCTGATAGCGCAACCGCTGCGCGGCGCGCAGGTCTGCCGCGTCCTTTGCAAGCCGCACCTCGAATTCAGGCTCAGCCGCCATCACCTATGGTCCTTTTTCCAAGGGGCTTTGCCATGCCCCGCGGCGCACATCTAGGCGGCATGCCACCCTATCGCAAGATTGGTTAACTTCCGTTAACCTTTTGCTAACCTTCACCCGTCATCAAAGACCGGAACCAACAGGATCCGCGCCCCATCGATCACAACTTTACCCGCATCGGGAAAATTCACCGTGACCTTACCGCCGATATTAGATTGCACCTGCCCCAATCCCCAGTCGGGACAATCGGGATGACGCACACGCATCCCCGGCTCCAGCATCGCGTTGAGATTGTCCATTAACACTTCTTTCCTTTGAAAGGCCGCCCCATGAATTCCACGCTCTCCATTGCCTCGCTCGTGGGCAGTCGCATCTGCCACGATTTGATCAGCCCCGTGGGCGCGATCAACAACGGAATCGAGCTTCTATCGATGGGCGGCCCCCTCGACAGCCCCGAAATGGCGCTGATCAACGACAGTGTCGCCAACGCAAGCGCAAGGATCAAGTTCTTCCGCGTGGCCTTTGGTGTCGCCTCGCCCGAACAAGTGCTCGGCGCTCCCGAAGTTAGGGGCGTTGCCGAGGGGCAATATGGCGAAGGGCGGCTCTCGGCGCGTTGGCTGGCCGAAGGGGATGTGGCGCGGGCGCATGTGCAGGCGGCTTTCCTCTCCATGCTCTGCGTCGAGGCGGCCTTGCCCCTTGGCGGCGAAATCACCGTCGAAAGACAGAACAGCCGCTGGACGATTTCCGGCACCGGCCGGCGTATCAGCTGCGACCCGGCCCTGTGGGAGCCGCTGTCAGACGGGCGCGCGCCCCGGGACCTGACCCCGGCGCAGGTTCAATTCGGCCTGTTGCCAATGGCACTGGCCGAGATTCCACCGTCTAGTCGCGGTCAAATCGCAGTGTCGCACTCCGACGCACAGGTCAGCATCAGCTACTAAGGCTCAGCCCCGCACCGTGCCATTACCTTCGACCAGATATTTGAAACTGGTCAGCTGCGCCGCGCCCACCGGGCCGCGCGCATGCAGCTTGCCGGTGGCTATGCCGATCTCGGCCCCCATGCCGAACTCCCCCCCATCGGCGAACTGGGTCGAGGCGTTGCGCATCAGGATCGCACTGTCGAGCCGCTGGAAAAAGCGCTCGGCGGCGGCGTCATCCTCGGTCAGGATGCAGTCGGTATGGTGCGAGCCGAAGTTCTGGATATGGGCGATGGCCGCGTCGATATCGGGCACCACCTTCGCGGCGATATCCATGTCGAGGTATTCGCGCCCCCAATCTTCGTCCGTCGCCGGGATCGTGCCTTCGATACCTTGCAGCGCCGCGTCGGCATGCACCCGCACGCCCTTGTCGATCAGCGCCCGGATCACGCCCTGACCCACGGTATCGACAAGGCTTTCATGGATCAAAAGGCATTCTGCCGCGCCACAGATACCGGTGCGCCGGGTCTTGGCGTTCAGCACCACGTCGAGCGTTTTCACCGGATCGGCAGCCTTGTCGATATAGATATGCACAATGCCTTCGAGATGGGCAAACACCGGCACCCGCGCCTCGCGCTGGACAAGTCCGACAAGGCCCTTGCCTCCGCGCGGCACGATCACATCGATATGGTTGACCATGGTCAGCATCTCTTGCACCGCCGCGCGATCACGGGTCGGCACAAGCTGAATCGCCGCCTCGGGCAGGCCCGCCTTGCGCAGCCCCTCGACAAGGCAGGCATGGATCGCCTGCGAGCTGTGAAAGCTTTCGGAACCGCCGCGCAGGATCACCGCGTTGCCCGCCTTGAGGCAGAGCGCCCCGGCATCCGCCGTCACGTTGGGGCGGCTTTCATAGATCACGCCGATCACCCCCAGCGGGGTGCGCACGCGCCGGATATGCAGGCCTGTGGGCTGCTCCCATTCCGCGATCACCTCGCCCACCGGGTCGGTCTGTCCGGCGACGGCACGCAGACCTTCGGCCATCGCCTTGATCCGCGCCTCGTCCAGCATCAGCCGGTCCATCATCGCCGGGCTCAGCCCTTTTTCGCGGCCATAGTCCATATCCTTGGCATTGGCGGCGATGATCTCGTCCTGCCGCGCAAGGATCGCGTCAGCGGCCGCGGTAAGAGCGGCTTCCTTGGCCTCGGATGGGGCGAAGGCCAGTTCGGCCGCGGCGGCGCGCGCCGCTACGCCCAGATCCTGCATCATGGCGGGAATGTCAGCGATGTCTTTCATGGATCGGCCCTTTCGCGGGGGAAACCGTCGGATGCCTCCGGCGGGGATATTTTTAGCAAGATGAACCTCAGAGCGCCATATCGTCCCGGTGGATCAGAACGGAGCGGCCCGGATATCCCAGCAGCGGTTCGATTTCCGAGGAATGGTGCCCCTTGATCGCCTGCGCCTCATCCGAGGTGTAGCGGCTCAGCCCCTGGCCGATCTTGTGGCCGTGGCCATCGAGGATTTCCACCGGCTCACCACGCCCGAAGCTGCCGGTGACAAGCGTGATCCCGGCAGGCAAAAGCGAATTGCCCCGGTGCAACGCGCGCGCCGCGCCGTCATCGACGGACAGCGCGCCGCGCGGTTTCATCGAGGCGATCCAACGCTTGCGCGCCGCCTGCGGATCGCCCTGTGCGGTGAACCACGTGGCGTTTGCGCCATTTTCAAGCGCCTTCAACGGGTTATTCGGAATACCTAACGTGATCGCCATGGCACAGCCCGCGCCGATGGCGGTCTTGGCGGCCATCAGCTTGGTCTTCATGCCGCCTTTCGAAAGGCCAGTGCCCGCATCGCCTGCCATGGCCTCGATCTCGGCAGTGATCTCGTCGATCCGCTCAAACCGGCGCGCGGTGGGGTCAAGGCCCGGATTGGCGCTGTAAAAGCCATCCACGTCCGACAGCAACACCAACTGGTCCGCCCCCACGGTCACCGCCACTTGCGCGGCCAGACGATCGTTGTCACCATAGCGGATCTCATCGGTGGCGACGGTGTCATTCTCGTTCACGATCGGCACCGCGCCAAGGCTCAGAAGCGTTTCAAGCGTGGCGCGCGAGTTGAGATAGCGTCGCCTGTTGGCCGAATCCTCAAGCGTGACCAGCACCTGCGCGGTGGTGATCCCATAGGGCGCCAGCGCCTCTTCATAGGCGCGCGCCAGCCGGATCTGACCCACCGCCGCTGCGGCCTGCGCCTGTTCCAGCGCCAATTCGCCGGTGGACAAGCCAAGCGCGCCGCGCCCCAGCGCAATCGACCCCGACGACACCAACACCACGTCGGCGCCGCCCTGTTTCAACCATGCCACGTCCTCGGCAAGGCTTTTCAGCCACTCTGCCCGCAAACCACGGCTGGTGCGATCCACCAGCAGGGCCGAGCCGATCTTGATAACAATGCGACGCGCCTCGCTCAGGGGTGCCACGGCTCGCTCTCCTCACCACCGCCCTCGCCTTCGCTGGTTTCGCTTTTGCGATAGCGCAGGCGATCCTCCTCGATCTGGGCCCGCACCGCGCGCAGAACCTCGCGCAGCCCCTCGCCCGACACACCCGACATCATCATCACCGGGCCGCCAACCTCGGCCTCGAGCGTGGCCTTGACTTCGGCGCGCTGTTCGTCGTCCAGCGCGTCGATCTTGTTGAGCGCCGTAACGCGCGGCTTGTCGGCCAGATGACCGCCATAGGCCTCAAGCTCGTTAATAATTGTGCGGTAATCTTCGGCCACGGTCTCGGATGTGCCATCGACCAAGTGCAGCAATACCGAGCAGCGCTCGACATGGCCAAGGAACCGATCGCCGATGCCGCGCCCTTCATGCGCGCCCGCGATCAGGCCCGGAATGTCGGCAACCACGAACTCGGCCCCGTCGACGCCCACGACCCCAAGGTTCGGGTGCAGCGTGGTAAACGGGTAATCCGCGATCTTGGGCCGCGCATTCGACGTGGCGGCAAGGAAGGTCGACTTCCCGGCATTGGGCATCCCCAGAAGTCCGGCATCCGCAATCAGCTTGAGGCGCAGCCACAACACCCGCTCGACCCCCGGCTGGCCCGAGTTGGCGCGCCGCGGCGCTTGGTTGGTAGAGGTCTTGAAATGCAGGTTGCCAAAGCCACCGTTGCCGCCCTTGGCCAGCAGAACGCGTTGGCCCAGTTCGGTCATGTCGGCCAGCACGGTTTCCTGATCCTCGTCGAGGACCTCGGTGCCCACCGGCACGCGCAGCACAATGTCGTCGCCATCCTTGCCGGTGCGCTGGTTACCCTCTCCGGGGCGACCATTCTTGGCAAAGAAATGCTGCTGGTAGCGAAAATCGATCAGCGTGTTAAGCCCATCGACCGTTTCAGCCCAGACATCACCGCCACCGCCACCATCGCCACCATCGGGGCCGCCGTATTCGATATACTTCTCGCGCCGGAAGGAAATGCAACCATTGCCCCCGGCACCAGAGCGGATCTGAACCTTTGCGAGATCGAGAAATTTCATGGATCACTCCTTACGCAAAGGTCCCGGTCGGCTCAACCACCCGGATCAGATGCGTTTCAAACTATAAGTCCAGGTCGCCACCTTCGCATTGCGCGCGACCGAGAAGGTTTCAGCATCGCCCAGATAGACGAAGCCCTGATTGGTCAACACCCGCGCCGAGGCCGGGTTGTCCTGAAAGACGCTGGCAAAGAACGTCTCGGCGCCCTGCGGGTTGGCCTCGATCATCGCGGCCACGGCCTCTTGCGCAAGGCCGGTGTTCCAGAACGCGGGCGCGACCCAGTAGCCGACCTCGCTTTGCTGCCGGTCCATCCGCTTGAGCGAAATCAGGCCCATCAGCTCGGGTCCGCCGGTCTTGGTCGCGTCGATCGCCCAGACGTCTTCTTCGCGGCCTTCAACGCCGGCCCGCCGGATGAAATCCTCGGCCACGCCGGGGGCCATGGGGTGCGGGATCGAACTCGTGTTCCGCGCCACCCGTTCGTCGCCTGCATAAAGCTCGATCAAGCCCTTGTCCGAAAGGCGCAGCGGGCGCAGGTCGAACCGTTCCGTTTCGATCACCGGCTGCATTGTTTCTGCCTCGGCCACCATCATACTCTCTCCTCCAGACACGGGACGGCGCTTTTGCTCCGTTCCCTCGGATCGTTCGTCTTTTCGGTAATCGCGCCCTTCTGCGTCACTCCCATGACAGACATCCCCGTGAAGGAAATCGGGCAGCGCCCCGCCAAAACGAAATCGGGGGACCGGCGGTTTCGCCGATCCCCCGTTTTTCTCAAAACCATCAGGTTCGGCTTATTCGGCGGCCTCCGCCACCGGCATCACGGAAATGAAGGTGCGGCCCTTGAGGCCTTTGTAGAACTGAACCTTGCCATTCACCGTCGCAAAGATGGTGTGGTCGCGGCCCATGCCCACGCCTTCGCCCGGCCAGCACTTGGTGCCGCGCTGACGGATGATGATGTTGCCGGGGATCACGTTCTGACCACCGTATTTCTTCACGCCAAGACGGCGGCCCGCGGAATCGCGACCGTTACGGGAGGAACCGCCTGCTTTTTTATGTGCCATATCGTTTCTCCTTGTCCGTCTTACTTGGCCAGTTCTTTGGCCTGTTCAACCCAGCCCTCGCGCTCGATCCGGCCCTTGAAGCTCAGCTTCTCGTCCATCTCGGCAATATCGGCCTCGGTCCATGCAGCGATCTGGGCGAAGGTGGTCACGCCGTTCTCGTGCAGTTTCTTCTCCAGCGCGGGGCCAACACCCGAAAGCTGTTTCAGATCGTCGCCACCTTCGGCCTTCGCGGCTTTCGGTGCGGCTTTCTTTTCAGCCTTAGGCTCGGCTTTCTTGGCGGGTTTCTTTGCCTCGGTCGCGGCCACGGCCACGGCCGCAACGGAACCTGCGCCAACGGCGGCTTTCACGCCGGTCTTGTCGCCACCCGATGCCAGGATCTCGGTGATCTTGAGCATGGTGAGCTTCTGACGGTGACCCTTGGTGCGCTTCGAGCTGTGCTTACGGCGACGACGCACGAAGTGGATGACCTTGTCACCCTTCACCTGGTCGATCACCTCGGCCTGAACGGCCGCGCCTTCAACGAGCGGTGCGCCGACGATAGTTTTATCCCCGCCCAGCATCAGCACTTCGTTGAACTGAATTGTTTCACCTGCATCTGCGGCCAGCTTTTCAACCTTGAGCATATCGCCCGATTGAACTTTGTACTGTTTGCCGCCGGTCTTCAAAACCGCGAACATCGCGTCTTCCTTTTATCTTCCGCGTTCTGTGGCCGCCCCCGGATCTCCGGGAATGGGCGTTTGTGGCTTTTGCCGCCTCGAACAGCGCGCCCTCTCGGAGCGTCATGAGAATCAAACCCGGGCGAGATTTCCCCGCCCGGTCGCGCGTATATCGGTAAAACCGCCCCCCAAGTCAAGGCCTGCAAGGGCAATAGGGATCAAGTCCGGGGCCGCTCAGAGATCCTCGCCCTTGGCCTGCTGCGCGACCGCAAGCCCCATCGCATAGGACAGATCGCCATACATCCCGTCGAACCCGGCAAACAGCGCCCGGTTCAGCGCGCGGCCAGCGTCGGTCTTGGACAGCGCGACATAGGCTTCGATATCGCCGTCCTCAAGCGGCGCATAGGCCATCATCAGATAGGCATAAAGCCATTCCTCGGTATCCGCGCGGGTTTCCTCGGCCTGCCCCCAGACATCGGCAAGGATTTCTTCCTCGCTCATGTCATAGGCGCCGCCGTCCACCAGCCCCTTGTAAAAGCGCAGGTTGGAATTGAGCCCGCCAGTCACATTGTATTCCACAAGGTCGTTGGCCTCGACATAGGCGCGCACCAGATCCAGCCGCGCTTCCTGTGCGTCGGGAAGGTTGCGCACGTGTTCGCGCGCGGCCTCTTCCGCCGCCGGATCAAGGAAGGCGCGCCGCGCCGCCAATTCGGCCGCCACGATGCGATGCCCCCGCTCGGACGAGAAGAAGGTCAGCAACGGCTTTACAGCACTCGCCGGCAGCGCCTTCGCCATCCCCTGCCCGACCGAAGCGCGCATTTTCTCCAGATCGTAAATCCGGCCAACCACGCCCTGCCAATCCGCGCCACCGCCATCAGGCAGGAACTCGGTCCCGATCTGGCGGCCATAGATCTGCCCTTCCTCGCGCATCACGCCGAGCAGATCGCCAACCCCCAGCGCCGCGTTCAGCGCGGCGCGGTCCGCTGCCTCATCCGCGCGCAGAGGCGCCGCCAGCAGCAACGCAAGACACATGAAAGCGCCGATCGCGCGCAGGCCCCGCATAAATGACATTCCACTCATTCCTTCCAAAGATCTCTCAAAGATCGGTCACCGGTTCCAGAGTGCCCATGCGCACGGCCAGCGCCTCGAAACGGTTGGCCATCACTTCCCACTGGATCGCGTTCATCAATTCATAGACCCTCTGCATCTTGGGGTCTTCAAGCGCCTCGGCATAGGTCAGCAACTCTTCGTCGGTCAAGCTGCGATAAGTCCAGGCCGCGCTTTGCAGCGCGCTTTTCTCAAGGCTTTCGGCCAGCGCCGCTTCGCCGCCGCGAAGAAGCTCGCGCAGGCCCTCTTCCCCCAGCTTCAAACGCATGACCCCGGCAGCATCCGCCGCCAGCAGGAATCGCAACTGGATTTCCTGCACCGCCCGCACCGAGCTTTCCGAAGCATCGACCGCCGAATTGAGCCGCTCCAACACCGCCAGCCGCTCGGGGTTATCCGCCCGCAGCTGCGAAATCAGCGCCTCTTCCGCGGCCTCGCCTTCGGGCGTGCTTTCGGTCATGTGCGCCTCGTTCTCAAGCGTCACCAGCTTCAACCCAAGCGGCGTCACATAGAATGTCGTCGCATGATCAAGCAGATCCGCGCTCAACGCCTGTTCGAGGATATCAAGCGCCATCCCCTGCATCTTGTCGCTGGCAAACACCTCGTCCGCCGCCTCGCGCCACTGGAACCCGAAATCCTCGGCCTTGCGGCCCAGCATCGCGGGCGCGTTCTTGGCCGAAAGCGCAATCGAGTCGAGCGCCACGTCAAACCCCGTCACCTTGAGAAAGGCGCGCAGCTTTTCGCGATCAACCTTCACATCGACTCGCCCCGCAACGCTTACCGCCTGCACGCGCGCGTCAAACAGCGCCCCCTGCTGCGCCACCACCGGTGCCGCGCCCCCGGACAACGCCAGAGCCAACAGCGCAACCGCTCGACCGGGGGTCAATGCCCAAGACGCCATCCGTGCCCTGACCCCGCGGTTGCCCGCGCGGTCCTCCGGATGTTTGCCCAGATGATTCCCGGTATAACTCCCGTTATGATTCCCCCTGCGATTTCTCGTGTGGCTTTTCGTGACCATCGCCCGCTGCATCGCCTTCTCCTCGCAGTTTTGCGGCGCGGGCCTCCGGCCCGCTGTCCCGCGTTCTCAACCTGTTTTGCGCCTGCCCCAGAACGCCGTTTTACACGGCCTTGCCCCAACCTAAGCGATTTGCGCACCGAAACAACGCATTTCGGCAAATGCCCCCCTTGCAAGGCGGATCAAAGCCGACTAAACGGACCTCCCAGACCCCCGCGGAGAGGTGCCGGAGTGGTCGAACGGGGCGGTCTCGAAAACCGTTGTGGGTGCAAGCCCACCCAGGGTTCGAATCCCTGTCTCTCCGCCACTAAACCACTGGCATGGTTTAATCTCACGGCTTAGCGCGACTAAGCCCTCCCCCTTCGGAAAGAGTAGAAACCGGCTCACCATTCCGGGTTACCGTGTCAGCATACGCGCTGGCGATGCCGTGGCGCCGCTTAATTCTGTCTTGCGATGCCCGCTGCGCGCGCCCCGGTCCGACAGAAGCCCGCCGTTTCAGGCAGGACTTCGTCCCTCAAAGCGAACTTGCGTATAAGCCCGATGTTTCCACCGGTTTCGCCCATCGCTTGCTGCCCTTGGGCCGCAGCAGCAAGATGCGGGGAAATACGCGAGGGGATGCTGCTGCGAAAGTCGTAAAAACCCGAACCAATCCACCGGCTCACAGATCAGACATGCGTTGCCAAGCAAGCGACCGAAAAGCTCGCCCCCAAGGGCGGGCGTTTGCGCAAAAGCGCTTTGCCGAGGTCGCTGTTTGAAACGACCGTAGCGCGCTGCCCCTCGGACGATTTGGTGAGTCTCTCTGTGATGGGCCTGATCCGGCCAAATTACCCCCCGCCGAAAGACATATTCTGCGCAATTACGTTCCGTTACGCGATATTGGCACCGGCCGTATTCCTGCCTAACCTGCGCAAGCTGCATGGAGTCTTTGGGAGGGGATGATGCGACGCAATCTATTAGTGCGATGACGGCCATGACACCCGAAGATGCGGTGCGTCATGTGGTTGGCACGAATCCGACATTCGCGGTGCACGAGGTTGTCGTGCGCGGTGTCACGCTCAAGGCATTCAAGAATATTCCGCCAACTGTCCCCGGCTTGCTCGCCGCTGGCTGGGCGCAGCATGGCGATGGCACGCTAGAGTATCTGGCCTATGAAGACGAGGCCCTGACCTATGCTGACTTCACCCGCGCGGTCTATCGAATGGCGCATGCCATGCGTGACGAGCTGGGGGTAAGGCAAGGCGACCGCGTGGCCATCGCAATGCGCAATTATCCCGAGCTTTTAACCCTGCTTCTTGCGATTTCATCCATCGGCGGAGTGGTTGTTTTCGTCAATGCATGGTGGACCACCGAAGAGCTGGACTACGCCCTGCGCGACAGCGAGGCAAAGATCGTCTTTGCCGACGGCCCCCGGATGGAGCGTCTTGAGCCCTTGCAAGCGGAATTGGGCCTGACCCTTGTCGGTGTGCGGGATGCCGAAGGGCGTGGAGCGCATGACTTCACCACATTACAGCAGGCAGCCAGATCCGAGGTCGCGCCGGACGTTGCGATAGACACTGACGATGATTTCGCGGTGATGTATTCCTCGGGCACGACAGGTCATCCCAAAGGCGTGGTTCAGACCCATCGCGGGGCGGTGAACGCGGTGTTCAGCTGGCTGATGCAATCGTTTGTAGCGCCGTTGGTCACCCCGCCCGACCCCGGCGCGCCAGAGCCGCTGCGCCCTTCGGTATTGGTGGTGACACCGCTGTTTCATGTCACCGCCACCCATCCACTGTTTCTACTGAGCCTGCCTGCCGGTGCGAAAATCACGCTGATGCGCAAATGGGACGCCGAACAAGCGGTTCGGCTGATACGGGACAACTACATCACTCGCTTTCTGGGCGTTCCGACCCAATCGGCCGAACTGATGCAGGCCGCGCGCCGGATGGGCGAGAGGCTGCCGACGCTGGATTACCTTGGCTCAGGCGGGGCAAAACGGCCTGGCGCGCAGGTGGCGCAACTGGCCGAGGCGTTCCCGAATGCAGGTATCGCAACCGGCTGGGGGATGACGGAAACCAACGCGCTGGGGATTGGCATGATCGGGGACGATTACATCGCGCGCCCCGAAAGCGCGGGCAAATTGCACCCGCCCGTACAGGAACTGCGCATGCTTGATGATGCCGGCATTGACGTGCCGCCGGGTCAGATTGGAGAGATCACGGTCAAAAGCCCGGCCAACATGCGTTGCTACCTGAACAAACCCGAAGCCACGGCAGAGGTGCTACAGGATGGCTGGCTGCGCACCGGGGATCTGGGCGTGCTGGATGCAGACGGCTATGTCACGATCCTTGATCGCAAGAAGAACATCATCATCCGCGGCGGTGAAAACATCGCATGCCTTGATGTCGAAGGCGCGTTGCACCGCCATCCCGACGTGCTGGAGGCGGCGGCGTTTCCCGTGCCGGACGACCGGCTGGGCGAAGTGGTGGGGGCCGCAGTTCAACTGAAAACCGGCGCAACGCTCACACAAGCGGACATGGCGGCCTTCCTGCAAGAGCATATCGCCAGTTTCAAAATCCCGGCGCATCTCTGGGTGCAGCACGATGTGTTGGACCGGGGCGCAACAGACAAAATCGACCGCCGCGCCATCCGCACGGCCTGTCTGGACAATCAAAAGGTGAAAGTATGACTTCTCCAAGCGACGCTGAAATTGGCGCTTATATCGCCGCCGCCGGCAAGGCGGCGTGGGATGTGCCCGCCCTGCCCGCAAACACCCCTCTTCGCGAGGTCAAGACGGTCGGCATCATCGGTGCAGGCACCATGGGCGGCGGCATCGCGATGAACTTTGCCACGGCCGGTTTCAACGTGCGCATCGTCGAGACCACGCAAGACGCGCTTGATCGCGGCCTTGGCGTGGTGCGTGGCAACTACCAGCGCTCTGCCGACAAGGGCCGGTTTCCGCAGGACGAGGTCGAAGCGCGCATGGCCCGGTTTGACGGCCGCCTTGCCCTGGCGGACCTTGGCGACTGCGATCTTGTGATCGAGGCGGTGTTCGAGGACATGGACCTCAAGCGCAAGATATTCACCGAACTCGACCGCGTGATGAAACCGGGCGCGATCTTGGCGACAAACACCTCGGCGTTGAACATCGATGAAATCGCGTCGATGACCAAGCGCCCCGAGGATGTGATCGGCCTGCACTTTTTCTCGCCCGCCAACGTGATGAAACTGTTGGAGATCGTGCGCGCCAAACACACGGCCGATGACGTTGTCGCCACCTGCATGGCGCTGGCCAAGGAAATCAACAAGATCGCCGTTCTGGTCGGGGTTTGCCCCGGCTTCGTCGGCAACCGCATCCTGTTCGCGCGCCAGATTCAAGCCAACAAGCTGGTCTATCAGGGCGTGATGCCGTGGGATGTGGATGCCGCACTCAATGCCTTTGGCTTCAAGATGGGCCCCTTCCAGATGAGCGATCTGGCGGGCCTTGATATCGGCTGGTCCAAAGGGGCCAAGACCGACAACCCGATCCGTGACGCCCTGTGTGAGATGGACCGGCGCGGGCAGAAAACCAAAGCCGGGTTCTATGACTATGATGAGAACCGCCGCCCCGTGCCCTCGGAGGTGACGGCTGGCATCATCCGCGACATTACGGGCGCACAGCCCGTCACCATGCCCGCGAATGAGATCGTCGAGATCTGTATCTATCCGATGATCAACGAGGCCGTGAAAATCCTCGAAGAGAACAAGGCGCAGCGCCCCTCTGACATCGATGTGGTCTGGTTGAATGGCTATGGCTGGCCTGCGGACAAGGGCGGGCCGATGTTTTACGGCGATATGGTGGGGGCCGAAGCCGTACTGGCACGAATGGAGACGCTCGGGGCCGAAGATGAGGCGTTCTCCCCCGCCGAGACACTCCGCACTTTGGCCGCAACAGGCGGAAAGTTCATCGATATCGATACCGGAGGGCTGAAAGTATGAGCTATGAATTCATCAAGGCGGAAAAGCACGGGCATATCCTGTTGGTCACGATGAACCGACCAGAGGTCTACAATGCCGTGCATGTGGAAATGCACAACGAAATGGCCGCGTGTTGGGATGCCTTTGCCGCAGATCAGGACCTTTGGGTGGCGGTCCTGACGGGTGCGGGCGACAAGGCTTTTTCGGCCGGAAACGACCTGAAGGCAACGGCCACGGGCGGCAGCAAAGCCAAAGCGCCATCAACAGGCTTTGCAGGGCTGTCCTCGCGGTTCGATCTGGAAAAACCGATCATCGCCGCGGTGAACGGCTTTGCCATGGGCGGCGGTTTTGAAACCGCTTTGTCTTGCGACATTATCCTTGCGTCCGAAAAAGCCAAATTCGCCCTGCCCGAAGTCAAGGTCGGCTTCTTTGCCGCCGCCTCGGGTGTGCAGCGCCTGTCGCGTTATATCGGCCGTCTCGCCGCACAGGAAATGATGTACACAGGTCGCACCATCGACGCCGCGGAAGCGCTGAAAATGGGCTGCGTCAACGAGGTCCACCCGCATGACGAGCTGCTGGATAAGGCTATGGAAAAAGCCGAACAGCTTTGCACCGTCTCTCCGTCGGCCGTGAAGGCAACCAAGCGCGTGCTCAACGACATGATGCGCCGGGACGGCATGGCCGAAAGCATCGCCTACTCTCGCGAGGTCATCGCCGAACTGTCCAAAACCGAAGATTTCAAAGAAGGCGTCAATGCCTTCGTTGCCAAACGCACCCCGCAATGGGTCAACAAGTAAACCACCAAAAAGGAGACACCAAATGTCAAATTCAGATACTGAAAACAGCCTTAACAACCTTGAAATGTCCGAAAAAGCCAAGCCGCTTTTGAACGCCGTGATCAAGCACATCCGCGAAAACGTGGACCCGATCAGCGAAGAGTTTCACCGCCTCGGCGACGCTCAGGAAAATCGCTGGTCCTACCACCCGCGCCAGATGGAACTGCTGGATGGCGCCAAGCAAAAGGCCCGTGACGCCGGGCTGTGGAACTTCTTCCTGCCCAACGCCGAAACCGGCGAAGGCCTGTCGAACCTCGACTATGCCTACATTGCCGCAGAACTGGGGAAAAACCCGCTGGCCTCCGAGACGCTGAACTGTTCGGCACCCGATACCGGCAACATGGAAGTGCTCGAGCGTGTCGGCACGCCCGCACAGAAGGAACAGTGGCTCAAGCCGCTCCTCGCGGGTGAGATCCGCTCTGCTTTTGCGATGACCGAGCCTGACATGGCCTCGTCCGACGCCAAGAACATCTCGACATCGGCGGTGCTGGAAAACGGCGAATGGGTCATCAACGGTGAGAAGTATTACATCTCTGGCGCCGGTGATCCGCGCTGCAAGATCATGATCGTGATGGTCAAAACCTCGCCCGAGGCCGAGCCCTTCCGCCAGCAATCCCAGATCCTCGTTCCGATGGACACGCCGGGTGTCGAAATCCTCGGACCGATGCATGTTTTCGGCCACGACGACGCGCCCCACGGCCACATGCACATCAAGTTCACCAATGTGCGTGTCCCCGAAGAGAACATCCTCTGGGGCGAAGGCCGCGGCTTTGAAATCAGCCAGGTCCGCCTTGGACCGGGCCGCATTCACCACTGCATGCGCTCGATCGGGCAGGCCGAAAAGGCACTGGACCTGATGATCCACCGGGGCCTCAGCCGCGTTGCCTTTGGCAAGAAGATCATTGATCTGGGCAAGAACATGGAGACGATCTCGCGCGCCAAGATCGAGATCGAGGCAATGCGCCTGCTGGTGCTCAAAGCCGCCAAGGCGATGGATGTGCTGGGCAACAAGGAAGCGCGCATCTGGGTGAGCATGATCAAGGCGAAAGTGCCAGAGCAGGTCTGCGACATCATCGATCAGGCCATGCAGGTCCACGGCGCAACCGGCATCAGCCAGTGGTCCCCGCTGTCGGGCATGTACGCACAGCAACGGACGCTGCGCTATGCGGACGGCCCCGATGAAGTGCACCACCACGTAATTGCCCGCCACGAGGTGCAGACCTACAAGAACAGCAACTCGCGCCAAGACGCCATCAAGGGTGACGTCAAGGACCGTGGGTCTTTCGGGTTCGTCGGATGAGCCTGTTTGATCTGACCGGCAAGGTCGCCCTCTTGACGGGGGCGTCCAAAGGCATGGGCTATGAAATGGCCCTTGGCCTTGCCCAGCACGGGGCGACGGTGGTGATCTCTTCGCGTACGCAAGACGATCTTGACACCGCCGCTGCTGAAATCAACAAAACCGTGGGCGCCAAGCGCGCCCACGGCATCGCCGCCAACATCGTCCACAAGGACTCGTTGCAGGCGCTCGTCGACAAGACGCACGAGGTCGCAGGCCCGATTGACATCGTTGTCGGCAACGCGGGCGTGAACCCCTATTTCGGCCCCATCGCCGGCATTTCGGATGAGCAATACGAACGCACGATGAATGCCAACGTGCAGTCCAACCTGTGGCTGGCCAAAATGGTCGCCCCAGACATGGAGGCCAAAGGCTCAGGGTCGATGATGTTCACAGCGTCGATCGGCGCGTTCAGAGCGTCCGACACGCTGGGCACCTACGGCATGTCAAAACTGGCGCTGATCGGGTTGGTGCGCAATCTGGCGATGGAATTCGGCCCCAAAGGCATCCGCTTCAACGCGATCTGCCCCGGGCTGATCAAAACCGACTTCGCCCGCGAGCTTTGGGACAAACCGGGCGTGGAAGAGAAATATTCCCGTGCGATCCCCCTCCGCCGCCTGGGCGAGCCGGAAGATTTCGCAGGCCTCGCCGTGTTCCTTGGCTCGGATGCGAGCAAATACATGACCGGACAGGCGCTGACCGTCTGTGGCGGCTCAAGCATGTGGAGTTAAGGCCATGGAACTGAAGGACAAGATTTGCGTCGTGACAGGGGCGGCAAGTGGCATAGGCCGTGCGCTATGCCACGCCTTCGCCGCCGAGGGCGCCAAGCATGTCGTCTGCGTTGATGTGAATTCCGACGGTGCGGCGCAGACCGCAAAGGATGTCGGCGGGCATGCCTATACGGTCGATGTGTCGAGCGAGGCGCAAATCACCGGTATGATCGACGCGGTTGAACGTGACATCGGGCCAATCGATCTGTTCTTTTCCAATGCCGGTATTGCTGTGGCCGGGGGCATGGAAACGCCCGACGCCGATTGGCAACGCACGTGGGACATCAACGTCATGGCCCATGTCTGGGCCGCGCGCAGACTGGTGCCGTTGATGGCCACGCGTGGGGGCGGCTATCTGTTGAACACGTCCTCGGCGGCGGGGCTACTCAATCAGATCGGCTCCGCCTCTTACGGGGTGACGAAACACGCCGCCGTTGGTTTGGCCGAATGGATCGCGATGACGCATGGCGACGACGGGATCAAAGTCTCCGTCTTGTGTCCACAAGCCGTGCGCACCGAAATGACCCGCGGGCAAGAAGATCACGTCGCGGCAATCAATGGCATGATGGAGCCCGAACCCGTGGCTCAGTGCTGTGTCGACGCCATCCGCGCGGAAACCTTCCTGATCCTGCCGCACGAAGAAGTGCGGGAGTATATGAAGAACAAGACCGATAACTATGACCGCTGGATCGGCGGCATGCGCAAGCTCAACCGTAAATTCGGCGCGCTCGACAGCTAAATCGCGCGCGCCTCTCGAAGGAACGAAAAATGATCGGATATGTAACCATCGGCGTGAACGACATGGAGCGCGCCAAAGCCTTCTATGCAGACTTGTTCGCCGAAAAGGGCGGCAAGGTCGTAATCGACAGCGGTCGCATCGCATTCATCAGCGTGGCGAAGGGCCAGCCGATGCTCGCCGTCTGCGAACCCTACGACAAGGGCGATCCCGCGCCCGGCAATGGCGTCATGCTCGCCTTTACCGCAGACAGCAAGGAAGAGGTGGACAAGATGCACGCCCGCGCCCTGGACCTTGGCGCCACAGACGACGGTGCACCCGGTCAACGCATTCCGGGCCGGTTCTACGGCGCCTATGCCCGTGATCCCGACGGAAACAAATTTTGCTTTTACGTGTTCGGCTGATACGCTTTGCGTCTGCGGTCACTTTTTACCGAGGGACCGCAGACGCCCTTTCTACGCCACACTGGCAAGCTGCTGACAATTGATTGAGCAGGCGCGATCGTACGCATCCCATACCGATCACAAATCCCGCGAAACAAGCTGTTCGGGCGTCCCGCGCGCGATGTGTATCACCCCACGATCTGCGGTAGGCCGAACCCCTGTTCCAAGACCTCGCCCGCCGTGAAACAGATGTCCTCACGCCACGGCGCGGTGACAATCTGCACCCCCGACGGCACGCCATTCTCGACCCCCGAACAGATCGAAATCGCCGGCAGGCCCAGCAGCGGGATTGCGATCTGCGGCAATTGCGATGTCCAAAGCCGGGTCAGCGTGTCCGACCCTTCAAGGTCTTCGTCCTTGCGGAACGGCAGTTCGGCCGACACCGGCATCAGCACCACGGGATACTCCTCAAGGAAGCCGCGCCATGCCCGCACCAACGCCGAGCGGCGCATGAACAGACGCGCGAATGCGGCCTGATCCTTGGCAGCAGGTCGGTCTGCGAAATGCTCCAGCAGGGCAATCGCGCCGGGGTCATCCTCTTCACGCGCGGCGGCCAGTTTGGCGGCGTGCTCATCGGATAGCCAAAGGTCGATCTGCAACTCCACCGCTTCGCGGATCTCGGGGATATCGGGCGTTTCCACCACCCAGCCCGCAGCGCGAAACATCTCGGCGGCGCGTTCCAGATCGGCCACGATACGCGGATCCGTTTCGATCCCGCCGGGATGCGTCACCAGCGCGACGCGGCGATTGAAGCTCGGCCCCGTCAGCGGCATCGGCACGCTCCACGGATCGTCATGCGCATAACCCGCCATCCCTTCGAGCCCAAGGCGCAGGTCATCGACCGTGCGCGCAAGCGGGCCGGATACGGCCATGATCTGTGGCCCGATGCCGCGATCCCCGCCCGAATGGTTGAACATCGGCACCCGCCCCGACGTGGGCCGCAACCCCTGCACACCACAGGCATAGGCCGGGTAGCGGATCGAACCGGCAATATCGGTGCCGTGCGCGATATGGCCCAGCCCCGCCGCCGTCGCCGCCCCTGCCCCGCCCGACGACCCGCCGGGCGTCAGACCCGCATTATGCGGGTTCAGCGTATCGCCATGCATCTTGTTCGTCGTGAACCAGCGATAGGAAAAGGCAGGCGCGTTGGTGCGCCCGACCACGATCGCATCCTTGGCCCGCAGATTGCGCAGGAACGGGCTGTCCTGCGTCGCAATCAGGTCCTTGGTCAGCCGCGTGCCGTTGGTCGACGCATATCCCGTCTGATCCGCGATCACCTTGATCGTCACCGGCACACCGGCCAGCGGCCCCACCGGATCGCCCGCTGCGATCCGCGCATCCAGCCGCTCGGCCTCTTGCATCGCCTCTTCGGCACAATCCTGCACGATGGCGTTGATCGCCGGGTTGACCCGCGCCACGCGGTCCAGCGTCTGGCGCGTGGCGTCGGCGGCGCGCATCTCGCCGCTGCGGATACGGCGGGCAAGTTCGCGGGCAGAAAGGGTGTTGGGATCAGTGCTCATGTCAGTCTTGGCCTCTGCTGGTGGGTCAGGCCGCCAGATGCTGCAACAACATCTCGCGGATCGAAAGGACAACGGCCTGCGGTTCGGGAATGCAGGCCACATGCGGGGTCACGAAAACCTTTGGATGGGTCCAAAGCGGATGCCCCGGCGGCAGCGGTTCGGTTTCAAACACATCCAGCGACGCGCCCGAAAGCTGGCCCCGATCAAGCGCCGCGGTCATCGCCGCCTCGTCCACCTGCCCGCCGCGCCCCAGATGGATCAGCGCCGCGCCTTCCGGCAGCTTCGCGAGCATTTCTTCATCGATCAGGCCCTGCGTCGTCGGCGTCAGCGGCAGCACGTTGATCAGGATATCGCTCTGTGCAAGGAACGCATCCAGATCGTCCTCGGTGTAATGCGTCACCCCCGGCTCAACGGGCGTGGGCATCCGGCGCGAATACCCGGCCACCGGATATCCCAGCGCCACCAGCCCCCGCGCCACGGCCCGGCCCATATGGCCAAAGCCCATAACGCCGATCCGGCGCGCCTGTGGCGAAAGGCCCGTGATACTGCGCGCCCAATGGCCCGTTTTGCGGTTCTCAAGGTATTGGCCCATGTTGCGATGGTGCCAAAGCACGTGAAACGCCGCGAACCCGGCCATTTGAATGGCTTGATCCGGGTCTTCGACGCGATACACCGGCAGGCCCTCGGGCAGTGACGGACAATCAAGGATCGCATCTGTCCCCGCCCCGATCGAATAGACCGCGCGCAGGTTGGGATAAGGCACGAAAGCATCCGGCGCGGGCGCGAAGGTGATCATGTAGCTCACCTCTTCTGGCCGGTCGATCTCTTCCGGTCGACGCAGGTCAAGTTCGGGCGCGAGCCGCTCGAAATAAGGGCCAAGATGCCCCGGTAGCTCGATCCTATCGCAACAGGCAACGCCGATCATGCCGGTTCGACCTGTACCTGATCCCAATCCGCGCCCGGCACCGCGGCCAGCAACTGGCGCGTATACTCCTGCTTGGGCGCGAGGAAGATTTCATGCACCGTGCCGATCTCGACAAGTTTGCCCTTCTGCATCACCGCGATCCGGTCGCACAGTTGGGCCGCCACCCGCAAATCGTGGGTGATGAACAGGATCGACAGCGACAGCTTTTCGCGCAACTCGCGCAACAGGTCCAGAACCTGCGCCTGAATCGACACGTCCAGCGCCGAAACCGCCTCGTCCGCGATGATCAGGTCCGGTTCCATCGCGAGCGCGCGGGCAATGCCGATACGCTGCCTCTGCCCGCCCGAAAACTCGTGCGGATAGCGCTGCGCCGCATCTGCGCCCAGCCCGACGATTTCCAGCAACTCGCGCGCCTTGGCCTGTGCCTGCGCCTTGGGCACACCACGGGTGATCGGCCCATCCGTCAGCGCCCGCATGATCCGCTGGCGCGGATTGAGCGAGGCATAGGGATCCTGAAACACCATCTGCACCTTATTGCGCTGGCGGCGAAGTTCTTCCTCCGACAGCGCGGCCAGATCGGTCCCGCCGACAAGAACCTGTCCGCCATCGGGCGTGACCAGCCGCACCGCCGTGCGCCCCAGCGTGGACTTGCCCGACCCGGATTCCCCGACAAGGCCCAGCACCTCGCCACTGGCCACGGTCAGTGATACATCATCCACCGCGCGCACCTCGCGCACCGGCTTGAACAGCCCGCCCCCGGTGCGGAACACCTTGCGCAGGTTCTTGATTTCCAGCGCCGGAACCTCGCTCAATACGCGCGCCTTGGGCAGTTTCCCGGTCGGGATCGCATCCAGCAGGCGGCGGGTATAGTCATGCTGCGGATTTTCCAGCACGTCGACCGCCTTGCCGCGTTCCACCACCTTGCCCTCGCGCATCACGATCACCTGATCGGCAATCTCGGCCACCACGCCGAAATCATGGGTGATGAACATCACCGCCATGCCGTGCTTTTCGCGCAGGTCGAGGATCAGTTTCAAAATCTGCGCCTGCGTCGTCACGTCAAGCGCGGTCGTCGGTTCATCCGCGATCAGAAGCTTCGGCTCGAGCGCCAGCGCCATCGCGATCATCGCCCGCTGCCGCTGCCCCCCCGAAAGCTGGAACGGATAGGCGCGAATGATCTTCTCGGGGTCCGGCAGGCCCACTTCGCGGATCAGGTCCAGCGATCGCGCGCGCCGCTCGGCTTGGGTAAAGCGGTCATGCGCGGCGAACACCTCGGAAATCTGCTCACCGATGCGCATCAACGGGTTCAGCGCCGTCATCGGCTCCTGAAAGATCATCGCCGTGCTGGCCCCGCGCAGCGCCTGTTTTTCGGCTTCGGGCAGGCGCAGCACATCGCGCCCCTCGAACATCGCGCGCCCCGCCTTGACCGTCACACCGGGCGGCAAAAGCCCCATCAGCGCGTTCGCGGTCATGGATTTCCCCGACCCGGATTCCCCCACCACGCACAGGATCTCTCCCTTTTCGATGGCAAGGCTCACATCCTCGACCGCGAAGGGCCGGTCGGCGCCTTCCGGCAGGCCGATGGTCAGGTGCTCTACTGTCAGGGTCGTGCTCATGCCTTGCCCTTTCGCGAAAGATGCGGGTTAAAGGCGTCGTTCAGCCCCTCCCCAATCAGGTTCAACGCCAAAACGGTGATGACGATCGCAATGCCGGGGAAAAAGCTCAACCACCAGCTGGTCCGGATAACGGTGCGCGCCGCCCCGATCATGTAGCCCCACGACATTGCGTTGGGATCGCCCAGCCCAAGGAACGAGAGCGAGCTTTCCAACAGGATTGCGGTCGCCACCATCAGCGAGGCCATGACGATAATCGGCGACACCGTGTTGGGCAGCACCTGCTGGATCAGGATACGTGGCTTCGAAAGCCCCGCCAGCCGCGCCGCATCGACGAATTCGCGCGTGCGCACCGACATGACCTCGGCCCGCACCAGCCGCGCCACGGGGGGCCAGCTGACGATCGCGATGGCCAGCGTGATCGACGCCAGCGTCGGCTCGAAAATCGCGACCAGAACGATGGCGAGGGCAAAGTTGGGGATGGTCTGGAAGAACTCGGTAAAGCGCATCGCGCCTTCATCCACGTAGCCGCCATAGAACCCCGCCAGCGCCCCCAGCGGCACGCCGATCAGCAGCGCCACGAGCGTCGACACCAGCCCGACCAGCAGCGAAACCCGCGCGCCATAGGCCAGTTGCGCGGCCACGTTGCGCCCCAGCGTATCGGTGCCAAGCGGAAGGCCATCCACGCTGAACGGCGCAAGGAACGGACGCTGCACCATTTGCCAAGGGCCACCGGGATACAGCAGCGGGGCGATGAGGGCGATCACGATCACGGTCGCCAGCAGGGCCACACCGATCATGGCGCCGATATTGCTTCGAAAACGTTTCCACATGTCAGGCGCGCGCTCCTATGCGGGGATCGACAATTCGATAAACGATGTCGGTCGCGATATTGAAAAGGATCACCATTGCGGCAGAGACGAGGAACACACCCAGAATGGTGTTGTAGTCGCGCGCCGCAAGGCTTTCGAACATCAGCCGCCCGATCCCGGGCCAGGCGAACACGGTTTCGGTCAGCACCGCTCCGCCCACCAACTGCCCCGCTTGCAGACCGGCCAGCGTCACCACCGGCAGGATCGCATTGCGAAGGATGTGGCGGCGGCGGATTTCGCGCGGCGACAGGCCCTTGGCCTTGGCCGTCTTGACGAAATCAAGCTGCGCCACCTCAAGCATCGAGGCCCGCGTCATCCGCATGTAAACGGCCATGAAGAACAGCCCCAGCGTCAGCGCCGGAAGCACGAGGTGCTGGCCGATATCAAGCATCCGGGCAAACCCGGTATAACCCGCGCCGACTGTCTCATAGCCAAATCCGGGCAACCAGCCCAACCAGACCGAGAACACCAGCACCGCCATCAGCGCCAGCCAGTAGAGCGGCGTCGCGTAAAACAGCAGCGCCAGCGTGGTCAGCACCGTATCCGATGGCTTGCCCACCCGGGCCGAGGCCGACGCGCCAAGCGCGATCCCCAAGATCAGCGAGATAAAGAACGCGGTCAGCGTCAGCAGCAAGGTCGCGGGCAACCGTTCGGCGATCAGCTGCGCCACCGGCGCGCCCTGCCGGAACGAATACCCCAGATCAAGCTGCACGATGCCGCCAACATATTTGCCAAGCTGCACGTAAAGCGGCTGGTCAAGGCCGAAGCGTTCGCGCAGCTGTTCGATCATCTGCTCGTCGGCTGCGCCCGCTTCCCCCGCCAGCACCACCGCCGGGTCGCCCGGCGCTGCATGCAGCAGGAAAAAGTTCAGGATCGCGATGGCCAGCAGCGTCAAGATCGCCTTGCCCGCCCGCGAAAGTATGGCAACGATAATGCTCATGTGCCCCCGGAGTCGTCCGTGTTGAGTTCAGGTTTGAAAGTTGCGCGTCGTGTGTGCGGCCATGTCCGGCTGTCAGTTCTGGGCATCCCCACCCAGAGCGCGCGTCGGTGGCGGCGGGCCGGAAACCGGCCCGCCCCGTCGTCTTACTTCTCGATCCAGGTGTTGCGCGGACCGTCGTTCACGCCGATCCCCGTCGTCACCAGGTCCTTGACATCGCAGCGATAGATCGTCGGGAAGGTCAGTTCCTGCATCCATGCCACCGGCACGTCGTCGACGATTTCCTTCTGGATTTCGGCATAGGCGGCGGCGCGCTCTTCCGGCGTCACCATAACGGCGGCAGCGGCCCATTTCTTGTCCAACTCGGGGTTTTCATAGCCCTCGACGTTGTTCCACGGGCTGCCCTTCTTGATGCGGTCCGCGGTGTAGTTCCGCGACACGCCCAAAGCCGGATCACCGTATTGATAGAGATAGGTGAAGGCCATGTCGTAATCCCACTGGGACGTCTTCTCGTTCCAGCCAGCCACGTCAGTGCTGTCGATTTCGACGTTGATACCCACTTCCGAAAGGTTCTGACGCACCGCTTCGGCCCAACGCTGCCATGTCTCGCCATAGGGCAGCGGCAGGATGCGCACCGGTTCGCCATCGTAGCCCATCTCGGCCAGCAGCGCCTTGGCCTTCTCCGGGTCGTGGTTATACATCGTCACGTCGTCGGAATAATAGTTCGTGCGCGACGACACCGGCCCGGTCGCAACCTTGCCGAACCCGTTCCAGACCACGTCCTTCATGAACTCGCGGTCCATCGCATACATGACCGCCTGCCGGAACTTCTGGTTCGAGGTCGGCCCTTCGCGGTTGTTCAGCCACATCCAAGCGTGCGGGGCAAAGAACTCCCAGCCCTTCTCGGTGACGCAAACGCCGTCCATCTTGGCCAGACGCGGAATGTCCCAGTTCTCGACCGACCCACCGGGCAGGACCGAAACTTCGCCGGTCTCGAACGCCACGGCGCGCGCGGCGGCATCCGGGATCACCCGGTAATAGACTTCGTCAAGATAGGGCAGACCATCAACGTAATAGTCCTCGTTCTTCACAAGGTGGATATGGCTGCCCTTCACCCATTCGTCGAACTTGAACGGGCCGGTGCCGATCGGCTTGGCATTGGCCGGGTTGTTGGCGAAATCGGTGCCTTCATAGATATGCTTGGGCATGATCGGCATGGTGCCGGTTTCGAACGCGTTGATGAACGGGCCGAACGGCTGTTTCAGCTGGAACACCACGGTCAGCGGATCGGGCGCGGTGATGCTTTCCACATGCGCCAGCGACGCACGCAAACGGGCATGGGTTTCACGCAGGAACACATCGGCCGAGAACACCACGTCATCCGCGCTGAACGCTTCGCCGTCGTGCCACTTCACGCCCTCTTGCAGCTTGAACGTATAGGTCAGGCCGTCGTCCGAAATTTCCCAGCTTTTGGCCAGCCCCGGCATCGGTTTCAGGTCGGTGTCATAGCGCAGCAGGCTTTCATAGATGTCACCGGCCACAAGCTGCGTCGGACCATTCTGCACAAGGCCAAGAACAAGCCCCGGCGGCTCGGGCTGCACTACGATATCAAGACGCCCGCCCGCCTGTTGCGCGGCCAGCGGCGCCGCCAGCGCAGCGGCGATGAGGAAAGTTGTCGCTTTAAGATAGTTTTTCATCGGTTTCCCTGTTGGTTTGTTGGTTCGGTGTCTGGCTTTCGCCATTTTTGTTGGTCCGGCGCCGGCTTTCACGGCACCGGGCGGGGGGCTATCCGCGATAGCCCGGTGCACAGGCATCAAGCCTGCGCAATTCTGCGGCCCACTCCGGATCGGGTTTGCCGCCGATTTCAAAGGAATCATACGCTTTCTGGTATTGGCTGGCGGTATGCTCGGCCACGTCATGCGGAAGCACCACCGGCGTCAGCCCCATCCCCAGCGCCGCCACCTGCGCCTTGCACGAGCGTTCAAGATTGATCGCCAGCTTCACCGCCTCGGCGACCGAGCGGCCCAGCAACAGTGTGCCGTGATTGCGCAGCAGCATCACCTGCTTTGTGCCAAGATCGGCCACGATCCGCTCGCGCTCTTCAAGGTTCAGCGCGATCCCCTCGTAGTCGTGGAACGCGATCCGGTCATAGAACTGCGCCGACCATTGGTTCAGCGGCAACAGCCCCTCCTTGATCGAAGAAATCGCAACCCCGGCCACCGTATGGGTATGCAGCACGCAGGCCGCGTCATGGCGCGCCATATGCACCGCCGAATGGATGGTGAACCCCGCCGCATTCACACCCGCGCCGTAAGGGTCGTCAATCACCGCGCCGGTTTCGTCAATCGTCACAAGGTTCGCCGCGGTCACCTCGTCAAAGCGCAAACCAAAGGGATTGAGCAGGAAGCGCTTTTCGCCCCCCGGCCCATCAGGAAGCCGCGCCGAAATATGGGTATAGATACCGTCATCCATCCCTTCGAGCGCGATCAGCTGGTAAGCGGCGGCAAGGTCGCGGCGGATCTCAGATACCGCCTCGCCGACGTCTTGCGCCACAGTTTCCCCGCTGGCTCCATCATGCATGTCGGTCGCTCCCTTGCTTAGCCTGCCGGTTTTTCCGGCGTGTTGGACAAAGGCTGCGGCATGTTGGAACTATGGTCAAGTAAATTGTCGACAATCGTCAAAATGCTGACTAGCCTGCCTAAATCAAAATCGTTTTTCAGTAATCCGTGCGGCCCGTCATGAATGAAACTCCCTCCTCCCCCGGCTTCCAGCCCCTCGATCGCGAAGGGCTGGTGCAAACCGTGGCCAAGATGCTCAGCAAGGCCATCGTCACCGGGCAGCTTGCGCCGGGCGCGCGGCTCTCCGAATCGGTGGTGGCGCGGGAACTCGGCGTCAGCCGCGCCCCGGTGCGCGAAGCCGCCCGCCTGTTGGAAAGTTCGGGCCTTGTCACCTACGAGCCCAATCGCGGATTTTTCGTGCGTCAGGTTTCGGCCAAGGCGATCGCGGACCTCTACGAGTTTCGCATCGTAATCGAACTTGCCGCCGTCAAACGCCTGATCCGCACGTGGAACGATGACATTCACGCCGCATTGTCGGCGCAACTGGCCGAAATCAACCGGGTCGCAACCGATGACTTCGACATGCTGACCCAGGTCGAGGCCGACCTTCAGTTTCACCGCCTGCTCTGCTCGGGCAGCGGCAATCCGAAATTCCTTACCGTGTTCGACCAGATCGCCACTGAAACCGAGTTTTCCATCATGGTGATCGGCCGCCTCTACGATGACCCCGACAGGCTCGCCAAGACCCACGAACCCGTTCTCGAGGCGCTGTGCTCAGGCGACGAAACGCAGGCGGTCGATGCGATGCAATATCACATCGGCGAGGCGCAACGCCTTGTCACCGAACAATTCCGCATCCTCGAAGAAGGCAAGACCCCGCAATGAAATGCTACTACGCCCCCGAGACCGAAGCACACGACCCGATCTTTCGGCTGACCCACGGCAAGATCCTGCGCAACGCCGAGCGGGCCGAGCGCGCGACCCTGCTGCTGGCCGCACTCGATCAGCTGTCCCTGCCCGTCAGCGCCCCGCCCCCCGCCCCGCGCACGGCGCTTGAGGCGGTCCATACGTCGCGTATGCTCGATTTCCTCGAAACCGCGTGGGACGAATGGCAAAACCTGCCCGATGCCGGGCCGGAAGTCGTGCCCAACGTCTTCCCCCGCACCGCCACCGCCTCTTACCCCGAGGGGATCGTCGGGCGCGCGGGCTGGCACATGGGCGATACTTCGGCCCCTATGGGCGAACACAGCTGGCAGGCCGCCAAGCGCGCCGCCGATTGCGCGCTGGCCGCTGCCGATGCGGTTCTGGCGGGCGATGCCAATGCCTATGCGCTCTGCCGCCCCGCCGGGCATCACACCAGCGCCGATATCGCCGCCGGGCATTGCTTGCTCAACAACGCCGCCATCGCCGCCGCCCGGATGCGTGACGGGCACGCGCGCGTCGCCATGCTCGACATCGACGTGCATCACGGCAACGGCACACAGGATATCTTTTACGAGCGCGCCGATGTGCTGACCATCTCGCTGCACGCCGATCCGGCAAGTTACTATCCTTTCTACACCGGCTATGCTTCCGAAACCGGTAGCGGCGCGGGTGAAGGTTACAACGTCAACATGCCCCTGCCCCGCACCACCACGGACGAGGTCTGGCTCGCCGCCATCGACATCGCGCTCGAACGCATCGCCGACTATAAACCCGGCGCGCTGGTTCTGGGCCTCGGCCTTGACGCGCATGAAAACGATCCCCTCAAGGGCATGCAGATTTCGTGGGACGGCTTCCGCCGCGCTGGCGAAAAGATCGCCGCCGCCGGCTATCCCACCGTCTTGATTCAGGAAGGCGGCTACCTCTCGCCCGACCTCACCACCTCGCTGGTGTCCTTCCTGTCCGGCTATCTGGAGCGCTGAGACATGGCCCTGTCCCCCGATCTCTCCCAAGCGATCCTCGCCGCCGTCGATGACGGGTTCGAGGATCAGATCGCCTTTACCGAAACCCTCTCGCGCTTCCCGTCCCTGCGCGGGCAGGAACATACGGCACAGGATTTTCTCCACCGTGAGCTTCAGGCGCGCGGCTACACGATGGACCGCTGGACCATCGCGGTCGAGGATATCGAAAACCACCCTGGCTTTTCGCCCGTGGCCGTCGATTATTCCAACGCGATCAATGTGGTCGGCACCCTGCGCCCGAACGCGGAAACCGGCCGCTCGCTGATCCTGAACGGCCATGTTGATGTCGTCCCCACCGGTCCCGAGGACATGTGGACCTCCCCCCCGTTCGAGCCGCGCCGCGAGGGCGACTGGCTCTATGGGCGCGGCGTGGCCGACATGAAGGCCGGGATCGCCGCCAATATCTTTGCCGTCGAAGCGCTCAAACGTCTGGGCTACCGCCCCGCCGCCACGCTTTACCAGCAATCGGTCGTGGAAGAAGAATGCACCGGCAACGGCGCGCTGGCCGCCCTCGTGCGCGGCTACACCGCCGACGCCGCCATCATCCCCGAACCCGAGGATGACATGCTGGTGCGCGCCAATGTCGGCGTGCTCTGGTTCAAGGTCCGCGTTCAGGGCGCGCCGGTGCACGTGCGCGAAGCGGGCTCCGGCGCCAACGCGATCGAGGCGGCCTATGAGTTGATCCGCGGCCTGCGCGAGCTGGAAGAAGACTGGAACAGCCGCAAGGGCGCCTACCGCTATTTCGAGGATCTCGATCACCCGATCAACTTCAACGTCGGCAAGATCGCCGGCGGCGACTGGGCTTCTTCGGTGCCTGCGTGGTGCGAATTCGACTGCCGCATCGCCATCTATCCCGGCGTCAAACCGCAAGACGCCGCGCGCGAGATCGAAGACACCCTGCGCAAGACCTCCGACGCGATCCCCTTCCTTGCCAACAACCCGCCCGAACTCACCTTCAACGGCTTCTTCGCCGAAGGCTACGTGCTCGAAGAAGGCTCCGAGGCCGAGGAAACCCTCGCCCGCGCCCACCTTGCCAGCTACAACGCCCCGCTCGAAAGTTTCGTCACACCCGGCTATCTTGATGGGCGGGTCTTCACGATCTACGCCGACATGCCCTGCCTCGTCTATGGCCCCTATTCCGACTCGATTCACGGCTTTGACGAGCGTGTCCGACTCTCGTCGGTCAAGCGCGTCACCGGCGCAATCGCCTTGTTTATAGCGGAATGGTGCGGATTGGAGGCTATTTGATCAAATTCCACGTGACCTTTCCCGCAAACCCCCACTAGACTGCGCCCCAGCGGCGCGCCCGCAACGTTGCAACCCGAAAACTCACAAGACAGGAATCAGGAGTTCCCCCATGAACCAGCGCCCGAATTCGCTTCATGCGTCCGACATCGCCCATTCGATGCACCCCTACACCAACATGCGCCTGCACGAGGAAAAAGGCCCCATGATCATGGCCAGCGGCAATGGCGCCCGGGTCACTGACAGCGACGGCAAGGAATATATCGAAGGCCTCGCCGGGCTGTGGTCCGTCGCCGTGGGCTTTTCCGAAACCCGCCTCGCCGACGCCGCTTATGAGCAGCTCAAGAAACTGCCCTATTACCACAGCTTCGCCCACAAGGCGCACGAGCCGTCGATTCGCCTCGCCGAGAAAATCGTCGAGATGACGCCCGAAGGGCTGAACCGCGTGTTCTTCACCAACTCCGGCTCCGAGGCCAACGACACCGTGGTCAAGATGGTCTGGTTCCTCAACAACGGTCTGGGCCGCCCGGAAAAGAAGAAGTTCCTGTCGCGCACCAAGGCCTATCACGGCATCACCATCGCGTCGGGCTCGCTCACCGGCCTTGCGGGCAACCAGAAGGATTTCGACCTGCCCGCGATCCCCGTCACCCACCTCACCTGCCCGCATTACTGGCGCTACGGCGAAGAGGGCGAGACCGAAGCCGAATTCACCGCCCGCCTGCTGAAAGAGCTGGAAGACACAATCATTGCCGAAGGCCCCGAAACCATCGGCGCCTTCATCGGTGAGCCGGTCATGGGTGCTGGCGGCGTGATGACCCCGCCCGAAGGCTACTGGCCCGGCGTCGTCGATATCTGCCACAAGTATGATATCCTCGTCGTCTCGGACGAGGTGATCAACGGCTTTGGCCGCACCGGCGCGCGCTTTGGCTGTGAACGCTACGGGTTCACACCCGATATCCTCGTGTCCTCCAAGCAGCTGACCTCGTCCTATATGCCGCTCGCCGCCATCGTGGTGAATGACAAGGTCTATAACGCGATTGCCGACAACACCGCCAAGCTGGGCAACTTCGGCCATGGCTTCACCGCCACCGGCCACCCGGTCTCCTGCGCCGTGGGTCTCGAAAACCTCAAGATCATCGAAGAAGATGACCTAATGGGCAACGCAAAGCGCCTCGAACCGCTGTTTCAGGACGGTCTGCGTGCCTTTGCCGATCACCCGCTCGTGGGCGAAGTGCGCGGCGTCGGCCTGATCGCCGGTCTGGAAATGGCCGACAAGAAGACCAAGCAGCCGATTGGCAAACCGGGCGCAGTGGCCGCCAAGGTCGCCGCATTGGCCGCCGAAGAAGGGCTGATCTGCCGCAACGTCTATGATTCCGTGGCACTCTGCCCGCCGCTGATCATCACCGAAGACGATGTGAAGGAAATCCACGCCCGCCTTGGCCGCGCCCTCGACCGCACGCTGGAATGGGTCGAAGCTGGCGGCGTCTGACACGACGCCCCGCTCACATCGGACCTGTAAAACACAGCAGCCCGCGACACCAAAGTCGCGGGCTGCGCTGCAAAACACATCGGTTGATCCCGCCCCCTTCAGGCCAAATCCTGAATTTACTTGATCACCGCCCCCCTCCTGCGCCATATCGCCCCACCCGTTCAACAGGATCAGGATCGCGCGGTGAACGCAGAGGCGCCAACACCCCCCAAGATGACCGAGACGCGGCGCACCGATGCGCCCGCCCGTCTTGTTCTCGCGGATATGAGCGTCACGCTCGAAGGTCGCCCCGTTCTCGATGCGCTCTCACTCGATCTCTCGTTTCACCGCCTCGGCGTGGTCGGGCGCAACGGGTCGGGCAAATCCACCCTCGCGCGGCTGATCGCCGGGCTGATCGCGCCGGACAGCGGCACCATTCGCCTCAACGGTGCGGATCTGGCGCGCGATCGGCGCGCCGCGCTGCGCGAGGTCGGCATCCTGTTCCAGAATCCCGATCACCAGATCATCTTTCCCACCGTGATCGAGGAAGTGGCCTTCGGCCTCGCCCAGCTTGGCCAAGGCAAACGCGCCGCCACCGACGCGGCGCGCGACACCCTCGCACGGTTTTCCAAGCAGATATGGGCCGACACGCCCATCGCGGCGCTGTCGCAGGGGCAAAAACACCTCGTCTGCCTGATGGCCATCGTCGCGATGAACCCGCGCTGCCTGATCCTTGATGAACCCTTCGCCGGTCTCGACATCCCGACCAAGGCACAGCTGCGCCGCTACCTCGCGCTCTATCCCGGCGCGGTCATCCATATCTCGCACGATCCGACCGATCTCGAAGACAGCGACCAGTTGCTCTGGCTCGAAAAGGGCCGCATCGCCGCCCAAGGCCCACACACCGAGGTCAACACCGCCTACCTCAGCGAAATGCATCAACAGGGAGAGCGCGATGATATCTCTGACCTCCCCGGTTAGAACCCGCGCCCACGACGCCCCCGCCGGGGCCAAGCTCGCCCTGCTCGCCGGGGCGACGGTGGTGCTGGCCGCCACCGATGCGCTGTCCTTTCACATCGCAGCACTTGGCGGCACGCTTTTGCTCTATGCCCTGCCGGGGCGGGTGTTCTTCAAGGCGGGGGTGTCGCGGCTGCGCATCCTCTGGCCCTTCGTCGCGATCGTGCTGCTCTGGCATGTGGTGTTGCGCGATACCGAGGCGGGCCTTGTCATCGCCCTGCGCATGGTCACGGCGGTGGGCCTTGCCAACCTCGTCACGATGACGACCCGCCTCACCGATATCATGGCCGTGCTGCGCTGGCTCGGCACGCCCTTCGCACGGCTGGGGCTGAACATGAACGCGGTCGAAATCGGCATCGGTCTTTTGATCCGCATGGTGCCGGTGCTGCGCGAAAAAGGCGACCGCCTGACCGAAAGCTGGCGCGCCCGCGCGCGGCGCCGGGCGGGCTGGCGGCTGGTGCTGCCACTCACGGTTCTGGCCCTCGACGATGCCGACAAGGTAAGCGAGGCGCTGCGCGCGCGCGGCGGCCTCTCAGGAAATGAAAAGGAGTAACCAATGGAACGTAACCTCGCGCATATCGCGCTGTTCGCCGCGGTGATCGCGGTGCTCGGGCTTCTGCCCAAACTCTCGCTCGGTTTCGGCGTGCCGATCACAGCGCAAAGCATGGGCGTGATGCTCGCCGGGGCCGTGCTCGGCTCCAAACGCGGCGCGCTGGCCGTGCTGCTGTTTCTGCTGGTCACCGCGCTTGGCCTGCCCCTGCTGGCGGGTGGGCGCGGCGGTCTGGGTGTGTTCGTCGGCCCCACGGCGGGCTTTCTCGTCGGTTGGGTTGCGGCGGCCTTCGTCACCGGCCTGATTGTCGAACAATGGCGCAGCGCGCCCTTGGCAATAGTGGCGGGCCTCGCCTCGGTCATCGGCGGGATCGTCGTGCTCTATGGCTTCGGCATCGTCGGCATGGCGCTTGTCCTCGACAAAACCCTGATCGAAGCCACCGCGCTTGTCGCCGCCTTCATCCCCGGCGATTTCGCCAAGGCCATCATCACCGGCCTGCTCACCGCCGCACTGCACCGCGCCCGCCCGGCCAGCATTCTGTCACGCCAGGCCCGCGCAAGCGCCTGAAAGGCAACGTAAAAAATTGGGGCCGGCGCACCGCGCCGCCCCTCAATCCCCAATCACCGAGCCGACCTGCAACAGCCCGGTGCCAAGCTGGTTCAGCACGAACGCCCCACCCTCGCGGAACGCATCAAAACTGCCCGCGTTCTGCTCAAGCTCATGCCAAACCCCGGCCATGTTGACGAACCGCGTGTGCCGCGCGGCCGTCACCGGTTTCACACTGCTGATATCGATCAACTGCACGTCCTCGCGTCGCGCCCCTTCCGCCACCACCGGGTCCTTCACGTTGAGCGCGCCAAGCCGGGGCCGTTTCGTCGAAAGCTGCGCCGAAAGCTTCAGCGCCCTGTCATCCGTCGCCACCAACACGACAATCGGCCGCTCGAGCGGGGTCATCGCCGCCAACTGCTGGCGAAAGACAAGAATATCGATATCCGGCGCCACCAGCACGATATCGAGGTCATCAATCACATCGCGCCGCCCCTGCAAGGCCAGCGTGCGCAGGCTCTCCATGCTCATCCACGCCCCAAGGCTATGCGCCGCCAACAGCACATCGCCCCTCGCCCGGCTCATGTCGGAAAGGAACCCGGCAAAGGCCTCGCGCGTCACCTGCGCCTCGTCGCGGTCGGCAAGGTATCCCATCAACCGGCCCTCGCTGGGCCACGAAAACAGCACCGGCGCGCCGAACCGGCCCACCCCGTCCGGCCCCGCCGTATCCGCACTCAGCTTGGCAAACCGCAACACCGCCTCGGGATAGCGCACGTTGAAACCATGCACGAACAGCGGCACCTGCGCTTCGTCATTGTCCGCATTGTCGCGCGCCACACCGCGAAAGAACGTCGCCCGGCTCAGGATCTGCACATCCTTGACAAGGTAGTCATGCTGCGGATCGGGGGTGCCATCCGACCAATACCGCTTCTTGCGCGCCGTGGGCGGCACCGCGAAATCATAGCGCAGGTAGGTGATGTTCTCCGCCGGTTGATCGCCGAAATTCGTCGATCCCGCCGGCTCCGCGCGCCGCGTCGTCGCCACGTATAGCCGCTGAATACGCGGCTCTTGCGGCGCCATTGCGGAACCAGACGTTTCAGGCGCGAGCGCAGTGAAATCCGGCCTCGGCGTGCATGCGACAAGGGCCAGCACCAGAACGATCCACCCTGAAAATCGCCTCATCTCAAACCTCTGCCCCAGCGCTTTTCCGGCCACTCAATCAGATCTCTCTAACGCCCCGAATACCCCGAAATTGTTTCGAATTTGTAGAAAAATTGCCGCATTTCCCCACGAAATTGATCCCGAACAGGAAACAGTAGTATTTTACCATGACCAACCAGATCGAAACTTCCGCTTGCACGAACACCCGCCACAGCGCCCTGCGCCATGCCCGGCTGTTCGCCCTGATCCATGCGCGCACCGCAGCCGATGCGCCCTGTCCGCAAGCCGAAAACCAGATCGCGCCGCCCGACCCGCGCCGCCCCCTGACCGAATCCGAGCGCGCCGCACTGGGCTATGCCCCCAGCTTCGGGCGCTGATCGCCCGAGCCGAACAGCCCCTGTGCCTTATCCCCGGAACCCGGTCGCCACCACGAATTTCTCGGAACTGTCCGCCCGCGATGACGGCGGTTTCACATTCACCACCTTGGTGAACTTCTGCTTCAGCAGCTTTTGCAATTCGCCTTCCGCCCCCCCGGCCAGAACCTTGGCCACGAAGGTGCCGCCCTCATCCAGCACGTCAAAGGCGAAATAGGCCGCCGCTTCACACAGCGCCATGATCCGCAGGTGATCGGTCTGCTTGTGCCCTGACGAGGACGCCGCCATATCGCTCATCACCACGTCGGCCTTACCATCAAGCCACTCTTTCACCTTATCGTCCGCGCCGTCGTCCATGAAGTCGAGCTGATGGATTTCGGCCCCGACAATCGGCTCGACCTCTTGCAGGTCCACGCCGATGATCCGGCCCACCCGCTTGCCCTGCTTCTCGCCAAGCGCATTGATCCGGGGCACGGCCACCTGAATCCAGCCGCCCGGCGCACAGCCAAGATCGACCACCCGCGCCCCGGGCACGAGGAAACGGAACTTATCGTCGAGATCCATGATCTTGAACGCTGCCCGCCCGCGATAGCCCTCGGCCTGCGCGCGTTTCACATAAGGATCGTTCAACTGGCGTTGCAGCCACCGCGTCGACGAAAGCGTTCGCCCCCGCGCCGTCTTGACCTTCACCGTCAGGTCACGCTGTCCGCGCCCCGAGGTGTTCTTGCCGTCCGGTTTCTTACCCACGCCCGCTCCTTAGGCCTATGCCATTTTCGTGTCGTCTAGGCACCTTCTACTCGGGCAGCTGGAAGAACGCCAGAAACCCGCCGGTTTCCAATGCGCCAAGCCGCCGGTGCGTCCAACGCTTGCTCTTGTTCTTCACGTCGCCCTTGTCAACCAGTTCAAGCAGTCGATCCGCCGCCTTGTCAGCCATCGGATCGTCAGAATGGTTCTGCATAACCGTTTCGTAGATATCCTTGGCCTGCTGAATGTCGCCGTCACTCTCTGCCTTGATCCCTGCAAAGAACGCCTCGCGCGCCGATGCGTGCTTCATGATGTAACGTTCCCGACACAGCTGCATAAGGCCATCATGCGCCTGTGCCGCTTTTGGATCGTCCTCGCGCCGATTATCAAGTTGCGCTTGAATGGCGAGCGCGTCACGCAACGGGGCATCAAGCCGCTCACAGTTTGCGTCCTCATAAGACCGGTCAAGCACGCCAATTATGTCGCGCAACTTCGCAACCGACTCGCAGGTCTCTTCCAACGTCAGCCCCTTGCGCTCCCTCATCATATCCTCGGGCAATTCAACCTTCAGTCGTCGCACGGTCCGGCAATCGCCATGCAAAAGCGCTGCAAAGAATTCTTCTGCCACGGCGTCCGTCTTTTTCTTCTCAAGATTCTCCTCGCAGCTCAAAGGTGCATTCTTGTTGCGAGACAGCTGGCGCGCGGCGTCCAACTGAAACCAATCGCCCATCATTCCAAGCACATCGCAGCGCCCTTCAGCATAGGCGGCGCGCCCCGCTTCGACCCGCTCATTATGCGCGGCGATGGCGCGCGTCAGGTTCTTGGTCACGATCTGGCGTCGCAACTCCACCCCCGAAATCCGCTGGCTCTTTTCTAACGCCAGCGCCTTTTTCGACTTCACGTCAATCGCCCAGAACGCATAGCCGGGTTTACCTTCAAGACCATGCGCCGCAATGAAAGCGCCGAACTCCTTGCCAATCGAATCCACCTCCGACATGCCCATGGAGGCGCCTCCGAAGAAGCGCGTCAGCTTGCCGTTCGTCATGTCGATTTCGCGCAAGAGCCCCCCTTTGGACGCCATGACAGCGCGATCCGCCCCCGGGTAGGGAGAGTAGGTTATGTCGCGGATCATCCTGTTTTTATGAGGCTTGTGAAACGTCTGGCGCAAAATACCACTGTTCAGCGACAAACCAACGACATCGCCGTTGAAGCCCGCGATTGCGATCGTGTCCCTGCGCCCGAACACCACCGAAGACGGCGACAGGTAAAGCCCCCCGACAAGGCCCGTTTCCGCGTTCTTAAGCACGAGAGAACTGACAACTTGCCCGGTCTTCACATCAAAAAGGCGAACTGTGCCCGCTCTCGTCACCGCAAGAAGATGGCGCCCGTCCGGCGTAAAGCGGACAAGCTGATCCCGCGCCTCGGTCTCCGGCCCCGCCCAAAATGGCGACAGATCCGACGCCAGATAGGTTCTGACCCCCTGTCCCGCTGTGCCAATCGCCACCAATTCCCCGTCCGGAGAAATTGCAACGTCGAGGATCTGGTTGCCCTTAAGCGACGGCGCAGCCCCCGCCGCGTCTTTGCCCGGCTCTGATGTGGCCAACGGCATGTCAATCTGTAGCGAAGCTTTGCTCGAAAAATCGACCACCGCCAATGCATCCCCCGCCAAAAATGCGAACCGAAGCGCGTCGGCGGCAAGGGCGATGTCCCTGATCTTGGGGAAATTAGACGCCCCCGACTGCGCAATTCCACCGAACTTCATCACTGTAACCCCGGCAAGTCCGGCGTTCGCGATGGGATCGATCAGGGACAATTCGCCATTCTCACCCAAAAGCAGCGCGTACCGCGCCGACCTGTCTGTCTCGATGACGTGATAGTGCCGCACACCTGCGGATTTCGCGATCGGTGCTTTGCGCACCAACGCATCGGGATCGGGCTTTGGCTTCTCTTTCGCGACATATGACGGAGATACATAAACGATTTCGGACGAACTCAGACCATGTCCGCGAGGGGTGTAATAAACCCGCCCGCTCGTGTTCGATTTATCTGTCTTCACACATTCCGAGTTCTTACCCACGCGTTTCAGGCAAAGCGTGTTGCCAAACATGCTATAGGTGCCCTTGTAGCGATAACCGGAGGTGGTGGTTAGCTCGTAACTTTTGTTTTTCTTGAGATCCAGAAACCAGATGGATTTCGATCCGATTGTCCGCCCGGCAACCACCCGTCCGACCCAGTTCGAAGGCTTTTCGGTCCGCGAGTAACGCGATGCGTATTGCCCGCCCGGCAACAAAAAGGCGATCTGGGAACTGCCGGACTTCTCTTTGGCATCGGCATAGGAATAGCGCAGGACGCCATCCTTCGTCCCGTTCAGCTTCACGGTGCGCCAATCCAGCCCCCGACCGCGCGGCGCGGCCAACTTGCAGACTTCCTCCCATGGCTTCTTATCCACCAATCCCTTGAAGCAAATGATGTTTTTTGATTTCTTCTTCCACGTTCCCGTCATCTTCTTTCCAGACGAAAACTGGAACGAGGCGTTTCCATTCCAATTCAGGTAAACGCTCCACGTTTTGCCGCTGCTTCTCGTGCTTCCAACCAAAGTATTGCCAAGAGCTTCAAGAAGACTCAGCCCATCCATGTTCTTCTGATATTGTTTCATGGTGAGAGATTGCGCCGATACAGACCCCGGCGTGAGACTGCTGAAACCAACAAGCAGTAGGGAAATCACAAGAAAACGCAGCATATCAATCCAATCACAACAAAGAAAACAGTGCGAGGAGTGTTCCCGATCTGCTGATGTCGATCAAGACTTTCCTCCAAAAACCGTCTTCGAACCGGGCGCTAGGAAAGATCTGAAAACATATCCAATTGTTGCCCGCGCCCCGGCACGTTGAAAAGATCGCTCCGCAATTCGGGCAATTCGCGATCCAGCCCCAATCGCCGCACCGCCACGTCGAACCGCCGCGCGATCAGGTGGGCATAGGGGCCGCTGCCGCGCATCCGCTGGTGCCAGTCGGCGGCATAATCCTTGCCGCCGTGCATCTCGCGCAGCCGCGCCATCACCCGGCCCGCCGCATTGGGAAAATCCTCGGCCAGCCATTCCTGCACCAGGTCCGAAACCTCGCGCGGCAGCCGCAGCATGATCCAACTGGCCGAGCGCGCCCCGGCCTCGGCCCCGGCGGCAAGGATCGCCTCCAGTTCCGGATCGGTCAGCCCCGGCACAATCGGCGCGGCCATCACCCGCACCGGCACGCCCGCCTGCGTAAGCCTGCGGATCACCTCCAGCCGCCGTGCGGGGCGCGGCACACGCGGCTCCATGCTGCGCGCCACGTCATCGCGTAGCGTGGTGACGGAAATGCCAACCCGCACCAACCCCTCCGCCGCCATCGGCCCAAGGATATCGAGATCCCGCTCTATCAGAGTGCCCTTGGTGACAATCGCCACCGGATGCCGGAAATCGCGCAATACCTTCAGACATGCACGCATCAACCCAGCCTCTCGCTCGCAAGGCTGATAAGGGTCGGTGTTGGTGCCAATCGCCAGCGGTGCCGGGCGATAGCCCTTGGCCGACAATTCCCGCGCCAACGCCTCGGGCGCGTTCACCTTGGCCACCAGCCGGGTCTCGAAATCCAGCCCCGGTGAAAGGCCAAGAAAGGCATGCGTGGGCCGCGCAAAGCAATAGACGCAACCATGCTCACAACCGCGATAGATGTTGAGCGAGCGGTCGAACGGCACATCGGGCGATGTGTTGCGCGTGATCACGCGGCCCGCCCGCTCCTCTCGCAACTCGGTGGCAAAGCGCGGCCGCGCCTCGGGAATATCCCAGCCATCCCAGCTGTCCTCACGCTGCATCGCTTCGAACCGACCGGCCCGGTTCGACACCGCGCCGCGCCCGCGCCGCCTCTCGATTTCGATGTGGTGTTCCTGCGCCATGGCTCCAATATGGAACATAACAGGAACACTCGCAACAAGCGCATAAACAAGTTGAACATTTTTCACGCAGACCAGCCCCGAATCCGCTCTGATTCCGGCCCATAGGTCGATAAAAGCGCCGTAGGTGTCGCAAACCGCCTAGTCGGGACGCCGCCTTTCGCGGATAGCATCGCATGAAACAGGGGCCAAAAAAAACCATCCGGTGATGGCCATACAAACCAAGGATACGCGCATGTCCGACCAAGAAGACGATATCATCCTCTCGGAACTCGATGACGAGGAACTCGTCCAACAGATGTTCGATGACCTCTACGACGGCCTCAAGGAAGAGATCGCGGAATCGGTCAACATCCTGCTCGAACGCGGCTGGGCCCCCTACCGCGTCCTGACCGAAGCGCTGGTCGGCGGCATGAAGATCGTCGGCGACGACTTCCGCGACGGCATCCTGTTCGTGCCCGAAGTGCTGCTCGCCGCGAACGCGATGAAGGGCGGCATGGCCATCCTCAAGCCGCTTCTGGCCGAAACCGGCGCGCCGCGCGTCGGCAAGATGGTGATCGGCACGGTCAAGGGCGACATCCACGACATCGGCAAGAACCTCGTCGCGATGATGATGGAAGGCGCCGGTTTCGAAGTGGTCGATCTCGGCATCAACAACGCCGTCGAAGCCTATCTCGAAGCGATGGACGCCGAAGACCCCGACATCCTCGGCATGTCGGCCCTGCTGACGACAACCATGCCCTATATGAAAGTGGTGATCGACACGCTGATCGAGAAACAGCGCCGCGATGACATTATCGTTTTGGTCGGCGGCGCGCCGCTGAACGAGGAATTCGGCAAGGCGATCGGCGCGGATGCCTATTGCCGCGATGCCGCCGTCGCAGTGGAAACCGCGAAAACGCTGGTCGCGCGCAAGCACAACCAGGGCGTCGGCGCCTGACCGACCCCGGCCTCTGGCCGACATACACCACACAGATCACGACCGGGGCCGCCCTTGATTGCGGCCCCCATCACCCCCACCTCGGACGCAGGAAGGAGCGCTCATGCCGCTAAGCCATTTCTCCCTGCTGCTCATCGTGGTGCTCGCCGCCGCGGCGCTGACCGTTTTCGCGCTGGCCCCACTTCTGTCGGGCGCGGCCCTGTCGCCACTGGGCCTCACCCTGCCCGCTCTCATCGCGCTTGCCGCCGCGCTGGCGCTCAGGGCCCGGCGATGACCGCCCCCCTTCCCGATGACGCCACGCTAACGCAATCCGGCGCCGAGATCGCAGCCCCCACAGCCAGCATCCTGATCCTCGCCTGCGGTGCGCTGGCGCGCGAAATCCTCGCCATCCTGCGCACCAACGGCTGGAGCCACGTCACCCTGCAATGCCTGCCCGCGATCTGGCACAACCACCCCGAACGCATCACCCCCGCGATCGAAAAAGCAGTGACCGAGGCACGCGCCACCTACAGCCAGATCTTCGTGGCCTACGCCGATTGCGGCACCGGCGGCCAGCTTGAGGCCGCCTGCGCCCGTCTTGGCGTCGAGATGATCGCAGGCCCGCATTGCTACAGTTTCTTCGAGGGCAACGACGCCTTCGCCGCCCACGCCGAGGACGAGATCACCACCTTCTACCTGACCGATTTCCTCGCCCGGCAGTTCGATGCCTTCGTCTGGACACCGCTCGGCCTCGACCGGTACCCGCAACTTCTCGAAACCTATTTTGGTCACTACGAGAAGCTCGTCTACCTCGCCCAGACCGATGACGACGCGCTGACGAAAAAGGCGCGCGACTGCGCCACGCGCATGGGCCTGACGTTCGAACGCCGTTTTACAGGCTACGGCGATCTCGCTACCGCGCTTGAACCGCTCGCCGCCCCTGCGGCGAAACCAGGCTGACACCGACCTTCCTTCCAGCCGCATCCTGATATCTTCACCCGAGGCGCTTTACCGCGATGGTGCGTTTTTGGGTATTTATCGCCATGAAAGAACAGCAGGACACCCACAAATCAACCAACGCCCCAAGCGGCAGCGGCGCAAGGGGCACACCGACCCCGGGGTTCTTTTATGGCCAAAAATACCCATAGCGCCACACCAGCCAAAAGCGCCCCGCCAAGGTAAAGCGCGCGTCAGGCGGCAGCAGCGCTTTCGCGAATCCGCTCGAACATCGCGCGCAACCCGTTGGAGCGCTGCGCCGAAAGGTGCTGGTCCAAGCCAAGCCGCGCCATTTCCGCTGGCGCATCGACGCCCGCCACCTCGCCCACCGGCAGGCCGTCATAAAGCTTTTTCAGCACCGCGATCAGCCCTCGCACGATCATTGCGTCCGACTCGCCCTCGAAATGAAACACCCCGGCCTCGATCCGTGGATGCAGCCAGACTTGACTGGCGCAGCCCTCGACCTTGGTAGCCGGCACCTTGAGCGCCGCGTCGAGCGGTTCCATCGCTTTGCCCTCGTCGATCACCAGCGCATAGCGCGCTTCCCAATCCTCGAGAAACTCGAAATCCTCGACCAGTTCTTCGAACGCTGCCTGTGCCATCGGTGTTTCCTTTCGCTTCTCCGGTCACGTCTCCGGTCGCCTCCCTGCCGAAATAGGCAAGCCTCGGCCCCGCGTCCAGCCCGCTCTCTCTTTTCAAGCGGGCGGGAATAGGCTAACCCGATGAAAAGCAAATTCGAGGGGCAGTTCCCATGCGCATACCCGTTCTGGCGCTTCTGATCGCGGCGACGACGCTTTCGGCCTGTAGCACGCGGCTCAACCCGCTCAACTGGTTCGGGCGCAGCCGGGTGGAAGCACCGCGCGCGGAAGGCACGGCCAACCCGCTAATCCCCGAACGCTCATCGATGTTCCGGCGCAACCGGGAAGAGGTCTATCTCGGCATTCCGGTGGATCAGATCACCGCCCTGCGCGCCGAACGCAACTCCGGTGGCGCGGTTCTGCGGATCGAAGCGCGTGCCGCCACCCAGGGCGCCTTCGACGTGCGCGTGGTCAAGGACAAAGACGCGGCCCCCGGCACGCTCAGCTACACGCTGAAGGCCGTTATGCCCGCCAACCGGCGCGTCGGCCCGGCCTCTTCGCGCGGGATCACCGCAGCGAAGTTCATCTCCGAGAACGAGCTGCAAGAAGTTCGCAAGATCATCGTGAACGGTGCCCGCAACGCGCTTAGCGTCACACGCTAAAAATCTTATTTCACTGCATTATCAATGACCTGAGGCGCGAAGCTCACAGGCTTCACCACGCCTGAAACGCGCTTAGAGTTCGACGACCTTGACGCTGCGCCCCTTGGCCGCCAGCGCGATCTCACCCTTGCACAGCCTGAGCGCATCCTCACCGAACACCTCGCGCCGCCACCCTTTGAGCGCCGAGACATCACGCTCACCTGCCGCGATCATGTCGAGATCGGCCGAAGGCGCGATCAGCTTCGGCGCCACGCCCGAAGATTCGGTCTTGGCCTTCAACAGCACCCGCAAGAGATCGGCCAGCGCCGGGTTCACCTGCAGCTTGTCGCGGCTCTTGTCGATCTTGGGCAGATCATCCTCGGGGCACTCGATGCCCGCCGCCACCGCCGCAAGGATACCGTCGGCGATCTCGCCCTTGCGGGCCTCGCGCAGCAACAGCCGCGAACGGCCCAGATCCTGCAGCGTTCTGGGCTTGGTCGAGGCCAGTTCGGTCAGCGCGTCATCCTTGAACACCCGGTTGCGCGGGATGTTGCGCGCCTGGGCATAGCCTTCGCGAAACCGCGCCAATTCGCGCACGATCCCAAGGAACCGGGCCGAGTTGGTCCGGGTTTTCACCCGCTTCCACGCTTCGCCCGGATGGGTCACGTAAGTCTCGGGGTTGGTGAGGATTTCCAACTCTTCCTCGACCCATTTCGCGCGGCCGGTCTTTTCCAGCTCGGCGGCAAGGTATTCATAGATCACCCGCAGGTGCGTCACGTCCGCCAGCGCGTATTTCTTCTGTGCATCGGTCAGCGGGCGGCGCGACCAATCGGTAAAGCGCGAGGTCTTGTCGAGCGGTTCACGCGCGATCTTGCGCACCAGCGTCTCGTAGCCCACCTGCTCGCCAAAGCCACAGACCATCGCCGCCACCTGCGTGTCGAACAGCGGATCGGGCAGCACCCCGGCCTCGACCTGAAAAATCTCAAGATCCTGGCGCGCCGCGTGAAACACTTTCACGACCGAGCGATCCTCGAACAACTCGTAAAGCGGTTTGAGTGACAGCCCCTCGACCAGCGGATCGATCAGGACGGCATCCTCATCGCCCTCACCCGGCAGGGCCATCTGGATCAGGCAAAGTTTCGAGTAATAAGTCCGCTCGCGCAGGAACTCGGTATCGAGGGTGACGTAATCATGGGCCTTGGCGGCCTCACAAAAGGCGGCAAGCTCTTGGGTCGTCGTGATCGTGCGCATCGGGCGATTTTCTTCTGTCTTTGCTTGTAATTCGCGCGTCTTACGCGGTTTTCACGGCAAAGGAAAGGTCAGCCCAGAAAGATCGGCTCTCGGTTGCCTGCCGCGAATCGTTCAAGCACCGCCGGGTAGAGAACATGCTCTTGTTTCAGCACCCTTGCGGCCAGTGTTTCGGGGCTGTCGCCCTCTTCAATCGGCACCTGCGCCTGTCCAAGGATCGGCCCGTCGTCAAGCTCGGCTGTGACCTCGTGCACGGTGCAGCCCGCCTGCGTTTCCCCCGCATCCAAAGCGCGTTTGTGGGTATGCAGCCCGCGGTATTTCGGCAAAAGCGACGGGTGAATGTTCAACATCCGCCCGGCATAGGTGTTGATGAACAGTGGCGTCAGGATACGCATGAACCCGGCAAGGCAGATGATATCGGGCGCATGGGGCTCGATCGCCGCGATCAATGCGCGCTCGAACGCCTCGCGGTCGCCCTTGAAGGGCCGATGATCGACCACTTCGGTCGGCACGCCCAGTTCAGCCGCCCGGTCCAACCCGCCCGCTGTCGAATCGTTCGACAGCACAAGGACGGGCTGCGCCGGATGATCCCCGCGCATCGATTCAACCAGTTTCACCATGTTCGAGCCGCCGCCCGAAAGCAGGATCGCAACCCGTTTCACTTCAGCGCACCACTATAGCGAACCCCTTCGCCCGCGCTCACCCGGCCCAGTACCGAAACCGTTTCGCCGGCCTCTTGCAGCAACGCGCTCAGCGCCTCTGCCCGGTCGGCCTCGACCGACAGCACCATGCCGATGCCGCAGTTGAAGGTCTTGAGCATTTCGCCCTCGTCCAAGCCGCCCACCTCGGCCATCCAGCCGAACACCGGCGGCAGATCCCAGCTTTCAAGGTCAATGTCGGCGCCCAACCCTTCGGGCAACACCCGCGGTAGGTTCTCGGTCAGACCGCCACCGGTGATATGGGCCAGCGCATGAACGCCCCCTGCCCGCACCGCGTCGAGCGCTTGGCGCACGTAAAGCCGCGTCGGCGTCAAAAGCGCCGCGCCCAGCGTGCCCTCGGCCCAAGGGCAATCGGCGTCCCAGCCCAGCCCCGACACCTCGACCAGCTTGCGCACCAGCGAATAGCCGTTCGAATGCACCCCGTCCGAGGCCAGCCCCAACAGCACATCGCCCTCGACCACGCCCGCCGGCAGATCCGCACCGCGCTCCATCGCGCCCACGGCAAAGCCCGCCAGATCGAAATCACCCTCGGGATACATCCCCGGCATTTCCGCCGTCTCGCCCCCGATCAGCGCACAGCCCGAGCGCACGCAGCCTTCGGCGATGCCCTCGATGATGCGCGCCGCCACGTCTGTTTCCAGCTTGCCGGTGGCAAAGTAATCAAGGAAAAACAGCGGCTCCGCCCCCTGACAAACAAGGTCGTTCACGCACATCGCCACAAGGTCGATGCCCACGCCGTCCACTTCCCCGGTGTCGATCGCAATGCGAAGCTTGGTGCCTACGCCATCCGTCGCCGCGACGAGGATCGGATCGCTATAGCCCGCCCCCTTCAAATCGAACAACGCGCCAAAGCCGCCAAGCCCGGCCATCACGCCCGGTCGCTGCGTCCGCTTGGCCGCCGGCTTGATCCGCTCGACAAGCGCATTGCCCGCATCAATATCCACACCCGCCTCGGCATAGGTGATCCCGTTCTTACGCTCGCTCATGAAAGGCCCCCGTTTCGGTCGCCGCCCGGATAGACCAAGCCGGGCGCAAAGTCCACGCCAGAAGACCCCGCCGCGCCGCTTCATCCCCCAGTTTGCCGCGCCGTTGCCGCGTCCACGCGCAGATCGGCGCAAACTTCCCCGATCCCGGCCGCCATCCGCTTGACCTCCCCCCTGCATCCGCTAAACCTAGCCCCCAGGCGGGCCTGTAGCTCAATTGGTTAGAGCAGAGCGCTCATAACGCTTTGGTTGCGGGTTCAAGTCCTGCCGGGCCTACCACGTCCCCCGCCCTGACCACGTGCCTAACCGCTGCCCTACCTCCTGACGCTGCCGGATCATTTTACGCGCATGTCCTTTCTTCGAACCGCCCTCTACAGCGTGATTTTCTGCTTACTGGGCGGGGCTGCGGGGGCTGCGGCCTCGATGCTGCCGCTGCCGTTGCCTTACCTTCTCGGACCGCTCACCCTGACCGCCGTGCTGTCGATCGCGTTTCCACGCACGATTCCCGCGGGCTATAGCTTCCCCCAGGAATATCGCACGCTCTTCGTGTCGATCATCGGCATCCTGATTGGCACCCAGGTCCGCCCCGAGCTTTTGGCCGAAGCGCCGCTCATGTTGATCTCGCTCGCCGGTGTGGCGCTTTTCGTGCCGCTGGCGCAGGCTTGGAATTACTGGGTGTTTCGCCGTCTTGGCGGCTATGATCCCGCCACCGCTTTTTATTCCGGCGCCCCCGGTGGCCTGATCGAATCCATCACCATGGGCGAGGCCGCCGGTGCCAATATCTCGCTTCTGATCACCCAGCAATTCCTGCGAATCATCACCGTCATCGCGCTGGTGCCACTTGGCCTGTCGCTCTGGCATGGCGAACCGGTCGGAAGCGCCGCTGGCGCGGGAACCACAGCTGACGCAATCCCCCTCTTGGCAGTGCCCATCGTCATTGCAACAGCCGCCGCCGGGCTCTTTCTTGGCCGCCTCATCCGCCTGCCCGCGTGGCAATTGACCGGCGCGATGTTGCTTTCGGCCGGTGCATCTCTGGCCGGGATGCCGCTTGCCGTGCCCGGCTGGCTCGTGGCGCTGTCACAGGTGATCGTCGGCACCGCGCTGGGGCTTCGCTTTGCCGGCATCAGCCGGTCTATGATGTTGCGCGGCATTGGCCTGTCGTTCGCCTCGGTCGTCGGTATGCTTTCGCTCGGGGCCGGATTCGCCCTCGCCTTGCGCGGCCTCACGGGGCAGGACTTCGAAGTGCTGCTCATCACCTTCGCCCCCGGCGGGATCAATGAAATGGCACTGATTGCGCTGTCGCTTCATGCCAATCCGGCCTTCGTCACCATTCACCACATCTTTCGTATCACCATCACCGTTCTGGGCATGGGCGCTTTCGCCCGACGGCTCAAGCGCACCACGTCAGAGGCACAGCCCAAAGGCCCGACCTGAAGGTGCCCGCCCCTTCCCGCTTTGACAGCGCACCGCGCGGAAGGTAATGAACAACTGTTCAATTCAAGGGAGAGGGCCTCATGAAAATCACCGAAACCTGCGCCATCATCACCGGCGGCGCCTCCGGCCTTGGCGAGGCCACGGCGCGTCAGTTCATCGCCTCGGGCGCGAAAGTCACGCTTCTGGACCGCGACGCCGAGCGTGGCGAAAAGATCGCCGCCGAAATGGGTGCCAGCTTCGCCCAAACCGACGTCACCGACGAGGCCAGCGTAAAAGCCGCCATCGCCAGCGCGAAACAGGCAATGGGCCGCGTCACCTGTGCCGTGAACTGTGCCGGCATCGCACCTGCGGGCACCACCGTGGGCAAGAACGGCCCCCTCTCGCTCGAGAAATACCAGCAAGTGATCGACATCAACCTCGTGGGCAGTTTCAACGTCGCCCGCCTTGCCGCCGCCGAGATGACGACCAACGACCCGGACGAAGACGGCGCGCGCGGCGTGATCGTCAACACCGCTTCGATCGCCGCCTTCGAAGGGCAGCGCGGACAGGTGGCCTATGCCTCTTCCAAGGGTGGTGTGGTCGGCATGACCCTGCCGATGGCCCGTGACCTCGCGCGCAGCGGCATCCGGGTGATGACCATCGCACCGGGCATCTTTGCCACCCCGATGCTCGCCGGCCTGCCGCAAGAGGTTCAGGACGAGCTGGCCGCCGACGTAACCTGCCCGCAGCGTCTGGGCGATCCGTCCGAATACGGACGGCTGGCGCAGTTCATCGTCGAATGTGGCTATCTCAACGGCACCGTGATCCGGATCGACGGCGCGTTGCGGATGCAGTGAGTGTTTCGCGGGTCGCGCCCCCGGGTGCGGCCCGTTGCAACCTCCCCTAGGCGAGTAAAAAGTAAACGCGTCCCGTGCCAGACGGATTGCAGGCGCAGGGCATACGCTTTGCAGACGCGCGTTTTCGGCCCCTGTTAACCTTCTGCCTCTGCCTTTTCAGCAAGGGTTAACCATTCTTCCTCGGCCGCGGCCAAGGCTGTCTGCCGCTCCACCAGCGCCTCTGTCGCCTTGGCGAATTTCACCGGCTGCTTGGTGTAAAGATCGGGTTGCGCAAGAAACTCTTCCAGCTTCGCCTTCTCGGCCTCCAGCCGTTCCATCAGGCCCGGCAATTCCTCCAACCGATGCTTTTCGGTAAAGCTCAACCCCGCCTTTTCAGCGGCTTTCGCCTGTGTCGTCTTTGCCGTGGAAGCTGCTGTTTTAGCTTGCTTTTCCGCTGCCTCCGACGCGCTCGATTCTGCCTTCTGGGCCTGGTAATCCGTCCAGCCCCCGGCATAGGTCACAGCCCGTCCGCCGCCTTCCATCGCGATGGTGATCGTCGCCACGCGGTCAAGGAAATCACGGTCGTGGCTGACCAGAAGCACCGTGCCATCATAGCTGTCGAGCAACTCCTGAAGCAGGTCCAGCGTCTCGACATCAAGGTCATTGGTCGGCTCGTCGAGCACCAGAAGATTGCTCTCCTGCGCCATCAACCGCGCCAGCAAAAGCCGCGCTTTCTCCCCGCCGGAGAGCGAGCGCACCTTGGCCCGCGCCCGCCGCTCATCGAACAGGAATTCTTTAAGATAACCAACAACATGGCGGGGTTGTCCTCGCACCATGATCTGGTCCGATTGGCCCGAAACGCGCATCCCTGGCGCGGTTGTCAGGCTGTCCCAAAGCGACATTTCCGGATCAAGCTGCGCCCGCGCCTGATCGAAAACGGCAGGCACCAGATTGGTGCCATGCTTGACCGATCCACTGTCCGGCTCGACCTCTTTCATCAGCATCTTGAGCAACGTCGTCTTGCCCACGCCATTGGGCCCGACAAAGGCCACCCGGTCGCCCCGCATCACGGTAAGGTCAAATGGGCGCAGGATGATCTTTTCCTCGTAAGCCTTTGAAATACCTTTTGCTTCGATCACTTTGCGGCCCGATTGCGGCCCCGAGTCCAGCGCCATCGCCGCCGTGCCCTGTCGTTTGATCTGCGCCGCGCGCTCACTGCGCAGGTCGCGCAGCGCCCGGACCCGGCCCATATTGCGCTTGCGGCGCGCACTGATGCCTTCGACGGCCCACCGCGCCTCGGACTTGATCTTGCGGTCCAGCTTGTGACGCGCCTGATCCTCATCTTCCCAGACCTTGTCGCGCCACGCCTCGAAATCGGCGAATCCCTTTTCCTGACGTCGCACTTTTCCCCTGTCGATCCAAAGGGTTGCGCGCGTCAGCGCCCGCAGGAACGCCCGGTCGTGACTAATCAGGACAAACCCCGCCCGCGTCGATTTCAGCTCGTCTTCAAGCCAAGCAATCGCCTCGATATCAAGGTGGTTCGTCGGCTCATCGAGCAGCATCAGCTCCGGCGCCTCGGCCATCAGCTTGGCCAATGCCGCGCGCCGCCGCTCCCCGCCCGAGGCGGTGTCGACTGGACGGTCGGGATCAAACTTCAACCCTTCCGCCGCGCGCTCCACCCGATACGCCTCACCGGGTTCAAGCCCGCTGGTGGCAAATGCGCCCAGCGTGGCGAATCCCTCCATGCGCGGATCTTGCTCCATATACCCGACCGAGGTGCCAGGGCCGACGATGACATCGCCACGATCCGCCTCAACTATGCCTGCCATCACTTTGAGAAGTGTGGATTTTCCCGATCCGTTACGCCCGACAAGGGCCACCCGGTCACCCGGTTGTACGATCAGCGAAAGATCGTCGAAAACAGGTTCGCCACCAAAAGTGAGGGAAATATCGGTGAGTTGAAGAAGGGGTGCTCTGGCCATGACGCCCAGCTAATCGTGCGACGCGTCGCGGTCAAGCCACCGCGCGCTTACTTGGCCACCCTCGCCCCCATTCAGGCGGCATCCGCCCGCAACAGGCGCTTTCGCGCAGGCGGTATCGCCGCGATCTCAAGCCCGGTGAAAACGTGCAGCGTGTTCATCTGCCGGTCGACGACCGCGTGATCGCTGACCCAGCCGCCCATCATGAGATAGCTGCGCAGCAGCGGCGGCATCGCAAGCAAGGCGCGCTTCGTATCCACCTTGGCCCATGGCCCGGCATCAAAGCGCACCACCTGCGGTGCCTTAACCCGTGGCCGCCAACGATCCGGCGCGAGATGGCGCTCTCGCAACATGGCGAACGCATCCCGGTATCTTGTCGCGTCCGTGCCCGAAAAAGACGCACAGCCGAACAGCATTTTCACATCGTTTTCATCGACATAGCGGGTCAACATCGCCCACGCGAGGCGCAGGATATCCGGATCCCCGCGTCCCGGCGCGACGCAAAACCGACCGAGTTCGACGAGCGTCCCATCGAATCTTTCGAGGCCCGAAAGCTCGTAATATTGCGCTGCATAGCTTTGTGATATCGCGCCGGCATCCAGCGGCTGGAAACGACAGCAACCGACAAGCACACCACTGCACATGTCCTCTACAAGAATATGCGACGACAGCACATCAAAGGCATCGGCATCCCGCCCCTCGCGGCCATGAAAGGCCAGATGGCGTAACGTCTGGGCCCGCGCGAGATCTTGCGCACACTGCGCCAGCCGCGCGCGGTAGCGGCCCTTTTCAATCAGGAGTGACGCGTTGCGCCGGTCCATCTGCGCCCTCGAAATTGGTGACGGATACAGCCTAGGCTGCCCGTACCCTCGCGGCAAGCGATGACGCGCGTGTGACGGAGAGCCGCCTGGTTTATTCGGAGCTGCCGAGGAACTGGCTTGGGTTGAAGTTCACCAAGTTGCCCATCAACTGCCGGAAGAACGTCTTGTCTTCCACAGATGAACTAGTGACACGCCGGTTGAGCGCGATCACGCGGCCACGTTCAAGACCGAAGCGCTCAATGTTCTGAACGCCATCGTTGCTGTCAAAGCTGATGGCGACCACCTGCCGGTCGATCTCTTTAGGCTCAAGCATGCCGAGACGTTTCACCCGGGAACGGACGTAGTAGTAATCGCCCTCGCCCATCATCCCGCCTGTAGTGGGCGCGCCGATCACCTCGTCAACGGTGGCGCGGCTGTCGCCCACGCTGATCTCGTCCAGCTCCTCCTGGGAGGGAACGTAGCCATGATTGCGATAGATCGGGGCGCAAGCCGCCACGGACGCGATCAACAGCATTGCCACCAAAGCACGTGCGCGCCCGGTCATGCCTGCCTTCGAAGAAATGCCCATATTGCCGCTGCCCTCTTGCCATGGCGATTAGCGCCTTTTAATCCGCTTACAACAGCTTCGCCCCCTTCTTCAAGAATGGATGCACCATGCCCTCCCCCGCTTCTTCGCCGCGACTCACCGTTTCCGACCTTCCGACATCACGCCCGACGCGCTTCGAGCTTGCCCCTAGCGATGCCGAAATGACGCGCATCGCTCAGGAGCTGAAGATCGACGGACTGCGCAAACTGCGCTTCAAGGGCGAGATCACAGCCGAGGGCAAAAGCGACTGGCGACTCGTGGGCCATTTGGGTGCAACGGTGGTGCAACCCTGCGTCGTGACGCTCGCCCCAGTGACCACGCGGATCGAGGAAAAGATCACGCGGCGCCTGCTTGCACATCTGCCAGACCTCGAGAGTGAGGAAGACGAAATCGAAATGCCCGAAGACGACTCCATCGAGCAACTTACCTCGGTGATCGATCTCTCTCTCATCATGCAAGAAGCGCTGGCTCTGGCGCTTCCGATGTATCCCCGCGCAGAAGATGCTTCACTGTCACAAGCTCAGTTCGCCGAGCCGGGCACAACACCGATGCAGGACGAAGACGCCCGCCCCTTTGCCGGATTGAAAGCGTTGAAAGACAAGCTCGAGGGTGACGATTGAAGCATCCCCGCGGCGCTTTCGCAGGACCGTATAAAGGGTGGCAACAAATCGCTTGCACAATATGCGATTCTGGCTATTTTCGCGCCCTCTTGAGAAATTTGGATTGGACAGGCGCGTTGCTAACGCATATGTGCCTGCATAATCCGCGAACGGGGCGCTCAGACGCTGCCCTTACCGTCAACTGGGTACTTCACCCAAGAACCTATAAATCGAGGTGGCACCATGGCCGTCCAACAGAACAAAGTTTCCAAATCGCGCCGCAACAACCGTCGCGCGCACGACTCGCTCACAGCAGCGAATCCCAACGAATGCGGCAACTGCGGCGAGCTGAAGCGCCCGCATCACGTTTGCCCGTCGTGCGGGCACTACGATGATCGTGAAATCGTTGCTGTGGTCGACGAAATCGACCTGGACGAAGACGCGGCCTGATCCGGGTCTTTCCGGAGCAGAAAGTCTTTGTACAAACCTGACGAGTCGAGTCTGACGGGAGTTGGCCACCGCGATGACCGCATCTGAGAACATCAGCAGAGCGGAGAATGGCGAGGTTGAGGCCCCGGCTTGGAAGCAGGCTTTTGCAGGCAAGACCATCGTATCGGTCGACGCCATGGGCGGCGATCAGGGGCCGGCGGCAGTCGTCGCCGGCATTGCTCTGTCTGCTGAAATCAATCCCGACATCGCCTTTCTGTTGCATGGCCCGCGTGACACGCTTGAACCGCTGGTTGAGCAACGCAAGGCCTTGGCCGGTCGAGTTGAGATTCGCGATGCCGAAGGCGTCGTCAGCATGGATGACAAACCCGCCGATGTCCTGCGCAAGCGCAAGGACAGTTCGATGTGGTCAGCACTCGAATCCGTGCGCACAGGCGAGGCGACCGTTTGTGTTTCCTGCGGCAATACCGGCGCGCTGATGCTTCTATCCGTGGTGCGGCTGAAAAAGCTGCCCGGAATCTACCGCCCTGCCATTGCCGTGCTTTGGCCGTCACGCAATAGCCAAGGCTTCAACGTGATGCTCGATGGCGGCGCCGACATCAAGGCGGATGAGCGTGACCTGCTGCAATACGCGCTGATGGGGGCGTCCTATGCTCGCAATGGTTTCAACGTCAGACGTCCGCGTGTCGGCCTGCTCAACGTTGGAACCGAAGAGTTCAAGGGCCGCTCGGAAATGAAAGCGGCCAACGATCTGATCGCGCAAAACGCCAACGCTGCAGATTTCGACTATGTCGGGTTCGTAGAGGGTTCAGACCTTCCAAGCGACCGGGTCGACGTGATTGTGACCGACGGCTTTACCGGCAACGTGGCGCTCAAGACGGGTGAAGGCACGGCATCGCTCATCGGGCAGCTTCTGCGCGAGGCTTTCGCCCATTCGCTGCTGTCGCGACTGGCCTCACTGCTGGCCTATACCTCTCTCAAACGGCTATCGAAAAGAATCGACCCACGGCGTCAAAATGGCGGTGTTTTCCTGGGTTTGAACGGCACCGTTGTGAAATCGCACGGATCCGCTGATGCGACGGGTATTTCTGCGGCGGTGAAGCTTGCGTTCCAGTTGGCACAATCGAATTTCTCTGAAAAACTGGCGGCGCGTGTTGCTGCGGCGACAATGTTGGCCAGTGACGAACTCGATCACGGCGATGATGACAAGGATCCTCAAGCCAAGGACGCCGAGACGTCATCGAATACAGGCAACGGCAGGGATAAATCGGCATGACGATCCGGGCAGTCGCAACTGGCGTGGGCCACTACTTGCCCGAACGTGTGGTTGAAAACGCCGAGTTCGAGAAAACTCTCGATACGTCCGATGAATGGATTCGCTCTCGCAGCGGGATCGAACGCCGCCATTTCGCTGCAGAAGGCGAAACAACCTCCCAGATGGCTGTCACCGCGGCCAAGCGCGCGCTCGCCATGGCCGGCCGCGATGCCGACGAGGTCGACGCAATCATCGTGGCCACGTCGACCCCCGACCTTACCTTTCCGTCTGTCGCCACCATGGTGCAGGCCGGGCTTGGCATGACGCGCGGCTTCGGCTTCGACGTACAGGCGGTCTGTGCCGGGTTTGTTTTCGCTCTTACCAATGCCAACGCGCTGATCATCGCGGGTCAGGCCGAAAAAGTGCTCGTGATCGGGGCCGAGACATTCTCTCGCATTATGGACTGGGAAGATCGCTCCACCTGTGTGCTGTTCGGTGATGGCGCCGGCGCGCTGCTGCTTGAGGCGCAAGAAGGGGCTGGATCCAACGATGATCGCGGCATTCTATCGGCTGATCTCAACTCCGACGGGCGTTTGCGTGACATGCTCTATGTGGACGGGGGCGTTTCGAGCACCGGCGAGGCCGGCAAGCTCAGGATGCAAGGAAACCCCCTCTTCCGGCAGGCCGTCGACAAACTTACAGCGACAGCGCATACCTCGCTCTCGAAAATCGGGCTGACCGATGACGCGGTCGACTGGATTGTGCCGCATCAGGCCAATATTCGGATCATTCGCGGCACAGCCCGCAAGATGGGCCTGCCCATGGAACGGGTCATTGTAACCGTGCAAGACCACGGCAATACCTCGGCGGCTTCGATCCCGCTTGCCCTTTCAGTCGGGGTCGAGCGTGGCCAGATTAAGCAAGGCGATCTGCTAGTAACAGAGGCCATCGGCGGCGGGCTGGCTTGGGGCTCTGTTGTCCTGCGCTGGTGATATTCGCGCAAAAGGCGAATCTTGAGGGCGAAATTCAGCCGTGAAGGCCGCTCTGCAAGCCATTGATATTGACTCGGAATCTGACTTGCCCCAAGGTCGTCTCAAAAGACCTCGGGGGAAGTGAAATGTCTAACAAGACCTTGACGCGTATGGATCTGAGCGAAGCGGTCTTTCGCTCCGTAGGTCTGTCGCGGAACGATAGTGCGCAGCTTGTCGAAAGCGTGTTGCAGCATATGTCAGACGCGCTGGTGCGCGGCGAGCAAGTCAAGATTTCGTCTTTCGGGACGTTTTCGGTCAGGGAAAAGGCCGCCCGCGTCGGGCGCAATCCCAAGACCGGCGAAGAGGTTCCCATCAATCCGCGGCGGGTTCTGACCTTCCGACCATCGCATCTCATGAAAGAGCGCGTCGCCGAAGGGAACAAGAAATAACGACGATAAGGGCTGCCCTAAGAAGGGCCGCCCCTGTTTGACTAAGGGGGCATGAGCAGAACATGGCCAAAAGCGCCGACGCCTTCCGCACGATTTCCGAGGTCGCTGATTGGCTGGGCTCTCCTGCCCACGTTCTGCGGTTCTGGGAAAGCAAGTTCACTCAGGTAAAGCCTGTGAAACGTGCCGGAGGACGGCGCTACTACCGCCCCGCTGACATGCTGCTTCTCGGCGGGATCAAGAAGCTTCTGCACGATGACGGAATGACCATCAAAGGCGTCCAGAAGGTGCTTCGCGAACAGGGCGTAAAATACGTCTCGTCGCTCTCGGATCCACTCGACGCAGACCTGGCCGACGATGTCGATGGGTCGCTCAACGAAGATGCCCGCGAAAAAGAGGCCGATGTGGCCAGCACCGATGCTGCTGCCAGCGAAGCAAAAGTCCTGCCGTTTCAGCGCGAACTTGAAGCAGCTGTCGAACAATACGGCGAGCAGATCAAAGACGACGAACCGGAGTGGGACGCCCCCTCCAATGACGTAGCATCCTCGACCGACGAAAGCGTGCAGGCTGAGGACGATAGCGCAGCCCTGCAAGATGTTGCGCAGGATACCAGCGCTCCTTTCGATGGAGAGGCCGCATCGGTCACTGCCCCTGGCCCAATAGAAAGCACTGCCCCATCAGAAGACGTGCTGGAAACCTTGCCTGAGAAGCAGCTGGGACAAACACCGCGAGACGCCACTCCGATCGAAGGTTTTACTGCGCCAGCGCAGGACATACCGGCGGTCGAACCCGCCAAGGATGACAAACCGAGCCTGATATCCGAGGTGGAGGATGCTGATGGCAGTGACGCCGAAGAAGCGGTAGTCACCTCCGAGTTCGAAACCAGCACTGCCGAAATCCCACCCGAAGCCGAGGTTAACGCGCCTATTCCATCGTTCCTTGCCGGATCCTCGGCAGAAACCCTGACGGAAAAGGCTGCAGCCGAAAGTTCCGCGCACCCTTCAACGGAAGACGATGACGCTGCCGCACAGATCGCCTCACCTGAGGAGTCGGGTCAGGACACTCCTGAACAACCTGCTCCACTCAAGCCAGAGGAAGACGCCGCTTCCAGCCTCGCTGAAACGCCTGAAGCGCCACACGTCACATCGACTCCTCGCGCCGAGGTCATCGATTTGCCCCCCGATCCAAGCGATGACGAGATCACCGCTTCGCCCGGCGTTCTGAGCCGGGTCGCCACATTCGATGGGCGCCGAATCCCTGCCGATCGGGCCCCGGAAATCCGCTTGCTGCGCGATCGTCTCGCCGCATTGCGAGCGCGTTCAGGCGGCGCCGAAAGCCACATGTAATTAGCTGCTCTGTCGGGTCAATTTCTCCTTGCCCCTGTCGGAAAAACCGCTATGTAAGCCAGACCGTCGGGCTATAGCGCAGTCTGGTAGCGCGTCCGTCTGGGGGACGGGAGGTCGTAGGTTCGAATCCTGCTAGCCCGACCAATAAACACCCCCCCCATTTTCGGCTTTTCCGTCGCGCCTGCGGGCGTTAAACCCGTTTGAAACCAAGCGGAGTAAGACGATGACCGGTGTTCTGGCCAGCCAGCAGATCGAAGCAATGATCGGAACCGGCGCGATTGCGGGCGCCCCCGCCATCATTCCCGAACAAGTACAACCTGCCTCGCTTGATCTTCGCCTTGGAACCGTTGCCTATCGTGTGCGTGCCTCGTTCCTTGCCGGACACGGCCGAAGCGTCAAAGAGCGCTTGCAGGAATTTGAAATGCACCGCATCGACCTTTCGGATGGCGCTGTTCTAGAAAAGGGATGTGTCTATGTCGTTCCGTTGATGGAACGGCTTTCTCTTCCAGATGGCATTCAAGCCGTTGCCAATGCCAAAAGCTCGACCGGGCGTCTCGATCTGCTTACACGCGCGATTACGGATGGTGGCGAAGAATTCGACCGCATCGCGCCGGGGTATGACGGTCCGCTTTACGCCGAGATCTGCCCGCGCAGCTTTTCCGTTCTGGTACGTCCTGGGATGCGCCTGAACCAGATTCGCTTTCGCGAAGGTCAAGCGGTGCTGAGTGACGACGCACTGCGCGCTTTGCATGAGGAAAGCCCACTTGTCGATGGTACAGCTGTGATCGACGACGGGCTTGGCTTTTCCGTCGATCTAAAACCCGCCAAGGGCGATCTTGTTGGATATCGTGCCAAGCCGCACACCGGTGTTATCGATCTCGATTTACTGGCGCATTACGACCCAGCGGAATTCTGGGAAGAATTGCGCACGACCAGCGGCCAGATCATCCTCGACCCCGGTGCATTTTATATTCTGGTCAGTCGCGAGGCGGTGCATATCCCGCCCGCCTATGCCGCAGAGATGGCGCCATTCCTTGCCATGGTAGGCGAATTCCGCGTGCATTACGCGGGCTTTTTTGATCCGGGGTTTGGCCATGCACAGGCGGGAGGCACCGGGTCGCGCGGCGTTCTGGAAGTGCGCTGCCACGAGGCACCCTTCGTGCTGGAACACGGGCAGGTCGTGGGCAGGTTGGTCTATGAGCGTATGTCCGAGATACCTGATCAGCTCTATGGCGCCGGTATTTCATCGAACTATCAAGGGCAAGGCCTGAAACTGTCAAAGCATTTCAAGCCGATGAGCTGATCGTGAAGGCGGATGCTTACATCCGCCCCATGCGGCGGGCGATTTTCATCGATTGGCTCGCCTTCTTTGCGGCCTGACGTCCGGCTTTGGCCTGCTGGCGTTCTGCGGGCGTCATGTCTTGTTTTGCGTTTCCGCTACCGCTGACGCGCTTCACGCCCGCATCCATGCCTTTCGACACGGCCTTGCGGACAAACATCTTGATGATCATGTTGATCAATTGGTTGGCGTTCATTGCGCCTCTCCCTTTTTTTGCTCGGGGTTGCCTCGGGCCAGAGCCTATGCATCAAATGTGTCGAATTAGAGGCCATTTCAATGGCCTGCCCCGATGCTCCTTGGTCTATTCTTCCTCGAACATTTCGCTTTGGTTCTCATCATCGTCACCCTCTTCGCCCTCACTCGGCGTGGGCCCAAGACCCGGCGGTGTGCTATCAAGTAGCCCCGCAGAGCGCAGTTCCTTGAGGCCCGGAAGATCACGCGCGTTTTCAAGACCGAAGTGATCGAGAAAGCCTTGCGTCACCACGAACGTCACCGGGCGACCTGGTGTCATTTTTCGACGCCCGAAGCGTATCCATTCCATATCAAGCAGCAGGTCAATCGTACCACGGCTGACAGAAACACCGCGAATTGCCTCGATTTCGGCGCGTGTCACGGGCTGATGATACGCGATGATCGCCAGCGTCTCGATTGCGGCCCTGCTGAGTTTGCGCTGCTCGACCGTTTCCTTTTGCATAAGAAAACCAAGGTCGGGCGCAGTACGCATGGCCCAAGCGTCGCCCACCCGCACAACCCGCACTCCGCGCCCCTCATAACGCTTGCGCAGATGCGCCAGTGCTTCGGCGGCATCCGATCCATGCGGCATTCGCGCGTTCAATTCAGCCACGGAAACCGGCTCGGCGCTGGCAAAAAGGATCGCCTCGATCATACGCTCTTGCTCCGCGATCGGCGGCGCCTCGAATAGGCTTTCTTCTTTCTGTTCAATTTCTTCTGACAAAAAGCTAATCCTTTCTGCGAAGTTCTATTGGGGCGAATGTCTCGGATTGGCGGATCTCGACATGCCCCTCCTTGGCCAGCTCTAGCGAGGCCGCAAACGTCGCCGCTGTCGCTGAGCGTCGCTTAATCGGATCAGTCTCCCACCCTTCGGGAAGGTAAGAGAGGATATCGGTCCACTGGCCAGCAAAACCGATCAACCCGCGCATCCGATCAAGCGCTTGCTCCATCGTGAAAACACTCTCGCGGTCCAAGACGAAGGGGCGGAATTCATCACGGGTTCGGATCCTGGCATAAGCCTGCATCAGATCGAGCAGGTTCGCCGAATAGGTTACGGTGCGCAGTCGCGTCACATCTTCGGGCAGGCCGCGTTTGAAAAAATCACGGCCCAGTTGATCGCGCGCCATGAGCCGCGCCGCGACGTCACGCATCGCTTGCAGCCGCTCAAGCTGAAACGCCAGATGGGCCGCCAACTCTTCGCCCGAAGGCCCCTCTTCCGTTGGATCAGGCGGCAACAACAGGCGTGACTTCAGGAAGGCAAGCCAAGCGGCCATCACGAGGTAGTCGGCGGCAAGTTCGATCCTGAGCGCCTTGGCCTTCTCGACGAAGGACAGATACTGCTGCGCCAGTTGCAGCACCGAAACCTTGCGAAGATCGACCTTCTGCGTCCGCGATAGCGTCAGCAACACATCCAGCGGCCCCTCGAAGCCGTCAACATCCACAATCAGGGCTTCGGCGGCCATCCGTTCGGCCACCGACATGCGGTCTTCTTCGAAACTGCCCTGATCGCTGTCAGTCATCTCCGGCGCCTTTCAAAAGCGCCTCAAGTTCGGCGTCCAGCGCCGCGATGTCAATCTCATCAGGGGTTTTACGCGCAGCGATGGCGCGTTCGGCCCGCTCTTGTGCGCCTTTGGGCATACGTCCCGCCGCTTCGGCAACCACGCGGCGTTCGTCCAGCGTGCCGTTGCAATGCAAAATCACATCACATCCCGCCGCGATTGCATCGCGGCTAAGTTGCCCCAGATCGCCCGACAGAGCCTTCATCGAGATATCGTCGGTCATGATCAGCCCGTCAAAACCTATCTTTTCGCGAACGATCTGCATCATCACCGGCGAAAGCGTTGCCGGGCTCAGGTCATATGACTCGTAGACAACATGGGCTGTCATCCCCAGCGGGAAATCATTGAGCGCATGGAAGGGTGCGAAATCGATCTCTTGCAGGGTTTCGCGCGAATGGGCAACGCGTGGCAAATCGTAATGGCTGTCGTTGATTGCAGCGCCGTGACCGGGGATGTGCTTCACGATTGGCACCACCCCGCCATCGAGATGCGCCTGCGCCACGTTACGACCGATATTTGCCACGGTCTGCGGATCGGTGCCATAGCATCGATTGCGCAGAAAGGGATGCGTGTCGGGCCGTGCCACGTCAATGAGTGGCGCACAATTGCTGTCGATGCCGAACCCGCGCAATTCGTGCGCGATCAGGCGGTAACGGATGTACAGCGCACGGGCTGCTGCTTCTGGTCCCGCCGCCCCTGCCGCGATTGCATCGTCCAGCGGTGCGTTCCAGTCACGGGCCAGCGGCGGTCGCAGTCGCTGTACACGACCACCTTCCTGATCGATGGAGATCAGGGCCTCGCGCCCGACGGCATCGCGCATTTCACTACAAAGCGCTCGAATCTGATCGGCACTCTCAAGATTGCGCGCGAACAGGATAAAACCGAAAGGATCGGCATCACGGAAAAAGGCTTTTTCGTCAGCAGTCAGGCGCGTGCCTTCCGCATCGAGAATAGTCGCGCCATAACCCACCGAAACGCCTCCGCCTTACTTCGTCGTCAGCGGAATGCAATCCGCACGCTCAGCCACGAGCGCCGAGCAGAACCGTCGCGCATCGGCCAGATCGGCAAAGCCCATCGCGCGCAGTCGATAGAAAGTGCGCCCACCAGAGCTTGCCTTTTGAATAACCCGCTGCTTGCCTTCCAGATAATCCTCGAACTTGGTCGCCAGCCGCGCCCATTCCTTGCGCGCGGTGTCAGCACTATCGAATGCCCCAAGCTGGGCAAGGCGCGTGCCCGCGGGGATCGTGGCCGGGTCGACTTCGGCACCGGCAACTGCGTCTATCGCAGCAGCGGTCGCATCAGGACCGACCGCAGGGACTGCGCTGGCAATCGCCGAAGCGCTGGCGCGCTTGAGTGCAGCGGGCCTGATCTTGGGGCGGACCGAGCTTTTGAGCCCCCCCTTGATCTTGTTGACTGGCGCGGGTGCTGCGATAGGTTCCTGGGTTTTCTCTGTCGCGACTTCGGGCTTCGCTGGCATGATTGCCGCTGCCGTCTGGAGCGTCTCGGGCGCAGCCTCGGCACTCTCAGGCGATTTTGCAGCCGCATCGTTACCTTCCAGAGGGGAGGCACCGTGCGAAAGCCGGTCAGCCAGCGCGCGAATGTCGTCCATCTGCGGTGGGACGATGGCTTCGCCCGCGGATTGCGTGCGGTTTTGGTCTTGCACGGCGGCGACCTCTACCGAGGCGCCGGTGGGTTGATCCTCATCACTCAGCGCTACAGGAGAAGGTGCCAACTGCAAACGATCCGCAGGTTTTTCGGCCGCTCCTTCCGCAGCGACCTTGTTCACTGCAAGCCCCTGGTTCAGCGCAGGCTCGCCTCCCGGTTCTTCGGGTTGCACGCGCATCGGCCCTGCGGTCGCCGCGCGCACCACGGGCACGCCGGACACGTCTCGTGACAAGGTTTTATAGCCCCAGACACCGATGCCCACGACCAGCGCCATGGACACGGCTGCGCCGGTCCAGTTGGTCAAGGTGCCAAGGGTTTGGACCGCGCTTTTCGCGTTGCCGCCGGGGGCCTGCCGGTGTTGGGGTGTGCCGCGTTGGGCCTGCGCCCCATAGGGGGCGCCGTAGGATGTATCCGCCATTGCTCGCCTCATCTTGTCCCAAGGCGATAAAGTGCCGCCCGGGGTTTGCCTGCTCCCCGGACAGCGGTGCGTTCAGCGCATCTCTTCTGCCGGAGTTACGCCCAGAATACCAAGGCCAGCGGAAATAACAACGGCTACGGCCCGCGCAAGGGCGATTTTCGCCTGCGACGTTGCCGCATCCCCTTCTTGCAGGAAGCGCAGCGCCGGCTCATCATGCCCTCGGTTCCAAAGAGCATGGAATTCAGCCGCCAGATCATAGAGATAAAAGGCCACACGATGCGGCTCGTGTGTGCGTCCGGCGATCTCGACCAACCGGGGCCATTCTGCCAGCTTTTTCAGCACCGAAAGCTCTGCCTCGTGGGTGAGGGTCGAAAGATCCGCCGCCAGAAGCGCCGGAATTTCAACACCGATGCCCGCCTCGGCCGCCTTGCGCAGCACAGAGTGCACCCGCGCATGGGCATACTGAACATAGAAAACCGGATTATCCTTCGATTGCTCCATCACCTTGGCGAAGTCAAAATCCAGCGGCGCGTCGTTCTTGCGCGTCAGCATGTGGAAGCGGGTTACGTCAGGCCCGACCTGATCGACCACGTCCCGCAAGGTGATAAACGTCCCTGCCCGCTTCGACATCTTGAACGGCTCGCCGTTCTTGTAGAGCTTCACCAGCTGCGTCAGCTTGATGTCGAGCGGCACCTTGCCATCGGAAAGCGCCGAAACCGCAGCCTTCATCCGCTTGACATAGCCTCCGTGATCGGCCCCGAACACGTCGATCAACGCATCAAACCCGCGCTGCACCTTGTCGTAGTGATAGGCGATGTCGGGGGCAAAATAGGTCCATGCGCCGTCGGATTTCATAATCGGGCGATCCACGTCATCACCATGCGCGGTGGACTTGAACAACGTCTGTTCGCGCGGTTCCCAATCCTCGGGCAATTTGCCCTTGGGCGGCTCGAGCGTGCCACGATAGATCAGCCCCTTGTCCCGCAAGGAATCGATCGCTGACTCGATCAGGCCGGTGCCATAAAGTGACTTCTCAGAGAAGAACACGTCCATCTTGACGCCAAGCTGTGCGAGGTCGGCGCGGATCAGCTCCATCATCGCCTCTGTGGCGAAGTCGCGTATCTCGATCAGCCAGTCGGCTTCCGGCTTGCCCACGTAGGCATCGCCGACCTTGTCTTTGAGCGCCTCGCCCACCGGGATCAGGTAGTCGCCCGGATAGGTCCCGTCTTCGAAAGCAACATCCTGCCCATGCGCTTCAAGATAGCGCAGGTAAACCGAGCGCGCGAGCACATCGACCTGCGCACCGCCGTCGTTGATGTAGTATTCCCGCGTCACATCATGGCCGGTGAAATCAAGCAGGCTGGCCAGCGCATCGCCGAACACGGCACCGCGGGTATGACCCACATGCAGAGGGCCAGTGGGGTTTGCGCTGACATACTCCACGTTGACCCGCGCGCCCTTCCCCATCGCGGAACGGCCGAAATCGGCGCCCTCGTTCAATGCAGCCAGAGCCACCGTCTGCCACTGTTCGGCCGCCAGACGCAGGTTGAGGAAACCGGGGCCAGCCACATCGGCGCTGTCCACACGCGGATCGGCCACCAGCCGCGCGGCCAAGGCTTCGGCGATATCGCGGGGTTTCATTCCAGCGGGCTTGGCCAAAACCATCGCCGCGTTGGTCGCCATATCGCCATGACCTGCATCGCGTGGCGGCTCAACGGTCACATTAGCGAAATCAAGGCCATCGGGCAGTACCCCTTCGGCTTGCATCGCTGTAAGGCTTTCGGTGACAAGTACACGGATATCGGCAAAAAGGTTCATCGATCAGCATCCTGATTGGGTTGACCTCGCATTTATCATACCCTGCTTGCACCGCAACCCGCCTGAAAACTCTTATCTTGGTGGATTGTCTCTGGCCTTTTGGCCCGCGCCGGGTTACCCGCCCGCAACCCGAAACAGGAAGTGACCTTATGGATCTGCGCAACATCGCCATCATCGCCCACGTCGACCACGGCAAAACGACCCTCGTGGACGAGCTACTCAAGCAGTCCGGCGCCTTCCGCGAAAATCAGGCCGTGGCCGAGCGCGCGATGGACTCAAATGACCTCGAACGCGAACGCGGCATCACGATTTTTGCCAAGCCCACGTCCGTCGAATGGAAGGGCACGCGGATCAATATCGTTGATACGCCCGGCCACGCCGATTTTGGCGGCGAAGTCGAACGCATCCTCTCGATGGTCGATGGGGTCGTGCTGCTGGTCGATGCCGCCGAAGGGCCGATGCCCCAAACCAAATTCGTGACCTCGAAAGCGCTGGCGCTTGGCCTTCGCCCGATCGTGGTGCTCAACAAGGTCGACAAACCCGACGCCGAGCCCGATCGCGCGCTGGACGAAGTATTCGACCTCTTCGCTTCGCTCGGCGCCAACGACGATCAGCTTGATTTCCCGCATATGTACGCATCGGGCCGCTCCGGCTGGGCCGACGCCGAACTGGACGGGCCGCGCAAAGACCTTCACGCGCTCTTCAACCTGATCGTCAACCATGTGCCCGCCCCCAAGCAGCAAGCTCATGCGCATGAGGATTTCCGCATGTTGGCCACGACGCTGGGCGCCGACCCCTTTGTTGGTCGTATCCTGACGGGCCGTGTGGAATCGGGCCGGATCAAGGTTGGCGCAACGGTGCAGGCGCTTTCGCGCATCGGTCAGAAGATCGAGCAATTCCGCGTCACCAAGATCCAAGCGTTCCGTGGCCTGACCATGGCCGATATCGAAGAAGCCGTCGCAGGCGATATTGTCTCCATCGCGGGCATGTCCAAGGCAACCGTGGCCGATACCATCTGTGCGCTGGCTGTCGAAGACGCGCTCGATGCACAGCCGATCGATCCGCCGACGATTTCGGTGACCTTCGGCATCAACGACAGCCCTCTTGCGGGCCGTGACGGCAAGAAGGTGCAATCCCGCGTTATCCGTGAACGCCTGATGAAAGAGGCGGAATCGAACGTCGCCATCAAGGTCAGCGACACCCCCGGCGGCGAGGCCTTTGAAGTGGCTGGTCGAGGCGAACTTCAGATGGGCGTTTTGATCGAGAACATGCGCCGTGAAGGGTTCGAACTTTCGATTTCCCGTCCTCAGGTTCTGATGCGCGAAGAAGACGGCAAACGGATGGAGCCGATCGAAGAAGTCACAATCGACGTGGATGACGAATACTCGGGCGCGGTGATCGAAAAGATCACCGGCGCGCGCAAGGGCGAGATGACAGAGATGCGCCCCGCCGGCGCGGGCAAGACACGAATTATCGCGCATGTGCCCTCGCGCGGCCTGATCGGCTATCATGGTGAATTCCTGACCGATACGCGCGGCACTGGCGTGCTGAACCGCGTTTTCCACGGCTGGGCCCCCCACAAAGGGCCGATCCCGGGCCGCCGCGCCGGTGTTCTGATCTCGATGGAGGATGGCGAGGCCGTGGCCTATGCGCTGTGGAACCTCGAAGAGCGCGGCAAACTCTTCATCGGCGCGCAGGCGAAGGTGTATCAGGGCATGATCATCGGCGAGCATAGCCGCGAGAACGATCTCGAGGTGAACCCGCTCAAGGGCAAGAAACTGACCAACGTGCGCGCCTCGGGTACGGACGAAGCCGTGCGCCTGACCACGCCGATCACCCTCTCTCTGGAAGAGGCAATCGCCTATATCAACGATGACGAACTGGTCGAAGTCACGCCCAACGCCGTGCGCCTGCGCAAGCGTTACCTCGACCCGCACGAGCGCAAGCGGATGTCCAAGTCCGCCTGACATCCGGGATCTGAATGACATGAAGAAGCCCTCGCAACATCTTGCGAGGGCTTCTTTATTTGTTCCGGCATTGAGGCAGTCAAACCTGCCCCGGCCCCATCACTCCGAGGTTTCGACAACCATCAATTCCCGCTCGGATGCGCCCTTCGCATGCGAAAGCGCCTCTTGATATTCGGGGGAATTGTAACAGGCCACCGCGGTTTCCACGTCCGGAAACTGTGCTACCACGTTGCGCGGGCGCTCCTTACCTTCCAGCTGCACGAACCGCCCGCCGCGGGCAATAAACTTGCCCCCGTGCTTGGCAATCGCTGGCCCGGCCAGTTTGGCATATTTGCCATAGGCCTCGTCGTCCGTCACCGTTACATGCGCAATCCAGAGTGCACCCATCGTCTTATCCTTTCAGTACGGCTTCTGCCGCTTTGATCGCATCTTCTGCTTTTGAGACATCAGCCCCGCCACCTTGGGCCATATCGGGGCGTCCACCGCCGCCCTTGCCGCCAAGGAGTGGCACCGCTGCCTTTACCAGATCAACCGCAGAAACCTTGCCCACGAGGTCTTGGGTTACGCCCGCTGCAACAGCGGCCTTGCCGCCGGCATCCGCGATCAACAAAATCGCGCCGGAGCCAAGCTTTTGCTTATGCTCGTCAATCAGCGCAGGCAGGTCCTTGCCCGAAACGCCAGAAAGCACCTGCCCGAGGAACGGGATACCACCAACATCGCGCGCCTCGGCGCCGCCGCCCTGCCCCGCACCGCCGGCCATCGCCAACTCGCGCCGCAGTTGGGCAACCTCGTTTTGAAGCGCCTTGCGCTCGTCCAGCAGCGCTTTCACGCGCCCAACCAATTCTGCGGGTTGCGACTTTACCTCTCGGGCGACTTCGGCCAGAACATTGGCCTTTTCTTCAAGATATTCAAATGCCGCCGCCCCAGTCAGCGCCTCGATCCGGCGCACCCCCGCAGAAGAGGCGCTATCGCTCAGGATCACGCAAAGCCCGATATCGCCGGTCTGTTTTACATGGGTGCCGCCGCACAGCTCGATAGAGTAGGTCTCTCCATTCGCACCCTTGCCGGTCGGCGCGGTGCCCATCGAAACCACCCGAACCTCATCGCCATACTTTTCGCCAAACAGCGCCTGCGCACCAATTTCACGCGCGTCATCAGGCGTCATAATCCGGGTCGTCACCGGGCTGTTCTGGCGGATAAAGCGGTTCACCTCTTCGCCAACGGCGTGCAGTTCCGCATCCGAAAGCGCCTTGGCGTGGCTGAAATCGAACCGTAGACGATCTTCATCGTTGAGCGAGCCGCGCTGTGCAACATGTTCACCCAGATGCTCTCGCAGCGCCTCGTGAAGTAGGTGCGTGGCCGAATGGTTCGCCCGCACCTTCGTACGCCGCTTGTGATCCACCTCAAGTGCGACGGTATCACCGACGCTCAGGCTGCCGCGCCCGGGCGTCACTTTGTGCGCGAACAGTTTGCCATCGGCAAATTTCTGCACGCCAGAGACAGTGCTGACATCGTCCTGATCCGCCAATCGCCGGATCCAACCATGATCAGCCACCTGCCCGCCACTTTCAGCGTAGAACGGTGTCTGGTTCAACACGGCCCAGCCCTCTTCGCCTTTGGCCAGGGTTTTAACCGCAGTGCCGTCCTTCAGCAGCGCGATCACCTGACCTTCGGCGGTTTCGGTATCATAGCCAAGGAAATCGGTGGCACCGTGAGTTTCCGCGAGGTCGAACCAAATCGCGGCATCAGCCGCTTCTCCCGAGCCAGACCAAGCCGCGCGCGCCTTGGCCTTCTGCTCTGCCATGGCGGTATCGAACCCTGCAACGTCAACCTCCCGGCCCTTTTCGCGCAACGCATCTTGGGTCAGGTCGAGTGGAAACCCATAAGTGTCATAAAGCTTGAACGCCGCTTCGCCGGGCAGCGCGGCGCCCTCGGAAAGCCCGTCCAACTCGTCATCGAGAAGCTTCAAACCGCGATCAAGGGTTTGCTTGAAACGCGTTTCTTCCAATTCCAGCGTCTCTTCGATCAGCGCCTGCGCCCGGCCAAGTTCCGGGTAAGCTGCCCCCATCTGATGCACCAATGCCGGCACCAACCGATGCATGACCGGATCCTTGGCGCCAAGAAGATGCGCGTGCCGCATCGCGCGACGCATGATCCGGCGCAGGACATAGCCGCGCCCGTCATTCGACGGCATCACGCCATCCGCGATCAGGAACGAAGTTGAACGCAGGTGATCCGCAATCACCCGGTGATGCGTTTTGCCCGGCCCATCGGGATCGGAACTGGTCACATCCGCGCTCGCCTCGATCAGCGCACGCATCAGGTCGGTGGCATAGTTGTCATTCGTACCTTGAAGCAGCGCGGCAACGCGTTCGATCCCCATGCCAGTGTCGATCGATTGCATATCGAGGGCCTTCATCGAGCCATCTTCGAACTGCTCGTTCTGCATGAAAACGAGGTTCCAGATTTCGACGAAGCGGTCACCATCTTCTTCCGGGCTTCCCGGCGGACCGCCCCAGATATGATCGCCGTGATCATAAAAAATCTCGGTGCACGGACCACATGGCCCCGTCGGCCCCATCATCCAGAAGTTATCATTCGTGGCGATGCGGATAATGCGATCTTCCGGCACACCAACCTTCTTCCAAATCTCGAAGGCCTCGTCATCGGTATGATAGACGGTGGTAAGCAGCCTGCTTGGGTCGATGTCCAGTTCCTTGGTCACCAGTTCCCATGCAAAGGGAATCGCCTGCTCCTTAAAGTAATCACCGAAGCTAAAATTCCCCAACATTTCAAAGAATGTGTGGTGCCGCGCAGTGTAACCCACATTATCGAGGTCATTGTGTTTGCCGCCGGCACGCACACATTTCTGCGCAGTAGTGGCGCGCACGTAGTCGCGCTTTTCCACCCCGGTGAAGCAATTCTTGAACTGCACCATGCCCGAGTTGACGAACATCAAGGTCGGATCATTGCGCGGAACCAGTGGGCTCGACGGGACAATGGTATGATCGTTTTTCTGAAAGTAGTTTAGAAAGGTCGACCGAATGTCGTTCAAGCTGGGCATATTCTATATCTCGCAGGAGGGAATTTGCAGGTCAGACGTGGTTTAGCCCTCCGGTACGCCTCTGTCTACCACCCCAGTTCCCGACCTTTGACCTTAGGTTCCCTCCTCGGGCCAATCGGCCGGAGCAGTGCCTGAAGCACCCTCATGCCTGACGCACCACAAAGAGGAAGGCCGGGCGATACTTCACCCGGCCTTGCACCCAAATCAACCTCGATACCGGCTGCTTTCGCAGGCCGATCAATCGCCTTATTCGTCCAGGATTGCGTCCTCGTCACCAGCGCCGGGCGGTTTTTCGAGAATATCAAATTCAAGCCCATGGGCCGCTCGAATCTTGTCTTCGATTTCATGCGCGGCGGCAGGGTTCTCTTTAAGGAAGGTCCGCGCGTTCTCTCGACCTTGGCCGATGCGCTCATCCCCGTATGAATACCACGAACCTGATTTATTGACGACGCCGGCGGCTACGCCCAGATCAATCAACTCGCCGGTCTTCGAGATACCTTCCCCAAAGAGAATATCGAATTCGACCTGCCGGAACGGCGGGGCCACCTTGTTCTTGACGACCTTAACGCGTGTCTGGTTGCCGATCGCCTCGTCGCGATCCTTGACGGTCCCAATCCGGCGAATATCGAGCCGCACCGAGGAATAGAACTTAAGCGCATTGCCGCCCGTTGTCGTCTCTGGGCTGCCAAACATGACGCCGATTTTCATCCTGATCTGGTTGATGAAAATCACCATACAGTTTGAACGCGAGATCGAGCCTGTAAGCTTGCGCATCGCCTGGCTCATCAATCGCGCCTGGACACCCACACTCGAGTCGCCCATGTCGCCTTCCAGCTCGCTCTTGGGGGTCAGTGCTGCGACGGAGTCGACGACAACAAGGCTCACTGCTCCTGAGCGCACCAACGTATCCGTAATCTCAAGCGCCTGCTCACCCGTATCGGGCTGCGAAATCAGCAACTCATCCAGATTGACGCCCAGCTTCTTGGCGTATTGCGGATCAAGCGCATGCTCTGCGTCGACAAATGCACAAACGCCGCCCTTCTTCTGCTCTTCTGCAACCACATGGAGCGTGAGCGTCGTCTTGCCCGAACTTTCGGGGCCAAAGATTTCGATAATCCGACCCTTTGGCAAGCCACCGATCCCAAGCGCGATATCAAGACCAAGAGACCCGGTAGACGTTGCCTCGATCTGCGGCAGCGGGCTATCGCCGCCAAGCTTCATGACCGAACCCTTGCCGAACTGCCGCTCGATCTGCGCCAAAGCACTGTCGAGTGCCTTTTGCTTGTCGTTGTTACCCTTGTTCATCTTGAGAATATCTGCCGTTGCCATTTCTGTTGCCTTCCTTATCCCACAACCGCCGGGTAGCGGCAATCAAATGCCAGTGATGTTCGCTTCTTGTTCTATCTCGATTGGGTATGAGACCAAAAAGAGAACATTTCAACTATAATTTTCCCTACCTTCACTTTTTTCGAGAATGGTTAAAGAGTGGTTTACAGAGATTCTAAATCTGACCCTAACAAGCGGTGGAGCAAAAATGCTCGTGTTTTCAAAAGCAAAGCTGGTAGTCTTATCAGTGCCGAAAACCGGAACAACGGCGATCGAAGAAGCCCTGGCACCACATGCCGCCATGAGTGTGCTTGATCCGCCAGATCTGAAGCATGCGCCAGTCTACCGTTACAATCGGTTCTTTCGACCCATGATCGAAAAATTTTTGGGTGAAGTAGAGATCGTTGCCGTAATGCGCGAGCCGATCAGCTGGCTTGGCAGCTGGTTTCGTTATCGACAGAGACCCTTTCTGGACGGTCGTCCCGTGTCGACCAAAAACATGGATTTCAACGCCTTTGTCGAAGGCTACCTGAGCGATCCACAACCTGCCTACGCCGATGTCGGAAGCCAGGCCCATTTCCTCGAGGCCCGTCCCAATGGCACTTCGGTTTCGCGGATATTCCGGTACGAAGCGTTCGATGAATTTGTCGATTTTCTTGAAGCTCGGCTCGAGATGCAGATCGATCTATCGCGGCGCAATGTTTCCCCGCCGGCCCCGCTTGCTCTTTCTCCGGCGCTTGAAACGCGGTTGCGGCACACCAACGCTGCCGATTTTGAGCTATGGGAAGGACTACACTGAACGATTTTGGGAAACGCGACTGCGCTCGCCAATCAGACATTCCGCCATTGGATCTTGGCGCGCCTTATCAGTGCAACTGCCGCTGCACGGTCTCCGTAAGCTCGGTCAACGAAAATGGTTTTGGCAAAAAGACCGAGTTTGGGATCGCAGGCTGGCCTTCGCGAAATGCTTCCTCAGCATAACCAGACACGAACACCACCCGGGTTTCGGGGCGGGATTTGAGCGCCTTGCGCACCCAACTGGGGCCGTCCATCCCAGGCATCACAACATCGGTCACAAAGATATCTACGCTTAGATCGTTCTCTTCCAGCGTTTTCAAAGCGCCCTCGGCGCTTTCAGCTTCTATCACAGTAAACCCGCTCAAACGCAAAGCACGGGAGGCAAAGGCACGCACGGGCGCTTCATCCTCAACCAGCAGCACGACAGCTCCACCACCGGGTCTTGCCTCTGTCTTCATAGCTTTAACCATACCGTCCCCTTCCGCTCCGTTCGGCTCAATCTTACGGGTTCGCGGCAACGGCCCTGAAGCCTGCTTTCCCAGTTGCTTACGGACTGTTCCCGGTATGTTGACAGCTATGTCTTGCTTGTCTCCCTCGGCCAAGGCTGTTCCATCACCATCGTGGCTCTGCTTCGCATTGGAACCTTCCTCATTCACGAGATGCGAAGCCTTGCGCGCAGTGCTGCCCCCCACTTGGTCGGCTGCTTCCCGCGGTTTTAGCAAATAGACTTGACCAGATGCGCCTGAAACAGGTGCTATTTCCATGCCGTCCGGCGCGCAAGTAGGCGCTTTCTTGGCTGTGGAGTCGTTGTCGCACGCTGGGAAAATAAGGCTGAAGACAGTCCCCTTGCCGGTTTCACTGTCGCAGAAGATGAAGCCCCCAAGCTGCTTAACAATCCCATAAGCCGTTGAAAGACCTAGACCAGTCCCTTCTCCAGGGCGTTTCGTCGTCCAGAAGGGTTCGAAAATCTTCTGCTTTTTATCCTGCGGTATACCCGTTCCTTCATCGCTGACCCGTATCGCGACGTACTCACCGGCCGGCACAGATGCGCGGTCCCGGCGAAGAGGCACGTCGAGTGCCATGTTTCTGGTCTCGATCTTGATCGCGCCACCATCTGGCATCGCATCGCGGGCGTTGACCACAAGATTCATGATGACTTGCTCAAGTTGGCGTTTGTCCGCGCGTAACCAGCGAAGATCGTTATCATGGGAAAGGATGAGCTCGATCTTTTCACCCACCAAGCGGTTCAAAAGATGGATCAACTCTGACAACGTCTCGCGTAGGTCGATCGTTTCCAAGCGGAGGGTCTGCTTGCGGGAAAATGCCAGAAGTTGACTGACAAGGGCAGCCGCTCGATTGGAATTCTGGTTGATCTGGATGAGATCGTTGTAGTCGGGGTCACCGTGATCATGCCGCAGAAGCAACAAATCACAGTGCCCCGAAATCGCCGTTAGAAGATTATTGAAGTCGTGCGCGACGCCTCCGGCCAATTGACCGATCGCTTGCATCTTCTGGCTCTGCACAAATTGCATTTCGAGCGTCTTGAATTCAGTCGCATCGTTCAAGACCACGATGATCTCAACTGGATCATCCTGCTCTCCGCCCGGGGCCAGTTTAAGTGAGACTTGAACAAATACCTCCTTGTCAGGACGCGTCACGCGCAAAAATTCCGACGTTTTTGTCTGTGTGCCTGCCGCCACCTCTCCAAGCCAGTCGATGATTGATCTACCCAGCCCCTCAAGCAAGGAAGACAGCTGCGCGCCATCTACCAAGGTTTGACCAATCAGATCGCGCGCAAGCTGGTTGGCGCTGATAACCTTGCCAGATCTATCGACCTTCAGCATCGGAACTGGCAGCACCTCGATTTCAGTCAAAACGGGCCCCAAAGCGGTGCCTGCGCCCTGCTCCCCTTGGAACGCGGGCAAGAGGAACAGCTCTTCGCGCCCCCCTTGCAGTTCAATCCGAGTGACGAAACAGGTTTTCAAGCCATCGGTGGTATGGACCTCGTTCAAAGCGCCGACCTTGAGGGGCGCGGGCCCAAACAACTGATCCAGCCGCTTCAGCCGCGCTCCAACCAGCTTTCTCGCGCCGTCGTTCATAAACAGGATTGTACCGCGCCGGCCCACTGTCAGGGCTGGTAGAAAAGTTTTCGCGTTCGTCCCGGTCTGCCGTTCGGGTATTTCCTCGAGCCGCCAGAGATAGTCAGCACTGCCAATACGATGTGTCGTGAGGCGGACGTGTCCACGTCGTGTAATCACGTCTTCTCGTGCCGCGCCGCCGATTTCCGCCCTTTTGCGAAGCCGAAACAAGACCGCTTGCGGGTTGACGAATATATCGGCCAATAGCTCCGCAAGTGTCTGTGCCCCGCTTTTGAACCGCTTTTCCGCAGCCGCATTCACGTGCCAAAGCGCCCCCTCTTCATCGGTGACGAAGCAAGGTGCCACATCAAGGCTCAGGAAATCGATGATTCCGCTTCTGCTTCGATGACTGACGAACTTGTAGACCACTACCAGCCCATAGATGATCGCAACCATCGCCAGCAACATTCCACCTACGATGCCCAAAGCAGTACCCAAAGGCCCAGGCCCCTGCCAGATGGCGGCCCATAGAATGATTGCCGACACGAGTCCGATAAGCCCGGCGCGCGATTGAAACCTCAGCGCGACCCGTGTCAGGTTCTTGGGCGTCTTGGGAATGCGTTGCACGCCGGCGTGACCTTTTCGACCGATTCTCGTTCTCGTTTCGCCTTTCAGTCTGCGGTAGAAACCCTTAACCCACCGTTAACCAGGAGCGAACGTATCGCAATTCGTTCGGATCACCGGTTCTAGCGCTATACATAATCGGTAGCGGGGTCAGCGCAGCACACGTTTAAATTTTAGTGTTGGGAAATTTACTCGCGCGTCAAGTGTGCTACGAAAAAACCGTCTCCGCCATTCTGCGGCTGCTCGGCCCCCTCGCCAAGGCGCCATTGGCGGCTTGAGACCAGTTTCCAGCCCGATGTTCTGCCAAGAAAGGATTCGATGCGCGCGTCATTCTCCTCTCTCAGCAATGAGCAGGTCGCATAAGCAAGGACGCCATCCTGCGCCACCAAGGGCGCTGCGGCGTCAAGAATGCTGTCCTGGGTCGCATTGAGGCGGTTCAATGCCGCAGCATCGAAGCGCCACTTCGCATCTGGATCGCGCCGCCACGTGCCCGATCCCGAACAAGGCACGTCACACAGCACCAAATCGAAGCGTTGTTCTGAAGGCAGGTCCGCGGTCTTAATCTGCTGAACCACGACACCGGCCCGCTGCGCCCTTTCAGGTAGATCACTCATTCGGTCAGGGTTCGCATCATGGGCATAGAACCGCGCCCGAATTTGGGCTGCCATGGCCAGCGTCTTACCCCCGCCCCCCGCGCAATAGTCAAGGATGCGCCCGTTCTCAGGCAGCGGCAAAGCGGCGATCGCAGATTGGCTTGAAAGGTCTTGCAGTTCGACAAGGCCGTCTTGATAGGCACGGCTATTCGAAATCCGGCGCGCGCCTTGGGTTACGCGCAGCGCACCGGGCAAAACGCATGGCAATGTCTCGACACCATCCACCAGAAGCTGCGCACGGGCCTGATCCGGCGTGCTCTTACTCAGGTTAACCCTAAGAAATACAGGGGCGCGATAGCGCAGAAGATCAAGCATCGACGGCAGATCGGCCCCATACTGCGTATTGAGCATCGGCAAAAGCCACTCTGGCAAGTCTGCTGGAAGCGTCGCGGGCAAAGGAGCATCCACCAGCGCACGCTCTGCTGGGCCAAGTGGGTCTGGCCCGTGCGTCTCGCCCGAGAACAGAGAGCCGATGTCTCTTCCGGTATCGGCCATCTGTGCGCGCAAAACCCCCAGCATCAAGGCGCGCGCATCCTCGCCACCGCCAAGGATAGCAGCCGAACGCTTTTGCCTCAGGGCGTCATAGACGTGATCGCGCACCGCAGCCCGATCCCCGGACCCGGCATAACGCGCACCGCGCGCCCACCGGGTCAGTGCCTGTTCCGCAGCCATGCCGGAAAGGATCTGTTCAAGGCAGATAATAGCTGCCTCGACACGCGCGTCAGGGCGCATCAGCCGAGCCGATAATTGGGGCTTTCGCGGGTGATCTGCACGTCATGTACATGGCTTTCCTTCAGCCCCGCGCCGGTGATCTTCACGAACTGGCAGTTACGGCGCATATCCTCAACAGAGCCATTCCCGGTATACCCCATCGCGGCACGAAGTCCGCCGACCAGCTGGTGGATAACCGCCCCGGCCGACCCTTTGTAGGACACTTGCCCTTCGATTCCCTCTGGCACCAGCTTGTCAGAGGCAGCATCTTTCTGGAAATACCGATCGGCGCTCCCTCGCGCCATCGCGCCCAGACTGCCCATGCCACGATAACTTTTGTAGCTGCGCCCTTGGTAAAGAATGACTTCGCCTGGGCTTTCATCGGTTCCCGCAATCATAGAGCCGACCATCGCACAAGAGGCCCCCGCCGCGATCGCCTTCGCAAAGTCGCCCGAGAACTTGATGCCGCCGTCTGCGATCACCGGAACATCCCCCGCAGCGGCGCTGCAGTCCATCACCGCCGTGAGCTGCGGAACACCTACGCCGGCCACCATTCGTGTCGTACAAATGCTGCCGGGGCCAATCCCCACCTTGACGGCATCCGCCCCCGCATCGATCAGCGCTTTCGTCGCTTCGCCGGTCGCCACGTTGCCCGCAATGATTTGCACTTCGTTCGAAATCTGCTTGGCCCGTTTCACGGCCGCGATCACGCCCTCGGAGTGGCCATGCGCCGTATCGATGACGATGATATCGACGCCAGCATCAACCAGCGCCTCGGACCGCTCGTAACCAGCGTCGCCCACACTTGTGGCCGCGGCCACGCGCAGCCGGCCCAGCCTATCTTTGCACGCGGTCGGGTTGAGCACGGCCTGCTCGGTGTCTTTAAGCGTCAAAAGCCCGGTCAGCTTGCCCTTGCCATCATGCACCAGAAGTTTCTCGATCCGCCGAGCGCGCATCAGGCTCTTGGCTTCGTCCAGATCGGCTGGCTCGGCCAACATAGCCAGATCGTTCGAGGTCATTACCACGCTCACCGGCGTATCGTCACTGTTTGCGAAACGCATGTCCCGGTTCGTCACGATACCGACGATGTGGCCGCGCTCATCCACCACCGGAAAGCCGGTGAAGTTATACCGTTCGACCAACGCCTTGGCATCCGCGATGGTCTGATCCGCCCGCAACGTGACCGGGTTGTAGACAATCCCGCTTTCAAAGCGTTTTACTCGGCGCACTTCGCGCGCCTGTTCCTCGATGCTCAGGTTCTTGTGGATCACACCCATGCCACCAGCCTGCGCCATAGCTATCGCCATGCGCGCTTCGGTCACGGTGTCCATCGCTGAACTGAGCAAAGGTATGTTCAGATCGATCTCGCGCGTGACCTTGGTGCGCGTGTCTGCGGTGCTGGGAAGCACGCTGGACGCACCGGGAACGAGAAGAACATCATCGAAGGTGAGGGCCTCGCGAATCTGCATGAGCTGTCTCCATGGCAGGGATCGTTTGACGCCTCCCTATTTCATGGATACCGGCAGGTGAAAACCCCGATTCGCTGCTCTGACCCGATTGCCTGCTATGCAAACGCAGACCTGCATGAGAACCGTTCCAAAACCCGCAGCAAACGTCATAAGGCGTCCAACTCGCCTCACCATAGCGACCCAGGGCTCCCCTAGCCGGGAAAAGAAGCGGTAAGGTGTGTTCCGTTTCATCACGGCTGCCCCGTCGCCCACCCCACTTGCAATCAAAAGATCAGATGCCCGAAAGTTCGTCGCAAATTCGTGTCGTTTATCCCCCCGCGCTTGCCCACACGAATGAGGTCTTGCCCCCCACCCCAACGCGCAGCACTCTGCGACGCAACAGTACATGATCGAAAGGTAACCTGATGAGCCACGGCTACGAAAGCGGGCGGCTTAACCTGCCGTTTGTCGGAATCTCGACCTTTGCAAAGCGGCCATATGTCGAAGACTGGACCAAACTCGAAGCAGATGTTGCCGTCTTGGGCGCGCCTTTCGATGCAGGCACACAATGGCGCTCAGGAGCACGGTTCGGCCCACGCGCGGTGCGCGAGGCCTCGACGCTTTTCTCGTTCGGCCACGCTGGCGCATATGATCACGAGGACGATGCAACCTACCTTCCTGGCTCGGTTCGGATCGTCGATATGGGTGACGCCGATATTGTGCACACAGACACGCTTCAAAGCCACGCCAATATTGAAACCGGAGTACGTGCCGCGCTTGATTCTGGCGCGCTTCCGGTGGTCATCGGCGGAGATCATTCGATCAACATTCCCTGCATCAACGCCTTTGATGGGCGTGGACCGATTCATGTCCTGCAAATCGATGCGCATCTCGATTTCGTCGACGAGCGTCACGGCGTGCGTTTCGGACATGGCAATCCAATGCGCCGCGCGGCAGAAAAAGACTACGTCACCGGCCTGACACAGGTGGGCATTAGAAACGTCAGTTCCACTGCAAAAGAAGGCTATGACGATGCGCGTGCAATGGGTTCTGATATCCTCTCGGTACGCCAGGCGCGCAAACTAGGGCCCCAAGCGCTCCTCGCACGCATCCCCAAGGGCGCGCGGCTCTATATCACGATCGATATCGACGCCTTTTGCCCCTCAATTGCGCCCGGCACGGGCACACCTTCGCATGGTGGCTTTCTCTACTACGAAGTGCTCGAACTTCTGCAAGGCGCGGCTCAACACCACGAGATCATTGGGTTGGACCTCGTCGAAGTGGCGCCCGACTACGACCATTCGGGGTCAACATCCATCCTCGCGGCCCAGCTTCTACTCAATACATTAGGCTTCATCTTCCACGCCCGCGGCTTTCGTTGAACAACCGGAAATCCTACGAGGATTTCCGCCATTTTTCCTTCGAGGAAAAATATCCCGCCGCTTGCCCGCTTTGCGCGCCCAAAAATCCTCGCAGGATTTTTGGCCGATGTCTTCGCAAGACATCGCACCCTCAATGACGCAACCGGGCTGGAAATTGCCGCCTCACGCCATTAACCCCATAGCAAGCCACCTATTCTCGGGGCAGCACAAAAGAGGCCACAGGGCATGACCAAAGACCCCCTCGTTATCTTCACACCCTCGGGCAAACGCGGCCGTTTCCCCGTCGGCACCCCCGTCCTGACGGCCGCGCGGCAACTTGGCGTCGACCTCGATTCGGTCTGCGGCGGGCGCGGAATCTGTTCAAAATGCCAAGTGACGCCTTCTTACGGCGAATTTCCCAAGCACGGCGTGCATGTCGAAGCCGATGCGCTCTCAGACTGGAACTCGGTTGAAGAACGCTATGATCAGAAACGCGGCCTCCCGAAGGGGCGCAGGCTGGGATGCCAAGCCTTGATCCAGCGTGATGTCGTGATCGATGTGCCGGCCGAGAGCCAAGTTCATAAGCAAGTTGTGCGCAAACGCGCCGAAGTTCGCGACATCGTGCTGAACCCGGCCGTGAAGCTTTTCTATGTCGAGGTCACCGAGCCGGATATGCATGATCCCTCGGGTGATCTCGAAAGACTGGAAATCGCACTCAAGAAAGAATGGGGGATCAATGGCTTACAAGTCGACATTCACTTGCTTCCCGAGCTTCAAGGCACCCTGCGCAAGGGGAATTGGGCCGTTACCGCAGCAATCCACCAGGTAGGCGATAGCGCACCACACCTCCTCAGGCTTTGGCCCGGTCTTTATGAGGGCAGCATCTTTGGCATCGCAACGGATCTGGGCTCGACGACCATCGCGTCGCATCTGTGTGATCTCCAAACCGGCGAGGTTATTGCTTCCTCTGGTACGATGAACCCGCAGATCCGCTACGGCGAAGACCTGATGAGCAGGGTATCCTACGCAATGATGAACGAAGGCGGCGCGCAGGAAATGACCCACGCTGTACGCGAGGGCATGAACAGCCTCTTTGACGAGTTGGCGCAAGAAGCCGGGATCGACAAGGCAGCCATCCTTGACAGCGTTTTTGTCATGAACCCGGTAATGCATCACCTTTTTCTGGGCATCGACCCCTACGAATTGGGCCAAGCGCCCTTCGCCTTGGCGACATCCTCTGCACTAGCGCTCAGGACGAGCGATCTTGGCCTCAATCTACACCCCTCGACGCGTGCCTATATCCTGCCGTGCATCGCGGGACATGTCGGCGCCGATGCCGCCGCCGTGACACTCTCCGAGGCACCCGACAAATCCGAGGACCTCGTGCTGGTGGTCGACGTCGGCACCAATGCCGAGATCCAGTTAGGCAATCGTGATCGCCTTCTGGCCTGCTCCTCACCCACCGGCCCGGCTTTCGAAGGCGCACAGATCAGCGCTGGACAACGCGCCGCACCCGGCGCGATCGAGCGGGTTGAAATCGACCCAGAGACGAAAGAACCCCGTTTTCGCGTCATCGGCAGTGATCTTTGGTCGGATGAAGACGGTTTCGAGGCCGCGATCGCCACTACCGGCATCACGGGCATCTGTGGTTCCGGCATTATCGAGGCCATAGCCGAGATGCGCATGGCCGGTATCGTCGACGCCTCTGGCCTTATCGGCAGTGCCGAACAGGTAGGTAGCACGCGCTGCATTCCGGATGGTCGCACACAGGCTTACATCCTCTGGGAAGGGCGTGATGACAGCCCTCAAATCACCGTGACCAACCCCGATATCCGCGCGATTCAGATGGCCAAAGCTGCGCTCTACGCCGGGGCGCGCCTGCTGATGGACAAGCTCGACACGGATCAGGTCGATCGCGTCGTGCTGGCCGGAGCGTTCGGCGCGCATATCTCTCCGAAGCATGCGATGGTGCTGGGCATGATCCCCGACTGCCCGCTCGAAAAGGTGACGAGCGCTGGAAACGCCGCCGGAACAGGCGCGCGCATCGCGCTGCTCAACACCACCACTCGGGCCGAGATCGAGGCGACCGTGAAGCGGATCGAAAAGGTCGAAACCGCCATCGAGCCCCGCTTTCAGGAGCATTTCGTCAACGCCTCTGCCCTGCCCAATGCGGCCGAGCCTTTCACCCTCCTGCGCGAGATAGTGCCCCTGCCCGATGTGAGCTTCAACACCGGAGGCGAGGGTGCAGGCTCAGCCCGGCGCCGACGTCGGCGGGGCTGATGGCCCATCTTTGCTGAACGATTGCCGCGCCCGCAGGGCGCTGCTACTTTCGCCTGACCCCCTCGGGCGGCCTCAATTGCCGCCTATTGCATGGCCAATCACAAAGGGAAGACAGGCATGAGAAGCACCTCCCCCGCGTTCCTTGTGACGCACGCCGGGACGTATCGCACGGTCCGGCTCTTCATGGCGCTTCTTGCGATGATTACCGCGGTCCAAATCGGCTGGCCGCATCTCTTGGGCCAGGCGCAATCGGGGGTGGATTACAATATCTTCGTGCAGGTCGGAAATCTCGCACGTGCCGGCGATCTCGCAACCGCATACGATGCTATAGCCTTTGAAAGTTACCAAGCCACACAGCCGGGCACTTTTCCATTCATGCCATGGACTTATCCGCCGCAGTTCAACTTCTTGGCGGCGTTTCTCTCACTCTTTCCGGTGGGGGTTGGTTATCTTCTCTTCATCGGGCTCTGCCTCACCGCGCTCCTGATCTGTCTGCATCGGCTCGCGCCGGATTACGCCGCACAGGCGGTAATGCTGACCTTGCCCGCCATGCTCATGTGCATCCGTGCGGGCCAAAACGGCTTTCTCACCGCCACGTTATTCGCGCTTACGTTTATCTTCGTGCTAAGCGCGCGGCCCCTTCGTGCAGGCACAGCCCTTGGTCTTCTGGCTTACAAGCCGCACCTTGGCCTTGGGATCGGCCTCGTGGCGCTGATCCGTGGCGGCGCGCGCCTCTGGGGCACCGCACTCTTGGTGGTCGTCGTTGCGCTCAGCCTGGCGACGTGGGCGTTCGGCGCTGAAATCTGGTCGTATTTCCTGAGTGCGATCCGCGAAAGCGGCGTTTTCCTCCGCGCGGCGGCCTATCCCATGGAACGGATGGTCTCGGTCTATGCTTTCCTGATCAGCACCGGCCTGCCTGCAAGCGCGGCCATGACGGGGCAAGCGATCATGGCCGCGGTCGCGCTGGGGCTGATCATCTTTACGCTTCTGCGCCGATGGTCCCTACGCGCAACTCTGGCAGTTTCGCTGGTCGCGGGGCTCACTGTCAGCCCCTATGCTTATGATTATGATCTTGTCGCGCTAAGCCCTGCACTTGCTTTGATCCTGCCAACCCTCGCGCGCCACTCCACGCGGCTGGAACGCAGGGCCCTGATCGCTGCACTCATTCTGGCCACCGGCTGGGGCTTGCTCAGCGTCATCCTCGCCCGCCCGCTCGAGGCCGCCGCGATCACCCTGCCCTCTCTCGGCGCGCCCGGCTTACTGTTTGCGCTCGCGTTGATCATACGGCTCCTTGCGCGTGCCGAGCGCGAGGACAAGCGAGTTGCGGCTTGACCGTCCTCCGGTCAAAGGCTATCTGACGTCTCGTTCAGGCGGGTATGATGTAATGGTAGCCTGTCAGCTTCCCAAGCTGAACGCGCGGGTTCGATTCCCGCTACCCGCTCCACTTCCTCTCCCTCAGATCCGTGGCTCTTAACCGATCCTAAGCCTTCCTTGTGCAATGCTCTCCCAAACGTCACGCACAGGGACGCGGCATGGATCACGCAGAGTATGAACGCGAAAGCAAGGGCGCAGGCTGGCGTTCAGCACTCATCATCGCAGGTCTTGCACTGCCGCCCCTCGCGCTCAACATACTCAGTCATTTCTTCGACAACCCCTACCTCCAACCCCTCAACCTCACCCAAGAAGGCCTGTCCGGCATTGGCGAACTTGAAGAAGTCGGCATCAGCGGCACCAAGATCGACGTGCGCGTCGATTGGGGCACCGAGCGGACGGGCACCCTCACTCAAGAGAAGTTTGCCAATACACTCGGTGCGGCGCTCCGCAGCCAGACGGTTTATTACAGCTTCCATTTCAATGAGGTGCCGGGTCGCTCCATCCGCGTGACCTTCGTGGTCGGACAGAATAGCTACGGCCCCTTCTCAACGGCAGAGCTTTCGGATGGCATGAAACTAGCCCTCACCGCCCAACAGATGACGAACAAGGCCAACCGCTGAGCCTAGCGCGCGATGACGATGTCCGCCCGCAATCCACCAAGTGAGGCGCTCTCGCTCAGACGCAAGACGCCACCGTGTGTGCGCGCCACATCCACCGCAATCGCAAGCCCAAGCCCCACGCCCGAACCTTCGTTCTGATTGCGGGCCGCATCCAACCTGGAAAAGGGGCGCATCGCCTCTTCATAGCGACCGGGCGGAATACCCGGGCCATCATCCTCGACCCGAATCCGCAGGCTCCTTTCGGTCAATTCGACAGAAACCTCGGCCCGACTGCCATAGCGCACCGCATTCGAAATCAGGTTTTCAACGGCACGCCGGATCGCAACAGGGCGCAGGGCAACCTCTTCCCCTTCGCCTTGCGCATGTACCAGTGTCACCGCCTCGCCCGCACGCTGGAAGTCCTCGACAATCTGGCGCACCAATGAGATCACCTCAACTTGCTCCGGCTCCCCCTCGTTCGCATCCCGCACGAAACTCAGGAAAGCATCCAGCAGCCGCTGCATCTCCTCGACATCGCGCTCAAGCGGCTCTCGCTCCTCTTCATCAAGCAGTGAAAGTCCAAGTCGAAGCCGCGTGAGCGGCGTGCGCAGGTCATGGCTTACCCCGGAAAGCATCAATGTGCGCTGTTCGATCTGCCGTTCGATCCGTGCGCGCATATCCAGAAACGCATTGCCCGCCGCGCGCACCTCGATTGCGCCCGAGGGCTTGTAGGCCACATTCCGCCCCCGGCCAAACGCCTCGGCCGCGCGCGCCAACCGCTTGATCGGGCGCAATTGGTTGCGCAAATAGATGAAAGCGATCACCGTAAGCAGGAAGCCGAAAAAGATCATGTTGGCGAACAACTGATGCGGATTGCGCGCCGAAATTCGCAGCCGATCAAAGCTCAGCATCACTGGCCCCTGCTCTGTTTCGACATAGACCTCGACGACAAAATCATTGGGCAGCTCGAGTGCCAGAAGTCCCGGCACCAGATCGTTCAGCTCTTCTTGGATGATCAGGCCCGAAAAATCATACCAGCGTCGGTAGTTCTGCTTTGGCACCGCATCCACTGCAACCGGTGTCACCTCCATCTCGAGCCGTCGTGCAACGGCACTCTCTGACAGACCCGGCGCAGCATCGACCGCATCGACCATCAGCCGCAATTCCCGGCTGACCGCATCGCTCATCTGCCTCGTCACACCCTCGAAATGCCGCTGCACGAAGATGACCGAGATCACCAGTTGCAACAACACCACCGGCAGCACCAGGATCAGTGCCGCCCGGGCATAGAGCGATCGCGGCATATATTGTTTGAGCCAGCTAAAAAACATGCCTATTCCTAGCGAGACAATGCCCCCAGAGGAAGAGCACAGAATGTCGTTCACGCCACCCGATGACTTCAATCCGCCCGTCGGCGTCGCCCTCGAGATCGAACCGGGCCTTCGCCGCGTACTGTGTCCGAACCCCTCCCCGATGACCTATCGAGGAACCAACACTTATATTCTTGGCGAAACCAGCCTCGCCGTGATCGATCCCGGCCCCGAAATCGAAAGCCACCTGCACGCCATCCTCGCGGCCGTGGGCGAGGGACAAAAAATCACCCATATCATCGTGACCCACGCCCACCTCGATCATTCGCCCCTCGCCCGGCGTCTCTCGGCGGAAACCGGCGCCCCGGTGTTGGCCTTCGGCAATTGGCAGGCCGGGCGTTCCGAGGTGATGCAAAAACTGGCTGACGCAGGCCTCGCCGGTGGCGGTGAAGGGGTCGACACTGCATTCGAACCAGACATTCTTCTGGAAGACGGTGCTGTTATCGAGGGTGACGGCTGGACGTTACGCGCGATCCATACGCCCGGACATTTCGGAAATCACCTCAGCTTTGAGTGGGGTGATGTGCTCTTTTGCGGCGATCTCGTGATGGGCTGGGCCAGTTCTCTGGTCTCGCCGCCCGACGGCGATCTCACGGATTTCATGGCAAGCTGCGCCCGCGTGCGCCGCCGTGACTGGCGCGTCTTTCACGCAGGTCACGGCGCCCCGATCGATACCCCCGCCTCGCGCCTTGATTGGCTTATCGAACACCGCAATGGCAGAGAATCCGAAATCATCGCAGCTCTCGCCGCAGGCCCGGCAAATGCCTACGACCTTGCCACGCGCATCTACACTGAAACACCTCCTGCGCTGATCGGCGCAGCCACCCGAAACGTGTTCGCGCATCTCGTTGATCTCACAGGAAAAAAGCAAGTCGCGCCAGACGGCACATTGTCTGCAGACGCCACTTTCCGGCTTCTCTGACCGCCCTGTTCGATTTTGCGCCTTTTTACGACAAATCCCTCTGGACGCCCCGGATTCGGATTGTTATACGACGCCTCGTGTTCCGGCGTAGCTCAGCGGTAGAGCAGTTGACTGTTAATCAATTGGTCGTAGGTTCGATCCCTACCGCCGGAGCCAAAATCTCTCAGAGATTTTCAAACGATAAAGGCCGCCTTGCAGGGCGGCCTTCGTCGTTTAAGCCGCGCTTTGCGACGGCTCTACAATATTGAACAGCATCGGCCCTAGGGATCGCGTCACGCCTTCCCTTAGTTGTTTGCTGGGAAGCATCGCCTTTGATGAAAACGGGGATGGGCCTGTCTGCCCTCCCCCCTTCTTGCCTCAGGGTTTCATCAACACGGATTTGGAGGGATAATCCGATGCCCATGTCGCCGGAAGCGGTGCAATAAAGACGTTTTCGGTCCGGTTCTGAACGAAGCGCCACTGCCCGTCCTCGCATTTGCGATACTTGTTGAACAAGCGCGACGAGCGCAGCAAGGCTTTCCCATCCGAGAAGAGCCACGGCTGCATATGCACCCAATTGCCTTCGGCAGTCTGCGCATCCGGAGAAACACGGATTTGCTCTGATGTCAGGTAATGACAGTTGAGGATAAGCGACGGGTCCGCTTTGCCGCTCCAGAAACTTTGGAAATGCGCCTTGATCGCCTCCCATCCTTCCGCGCGGCCGAACTGTCCGTCGTAATATTCCCCGACCCCTTCCCAGACCGCCTCCGGCGCAAACAGCTCCATGATGCGATCGATCCGGTCAGCATCATCCTCCGATCCAAACTCCGGGTTGGGCGTGTCGCACAAGAACATGTAGCGCGCCTGTACCCGGCGCACATCGGCCTCGGCTTCGAGGACCGCGATTCGCGCCTCGAGCGCTGAAATTCGCTCATCTGTCATGATCTTTCTCCTACATCTGCGGCATTTTTCATCGTTCCGCCTTAGCCATGATCAAGATCGCAGATTAATTCAATATTCACGTGAAAACTCTTTACCGTTTACGCATGAACGGTAATCTTACCGTAAATAACGCACAAAACATGACCATCTAACCAAGGCCCACCGGGCAGATCGCCTACCAAGCCACAGGGATACCATGACTGTAACCAACCAGAATGATTGCGCTTTGGCGCATACTCTAGACATGGGCGAAGACGGCCTGAGAGTAGCGATCAAGGACTGCATCGACATCAAGGGTATGGTCAGCGCCTGTGGCTCTGCCGCGTTGAAAGACAGCGCGCCCGCCACGACGAACGCCGCCGTGGTCGACAATATCCTCACACATGGCTGCAAGATCATCGGCAAGGCTAACATGCATGAACTGGCCTATGGCATGACCGGGGTGAATGCAGTGTTCGGCACACCCGTTAACCCGAAATGGCCGGATAGAATTCCCGGCGGCTCATCCTCGGGGTCGGCGGTGGCCGTGGCCGCAGGGCGATGTGATTTCGCCATCGGCACCGATACGGGCGGCTCCGTGCGCCAACCCGCGATCTGTTGCGGCGTCTATGGCATCAAACCCACCTTTGGCCGCGTCAGCCGCGATGGCTGTCACCCGAAAGAAAGCTCGCTCGATTGCGTTGGCGTCTTTGCCCGCACCGCCGCAATGCTGACCAAGGGCATGGAGGCGATCGATCCCACCTTCAAGCGCCAGCTACTGACGAAAGCGCCCCGCCTCGCCCGCGTCAAAAGCACCGTCGAAAAGAAACTTGGCGATGCTCTGGTTTATGCCTTGATGGAAGGTCTGCCAGATGCCGCTTATGTGACGTTGCCCCATATGGAAGCCGCATTCGACGCCGGCATGACCGTGATCGGCGCCGAAACCGTGGCCGCTTTTGGCCCGCTCGTGGATGCAGGCAAGCCCCTCGGCGCTGATATCCGCAGCCGGCTCCTCAAAGCCCACGAAATCACGGATGAAAACCTGCGGTCCGCCGAAGACATCCGCGCGACCTTTACCAGCGAAGTAGATGCCATTTTCGAAGATTATGACGTGTTGGTCACCCCGGCCCTGCCTGTCATCCCGCCGACACTGTCCGAGGCCGAAGACCCCGCAACGGTCCTTCCCCTGACCAAACTGTTGCGTCCCTTCAACCTCAGCGGACATCCGGCGATCGTCCTGCCTATATCGGTCGGACCGGATCACCTCCCCGCAGGCATCCAGATCATCGGTCGCAAAGGCGAAGACGCGTTCCTTTGCGCAACCGCCGAATGGCTCACCAAAACCTTAAGCGTATTCCAAACCGCATCCCAACCGGAGGACACCCATGACCGCTAATGCAGCACTGGCTGAAAAGCCCCCCACCAAGGACGCGGTGCTTGCCAGCATCCGAGAACGCGCACACGAGTTTCAGAACCTGCGCCACATTCCGCAGGATGTCGTTGATCAGTTCAAGGCGCTGGGCGTTTACCGCGCCTTTGTCCCGGCACGGTTCGGCGGCGATGAAATCAGCCCTGCAGCCTTCTGCCAGTTGATCGAAGACATCTCTGCCTCGGATGCATCGGCCGGCTGGGTTGCAAGCTTCGGGGTCTCGGCCACCTACCTCAGCACTCTGCCGGTCGACACCTATGCCGAAATCTTCTCGAACAACCCCGACACGGTATTCGCCGGGGCCATGTTCCCGCCGCAACCGGCCAAAACCGTTGCCGGCGGCTATGAGGTCAGGGGGCAATGGCCGTGGGGCTCGGGCATCATGGGCGCGGATCTGGCGGGCGCCGGGATCAAGGTCGAAGATCAGGACACCAAGCTGCCGCTCATCGCGATCATGCCCCGGGACAAGGTCGAAGTCGTCGACACTTGGAACACCCTTGGCCTGCGCGCAACCGGCTCGCATGACATCAAGGTGGATGGCGTTGTCGTCCCGCGCGAATGGACGTTTGTGCGCGGCTCGAAACCAACGATGGACGATCGCCTGTTCCGATATCCGTCCATGGCCCTCGCCTCGCAGGTGCTGGCCGTCGTCGCCTTGGGGGCCGCGCGAGCGGCGCTAGACTTCGTGCACGACACCGGCTCGCGCCAATCCGTGACCGGCGCGCCGAAGCCCGGCGCGCGGCCCTATCTGCAAACCGAATACGCCAAGGCGCGCGGCGTGTATCTGGGTGCGCGCGCCCTGTTCTACGACACGCTGGAAGAGGCCTACGAAGAGCTCGCCCATCAGGAAGCCGTCAGCCGCGACACCCACGTTCGCTTGCGTCTTGTCGCCTCGAAGGCGGCAAAGGACGGGGCCGAAGCAGCGCGCATGGCTTTTGCCCTTGGTGGCTCGGCTGCGATCAACGAAGGCCACCCTCTCGGCCGCTACATGCTCGATGCCGCCGGCGTCGCGCAACACGCCTTCCTCAGCGAAGGCACATGGACCGGTGCTGGCGCCGCCATGTTCGATGAACCCACCATGCCCGGCTACCCATAAGGAGACCTCCTATGACCGACAAAGCCCCCCTGCGCACCCTGCTGTGCTTCAACAATCACCCGACTTTCTTCTCTCTCCCCTTCGATCAAATCGGCCCGGTGTGGAAAGCCACGCAGCAGTTGATGATGGGGATCGATCAGATGGACGGCGTCGAAATCGTCGGCACGTTCGATGATGACCAGACCATGGTCGGGGCCAGCCAGGGCTTTCCCTACACGTGGTACATCCTTGCGGATTTCCCGGATCGCGACGCGGTTCAGGCAGCGTGCAACCTGTTGCGCACCATCGTCGTGGGCGACGGCAATGACCGCCTCTGGAAATACATGACGGTCGAGGCCCGCATGGGCCGCGCGCTCGAAATCCCAACCGAAATTCTCTAAGCCAGAGGAACAGACACATGTCTCTCGACACACCGAAATTCAGCGATTTCGACGCGCTCTACGACGCCGAGAACGCCAAGGTCGCGACCGAAATGTACGAAGACCCCGACCTCTTCAAGGAAGAGATGGATCGGATCTTCAAAAAGACCTGGGTCTGGGTCGCGCATGAAAGCGAATTCCCCGACAAAGGGTCTTTCAAACTGTCCCAAGTGGGCCTCGACCCGGTCATCGTCGTGCGCGACCGCAAGGGCAAAATCCATTGCATGGTGAACCGCTGCCGCCACCGCGCGGCCACGGTTTGCGAGGTCAAGCAAGGCAAAACCTCATCCTTCCAATGCCCCTACCACGGCTGGGGCTATGGCTTGGACGGCTCGCTGCGTGCGGTCCCCTACCCCGAGCAATATGGCGATGACTTCGACAAATCTCAGCACGGCCTGCTGAAGCTGCGCACCGAATCCCACGAAGGGATGGTCTTCGCCACCTTCAACGAGGACGCTGAACCGCTGGTCGATTTCCTCGGACCCGAGGTGTGCCGCTACATGACCCTGTTCATGAAGCAGGGCGGCGGGTTCCCGGTCAAGGTTCTGGGCGAGCATCAGTTTCAGGTGCCGATGAACTGGAAAGTGCAACTGGAGAACACCACCGACGCCTATCACTTCCCGATCGTGCACAAATCCTTCATGCAAACGCTGGATGAAAAGACCGAAGACCTGTTTGCCTTCATGGACAAGAACGAAGGCTGGGTCGAAGATCTGGGCAACGGGCATTCCATCATGATGATGATGCCCTCTCGCGCCGATCTGGACGACCGGCTCGACGATCCGATCGAACCCCGGTTCGAATGGCTTGCCGAAGAAATCCGAAAAGAGGGCTACAGCGAAGAGCAGGTCAAGAAAATCGTGCTCGCCGTGGGGGGCCCGGGGTTCAACATGAACCTGTTCCCCAACGTGTCGTTCTCGCTGTCCTTCTTTCGCGTTCTGACGCCGATTGCCGTGGACAAAACCGACATTCGCCACATGGCGCTTGGCATGGATGGCGGTCCGAAGATCGCAAACCAGACCCGCCTGCGCCTGCATGAGCATTTCCAGGGGCCGATGGGCTTTGGCTCACCAGATGACGCCGAGGTCTGGGAACGGGTGCAACGGGGCACCCAAGGCGGTGAAGAGCTGCCGATCCTCGTCAACCGCGGCATCGTCGATGAAGAACCCGGCGTGATGGGACCACGCGGTCACGTCAGTTCCGAAACCGGGATGCGCGCCGCTTATAAAATGTGGAAACGCATGATGGAACAGGAGGCCTGAACCATGACCGAGATGAGCAAACTCGACCCCAAGGCCCTGTTGGCGGATGTGACCGAATTCCTTTGGCAGGAAGCCGATATTCTTGATCGCAAAGACTATGACGCATGGATAGACCTGTGGCTGAAAGAGGGGATTTACATCCTTCCCATCGGCGACGGCGAAGATTACGAGAACCAACTCAACCTTTGCTATGACGACGACAAGATGCGCCGCATGCGGGTCGACCGCTTCAAACGCGGTTTTTCGATCTCGTCTGCGCCCGCAGCGGATACCGTGCGCACGGTCAGCCGGATCGTGATCGAAAGCGCCGAAGGCGATGTCATCAAGCTCCGCGCCGCCGAGCATCTGGTCGAGGACAAATTCGGCCGCCAACGGATGTGGGCAGCAGACCTGTTCTACACGCTTCGCAAAACCGACGACGGTTTCAAGCTGGAGCGCAAGATCGCAAAACTTCTCAACTCTGACGGGATGCTGAATTCGTTCAGCTATTTGTTCTGATGGCGACACCTCTTCCGGAAAAAACCCAAACCGCCGTGGTCACGGGCGGCGCCCGTGGCTTCGGTGCCGAGGTATGCCGTGCGCTTCACAAGGATGGCTTCAGGGTGATCATCACGGATGTCGACCCCGGCCCCGACGCCGCGGCGCTGGCCTCCGAGCTTGATCTTGCCGGCGACACCTGCGTGACCGCAACGCTTGACGTTTCGAATCCAGAAGACTGGCAGCGCGTCCTCGATGAATGCGTCGCGCGCTATGGTTCGGTCGAAGTGCTGGTCAACAACGCCGCCCGCACCAAGGCGCAGCCGGTGATGGACATCGACCCGGCCGAGTTCAACGACATCATGGCCGTCAACGCCGGCGGCACCTTTACCGGATGTCAGATTTTCGGTCGCCATTTCAAAGACCGTGAGTATGGCCGGATCATCAACATGGCCTCACTTGCGGGCCAAAACGGTGGCACCGCGACAGGCGCGCATTATGCCGCCTCCAAGGGCGCGATCCTGACCTTGACCAAGATCTTCGCGCGCGACCTCGCCCCCTTCAACATCACCTGCAATGCCATCGCCCCCGGGCCGATGGACACGCCGATGGTGCGCGCTGTTCTGGGCGAAAATATCGACAAGGCAATCGCAAACATCCCCGTCGGGCACCTCGGCGATCCCGTTGTCGTGGCCGAATTGGTCGCAATGCTCGCCGCTCCCCGTTCCGCTTTCGTCAATGGCGCCTGTTGGGACGTCAATGGCGGGCTTTTCATGCGCTGAGGGCCAATGAATGACTGACGCAAACACTTACACCGTTTCCGACCGGTTTGAAGATCGCGGCGATATCGCGCGCATTCGCTTCACCCCGAAAAGCGGCAGCAAACTTCCCCCCTTCACGGCGGGCGCCCATATCGACATCTACCTTCCGGATGTCGATATGTGGCGGCAATATTCGCTCTGCTCCGATCCTGCCGAAACCGGGTTTTACGAGATCGGCGTTCTCAAGGATCCGAACTCGCGGGGGGGCTCCACGGCGGTTCATCGACTTGCCGTCGAAGGCGCAGAATTCAAGCTGGACGGCCCGCGCAATCACTTTCCGTTGGATGAAACCGCGGCGCGCACCGTCCTCTTGGGCGGCGGGATCGGCGTCACGCCGATGATCGCGATGGCCAAACGCCTGCACGCTTTGGGCAAGGATTTCACCCTGCACTACTGCACCCGCTCCGACGCCGTGACCGCATTCAAGGATGCGCTGGACAGTTCGGAGTTCGCCGACAAGGTCGTCTATCATTTTGACGATCAGGACGCCGATCAGCGGCTCGACCTGGCTCGCGACCTTCCCGCGCCTGCGTCAGACACGCACCTCTATGTCTGCGGCCCTCAAGGGTTCATGGATTGGGTCATCTCAACCGCCGAAAGCGACGGCCATGCCCGTGCCAATGTGCATCGCGAATATTTCTCGGCGGATGTTGATCTGTCCGGGGACAGTTTTGAAGTGGAATGCGCCGAAAGCGGCATCACCGTCACCATCGGCCCAAAGGATACGATCGCCAAGGCCCTCGCCAAAGAGGGCATCAAGATCGAGGTCAAATGCGAAGAAGGTGTCTGTGGCACCTGCATCACCGATGTGTTGAGCGGTGAAATCGACCACCGCGATCAGTTCCTTACCGAGGAAGAGCGCGAAGACGGTGATCAACTCTGTGCCTGCTGCTCGCGCGGCAAGGGCAAACTGGTTCTGGATATCTGAGGAGAGCACGAATGGAACTCACCCCCAACCAGTTGGCCTTTCGCGAAGGCATGAGCCGCATGGGCGCGGGCGTCAACCTGATCACCTCGAACGGGAATTCGGGGCGGCATGGCTTTGTCGCTTCGGCGGTTTGCTCCGTCACCGATACGCCGCCGACGCTCTTGGTCTGTGTCAATCGCAACGCCTTCGTGCATGACAGGTTCCTCGAAAACGGGGCGCTCTGTGTCAATGTTCTGGCCGCACATCACCAAGACCTGTCCCGGGTTTTCGCGCGCTACGTCGAAGGGGTCGATCGATTTTCCTATGGCGATTGGCTGACCCTTAGCACCGGCTCCCCCGTGCTGCGCGATGCCAATGTCGCCTTCGATTGCCGCATCGGTTCGGTGCTGGAGCAAGGGTCGCACTCGGTGATGTTCTGCGAGATCAAGGCCGTCCACCTGCCCGAGAAGCCGGATCGCGGCCTGGTCTATTTCAGCCGCGATTATCACCACTTGGAAGCCGAGAAACCAAGGGGCGACAATCTCTCCGAGGCGTCGAAAGCATGACGGTAATCTGCCCCCATGCCCCTTATCAAATTCAGCTTCAAAATCAGACAGGGCTTCTCACAAAGCGCGTGTTTTTTAACCAATCAAGCGCGAACGAGGTCGAAACGAACCGCAATGGCCAAAATTACGTAAACATTCTTGACCCATTGCCGACTTGCGGTAGTTTTACCGTATTGCCGCGAGCGCGAAAGCCGTCTGGCTCCCCGTTCGCCCCCTGACTGATCGACCGGAAAACCACTCTACGGAAACGACCCACCACCACCCCAGAAAAAGCACCAGCAAACACGGTGCACCAATACTGCAACAGGGAAACGCACAATGAAAAAACTCCTCTCAACCGTCGCTACGGCAATGCTGCTGTCCGCAGCGGCCCAAGCCGAAACCACCTTGACCGTGGCCAACTGGCTGCCGCCCTCGCATCCTCTGGTGTCCGAGGTCATCGTGCCCATGACCGAACAGATCAAGGAAGCCACCGGCGGTGAAGTCGTCGCCAATATCCTGCCTGCCCCTCTCGGGCCGCCGCCGGCGCATTTCGACTTTGCCATCAACGGTGTCGCGGACATCACTTTTGGGGTCCAAGGCTATTCGGCAGGTCGCTTCAAAACCACGAACATCGCGGAAATCCCGTTTCTGGGTGACAGCGCAGAAGCGATCTCGGTCGCGTATTGGCGCACCTATGAAGCCATGCTCAAAGATGCGGGCGAATATGACGACGTGAAGGTTCTGGGCATCTTCACCCACGGCCCCGGCGAAATTTTCCTGAAGGAAGGCGATGCAACGTCGGTCGACCTTCTGAGCGGGAAAAAGCTGCGCGTCGGCGGCGGGATCGTGCACGAGGTCGCCTCGACACTGGGCGCGGTCCCGGTCGAAGGCCCCTCCTCCAAAGCGTATGAGCTTCTGAGCCAAGGTGTCGCCGATGGCATCCTGTTCCCCTATGAATCGGTCAGCTTCTTTAAGCTCATCCCACAGCTGGAAATGGGCGTCTCCGTGCCGGGCGGCCTTTACAACACGTCTTTCTTCATCGTGATGAACAAGGCCAAGTGGGAAAGCCTGACGCCCGAACAGCAAGCCGCAATCGACAGCGTCACCGGCGAAGCACTCGCCCGCATGGCCGGGCAGATGTGGGACCGCGTAGATGCCGCAGGGCTTGAGGCGATGGCCGGTAAAACAACCGTCACCGCAGCAACCGCCGAACAGGTCGCCGCGTGGGAAAAAGCACTGAAACCGGTCGTTGATGCGAAACTCGCCGAGGTATCGGAAACGGGCGTCGACGGGGCTGCCGCCCTCGAAATGCTCAAGGCCGAAATCGCCGCGGTTGAAGCAGAATAATGAGCGACACCGCGAACGCAGATCTTCGGGAGGGGGGCAAGCGCCCCTCTCCCGGGCATCACTTGACACGATCTGGCATCTTTCTGGGCAGTATCGGCGGCGTGCTCTTGCTCGCCATGATGGGACTGACCGTCTGTGATGTGATCGGGCGTTACCTGTTCAACTCTCCGATCAAAGGCGCAAGCGAGCTGACCGAACTCTTGCTGTGCGCGGTTATCTTCGTTGGGTTGGGCGCGGTTTCCCTCGCCGAAGATCATGTCACCGTCGATCTTCTGACCGAAAAGATGCCGCAAGCGGTGCATCCCTCGCGCCAGGCCCTCACCGGCGCCCTGAGCGGCCTGATCCTCGTCGTGATCGCATGGCGGCTTTGGATCTACGCGGATCAGATCGGCGGCTACGGCGGCCAGACGACCAACCTCGGGATTCCCATCGCTCCACTCGGCTATTTCTGTGCGGTCTGCGCATTTGTCGGCGGTCTGATCACCGCGTTTCTGCCCCTCAGACGGTTCATCCGACGTCTGCAGGAATAAAGGATAAGACGCATGGAACATTGGCCTGTTGGCATGGCTATTCTGGCCTTTCTGTTGTTCATGGGCGTGCCCATTGCCTTTGCCCTGACGGGCGTTGGCCTGATCGGCGTGGTCTCGATCATCGGCTGGTCAGGATCTCTGTCACTGCTTGGGTCGGTCTTCTTCGACAACGGGCGCGACTACACGCTTTCTGTCTTGCCGCTGTTCCTGTTGATGGGGAATTTCGTCGTGCAATCGGGCATCGCGACGGAGCTTTACACCTCCGCCTATGCATGGCTGCGCCATCGCAAGGGCGGCCTCGCAACTGCTACGGTGGTGGCCTGTGGTGCGTTTTCATCGGTGTGCGGCTCATCACTCGCCACGGCGGCCACCATGACCAAAATCGCCCTGCCCTCTATGCGGCGCTATGGTTACCCGGATCAGCTTTCAACCGCATCAATCGCCGCCGGCGGCACCTTGGGCATTCTGATCCCGCCCTCCGTGATCCTCGTGTTCTACGGTATTCTCACGCAGCAAGACATCGGACGGCTGTTCCTTGCCGGGCTGATCCCCGGTGTGATCGGCATCATCGGCTATTCGATCGCCGTGCGCATAACCCTGAAATTTCAGGGCATCGATCTTCCCACCGAACCGAAACTGCCCTTGATCGATCGCATTCGCGCCCTGAAAGGAACCGCCGGGGCCCTCGTCCTGTTCGCTTTTGTCATGGGCGGTATCTACCTTGGCGTCTTCACCCCCACCGAAAGCGCTGGCATGGGCGCAGGCGGCGCGCTTTTGCTGGTGATCCTGAAGCGCAAGTTTTCAATCGAAGCAACGCTTTCGGTGCTGTTCGATACGATGAAAACCACTGCAATGATGTTTTTCATCCTGTTCGGCGCGCTGACCTTCACAAACTACGTGAACATGTCTGGCATGACCACGGACATCCAATCCATGATCACCGGCCTGACCAGTAGCCCAATGGCGTTCATCCTCATCGTGTTCTGCATCTATCTCGTGCTTGGCTGCGTGCTGGAAAGCCTGTCGATGATCATGCTTACCGTGCCCGTGTTCTACCCGATCGCGGCCAGCCTCGGGATCGATCTGATCTGGTTCGGCATCTTCGTCGTGATGGTGACCGAGATTTCCTACATCACCCCGCCCGTTGGCATGAATGCCTTCGTGCTGCGCACGGTGGCGCCGGATGTCCGGCTGAGCACGATTTTCAAAGGCCTTGCGCCCTTCGTCGCGATGGATGTGCTGCGCGTCGGTCTTCTGACCGCAGCGCCCATTCTGGTGCTGGTCCTCACCTAGCAAAAGAACGAGAGAGACAATGAACAGCTTTCACAAGATCGGTGTGATCGGAGCCGGCAATATCGGCACGGCCATGGCTGCGCTGCTGTCGCAATCAGGTGCGCAGGTCTGGCTCACGGCGCGTGGGGCGCGGCTAGAGCAGATTGCACGCGACGGTATCGAGCTTGATGATCGCGGCAAGGTCATCAAGGCCCGCCCAAACACCTGCGAACAGCTTAGCACGCCGGTCGACGCTCTGTTCGTCTGCGTGAAATCTCAAAGCCTTGCTTCGGCGATTTACCAGAACCGGGCCGCCATCACGCCCGATACATTGGTGATCCCAATGGTGAATGGCTTGCCCTTCTGGTTCTACGCCGATGCGTCCGACCTTGGCTCTGTGCCGCTGCTGGACCCCGACAATGAACTGGCGCGGCTCCTGACCCCGCAACAGGTCTTGGGCGCCGTCCTTTTGATGACGGTCCAGATGGATGAAGCCGGCCGGGCGAAATCGTCCAACACCCCAACCCTGAGCCTCGGGGCAGTGTGCGACGGCGTCGATACCGACCGTGTGGATCAATTGATCTCTCTTCTGGCTATTGGCGGCGTGCGCAGCGCGTTCGATCCGGACATTCGGCAAAAAGTGCTCGTCAAACTGCTTGCCAATTTCGCGACCAACCCGCTCTCGGCACTGACCGGAAGCATGCTGAGCGAGATGGGCCAGACCCCTGCCCTTCGCGACATCGCCTGTGCCTTGGCAGACGAGTTTCGCAACTGGGCCCAAAGCGAAGGTTACGCGCTTCCGTCCAATACGTGGCTTGTTGACCTGATGATCGATGCAGGTGCCTTCCCGACATCCATGCTTCAGGACGCCGTGGCCGGCAAACCACTGGAACTGGATGCGATCTGCCTTGCGCCGATGGAGTTGGCCAAGCGCAAAGGCGCATCCATGCCGACCCTGCGCTGGCTTCTCGACCGTCTCACCACGGTCCAGACACTTCCTGTCGAAGAATCTCAGCTACCCGACCTGATCCAAACCCTGCACCTGTCGCAAACCGCCTGAAAGGATACCGCGATGAACAGTCAAACGCCCTCGATGACCCCCTCCACGCCCATGGCCGGGATGACGGAATCCGACCTTCGCATGCAGCTTGCGGATTTCTACCATCTGGTCAGCTACCTCGGCTGGACCGAACTGATTTTCAACCATATTTCCGTCCGCCTTCCCGGCGAAGAGCACGCCTATCTCGTCAACCCGATGGGATTGCATTATGACGAGGTGACACCCGAAAACCTTCTGGTTGTCGGGGTGGATGGCAAACTGCTGCGCGACAGCCCTTACAAGCCGAACCCTGCGGGGTTTGCCCTTCATGGCGTGATCCATGAACACCGACCCGATGTGGGCTGCGTCGCCCATACCCACACCACCCCGATCTCTGCAATGACCATGAAGGGGTTCGGCATCGATCACGACAGCTTCTATGGCGCACAGCTATACGGGCGCGTCGGGTATCACACCTTCGAAGGCATCACGATCTATGACGAAGAGCGCGAGCGCATTCTGGACTCACTTAAAAACAAGCACGTGCTGGTGCTGCGCAATCACGGGATCGCGGTTTGCGAAGCCGATATTCCGCTCACCTTCTTCCTGCTATGGACCGTTCAGCGCGCCGCTGAAATCCAATGTGCGGCAAGCGCAATCCCCGGCGCGAACAACACCCTGCCGGAAGAGATCAAACAGAAATGTGCCGATGACGCACAACGCCTGAAAGACAACGCCTCATTTGCCACCCTGCTGTTTGATGCAATGGTTCGCAAAATGAAGCGCGACCGCCCGGAATTCGCCTGATCCTTCCATTCGCAAATCAGCCAGGCCAAACAGGGCGGCCCCCGTGTCGCTCTGTTTGGCCGCAAACGCCCGGTCAGTCACTCTCGGCACGCGTCACTTTCCGAGGAATGCCGCCGCCCTTGATCACGCGGCCAGGGCGCAGGACATCTCCGTCCCCCTTGGCCCTGATCAGCAACCAAAGGCATGGATGCACCCCCGCGATGCGCCCAAAAGTCTCATCACTTTCCACGTTCTATTTTGCTAGAAATCTCACTAAAAGATGAGGGATCACGTGAATTGGAGACATCTTCTGTGGCACTAAAGCAGGATAACCCCAAGAAATTCAAAGAAAATTGGCCTTTTTTCTGGGTAAGCCAAATCAATGCCGCCTACGCCAACGCCCTCGAACGCCGGATCAAACCCTACGGCATAGACCTTCCCCGCTGGCGCGCAATGATGAGCCTTTACGAAGATCAATACCTGTCCGTTTCCGAGATCGCCGAATTTTCCGCGCAGAAACTCAACACCACCACGAAAGTCATTCAACGTATGTTGAACGACGGTCTGGTCACCACCCGCGTCCGCCCAAGCGACGGCCGCGTCACGGAGGTCTGCCTCACGAACAAGGGCGAAAAACTGCGCAAGGTCGCCTTTGATGAATCCCAGATCGTCTTTCAGAACGCCTTTGCGGAATTCACTCAAAAAGATCTCGCAGCACTAAACGGCACGCTGGCGAAACTCCATGCGCGGCTCAAGAAACTGTAACGCCTGACAGCGCCCGGTCGCGGGCCATGCACCATCCCTGAAGCATCGGTTTTCACCTCGCGCACTCTCACCGCCAGATGAAATCAATGCTAGGGGTCCAGCAACCCCTCTCGCACGGCTCGCACGATCAAAGCGGCACTGGAATGCACCCCCAGCTTTCGCATCAGAGACGCGCGGTGGCTTTCCACCGTTTTGGGGCTGATTGACAGTTCCATTGCAATGCCGGGGTTTGAAAGCCCCTGTGCAATCCCAGTCAGAACCTGCTGTTCGCGTCTGGTGATCCGACTGTTCTCAATTGATGCCGTGAGTATTTTCATCACCTGTCTGGCGCGCACGACCTCTCCGGCGGCAACCCGCAACAGACCATCACAAATGTCACGCGGTTCTTGTGCCTTCAGGAAAATGCCATGCACGCCCGCCTCGTTCAGCGACTGCAAAGTTGCCGCGGAATCGCTTCCCGTCACAATCACGCTACGGGTTTCGGGCGACCAGCACGCGATCTCTTTGAACACATCCAAACCGGTGGCATCCGGCATCACATAGTCCAGAACCGCAATATCGGGGCGGTGCCGCCGCGCCAGTGCAATCGCCTCAACCCCTTTGCCTGTCGTTGCCAAAATCGAGAATTCCGGACGGCTTTCCAAGCTCCGTTGCATCCCTTGAAGGGTAAATGCATGATCATCGGCAATTATTAGACTGATCGGCATTGCATTCCGTTCACAAGGTGCCAGGGGGGCAGGATTGATGAAAACAGCAGCGCGTATGTTGTTAACAATCTATATGATCCTGTTCGGCACGACAATCTCGGCGCGCCCTCCCCCCGCTCCTGTGCCGCTCTCCGCCCCGACTGAGTTCGCAGTCCTTCTCCCCTATGTCAGGATACTTTCGGACCCGACACGCCAACTCACCCTCGCCGAGGTGATCGCCCCCGAAACCGAAACAGCGTGGCGCACTTCCCAAAAATCAAACCTTGATTTCGGCTACATCAAGTCGGTGACATGGCTACACCTGCCCATCGAGAACGCGTCAAAACAGACCTCAAACTGGCGCCTTCACATCAAGGAAAACTTCTTTCAGTTGATCGAAATCTACACCGTCTCACCGGACGGCGCGGTGAAGCTGCTCGAAGCCCTCTCTCCGACCTCGGTCTTTGCCGATCGTGATATCCCCTACCCCGAGATCACCGTGGCGTTCGAACTGCCCCCGGGGGAAACGACACAACTCTACATCCGGTACTGGTCGGGCGGGTCGTCGGAAATCAGCTTCGACATCCACACCCAAGAGAGTTTTGCGAAAATCTCGGCGTCGCGCACGGCCAAGAATTTCATCTTCTACGGCATGATGCTGCTTCTGGTTCTAGCGGCGCTCGCTTCGTCGGTGATCACGCGGCAGTTCGTCTTTTTTGCCTATGCCTGCTACGCGCTCAGCGGTTTGTTGTTCGTGATGCATGCCGACGGCAACACGTTTCAATATCTCTGGCCCAACGCGCCGTTGTTGAATGGATATGCAACGATCCTGCTTGGCGCCGCATTGATCTCGGCGGGCGGGAATTTTGCGCGCCATTTCCTCCAGACCGCGCAATACAACCCTCTGCTGGACAAGATCCTGCTCGCAACCATCTTCCTGGGTGGCGCGATGATCCTTGCATCGATCGTTGTCGATCATCAGGTGATCAAGAAATACCTCGTTCTGTTGGCGACCGCGTCGGTGATGGTATTCGTCTTCTCTGGATTGGTTGCCGCGCGCACCCGCTTTCGCGAGGTGCGCTTTTTTGTGCTCGCATGGATTGGCGCGGTGATATCCAGCACCTTGATGATGTCACGTCATTGGCTGGGCGTGGAGTTGCCCGAGCAGATGGTCTTTGACTCCATGCGTGTCGTTTTTGTGGTCGACGCAGCGCTGATGGGTTTCGCGATCATCGACCGTTTCAACATGGTGCGCCAAGACCAACGCGCCGCGCTCGAAACCTCGCTCAGCGAAGCCAAGCGCTCGCTCTCACTGTCGCACCGCCTGCAACATCTGGAAGAACAATACGCCGTCGCCGTGGAACTCGCCCGCGCCCAGGAACGCCAGATGGCCGATACCGTGCATGACCTTCGCCAGCCTTTGCATGCCCTGCGGCTCAATGTTCAATCGCTTATGCAAGGGGGACACGATGGGCAGAGCGATCTGGAAGACACCTTCGCCTATCTGGAACAACTGGTCACGCGGGAACTATCCGCCCATAGCAGCGGATCCGACCTGACGCCCCCCCCCGCTTCAGACGCAACCGATATCGATGAAATGATGGCGGCTGTGCACGACATGTTCCTCGCAGAGGCCAATGCCAAGGGGATTGAGCTGCGAATGGTGCCCAGCCGCGCACGAACATCCCTTCCGCCGCTCGCCCTGATGCGCATCCTGTCCAATCTCGTTGCGAACGCGATAAAATACACGCCCGAGGGACGGGTGCTTGTCGGCGTCCGGCGCTGTGCAGATGGCAGCAACCGCCTCGAAGTGCATGATAGCGGTGCCGGTTTGACGCCGGGCGAATTTGAACAAGCCCTTCACCGGAACTCCCGGCTAGAGCGTGATAAAGCGAAACAAGGGCAAGGGCTTGGCCTGTCGATCGTTGCCGATCTGGCACGACAAAACAGCCTCGAAATAGGTCTGTGCGCCACCCGCCGCTCGGGCGCCGGGCTTTATGTGGTGCTGCCCGCACCCGACTAGGGTGATCACCTGATACCGCCACAGACCCCGCCCATGTTAACCTAAGGTCAAGTGCGCCGGATATAGCCGCGCGTGCCTTTCAAGCTGCGGTCACTTCAATTTCAAAATCTCAATTTCTCGGAGACTTAGCATGGCAACCGGCGATGATCTGAAAACCTTCCGTACAAACCTTGCGCACACCTACTCCAACGCCAACGATCTGCGCGGCAAGGTGGACGCAATGGGCGATGCTGTCGACAAGGCCCGTCAGGCGCTGGAATATCCTGAAAAGGTCGAAGACCAGGCCGCCGAGTTCATGAAAACCGTCAAGTCGATGAAGTTCAGCCTCAAGGTGGTTGAAAAAGTCGGGCCCATGAAAGTCGTCGCCAAAGTCGTCAAAAAGGTGCTCGACGAGTTGGAAGACGTCGCCGACAGGATCCGTCAGGACGCCCGCGACCTAAAGGAAAAAATCGAAGACTCCGGCTATATCGAAAAGCTTGAGGATATGAAATCCAAGCTCGACGATTACGAAGTCGGCATCTATGGGGTCGAACAAAAGCTGCTCGGATATGAAGCCAGCACAGCTTCGATGATCGCCGGCTTCGAAGTGATCGGCGCGCCGGTTGACCCGGTCGAAGGCACGGTGGATTCCGTCGTCTCTCCCCTCAACACGGTGTTGGCGGATGCAAACGCCCTTTATGATACCATTGAAGCCGAAATCGATGGCGTCGGTAGCTTCCTGTCCAACTTCAAGATCAACGCTTTCGGTACGGTCATTTCGGTCGCCAAGGATTTTTCCGCCATCAACAGCGCGCTGTCCTTCCTGAAGGGGCCGCTCAACGCCGTCTATTCTGCGCTCAAGCCGATCGAAGGGCTACTCGATGCGGTCGGCTTCATCTACAACATCACCGTTGGGCCCGTGGTCGACTGGATCCTCGACAAACTCGGCATCACCAAGATCATGGACAAGGTCGCAGACAAGATTGCTGACCTCCTCCCCGATGCGGATATCCTGAACGGAATCGAAGCCAAGATCGACACCGCCTTTGTCGAGGTTGACGACTTTCTCGGCACGCTCGGCTGGAACACCGACATCGCCGATTTCGTTGACCAGATCACAGATCAGGTTTTCGCCGGTATCAACGGCGATGCCGATGATCCGGTGCGGATCGGCACAGACTCCGGCGAGGTCCTCTATGGCCGCGATGGCGTGAATGATGTCCTGAACGGTGGCGGTGGCGACGACACGATTTATGGCCTCTCGGGCGACGACATGATCATCGCAAGCGCGGGCGATGATGTGGTCTATGGGGGGGCGGGTCATGACCGCCTCGTGATGGGCGACACTCTTCTCAACTATACGTTCAACCGCCCGAGCGAAGACGGGCCGGTGATTTTTCGCCATGTCGATGGCGATTACGGCCTCGAAGCCGCCCATGACGTCGAAGAATTCGTCTTCAGCAACGGCAGCTACAGCTGGCAACAGTTGCGCGACAATGTGAAACTCATCAACGGCACATCGGAAACGGGTACTGGCGCGGATGAGGTCTTTTATGCCGTCACCGGCTCGGGGTCCGTCACGATTGACGGCGCCGCTGGCAATGACCAGATCACCGGCTCTGAATTTGCCGATAGTCTTCTGGGCGGCACCGGAAACGATCAGTTCACGTCTAACCGCGGGGCCGATACCGTTGATGGCGGCGCGGGCAACGACACGTGGATTTATGCCGAAAACGATGCGTCCGGCAATCCGCTCACGCAGGTTGATCTTGTGACGGGCCAAACATGGGATGGCGACAGCCGCGACACCCTGATCAGCATCGAAAATATCCTCATGCAGGACAATCGCGATACCGATCTGTTCGGCAACGCCGTGGCGAATATCATTGTCGGCGGCGCCGGAGAAGACTGGATCGACGGGCGCGGCGGCAATGACAGCCTTGTTGGCGGTGCTGGGCGTGATCTTTTGATCGGCGGTGCCGGCGTCGATACCCTGCTGGGCGGGGATCACAATGACAAACTCGTCGCGGGTGGTTTCGTAGTCGCAGGCCAAGGTGAAACCTATGACGGCGGCGATGGGCACGACACGCTGATCTATTCTTCCCAATACAGAAGCTATGACATCGAACCGCGCCAGTTCACACAAATCGCCGCACAAGATCCCAGCGGCCCGCTGCGCATCTTTACCGAAACCGGCCGGATCGAACGCCTGTCCGCGAATGGCGCCACGGTTCTGGCGGTCGATACGGCAACAAATATTGAGCATTTCATCGGCTCGGATGAAAACGACACCCTTCACGGCTCTCGGCCGGTCAGTGGCAGCCAGTTGATCATTGATGGCGGCGGTGGCGATGACACCCTTTATTCCAACGGCGCAACCGAAACCCGTGGCGGGGATGGTGACGACCTCATGTATGTCGTGGACGGTGGCAGTTTCGATGGCGGCAGTGGCGTCGATACTCTTGACACACGCACGACCGACGCACGGTTCTTCATCCGTCTCACAGGGGCGATCGGCACCACGCTCCGGGCTTACAAGGTCGACGAAAGCGACAGTTTCACAACGGAAACAGGCACGGCAAAGTCACTTCCGACATCGCTGTTTTCCGGCAACCTCAACAACACCGAAATTGTTTATCTCGGCAAACACGATGACGAAGTGCGCCTAGAGGGCAGCGAACGCATGACCATCTATGGCGGTGATGGCGATGACATCCTGATCCGCGATGTCGAAACCGATGGTACCGGCTCGGGCGCGATGCACGGCCAACTCGGCAATGATTACCTCGAATTGCGCACCAGCGGCGCGCTCTATGGTGGCTTGGGCGACGATACGCTTGTCGTCAATGCCCATGGCGGCGGCGACGGTCACATCATCTTTGGCGGTGACGGCAATGACTCCGTAACTGTAAGCCGCATCGGCTCAAGCACGACGCCCGGCACGATCAACGGCGGCGATGGCAGTGACCGGCTCTCGATCGAGGTGCGCGATTTCAGCACCACCTCCGATGAACGCCTCGACCTCAACCTGCGCTCGGGCGTGATGCAAAGCTTTTCCACCGATCGCTTTGGTGAATCCGTGGCCCAGATCAACGCACGCGTCAGCAATTTCGAAGAGATCATCACCAGCGACATGCGCGATCTGGTGAATGGCACCGACAGCGGCGAACGGTTTGTCTCACGCAGTGGTAATGACACGGTCTACGCCCACGGCGGGAATGATGAACTCTTCGGCGGCGACGGAAATGACATCCTCGATGGTGGCGAAGGTGATGACCTGCTGCATGGTGGCGCCGGGGTGGACACGCTTCGTGGGGGCAACGGCATCGACACCGCGTCCTATATCAACGCCGCCCCCGGAACCCTTGATGGCAGCGTCGTGGCCGGGAACTTCGGTGGTGTTCAACTCACCCTCGGCGAAGGCGCAGCGGCAGGCATCGCCAGCACCGCGGCTGGCAACGATATCCTCTATGCCATCGAAAACGTTATCGGCTCGTCCGCGAACGATCAGATCAACGGCAACAATGGCGAGAACGCGCTTTATGGCGGCGATGGCAACGACACGCTCTTTGGCTATGGCGGCAACGATATCCTCGTCACAGGCAAAGGCAATGATTACGCCGAAGGCGGCGACGGCAACGATCTGTTCGTGCTCGACCTTGGCGATACCACCATTCATGGCGGCAACGGATTCGATAAGCTCGACCTTGGGACACTCGCGGGGCAGGTCTCGATAGAGCTTGGCTCTGGCTCCGTTACGGGCACGTTCGAGTATGACGCGCCGGTCTGGCGCGACACTCAGGGCACGGAAACACGGCTTTGGGATGGTGTTTGGCTCTCCCCCCAAGACGTGCTCGAAGCAGAAGCCGCTTTCGCCAACAGCTCGGATGATCTCACCCGCGATTTGCCTTCCGACGGGACGCCAGATGCGCTCGCCTTTGAAATCATGTTTGCCACGGCGAGCCAGAGCTTTTCGGTCACCTATACCAGCATCGAACATATCATCGGCGGCGAAAGCAACGACAGCATCACAGGGCGCAGCGCGGATGATACACTCGACGCCGGCGGCGGGAATGATACGCTTTGGGGCTATCTGGGCGCTGACACGCTATATGCAGGCACCGGCAACGATGCCGTCTATGCGGCTGCAGGCGATGACCGCGTCTGGGGCGGAGATGGTCATGACCTCGTCCATCTGGGGGCAGGTCATGACGTTTTTTATGACAATGCCCCGGTGGAAGACCCCGGTCGTGACACGGTCTACGGACATGGCGGCAATGACACGTTCCAAGGCGGAAACGGCGATGACGTGTTCTTTGGTGGCACGGGGAATGACCATTTGTTCGGTCGCCTCGGTGGCGATGAACTGTTTGGCGGTGATGGGTTTGACACGCTTGATGCGGGGGACGGCAACGATCAGGTCACAGGCGGCAATGGCCGTGACCTCGCCTATCTTGGCAATGGCAACGACCTTTTCGTTGATAATGATCAGGGTGGCGATCTGGGCCGTGACACGGTCTTTGGCGGCCTCGGAGAAGACACCATTCAGGGCGGCAATGGCAATGATGAATTCCACGGCATGCTGCACGATGATCTCATCCTTGGCCGTCTTGGCGATGATCTGATCTATGGCGGCGACGGGTTCGACGTGCTTCATGGCGGCGACGGAAACGATACCGTCTCCGGTGGCAATGGCCGCGACACCGTGTTTCTCAACAACGGCAATGATTTTTTCCTCGACAACAGCCAAGGCGGCGATCTGGGCCGCGACACGGTCTACGGTGGTGCGGGCCATGACACCATTCAGGGTGGCAACGGCAATGATCTCTTCTTTGGCGGCGACGGCAACGATCTGATCCTCGCACGGCTTGGCGACGATCGGCTCAATGGGGGCCGTGGCAATGATACCCTGAACGGAGGAGAGGGCGCCGATACGTTTGTCTTTGACACCGAGTTCGGAAACGACATTGTCCAAGGTTTCGCCAAAGGTGTCGATGCGCTCCAACTCGACGACGCCCTCTGGACAGGGTCCCTGACCAAAGCACAGGTGATCAACCAGTTCGCAAGTGTCGTCGCAGGAAATACCGTTTTCGAATTTGGCGCGAACGACATCACCCTCATCGGTGTAAACAGCCTACTCGGGCTCGAAAGTGATCTCGTGATCGCGTGATGATCTTGCAGGGCATAGGCCGCTTCAGCAGCCCGCCCTGCCCCGACACGTCCTTCACAGCCTTTTTGCGCCCCCCAGTAACCGAGTGTTGCGATCCCCGCGCAAACACAAACGATGATCGGCCACGCCGCTATCCCGACACGGCTTCTCGTTCTTGTCCGTCCTGTCTTGTCCTTTGGCGCATGGTGGGCTAAATCCGATTCAGGAAACGGGCCGGTCTAGCTCAGCTGGTAGAGCACCTGATTTGTAATCAGGGGGTCGGGGGTTCGAGCCCCTCGACCGGCACCACTTCCCTTCTCAGTCCGACAGATCGAAAACACGCGCGTCTTGCGGGCGATTGCGGTTTGAACGTCTGTGCATCTGCCTGTAGTATTTGGCAAAACCAAGAACCGGGGCACGTCAATCACATGCAGGTCATCGCGCACGCAGGGCTTCATTGCACCGATGAAGATCGGGTGATCAAATGTCTTTTGAAAAATCGCGCCCTGTTCTCGGGGATCGGCACCATCGTGCCACCGCCCGGGCGCTATCGCAAACTCTTGCACCAGACGCTGAATGCGCTGTCTGAAGGCACGCCCACACCGGATGCCCGTGAAATCCTGCTCGATGCGATTCTGGAGGGGGATGAGGCCGACCGCCTGCTGATCTCGCACGAGGATCTGTTTGGCATCGACAACATGGCCCCTGCCCGAAGCATGCTCTATCCACGTGCCTCGGCCCGCCTGACCGAGTTGCGCAGCCTCCTGCCAGAAGACCCGATCGAGTTGTTCTTCGCCATCCGCAACCCGGCTACGTTCTTACCCGATTTGCTCAAGCGATCGAAATTCGACGATATGGTGCAGCTCACTCGCGGCGAAGATCCCCGCGTCTATCGCTGGTCCCACATGGTCGCGCAACTGCGTCACGACCACCCCGACATGCCGCTCACCATCTGGTGCAACGAAGATACGCCGCTGATCTGGGCACAGATCATCCGCGAAATGGCCGGACTCAATCCCGGCACCAAGATCAAGGGCGGCTTCGATCTTCTGGGTGAGATCATGTCAAAGGAAGGAATGAAACGCTTCCGCGCCTACCTCAAGCAGCACCCGGTGATGACCGAGGTGCAAAAGCGCCGCGTCATGACCGCGTTTCTTGATAAATACGCCCGCGACGACATGATCGAAGAAGAGTTCGACCTGCCCGGCTGGACCGAAGAGTTGATCGATGAACTGACCGAAATCTACGACGAAGACGTCTATGAAATCGCGCGCATGCCGGGCGTGAACTTCATCCTGCCCTAGGCCTGATGGCCCAAGCCTGCGCGCGAAGCGCTCAGCTCATGCCAAGCGCTTCTTTGTACATCTCCAGAACCGCCTCTTCCTCGGCGATATCGTCGGCGTCGCGCTTGCGCAGCGCGATCACCTTGCGCATGACCTTCACGTCATATCCGCGCGACTTGGCCTCGGCCATCACCTCTTTCTGCTGGTCGGCGATGTCCTTCTTCTCGGCTTCAAGCCGCTCGAACCGTTCAATGAACTGGCGCAGCTCGCCCGCGGTCACGCGGTAGCTGTCCGGGGTGCTTTCCGTCACGTCGTGATCTTGCATGGCTCGGGCCTCCTGCTGAATTCGAGACCTCCAGTTACAGCCCCCATCGCCGCGCCGCAAGAGGGCAGCGCACGCCACGGGCGGTCCCCGCGCAACATGCGCCACCCCTGCCGATCATTCGCAAGGCAACGGCTTATTCTGCCACCAACTCGCCGCTTTCGATCTGCTCACGCTCGATGGATTCGAACAGCGCCTTGAAGTTGCCCTCGCCAAACCCGTCATCCCCCTTGCGCTGGATGAACTCGAAAAAGATCGGCCCGATCACGGTTTTCGAGAAAATCTGAAGCAGGATCCGCGTCTCGCCCCCGCCAAGAACACCCTCCCCGTCAATCAGGATGCCGTGCTGCTTCATCCGCTCGACCGGTTCGCCATGGTCTTTCACCCGCTCGAAACTCATCTCGTAATAGGCATCATTCGGCCCCGGCATGAACTTCAGGCCACGTTCGGCAATCGCATCCGTCGCGTCATAGATATTCTCGCTGCCCACGGCGATATGCTGGATGCCCTCGCCATTGTATTTCTTGAGGTAGGACACGATCTGCCCGGTTTCGCCGCGATCCTCGTTGATTGGAATGCGGATCTTGCCACAGGGCGAGGTCAGCGCCCGGCTCAACAACCCGGTGAACTTGCCCTGAATGTCGAAAAAGCGGATCTCGCGGAAATTGAACAGATCGCCATAGAACTTGAACCACTTGTCCATGTTCCCCTTGAACACGTTATGCGTCAGGTGGTCGAGGTAATAGAACCCCACCCCCTCGGGATGCGCCGTCGAAAGCCAGTCAAACTCGGCATTATAAGGCGAGGTGTCGAAGTAATCCTCGATGAAATAGATCAGTGAGCCGCCAATGCCACGGATCGCAGGCACGTCCATGCTCTTGCCCGGCCCCTCATAGGGCTCCGCCCCCATCTTCACGGCATGCTCGAAGGCGTGCTGCGCATCCACCACGCGCCAGCCCATCGCCGGGGCGCAGGGCCCGTGCTCTTCGATGAACTTCGCCGCGTGGCTGCCCGGCTCCATGTTGATCAGGTAGGAAATATCGCCCTGCTGCCAAAGCTCGATCGCGCGGGTCTTGTGATTGGCGACATGCGCATAGCCCATCCGCGTGAACAGATCGCGCAATTCCTGCGGATCGGGGTGCGCGAATTCGACGAACTCAAACCCGTCGGTGCCGGCGGGGTTCTCTTTGGAAATCGTGGCGCGCGGGGCGTCATGCGGGAAAGGGCCCATCGGTGTCTCCTGTTGGTGATGTCCTGTTGCCGGATCAGAATACCGGCAAGCCGGACGGCGTTCTGCGCATATTTCGGCAGGCTTGCTTGTCAATTTGCGCAAACCCCGCGCATAATGAACCAAACATGCAAGGTTCACGCATATGCTCGATGATACCGATCAACGACTCCTCGCCGCGCTGCAAAAGAACGCCCACCTCACCGCGCAGCAACTGGGCGAACAGCTCAACCTCTCGGCCAGTCAGGCCGGCCGCCGCCGCCAACGGCTCGAAGCGGCGGGCATCATCCGCAACTACGCCGCCCGCCTCGACGCCCGTAAACTGGGCCTCACCGTGCAGGCTTTCGTGCAGGTTCAACTGTCGACCCACGACCCCGCACAGGCGAAAAGCTTCAATCGGCTGATCACCACCCGCCCGGAAATTATATCGGCGTGGACATTGACCGGCGACGCAGACCTGTTACTTCGCATCTACACCGAGGACCTCGCCGCGCTGAACAGCCTGATCCACGAGGTGCTGTTGCCCCATGCCGCCGTCAGCCGGGTGCACAGCCAGATCGTGATGGATCAGGTCAAGGCCGACGCAGGCCTGCCCATGTAAACCGCTAGAACCGCTCGAAAAGGCAATACCCGAACCTATGGAAGGCTTCCTCTTTCAAGCCACAATCTACCTCGCCGCCGCGGTCGTCGCGGTGCCGATTTCGGCGCGGCTGGGGCTCGGCTCGGTGCTTGGCTATCTCGCGGCAGGCATCCTCGTCGGCCAAATCCCCGGCATCGGCGCCGAGGCGCATGATCTTCAGCATTTTGCCGAATTCGGCGTCGTGATGATGCTGTTCCTGATCGGCCTCGAACTCGAGCCGAACGCGCTCTGGGACATGCGTCACAGGCTGATCGGTCTGGGCGGCCTGCAAGTTGTCGGCACCGCCTTCGCCGTCACCGCGCTGGCCATCGCGCTGGGGCTTGATCCGCTCACCGCCATCGCCGTCGGCATGATCATCGCCCTGTCCTCGACCGCCATCGTGCTGCAAACCCTGTCCGAAAAGGGCCTGATGCAAACTAGCGGCGGGCGCTCGGCCTTTTCCGTGCTACTGACGCAAGACATCGCCGTGATCCCGATGCTGGCGATCCTGCCGCTGCTGGCCGTCAAGATGCCCGTATCGCTCAACCCCGATGGCTCGATGCAGCTCAAATCGGCCGAGGCGGCGGCGCACGGCCCCTCGCTCGTCGAAGGGCTGCCGGGCTGGGGGGTCACGCTTGTCACCATAGGCATGGTCGCGGCCATCATACTTGCGGGCATCTTCCTGACCCGCCCGCTGTTCCGCTTCATCCACTCGGCCCACCTGCGCGAGATGTATACCGCCTTCGCCCTGCTGATCGTGATCGGGATTTCCTTCGGCATGACGCTCGTCGGCCTCTCGCCCGCCCTCGGCGCCTTCCTCGCCGGTGTGGTTCTGGCGAACTCGGAATTCCGTCACGAGTTGGAAAGCGACCTCGAACCGTTCAAGGGCCTCTTGCTGGGCCTGTTCTTCATCACCGTCGGTGCGGGCATCGATTTCGGCGCCTTCCTCGCCCGGCCCTGGAACATCGTCGGGCTGACCCTCGCCCTGATCGCCATCAAGGGCAGCATCCTCTTCGTGCTGGGCCGCGTCTTCGGCCTGCGCCACCGCGATCTCTGGCTCTTCACCCTGTCACTGGCGCAGGCCGGCGAATTCGGCTTCGTGCTGATCTCTTTCTCGCTGCAACAAGACGTGCTGCCACCCCCGCTCGGTGAAAAGCTCCTGCTCGTCATAGCCATGTCGATGCTGGTCACCCCGCTGCTCTTCATCCTCTACGACTGGATTTCAAAGCACCTCGGCACCGGCGCCGACACCCTTCCCGAGGACGAGATCGACGATCAGGGCCCCGTCATCATCGCCGGCATCGGCCGCTTCGGCCAGATCGTCAATCGGCTGGTGCAAAGCTCGGGCTTCAAGACCGTCGTGCTCGATCACGACATGTCCACGATCCAGCTGATGCGCCGGTTCGGCTTCAAGGGGTTCTTCGGCGATCCCACCCGCCCCGAACTTCTCCACGCCGCAGGCCTACGCGAGGCGCGCGTGCTGGTCGCCGCCCTCGACGACCCGGAACAGATGATCAAGCTCGTCGCCTATGCCCGGCGCGAACGCCCCGACCTGCACATCATCGCCCGCGCCCGCGACCGCACCCATGTCTTCCGCCTCTATGCCGCCGGGGCCAATGACATCGTGCGCGAGGTGTTCGATTCCTCGCTACGCGCGGGCCGCTACGTGTTGGAAAACATCGGGCTGAGCGAATTCGAGGCCGCCGAGGCCGAAAAAGCCTTCTATGCCCATGATCGCCGCTCCGTGCGCGAACTGGCCGAACTCTGGAGTCCGGACATCCCCACGATCGAAAACGAGCCCTACCTCAAGCGCGCACGCGAGCTTGAGAAGGAACTGGAAACCGAGCTTCTGGAATTGATCGACGCGCAGCGCCGCACCGACACGCCGGACGAGGCCTAGGATCGCGGGCCTCCCCACAACCCAAACCCTCCCCGCACATCACCCCGTGATCGCCGCCTGCAACGCGTCCACCCCGGGCCGCTCCAACCGCGCCAGCAACGCCGCGATCCGCGCACGCGCCTGCGCCCCGGCCCAGTCAGGCCCCATCAAGGCCTCCTCTCCCTCCCCATGGCGCAGCACGAGTCGGCGCCACTGGTGCAACGCGGCAAGGCGCAAAACGGTGCGTGAAAGCACATCTTCCGGCACAGGCAAGGCCAAGGCCTGCTCCAACCGGGCCGCCAACGCCGCGTAGCTTTGCCCAAGCTCCTCTGGCATCACCGCCTCGCGCGCCCAATCCGGCAGCGCCCCTGGCTCCGCCCGCCACGCCAGAACCGTCTCGGGCAGCCCATCGATCCGGCCGTGAAACAGCGCCGCCCGTGGCCCCACCGGGATCAGCCCCGGCACATCCAGCCCCTGCAACGCCTCCACGCTCTGCGCAATCACGATCGCCCAGTCACCCGGATCCGGCGACCGCGTGCCATAAACCCGCCCGGCGGCCTCGCGCGTCAACCGCCGCCCGTGTGATGTCAACCCGTAAAGCGATGTGCGCCCGTCCCGCTCCGACGTGATCCAGCCATCCCGCCTAAGCCTATGGATCGCCACGCGCAGCGCCTCGGCCTTCAAGCCCATCGCCGCCATCACCTGCGTCAGCACCGGCCCGGGCAACCGCGCCGCCTCATCCGCCGCCAGATCGCCCAAAATGGTCACGATCACCGACCACGTCTTCAGCGGTCCGACCTCCAGCACCCCGGCCAATACGTCTTCGTATGTCAACGCGTCTCGCATGGGCACCAGTCTAGCCAAAGATCACGCCGTTCAAAACGCATTCATTGTCAGCAACTCGTATTCCGCCACCTTGTCGCCGTCCTGATTGGTCAGCGTCACGTGCCAGCGCACCTCGCCATACTCGGCATTGCGCGGCGTCTTGGCCTTTACCGTCAGGCGCACGGCAATGCTGTCGCCCGCCTGCACCGGCTTCATGAAGCGCAGGTTGTCCAGCCCGGTATTGGCCAGAACCGGCCCCTCGTTCGGCTCCACGAACAGGCCCGCCGCAAAACTCAGCAGCAGATAGCCATGCGCCACCCTCCCCGGAAAGAACGGGTTTCGCGCCGCGGCGTCCTCGTCCATATGGGCATAGAACGTATCGCCGGTGAACTTGGCGAAATGCTCAATATCCTCAAGGCTGATCTGGCGCGCCGCCGTATGCAGCGTCTCGCCGATCGACAACTCGCCAAACCGCCGCGTGAACGGATGCGCCGGGCCTTTGACCTCGCGCGCCCCGGGCACCCAACGCCCTCCCACCGCGCTCAGGATATCGGGGCTGCCCTGCACGGCGACACGCTGCATGTAATGCTTCACGCCGCGAATACCGCCCATTTCCTCGCCACCACCTGCACGCCCCGGGCCACCGTGGATCATATGCGGCATCGGCGCGCCGTGGCCGGTGCTCTCGCCCATGCTGTCGGCATTGTTAATGTAGATACGCCCGTGCCACGCTCCGGCCCCGCCGACCACCTCACGTGCCACATCCCCGTCGCGCGTGATGAGCGAGGTCACAAGGCTCCCGCCACCACGATTGGCCAGCGTCACGGCATCCGACAACGCACCATAGCCCATCACGGTCGACACCGGCCCAAAGGCCTCGGTGTCATGCACCCGCTCTGCCGCCCTCGGATCGGCGCAATGAAACAGCAGCGGTGTCACGAACGCCCCCGGCCCCGCGATGCCCGCCACATCGCCGAACACCAGCTCGGCTTCCTGCCCGATGATCCCTGCCCGCTCCAGCACATCCGCCTTTTGCGAGGCCGACACCAGCGCGCCCATGCGCGTCGCCGCATCGCGCGGATCACCGATGCTGACCTTCGCCAACCGCTCCGAAAGCGCCTCGATCACCGGCGCAACCGCCGCGTCAGGCACGATAATCCGCCGGATCGCGGTGCATTTCTGCCCCGCCTTCACCGTCATCTCGCGGCTCACTTCCTTCACGAACAGGTCGAACTCCGCACTCCCCGGCCCCACGTCCGGACCCAAAATCGAAGCGTTCAGGCTATCCTGCTCCGCCGTAAACCGCACCGCGTTGCGCAGCAGCCCTTCGTGACGGCGCAGCATCAACCCGGTGTCCGCCGACCCGGTGAAGGCCAGCACATCCTGCGCCCCTAGATGATCCAAAAGATCGCCAACGCCACCGGCCACGAATTGCAACGCCCCCTCAGGCAGGATGCCGCTTTCCAGCATCATCCGCACACAGGCCTCGGTCACGTAACAGGTCGCTGTTGCCGGTTTCACAATCACCGGCATCCCGCCCAAAATCGCCGGCGCCAGCTTTTCGAGCATCCCCCAGACCGGGAAGTTGAAAGCATTGATCTGCACCGCCACGCCCTGCATCGGCACGCAAACATGCTGCCCCATGAACCGCCCCTCGCGGCCCAGTTGCTCCAACCCGCCATCAAGGTAAACCTGCGCATCGGGCATCTCGCGCCGCCCCTTGCTGGCATAAACGAACAGCGTCCCGATCCCGCCATCGATGTCGAACTGGTGATCCGAAAGCGTCGCCCCGGTGTCATAGCTCAGCTCGTAGAGCTGTTCCTTGCGCTCGTTTAGATACACCGCCAGCGCCTTCAGCATCCGCGCCCGGTCATGGAACGTCAGCGCGCGCAGCGCCGCGCCGCCCTTCTCGCGGGCATAGGCCACGGAACCTGCCATATCCAGCACCCCGCCCCCGGCCAGCGCGATCGCCTCGCCCGTCACCGCGCTTTCGATCTCGCGCGCGCCCTCGCCCGGTGCAATCCATTCGCCCTTCAGAAAACTCTCGATCCGCATCGCGCAAACTCCCCCTGTCTTCACTTGACTGAAAATATCCCGGGGGCGTGGGGGCTGGCCCCCACTCCCACCGCATCCGTGGTCTCCTCCAGAGTTTTATTGACCAACCGTTCGGTTTATGCAAGCTTCCCGTCCTGAGGAGACCAAGACAACATGGGCGGGAGGAACGCATGTCCGACACGGTTCTGGTAGCAGATCATGGCGATTGGGTGGAAATCACCCTCAACCGCCCCGACAAACTCAACAGCTTCAACGAGGACCTGCACCTCGCGCTGCGCGCCGCGATCGAAGCGGCCCGCGATGGTGGCAAACGCGCGATTCTGCTCACCGGGGCCGGACGCGGCTTCTGCGCGGGTCAGGATCTCTCGGCCCGCGATCCCGATACTATGGACGACAAGATCGACCTCTCCGAAACCCTGCGCACGCTTTATAACCCGCTTCTGCACCTGATCCGTGGCCTCGATATCCCGGTGATCTGCGCCGTCAACGGCGTGGCGGCGGGCGCTGGCGCCAATGTCGCGCTGGCCTGCGATATCGTGCTGGCCGCCGAAAGCGCGCGCTTCATCCAGTCCTTCGCCAAGGTCGGCCTCGTGCCCGACGCGGGCGGCACATGGACCCTGCCCCACCGCATCGGCGAGGTCCGCGCCAAGGCGCTGGCCCTCACCGCCGAACCGCTTTCCGCCACTCAGGCCGCCGATTGGGGCCTGATCTGGAAAGCCCTGCCCGACGAGGTCCTGATGGACGAGGCCCGCGCCCTTGCTGAAAAGCTGGCCCAAGGCCCCACCGCTGCGCTCGGTCTCGCCAAACAGGCGATCCAGCAGGCCCATTCCAACACATTCGAGCAACAACTTGATCTCGAAGCGGATTACCAAAAGAAATGCGGTGACGCGGGTGAATACAAGGAAGGCGTGCGCGCCTTCCTTGAAAAGCGCGCCCCCAATTTCAAAGGCGCCTGAACATGACTCAGCCCCTAACGCCGAAGCAGCGCGCCGAGAAATCCGCCGCCGCCATGTGGGCGGGCGATCAGGCCAGCCAGTGGGCCGGGATGGAAATCACCCATGTCGATGAAGGCACCGCCACGCTTGAACTCACCGTCGCGCCCCACCAGTGCAACGGCCACGGCATGTGCCACGGCGGCGTCACGTTCATGCTCGCCGACAGCGCCTTCGCCTTTGCCTGCAATTCGCGCAATCAGGCGACCGTGGCCCAGCATTGCATGGTGTCCTATCTCGCGCCCGGCCGCGCGGGCGACCGGCTGATTGCCACCGCGCACGAGGTTTCGCTCACCGGGCGCTCTGGCATCTACGATATTACCGTCACCAATCAGGACGGCACCAAGCTGGCCGAATTCCGCGGCTTTTCCCGCGCAATCAAGGGCCAACTCTTCGAGGAGGAGGAGGAAAACACATGAAGGACCTGACCCCAAGGAAATCCGATCTCGATCCGATCGAGGTCGCCTCGCGCGATGAAATCTCGGCGCTGCAACTCGACCGACTGAAATGGTCGCTGCGCCATGCCTACGACAACGTCCCGATGTATCGCCAGCGTTTCGATGAGGCCGGCGTTCACCCTGACGATCTGCACACGCTCGCCGATCTGGCGAAGTTCCCCTTCACGCTCAAGACCGACCTGCGCGACAATTACCCGTTCGGCCTCTTCGCCGTTCCGCGTGATCAGATCGCGCGTATCCACGCCTCGTCGGGCACCACCGGCAAGCCCACCGTTGTCGGCTACACCGCCAAGGACATCGACACATGGGCCAGCCTTGTCGCCCGCTCGATGCGCGCCGCAGGCACCCGCCCCGGTGACATGGTGCACGTGGCCTATGGGTACGGCCTCTTCACCGGGGGCCTCGGCGCGCATTACGGCGCCGAAAAGCTCGGCTGCACCGTGGTGCCGATTTCCGGCGGCATGACCGAACGACAGGTCACCCTGATCGAGGATTTCAAACCCTCCACCATCATGGTCACCCCGTCCTATATGCTCAACATCCTCGAAGAGATGGAGCGTCAGGGCCTTGATCCGCGCAAATCCTCGCTCGATGTCGGCATCTTCGGCGCCGAACCTTGGACCGACGCCATGCGCCGCGAAATGGAGCAGGCCTTCGACATGCACGCTGTCGATATCTATGGCCTGTCCGAGGTTATGGGCCCGGGCGTGGCCAGCGAATGCGTCGAAACCAAGGATGGCCCCACCATCTGGGAAGATCACTTCTACCCCGAGATCATCGACCCCGAGACCGGCGAAGTCCTCCCCGATGGCGAATTGGGCGAATTGGTCTTTACCACCCTCACCAAGGAAGGCCTGCCGATCATCCGCTACCGCACCCGCGATCTTACCCGCCTTTTGCCGGGCACCGCACGCTCAATGCGGCGGATGGAAAAGATCACCGGGCGCTCGGACGACATGATCATCCTGCGCGGTGTCAACGTCTTCCCCACCCAGATCGAAGAACAACTGATGAAATGCGAAGGCCTCGCCCCGCATTTCCAGATCGAACTGACGACCCACAACCGGATGGACGTGATGACCGTCCATGTCGAACCCTGCCCCGGCTTCACAACCGATGATGCACAGGCGGCCAGCGTTAAGGAGCTCTCGCACCACATCAAATCCGTGGTCGGCGTCTCGACCCGCATCCAGATGCACGGTGAAGGCGGCGTCGAACGCTCCCAAGGCAAGGCCCGCCGCGTCGTCGACAACCGCCCCAAGGAGAGGTGACGTGGCCCGCACCATCGCCAAAGACCACGCCGAAAAACGCGCGCAGATCCTCAAGGGCGCTGCGCGCGTCTTCGCCGACGAAGGCTTCGATCGCGCCTCGATGGCCAAACTCGCCGCCGAATGCGGGATCTCCAAGGCCAACATCTACCACTATTACGACAGCAAGGACGCGCTGCTGTTCGACCTGCTCGATCACTACCTCAGCGCGCTGCGCGACCGGGTCTGTGGCCTTGATCTCTCGGGCAAATCCCCGCGCGAACAACTGGCCCTGACCGTCGCTGAAATCCTCCACGCCTATCAGGGCGCGGATGATGAACACCGGGTGCAAAGCGCCGGTCTCTCTGCCCTACCCGAAGAGCAGCAACAGGTGCTCAAGGCCTACCAGCGCGACATGGTGCGCCATATGTCGGATATCCTCACCCGCATCGCGCCCGCGCTGGCCGATGATCCGGTGAAACTGCGCGCCGCGACCATGTCGATCTACGGCATGCTCAACTGGTTCTATATGTGGAACACCCGCGCCGACGCCGCCGCACGCGAGGCATATGCCCGCACCGTCAGCGATCTCGCCCTCGGCGGCCTCACCGCGCTCTAAAACCGGGAATTCACCGGCAGGCGAATTCGGAGCCTCTCCGAGGTCTCCGAAACCCTGCCGTCATGACCACTCAGCGCGCGCTCAACCCAACGGTTTCCAGCCGCGCCGCGGCCCGCGCTTCCCAATCCGCCAGTTGCGCATCGCTCTGCGCATGACGCAGGCCCATCGCCTTTAACGCGGCGAACCGCTCTGCATCACCCTTGCCAAAGCTCGCCGCCACACGCGGCCACCAGTAGGCCACGCTTTCCTGCAAAGCCGCACCCTGTCCTTCGCTCGTGAGCCGCTCCAGCCCCTCAAGGGCCAGTTCGGCATGGCGGGTTTCCACCGGCAGGATGGCACGGAACGCCTCGGCCAGCGGCTGGTAACTCACCTGCGCCATGTCCTCCAACTGCACCACCACAGCCGTGCCCATCAGCAGGTTCATCACGACCGTATCGCTCCAACCCTCAAGCGGATAATTGAACACCGCCAGCCGCATGTCATGCTCGCTGCGCCGCGCGCCGATATCGGCGCTGCGTTCCAGCCGCGCGGCCCAAGGGTGCGAATTGGCATAGCGCCGCTCGTCCACCCCGAAATCCCCCATGATCTTAAGGACCTTGTCGGCATTGTCGGTCTTTTCCAACACTATCTTGGCCGCCGCGATCCGCTCCTTGATGCCCGGCCCGGCGTTGATCACATCGGCAAACCCCGCAGCACCGGCAAGGTTGCTGTCCACGAACGTCGCCATCAGCTTCAACAACTCGGCCCGATAGCGCGGCGGCACGTTGCCGGGGCTGCTCAGAACGCCGCCCTGCGACAGGTAGTCTTCGATGCTCATATCCATCATCACGCGTCCCTCACTGATCGTAGTCCACGACCACACGGTCGGTCACCGGGAAGGACTGGCACGACAGCACATAGCCCTTCTCGACTTCGTAATCCTCAAGTGCGTGGTTCTTCACCATCTCGACCTCGCCCTCGATCACCCGGCAGCGACAGGTCGAACAGACTCCGGCCTTGCAGGCAAACGGCGCGTCCATCGCGTTTTCCCGCGCCGCATCAAGGATGGTAAGGTCTTTCGAGACGGAAATCGTCTGCGTCGCGCCATCCAGCGTCACCGCGATCTCGGCCTGATTGGCCGCCTTACCCGCCGCCTGACTGCGCACCGGCGCCTTCAACCGCCCCGGCTGGGCGCTGGCGAACAACTCGAACTTGATCTGCCCCTCGCTCAGCCCATGCTCGCGCAGCGCCTTCGCAATGCCCAGCATCATCGGCTCGGGGCCACAGATGAACGCCGTGTCGATGCTCTCGATATCGATCCAGCTGCGGAACAGTTGGGCGCATTTTTCTTCCGTCACCCGACCGGTGAACAACTCGATATCCTGCGCGTCCTGCTCCAGCACATGGATCACCGACAGCCGCCCAAGATAGATGTTCTTCAGGTCTTCAAGCTCTTCTCGGAACATGATCGAACTGACACCGCGATTGGCATAGACCAGCGTGAAATTCGATTTCGGCTCACTCTCCAGCGTCGTCTTGATCAGCGACAGAACCGGCGTGATCCCCGACCCACCCGCAAACCCGAGATATTGCTTCTCGGCCCCCGCATCGAGCGGCGTATAAAACCCCCCCATCGGCGGCATCGCTTCCAGCGTATCACCCACCTTCAACTCTTCATTGGCCCAGGTCGAAAATGCGCCGCCATCGACGCGCTTGATCCCGACCTGCAGCTTGCCCTCGCCCTTGCCGGCACAGATCGAATAGGATCGGCGCAACTCCTCGCCGTCGAAATCCTGCCGGAAGGTCAGGTACTGACCTTGAATGAAATCGAACGCGGACCAGTCTTCGGGCTCCAGCGTCAGCACCACCGCGTCACGGATCGTGTGGTGAATGTCGGTCACTTTCAGCGGGTGAAACTTTGCCATTCGCCCCTCCTCAGATACATTTGAAATAGTCGAACGGTTCAAGGCAGTCCTTGCAGCGCCACTGCGCCTTGCAAGGGGTCGAGCCGAACTGGCTGATCCGTTCCAGATGGGTGCCGCCGCAATGCGGGCATTTCTCGGGGCCCTTGGCATCGGTCGGTGGCGCGATGCCATAGGCTTCCAGCTTCGCGCGCCCCTTCTCCGACAGCCAATCGGTCGTCCATGGCGGGCTCAACTGGCGCTTCAAAGTGATCTGCTCGATGCCATGATCGCGCAGCGCCTTTTCGATGTCGAAATTGATCACCGACGTGGCCGGACAGCCGGAATATGTCGGCGTAACAGTCACTTCCAACACATCCCCCGCCCATTTCACATCGCGGATGATGCCAAGATCGACAAGGCTGATCGCCGGAATTTCAGGGTCCGGCACCTCGTCGAGCCAGGCCCAGATTTCCGCTTCCTGCGGCTGTGTCCTCACCTCTGACATTGGCCTTCATCCTCCCCCAACGCGCGCCCCGGGCTTCCCCCGGGGCCGCTCTTTAAACCGGCCTTAGCGCCCGGCCCAAATGCTTACCAGCTCGCGCCCGGATAGGCCCGTTGCAGCCACTGCATCTCGGTCAGGATATGGCCCAGATGTTCGGTATGCATACGCCCCGTGCGTCCGCCCTTATGGGCGAAACGATCATCGGGAAGGGTCAGCGTCGCCTCGCCCATCACCTGCGCCAGTTTCGCGTCATAGGCCGCGCGCAGGCTCTCTGGATCGGGCGCGATACCCGCTTTGACCATCGCCTGATCGACCGCATCGCTTTCAAACAATTCGCCCACGTAGGGGTAAAGCAGGTCCAGCGCCGCCTGCATCCGGGCATGGCTTTCCGCGCTGCCATCGCCCAGCCCGATCACCGTGTCGCCCGACCGCTCGACGTGATAAGCCACCTCTTTCACGGCCTTCTGCGCGATCTCGGCCACCCGTGGCTCGCTCGATTGCGTCAAAGCGGACAGCATCAACTCCTGCCACGCATCGAACAGGAATTGCCGCATCAGCGTCTGGCCGAAATCACCATTGGGCAGTTCCACCAGCAACACGTTGCGAAAATCCCAAGCGTCCCTCAGGAAGGCCAGATCATCGGCCGAGCGTCCCTTGCCCTCGACCTCGCCCGCCAGCCCCAGCCAAAGCTGCGTCTGCCCGATCAGGTCCAGCGCCGTATTGGCCAGCGCGATATCTTCCTCAAGCACCGGCGCATGGCCGCACCATTCGGACACCCGATGCCCAAGGATCAGGCAGTTGTCCCCCATCCGGCACAGAAATTCGAACAGATCCGCCGACATCACATCGCCCCCACATCATCGGGAATGTCGAAAAACGTCGGATGGCGATAAACCTTGGATTCCGACGGCTCGAACATCGGTCCCTTATCGCTCGGCGACGTCGCCGTGATGTGGCGCGCCTCGACCACCCAGATGCTCACACCCTCGTTGCGCCGCGTATAGACATCGCGCGCATTCTTCACCGCCATCTCGGCATCAGGCGCATGAAGCGATCCGACGTGCCGATGCGAAAGCCCGTGCTGACCACGGATAAACACTTCCCAAAGGGGCCATTCATGTTTCATTTGGGTCTCTCCTCAGATCCGGCTTATTCCGCCGCGACTTTGCGCGCCGCACGTTTCTCGGCATGGGCCAGAAGGCCGTCACGAACCCATGCGCCCTCGTCCCAGGCCTTGATGCGGGCCTCCAGACGGTCCTTGTTGCAAGGCCCGTTGCCCTTCACCACGTCAAAGAACTCGGCCCAGTCCGGCTCCGAAAAATCGTAGCCGCCCTTTTCTTCGTTCCATTTCAGGTTCTCGTCCGGCACGGTCAGACCAAGGTATTCCGCCTGCGGCACCGTCTGGTCGACGAATTTCTGGCGCAGCTCGTCATTGGTATCGATCTTGATCTTCCACGCCAGCGATTGCGCGCTGTGCACGCTGTCCTTGTCGGACGGCCCGAACATCATCAGCGACGGATACCAGAACCGGTTCAGCGCATCCTGCGCCATGCGCTTTTGCGCCTCGGTGCCTTTCGCCATCTTCATCATGATGTCGTAGCCTTGGCGCTGGTGGAAGCTCTCTTCCTTACAGATCCGGATCATCGCGCGGCTGTAGGGCCCAAAGGATGTCCGCTGCAACGGCACCTGATTCATGATCGCCGCACCATCCACCAGCCATCCAACAGCGCCGATATCGGCCCATGTCAGCGTCGGATAGTTGAAGATGCTCGAATACTTCATCTTGCCCGACAAAAGCTGCTCAGTCAGGTCGTCCCGGGTCACGCCCAGCGTCTCGGCCGCGCAATAAAGGTAAAGCCCATGCCCCGCCTCGTCCTGCACCTTGGCCAGCAAGATCGCCTTGCGTTCGAGTGTGGGCGCGCGCGTGATCCAGTTGCCCTCAGGCAGCTGTCCCACGATTTCAGAATGCGCATGCTGGCCGATCTGGCGGATCAGGGTCTTGCGATACCCCTCGGGCATCCAGTCCTTCGGTTCGATCTTCACATCGGCATCGATCCGATCCTGAAAAACCGCTTCCTCGGGGCTCATCTCCTCGCGGGATTTGACGCCCTCTCCGGTCGATTTCACCATTTGTGCATACATCGCGCGCCCTCCTCTCAGACCCGTTCCAGAATGATAGCCGTGCCTTGGCCCACGCCCACACACATCGTGCACAGCGCATAGCGCCCGCCCGTGCGTTTAAGCTGATAGGCCGCCGTCAGCACCAGCCGCGCGCCCGACATCCCCAAGGGATGGCCCAGCGCAATGGCACCGCCATTGGCATTAACATGGGGTGCATCGTCCGCCACGCCAAGCTCTCTCAGCGTCGCCAGCCCCTGCGCGGCAAAGGCCTCGTTCAACTCGATCACGTCCATCTGCTCGATGCTCAGCCCCGCGCGTGCCAGAACCTTGCGCGTCGCCGGCACCGGGCCGATGCCCATCACGCGCGGCTCGACACCCGCGGCTACCATGCCCACAACCCGCGCCATCGGCGTCAGGCCCTGCGCCTTCACGGCCGCCTCGTTCGCAACCAGCATCGCCGCCGCACCATCGTTGACGCCACTGGCATTGCCCGCCGTCACACTCAGGTCCGGCCCGTTCACGCCCCGCAGTTTCGACAGCTTCGCCGCATCCGTGCCGGGGCGCGGATGCTCGTCCGTGTCCACGATCACCGGATCGCCCTTGCGCTGCGGCACATGTACCGGGATGATCTCATCCGCGAAAACACCGGCCTCATGCGCCGCCGCCCAGCGCGCTTGAGAGCGCGCAGCAAAAGCATCCTGATCCTCGCGGCTGATGCCATAATCGGCGGCCACGTTGTCGGCGGTCTGCGGCATCGAATCCGTGCCGTACATCTCGTGCATCTTCTTGTTCACGAAACGCCAGCCGATGGTGGTGTCATAAACCGCATTGGCCCGCGAAAACGCCGTCGTGTGCTTCGGCATCACGAAGGGCGCGCGGCTCATGCTCTCGACGCCGCCGGCGATACACAGGTCATAATCACCCGCCTTGATCGCGCGCGACGCCAGCCCCACGGCATCCATGCCACTGGCGCATAGACGGTTCACCGTCACACCCGGCACATCCACCGGCAGCCCGGCCAGAAGCGACGCCATCCGCGCCACGTTGCGGTTGTCCTCCCCGGCTTGGTTGGTATCGCCATAAAATACATCGTCAATCGCGGCCCAATCCACATTCGGATTGCGCTCGATCAGCGCCTTGATCGGCAGCGCGGCCAGATCATCCGTTCTCACGCTCGACAAGGCGCCGCCATAGCGGCCAATCGGTGTGCGCACGGCATCGCAGATAAATGCGTCAGACATGGTTTCTCCTCTTCCTGCATGTCACCCCGGCACTGTGACACAGTTCCCGCCGGTGCGCGTGCGCCAATCCGCTGTCGGGGCAGGTTTCGTTCCGTCATAGGGATACGTGAAACCCACCCCGGCCACATAGGCCCTCTCCTGCGGCTGGGTTTCTCCTCCAGAAATACCCGACCGCATGGTCGGCTTTAAGCGGCACAACGATTCGAGGCAAGTCTTTTGTTACACATCGGCAGATAATCGCAGAATTGCGTAACAGGTCAAATCTCCCCGAAATCCCCGTGCCGCCCCTTTCCTCTGGCAAATCGTGCCGCCCCCGCCGCGCCCTCTTCGGCCACCATCCCGCGTGAGCCGTCCCATTCCCGCCGCATCGCCGCGCGCTCCGAATGCCCCGCCTGCCCCCGGGCCGAGGACCTGTCGGCCCGCATACAGCCCTGCGGAAACCGTGCAATCTCCTGCGCCAAAGCCTCGGCCTTCTGGCGCGCCTCTCCTTTCGGCACCACGTATTCGCACAACCCAATCGCCAGACACTCCTCGGCCTCGACCTTGCGCCCCGTCAGGATCAGGTCCATCGCCCGCCCCTCGCCCACAAGCCTCGGCAGGCGCACGGTGCCCCCGTCGATCAACGGCACCCCCCAACGGCGGCAATACACTCCCATGAACGCGCCCTCGCCCATCACCCGCATATCGGCCCAGATGGCCAGTTCCATCCCACCCGCGACCGCAGGCCCCTCGATCGCCGCGATCACCGGCTTGGACAGCTCCAACCGCGATGGCCCCATCGGCCCGATCACATCGCCGTCTTCTGGATACTCAAGTGACGCCATCACCCCCGGCGTCTCGAAATGCGCCACCCGCTTCAAATCCCAGCCCGCACAAAACACCCCGCCTTCGCCCCAGAACACCGCCACCCGCGCCTCGGGGTCCGCCTCAAACGCCCGGAACGCCTCGTAAAGCGCCTGCGCGCTCTCGGGGTCCATCGCATTGCGCGCCTTTACCCGCGAATGGATTACGGTCCACACCGCGCCGTCCTTTTCGATCCTCACAGCCATGCCAAATCCTCCCTTTCCCCGCGATCCTGAAAGCCCTGCCGTAAATCCGCAATCAATTGGTGAAATTTCCGCCCCATTCGTCCATTACTACACCCGACAACACCCGAGGCAGACCCAGCGGAGACCCTAGCCATCAAAGAGCTGCCCCATCCCCCCTACCGCCCCGAGATCGACGGCCTGCGCATGATCGCCGTGCTCTCGGTGGTGCTCTACCATTTCGGCCTGCCGGGGCTTCCCGGCGGGTTCATCGGCGTGGACGTGTTCTTCGTGATCTCGGGCTTCCTGATCGGCGGCATCCTATGGCGCGATCTCACCACCACCGGCACACTCTCGCTCGCCCGGTTCTACACCCGCCGCGTCAAGCGCCTCGCACCCGCCTATTTCGCCATGACCGCGCTGACCGCACTGGCGGCATGGGCCATCCTGCTGCCGTTCGAGTTTCGCGAATTCGGCAAAGAGCTGATCGCCGCCACGCTCTATCTTTCCAACATCCACTTCTGGCGTGGCGAGGGCTATTTCGACATCGGCGCCGAAAACAAGGTTCTGCTGCACACATGGTCCCTCGCCGTCGAAGAGCAGTTCTATATCGTTCTGCCCTTCGTGATCCTGCTGTTCAAACGCTCGCGCCGCGCCTTGCTCTTTGCGCTTTCGCTTGCCTTCGCGACCTCGCTCATCGCCTGCCTCGCGCTGACCCCCACGGACCAGACCAGCACCTTCTACCTCTTCCCGTTCCGCGCATGGGAACTGCTCACCGGCGTGCTCCTCGCCATATGGGGGATCGAACGGCACGCGCGCTGGTCCTATCACCCCGCCCTGTCATGGGCCGGTCTCGGGCTGATCCTTGCCGGCGCCTCGCTGATCTCGGCACAGGGCTTCCCGGGCTGGCAGGCCTTCGTTCCCGCCCTCGGCACCGCGCTCCTGCTGGCCAACGGGCGTCATCACAACCCGGTCAACGATGGCCTCTCGACCGCCCCGGTGATCTTCATCGGCAAGATTTCCTATTCGCTCTACCTCTGGCACTGGCCCGTTCTGGTGCTCTCGCGCTACTGGCGCGATGGCTATTCCGGCGGGCTCGAAGCCGCGCTATGGCTGGCGTTCGCCTTCGTTCTGGCCACGCTCTCATGGGCCTATATCGAAACCCCCTTCCGCCGGATGCAGCCCAAAAACGGCTGGCGCGTCCTCGCCGCCCTCGCCCTGCCCTCCGCCATCATGCTGGGTCTCGGCGCGCTCGCCTATGTGAAAGACGGCCTGCCCAGCCGCTTCGGCCCCGAGGCGCGCATTCACATTCAGGCCGCCGCCGATTTCAATCAGGACTGGTCGCGCTGCCATACCCCTACCTCCGGCCCTTTCGAGGGCGTCGAACTCTGCCCCATCGGCCCCGAAGGCCCCCCGCGCGTGGTGATCTGGGGCGACAGCCACCTGCGCGCCCTCAAGGAAGGGCTGGAACAGGCCGCCTATACCGCGCAAATCCCCGCCCTCATCCTCTGGCACGCCGGCTGCCCGCCGCTCTTCGGCCTGACCAAATCCGAAAGCTACGCCACCCCGGCACAGGACGCTGCCTGCGTCCGCGACACCGCCCGCATCCGCGACGGCCTGAAAACCCTGCCTCAGGCGCATACCCTCTTCCTCGTCGCCCGCTGGGCCTATTACGCAAGCGGCCACGGCATCGGCGCAGGCGCCGACAATACCATCCAACTCAAAGGCTACGACGCCCCTACCAATGCCGAGGCCCTGAGCCGCGCCCTCAACGCCTCCCTCCCCGAGATGGCTCAACAATTCAGCCGCATCTTCGTCTTCCGCCAACCCCCCGAATTTCCCGACTATGACAGCCGCGAAATGGCCCGCCTCCTCGCCCATCACCGCATCGAACACCCCGGCGAACGCACCACCATCGCGCGCGACACGGCCCTTACCCGCGACACCCGCCCGCTTTTCACCCCCTACACCACCTCGGGTCAGATTACCCTGATCGATCCGTGGCCCGAAATCTGCACTAACGATACCTGCTCGGTCATCCCCCCTGACGCCCCCTCCGCCCAAGGCTGGTACTTTGACAGCAACCACCTCACCAACACCGCCGCCCGCGCCCTCGCCCCTCTCTTCGCGCCCCTCTTCGAGGCCCCGCAATGATGCTTCATCTGACCCCAAATATCCCGGGGAGGAGGCGACAAAATCCCGACGGGATTTTTCGCCGGAGGGGCTGGCCCCTCACGACCACATCCCCTAGGGCCGACCGCCCATGACCGATGCCCTCCTGCAAACCCACTGGGACGTGATCGTCATCGGCACCGGCATCGGCGGCGGCACGGCTGGCCGCGCTCTGGCCGAGGCCGGCCTCAAAACCCTGTTCCTCGAAAAGGGCCCCGCCGGATACCGCGCTGAACGCACCGCCCTCAGTCACGAGGTTTTCCTCCCCGAAGCCCGCCTCACCCGCGGCTTCTGGCCCGGTCAGATCGTGGCACGACAAAACGGCACCGAGTCCCGCTTCTTCGGCCCCTTGGGCGCGGGCGTCGGCGGCTCTTCGGTGTTCTACGCTGCCACGCTAGAACGCCCCGAACCGCACGATCTCGACGACAGCCCCGAAAAGCCCCACCCCACCGGCGGCTGGCCCGTTTCCTTCGACGCCTTCGCGCCCTATATTGAGCGCGCCGAGCGGCTCTACCACATCTCCGGCGATCCCCACGCCCCCGGTCAGGATCACCTCGCCCCGGCGCGCCCGCTGTCCCCCGCCGATCAACGCATCGCCGAAAGGCTCCGGCGCAACGGCCATGCGCCCTACGCGCTCCACTCCGCCATTCGCCATGTCGACGGCTGCCTCGGGTGCCTGGGCAAATGCCCCCTGCCGTGCAAGATGGACGGCCGCTCCGCCGGGGTCGAACCGGCGCTGGCCACCGGCAACGCCGCCCTGCTCGATCATTGCGACGTTACCCGCCTGCGCACCAGGGACGCACAGATCACCCAGATCGAGGCCCGCCACCACGGTCGCCCCGTCACCCTCACCGCCCGCCATGTCCTGCTGGCCGGCGGCGCGTTCGGCTCCCCCCGGCTTTGCCTCGCATCAACCAGCGAAGCGCACCCCAAGGGCCTCGCCAACAGCTCCGGCCTCGTCGGGCGCAACCTGATGTTTCACCTGAACGAGCTTTTCGCCCTCTGGCCCGGCACCTCCGATCCCGCACCGTCCAAGGCCATCGGCCTGCGTGATCTCTACCACCTCAACGGTCAGCGCCTCGGCATGGTGCAGGCGATGGGCGTCTCCGCGTCTTATGGTGAAATCGCCTATTACCTGCGCACCCTGATCGACCGCTCCGCCCTGCGTCACATTCCGCTGGCAGGCGAACTTTCCCGCATCCCGGCGGCGGCGGCGGCAAAACTGCTCGGCAGTGCCAAGATCTTCGTCGGCCTGCTCGAAGATATGCCCTACGCCGAAAACCGCGTCCTGCCGCCCGACCCCGGCTCCGACGACATCGCCTTCACCTATACCCTGCACCCCGAACTCGCCGCCCGGCGCCGCGCCTTCCGCCGCGCCATCTCGCGCGCCTTTCGGGGCCAGCGCCGCATGTTCCTCAACCACGCCCCCGATCTCAACCACGGCCACCCCACGGGCACCATGCGCTTTGGCACCGATCCCGCCACCTCCGTGCTCACCCCGTGGGGGCGCGCGCATGACCATCCCAATCTCTGGGTCGCCGACGCCGGGTTCATGCCCACCTCGATGGGCGTGAACCCCTCGCTTACCATCGCCGCGCAGGCCCTGCGCACCGCCGACGCCATCAAGGACTCCCTGACATGAGCCGCAACGACCCCCGCCTTCTCGCAGGCACCGCCATCGTCACCGGCGCAGGTGGCGGTCTGGGCCGCGCCATCACCATCGAGCTGGCCCATCGCGGCCTGCATGTTGCTGCCCTTGGCCGCCACGCCGACACCCTGTCCGACACTGCCAGCGCCAATCCCGCGCACATCCATCCGATCCCCTGCGACATCACCGATGAATCCGCCCTGCGTGCGGCGGTCAAACAGGCAAGCGACATCGCCCCGCTCACCCTGCTGATCAACAACGCCGCCACCTACCCGCGCCGCGATTTCCTCGACGAAACACCGCAAAGCTTCCGCGCCACCATGGACGTGAACTTCACCGCCCTGATGACGGCCACCCATATCGCGCTGGAAACCTTTGTCGAAACCGGCTTCGGGCGCATCCTCAACGTCGCCACCTTCGCCGACCTCAATCCCCTGCCCACCGCCAGCGCTTATTCCGTCTCCAAGGGCGCCGCGCGCCTCCTGACCCGCGCGCTCAAGGCCGATCTGGCCGACCGCTTCCCCGAGATCGTCATCACCGACTGGATGCCCGGCATGCTCGCCACATCGATGGGCCTTCCCGATGGCCTGCCCCCGGAAGTCTCTGCCAAATGGGGCGCCGACCTTGCCCTCTGGCACGACCCCACGCTCACCGGCGCCACCTTCGAACAGGATCACGAAATCCTCCCCCCCCGTGGCCTCAAGCGTAAATTGAAAGACGCCCTCCTGCTGCGCCGCCCCAAACCGCGCCAGCTCACCTAAGCCCTTTCATTTTTCCAGAAATACTCCGGGGGTGTGGGGGCAGCGCCCCCACGTGGTCGTGTGTGTGGGGGCAGCGCCCCCACGAACCGCGGGCCAAAAACCCCGCCCTTCAGCGTCCGCGCAACCGCATCCCCAGCGCACGCCCCATGTGCCCCGGCAAGATCACTGCGCATTTCGCATAGCGCGGCACCATCCGCGCGGGCGAGGACAGCATCCGCCACGCCCATTCCATCGCGATCATCCGCACCCAGCGCGGCGCGCGCACTTGGGTGCCTGCCAGAAAATCCAACCCCGCCCCGATCGAGGCAAAGCCGACTCCCGGCAACCGCGCACGCCCGCGCGCCGCGAACAACTCCTGCTTGGGCGCCCCAAGCGCAAGGAACACCATCCGCGCGCCCGCCTCTTCCAACGCCGCGAATACCGCCTCGGCGCTTTCGCCCTCGGGATCGAATCCCATCGGCGGGGCCACCTTGGCCACGATGTTCAGCCCCGGCACCTTGCCCCGCATCGCCTCCGCCGCCGCCTCTAGCGCCGCCTCGGTCGACCCGACAAGCCCCACCGGAACGCCCTCTTCCGCCGCCAGCCACGTCAGCGGCAAGACCATGTCCGAGCCCGGCACAAGCTCCACCCCCTGCCCGGCCAGCTTCGAGAGCCAAACGATCGGGTTGCCATCGGCCACGACAAGATCCTGTGCCTGATAAGCCCGCAGAAACGCGCCCCCCTCCTGCAACTTCACAAGGTGGTCAAGGTTGATCGTCGCCAGCGCGAATCCTTCGCCCGCGCGAAACCGCGACCGCGCCTCCGCCAGCAGCGCAGCCCGGTTTTTCACGTTCACCAAGATCGTTTCTTCGCCAAAATGAAATTCCATAAGCCTAACTTACCCGCCGATCTGGATTTGTCGCGTCTACTCATGTCAGATAAGTCCGCTAAGGGACAGAGGACCATCTTCCGTACCCATAAGCCTAAAATTTGACAATTTTCTGTGTTCTGGAGGTCACCGAGTAGACGATGAAACAGGCCTGTCCGATGGCAATTCGCGCCCAACCCGCCCCCCGGCCCCGATGCCGGGCCAATCGGCCTTGGCTATTGCCTGTGCCGATGCGTCTTCTTGCGTGCGGGGTGCGCCGATGAAGGCCGTTGTCATCGTCGGCTGCGGCTTTGTTGCCGATCTCTACATGACCGGGCTTGCCACCTTTCCCGGCATTCGGATCCTCGGGGCCTATGACCGCGATGTCGATCGGATGCGCGCCTTCACCGCGTTTCACGACCTGCGCAGCTTCGACACCCTCGACGAAGCGATCATGGCGCTGCCCGAAACCGGCGTTCTTCTCAATCTGACCAACCCTGCCAGTCACGGCGCAATTAATCGCGCCGCGCTCGAAGCGGGCAAACATGTGTTTTGCGAAAAACCCATGACGCTCGACCCGGACGAGGCCTTTGACCTTGCCCGACTGGCGCGCGAACGGGGCCTGCAACTGGCCTCGGCGCCCTCCTCGGTGCTGGGTGAGGCCGCCCAGGTGCTGATCAGCTCGCTCCACAAGAAAGTCGCCGGTCCCGCCCGCCTGATCTACGCAGAGCTTGACGACGGCTTCATTCCACAGGCTCCGCTTGAAAGCTGGATCTCCGCCTCGGGCGCGCCTTGGCCCTACGCGGACGAATTCCGCACCGGCTGCACCCTTGAACATGCGGGCTATTACCTGTCGTGGCTGATCGCGGCCTTCGGCTCTGTCACCCGCGTCATTGCCGCCACGGCCGAAACCCTGCCCGACAAGCGTGGCATCTCGGGCACGCCGGATTTTTCCGTTGCCACGCTGTTCTTTGAAAACGGCCCGCCCGCGCGCCTCACCTGTTCGATCACAGCGCCGCATGATCACCGCCTGCGCGTGATCGGCGATGGCGGGTATCTCGAAGTCAAAGAAGCATGGAACAACGCCGCCCCCGTGCGGTTTCACCGCCGCCTGCGTATCCGCCGCCGCCTGCTCGAAAGCCCCTTTGGCAAGCGCCTGCGCCCCGGCGGTGCCGCGGGCAGCACCGCGGGTGGTGAAAAGGGCGCGACCCATCCCAAGGTCAAACGCACCGGTGCGGCGGCGATGAACTTTGCCCTCGGCCCTGCCGAAATGCTCGATGCCATCGCCGCGCATCGCAACAGCCGCATTGCGGGCGATTTCGCCCTGCACCTCACGGAAGTCACGCTCGCGATTCAGTCTGGCGCGCCCCTGACTGAAATCCGCTCGCGCTGCGTCCCGATGGAATTGATGCCATGGGCGTGATCGCGATCACCGGCGCGCGCGGCTTCCTTGGCCGTGCCACCGTCGCCGCGGCCCTTGCGCGCGGCCATGACGTGATCGCACTCAGCCGGGGCAAGGGCGCACCGCTTCCCGATCAGGTCGCCGATATCCCCCTCGACCTCGCCGATCCCACCGCCCCGCTCAGCGACGTGCTGCACAGTTGCGATGCCGTGATCCATACCGCCGCCGCGATGAGCGGCGATCCTATCCTCTGGCAGCGCGACACGATCAAAGCCACCAGCAACCTGCTCACCGCCCTGTCGAAGCTTTCGCCAAAGCCCCGCCTCGTGCTGGTCAGCTCCATCGCCGTCTACGACGCCACGGCCACGCAGATCACCGAAACCACCCCGCTAGAGCCATACCCGGACGCGCGCGATGGCTACACCCGCTCGAAACTGGCGCAAGAAGCGCTTCTCGCGAACTACGCGGGCGAAGTCTGGATCGCCCGTCCCGGCGCGATCTATGGCCCCGGACGGCTCTGGAACGCCCATATCGGCCTGCACCTCGGCCCGCTATTGCTCCGGCTCGGCAACCGGGGCGAAATCCCCCTCGCCGGGATTGCCCCCACCGCCCAAGCCCTCGTCACCATGGCCGAAACCGCGCCCGAACAAAGCCCCCGCGCGGTCAACCTTGTCGATACAGACCTGCCCGACCGCCCCCGCTTCCTCGCCGCCCTCGGCCCCGCCGCACCGCGGATGACCGTCCCGCTCTCGTGGCGTGTCCTGATGCCGCTCGCCCGTCTCGCCGCGCGCATCCCCGGCCTCGCCCCGCGCCTGCCCGGCCTATTGCAACCGCGTACACTGGCCTTCCGCATGGCCCCGAAATCCTTCCCCGCCGCCCGCGCACAGGCGGAGCTTGACTGGCCCAGCACCCACTTCGAGACCGCCCTCCAAACCGCACAGGAGGGCCCGGCATGAGCTTGCGCATCGCCTATCTCACCGGCGAATACCCCCGCGCCACAGACACCTTCATCCAGCGCGAGGTCACAGCCCTGCGCGCCCACGGGGTCGAGGTCGAAACCTGCTCGATCCGCCGCACCGGCGCCGAACATCACGTCGGCCCCGAACAACAGCGCGAAGCCGCCAACACCTTCCACGTGCTCGAAGCGGCCAAGCGCCCCGCCACGCTGCTCAAGGCCCACGCCCGCGCCCTCACGCGCCACCCCGCCCGCTATCTCAGGGCGCTGCGCCTTGCGTGGAAAACCTCCCCCGGCGGCATCCGCGCCACGCTCTACCAGCTAATCTATTTCGCCGAGGCCGCCGTTCTGGCCCAACGGTTGCAAGACACCGGTGCAAAGCACCTGCACAACCACATCGCCAAAAGCTCCTGCACCGTCGCCATGCTCGCCTCCGAACTCTCGGGCATCCCCTACAGCTTCACGCTGCACGGCCCCGACATCTTTTTCGAACCGATCCACTGGCGCCTTGACGAAAAGATCAAGCGCGCCACCTTCGTCGCCTGCATCTCGGAATTCTGCCGCTCACAGGCGATGGCCTTCTCCCCGCCCGAACACTGGCAAAAACTGCACATCATCCACTGCGGCGTCGATCCCGCCCGCTACGATTACCCCACCGAGCGCGCCAAGCGCGAAAAGCCTCAACTCCTTTTCGTTGGCCGCATCGCCGCCGTCAAAGGCCTGCCCATTCTGCTCGACGCGCTGCCACAGATAACCACCGGCCCGCTCGCCCTCGCCGTGATCGGTGACGGCCCCGACCGCGCCCTGATCGAGGCGCAGGCCCGCACCCTGCCGCCCGAAATCACCGTCGATTTCATGGGCTACCGCTCGCAATCCGACGTCGCCGCCATGCTGGGCGAGGTCGACATGCTGGTCCTGCCCTCCTTCGCCGAAGGCGTCCCCGTCGTCCTGATGGAGGCGATGGCCGCGCGCCTACCCGTCGTCACCACCCGCATCGCCGGCATCCCCGAACTGATCACCGATGGCACCCACGGCCACCTCGTCCCGCCCGGCGACACAACCGCACTGGCCCACGCCATCGCCGATCTGATAGACTACCCCGACAAGGCCGCCGAGATGGGCCGCCGGGGCCGCGAAAAAGTGCAGGCCGAGTTCGACAGCCATGCCGAGGCCGCCCGCCTCGCCCACCTTTTCCACGCCTACGCCCAAGGCAAAACGCCCCCCAAACGCCCCGCAAACCACCCCGAGGCGCAGCCATGACCAACTCCACCATCGCCGCCGTCATCATCGGGCGCAACGAGGGCCTGCGCCTCGTCAATTGCCTCGCCTCGATGCAGGGCGAGGCCAGCCGCATCGTCTATGTCGATTCCGGCTCCACCGATGGCTCGGTCGAGGCCGCCCGCGCAGCGGGGGCCGAGGTGGTGATCCTTGACACCGCCACGCCCTTCACCGCCGCGCGCGCGCGCAATGCGGGCTTCGATGCGCTGGTCAGCGGTGATATGCCCCCCGATTACGTGCAATTCGTCGACGGCGACTGTACGCTCGAACCGGGTTGGCTCACCCATGCCGCCCGCGCCTTGGACGAGACGCCGGATATCGGCATCATCACCGGCTGGCGCTCTGAAATTCACCCGAAAGCCAGCGTTTACAACGCCATGTGCGATTTCGAATGGCACCGCCCCGCTGGCGATATCGAGGCCTGCGGCGGCGACATGATGGTGCGCCGCGCGCTCTTTGCACAGCTGGGCGGCTTCAACCCGCAAGTGATCGCCGCCGAGGATGATGAATTCTGCGTCCGCGTCCGCAAGGCGGGCCAGCGTGTTCACCGCCTGCCCATCCCGATGACGCATCACGACGCCGCCATGACCCGGTTTTCCCAATGGTGGCAACGCGCCATTCGCTCGGGCCACGGCTTCGCGCAGGTGGGCGATCTGCATCCCAGCCATTTCGTCAAAGAGCGCCGCCGCGTCTGGCTCTACGGCGCGGTGCTGCCGTTCCTCGCCATCGTCGGCGCGGTGCTGTCATGGCCGCTTCTTCTGGGCGTGCTGGCGCTCTATACTGTCTCCTATGCACGCACGGTGCGCGGGTTGATGCAGGCTGGCCTGCCGCTCTTTGAGGCCGCACATCAATCGGTCTTCCTGTTTCTGTCCAAGTTCCCCAACCTGATCGGCCTCAGCCGCTATTGGAAGCGCAAACGGCGCGGGTGGGACATGGAAATTATCGAGTATAAATAAAAGGTTCAAAGGCATATGTCATCCAACACACGAACCGCGATCATCGGCGCAGGCTATATTGCCGACTGGCACGCCGATGCCATTTCGGCCACCCCCGGCGTTGATCTCGTCGCCGTCTGCGATACCTCGTCCGCCGCCGCCAACGGCTTTGCCGCCGCCCGTGGGATCACCGCCTTCACCTCGCTCGATGACCTCATCGCCAGCCGCATGATCGACGCCGTGCACATCACCACACCGCCGTCCTCGCACGCCCCGCTCGCCATCCAGTGTCTGAACGCGGGCCTGCATGTGCTGGTCGAAAAGCCGGTTGCCCTCTCCGCATCCGAAACCCAATCCATCGAGGACGCCGCCCAAACCGCCGGAAAGCTGTTCTGCCCCGGCCACAACTTCCTTGGCATCCCGTCCTATGCCCGCCTCAAGGACCAGATCGCGCAGGGCAAGCTTGGCCGCATCTCCACCGCCGAAATCACTTGGGCCTTCCCTCTCGGCCCGCTGCGCGCCGGCCCCTACGGCCTCTGGCTCATGCGCGAGACCAAGAACCTCCTGCTGGAACTCGGCCCCCACCTCTTTGCCTTCGCACAGGATCTCTTCGGCCCGACCGAAATCCTGCATGTCGAAGCCTCCAAACCGGTCAGCCTCCCCGGCGGCGGCACCCGTCCACAGGTCATCCGCATCATGGCCCGCGCGGGTAATGTCGATGTGAATTTCCTGCTGTCCCTCGTGGAAACCCACGACGACCGCGCGCTTACCATTCGCGGCTCTTCCGCCATGGCGCGGCTCGATTACGCGAATGATGTGCTGACCTTCGCCGCACCCAATGCCGCCGGCCTCGTCGTCAACCCTCTGCGCACCCAACTGGGCCAGGGCTGGCAAAACCTGCGCGAAGGCCTGCGCAATGCCGCCGTGCAATTCACCTCCCTCAACCAGAAATCCCCCTACGGCCTGTCCTTCCGGGGCCTCTGCGCCGAATTCTACGCCGCCATCGCCGAAAACCGCCCGCTCGATGCCCGGTTCCGGGGCGCAACGGCCATCAAGGTCATGCAGGCGATCGACGCCGCCTTGCCCCACCTGCCCGCCGACGCGACACCGCCCAAACCGAAATCCACGCCCAAACCCGACGCCATGGTCATCGGCGGCACCGGCTTCATTGGCCGCGCCCTCACCCGCAAGCTTGTCGAACATGGCCATGACGTGCGTGTGCTTTCACGTGGGAAAACCGGCCCGTTCGACGACATCGCCGATCACGTCGAAACCGTCGGCGTCTCACTCTCGGATGAAGACGCGCTGACACAGGCCATGCAGGGCATCAAATACGTCTTCAACCTTGCCAAAAGCATGGACAGCACATGGGACGCGGCGCTGAAAAACGATGTCGGCACCGCGTTGCGCATCGCCCGCGCGGCGCAAACGGCGGGGGTCGAACGCCTCGTCTACACCGGCACCATCGCGTCCTACGACATGTCCGATCCGAACGTCACAATCACCGAAGACACCCCCTTCGGCGACATGTCCGATCGCAACATCTATGCCCGTTCCAAGGCCGAATGCGAACGCCAACTCATGGCCATGCACAAGACCGAAGGCCTCCCCCTCACCATCGCCCGCCCCGCCATCGTCGTGGGCGAAGGCGGCCCTCTTCAGCATTGGGGCATCGGGCGCTGGCATGGCGCGGGCGCGGTCAAGATCTGGGGCGATGGCAACCACATCCTGCCCTTCGCCCTGATCGACGACACCGCCGAAGCCCTCGTGCGCATGATCGAAGTGCCCGAGGCCTTGGGCGAAAGTTTCAACCTCGCGGGCGAGCCGATGTTCTCGGCGCGGGACTATTTCGATGCCATCCACGACGCGCTCGGCGCGCGCATCAAGGTATCCACCGGCCCGCTCTGGCTGTTTTACGGCACCGACGCGGTGAAGTTTCTCCTCAAGACCCGCGTCTTGCGCCGCCGTGGCCTGTCGCGCCCCTCGCTCAAGGATTGGAAAAGCCGCGCGCATTACGCCTCTTTCGACAATTCCAAGGCAAAACGCATCCTCGACTGGCATCCAGTCAGCGAAAAAGGCGTCTTTGTTGAACAGGCGATTACAAAAGCGGGCCTCATGGGCTTTTGATCGCCCATGTCGGACGAACAGGCCAATTTGGGCTTAATTTGGCCCCAATTTTCTGTTTTTTGTGGATCTTGAATGGCTGAGCCCCCGCAAAAGCTTCGCAGGCTTTGCGACGGGATATAATTGGGCAGGATTGGATTGAGTGTAATGGGCAGGTGCCGTTTGTCGCCCCGAAAGACCGCGCCGGGTTCGCCCGAAGGGGCGCGTCATGTCTGATCGTCCGAGCTTCACCCGCAAAACCCGCACGCGCCTCAGCGCCGAGGACCGCGCCCGCATGCTCGCGGACTTGGCCGGAACACCCAAGTCCGTGACCGAGGCCGAAACCGAACACCCGGACGACGCACAATCGCAATACGCGCCCTCGCCCCCCGCCCCGGAAGATGACCTGCCCGAGGACACCCTTCCGGACGAGCAGCTTCCAGAAGATAGTCTGCCCGAAGATAACTTGCCCGATGACAGCTGGCCCGAAGATAGCAGGCCAGAAGACGGCGGGCCCGAAGACGGCGGGCCAAACGACGCCCTGCCCGAAACCGCAACGGCGCACCAAGAGGTCATCGAAGACGAGATTCCCGTTTTCGACCTCACCCCCGATGCGGCAACTGCGCATAAACCGCGCACCATCAAGATCGCCGCAAAACCGCGCCCGCCGGTCCCCGCGCCCCCTGTCGCTCCCTCCGAGATCGAACCTGCGCCTGAAACAGAGGCCGAGCCTGAAACAGAGGCCGAATTCGAACAGGTCCTCGAAGCGGCCCCCACCGACACAGTCGTGGCCGACAGTGACGCCCCAACCGAAACCGAAAAGGCCACCCTCGATCCCGCGCCAGTGGACACACCTCTGACGACCGATCCCACCCCCGAGGACGTACCGTCAATCGAACCCGCACCAGTCGAGACACCCGCAGGAGCGTCGATTCCCGACGAACCGGCCCCTGCAGAGTTGCCCCCTGTAGAGTTGCCCCCTATCGAACCGGCTCCCGAAGAACTGGCTCTCGACGAGACCGACCAAATCGACGCGGCCTCCATCGAGATCGCCCCGAGCGAAGCAGAAGCCTTGCCACCGGCCAAAGCGGTCGCGTCCGAACCGACCCCTGAACCGGCTCCCGAGCCTGTTTCTGAACCCGTTTCCCAACCCGTTCCAGAAGCCCAACCTGCTTTCGATCAGCCCGACCCGGCTCTAATCTGGGCCAGCCTTCCCACCATTCCGGTCGATGCAAACCACCTCGAGCGTAACCTGATCATCACCGCAGGCCGCCACGATCCCGCCCATGGGGCCTTTGACGTGTTGCGCACCCGACTGGTGCAAACCCTCAAGGATCACGGCTGGAAACGCGTCGCTGTGACCTCTCCCAGCCGCGATTGCGGCAAGACCTTCACCGCCGTCAACCTCGCCATCTCGCTTTCGCGTTACGAGGCGATGCGCACCCTCCTGCTGGACATGGACATGCGCAACCCCTCGGTGTCCGACGTGATTGGTGCCGATCACCCCGGAAGCATGGGCGATTTCCTGCAAGGGCTGATCCCCCCCGCACAGCATTTCCAGCGCCTCGGGCGCAATACGCTCAACATCGGCGCGAACCTCGCCGTCGCCCTGAACGACCGGATCGAGCCCTACGCCTCCGAACTGATGAGCGATCCGCTGGCCGATGCCGCGCTCGCCCGGATGATGAACGACCTCGACCCCGATGTGGTGCTTTACGATCTGCCGCCCGCGCTTGCTTTTGACGACGTGATCGCGTTCCGCAAACATTTCGACGGCATCCTGATGGTGATCGGCGGCGGGCGCACCCGCGCTGACGAGGTGCACGAAGTCATGCGCCGTCTGGGCGAAAATGTGCCGCTTCTGGGCGTGGTGCTGAACCAGTCCGAAGGCGAAACCCGCGCGGGCTATACCTACGGCTACTGACGCCGGCTTTCGACGAAGACGGCCGGCGTCGGCGATCAAAGCCCCCGGCACTAATCCCAATGTTTTATTGAAAAGTCCCACCGCGCGCTCAGGCGCAGCGCGGCTCAGGCCTGCCCCGTGCGCCGCGACACCAGATCGATCACCGTCTGCGCCAGATCCTTCACAAGGCTCCACCCGGCAAACAGCGCCGCCAGAACAGCGGCCAGAAGCGCCATCCAGAACAGCCGTTTGTTGCGCCGTGTGCCTTTCGTGGTCAGCGTCGGGATCGCCACCACGGCCTTCACGTCCAATGCCCGCTCAAGCTGCGCCGGGGTGCGGATCACCGGGTTCATCGTTTCCAGAAGGAAGGCAAGGCCAACCCCCAGAATCCCGCTCAGGAACCCGCCCAGCAGGACCTTCTTCTTGCGCGACCCCGAAATCGGGTTTTCCGGCACAAGCGCGGTTTCCAGCACCTCGATCCGCTCGAACTGGTCCTGACTGGTCAGAAGCTGGCCCATCTCGGCCTCGGTCGCCTGCCGGTTGATCACCGAAAACTGCCCCTGAAGCTGCTCCAACTTCCGGGTCAGAATGCCAAACTGCCGATCCACCTCGGGGGCAGCGGCAATCGCGCCGTTGATTTCGTCGATCCGCTTCTGGATCAGCGCCTGTTGTTCGCGCAGCAGGTTGCTCTGACGCTCGATGACTTCGGCGCGTTGACGCGTGCGCGTCGCTTCCAACTCGATCAGGCTCTGCTCGATCTCAAGAAGCGTCGATTTCAGGGTCTGCAATTCATCGCGCTGCGCCGCCACGCCCTCGGGCAAATATGGCGCGTTCTGTTCCTTGAAGGTGGCAATCCGCGTCTCAAGGGCCGACATCTGGCCCTCGACCCGCGCCGCTTCGGCCTTGTAGAATTCAAGCGTTTCTTCCGCCGCGACCGAGCGGCGTTGCCGGTTCAGATCCACCAGTTGCATCAGAAAATCATTGGCCATCGCCGCTGCCACTTCGGGCACGCTGTCGGACACGGTGATCAACAGCCCAGTTGGCACCCGGGCCTGCCCGAACGCCGCGTTGGGGTCGGTCAGTTGGGTAATCCGCGTGCTTTCCCGCAAGGCCGCAACCTTGCGCTCAATCGAAAAGCCGGTGCCGGCGTAAAGGTCATACTTGCGCACCATCGCGATGATGTTGTCGCGTGCCATCAGCTTCTGTTCGAAAATGCGAAGGCGTTGTTCGATGCCGTTGCTCTGCGTCGTGGGGGGCGTGTTTGTCGCCGCAATCGTGGGGCTTTCGATTTGCGCCACCGCCGTCGCCTCATAGATCCGCGCCTGGCCCAACGTCCACCAGATCGTGAACGCAACCCCTGCGATCACGATCGCAACGATCAGCCAGAGGCGTCGCCGAAGCATGCCCAGAAAATCACCGAGCGATTGAATCTGGCCCATGGTCCAAACTCCGTCTGTCGCGAAATTCCCTGCCCCCGCAGGAATTTGGCCATCCTTGCTTTACCGGGTTACATCGCGCTTCTTGAACAAACGCGCGATCAGCAGCCAGTCCTGCCAACCCCAAGCTCTGACAAATATAGCGATCTCGCCTCATTTTTGCCAGTATTATCATAATTTTGCCAGAAACAGATCGTTTCCCTAAAGGAAACGGCACCTCTGCGATTATGCTACAATTTCAATATCTTGAAGCGCGCTCATGAAGCAAATGATGAAGCCCCCCACCGCAAGGCAACGCCCCTGCACGACCTCCTGCGCGCCGTAGCGCCCCGCATCACACAGGAACCGCGCTTCGAACGCCCCGTGGTCTACGTCAATAACGACCTCTACATCACTGAAATTCAATAACTTCCCACCTTGGGCGAACTGCAATTTGTAAACGCACTCCTTGGCCGAGAACAGCTTGCGCGCCGCCCTGTCGCGCGCCCCCGGTTCAAGCCCCGACAGCCACGCGCGCTCGGCCTCGGTGCAGACCAGATCATGCAGATCACGCGGCAGCCCCAGATCCGGCTCAACGTCCACCGCCAGCGCCGCATGCACCCCGGAAAACCCAAGAACCGCGACAGCTGCGCCCTCGCAATGCGAAATCGACCCGACAAGCCCCTCGGGCCACTCCGGCGCGCGGTCCGCCGCCATCGGCACCGGCGCGGGCAGAACACCCAGATCGTCCATCGCCCGATGCGCCGCGCGCCGCCCGGCGGCAAACTCGGCGCGTCGCACCGGAACGGCCCGCGTCATCGCCGCCGCTTCCGAGGCGAACAGATCGTCCTTCCCCTCGGGCTGCGACGGGTCTTCCACGGCAAAAGTCACGCCCTCAGGCAACACCTCGGACAGCGCCAATCCCAGCGCCGCCAGCGGTGTGAGGTCACGCGCCACCCCGCTCACCCCCGCGCCGCGCGCCGCCGCGCACGCATCTCGCGCCGCTTCGACATGATATCGCCGGCCGCCTCACTCACCGGGGCCACGGGCCGGTTCGCCGCAGGCACGGCCACAGGCGCGGCCACCGGACTTTCGACAGCCCCAGGCTGCTTGGTCACCGGGGCTTTCACCACAGTCCCAGCCCGCTTGGACGTGGCCGGTTGCGCCGGGGTCAGTTGCCCCCCGCCCCCCGCTTCGGCCAACTCGCGCACCCGCGCGCCCAGCGCCGCCAGTGTCGGGAAGCGGAACACATCGGTGATCGCCAACCGCGGCACGTTGCAACGCACCCGGATTTCCCGATGCGCCTGCACCGCCAAAAGCGAATGACCGCCCAGGTCGAAGAAACTGTCACCCGAGCCGATATCGCTCACGCCCAGCACATGCTGCCAGACCTCGGCGATATGGGCCTCGACATCACCCGCTGCCTCTCCGGCGCGCGGCTTCGCAACCTGCGCGGCCTTGCTTTCGGCCCGCACGCGTGTCGGCGCAGGCAGGGCCTTGCGATCCACCTTCTTGTTTGGCGTCAACGGCAGGGCCTCAAGCCGCACGATCGCCTGCGGCACCATGAAGGCCGGCAAATCACGCCCCAGCGCATCCTTCAGCACCTCTTCCACAGGCGCATCCCCGACGACATACCCAACCAGCCGCAGATCCCCCGGCGTATCCTCGCGCGCGATGACAACCGCCTGTCGCACGCCCGGCTGCTCCATCAGCCGCGCCTCGATCTCGCCCAGCTCAATCCGATAGCCGCGCAGCTTCACCTGCGTGTCGGCCCGCCCCATGAAGTCCAGCTTGCCATCGGCCCGCCAGCGCACCAGATCGCCGGTCGCATACATCCGCCCGCCGTGAAACGGGTTCTGCACGAACCGCTCGGCCGTCAGGTCCTCGCGCTGCCAATAACCCCGCGTGACACCCGCGCCGCCGATAAACAACTCGCCCGCCACACCCACCGGGCACGGCGCGCCCGCCTCGTCCAGAACGTAAACCTGCGTGTTGGCAATCGGCGTGCCGACATTGACCACATCCTCGCCCGTCTGCGCCGTTTCGGTGGTCGACCAGATCGTCGTCTCGGTCGGCCCATACATGTTCTCGATGCTCGCGCGGGTGATCTGGCCGAACTCTTCGACCAGCGCACCGGGAAGGGCCTCACCCCCGATCATCAGGTGCTTCACCCGGCCAAGCGCCATCCGCGCTTCCTCGTTCATCGTGATCATCCGCGCAAGGCTCGGCGTGCATTGCAGATGCGTCACCCCGTGGCGCACGATCTGCGCCGCGATCGAGAAATCATCCTCCGCGATCCCCTCGGCAAGGTTGGCACGCCGATGCACCTCGGCCAGCCGCGGCAACCCGTCCAGCACCACGTCCGGCGCTATGCCGTAATCGATCAGGCAGCCGATCTCGCTCACCCCGATCCGCTTCAACTGCTCCACCCGGTCCAGCGCATCCTCGACCGATCCGAACAACCCGCTGTCCTCGAAATAGCGATCGAAGGCGAACTCCAGGATCGCATCCAGCTCATCCTCGCCCAATGTCTCAAGGTCCAGATCGAACGGCGTATCCACCCCCTTGGGCTTCTTGAATGCTGGAAAGGTCCAGGCATATTGCTTGATCAGCACGGCAGCAGCGGCAAGGTAGTCCTTCATCGGCCCCCGCGCCACTTCGCGCGCCTTTTCACGCGTCTCTGCCACGTAGGTGTGCAACATCAGCGTCACGTTGAAATCCTCGGGATCATGCCCCGCCTTGCGCAACGCCTCGTGATAGATCTCGATCTTGCCGCCGACCTCGTCGATCGACTGGCCCAGAAGGTGGGTCAGGACATTCGCCCCGATCTCTCCGGCCTCGCGCCACGTGTCCGGGTTGCCCGCGATGGTCAGCCAGATCGGCAATTCCTTCGACACCGGCCTCGGCTGGGTCAGGATGGCACAATCCTTGCCGTTGCCGTTCGGGAATTCCACCGTCTCGCCTCGCCAAAGGCGGCGCAGTTTGTCGATCGTGTCGAACATCGCCACCTTGTTGTTGGGCGGCGCATTCTCGGGGCGCAGCACGAAATCGTCGGGTTGCCAGCCGCTTGCAATGCCCAGTGCCGCACGCCCATTGGTCAGGTTGTCAATCACCGCCCATTCCTCGGCCACGCGCAGCGGATGGTGCAGCGGCGCCACGCAAGACCCTGAACGCACCGAGATATTCTTGGTCACCGCAGCCACCGCCGCGCCCGTCACCGCCGGGTTCGGGTAAGGCCCGCCAAAGGCCGCAAAATGCCGCTCGGGCGTCCAGACGGCAGAAAACCCGTTTGCATCGGCAAACTTCGCCCCCTCCAGAAGCAGCCGGTATTTCTGCTCGCCGGGGCCATCGTCATTGCCCCAATAGAACAGGCCGAATTCCATCCCCTTGCCGGTCATGGCGATCCGGCCATTCGACACCAGCGTCCGGCTCTCATCGCCCGACAGGACAAGCTTGATCCCCCGCGCCAGCGTCCAGAACAACTCCAGCACCGAAATATCAAAGCTCAGGCTCGTCACCCCAAGCCAGACACCGCCCTTGTCATGCGAAATCCGCTGATCCATGCCGGTAAAGAAGTTCGACACATTGCGATGCTCGACCATCACCCCCTTGGGCCGCCCGGTAGAGCCGCTGGTATAGATCAGATAGGCCAAATCTTCGCCCGAAACTCCGCTCTCCAGCCGCGCCTCGGGGGCCGCCGCGATCCGCGTATCCTCGTCCAGCACCAAAAGCGCTGCGGTATCCACCGCAGGCAGCGCCCCCCGCGTCGCCCGCGTCGTCACGATCACCGGCGCGCCGCTGTCCTCGACATAAAGCGCGATCCGCTCCGCCGGGTAATTCGGATCAAGCGGCACATAAGCCCCGCCCGCCTTCAGGATGCCCAAGGCCCCGACCAGCAATTCAACCGACCGCTCGACCGCAAGGCCCACCAGAACCCCGGGCTTCACGCCCATGTCGCGCAACACATGCGCCACCTTGTTGGCCCGCGCTTCAAGCTCGGCGTAGCTCAGCCTCTCCCCCTCGAACACCAGCGCCTCGGCGCCCGGCGTGGCATCCACCTGCCGCTCAAACGCCTGATGCACGCAGAGCGCCGGATCATAGGGCGTCTCGGTCGCGTTCCACGTCTCGATCACCAATTTACGCTCGGCCTCGGGCAACAGCGGCATCTCTGCGGGCTCCATGTCCAGAACCCCCGGCACCTGTGCCAGATGCTCCAACCGCGCCGCCCAAAGCCGCGCCGGCGCCTCGGGCACGCGCGCGGCATCAAAAAAAAGCCGATCCGCCGCGAAACTCATAGCACAGCCCGCCACCGCGCCGCCCTCGGACAGGCCCAGAACCGGACGGCTCACCTTGCCAATTCCCGCATCCCGCGCCTGAATATCCAGCGCGAAAACCGGCCGCTGGCGCACTGCGTCCAGATCATCGCCAAACCGCACCGGCACCCAGTCGCTCACATATCCCTCGGCCTGCGGGCGCTCCTTCGCCGCAAAGGCCAGATCGGCAATCCCCTGCTCCGACAGCGCCGCAACCAACCCCGCCGCAAGCCGCAGCGCGTCATCGCCCGACAGCCCCAGATCAAGCGCGATCTCGCGCATCTCACCGGGTTCGGCGCCGATCCCGGCCATCTCTGCTGGCACCAGCTCTTTCAAACGTGTGCGCCACGCCGCATCGCCCTTTGCCGCGACGGCCATCGCCGCATCCAACGCCTCGCGCTCCGCCGCCGTGGGCGAAGGCAGCACATCCCCCTCGGCCACCATCGCGGGCAGCACCACTTCGCCCCCGCAAATCGCCGTGATCCGGCGCAGCCGCACCGCGCCCTGCCCACAGGCCACCACCAGCGCGTCATCCTCGACGCCCAGCACCGTGCCCGGCGCGCCCGCGCCCTCGGCCAATTCTGCCGCACCCACAAGGCACACCTGCCCTGCCAGCACCACCTTGGGCGCCACCAGCGGGTTCCAGTATGGCCCATGATCCAACGCCGACACCCTCCGCGCCACGGCCTTTGCCGAGCCGGAAAACTCCAGCCGCCCCGCCGCCGCAGGCCGCTTGAACCGCCCGAAATAGGACCGCCCGGCAAAATCCTGTGGCGTGACCGGAACGACATCCATCGCCAGCTTCGCCAATACCGCGTCGAAACTCGCCATCGCCGTCTCATAGGCCTTGGTATTCAGCGTCAGCGCCGTATCCCCCGGCGCGATTTCAAAGAACGCCTGTTCCACGATCGCGCCTCGGTCCGCACCCGCCTCCATCATGTGCCAAGTGATCCCGTGGCGCGCCTCGCCCGCCAACATCGCCCAGACCGGCGCATTCAACCCGGCATAGGCGGGCAGCGGCCCGTCATGGAAGTTCACCGCGCCCCGCTTGGGCAGGGCCAGCACCGCCTCGGGCAGCATGTCGAGGTTCGCAATCGACAACAGCCAGTCATGCGACACCCCCGCCAAACGCTCGGCCAGCCCCTTGCCCGGCGCGATTACCGCAATCCCGCGCCCCTCGGCCCAACCGCGCACATCCGCGTTGCGCGTCACCACCGCCGCCAGTTGATCGCCCCGCGCCAGCGCCTTTTCGGCACATTGAATGGCAAGGCTCTCGTTGCCGATCACGACAAACGTATTGGGGCTCATAGACATCTCATTTTCCTTCCACGGCAGGCACGCGTCGGCGTGCATGGCCCTGACCGGACACGGGCTGCCCCCGCCGCCCGCCGATCAACGCCTTGAGGTCATGCGCCAAAAGATGGCGCAGGAATTTCGGGGGATCGCCGGGCCGCTTGCGCTCAAGCAGCATCCGCAGGCGGTGAATCATTCCGCCAGCCAGATGCGCGCCCGTCGCCGCAACCGCATAGAAAACCCCGTGGTTCTTGGTGAAATAATGCCAGCGGCTGTTCAGCCAGTATTCCGGCACCCTTGTCCAGTCGCGCATCCCCGTGCTGACCGATCCGATATGCGTGACCTCGCTCTCGCGCACGTAATGCGTCGGCCACCCGGCCAGCGCGGCCCGGCGGCACAGGTCGGTTTCCTCGAAATAAAGGAAAAACGTCTCGTCAAACACCCCGATCTCGTCCAGCACACGCGCGCGCATCATCACGCTCGCCCCGGCCAGCCAATCGACCGCGCGTGTGGCCTCGGGCACGCCCAAGGGCACCACGTGATCGGACAACATCCGCGTCACCGGCCCGAACCGCGCCGCGCCCTCGAACTCGCTCTTGATCGACGGGAAGCGGAACGCCGTCACATGCGCATCGCGCTCGGGGCCGTGAATGTAACTCCCGGCAAACCCCACCTCGGCGTGCGTTTCCAGATACTCCAGCAGGATCCGGATCGCCCCCTCGTCCGGGAAGGCATCGGAATTCAGGATGTAATAGTAATCCGGCGCGCTGCCATCGTGCATCCCGGCCCGGATGCCGAAATTGTTGCCCGCGCCAAACCCGCCGTTATGCCCCGATTGCAGCACCCGCACCTTCGCGGGCAACGCATCCCAGCCCTTTTCCGTCACCGCCGCCGACATCTGCTCGAACGAGCCATCGCCGCTGTCATTGTCGACGATGACCAACTCCGCCTCCAGCCCGTCAAACGCGCGCAGCGCCGCCTCCGCCGCGCCAAGCGTCATCTCGGGCGTGCGATAGTTCAAAAGGATGGTCAAAAGCCGTGCCATGTCTGTTCCGCCTCTACTCTGCCGCCGCGATCCGCTTGGGCAGGGCCGCCACCCGCGCCGCCCGCGCGCCGGGATTTTCCGCATCCTCGATCGCGCGCTTCATCCGCGCCGCCAAGACCCGCACATTGGGCTCCAACACCATGGAATCGTGATCGCCGGGCACCTCGACCACCTCGACCAGCGGCGCATAAGGCCCCCAGTCGTTGTCATTGGTCACATAGGCGCGCTCGGAATTGACCCAGCGCCCCGGCGCCACCTCCCATTTGCCCACCAACGGCGGGCGGAACAGCGCCAAAGGCCCGTCCCAAGGCGTCAACTCATAGGTGGCCACCGCACCCAGGAAGGCCTGCTCGATCGCCGTGTCATGGAAGGTGACAGCGGCATTGCCCGCCACGCTTTCATCCTTCGCGCGCCGCTTCTCGACCTCCCACGCGATCCGGCGGACCAGCCATTTGAGCGGATAGGCGAAACCGCCCGCCTTCAACTCCTGCATCTGGATCGCCATCCGGTCGCGCCCCGTAAGCGGGCGGCGCTGCGGCAGTGGCGTGTCCAGCATCACCAGCATTGCCACCTCCTCGCCTGCCGCCTTAAGCTGCTGCGCGATCTCATAAGCAATGATCCCCCCGCCCGAGAATCCGCCCAGCATATAAGGCCCCTCGGGCTGCACTGCGCGCATCTCGGCAAGGTAATCACGCGCCGCTTCGGGAATGCTCTCATGCGGCGCGTCATCACCCAGAAGGCCGCGCGCCTGTAGCCCGTAAAATGGCCGGTCCGTGCCCAGCAGATGCGCCAGATGCCGCAGGTTCAGCACATTGCCGAACATCCCCGCCACAAGGAAGAACGGCCGCCGCGGCCCGCCTTCGCCCTGATGCATCGGCACAAGGTGGGTAAACCGCCGCTCGGGCGCGCGTTTGCCCTCGTCCGGCGCCTCCGCATCGCTTGCACTTTCGGCCACGACCCCTTCCGCCTCGATCATCTTGGCACAGGCCCGGATCGTCGGCGCCTCGAACAGGACCGAAATCGGGAAATCCACCTTCCACTGCTTCCGGACCTGCGCAAACAGCCGCACCGCAATCAGCGAATGTCCCCCAAGGTCAAAGAAATTATCCTCGGCTCCCACCTGCTCCACGCCCAGAAGGTCCGACCACAGCTTCGCCAGCCCTTCCTCGATCGCGCCCTCCGGCGCCACGAATTCCTGATCCAGATCGGGCCGCTGGAAGGTCTGCGCCGTATCTTCCTTGGCCGCCGCTTCGCCCGCCTGCGCCACCAGATCCGGCAGGTTCAGCGACGAAACGACAAGCTGCGCCGCCCCGGTCTCAAGCGCGCGCAAGAACGCCTCGGCGCCCTCCTCGGGCTTGATCCCTTGGCCAAGGTTATGGCGCAACCGCTCCTCGGCAGGCGACAGCACCCGCGCGGCCTCGCCCTCGAATTCCAGCTTCGCCCGCTCCTCGCCAAAAAGCGCGCCCTCCATCCGCCGGATCGAGAAATTGTGCACCTCGACACATACCCGGCCCGCCTCGTCACAGATCGTCACGTCGAAACTCGCCGCCTGCCCGTCCGACCGGTTCACGCCGGCGTTGCGCACCCAACTCACGATGCGCTCGGGCAGCGGACGATAGACCTTCACCGCGCCATAAGACACCGGCACCCAAAGGTGTTCCGCGTGATAGCCCTCGATCAGCCCCATCGCCCAGCCAGTCGCCAGATCCATCAACCCCGGCGGCAGCATATATCCCGCCTCGCGCGCCGCCTCGGACAGGCGCAACCGGGCGATCCCTTCGCCCTGTCCCAACGCCATCTGCGTCAACACCCGCCAATGCGCGCCGAACTGCAAATGCGCCTCCTGCGGCGCGCGCAACGTGCGCCCCGCCTCGGCCTTGCTCACCCGCCCACAGCGCGCCTCGATCAATCCAAGGTCAACCGCGCCCGGATCATTCATCGGCAACAGCGAAAGCGTGGCCTGCGCATTTGTTTCATAACCCTTGCGCCCGGCGTCCATCCGCGCCGATTGCACCTCGATCTCGTATCCCGCATCCGCGCGCGTCAAGCGCACCCGCATCTCGCGCGCTGCCTCGTCCGACACATCCATCGGGCGCAGGAAATATAGGTCACGAATTTCGAACGCCCCGGTTTCCCCTTGCGCGGCAAGGGCTTGCGCGGCGATCTCGATGTAACCCGTGCCGGGCAACAACGCGCGCCCATCCTTGGTGCGATGCTCCCCCACGACCCAATCGGCGGTGCTCAGGGCGCGGGTGAACACCCGGTTGCCCTGACCATCGAAACTCGCCTCCGCCAACAGCGGCTGCCCGGCGGGCCGGGTGCTGCGATCCGGTTCCGCCTGCCCAAGCCCAAGCGCCTCGGCGGCCATGCCCACCTCGGCCCAGATCCCCCAGTTCAGCGCCAGAACCCGTGTCTTGCCGCCCGACGGCGCATTGCCGCGCGCCTTAGCGAACCCGTTCAAGAACTCGTTCGCGGCAACGTAATCCACCTGCCCCGCAGGCGCCGTCACGGTCGAAGACGACGAGAACAGCACCATGAAATCAAGGCTCCCATCCGGGAACAGCCGGTCCAGCACTTCCGTCCCGTGGATCTTGGGCGTGAACACGTCCTCCACCTCCGAGGGTTGCTTGCTCAGCATCGGCGCATCCGCGATCACCCCGGCGGCGTGGATCACGCCATTCACCGCGCCAAAGCGCATCTGCACTTGCTCCAGCGCGCCGCGCATTTCCTCGACGTTGGACACATCGGCGCCGACGACCATCACCTGCCCACCCATCGCCTCAAGCCGCTCGACCGCGGCGATGCGCTGCGCCACCGGATCATGCGCGCCATAGCGCTTGGCATAACCCGCCCAATCGGCCCGCGCCGGCAAGCCGCGCCGCGCCATCAGCACGATCCGCGCCTTGTGATCGCGCACCAACCGCTCGGCAAGCGTCAGGCCAATCCCGCCAAACCCGCCGGTGATCAGGTAGACCCCCTCATCGCGGATCAGGTCGCCCTGCGCCTCGGGCAACGCCGCCTTGCGGAACACCTGCGCATAACGTCGCCCGCCGCGCAGCACCGCCACCGGATCGCGCGGCGTCGCGAACAGTTCCTCAAGAACCAGATCGCACAGCGCGCCCATATCGCCGCGCTTGCCTGCGCGCTTCGCGGGCAATTCAACGTCCAGCGTCACCGCCCGCACGCCCGGCATTTCCCGCCCGATCACCTTGATCGGCCCCCGCAGGGTCAGCTTCTCGGGGTAATCCGGGCCGCGCCCCTTCCACTCGGCCGCGCCGGTGGTGATCGCGACAAGATCCAGATCGCCCCAATCCGCCGCGCCCATCGCTTGGGCAAGGAACAACAGCGCATAAAACCCCTGCTCCTGATTGCGGTGGAAGAACGACGATCCGGGCCGATGCCCCTCGCCATCCGTCACCAACCAGAAATGCGCAATCTTCGTGGGTTTCCAATCTCTTGCGACCAGATCCTCAACCAAAGCATCATAGCCTTCGCGCCCTCGTTCGGGCGACAGGATATAGCCGCCCTCACCATCGCGGCCAAAGGCATCCCCGGCCCGCACACAGACCACATCCTGACCCGCCGCGCGCAGCCGCGCCACCACCGCCGCCGACAGCCCCGCCTCATCGGCAAAGACAAGCCAGCGCTCGTCCGGCGCGCCCTCCAGCGTTTCGATCTCTACGTCGCAATCCGCCGCCGTCGGCTTCCACGCGGGCGCATATGCCCAATCCCCGACCGATCCGGTCCGCATCAAGGGCTGGTTGGCCACCTGCGCGCCCTCACCCGGCGCGATGAAATAGGGTTTGCGCTGGAACGCATAGGTCGGCAACACCACCCGGTTGCGCCGCGCCGCGCCCCAGATCTGGGTCCAGTCGAACTCGCCGCCCATCGCCCAGATCCGCGCCAGTTGCGCGATGAAGAACGCGTCATCCGGCACCGTTTCATCCGGATGCCTCAGCGCCGAAATCACCTGATTGCGCGAGACTTGCGCATGTTGCGCCGCAAGCGAAGACAGCGCCTTGCCCGGCCCCATCTCGATATAAATCCGGTTCTTGCGCGCACTCAGCGTGCCGATCCCGTCGGCAAACAGGACCGTGCCGCGCAAATGGCTCAACCAATAGTCCGGGTCCACCGCCATGTCATCGCTCAGAACCTCGCCCGTCCGGTTCGAAATGATCGGAATCTCGGGCGCTTTCAACTCGATCGCGCGCAGGTAATCGCCAAACCGCGTCAGGATCGGCTCCAGCATCCGGCTATGCGCCGCGATGTCGATCGGCACCCGGTTGCAATCAATATCCGCCGCCTCAAGCCGCGCCTGCAAATCCTCCAGCGCCGCCTTCGGCCCCGACGCGACGGACAGCCCCGGCGCGTTCACGCTGGCAAGGTCAAGGTCATCGCCAAGCCAGCCGCGCAACTCCTCCGCCGGAAGCGACACCGACAGCATTCCGCCTTCGGGCACCGTGTCAAACAACTGCCCGCGCAGATGCACCAGCCCGATGCAATCCTCGAAACTCATCACCCCGGCAAGGCAGGCGGCGGTATTCTCGCCCATCGAATGCCCGATCAGCACATCGGGTGTCACGCCCCAGCTGATCCAAAGCTTCGCCAGCGCGTATTCCACCATCATGATCAGCGGCAATTGCACCGACGGGCGCATCAGCGCTGCGTTCGCCTTAGCTTCCGCGCCCTCTTCCGGCAGCCAAAGCGCCTTCAGGTCATAATCCAGCCGCGGTTGCAGCACCGAAAGGCCGCGCTCCATCCACTCGGCAAACACCGGCTCGGTCTCGTAAAGATCGCGCGCCATGCCCGCATACTGCGCCCCGCCCCCGGGGAACATGAAACAGGTGTCGGGCCGGTCCATCGCCTCGTGCTCATAAACCCGGCGCGGGTTGTTTTCCTCAAGCAAATCAGCGGCCTGCGCGCCACTTTCCGCTACCAGAACCCGCCGTTTTTCAAACGCGCGCCGCCCTTCCTTCAGGGTCCAGGCCACATCCGCCAACGGCTCTTCCGGGTGCGCGCGCAAATGCGAAGCCAGCCGCGCCGCATTGTCGTCTAACGCCGCCTTGCTGCGTGCCGAAACCAAGATGGGCTGGAACGGCCAATCGCTCTCGTCACTGGGCGCGCGCACGGGCGCTTCTTCCAGCACCACATGCGCGTTCGTCCCGCCCACGCCAAGGCTGTTCACCCCCGCGCGCCGGGGATGCCCGCGCCGCTCCCAAGGGGTCAGCCGGTCGTTCACCACGAAGGGCGAATGTTCGAAATCAATCGCCGGGTTCGGCGTCTCATAGCCCAGCGACGGCGGCATTTCCTTATGCTCCAGCGCCAGCGTCGCCTTGATCAGGCTCGCCACCCCGGCCGCCGTATCCAGATGGCCGATGTTGGTTTTCACACTGCCGATCCGGCAAAACCCGTTGTCTTGCGTCGTCTTGCGAAACGCCTCGGTCAGCGCGGCCACTTCAATCGGATCGCCAAGGTAGGTCCCGGTGCCGTGGCACTCGACGTAATCCACCGTATCGGCGGGCACCTCGGCAATCGCCTGCGCCTCGGCAATCGCCGCCGCCTGCCCATCGACGCTGGGCGCAAGATAGCCCGCCTTGGCCGCGCCATCGTTGTTGACCGCCGATCCCCGGATCACCGCATGGATATGATCGCCATCCGCAATCGCATCCTCCAACCGGCGAAGCACCACGCACCCCGCGCCAGAACCGAACACCGTGCCCTGCGCGCGCGCATCGAACGCATGGCACTGCCCGTCAGGCGACAGGATCTCGCCCTCCTTGGCGATGTAACCCTGCCCCTGCGGCAACTCGATGGTCACGCCCCCCGCCAGCGCCATGTCGCATTCGCCGTTCAGCAATGCCTGCGACGCATAGTGCACCGCCACGAGAGAGGTCGAGCACGCCGTCTGCAACCCCAGCGACGGCCCCTTCAGGTCGAACACATGGCTCACCCGTGTCGACAGGAAATCCTTGTCGTTGCCGGTATGGCGCAGCAAGAACATGCCGGTGTTTTCCACCAGATCGGGGTTCGAACAGATGTTGAAGTAAAGATAGCTGCCCATGCCACAGCCCGCGAAAACGCCAATCGGGCCGTCGAACCGCTCGGGCACATGGCCCGCGGTCTCCATCGCCTCCCACGCCACTTCAAGGAAATGCCGGTGCTGCGGATCAAGGATCGCGCTCTCCTTGGGGGAAAAGCCAAAGAACTCCCCGTCGAATTCGGAAAACCCATCCAGCGGCGCGGCATAGGGCACGTAATCGGGCCGCTGCAACATCGCCTCGGGCACCCCCGCCGCGCGCAACTCCTCGTGGCTCAGCCGCCGGATCGAGGCAACGCCATCGCGCAGGTTCTCCCAATATTGCCCAACCGATCCCGCGCCCGGCAGATGCGCCGCCATGCCGACGATCGCAATATCATCTTCGCCCGGCACAAATGCTTCAACAGAATCGGTCATTCGGAAAACACCCCAAGAGCAGCAGCAACGCCCTGCTCATCCCACAGAACTTTGGTCATATTAGGGCGAAAGCCCCAGTTTTCAGCAAGTTTTATGCATCTTTCCGGGCGGCGCGGCGTCACATTTGCGCCATATTTCGCCTTACGAGGCGGTAATCAGCCCGACAATGGCGGCTTCGTTCACCCACAGGGCCACCCCGATCAACACCAGCCCGACCAGCGCCATCAGCGCATCATGCGCCCGGTCCCACGCCCCCGTGCTGCGCGAAAGCCAGATCACTACCGGATAGGCCGCGATCATCGCAACCCCCTGCCCGACCAGCGCCCCGAACAGCCCGCCCAGCTCCAACCCGACAAACAGCATCCCCACCATCAGCGCCGCCTTGCTGCCCGCAAGCACGAAAAACCGCTTACTATCCCCCGCCGCCAGCGCCGCCTGATCATAGGTCAGCGCGATGATCTGGGGCACCTGCGCACAGGCGATCACCACCGTCACCGCCCCCGCCATCGCATAGCGCGGGTCATACATCAGATCGACGATCCAGACCCCGCCCAGCGCCAGCACACTCACCAACGCCAACAGTGCGCCCGACACGATAAAGCGCATCTTGCGCAGGCGCGCGAAATTCTCGGGGCTCTCTTTTGGCGGCCATTCCCGGTAAATCGGGATCAATATCCGCCGCACCAGCACCCCGCCCATCAACAGCGGGAAAGAGGCAAGGAAAAACCCAATGTTATAGACCCCGAACTGATCAAGGCTCAGGTATTTCCCGATCAACAGCTTGTCGGCCTGGCTCAGGAAAAATCCCGCCACGGTCGATAGGAAAATCCACTTGCCGAAATGGATCAACTCCTCCGCCGCCCGCTTTTCCCAGCGAAACCGGTTGCCCTGCCCCGGCAGGAACGCATTCAGCAGGATCAACTGCACGGCGGCCCCGAACACTCCCGAAATCACCAGCGCCCAAACCGATTGCAGCCACCACGCCAGCCCCACGGCGGCGACAATCCCGACCGTCTGGTTCACGATGTCCAGCAGGGTCAGCCGCCCCACCCGCAAATGCCGCTGCGCCGTGTCCAACCGCGTCGGGTTGAACCCCATCAGGATCAGCGTCAGCGCACTGACCGGCAACATATAGGCCAGCTCCGGCGCACCATAGAACACCGAAACCGGCCAACTGATCGCACAGGCCACGGCGAACAGGCCAAACCCCCGCATCACCTGAATCGTCCACGCGGTATCGAGGAACTCCTGATCATCCCCGCGCTCCGACCGCATGATCGCGGGCGCGACCCCAACGTCGGAAAACTGCTGCAACCCCATCAGGAACACACTGATCAGCGCCATCATCCCGAATGCTTCGGGAAACAAAAGCCGCGTCAGGATCAGGTTCGACGCCAGCCGCAAGGCCTGATTGGTGCCAAAGCCAAAAATCGTCAGCCCCGCGCTGCGCAACGCCCGCGCCAGAACGCTCTCGCCCTGCGTCACCCGTCTGAGCGTCGCGATCATCGCCCGCGGCTCCACTCCGTCGCCCGCCGCTTGCGCGCCGCCATCGCCACCCCGGCGTAAACGCCGAAGCCCAGCGGATTGCGCGCGAACAGCATCAGTTTGTCCAACAGGGTCATGCGCGGCTTGTCATCGTTCTTCTTCAACTGCGGAAACCTCTCGAACACCTCACGCACGCCTTTGTTCTGGCGCGCCCGCACCCGCACCAGCGCGTCCCACCCCTCGACCAATGGCCAGCGATAGGGCGCGTTGACCCCGATCCGCTCTTGCGGCGAAAAGATCAGCCGCACGAAAGTATCGTCGGAAATGATGTCGGGAAACTGCTTCCAGCGCCGCCGCCCCGCAGCGTTCACCGCGAACAGGCCACAGCCCGGCACGCCCGTGCGCATGAACGGCACATAGGCATAGGTCTTGGCATAAAGCTTCGTCACCAACGATTTCGCCGGTGCGATCACGCAGCGCCCGCTGACATAGGCGGGCCGCTTCACTTCCAGCGCCCGCCCGATCTGATCCAGCAGTTTCGGCGACAGCGTCACATCGGCATCAAGGTAAACCCGGTTGTCGAACTTCGCCGCCTTGTCACCCGCGTTCAGCGCATTGGGCTTGCCCCCCTTGGCCAGATCCAGCACCCGGAAATCCCAGCCCATCCTGCGAAACGCGCCCGCCCGCTCTCCGGCCACCTCGGCGGTCGCATCGCTACAGGCATTGGCCACCACGATCACCTCCACCGGCATCGGCAACGGGATGGAACCCGACCCCGCCCCCGGCTTCGGGTTCGACGCCAACAGGAAATCAAGACACCGCCCGATATACGCCTCTTCGTTCGAGGCGGGGATAATCACGCTCATACCGGGCATCGTTTTTCCTCCGCCCACGTCACGCGGCCTTGCGCCGCGCCTTGCAATCGGTGCACTGTCGGTCCCAAAGCGGCCCGATAAACGAACAACATCAAATTCTTACCCCAGTCTTTCAAAGGTCCGATCCGTGAGCGCCCCACAAAATTCCGGCCCAAAACCTCAGCCAGAAACTTGCCCGGAAACCGGCCCAAAAACCCTCGGCATCCTGATACCGCAATTCCCGGGACAGACCCATATTTTCTTTTGGCGTGAGATCCTTGAACTGGAAAAAATGGGCGTCAGTGTGGCGCTTTTCAGCACAAGACCGCCCCCACCCGGATTAATTTCGCACGACTGGTCCGACGCCGCCATCGCGCGCACCACCTATCTTGGCGATCTCTCGCCGCTCAATGCCGCTCTTGCGCTGCCCCGTATCCCGCTCGGCGCCCTCGGCGATGATCTCAGGCGCGAACCGCACGCCTTCCTGCGCGATGTGCTGATTGCGCTGCCCGCCGCCCGCCGCCTCGCGCTTGAGTGCCGCGCCCGCGGCATCACCCATGTTCACGCCCATTCCTGTGGCCGCGCCGCGCTGATCACCGCGCTGGCCAACCGCATCTGGGGCCTGTCCTATTCGCTCACCCTGCACGGGCCGCTTTCCGATTACGGCCCCGGACAGGGCTTCAAATGGCGCCATGCCGCCTTCGGCACGGTCATCACCCACAAGCTTGAACGCGAACTGGCCAAGGCCCTCGGCCCCGACCTGCCCGACCGCATGTTCCTCCAGCCGATGGGCGTCGATCCCGCCGCCCTCACCCGCAGCACGCCCTACACGCCCCCCGACCCCGGCGCGCCGCTGCGGCTGTTCTCCTGCGGTCGCCTCAACGTCGTCAAAGGTCACCAAGACCTCGCCCAGGCCGTCGCCCTGCTCAAGCAACGCGGCATCGACGCAACGCTTGAAATCGCGGGCGAAGACGACGCCGGCGGCACCGGCTACCACGCCGCGTTGCAGGCCGAGATTGACCGCCTCGGCGTCTCTGACCGGGTCACGCTTCTGGGGGCAATCGACGCAGACGCCGTGCGCGACAAGCTCGAACAGGCCCACCTCTTCGCGCTTGCCTCATGGCACGAACCCCTCGGCGTCGCCTATATGGAGGCGATGTCGATGGGCGTGCCCACCATCGGCACCGATGCCGGCGGCGTGCCCGAACTCATCACCTCGGGGCGCGACGGGTTGCTCGTGCCACCCAAACGCCCCGACCTCCTCGCCGACACCATCGCCGCGCTGGCCGCCGACCCCACCCGGTGCCTCGCCCTGTCCGAACAAGGCCGCACACGGATCACCGAAAGCTTCTCCTCGGCACGCGGCGCGCAGACATTGGTCGAGGGGATCGGCTGAATATATCACTCTGCGGATTGCGGACATTCGCTACGGTCGACCGAAACCTCCGCAAAGCGGACAGTGTTGCCTTTCGCTGCAAGTGCCGCATCTAAAGGTCGCTCGAATATCTGGTCCGCGGGCAAAGGGATAACCTACTTTCGGTCGGAGCGTCAGGCGATAAAAACATCTGTGCCTTTGAGCTGACATAGTGACCGTCAGGCGAGTTGATCTGGATCATCGAAGCACTCACCGGCGGACCCTAATCTTCCCTGTGAAACCAAAAGAGAGCACAAATCATGTGGTTGAGGCAAATGCACGTGGTCTCTGCGATGGTCACACTCGGGATGGGGGGGCTGCTATCGAGCTGCGGTGACTTTGTGGATAACGCGATGGGCATCAACGGGAGCCCCAATTGGAACGTCGCGATAAAGCTTGAGGGAAGCTGGGTGGGCCAACCAATCCCCGACATGGGGTTTCTCGTGAATTGTCTGCAAAAAGACTCCATGACCGAGGCTGAAATCCCCCACATTTCGATATTGATCGACGATGGAAAAGTGACAGGCGCGCTGACGTTTCATGATGGCGCTCGGTTGGATCTTCTGGGTAAGACTTGGGCGGGTGCTCCGCATACCGGCCATAACATCGTAAAAGGGAAGACTTTCTTTCAGGGTCGCGAAGTCGGAGTGTTTGATATGGAGCCCAATGGGCTTTCGGGCCGACTGGAAGTAGACATTTGGGATTTTGATCGTCCAGACACGGGAGCTAGCTGTGCCTTTTATAACGTCTTGGTGTCGCGAATATAGTAACAGCCGTTGCGACTGTGACAGGCCGATCAGTTTGGCCGACGTTCACGCATCATGCAGCATCGGTCAAAGTGGCCTCTCTCCGGCCATTCGCTGCGTGCCTCACGGATGTATAATACCACCTGCATGACAGCCCGTGGGCGTGCCATGCGCCTGACCGCGCACGTCCAACCGATACACCCTCATAGGCTCCCCCTCGAACCCCAACCGTTCGACCGAGACGCGCAGACACCATCGCCGTCACACGAAACGCGGCCCTGCCCTCTCTAGGCAAAGCCGCAATAGGATCACCATAACCTCTTCCCCGCCCATAGGACGCGGACGTTGGTCAGAGGGCAGGCCCGGTCCGGCGCCCGTCCGTCCCCGGGCCAGCGCCGCAGAGCTTCAGAGCAAACCCTTACTTCCAAGGCGTGACCAGATACTTCTCGCCCGTCTTCATCGCGCGGTAATCCATCACCGCGTCCTTGGTCAGCATCTCTTCAAGATCGACCCGTTTCTTGTAGTGGCTGGCGAAGGTCGTCGTCAGGTTGTCGAGCACGCGCTTGCGCATCCGTCCCATGGTCTCCATCCCGACCGATTGCAGGAACGGGAACAGAAGCCACCCCGACAGGGTCCAGCCAAATCCATAGCTCGGCGACAGGACCGTCGGGCTAACATCCAGACGCCCATAGATGAACATGCGCTTCTGCTGGGTCGAGCCATAGCGCGAATACTCGGTCATCTTGGTGACCGCGACCTGTTCCATCGCCTTGAAAACACGATCGACCGATTTGCCCCCGCCGATCGGATCGAACCCGTAAAACGCATCCGTCTCGTCGATCGCAGCCCGCAGGTTCTTGGTGAAATCCTCATCCGAGGAATTGACCACATGGCTCGCCCCGATCCCCTTGAGCAGTTCGACCTGCTGCTCCTTGCGCACGATATTGACCAGCCCGATGCCGTCTTCCTTGCAAATACGGGTCAGCATCTGGCCAAGGTTCGACGCCCCGACCGTATGCAGGATCGCGTCCTGCCCGTCCATCTTCGCATTCTCGGCAAAGCCCAGCGCCGTCATCGGATTGACGAAGCCGCTCGCGCCTTCCTCGGACGAATAATCCCCCAGAGGCAGGCACATGCCGGCATCCGCGATGCAATACTGGCTAAAGGCATTGCCCGGCACACAGGCGACGCGCTGGCCCATCAGTGCCTTGGCCTTGTCGCCCTCCCCGGTGGCAACGACAGTGCCCGCACCCTCATTGCCCGCAGGCAGTTTCAGACCGTGGCGCGCCTTGGATCCCGCATTGAACGGCTCGGGCATAGTGGCGACGTATTTCCCGGGCGAATACTCGGCATTCTCAAGATCGGCCGCGCCGGTCAAAATGGCCAGATCCGACGGGTTGATCGGCGCCGCCTCCATCTTGACCAGCACCTGATTGCCAACAGGATCGGGAAAGGTCACGTCCTCGATCGCGACGGTGAGGGTGCCATTGCTCTCCAGTGTCGTGAACAGCTGCTTGCCGGTGGTGCTCATATCATTATCTCCATCTGTCGGATTAAGGGTGCAAGGATGCTCGGATGCGCTCGGGCCACAGCCCCGGCGAGAGGGGCGAAAAACGACGCGTCCCCACGGCTCTATTCAACAGTAGCCCCATCCAAGCAGGGTTCCCCCCGTACTGAGCATAGCTCCTCGGGCTGGCGCAACCCATATGGCCCCGTGGCTGCCGCCTGACCCATTGAACGGCACGTCACTTTGCAAGATGCAGCTCGGTGATCACCCCAACGGGCGGCGTCACCGCCTCGATCTCCGCGCCTCCGGGCGGGCCAGAAACGTGAAGCGAATCCAGCAAGACCCGCGCCCCCTCACCCCGGCAATTCCAATCGATAGACCTTCGTCGGCTCCCCCTCGAACTCCAACCGCTCGACCGAGACCAGCCGAAACCGCTCCGGCCCGCGTGTGACCAGCAACCGGCCGTCCTGAAACGCAAACCCGTACTCCCCCCGCTTGCCCGGAAGCACGGCCACATCATCGCCCGCGCCGCCATGCAGCCAGTCACCACCGCCATGCGTCACCAGCCGGTCATCCCCCGGCCCGGCGATCAGGATATCCTCTTCGGATGTGCCTTCCAGCACGCCATCGCCCTGCGCATAGACCCCTTGCAGGAACGCCCCGTCTTCACGCACTGGCCCGTCGGGCGGCAGGGCGTTGGCCTCCATCAACACATCCCAGCGCGCGGTGTCATCCTCAAGATAGCGCAGCGCCCCCCAAGAGCCGTATTTCGACGGCCGCGAGACATCCACAAACGCGTTGAACATCCGCCCGCCCTGCGCCCGCCACGCGCCCAGCGCCTCGTGATAAAGTGCGGCCACCTCACCGGAATAGTTGAAAACGTTAAAGAAATCGGTCAGCAGCTGCTCATTCTGCGCCGCCCCGTGGCCCACCGCATGGGTGCCGCCCTCGTACATGATCAACTCATAGCCATAACGCCGCGCCACCCCCGCGTGATAGGGCCAGAGCGTCTCGATCACCTCTTTCAACGATCCCTCGCGCACCGCTTGCGCCGCCCTCGGGATCGCCTGGTCGAACATCACCGGGCGCACCTCGGCCTCAAGCGCTTTGCGCTTCAATCCCTTGCGCCGCCCTTCGGCCTCGGCCTTGCGCACGCTCTCGTCGATCCAGTCGCGCAACTCGGCCAACCGACCCTCCTCCGCATCGCCCAGTTCAAAGCCGAAATAGCCCGACACGGCATAGGCATCGAAATGCGCCGCCGGGGGCAGCGCCGCGCCCTCGGCCCGCCACAGCGGCGCTTCCAGCAGCGGCTCTTCCAGCCCAAGCCAGCCGGTATGCACCGCCACCACCCGGCGCAATCGCTCGGCCTGATCGCCCGTGAACACCCCGCCCCAGACGCGCATCACCTCGGCCGCGCGTACGCCTGCGTATTGCATCCACGCGTCATCGCCCGCCTTTTCGCCCCAGCGTGCGCGCGCCTGTTCATTCGCCCATCTGGCCTGCGGAAACCCGTGATTCCAAAGCTCGTTGGAATATTCCACATAGACCTGCAAGCGTGGGTCCAGCCGCTCCAACACCATCTCGGCAAAGGCTTGGGAATAGCCATCATCCGCCGCGTGTGGCATGTTGAACCACGGGTCGGCCCCCACCATGTTGGCCAGTTCGATCATCGCCTCCAGCGGCACGCCACGCCGGGTCCAGCTGTAATCAGAAAGCCTCGGCCGCCCCTCCCAATCGGTCACGGGCGAGCCGTTGGTCATCATCCAATCCATAAAACGCAAGCTGCGCAGATCCGCGATCCGCGCCACCCACACGGGGTTGAAAATCACCCCCGCCTCGTGCAGCGCGATCTGATCCTCGCGCACCACTTCGATCTCGCGCAGGTAATCGCCCGTGCCTTCGGGGTCCGTCGCCGTGATCGTCAGCGACACCAGCCCATCGCCCGGGGTAAAGTCGAACCACGCCTCGTGATCGCCCATCCGCACTTGCCGCGCCAACCCGCCGATCCGCAGGTTCCCCTCCCCGGACCAGCGCACCCGGTAGCGCCCGGCAAGCGAGCGCGCCTTCTCGTCCTGTTCGGTCAGGATGAAGCTCTCGATCCGGTCCACCCCCTCTGGCAGCGCCTTGACCCAGCCATCGCCATCAAGAAACCCCTCCGCCTCAAGCCGCGCCGCATCCCACGCGCCCCATGTCGCGCCCGCATGGCCGACCCAGACCCGCGCGCTTTTCATCTGGTCCACAAAGGGTTGCTGCGTCGCCCAATCGGCCACCCCATTCAGCCCCATCGCCAGCGACGGATCAGGCAGCCCCCGGCCCAGCATCGCCCTATCCACCTCGCGCGGCACCGCCCGCGCGGCGCGGGCCTGCAAATCCCCGGCAATCGCGCGGGTGATCGCGGGCCAGTTCAGCCGCACCTCGCCCGCGATCTCGCCGGGCAGGTCCATCCCCGCCGGGGCCGGCTCGCCATAAAGCGCGGTATAGGTCACCGCCGCCGCCAACAGGTACAGCGTCGGTGTGCCATGCGGATCGCCATCAACATACAGCAGCTTCGGGTCGATCTCGCGCAGCGGCCCCTCGGTGAACAGTTTTGAGAGCACCTGCGCCACCGGGATCAGCCGGATATCGCGCCCGGGCCGCGCCGCGCGCGCCTTTTCGACCCAATCGGCATACCACGCGTGATAGACCCCCATGTTGCGCACGTTGTAACGGCGGAACTTGCGTTTTGAGGGCGGGAAGCCCTCGGTCATCTCGGCCCAGCCTTCATAGACATAAAACGGCACGCCCTCATGCGCGTCGATCAAGCCGATCAGCGCCGAAAGTGGCGAGGTGCCGTCCGGGTTGTCCCCGTCATAGGGCGCCTCGGGGGCCTGATACTGGATGAAATTCGCCGGGTTCACCACGATCGCATCCCAGCCGACCTGCCCGAACGGCACGCGCCCATCCCAGACCGGCTGCACCTGCCGGAAAGACCAGTTGGGCTGCGGCCCTTTCAGGAAATCACGCAGGAACCCCCATTGACCATCCGCCCCGAACCGATGCCCCCCGGCCCGCGCCATCCGCGCCAGCCACGTCGGCACCGCCGTCTCGTCGCCCCCGTCAAGGTGGTTGATCAGCGAATTGCCAAAGAAGTAAATCTTGCGCTCCTCGGCGCGTGCACCAACCGCCAGGATCATCATCAGGATTGCTAATAGAACGCGCATCGCTTTCCCCGCTTTCTCAAATCTCATCCAAACGGCGCGGGCTTTTCGCTCCGCCCCAGAACCCAGTCATAGACTTCGCGCACCTGCTCGGCCTTGCGCGCCCATGTGAACCGCGCGGCGATCTCGTCGCGCCCTGCGGCACTCATCCGGCACAGCGCCTGCGGGCTCTCGGCCGCTCGGCGCAGCGCCGCGCCGAACCCCTCCACGATCTCGGCGCGCGTGCCGATCGCCACCTTGATCCCAAGCCGCGCATCGACCAATTCCCCCGGCCCCGCATAATCCACGATCATCGGCACCACGCCCAGCGCCATCGCTTCCAGCACCACGCCGCCGCCAAATTCGCGCACACTGGGGAAGGATAGCAGATGACAGCCCGCCATCACCTCCTGCACTCGCTCATGCGCCAGCCAGCCGTGAAAGCCGATCTGGCCCGCCACGCCCTCAGCTTCGGCAAAGGCTTTCAACCCCGGCAGCATCGGCCCGTCGCCGATCATCTCGATCCGCATCCGCCCGGCCTTCAACAGCGGCAGCGCCGCCTCAAGCAGCATATCCGGCCCCTTGTAAGGCACCATCCGTCCCACGAAACAGGCGCGCAGCACGTCGCCCTGCGGATCGGCCACCAGCGAAAACCGCGCCGGGTCGATGCCGTTTTCGGGAATATACACGCATTTTTCGGCAAAGGCGTCCGGCACCTCGCTCGCGGTGTGTCGCGATCCCGTGATGATCGCGCTGGCATGGCGCAGCGTCGCGCGGCGCCCGGGCAGCGCCTTGTAAGCCCCGCGCAGGTAGCTCAACCATTCCTTCTCGCGCCGCCGCTCGGCATCGAACCCCTTTGGCCACGGCACGCCACCGTTCAAAGGCCCCATCACGAAAGGCACGCCCACACCGGCGCATTTCGCCGCCAGCGGCGATGGCGCGGTCGGCGACAGCGGCGTCACCCGGTGCACCACGTCAAATCGCCCCGCCTCCAGATCGGCACCGAACGTCTTCCACACCAACCGTTCGAAATGCGGATAGGACAGCGCCGCCACCGCCTGCATCATGGTCCAGCCCTTGCCCTGCCCCATGCGCAAGGCCTCGCCCAGCTTCCACATCGGCCGCGCCAGCGCCTCGCTGTCGATCGCGGTGAAACTCTCGCCCTCCACCTCACCGGCGCGCAAGAACGCCTCGCGGTTGCGCACCTGCGTTACGATATGCACATCCGCCACGTCCCGCAGCGCCGTGGCCAGCGACCAGCCCACCAACGGCACCGACACCCACTCGGGGTTCGCCGCCTCGGCAATCACCAGAACCCGTGGCCTCTCGCGCAGATCCCCGCTCCCATGCCCGGTCACATCACCGTCTCCAGCTTGCGCCGCTTGCGCGCGCGCTTGCGCAACTCCAACCCCTCGACATGGCCCAACAGCATCCCCGACATCAGGAACGTCAGCGTCGTGATCGTCGCATTCGGCAACAGATCGAACAGGTTGAACCCAAGGATCAGCGCAATCGGCCCCAGATAGGGCGAGGTGGTGCGCACCGCTTCACGCGCATTGAAACTCTTGCCCACCAACACGAACACCGGCCACGCCAGCAACCCGAACTCAGCCAGAAACCCGACCCAGCCGAACACCCCGATGGTGATCACCCAGCGCCCGTCCGTCACCGTTTCGATCTCGCCGGTATAGGCGTTCAGGATCTGGTTGCGCCCCCAGCTGCCCCAGCCAAACACCGGTTTCAACTCGGCCCGTTCCAGCAGCACCGCTTCGTTGTCGAACCGGAAATCCAGCGAATTGGCCCGCTCCGGGCTGATGCTTGCCGCCTGCTCCACCAGCCACGCGGTCGGCACCAGTTCCGCCCCTCTGAGCGCCGGGTAAACCACGGCAAGAAACGCCAGCGCCGCCGCCAGCCGGAATTGCAACAACCGCCCCCCGAACAGGATCAGCGGCACCAGAACCAGCGAATAGGCGATCGAGGCCACCGATTTGCACAGCACCAGAACCACCCACATGTAGCCGGTCGAAAACACCGCGAAACTGCGCATCCGCCCGGTCGAATTACGCACCAGCGTCGCGGCGGCGGCCACCACCATCAACGCGAAAAACGCCACCCATAGCCCGTGATACAAAAACACAATGGGCCGGAACCCGCCAAACCGGATCATCTGCTCGAAATTGTGCTGGAAATAGCCATAGATCCAGATGTTAAGCTGCGGCGAAAGCCGCACTTCGATCAGCATCAGGATCGAATAGACCAGCCCCAGCACCACCAGCGCAAAGATCAGGTCGCGCTGATCACCCTCCCGGGTCAGGAAGTTCATACCCATGATGAAGGGCAACAGCAGAAATCCCTGCTGCACCATCAGCGCAAACGCCTCCATCAGGCGCAGCGCGGGCAAGCCGATCTGCCCCCAGAACACCGGCTCGTCATTGGTCAGAACCGTCGCCAGCGGGCTGACGACGAACATCACCATCAGGATCTTCGCCACGTTCGAGCGCGGCAACCACCTGATCTCACGCCCGAACATGAAGAACAGCACAAGAAAGGCCATCACCGGCGGCAGGGTCTGCTTGGTCAGCGCCGGCATCAGCGGAAAATCGAACGCGGCGGGCGGCGGCGGCAGGAACAGGTAAGCCACCAACAACGACCAGATGATCGCCCGCCCCGGCGCCAGCTTGCGAAAGATCACGATCGTGATCAGCGGCCATGACGCCAGCGCCACAAGGGCGATTATGTTGGGGGCGCCATACATGTCTTGCGGCTGCTCTTGCTCTTGCGAATGTCCTGTTTCGCCAAGGCTATCAAACTGTTCCGGCCCTGTCGCGCCCCTTCCCTTCCCATTTGTCACGGAATGGCCAACAATCCTCCCGATTTCGGGCCACTGAACGCGCAACGGTCCGGCCACGCTTATCGGAGTCCGCACCCCGCCCATGAAACCCCTCAAGATCGCCTATCTCTGTGACATCGATCCGGTCCATGTGAACCCCTATTCCGGGGGCAACCACCGAATTCACGGCGCCCTTGCCGCGCGCGCCGATGTAACGGTGCTGCCGCAATCATGGAGCTGGGCCGAACCGCTCCGCCGCGCGATCTACAAACTGCCCGACGCGGCGCAGTTGCGCATTCGCTGGCGCACCCGCCTTCTGGCCGGGCGCGCACTGGCCGGGCGCACCAACCAGATGTTGCGCGACGGCGGTTTCGACGTGGTGTTTGGCGCCTATTCGGTGCAGTCCATGGCCGGCGTGCGCCCGCCCCCCGGCGCGCTGAAGGTGTTCACCTCGGATGCCACGCCGACCACCTATCGCAACTCAGATGTCGGCGCGGTCTACGGGTCTTCGCGCCTGACGCGGCTTCTGATCGACCCGCTCACCTTCCGGGCCGAGTCCCGCGTTTACAGCGCCGCCGACCTGCTGCTCTGGCCTTCCCACTGGCTCAAAAACGCCGCCGATGCCACCTACGGCCTGCCCCCGGGAAAGGCGCATGTGCTGGCATGGGGCGCGAATGTCCCCGATCCCGGCAAATCCGCGCCACCGCCCCCGCCCGGCAAGGGCACGCCGCTGAACCTGCTCATCATCGCCCGCGACTGGCATGCCAAGGGCGGCCCCATCGCGTTTGACACGATGAAGGCCCTGCGCGCCCGTGGCATCGATGCCCGCCTCACCGTCATCGGCTGCAAACCGCCCGCCTACCACATGAACGAATTTGTCACCCTCACCGGCGCGCTCGACAAGGGCAAACCCGCCGATGCCGCCCGCTTCGATGCCACCCTGCGCGCCGCGCATGTCCTGATCCAGCCTTCGGTCGAAAGCTACGGCTTCGCCTTTTGCGAGGCCGCGGCCCATGGCCTGCCCTCAGTCTGCTTCGATCTCGGCGGGGTGCCGGTGCGTGACGGGGTGACGGGGCGCAAACTGCCCAAAGGCTCCAGCCCCGAGGATTTCGCCGATGCGCTGATGCCGTGGCTCGATGCGCCCACGCGCTATCATGCGCTCTGCCACGCGGCGCGGCTCGATTACGAAACCCGCCTCAACTGGGACGCCTGGGCCGATGCCGCGATGGAGTTGATCCGGGAAAAATTGGCAAACCGCTAGGCGCGCCGGGGTCCCGCCGCCCCTCAATATCCGGTTTGTTTCAACACCACATGCGCCGTCTGCACGATCACCCGAAGGTCCGTGCCAAGCGACATCTGCCGATAATACTCGGTGTCATACTGCGCCCGCTCCGCGAAACTCGATTCGTTGCGGTCGCTCACCTGCCAGAAGCCGGTGATGCCGGGGCGCATCTCGAAATAGGCACGGCCCGGATAAAGTTCTTCCTGATCCACCATCATCGGGCGCGGCCCGACGATCGACATATGCCCCACCAGCACGTTCCAAAGCTGCGGCAATTCATCGAGCGAGGTTTTGCGAATGAACGCGCCAAAGGCCGTGATCCGCGGATCGGTCTTTAGCTTCTGATGCTTGTCCCACTCCGCGCGGGCATCGGTGTTGCGCTCAAGATAGCTCTCCAAAAGCGCATCCGCCCCCGGCACCATCGAACGCAGCTTGATCATGCGAAACACCCGGCCATCCCGGCCAAGGCGCTTTTGCGTATAAATAGGGGAGCGCCCGTCAAGCGCGATGATCGCCATCAAGGGGATCAGGATCGCCAGCGTCGGCACCGCCACCAGAAGCACGATCGCAATATCGAGACACCGCTTGACCACGCGGCGATACGCCAGCGACCCCTGCCGGATCGGCAGGTCAGCATCGATCAGGCTTTGCAGCTTGCCGATATCAAAACGGTTACTTACTCGTTCGTTCACAACACTTCCCCAAGTGGCAGATCTCTTCTCGCTTCATTCAGAACGGAAAGCACCGGGCGCTTTGCCCGAGACTGGCGCGCCCCGTGCACTCACAACACGAGGGTGGCCGCCCGCTTTGGCGATGCCGGTTCTTTTTCATGACCCATTTGGCAGCAGGGCCGACAAAATTCCGTCCATCTCGAATACAATCCAAGATCTCTCTGGCCCCCTCTCAGCACGGCACGCAATCCCGATACAGCCCAAATCGGTTTACGCTTTTCTGCCCTGCGGCAAGGAGACCCCCTCTAACTACGCCCTGCACCTGATCTGCGTCAATTGTGCAAAATTATCTACAACCTGACGTTGACTCAGCCTCAAGCATCCGCACCCAAAGGGTTTCGATTTTGCATATTCAGGCACCCTGATTGAGAGACGGAACCGACCGGCGTATTCCAACTCCGCCTGCGGCCCAACACCCTCTAACAGGCGCTTTACAGCACAGCGACATTTGGATTAAGCCGTTGATATTAAGTATTAACATTTAGATGAATAATACAATTATGCGAAACGATCTAAGGGGAATTCCAGAATAAAACTCACCTTGGAAACAATGGCAGCGTTTTCTTTTCTCCAAAGCATCGCACGGCCCCCCGCCTCATCGCGCCCAATCCCCGCCAGCAGCCCGGCGTCAAGCAAACAGGCCCCGCACGATACGGCTCTGAAAACCCTCTGATTTCTGCGATGCGGCAAGGCTTTGCGCACACACCCAAGAGGCGAGCAGCCCGCATTTCAAAATATTACAGCCGGACCGCAAAAGCCGGCGCACCGCTCTCACGGCACCCCAATTCAGCCGAATCACCGCCTTCCCGCTGCCATCTTTCCCCCTCGCCAAGCCCCAACCTGCCCCCGACCGGCCCCAACCTGCCCCCGCTCGCCCCTGCAAGACCCGGCAAGACCCGGCAAGACCCGGCCAAGATCCCGCATGGGCCTGCCATGACGCCCCCTTCAGAGCTTGAAAATGATTAATTTGGCATCTCCGCCGCCCCGTGCTTAGGTGTGCGAACGTGCGGCCACACCCCGCACGCGCAAGTTACGACCCACCTATTTGGCCACCCATTTGGCAGGACGCGCATGCCCGATCTCGATACCTCTCCCCCCGTCTCTGACGAGATCCGCAAAACCACCTGCTACATGTGCGCCTGCCGCTGCGGCATCGACGTGCATCTGACCAAGGGCCAGGTCTCTTATATCGAGGGCAACCGCGATCACCCGGTCAATCGCGGTGTGCTCTGCGCCAAGGGCTCCTCGGGCATCATGCAGCACCTTTCGCCCGCCCGCCTGCGCGCGCCACTCAAGCGCACCGGCCCGCGCGGCTCGGGCGAGTTCGAAGAAATCACATGGGACGAGGCCTATAACCTCGCCACCAAATGGCTCGCCCCCCTGCGCGAGAAAGCCCCTGAAAAACTTGCCTTCTTCACCGGGCGTGACCAATCGCAATCCTTTACCTCGCTCTGGGCACAGGCCTTCGGCACGCCAAACTACGCCGCGCATGGCGGCTTCTGCTCGGTCAACATGGCGGCGGCGGGCATCTACACCATGGGCGGCGCGTTCTGGGAATTCGGCCAGCCCGACTGGGAAAGAACCAAGCTGCTGATGATCTTCGGCGTGGCCGAAGATCACGACTCCAACCCAATCAAGATGGGCCTTGGACAGATGAAGGCGCGCGGCGCCAAGGTGATCGGCGTCAACCCGGTGCGCTCGGGCTACAACGCCATCGCCGATCAATGGATCGGCATCACGCCGGGCACCGATGGCCTTTTCATCCTGTCGCTGATCCACGAGCTGCTAAAGGCGGGCAAGATCGACCTCACCTACCTTGCCCGCTACACCAACGCGGCCCAACTGGTTAACGTGAACGACGGCCCCGATTACGGCCTCTTCCTGCGCGACGCCGACGGCAAGGCACAGATCCTCGACCGCGCCACCGGCAAGCCCGTTCCCTTCGACACCCCCGCCGTCACCCCCGATCTCGCCGGCCACATGCGCCGCGCCGGCAGCACCTACAAACCCGCCTTCCAGCTTCTCGCCGAAGCCTACCTCGATCCCAAATACGCGCCCGAGGCCGTGGCCGAACGCTGCGGCATCGACGCCTCCACGATCCGCGCCACCGCCGCCGAACTGGCCCGCGTCGCCTTTGACGAGGAAATCACCCTCGACATCCCGTGGACCGATTGGAAGGGCGAGCGGCACGAAAAAATGACGGGCCGCCCCGTCGCCTTCCACGCCATGCGCGGCATCTCGGCCCATTCCAACGGGTTTCAGACGGCCCGCGCGCTTCACATCCTGCAAATCCTGTTGGGAAGCGTCGAGGTTCCCGGCGGTTTCCGCTTCAAACCGCCCTACCCCAAAGCGCCGGAAAAGCACCCCCGCCCCCACGCGGGCGTGACGCCGGGCGCGCCGCTCGACGGCCCGCACCTCGGCTATCCGCTCGCCCCCGAAGACCTGCTGCTTGATGCAAATGGCACCCCCAAACGCATCGACAAGGCCTTTTCATGGGAGGCCCCGCTCTCGGCCCACGGCCTCATGCACATGGTCATTTCCAACGCCCACGCGGGCGATCCCTACAAGATCGACACGCTGTTCCTCTACATGGCGAACATGGCGTGGAACTCCTCGATGAACACGTCGCGCGTGATCGAAATGCTCACCGACAGGGATGACAGCGGCGACTATGTCATCCCCCACATCATCTATTCCGATGCCTATTCCTCGGAAATGGTCGCCTATGCCGACCTGATCCTGCCCGACACGACCTATCTTGAACGCCACGACTGCATCTCGCTCCTTGATCGCCCGATTTGCGAGGCCGACGCCGCAGCCGACAGCATCCGCTGGCCCGTGGTCGAACCCGACCGCGACGTGAAGGGCTTTCAATCCGCGCTGTGTGACCTCGGCGCGCGTCTCGGCCTGCCCGGCTTCGTCAACGAAGATGGCAGCCAGAAATACGCCGATTACGCCGATTACATGGTCAATCACGAACGCCGCCCCGGCATCGGCCCCCTCGCCGGATGGCGCGGCGAAGACGGCGAAAGCGAAGGCCGCGGCGCCCCCAACCCGACCCAGATCGAAAAATACATCGAAAACGGCGGCTTCTGGCATTCCGAAATCCCGGAAGAGGCCCGCTTCATGAAACCATGGAATGCCGCCTATCAGGACTGGGCCGTGAAAATCGGCCTGTTCGACGCCCCCGCGCCCTATCTCTTCAATATCTGGTCCGAACCGCTGCGCCGCTTCCAGCGCGCGGCCGAAGGGTTCGGGCGCACCCAGCCCCCCGATCACCTGCGCGCGCGGCTGAAAATGGCGATGTCGCCGCTGCCGCATTGGTATGAACCGTTCGAGGAAACCGCCACCGACACGGCCGAATACCCGCTCCACGCGCTGACCCAGCGCCCGATGCACATGTATCATTCGTGGGGCTCGCAAAACGCGTGGCTGCGCCAGATCACCAACACCAACCGGCTCTATATCCCCGCCGCCGAATACGCCAAATACGGCTTTGCCGAGGGCGATGACCTCGCCCTCGTCACCTCGCCGCACGGGCAAATCACCGCCCGCGTCGCCCCGATGGCCGCGCTCAACCCCCATACCGTCTGGACATGGAACGCCATCGGCAAGAAACCCGGCGCATGGGCGCTCGCCCCCGACGCGCCCGAGGCGAAAAAAGGCTTCCTGCTCAACCACCTGATCAACGAGTTGCTGCCGCCCAAGGGCGATGGCCGCCGCTGGGCCAACTCCGATCCGGTCACGGGGCAAGCCGCATGGTTCGACCTGCGCGTCAAGATCGAGAAAGCCCCGAAAGGCACCGCGCAAACCCCAAGCTGGCCGGCTCAGGCCTCACCCGTGGGCCGCGGCCCCGAGACCCTGGCCTATGGCCAGTCCTTCAAATCCGATCCCAGCACCTGACAGGCCCCCGCATGACAACCCTGCCCGACCATACCGAAAAGAAACTCGGCCTCGCCATCGACCTCGATACCTGCGTCGGTTGTCAGGCCTGCGTCATCTCCTGCAAGGAATGGAACACCGGCCATTACGGCGCGCCGCTTTCCGATACCGACCCCTACGGCGCCGATCCCTCGGGCACCTTCCTCAACCGCGTCCACAGCTACGAAAGCCAGCCCGAAACCGGCCCCGCCCAACTCACCCATTTCCCAAAATCCTGCCTCCATTGCGAAGACGCGCCCTGCGTCACCGTCTGCCCCACCGGCGCCAGCTACAAGCGCACCGAAGACGGCATCGTGCTGGTGAACGAGGACGATTGCATGGGCTGCGGCCTCTGCGCATGGGCCTGCCCCTACGGCGCGCGCGAACTCGACGCGCTGGCCGGCGTGATGAAGAAATGCACCCTCTGCGTCGATCGCATCTATAACGACAACATCCCCGAACAGGACCGCATCCCCTCCTGTGTGCGTACCTGTCCGGCGAATGCCCGCCACTTCGGAGATTTCGCTGACCCGAATTCCAACGTCTCGCGGCTCAAGGCCGAACGCGGCGGCATCGCCCTCATGCCCGAACAGGGCACAAAGCCGGTCAACACCTACCTGCCCCCGCGCGCCAAATCCGCGCCCACCGGCGCCCTCACCCCCGTGGCGGAGGAACCCAAGGGCTTCCTCGCCTGGCTCGACCGCGCGCTCGAGGCGCTCTGACATGCATCCAGCCCCCTCCGTCATCTTCTTCAGCACGTTTTCCGGCCTCGGCTTCGGCCTCATGGCCTTCCTCGGGCTCGGCCTACCCGATGTCACGGGATGGGTCGCCTTTACCTTCTGGTTCATCGCCTACGCCTGCTCCGTGGGCGGGCTGCTGGCCTCGCTCTTTCACCTCGCCAACCCGAAAAACGCGCGCAAGGCGCTGTCGCAATGGCGTTCAAGCTGGCTCTCGCGCGAAGGCATCGCCGCCATCGCCACGCTTCTCACCGCCGCGCCCTACGCCATCGGGCGCATCTTCTTCGACACCGCGTGGCAGCCGCTGGGCTACGCCACCGCCGCGCTGGCGCTGTTCACCGTCTTCACCACCGCCATGATCTACACCCAGCTGCGCACCGTGCCGCGCTGGAACACGCCCTTCACCCCGGCGCTTTTCCTCGCCTACAGCCTCTCGGGCGGTGCGCTTCTCGCCGGACAGCCGATCCCGGCCGCCCTCCTGCTGCTTGTCACCGGCGCGCTCCAGATCGCCTACTGGTGGCAAGGCGACGCCGCCGAACGTGACCCCGAAAGCACCGTTGAGACCGCCACCGGCCTCGGGCGCATCGGCGCCACCCGCCTGTTCGAGCCGCCGCATCAGGGCGACAACTACCTGCTTCGGGAAATGGCCTACCGCATCGCGCGCAAACACGCGGTCAAACTCCGCGCCCTCGCGCTGATCCTCGGCGCGGCCCTGCCCGCCGGGCTGCTGCTGGTGTTTTCAGCAACCCACCTCGTCGCCCTCGTCGCCGTGCTCAGCCACATCACCGGCCTGCTCGCCGCCCGCTGGCTCTTCTTCGCCGAGGCCCGGCATGTCCAAAGCCTCTACTACGGTCTCTGACCCCAATCCCCCCCGCTTCATCTGACCCCAATTTCCCGGGGGGTGAGGCCGCAGGCGGAGGGGGGCAGCGCCCCCCGCGCCCCCGCCGGTAACCGTCACGCCCGGAACACCGCGACCGGCTCGAACCCGCCCCACATCATCCGCATCCCGTCGAACGGCATGTCCTGCATGTCCTTCATGCGCGGGTCCTCCATCATCTTGGCAAACCCCGCCTGCGCCGTCTCCTTGTCCGGCCACACCATCCACGAGAACACGACCTTCTCCCCCGCTTCCCGCTTCACCGCCATGGGAAACGAGGTCACCTTGCCCTCGGGCACGTCATCTTCCCAATTCTCGTGCATCTCCAGACACCCGTAATCCTTGAACACCTCCCACCCCTTGTGCGCCATCTCAAGGTAGGCCGCCTTGTTGCCCTCCGGCACCGCGACGAGGAATCCCGATACATAAGCCATCTCGCATCTCCCTGATTTAATCCGTTCCAGATTCGCCCATACAGCTTGACACCAAACTATGTTGATATCAACCTATTCAACATGATCGATCCCAAGCTAGACCCCGACCTGCCCCTCGAAACCACCATCGAGGTGCGCGACACCTGCCTCTGCCTGCACCTGCAACGCGCCGCCCGCTTGGTGGCGCGCCGCTTCGATCAGGCGCTGCGCCCGCTTGATCTGACTAATGCGCAATTTTCGCTGTTGATGGCGCTCAACCGCCCCGCGCCGCCCCGGATCTCCGATCTGGTGCCGCTTTTGGGGCAGGACCGCACCACCCTCACCGCCGCGCTCAAACCGCTCGAACGCCGCGATCTGGTGCTGCGCCTCGCCGACACGGATGATGCCCGCGCCCGCCGCCTCGCCCTCACCGATGGCGGGCGCGCGCTGCTCAAACGGGCGGTGCCGATCTGGCGCGACACCCACGCCGCGCTCGACGCCACGCTCGCCCCCGATTTCCCCGACACGCTCCGCGCCGGATTGCGCACACTCGCCTGACTCCGCAAGCGCCGCAAAGAAGCGTCCCCCGCCCCTTTCATTTTTCCAAAAATACTCAAATCCACCGCACGCCGCGTTTACCCGCACGGTGCTTTAACGCCTCGCCCCCGGCAAAGGTTAACACCCCCGCGCCATACGCAAAGCAGACGGATTGCAGCCCCATCGCAGACGCCGCTTTTTCGCCGCGTTAACCCGTTAACCCGCCCGCACGGCGCTCCACAGGGCCCGCGCTCAAAGACAAGCTTCGATCAGCGCCCGGGTGTTCTCTGCCGTCATCTCCACCGGGTTTCCCCCCACGCTCGGATCCGCCAGCGCCTGCGCCACCAGCGCGTCCAGATCAGGCGATTTCACCCCAAGTGTGGTCAGGTTTTCAGGGATGCCCAGAGCCGCGTTCAACTCCCCAACATAGTTGAAGAAACCTTCAAAACCCCCTGATATCCCTAGGTAATTCGCAAGGTCTCCAATCCGGCCCTCGATCGCCGCGCGGTTGAATTTCAGCACCTCCTGCATCACCACGGCGTTGGTCGTGCCGTGGTGCGTGTTGTGCATCGCGCCAATCGGATGGCTGATCGCATGGATCGCACCCAGCCCCTTCTGGAACGCCACCGCCCCCATCGCCGCTGCGGCCAGCATCTGACCCCGCGCCTCAAGGTCGCCACCATCCTCGTAAGCCCTTGGAAGATATAGCTTTACCAGCCGCATCCCTTCCACCGCGATGCCCTGACTCATGGGGTGGAAATGCGGGCTGCAATAGGCCTCAAGGCAATGGGCAAAAGCATCCATGCCGGTGCCCGCCGTGATCGCCTTCGGCATGCCCACGCTCAACTCGGGATCGCTCAGAACAATGGAGGGCAACACCTTGGGATGAAAGATGATTTTCTTCTCATGGGTCTGCGAATTGGTCAGCACACTGGCCCGCCCGACCTCCGATCCGGTGCCGGCGGTCGTCGGCACCGCGATGATCGGCGCGATGGCGTCGGCATTGGCACGGGTCCACCAGTCGCCCACATCCTCGAAGTCCCAAACCGGGCGCGATTGCCCCGCCATGAAGGCCACCATCTTGCCCAGATCAAGCCCCGAACCGCCGCCGAACGCGATCACCCCGTCATGCTCACCCTCACGGTAAGCCCTTATGCCTGCTTCCAAATTTTTCTCTGTCGGGTTCGGGTCCACCTCGGCGAACATCGCCCGGCCCAGCCCTGCATCCTCCAGCAGATCAAGCGTATCTGCGGTGATCTTGAGCCGCGCCAAACCCTTGTCCGTCACCAGCAGCGGGTGCTTCATCCCCAGCGCCACACAGGCCTCGCCGATCTCGCGGATACGTCCCGCGCCAAACCGGATCGCCGTGGGGTAGGACCAATTCGCTGTCAATTTCATCTCGCAACCCTTTCCAATCAAAGGTTATTTCTTGTATCAGTCAGGCCCGCTCAAAGCCGCGCGCGATTTCCCAGTCGGTCACCGCGCGGTCGAACTCTTCCAATTCCCAGCGCGCGCAACGGGCGTAATGCGCGATCACCCCGTCGCCCATCGCCGCCCGCAACATCGCCGAATGGCTCAGCGTTTGCTCCGCCGCCGCAAGGGACACCGGGATTTCCGCCGCCGCGTCCGCCTCATAGACATCGCCCCGGATCGGCGCGGCCAGCGTCAGCCCCTCCTCGATCCCCGCCAGGCCCGCCGCCAATTGCGCCGCCAGCGCCAGATAGGGGTTCAGGTCCGATCCCCCGATCCGGCACTCCACCCGCACCGCCTTCGTCCCCGCCCCGCACAGCCGGAACCCGGCCGTGCGATTGTCCACCGACCAGACCGATTTCGTCGGCGCAAACGTGCCTTTAACGAAGCGTTTATAGCTGTTGATGTAAGGTGCGAGGAAATAGGTCACGTCCGGCGCATACTTGATCAACCCAGCCATGTAGGCGCGCATCAATTCACTCATGCCATACTCGGCATCCGGGTCGTGGAAGGCGTTCTTGCCGTCTTTCCACAGGGATTGATGCACGTGGCTGGACGAGCCGACCTTGTCGGCCCGCCATTTCGCAAGGAACGTGGCCGACACCCCATTGGCCCATGCGATCTCTTTCGTCGAGTGTTTGGCGATGGTGTGATACTCGGCACAATCCAGCGCCGGGCCGTATTTGATGTTCAGCTCTTCCTGCCCGGTCTCGGCCTCGCCCTTGGAATTCTCGATCGGTATCCCCGCCGCGTAAAGGTGATTGCGCAGGGGGCGCATCACCCCCTCTTCCTTGGTCGTCTGCAGGATGTTGTAATCTTCGTTATAACGGCTCACCGGCATCAGATCGCGGAAGCCCGCCCCGGCATTCGCCTCGTAACTCTTTTCAAACAAAAAGAATTCCAGCTCCGTCGCCATCATCGGCGTAAGCCCCATCGCCTCGGCCCGCGCCACTTGGCGTTTCAGGATCGCACGCGGTGAATGGGGCACCTCGGCGTGGGTGTGATGGTCCAGCACATCACAGATCACCATCACCGTCCCCTCAAGCCACGGCACCGGTCGCAGGCTGGCCAGATCGGGCTTCATGACGTAATCGCCATAGCCCTTTTCCCAGCTTGTCGCCGCATAGCCCTCGGGCGTCGCCATTTCCAGATCGGTCGCCAGAAGGTAGTTGCAGCAATGCGTTTCTTCCCACGCACTTTCAATGAAATGCCGCGCGACAAAGCGTTTGCCCATCAGCCGTCCCTGCATGTCGACGATACAGGCCAGCACGGTATCCACGCTGCCATCTTCTACACGGGCCTTGAGCGTCTCGAATGTCATCGCTTCGGGCATCTGACTCGTCCTTATGTTTTGCGTCCCCCGGATTTCTCTGCCAATGCCACGCGGCGTGCAATCGCAAACTCTCGCTTACGGACGCCCCGCCTCACGCCCGGTCGAGCTCATCGCCCGCCGTGACGCCGCCAATCAATTGATATGACAGCAAATCCCGGATCGTCGCCGGATCGCGCAGCAGCGGCCGGCAACGCCCCCGCGCCCCCTTCAGAAGATCGGCGTCACTTTGAAACAGCGCATCTGCCTCATCAATGGGCACATGCAAAAAACGGATTTCGGCCCCCGGCGCGGCCTGCGCCACGCGCGGCAGGTCATTGGGCAGCACCCGCCCGATCCGCGGATAGCCGCCAATCGTCTGACACTCGGCCATCAGCACAAACGGCACGCCCTCGCCCGTCATCTGGATATCCCCCGGCCCGATCATGTCCGAGGCCAGCCCCGCCGCATGGGCCGACGAAAACGCGCGCGACGCATCAAACCGCACGCCCTGCCGGTTGCCCTGCTGCGCGCGGGTGAATTTCTCATCATAGAAGGCCGCGATCACGTCTCCTTCGAACAGCCCCGTTTGCGCGCTGTCCATCGCCCGCACCGTGCCACCGCCAAAGCGTTGCTCCGGCTCGATAATCTGCCCCGGTCGCGCCGGATCAGGGTCCGCACCAAGCGCCAGAACCTGCCCATTTTCCAACAGCCCGCCGATGCCGATGCTCAGATGTGCCGCCTGACTGTCCAGCCACTCCGCCTCCGCAAAGCCCCCCGCCGGAACGAGGTAGCCAAACATCCCCGCCTGCGTGCCGCCGATGCGCAGCGTCTCGCCCGGTTGCAACAGGTGGCTTGCGTTCCAAGCCAGCGGCTCGTCATCGCGCAGCGCCCGCATCGGCGCACCAGTCAGCGCGATCCGCATCGGCACCGTCACGGCAAACACGCCCCCCGCCCCGGCCATCTCAATCCCCGGCAGAACCTCTGGCGCGCCCAGCAAGGCTGCCGCCTCGATCAACGCCATCCGGTCCATCGCCCCGCCACGCGAAAGCCCCTGCGCCAAATGCCCGGGGCGGCCCATGTCCTGAAGGCTCATCACGCCATCGGCGCGCCGTATCTCCAGCGCGCTCATGTCAGCGTCTCCAGCTTTGCACCACCCAGCCCATCCGCGCTGTCGAGCAAGCTTTCCACCTCGGCCGCATCCGCGCGCTCGAACCTGATCGCATCACCGCTTTGCAACAGTACCGGCTCGGAGCGCGCCGGCATGAAGGTGCGAAAGCCGCATTGCCCCGCCTGCCGCCAACCCGTGGTCGAAGGCGCGCCAAACAGCACGATCTGGCGCACCGCCACCACGATCGCCCCGCCCGGCACCTGCGGCGTCAACTCCGAAAGACGTGGAATATCAAAGGCCTCGGGCAGCAGGCCAATATAAGGCTGCCCCGGCGCGAACCCGATGGTCAGCACCCTCAAGTCGGCCTCGCAAATCGCCTCGACACAGGCCTCTTCGCTCATCCCGGCACGTTCCGCCAGTTCGGCAAGCTGTGGCCCATGACGACCGCCAAACGCCGCCGGAATGGTCCAGCGTCGCTTGGGCGCGGGCGGCGCAGGCCTTTCTCGCGCGATGCGCCGTGCCTCGGCCAGAACCGCCCGTGCCAGCGCCGCGCGCCGCGTGCGCGCCGGATCGAACCGCACCAGCACCGACACCAGCGCCGGCGCAATCTCGACCACGCCCTCGGGCGGGGCCGCCTCAAGCGCCGCGACCAGCACCTCAAGCGCCGCCATCGCCGCCGGGTCCGGCGTCAGCGCAAACCGCACCAGCACGCCATCCGGTCCGGCAGGAAGCGCCTCGGGATTGAGGTCGGTTTCGGTCATCTCACTCTGCCTTTCGCGGCTTTCGGAAGGGGCACTTGGGGGCGATTTCGCCTCACCCTAACGGCGCGACATTCCCGGGCCAATCCCCCCGCAACAGGAAATCACAGCTGGAAAAGTCGCCCCGGACCCCAGCCCTTCGCCTCCAGCCCCGCCAGCCGCAGCATGTGCCACACCAGCGCAAGGTTGGACGAGATCACCGGAATGCCCAAACGCGCCTCGGCCTCGTCCACGATGCCGAAGGCCCGCAGGTTCGTGCAGCTTGCAAAGATCGCCTCGCAACCGCCTGTTTCGACAAGTGTTTCCATCCCCCGCAACGTATCGCTTTCCGGAATGCGCGCCACGCTCCAATCATCGCTCTGCTCGAAACTCGCCCGCGTCACCACCTCGATCCCGGCCTGCCCCAGCGCCGCCACCAAGGGCGCGTTCACACTGTCGACATAAGGCGTCAAAAGCCCGATCCGACGCGCCCCCAGCACATCCAGCGCCGCGATCACCGCGCTCAGCGGATTGGTCACCGCCGCCCCCGGTTGCGCCCGCCGGATCAGCGCCTCGACCTGCGCAGGCCCGATCACCGTCGCCCCCGAGGTGCAGCCATAGCCCACCACGTCAAGCCCGGCGGGCAGGCTTCCGGCAACAGCCTCCATATGCCCTTCCATGGTGGCCAGCGCCTCGGGGGTCACATGCGGCTGTGCCGGAATGCGCGCATGCAACAGGCTCACCGCCCGCCCCGCAACACAGCCCCGCGCCTCGTTTTCCAGCGTCTCGTCGGTGGTCAGCACGATCAGCCCCAGCCGCGCCGCGCCATACCCGTTATCCAGCGTGTAATTCAGTCCCATACCAGCCAGCCTGCCACGCGATGTGCCCTTGCGCCAGCGCGGGTTTCAGGCAAACTGCGCCAATGTCGGCCATTCGCCATCTCTGGACCCACAACCGCCCGGCTTTTGTGCTGTTTCTCGCCGCCACGCTGGTGGCGGGCTTCTTCCTCGTGCGGCTGGCGCTGTTCTCGATCTACTGGGCCGATCCCGCCCATCGCAACCTCACGCCCGAACCTTGGATGACACCGGGTTACATCGCGTTTTCGTGGGGGATCGACCCCAAGCTTTTGATCGACGGCCTAGACGTCCCGCCCCACGGGCGCCCCACCTTGATGGACATCGCGCGCAGTCGCGGCACGGATGTCTCGCAGGTGATAGACGAGGTCGAAGCCCTCCTTGCCATATACGCACCACCGGCCCCCGACGGCCCCGCGCCAAAAGGCCCGGCCCAGGAATGAACGACTGGCTGCTAGAGCAACTGGCCAGCGTCGGCCCCTCGCTTTTGTTCGCCGTCACGCTGTTTTCCTGCCTCGCCCTACCGGTGCCCGCCTCGCTGATGATGCTGACCGCCGGCGCCTTCGTCGCCAGTGGCGAGATCGCCGGCACAACGGCCATGGCAACGGCCCTCGGCGGCGCAATCCTCGGCGATCAGATCGGCTACATGCTCGGCGGGCGTGCGCAGACCTCGCTCGAACGCGCACTCGCCTCGCGGCCAAAACGTCAGGCCCTGCTCGCCCGCGCACTGGCGCTGTTACACCGTCACGGCGGCACCGGGGTCTTTCTCAGCCGCTGGTTGCTGTCGCCCCTCGGGCCCTACGTCAACATCGCCGCTGGCGCCGCCGCGATGAACTGGACCCGGTTCACGCTCTGGGCCGCCTTGGGCGAAATGGCTTGGGTCACGCTCTACATCGGGCTGGGCTACCAGTTCTCGGACAATCTCGCCGCCACCGCCGAATTCGCCGCCGATACCAGCGGCCTGCTCGCCGCTCTGGCGGTGATGATTGGTGCGGGCCTTTGGCTGCGCCACGCCCATCGGCTTCATCGCCTCGAAAAAGCCCGCCTCGAAAAGCACCGCACCCGGGATTTGGGAGGATCCTCATGACCAGCCCCGCAACCAACGCCCCCGTCACCCATATCGATCCGTCCGCCTTCGCCGCCGATCCCTACCCCACACTCGCCCGCATGCGCGCCGAAGCCCCGGTCACTTACGTCCCCGAATTGGGTGCCATCCTCTTTACCAAGCGCGACGATATCTTCACGCACGAGAAAAACACCGAAGTCTTCTCCTCTTGCCAGCCCGACGGGTTGATGACGCTGCTCATGGGCGAAAACATGATGCGCAAGGATGGCGAAGCCCACACCCGCGAGCGCAAGATCCTGTTCCCCGCGCTGTCGCCCCGCACCGCCCGCGATCACTGGACGCCGCTTTTTCGCGAAACGACCGCCCGCATCCTCGCGGATCTGAAACCAAAGGGAAAATGCGATCTGGTGCGCGATTTCGCCATGCCCGCCTCGGCCGAGGCGCTCAAGCTGGTCACCGGGCTGGAAAACATGGCGCCCGAGGAACTCGATCGCACCTCGCAGGGCATGATCGACGGCTGCGCCAACTACACAGGCGATCCGGTGATCGAGGCCACCTGCCACGATTGCACCGCCTCGATCGACGCCCACATCACCGAAATGATGCCCCGGCTCAACGCCGCGCCTAATAAATCCGCCCTCTCGGTCCAGATGCAGGCCGGTCTGGACGAGGCCAGCACTCGCGCCAATATCAAGCTGATCATTTCCGGCGGCCAGAACGAGCCGCGCGACGCCATCGCAGGGGCCGCATGGGCGCTGCTCACCCACCCCGATCAACACGCCCTCATCCAAAACGGCTCCGCATCCTATGCACAGGCGTTCGAAGAATACGTGCGCTGGATTTCCCCCATCGGCATGTCGCCGCGCCGCATTGCCCGGGACACCACGATCAACGGCATCACTTTCCCGCAAGAGGCGCGCGCCTTCTTCATGTTCTCCTCCGCCGGCCATGACGAGGCCTATTTCACCGATCCCACCCGCTTCGACATCACCCGCGACACCGGCCCCGCCATCCCGTTTGGCGCAGGTCCGCATTTCTGCGGCGGCGCGGCGATCTCGCGCGCGCTCATCGCCGATATCGCCCTGCCGATGCTGCTCAAAGCCCTCCCCGGCCTCACCCTCGCAGGCCCCGTGCCGTTTCAGGGCTGGGCCTTTCGCGGCCCGCTCTCCATGCCGGTCGAATGGAAAAGCTGATCCCTTTCATTTTTCCCCGAAATACTCCCGCCGGAGGCCCCCGCCCGCCCACTCACGCTACCTCAAAAACTTGCGCCCCCGCGCCACATCCCCCATATCCAGACCATGTTGCGCTTCACACCCATCCTGCTGGCCATCCTCTACGCGGTCTTCGCCTATCGCTTTTCCGCGTGGCGGCTGAAGCAGGAACTTGACGCCAAGTCCTCCGAACTGGCCGACCCGGCGCTCAAGCCACATTTCGACCGGCTGGCCAAGGCGCTCGACCTGCCGCGCATCCGTGTCTTTCTTTACGAGGTCGAACCTGTGAACGGCCTTGCCGCCCCCGACGGGCGCATCTTCATCACCCGCGGATTTTACGAGAAATTCCGCCGCGGCGAGGTGACGGGCGAGGAAATCACCTCCGTCATCGCGCATGAGTTGGGGCATGTCGCGCTCGGTCATTCGCGCCGCCGGATGATCGACTTTTCCGGCCAGAACGCCCTGCGCACGGCGCTGATGATGGTGATCGGACGCTTCATTCCCGGCATCGGCCCGCTGATCGCCAATGCGCTCACTTCGCTTCTGGCCGCAAGGCTGTCGCGCGGTGATGAATACGAGGCCGATGAATACGCCGCCGCCCTGATGACCAAGGCGGGCTTTGGCACCGCGCCGCAGGTCTCGCTGTTTCACAAGCTCGACGCGCTCACCGGCGGCAGCGGCGGCCGCCCGCCCGCATGGCTCCTGTCGCATCCCAAGACAGAAGAGCGGATCAAGGCGATTGAGGCCCACAATTCCAAATGGACCGGCGCCTGATCGCGCCCGGACATCGCTCTTTCCCGTTCAGAAAACCCGTGGCTTCAATCCGGCCTGAAACCACTCGATAAAGCTCACGATGGAATAGACCGGCACCCCGGTCATGGCCCGGATCTCTGCCGCGTAGGGCGCCATGTTGGTGCACTCCAGCACGATCGCCCCGATTTCGCCCTGCTCCATCAACGCCTGCGCCGCTACGCGCATATCCTCGCGACAGGCGGCGACATCCAGCGTCTCGGCATCGTTCAGGATCGCTCGGCTGAAGGCCTGCCCGCCCTCAAGGCCCTCCACCGGCACATCGCCGCTGATCCCGGCGGCGGCCAGATGCGCCTTTGTCAGCGCCTCCGCCGAAACGGTCAGCACGCCAACCCGCTGCCCCGGCGGCAACAGCGCCTGCACCATCGGCACCTGCATCAGCGACGACGCCGCCACCGGCACGCCCAGCGCCGCCTTCAACTCTTCCTGCACCAGCGACAGGAACCCGCAACTCGTGGTGATTCCGTCACAGCCCATGCGCACCAACTCTTGCCCCGCCGCGATGAACTCATCGACCAGCGCCAGCGGATCGCCCTGCACCACCCGCGCAGCCGACGCCCCACCAACCACCCGGTATTGCACCGGAAAAGGGAAGCTCAACGCATTGCCGATATCGCCCGGAATACGTGGAAACCGCGTCTCCAGCATCAGGATACCCACCTGCGCGCCATAAACGGTCTTTCCGCCCCGCGCCAAATCCGATCCGGTCCCTGATCCCTGCACGGCCAGCCCTGCCCCGTTGTTTACCCTGCGGGCGAGTCTACAGCACTCCCGCCGCCAAACAATCACCTCCGGACAATCGCCCGGCAACGCCGTTCCCGCCCGCCTCAGACCCCATGCCGCCCACAGAATGGCCATCCGCACCCGCCCTCCTTGCCCTAGATCGTTCGCCTACAAATTATTGTTTGAAAAGCATCCGCCCCTTCGCCATGCTGCCCGCAACAGGAACATGCACGCAGGGGGATGCACGCATGGGCGCGAAAGCCGTCACCGTGATCGGCGCCGGGATCAACGGCGCAGCCAGCGCGATCTGGCTCACCCGCGCAGGGTTCGACGTGACCCTGCTGGACAAGGGCAAGCCCGGCATGGGCGCCTCTTACGGCAACGCCTGCATCCTTGCCTCCTGCTCGATTGCGCCGGTCACTGCTCCGGGCCTGATTGCCAAGGGGCCGGGCTACCTGCTCGATCCGGATTTCCCGCTGTTCCTGCGCTGGTCCTACCTGCCGCGCCTGATGCCATGGCTGGTGAAATACCTCTCTCACGCCAATGAACGCGACACCCGGCGCATTGCACAGGGCCTTTTGCCTGTCATCGGTGACAGCGTCGAACAGCATCAGGCGCTGACCCACGGCACGCGCGCCGCGAAATGGGTGAAACCCTCGGATTATTCCTACGTCTACCGCGACCGCGCCGCGTTCGAGGCCGACGCCTTCACATGGGCGCTGCGCCGTGAGGCGGGTTTCGTTCCCGAACTGGTCGAAGGCCCCGCCGTGCAGGAAATCGAACCGATCCTCGCCCCGGATCAGACCTTCATGGCGATCAACCACGATCACGGCTATATCCTCGACCCCGGCGCTTATGTCGCTGATCTCGTGGACATCTTCACCGAAATGGGCGGCCGCTTCATCCAGACCGAGGTGCGCGATTTCGACCTGTCGGGCGGGCGCATTTCCGCCGTGCTCACCGATCAGGGCCGGATCGAATGCGATCACGCGGTGCTTGCCGCCGGGGTCTGGTCGAAACCACTGATGGAAAAGCTGGGCATTACCGTCCCGTTGGAGGCCGAGCGTGGCTATCACATCGTCTACAAACAGCCCACCCAAACCCCCAACAGCCCGATGATGCTGGCGGCGGGCAAATTCGTCGCCACCCATATGGCACAGGGCGTGCGCTGCGCCGGCATCGTCGAATTCGGCGGGCTCACGCCCAAGAAATCCAAGGCCCCCCTGCGCCTTCTGCGCAAGAAAGTGGCCGAGATCCTGCCAAACATGCAGGCGGCGGAAGAAGAGGAATGGCTCGGCTACCGCCCCGCCCCCACCGACAGCCTGCCGCTGATCGGTGAAATCGGCGCCACCGGCGTCTTTACGGCCTTCGGCCATCATCATGTGGGCTTGACGGGCGGCGCGAAAACCGGCCGCATGGTGGCCGACCTGATCGCAGGTACGCCGCCCAATATCGACATGAGCGTTTACGACCCGAAACGCTTCGTGGCATGATTTGATCAATCACAAGAACCAGAACAGGGAGTAAAGACCATGACATCCACCACCCTCCGCCTCGGCGCTGTGGCCATTTTCGGCCTTGCCGCCACCACGGCTACTGCTGAAAGCTGGGATATGCCGATGGCCTATTCCGCCTCGAACTTCCATTCCGAAATGGGACAGGTCTTCGCCGACAAGGCCCGTGAATACACCGGCGGCGAAATCGACATCACCGTCCACCCCGGCGGCTCGCTCTTCAAGGGCGGCGAGATCAAGCGCGCCATCCAGACCGGGCAAGTCCCGATTGGTGAGCGTCTGATGTCCGCCCACGCCAACGAAGAGGCGCTTCTGGGCTGGGACAACCTGCCCTTCGTCGCCACCACCTATGCCCAGAACGAGGCCCTCTGGCAGGCCGCCAAGGGCAAGGTCGGCGAAAAGCTTTCCGATATGAACCTCGTCACGCTCTACACCTGCCCGTGGCCGGGTCAGGGCTTCTATTTCAACAAGGAAGTGAAATCGAAAGCCGATACCGAGGGCGTGAAATTCCGCTCCTACAACACCGCCACCGCGACCTTCGCCGAAGAACTCGGCATGATCCCGGTGCAGGTCGAAGCCGCCGAACTGAGCCAGGCGCTGGCCACCGGCGTCGTCTCGGCGTTCATCTCCTCGGGGGCCACGGGCTATGACCGCAAGGTCTGGGAACAGCTCAGCCATTACTACAAGGTCAACGCGTGGATGCCGCGCAACTACATGATGGTGAACAAGGGTGTCTGGGACGGCCTCTCGGACGAGGTGAAGGCAGGTCTTCAAAAGGCCGCCGATGAAACCGGCGCCGCCTGCTCGGCCAAGTCCGAAGAACTGACCAACTTCTATTTCGACGAACTGGCCAAGAACGGCATGACGGTCGAAGACGCCGGCCCCGAATTCAAGGCCGAGCTTGAGACCATCGGCGCCAAGATGACCGCCGACTGGCTCGCCGCCACCGGCGATGACGGCAAGGCCATCCTCGACGCCTACAAGGCCAACTGATCACGCAGGGGCGGCCCTTTGCAAAAGGGGCCGCTCCCACCCTCTTCCCATCACAAGGCGCGACTGCGCCATGCCCGACCTCGGGAGGGCACGCAGACGCCAGCGGGACGGTCATTCCTCTCCAATCCGGCGCCCCACGCGCGTCATCCGATGGAAGAATGCCCTCCCAAGGGGGACCGACTCCGCAAGGCAAGTTCGCTCTTTTGGCAGCGGGTCGGGCATGGCAGAGGGCGACGGGATCACGCGTGAGACATTCGTTTCGCACCTACGAACAGCAAGGCGGACCACATGAGAGACTGGCAACCCTTCCTCGGCCTCCCGCTCTGGGTCTGGCTCTTCGTCATCCCGGCGGGCTTCGCGGTGCTGTGCGCCGTGCAACCGCGACAAGCGCGCCACCTGCTCAAACCGCTCTGGACTCTGCTCGACCGGCTCTATCTCTGGGCCGGTGTCTTGGCGGCGTTCTTCATGGTCACGATCCTTGCGCTGATCGTGGCGCAGATGATCGCGCGCTGGTCCTCCGTCACCTTCCACGGCAGCACCGAATACGCAGGCTACGCCATGGCGGCGACCTCGTTCTTCGCGCTGGCCCACACGCTGACGCGCGGCGCCCATATCCGGGTGTCGATCTTTCTCAACATGAACCGCTTTCTCTCGCTCTGGCTTGATGCCTTTGCGATGCTGATCGCCGCCATCACCGCCACCTATTTCGCCCGCTACGCGATCAAGACAAACATCCTCTCGGAAATGATCAACGACCGGACGCAGGGGCAGGATTTCGTGCCCGAATGGCTGGTCACGCTGATCTCCATGTTGGGCAATTCGCCCACGAAATGGGGGCAGATGTGGGCCGAAACCGGCTCGGACTGGATCTATACCCCGATGTGGTTGCCACAGCTTCCGATGTCGATCGGCACCGTCCTTCTGGCCGTCGCGCTTTGGGATTACCTGATCCGCCTGCTGGTCGACCGTGAAACCCATATCCATAGCGAGGCCGTCGAATGACCGAGTTTCTGGCAACCGCGATCTTCCTCGTCACCCTGTTCGGCCTTCTGGCCTCATCGGTCTGGATCGGTCTGGCGCTGATGGGCGTGGCTTGGGTCGGGATGGAGCTTTTCACCTCGCGCCCGGCGGGCGATGCGATGATCACCACAATCTGGACCGGCTCCAGCAGCTGGACCCTGACCGCCCTACCGCTGTTCATCTGGATGGGCGAAGTGCTCTATCGCACCCGCCTGTCCGAAGACATGTTCCGTGGCCTTGCGCCGTGGATGCGCTTCCTTCCCGGCGGGCTGTTGCACACCAATATCGCGGGCTGCACCATCTTTGCCGCCGTCTCCGGCTCTTCTGCGGCCACGCTCACCACGGTGGGCAAGATGTCGATCCCCGAATTGCGCGCGCGCGGCTATCCCGAACACATGATCATCGGCACGCTGGCGGGCGCGGCCACGCTGGGCCTGATGATCCCGCCCTCGCTGACGCTGATCGTCTATGGCGTCTCGATCAATGAATCGATCACCAAGCTGTTCATGGCCGGCGTCTTTCCGGGGCTGATCCTCGCCGGGCTGTTCATGTCCTACATCATCGCGTGGCATTACCTTTCCAAAGGCCCGCGCCCCAAGCCCGAACCCGACATGACCTTTTCCGAACGTTTGAAGGAAAGCCGCTTCCTGATCCCTGTGCTGATCCTCGTCACGGTGGTGATCGGCTCGATGTACATGGGCTTTGCCACCGCGACCGAGGCGGCAGCCGTCGGCGTCGTCGGCGCGCTCACGCTGGCAGCGGCGCAAGGCTCGCTCTCGTGGTCGACCTTCACCGCCTCGCTCATGGGGGCGACGCGCACCTCGGCGATGATCGCGCTGATCCTGATGGGGGCGGCGTTCCTGTCGCTGTCGATGGGCTTCACCGGCCTGCCCCGCGCACTGGCGGGCTGGATCGAAGGGCTTGAACTGTCGCCCGTCGTCCTGATCATGGCGCTCACGGTGTTCTACATCATCCTCGGCATGTTCCTTGATGGCATCTCGTCGGTGGTCCTCACCATGGCAATTGTCGAGCCGATGATCCGCACCGCCGGGATCGACGTGATCTGGTTCGGCATCTTCGTCGTCGTGGTGGTGGAAATGGCGCAGGTGACACCGCCCATCGGTTTCAACCTGTTCGTGCTGCAAGGCATGACCCGGCACGAGATCAGCTACATCGCCCGCACCGCGCTTCCCATGGTCGGGCTGATGCTCCTGATGGTCGTGATCCTCGTTATCTTCCCCGAAATCGCGACATGGCTGCCCGCCAACATCCGCAACGCGCCGGGCGGCTGACATGCCTGCTCTGTGGGCGGCGCTCATCGCCCTTCTGGGCACCGTTGCGCGGCACGGCCGCTATGCCCTGATCGCGGGCCTTCTCGCCGGGTTGGCGCTGCCCAACCTCGCGATGGCGCTGCGCCCTTGGCTGTCGGAACTGGTGCTGGTGCTTTTGTTCCTCACCGCCTTCCGCATCGGCCTGAAACAGGCCACCGGCGGGCTGGCCGACCTGCGCGGCAGCCTTGGCCTCGCGCTGGTCTATCAACTGGCCCTGCCCTTCGGCGCACTTCTCCTGTTGCGCCTCGCCGGCTGGGCCGAAACAGCGCAGGCCACCGCTCTTCTTCTGATGCTCGCCGCGCCCCCCGTCACCGGCGGGCCGAACCTTGCCATCCTCACCGGCGGGCCACCCGAACCCGCTTTTCGCCTGCTGATCCTCGGCACAGCGCTTTTGCCGCTCACGGTCATGCCGCTGCTCTGGGCCGCGCCGGGCCTTGGCGATGCGCAGGCCGCTTTTGTCGCCGCGCTGAAACTGCTGGGCGCGATCTGGATCACCGTCGCGCTGGCCTTTGGCTTGCGCGCCCGCACCCTGCCCCGCCCCTCGGCCCGCGCCACCGCCGCACTCGACGGGCTGACCGCCATCGCGCTTGCCGTGATCGTCGTGGGCCTCATGAGTGCGCTGCGCCCCGCGCTGGCCGCCGATCCCCTGCGCGTGCTGGGCTGGCTCACCTTCGCGCTGGCCGCCAACCTCGGCCTGCAAACGCTCACCTTCCTGATCTTCCGCCACAAGGGTGCCGAGGCTATCCCCCGCGCCATCACCGCCGGAAACCGCAATGTCGCGCTGTTCCTTGTCGCCCTGCCGGTGACAGGAAACGAGGCGTTCCTGATCTTCCTCGGCTGTTACCAGATCCCGATGTATCTCACGCCGATCCTGATGCGCCCGCTCTACGCCACCGCGAAACGGGCCTAATCCACCCGCGCCGACAGCGCCTTGGCCAGCCGCGGCAACCGCGCCTTCTTCAACAGCGCCCGCAAGGTCCAGTCCTCGCCAGAAAGCCGCCGCGCCTCGGCCAGAACATCCCGCGCCACCGCCTCGACTGCCTCTTCATTCCCCTGCCAGAACCCCAGCAGGAAATGATCCGGATCGGCGCGCGACACGCCTTCTTCGGCCAGGATATTGCGCGGGAAATCACGCGCGTTCAGCGTCACGATCACATCCGCAGACCCCGCCACCGCCGCCGCCAGCACGTGCGTATCCGCCGCATCCGGTAGCCAAAGCCGCTCTTCCAGAGATGGGGGATAAGTCACCTCGGCCTTGGGAAACCGCGCCTTGAGCATCACGGCCTCGCCCTCGGCCTGCGCTACGCCCGCCGGGCCCAGCTTCACCGCCGCGCGCAGCCATTCCCCGATGATCCGCTGCGACCACAGCGGCGTGAACGCCCCGGTCGCGGCCACGCCCAACAGCATCTCGCGCATCACCGTCGGATAGATCACGCAGGTGTCGAGAACCGCCCTCACAGCCGGAACATCAGCGCCTTGAGATAGCCGCTCTCGGCCAGTTGCGGCAGCATCGGATGATCCGGCCCCGCAAACCCGGTGTAAAGCAGTTGCGCCGAGCGCCCCGCGCGGCCAATCCCGCGCAAGCTGGCACCCCGGAATTTCGACAGGTCGGCCGCATGAGAGCAAGAGCACAGGCCAAGATAGCCACCCTCCTCCACCAGCGCCGCTGCCAGCCGTGCGATCCGCTCATAGGCGCGCAAACCAGCCTCTAGCGCGGGCTTGGACGGCGCGAACGCCGGCGGATCACAGATCACCATATCAAATTTCGCGCCCTCTTCGGCCAGTGCTGCCAGCACCTCGAACGCATCGCCTTTGCGGGTCTCCAGCCGCGCGCCAAAGCCCGAGCGCGCCGCGCCCTCTTCGGCCAGCGCCAGCGCCGCCTCGGACCCGTCGACACACAGAACACTCTCCGCACCCTCGCCCAGACAGGCCAACCCGAAACCGCCCACATGCGAAAACACGTCCAGCACCCGCGCGCCCTGCGCCAATCCGGCGGCAAAGGCATGGTTGGGCCGCTGGTCATAAAACAGCCCGGTTTTCTGACCGCCGGTCAGATCGGCCATGTAGGTGGCCCCGTTCATCGCCACCGGCACCGGCGCATCCGGCAGATCGCCCAGCAAAACGGCATCGACATCGTCCAGCCCCTCAAGGCCCCGCGCCCGTCCGCCCGCGTTCTTGAGGATCGTCGTGACCCCCGTCACCCGCGCCAGCGCCTCTGCCAATTCATCAAGCAGAACCTCGGCCCAGGCCGCGTTGGGCTGCACCACGGCCACGTCACCGAACCGGTCGATCACCACGCCGGGCAATCCGTCACCCTCGGCATGGACCAATCGATAGAAGGGATCCTTATACAAACGCTCCCGCATCGCCAGCGCGCGGGTCAGTTTCGCCTCGATCCACGCCCCGTCCACCGGGCGCGTCAGGTCGCGCTCCAGCACCCGGGCGAAAATGCGAGAATGCGGATTGACCGCCACCAACGCCATGTCGCGACGTTCGGCATCCTGCAACAGGGCAATGGTGCCGGGCGTCATCGCCTTGGTGCGGCGGTCGGTGACGACCTCGTTGTCGAACACCCACGGGCTTCCATGGCGGATCTTTCGCGAATCCGTCTTGGGCTTGAGGCGAACAATCGGATAATCGGGCAATGAAGAAGGGGACAGCGTCATGCTGTCCCCTTACGCGATTCATTCGGCCTTAGAAAGAGCCCAGAAGCATGGGCTGAGGGCTAAAGGCTCAGAACAGGCTGTTGGTCACGTCACCCGACATCAGCGGCACGGCGTTGCGCGAAACTTCCGGCGCGGGCTGCACCTTGATCACATGCGGCGTGTCGTCGACCTTCGGCGCTTCGATGCCCAGTTCCCGCTGCACCACACCTGCGATGTGCTGGCTGATGCGCAAACGCTGGGTGATGCCGTTCTGTTCGGCATGGATGGCACGCTGGCCACCAAAGGCCTTGATGTTGGTCTCGATCCGGCGCGGCTCGGCAATCGGCTGCAGCGTCTCGGGGTTGAGGAAGTTCAGCACGAAGATCATCTCGTGGCGACCACCCGTCGTGTAACGCGCTTTCTCGGTCAGGGCATGGAACCGCTTCACCTCAACATCGAGAAGCACCGGAACCGACCCTTTCGCAGGGGCCACGGCAACCGCAAGGCTTTCCTCGAAAATCTTCTGAACCTGCGCATGACGATCGCCCAGCGGATCTTCGCGCCACACGATATCACCCGACGGGTAATAAAGATTTGCTTCAGACGCCTTCAGCGTGCGCGGCACCCGCACCTGAAAGGATGTCACTTTCATCGACAGGGCCGCAGGTTTCGCCGCGGGCGCATCAAAAGGCGCGTTCCGCGATGCGATATCCATGTTCGAGCAGCCGCTCACGGCCACGCTTCCCAGCATCATGAGTGCAACCAGACGCATCTTTTTCATGCCAACCTCCTTCGGGTTGTCCCTCTCGGGGCGATCTATGTGGGCTTCGCGCCCGTTTATTTGATGCCCCTAGACTCCTTTCCAATTGAGACAAATTTTGGGCATCCTGTGGGTCATGCAGGGGAATTCCCGCGGCAATCCCGGGATTTGAGTCTTTCTCGCAACAGGTTGGCTGGTTGTTGGCGCTATCAATCTGCTATAGATCATGGGTATCCACTTCATTTCGAGAACGCTCCCGGAGGGCCAATGGCGCTCAATTCCACGATCCAGGCGGTCACCGACCGCATCATTGCCCGCTCAAAGGCCTCTCGCGCGGCCTATCTCGCGCGGATGCGCAAGGCGGGCGAAGACGGCCCGGCGCGCGCGCATCTCAGCTGCTCGAACCAGGCACATGCCTATGCCGCCATGGGCGCGGATCAGGACCGGCTCGCCACCACCCCGGCCCCCAACCTTGGCATCGTGACGGCCTATAACGACATGCTTTCAGCGCACGAACCGTTCGGCAGCTACCCGCCCCGGATCAAGGAGGCGGCCCGCCGCCTCGGCGCCACAGCACAGGTCGCAGGCGGGGTTCCGGCGATGTGCGATGGCGTCACGCAGGGCCAGCCGGGAATGGAACTCTCGCTGTTTTCGCGCGACACCATCGCGCTGGCGGCCTCTGTTGCGTTGTCGCACAACACCTTCGATGCGGTGGTGATGCTGGGCACCTGCGACAAGATCGTACCGGGCCTCGTCATGGCCGCCGGCGCCTTTGGCCACTTGCCGATGATCTTCCTGCCCGGCGGCCCGATGACCTCGGGCCTGTCGAACGATGAAAAGGCCAAGGTGCGCAAGGCCTATGCCAGCGGCGAAATCGACCGCGCCGCCCTGATGGCCGCCGAAATGGCCGCCTACCACGGGCCGGGCACCTGCACCTTCTACGGCACCGCCAACTCCAACCAGATGCTGATGGAGATCATGGGCCTGCACCTGCCCGGCGCCGCTTTCGTCACGCCCTACACCCCGCTACGCGACGCGCTCACCGATGCGGGCGTCGAGGCGATCCTCGGCCAGACCGGCCTTGGCCGCGATTACCGCCCGCTCTGCGACATCCTTGATGAGCGCGCCTTCGTGAACGGCATCGTCGGGCTGATGGCGACGGGCGGTTCCACCAACCTCGTGCTGCACCTTCCGGCGATGGCACGCGCCTCGGGCATCCACCTCACGCCGCAGGATTTCTCCGACATTTCCGGCGTCGTGCCGCTGCTCGCGCGGGTCTATCCCAACGGTCTGGCCGACGTGAACCATTTCCACGCCGCCGGCGGCATGGGCTACCTGATCGCGCAACTGCTCGACGCAGGGCTGTTGCATGAAGAGGTCAACACAGTCGCCGGCCCCGGTCTTGCCCGCTATACCTCTGAGCCGTTTCTCGATGGCGACACGCTGACCTTCCGCGCAGCCCCGCTTGCCCCCGAGAACGACCGCATCCTGCGCCCCCACACCGATCCGTTCCAGCGCAGCGGCGGGTTGCAACGCCTCACCGGCAACCTCGGCGAAGGCATCATCAAGATTTCCGCCGTCGCCCCCGAACACCGCCTGATCGAAGCGCCCGCGCGCGTCTTTCACACCCAGGACGCTGTGGTTGCCGCCTTCAAGGCCGGCGAACTGGCGCAGGACACCATCATCGTCCTGCCCTTCCAGGGGCCACGCGCCAACGGCATGCCCGAATTGCACGGGCTGACCCCCACCATGTCGGTGATGCAGGATCGCGGCTTCAAAGTGGCCCTCGTCACCGATGGCCGCATGTCCGGCGCCTCGGGCAAGGTGCCCGCCGCCATCCACGTCTCGCCCGAGGCGATGGGCGATGGCCCCCTTGCCCGCATCCGAGACGGCGACGTGATCCGCCTTGATGCCGAGGCCGGGACACTGGAAAACCTCGCCCCCGACTTCGACACACGCACGCCCGACCGCCCCGACCTTTCGGCCAATCACACCGGGCTTGGGCGCGAGTTGTTCTCGATCTTCCGCGCCAATGCCGCCCCCGCGACCGAAGGCGCCAGCCCGCTGTTCCCCGAAGCCGAGATCGGAGACGACACATGACCCCGCAGGAGATGAGCGCAAAGGCGCTCGAGCTGTGCCGCATGGCCCCCGTCATCCCCGTGATCGTGGTCGAGGATATCGCCCATGCCCGCCCCTTGGCCGAAGCGCTGGTCAAGGGCGGCCTGCCGGTGCTCGAAGTGACCCTGCGCACCCCGCAAGCACTCGACGCGATCCGCGAGATGGCCCAAGTGCCCGGCGGCGTCGTGGGCGCGGGCACCGTGCTGACGCCACAGGATGTGGAAAACGCGAAAGCAGCGGGCGCGCAATTCGCCGTCTCGCCCGGCGCCACCGATCGCCTGCTTGACGCTTGCGAGGCGGCCGATCTGCCCCTCCTGCCCGGCGCCGCCACCGCAACCGAGGCGATGCGCCTGCTGGAACGCGGCTACAGCACGCAAAAGTTCTTCCCGGCCGAGGCCTCGGGCGGCGCGCCCGCGCTCAAGGCAATTGGCGCGCCCCTGCCACAGATCACCTTCTGTCCCACCGGCGGCGTCTCCACCAAGAATGTCGCCGATTACCTCGCCCTGCCCAACGTCGCCTGCGTCGGCGGCAGCTGGGTCGCGCCGAAAGAAGCGCTGGCCAAGGGCGACTGGGCCAGCATTGAGGCACTCGCCCGCGCGGCTGCGACCTTGCCAAGGTAGCCGGAAAATTACGAATTTTCCGGCGCATTTCTTGCAAAGAAATGCAGCGCGCCTGACCTCTCCTCGGGCTAAAGACCCGTCCCTCTCTCAACGCGCGCGCCGGAATTTTCGAAAAATTCCGGCCGTTTTCCTCGCAGGAAAACGCGCCCTTCTCAGGCGCGCCGTCCCCTGCGCCCACCGCGCCGCCCCGTCCGCGCGGGCGTGCTCATGCCCTCGCTCAACACTGCGGTCATCGGATGGCCCTCTTCCCCGTAGCGCTCCAGAAGCTCCGCACAGGCCGCCTGCGGCTCCACCGTATCCGGCAGGCTCAGCGCCCAATCGACAAAGATCGAGCGGCATTCTTCCATCCCGATGCCCTCGATCCGATATGCCTCCCGGATCAGGTTCTTCGGGTCCAAACTGTCACCTTGCGTGCGCATCATACTGTCCTCTCCAATGCCGCCTCGATCACCTCGGCCGCCGCGCCGCAGCGCGCATCAAGCGCCTCGGCCAGCGCCGCAAACCCGTCAAGCCCGGTCTCGCGCGCCAACATGCCAGCGCCACCGCGCCCTGCATCCTCGGGTGCCAACGGCTTCTCGCTCAACAGTTTCGAAACCGCCTGCACCCCCCAGCACAGCCCGTAGGCCCGGCTCAGAACATCGCGCTCGCCTGCCTCCAGCCATCCGGCCTTGACCGCCGCCGACAACCCCGCGCTCACAGTGCGCCCCGCCGCGCCCACCATCAAGGCCCCGGCCTGCGCCACCAGTTCAACGTCCTGCAAGCGCCCCGGCCCTATCTTGGCTTCGTAGGGCCCCGCCGGCGCCTTCGCCGCCGCGATCCGGGCGCGCATTTCGGCAAGCTCGGTCAATATCTTGCCCCGGTCCGCCCCCTTGCGGGCCAACAGGTCGCGCCGGAACGCCTCGATATCGCCACCAAGTTCCACGGCCCCCGTCACCACCCGCGCCCGGGTCAGCGCCAGATGCTCCCAGACCCACGCCTCGTCTTCCTGGTAGGCCCGGAACGAGGCCCAGCTTGTCGCCACCGGCCCCTGATTGCCCGAGGGACGCAACCGCATGTCGACCTCGTAAAGCCGCCCCTCTGCCATCGGCGCACTCAGCGCGGTGATCAACGCCTGCGTCAGGCGCGCATAATAAGGCCGCACCGCCAGCGGGCGCTTGCCCTCCGACATTTCGGCCTCACCGGGATCGTAAATCACGATCAGGTCAAGGTCGGACACCGCGTTGAGCCGCCGCGCGCCCATGCTCCCCATCCCCAAGACACAGGCCCCCCGCCCCGGCGCCGCCCCATGCTTGGCCTCGAACTGCGCCAGAACATGCGGATAAAGCCCGCCCAGCACGGCATCGGCCACGTCGGCATATTGCTTGCCAGCCTCCTCCGCATCGATCAGCCCGCGCAGGTGATGCACCCCCACCCGGAAGCGCCACTCCTTGGCCCAGCGCCGCGCCAGATCCAGCTTGCGCTCGTAATCGTCCTCCGCCGCAAGCCATTCGGCCAACTCCGCCTCAAGCGCCTTGGCCCCGTGCCATTCGCTGAAGAAATCACCACCGATCACCGCATCGAACACCTGCGCATTGCGCGCGAGATGCCGCGCCAGCGCCGGCGCGGTGCCCACGATATCCACCAGCAGGTCGACCAGTTGCGGATTGGCTTCGAACAGCGAGAACAGCTGCACCCCGGCAGGCAACCCCTTGAGAAAACCGTCAAACGCCAACAGCGCCTCGCCCGGATGCGCGCTTTCCTGAAGGCCGCGCAGGATGCCCGGCTTGAGCCGCTCGAAAATCTCGACCGCCCGCGACGAGCGTAGCGCCGGATAGGACCGCCAGCGATCAATCACCGCTTCGTCCAGGTCGGGAAGATCATCGGAATCATCCTGCGGCGCGTCCCCCGCCTTGCCGCCACTTCCGTCAGGCGCGAAAAAGCCCTCGGTCAGCGCATGTACCTCTTCCAGCCGTGCCTTCAGGTCGCGCTCGAATTCGGCCCGTTCCAGCCCCATCATGGCCGCGATCCGATCCAACCCCTCATCCTTGCCCGGAAGGCGATGGGTCTGGGCATCGCCCACCATCTGCACCCGGTGCTCCACCTCGCGATGCGCCCGGTAATGCGCGCTCAGCGTCTCGGCCACGTCCTGCGGGATCCAGCCCTTCTCGGCCAGCACCTTGAGCCCCTCGACCGTGCCACGCACCCGCAGATCGGCATCGCGCCCGCCCGCGATCAACTGCCTTGTCTGGGTGAAAAACTCGATTTCGCGGATACCGCCCCGGCCCAGCTTCATGTCATGGCCCGGCAGTTGGATCTCACCGCCCAGCCCCTTGTGCTCACGAATCCGCAACCGCATGTCATGCGCATCCTGAATGGCCGCGAAATCCAGATGCCTGCGCCAGACGAACGGGCGCAGCGTTTCCAGAAACCGCGCCCCCGCCGCCAGATCGCCCGCCGAAGGCCGCGCCTTGATATAGGCCGCGCGCTCCCACGTTCGCCCAAGGCTTTCGTAATAGCGCTCCGCCGCCTCCATCGCGACGCAGACGGGCGTCACCGCCGGATCGGGGCGCAGCCGCAAATCGGTGCGAAACACGTAACCCTCGCCGGTCAGGTCGTTCAGCGTGGCCGACATCCGTCGCGTCGCCTTCACGAACCCGGCCCGCGCCTCATGATAGTCATCCGGGTCAAACCGGCTCTCGTCGAACAGGCAGATCAGGTCGATATCCGAGGAATAGTTCAACTCCCCCGCGCCCATCTTGCCCATCGCCAGCGCCACCCAGCCGCCCGCCGTGTCCAGATCGTCCTCGCTCAGCCCCGGGATCTTGCCGCGCTTCAACTCGGGCGCAAGCCCCGCCCGAATGGCCAACCCCACCGCCAGATCGGCAAACTCAGTCAACCGGCCCGTCACCTGCTCCAGCGGCCAAACCCCGCCCAGATCGGCCAGCGCGATCAACAGCGCAATCCGCCGCTTCGCCCGGCGCAACTCGACCCCAAGATCGCCCTCGCCATCCGCCACCCGCGCGCATTCGGCCGCAAACGCCGCCTCCGGATCCTCCAGCGCCCCGCTCAGCCAATCCCCCTCCTTGGCGATCAGCCCGGCAAGATAGGGCGAGCACCCCGCCGTGCCCTCGATCAACTGGGCCACCTCGCCACTGGCAGACACATGCGCCAACGCTTCGGCGCCGCGGTCGGGATCGAATGCTCTGGGCAGGCGGGTGATACGGGATGCAAATGTCATGGCTCTCTCTTGCCTCTCCGTCCCGGCGCGGTCAATCTCCGCGTTGATCCTCGTCCCTGCGAAAGGCCCCCAGATGTCGAAATCCCTCGCCCGCGTCCGCCGCGCCCTCGAAGATGTCTCATGCCTGATCATGGAGACCGGCCCCGCCACCACCGCACAGATGGCCGCCGACGAACTCGGCGTTGAGGTCGATCAGATCGCCAAATCCATCATCTTCCGAGGAGAGGACAGCGGCGAGGCCATCCTCTTCATCACCGCCGGCGGCAATCAGGTCGACACGGCCAAGGCTACCGCGCTCGCAGGCGAGCCGCTGGGCAAGGCCGACGCCGCCCTGATCCGCGCCCAGACCGGCTTTGCCATCGGCGGCGTCTCACCGGTGGGACACCTCTTTGCGATCCGCGCCTTCCTCGATCCCCGGTTGCACGGTTTCTCGCTGGTCTGGGCCGCCGCAGGCACGCCACGACATGTTTTCTCGATCTCGCCCGCCGATCTCGAACGCGTTTCCGGCGCCACGACCGCCGATTTCACCGCCTGACCCCGCCCTGCGCGCAAAGTTTTCACCTCAAAAATACGCCGTAAACAATTGACACAAAATAACAATTTTAAAAAATGTAAAAACCTTTCACATAATCTCTTGCCAAACCCGCTCCGGATGCCAATCTATTCAATGTGAAAGCAATTCACATCCCCGCCGAAAGGCACATCAAACCGGAGAGACACATGACACCCGCCGCCTCATACGCACCGACCCGATCCGCCCCCATGGGCTGGCTCAGACGGGCTGAGGCCTGGCTCGACGACAAGGGCAAAGGCGCCTGGATCGCGGCCATGGTCCTCGGCTTTATCTTCGCCTGGCCTCTGGGCCTCGCCCTTCTCTTCTACATGATCTGGAGCAAACGCATGTTCAACGGTTCCTGCAGCCACCGCCGAAATCGCCGCCATGGCGCCCACCGCGCCGATATCCGCGCCACGCGGCGCAGCTCGGGCAACTCGGCCTTTGACGCCTACAAGGAAGAAACCCTGCGTCGCCTCGAAGACGAACAGGAAGAATTCGAAAGCTTCCTCCAGCGTCTGCGCGAAGCCAAGGACAAGGCCGAGTTCGACCAGTTCATGGATGACCGCGCCCGCCATGCCTCGGATGACGACAGCGGCGATCACCTCGGCAACGACTCCGCCGAAGAAGACCGCAGGGCAAACGCCTGATCCTGCGCGATCCCACGGATCCTTGAACGCAGCAACCCGGCCCCTTTTCTCGAAGGGGCCGGGCTTTCATTCCCCCCCGAAAGCCCCATATCAGCCGCATGTACACCGACAGTTCCAGCTTCCACCTCCCCGATCCCGAGCGCCAGCCCGAGTTCTACGCCGATGTCCCGGCCAAGCGCCTCTTGGCCTTTGTCGTCGATACCGTGCTGATCCTGCTGCTCACGCTTGGGCTGGTCCTCTTTACCGCCGGTCTAGCGATATTCGTGTTCCTGCCGCTTTGGTGGGTGCTGAATTTCGCCTATCGCTATGTCACGCTGGCGCGCGGTTCGGCCACATGGGGCATGCGGCTCTTCGCCATCGAGTTTCGCGATGCGCGCGGCCAGTCGCTGGATCAGACAACCGCCTTTCTGCACACGCTGGGCTTCATGTTGTCCTGCACCTTCCTGCCGCTACAGGCCATCTCCATCGTGCTCATGCTTACGGACCCCGCGAAACAGGGCCTGACCGACAAGTTTCTCGGCACCGTGGCGATGAACCGCCGCGCCGGGTATTGACGGTGCGCAAAGCAGGGAGAGCTCAGGGCGAATGATCGTGAACAGCAGGTTCTGGCCACCGTTAAGTCTGATTTTAATCAAACCTTTGACATCGGCCCGCAGCACAGTATCGTCAACGCCGATCCCAAACTAATAAACCCCGCGTCTTCACCACACAAACCGATCAGCCGCCCGACACATGCGCCATTCCCTACCCCTCGCTCCGCAGTTCTACGTGACCGCACCGCAGCCCTGCCCCTATCTCGACGGGCGGATGGAGCGGAAGCTGTTCACGGCGTTGCAAGGTGACGGCGCTGAAAAGCTCAACGATGCGCTTTCCAAACAGGGCTTCCGCCGCTCGCAGAACGTGCTCTACCGGCCCTCGTGCACCGATTGCGCCGCCTGTCTTTCGGCCCGGATTCGCGTGTCCGATTTCACGCCCACGCGCTCGCAGCGCCGCACGCACAAGCGCAACGCCCACCTGACGCGCCGCGCCACTTCGCCTTGGGCGACCGAAGATCAATATGCTCTCTTTCGCCGCTATCTCGACAGCCGCCACGCGACCGGCGGCATGGCCGACATGGACGTGTTCGAATTCGCCGCCATGATCGAAGAAACCCCGATCCGCTCGCGCGTGATCGAATACACCGATGCCGAGGGCGCGCTGATCGCCACCTGCCTCACCGACGTGCTCGATGACGGGCTGTCGATGGTCTATTCCTTCTTCGATCCCGACCTGCACAAGCAATCGCTCGGCACCTTCATCATCCTCGATCATATCGAGATCGCCCGCGCGGCGGGCTTGCCCTTCGTCTATCTCGGCTACTGGGTGCCCGGGTCGCCCAAGATGGGCTACAAGGCCAAGTTCTCGGGGCTCGAAGTCTATTCCGACGGCGTCTGGACCCCAATGAAAGATCCCGACGCCTACGAGGCCGAAACTCACCCGCTCTCGACCGATCCCATCGCCGAGCAGGTCGCCAATATCTCGCTCCCCGACCTCCGGAAATAGCAGCGGGCCACGCCACGCTGACGGATCTGCCCCCCCTCTGCAGGGCCCTTTTCACGGCGACTTTGTTGCCTAGTTCCCCGGCCCAGCTCCCCGCCTCTGTCGCCTCCACCGCGCGACTCCCCCATTCTCCCTAAATACCCCACGCACGGGCACACAGCCCTCTTGCAGGGTAAGGCATTGCAAAGCTTGCAATGCGATGCCAAAGCTTTCTAAAGTTCTGCCAATACCCTCACCTTTTCAGCCAGCCATATCCGTCCGTCTTGCCCCCATTAGGCCGCTTTTCTCTCCGGCTGTGTTGAACCCTGAACTCCAAATGCTGAACAAGGCCAAACCCATTTCCGCGCGCCCGAGGCACCTCGCCTCTGGACCGCCCCGACAAACCCGCTGCCAACGCCCCCTTCACCGGGGACCCCCTCGATCAAAAGCGCCCGCCGATGACACTTGATCAAGACCTCTCCTACCTGCTCTACCGCAGCCGCGCGCTTTTCTCTGAGGATGATCTTTCCAACCTCGAAATCCTACGCAGCGCGATCCTGTTCAATGCTTGCAATTCTATCACCGGATTCCTGTGCCGCGATGCCAACTTCTTCGTTCAGATCCTCGAAGGCCCGACCCACACCATCACCGCGCTGCTCGAAAAGATCCGGACAGACCCGCGTCACGAAGATCTCGAACTGCTCGAAACCGCACCGATCAAAGCGCGCGACTACCCGCAATGGTCGATGGGCTACGCGCAGGCCACGGTCATGCCCGAAACCACCTTCGACAAAATGGAACCCGCCGCATTGCGTGACCTGATCAAGACCGCCTCGATCAGCCAGGGCCGCAAGGTCATCTACAACCTGCGCTAAGATCTCAAACTCGACCGTGCGGCTCTTTCTTGGCCTCAAATACCCCCCGCGGAGCGTCCCACAGGCGCGGCACGCGCAACATCCCCCCATTCCAAGCACCCGATTGACACCCCCCCGCCCCTCTGGCACTCGGGGACCATGCTGAGGCTTGATGACATATCCTATTCCGTGGCCGGACGGCCCTTGATCGAGCACGCCTCGGCCACCATTCCCACGGGCCACAAGGTCGGCCTCGTCGGGCGTAACGGCACGGGCAAGACCACGCTGTTTCGCTTGATCCGCGGCGAACTCGCGCTCGAAACCGGCGACATCACCCTGCCGCCGCGCGCCCGCATCGGCGGCGTCGCCCAAGAGGTTCCGGGAAACGAGGTTTCGCTGATCGACACCGTGCTCGCCGCCGATACCGAACGCGCCGCCCTGCTGGCCGAGGACAGCGACGACCCCCATCGCATCGCCGAGGTCCAGACCCGGCTGGCCGATATCGACGCTTGGGGCGCCGAGGCGCGCGCCTCCTCGATCCTGCGCGGCCTTGGTTTCACCGCCGATGAAATGCTGATGCCCTGCTCGGCCTTCTCGGGCGGTTGGCGGATGCGCGTCGCGCTGGCCGCCGTGCTATTTTCCGCCCCCGACCTGCTGCTTCTGGACGAGCCGACCAACTATCTCGACCTCGAAGGCGCGCTGTGGCTTGAAACCTACCTCGCGCGCTATCCCCATACCGTGCTGATCGTCTCCCACGACCGCGCCCTGCTCAACCGCGCGGTGGGCGGCATCCTGCACCTCGAAGATCGCAAGCTCACCTTCTACCAAGGCAATTACGACGCCTTCGCCAAGGCCCGCGCCGCCAAGCTGCTGGCACAGGAATCCGAAGCCAAGAAACAGGACGCCCGCCGCGCACACCTGCAATCCTACGTCGATCGCTTCCGCTACAAGGCCGACAAGGCCCGTCAGGCACAGGCCCGCCTCAAGGCGCTGGCCAAGATGACGCCAATCACCGCCCCGCAAGAGGCCGCCTTGCGGGCCTTTTCCTTCCCCGAACCCGAAGAACTCTCGCCACCGATCATCCGGATCGAAGGCGGCATTGTCGGTTACGATGGCAAACCGGTGCTCAGCCATCTCGACCTGCGCATCGATCAGGACGATCGCATCGCCCTCTTGGGGCGCAACGGCGAGGGCAAGTCGACCCTGTCGAAGCTGCTCTCGGATCGCCTGCCGCTGATGGCGGGGCAGAAAACGGCCGCCAACAAGCTGCGCGTCGGCTTCTTTGCCCAGCATCAGGTCGACGAGCTGCACGTCGATGAAACCCCGATCGATCACATCCGCCGGATGCGCCCGAATGAAACCCCGGCCCGCCTGCGCGCCCGCCTCGGCGGCTTCGGCATCGGCGCGGCACAGGCCGAAACGCTGGTCGGCAGCCTGTCGGGCGGACAAAAGGCGCGGCTCTCGCTGATGCTGGCCACGCTCGATGCGCCGCATATGCTGATCCTCGACGAACCCACCAACCACCTCGATATCGAAAGCCGCGAGGCGCTGGTCGAAGCGCTCACCGCCTATTCCGGCGCGGTGGTGCTGGTCAGCCACGACATGCACCTGCTCAGCCTCGTCGCCGACCGGCTCTGGCTGGTCAAGGATGGCCGCGTTGCGCCCTATGACGACGATCTCGAAGCTTATCGTCGAATGCTGCTGACGCCCGACAAGCCGGCCAAGCCCGAAAAACCCAAGGAAAAGCCGAAACGCGCCTCGCGCGAACGCCTCCTCGCGCTCAAATCCGAAGTGCGCAAATGCGAAGAGCGCGTCTCCAAGATCAATGACATGCGCGACAAGCTGGCCACCAAGCTGGCCAACCCCGAGCTTTACGACAACCCCTCCGAGGCCGCCGTCTGGCAAAAGAAATACGCCGAGGTGATGGACGCGCTGGAACGCGCCGAAACGCTCTGGATGGGCGCGCTCGAAAAGCTGGAGACAGCCCAAACCGGCGACGCGGCATGATCGACAGCGCCTTCCTCATCACCGGCTTCGTGACGCTTTTCGTGATCATAGACCCGATCGGGCTGACCCCGATGTTCGTCGCCCTCACCCAAGGCACGCCAAGTGCCGAGCGTCGCCGCATCGCAGTGCGCGCCTGCCTCACGGCCTTTCTCATCCTTGCCGCCTTCACCTTCTTTGGCGAAGCGGTGCTGGGCTTCGTCGGCATCACCATGCCCGCTTTCCGCGTCGCCGGTGGCGCGCTCTTGTTCCTCACCGCGCTCGACATGCTGTTCGAACGCCGCACCAAGCGGCGCGCCGATCAAAGCGCCGAGGAAGAAGACGCACCTGATCCCTCGATCTTTCCACTCGCCCTGCCGCTGATCGCGGGGCCGGGCGCCATCGCCACGGTGATCCTGCTTGCGGGACAGCGCCCAGGGCTTTCGGGGCTCGCCTCGGTCATCGGCATCACGGCGGTGGTGATCGTGCTGGTGTTCCTGTTCTTCCTTGCCGCACCGCTTCTGGAACGCGCGCTTGGCAAAACCGGGATCAACGTCGCCACCCGGATCCTCGGCATGTTGCTGGCCGCGCTCGCGGTGCAGTTCATCCTCGACGGGTTGCGCGCCTACGGGTTTGGCTGACGGCGCGATTGGGGGTTTGCCCATCGCGGGCCGCGTCCCTATATCCCAAGCATGACAAACGACTATGCCTCCCTCACCTATCTCGTGCTGCTGCTGTCGGCGATCGCGTTCTGGTTCTTCGTCCAGAACCGCGCCTCGCTGAGCAAGCTTTTGCAACAGGCACTGGCATGGGGGCTGATCTTCATGGGCGCGATCGCCATTGTCGCGCTGTGGGATGACATCAAGGGCGCGGTGGTGCCGCAGCAATCGGTGTTCGCCGAAGAGGGCCGCATCGTCCTGCCCCGCGCGCGCGACGGGCATTACTATGTCACCGCCGATGTGAACGGCGCCAAGGTTCGCTTTACCGTCGACACCGGTGCCACCGGCGTCGTGCTGACGCAGGCCGATGCCGAAAAGGCCGGGATCGACACTGGCGATCTGGCCTATATCGGCCGCGCCTATACCGCCAACGGCGAAGTCCGCACAGCCCCCGTCACGCTTGAAGAATTTTCGGTCGACGGCGTGCACGACCGCAACCTGCGCGCCTTCGTCAACGAAGGGCCGATGGATGGCTCGCTTCTAGGCATGAGCTACCTTCAGCGGTTCTCGGACATCCGCATCACCGACGGCGCGCTGACCCTGCAACGCTGAAGCGGCTTTCTTCCGACATCCGGTCTTTTGCGTCGGCCTTGGGGGCTCTGCCCCCAAACCCCCGGGGTATTTATCGCCAAGAAAGAGATACGCCTGCGCACGGTGAGGCAAGGGTTTCGCGCAACACGCGGGTTCGCGATCGGTGCCATACGGAATGCAGGCGGAGTGCATACTCTTTGCAGACGCCGAATTAGGCGCTCTGTGGGCGTTAACCTTTCGAATCCGGCGCGATCCCGATCTCGGGGGTGGACAAAGTCCCGGCGGCGTGAATAATTTGATCAAATCCCGGCCAATCCGGCCTGCTTTCCGCCCTACACGGTGTTTTATGGACCTCTTGCATCTTCAGACTTTCCGCGTTGCCGCTGCCGACCTCAACGGTCAGATGCGCGGCAAACGCCTTCCTGCTTCGGCCGCCGCGAAGCTGTCCGAGGGGACCGTGCGGATGCCCTACTCGGTTCTCAACGTCGACATCTGGGGCGCCGATATCGAGGGCAGCCCGCTGGTGTTCGAAAGCGGCGATGCCGACGGGATACTGCTGCCGACCGAGCGCGGCGCCCTGCCGATGCCGTGGCTGGCCAACCGCTCGGCGCTAGTGCCGATGTGGATGTTCCACCCCGATGGCCGCCCTTTCGAGGGCGATCCGCGCCATGCGCTCAACACGGTGCTGGAACGCTACGCCGAGCGCGGCTGGAACGTGCACGCCGGGATCGAGATGGAGTTTTACCTTGTCGATGATACCGGCGAAATGCCGCTGCCGCCGATCAACCCGCTTTCTGGGCGCCCGCTGCATGGCGAGGCGATCCTTTCGCTCAGGCAACTCGACGCATTCGACGGTTTCTTTACCGAGCTTTACGAAGCCTGCGCGCTGATGGACATCCCCGCCCAGAGCGCGATTTCCGAAGCCGGCCTTGGCCAGTTCGAGATCGACCTCAGCCATACCGGCGCGATGCGCGCCGCCGATGATGCCTGGTTGTTCAAGGCGCTGGTGCGCGGGCTGGCGCGCAAGCATGGCATGGCGGCAAGCTTCATGGCCAAGCCCTTTGCCGCACAGGCCGGCAGCGGCATGCATGTGCATTTCTCGGTGCTCGATGGCGAAGGCCGCAACGTGTTCGACGATGGCGGACCGCGCGGCACAGATACGCTGCGCCATGCCGTGGCCGGTTGCCTGCGCGGGCTTGAAAGCGCGACGCTGATCTTTGCGCCGCACGGCCCCTCTTACGCACGGTTCGAGCCCGGATCGCACGCGCCGGTTTCCGCTGTCTGGGCCTATGACAACCGCACCGCCGCGCTGCGCATCCCGTCCAGCCCCCCCAAGGCCCGCCGGATCGAGCATCGCGTCGCCGGTGGCGACATCAACCCTTATCTCGTGCTGGCCACCATTCTGGGACAGGCCCTGATCGGCATCGAAGAGGGCACCCCGCCCCCCGCCCCGATCGAAGGCAACGCCTATGACGCGGACGACGCCCCCCTGCCCGGCCTCTGCGACACGTGGACATCGGCGGTCGAGGCCTTCTCGACCAGCGATCTCATGCGCCGGGTCCTGCCCCCTGAACTGATCGCGAACCTCACGCTTACCAAGCAGCAGGAAATCGCCCGCCTTGCGGATGTCCCCCCCGAGGCACATTGGAAAATCTACCTCGAAACCGCGTGAAGACCGCTTGCCGCCGGGCCCAGCCCGCGCCATAGTCCGCCCATCCACATAGGTGTTTCATGAAAATCGGCATCCTGATTACCGGCCATGTCCACGAAAGCCTGATCGGCGATTTCGGGGAATATGACGGCATGTTCGAGCGCCTGCTCGCCGGGCATGGGTTTACCTTCGAAAGCTACGCCGTGGTCGATGGCGTCTTTCCCGAAAACGTCCACGCCTGCGACGGCTGGATCATCACCGGATCCAAGCATGGCGCTTACGAGGATCACCCATGGATCCCGCCGCTCGAAGCGTTCATTCGCGACGTGGCCCGCGCCCATGTTCCGATGATCGGCATCTGTTTCGGCCACCAAATCATCGCACAGGCGATGGGTGGCACGGTCGAAAAATTCTCGGGCGGCTGGGCCGTCGGCCCGCAAAGCTACGACATCGATGGCGAAAACATGATGCTCAACGCATGGCATCAGGATCAGGTGACACAGCTGCCCCCCGACACACAGGTGATCGGCGCCAACGCGTTTTGCAGCAACGCCGCGCTTCTCATCGGCGACAGTATCCTCACGATCCAGCCCCACCCCGAATTTAACCGTGAATTTACCCAAGGGCTGCTCACCTATCGCGGCCCCGGCTCCGTGCCGCAGGACCAGCTGGACAAGGCGCAAGAGGCGCTTTCAACCCCAACCGACAGCGCGCGTTTCGCCGACCGCATGGCGCGCTTTTTCAAAGAGCATTCGAAATGAAAACCGACTGGATGGACACCCTTCCCGAAGCGGCCAGCGCCTACCTCGAAAACCGCAGGCTGGACGAGGTCGAGTGCATCGTCTCGGACCTGCCCGGCATCGCCCGGGGCAAGGCGGTTCCGGCGTCGAAATTCGCCCGACAGGATTACTTCCACCTGCCGGATTCGATCTTCTACCAGACCATCACCGGCGATTGGGGCGAAGCTGCCGGCGAAGAGGGCTTCATCGAACGTGACATGATCCTCAAGCCCGACATGGACACCGCCACCGCCGCACCATGGACGGGCGATTGGACCCTGCAGGTGATCCACGACGCCTATGACCGCAACGGCAAACCGATCGAATACGCGCCGCGCAACGTGCTCAAGCGGGTGGTCGATCTCTATCACAAACAGGGCTGGGAACCGGTCGTCGCCCCCGAGATGGAATTCTATCTCGTTGCGCGCAACCTCGATCCCGCCAAGAAGATCGAGCCGATGATGGGCCGCTCCGGCCGCCCCGCCGCCGCGCGACAGGCCTATTCGATGACCGCAGTGGATGAATTCGGCCCGGTGATCGACGACATCTACGATTTCGCCGAAGCGCAGGGCTTCGAGATCGACGGCATCACCCAGGAAGGCGGCGCCGGACAGCTTGAAATCAACCTGCAGCACGGCGATCCGGTGAAACTGGCGGACGAGGTGTTCTACTTCAAGCGCCTCATCCGCGAGGCCGCCCTGCGCCACGATTGCTTTGCCACCTTCATGGCCAAGCCCATCGCCGAAGAACCGGGCAGCGCCATGCACATCCACCACTCGGTGCTTGACCGCGAGGACGGGCGCAACATCTTCTCTGGCCCCCAGGGCGGCGATACCGATGCGTTCTTTCACTTCATCGCCGGGATGCAACATCACCTGCCCGCCGCGATCGCCGTGCTGGCGCCCTACGTCAATTCCTACCGCCGCTACGTGCGCGACAATGCAGCGCCAATCAATCTCGAATGGGGCCGTGACAACCGCACCACCGGCATCCGGGTTCCATTGTCCAGCCCGGCGTCGCGTCGGGTCGAAAACCGGCTGGCAGGCATGGATTGCAACCCCTACCTCGGCATCGCGGTCTCACTCGCCTGTGGCTATCTCGGCCTGATGGAAGAGAAGCGCCCCGAAAAGCAATGGAAGGGCGATGCTTACGACGGCGAAGAAGAACTGCCGCGCGAAATGGGCGCTGCGCTCGATCTCTTCGATGCATCCGAGGCACTGCACAGCGTGCTCGGCCCGGAATTCGCCCGCGTCTATTCGATTGTGAAACGCACTGAATACGAAGAATTCCTTGGTGTCATCTCGCCTTGGGAACGTGAACATCTGCTGTTGAACGTATGAACCTGCTCACCGCCAACGACCGCCCCGGCGAACACGCGCCCAGCTGGTACGCCGCCACGGCCAACAAGGCCCCGCGCCGCCCGATGCTCAAGGGCGAGGCGCGCGCCGACGTGGCCATCATCGGCGGCGGCTTCACCGGGCTGTCCGCCGCGCTGCACCTTGCCGAAGCCGGGTTCGACGTGGCGCTCCTGGAAGCGCATCGCGCCGGATGGGGCGCCTCCGGGCGCAATGGCGGGCAGCTTGGCTCTGGCCAACGGCAGGAACAGACCGAGATCGAACGCCTCATGGGCCGCGATGACGCCCGCCACCTATGGACCCTCGCAGAAGAGGCCAAGACGCTGGTAAAGGATCTGGTGGCCCGCCACGCCATCGACTGCGATCTGAAACCCGGTGTGGCACATGCCTGTTTCTCGGATCGCGAAGTGGCGCATGAACACGCCTATGCCGATCATCTGGCCAAACATTACGGCTACACTGAACTGGAAAAACTCGATCGCGACGCGATGCAGGCGCTCTGCCCCTCGCCGCGCTATGTCGGCGGTACGCTCGACATGTCGGCAGGCCACCTTCACCCGCTCAACTATGCCCTTGGCCTCGCCCGCGCAGCAGAAGCGGCAGGCGCAAAGATTTACGAGCAATCGCAAGTGCACACCGTGATCGAGGGCGACGAGGTCGAACTGCGCACCGGGGCCGGGAAGCTGCGCGCGCGCCACCTCATCCTTGCCGCCAACGGCTATCTCGGCGGGCTCAATCGCAAGGTCGCGGCGCGGGTCATGCCGATCAACAATTTCATCGCCGCCACCCCGCCGCTTGGCGACGAGGCCGCGCGCGTTCTGGCACGCGACGTGGCCGTGGCCGACAGCAAGTTCGTGGTCAACTATTTCCGCCTCTCCGACGACAAACGCCTGCTGTTCGGCGGCGGCGAAAGCTACGGCTACCGGTTTCCGGATATCGACCGCACCGTGCGCAAACCCATGGCCGAGATCTTTCCCCATCTCGCCGATATCCCGTTCGACTATACGTGGGGCGGCACGCTGGCCATCACCCTGCGCCGCCTGCCCTACCTCGCGCGCACCGCGCCCAACATCCTCTCGGCCTCGGGCTATTCCGGCCACGGCGTCGGCACCGCGACCCATGCGGGCATGCTCATGGCCAAGGCCATCGAAGGCGACGCCTCGGGCTTCGACACGATGTCGCGCATCCCCGTGCGCCCCTTCCCCGGCGGTGCAATGATGCGCTCACCGCTTCTGGCGCTGGCCATGACGTGGTTCTCCCTGCGCGACCGTCTCGGCGTGTGACCAAGGCACAGCACCCGGAAAACGAAAGAACCCCCTCTTTCATTTTTCTCCAAATACTCCCGCCGGAGGCCCCAAACCTGCACGCACGCCACAAACCCTGAAGGTCAGGCGCCGCCCGCCTCGGCCTTCATCTCCCACCGACCGGACTCTTCGGACCAGTATTTCGCCGCACACCCCGCGTCCACCAGCGCCTTCCACTGCCCCCGCGCCGTGGCAAGAGAAAGCTGGTCATTGCCATCGAACAGAACGCAGGTCCGGTCCAGCGTCTTGACCTCCTCGGCGCTCAACTCCGCCCCGTCCACGCTCATCAGGCAATCAGGCGCATTAGGCAGCTCCCGCCCGGTGGTCAGCAGCACGGGCTGGCGCGCATCATGTGCCCCGCCGGCCAAGCCATGTGGCAGAAACCCGTCCTCGGGCCCTTGCCAAAGCTTCTGGTCCAGCCAATCCATCCGCTTTTCGTCGACGCCACGCACCGCAACCTTCCAGCCACGCCCGATTGAGCGGACCAGAAGGTCAGGAAGCACCGCTTCAAGCGGGCGGCGCGTGAGGTGATAGAAAAAGACCTCGCCCACGCTGGCCTTACCCTTCGTATGCGTCGGCAATCATCCGGTTCAACGCCATCACACCCCAGCCGGTCGCCCCTTTGGGCGCATAGGCCGTGTCGGTCTTGACCGAGGCGACCCCAGCAATATCGAGGTGGATCCAAGGCGTCTCGGGCTTGACGAAGCGTTGCAGGAACTGCGCCGCCGTGATCGAGCCTGCGGGCCGTCCGCCCACGTTCTTCATATCCGCGATGCGCGATTTCAGCATGTCGTCATAGGCCTGGCCCAGCGGCATCCGCCATGCCCCCTCGCCCTCGGCCTCGGCCGCTTTGAGGAACCCTTTGCAGAAGTCGTCGTGGTTCGAAAACACACCGGCATTCTCATGCCCCAACCCAACGACGATTGCACCGGTCAGCGTGGCCAGATCGACCATGCCACAGGGCTTGAAGCGATCCTGCGCGTACCACATCACATCGCACAGCACCAAACGCCCTTCGGCATCGGTGTTGATCACCTCGATCGTGTCGCCCTTCATCGACGTCACCACGTCACCGGGCCGCGTTGCATTGCCCGACGGCATGTTCTCGACAAGACCGACCAGCCCCACCACGTTGGCCTTGGCCCCGCGCAGCGCCAGCGCCCGCATCACGCCCGATACGACGCCCGCGCCGCCCATGTCCATCGTCATGTCTTCCATCCCGGCGGCGGGTTTCAGCGAAATACCACCCGTATCGAACACCACGCCCTTGCCGATCAATGCCAGCGGCGCTGCATCCTTCTCGCCGCCCTGCCACTGCATGACGACCACTTTCGACGGGCTGTCGCTGCCTTGGCCCACGGACAACAGGCTGCCCATACCAAGCTGTTCCAATGCGTGCTCTTCCAGAACCTCGACTTTCAACCCAAGGCTTTCCATCTCTTTCAAACGGTCCGCGAATGACGTGGTGGTCAGGTGATTGGCCGGCTCGTTCACAAGGTCGCGGGTAAAGAACACCCCTTCCGCCACCGCCAACGGTGCCGCACTGGCCGCTTTCACCTCTTCGGGTTTGGTGCACATCACAGTGACCTTGCCCTTCGGGTCGGCTTTGGCGGTCTTGTGCGTGTTGAATTCATAATGGCGCAGCGCAAGCCCCATGATGATCTCGTGGCTTCGCGTCACCGAACCGGCCAACAACAGCAGATCGGCCTTGCCCATCGCTTTGGCCAGCGACACACCCGCGCGCCGCGCCGTATCGGCCTGCGCCCGTTTTTCAAGCTTGACCACGTCAACCGCCTCGGCCGCCATGCCTACCGGCCATGCAAGGCTCAGGACATCGCCTTCCTTGGCCTTTTCAAACGCTTCGCCCGCGATCAGGCGCGCCACCGCGCCCTTGGTCAGCCGGTTCACACGCCGCGCGCCCGGGTCAAGCTTGCCTTCGGCACCCACGATCACGGCCACCCGGCCCACGGCCTCGGCAATCGCGTCAAGATCGGTTTCGGAAAAGTTGAATTCAAGCTGCTCGGCCATGGCCCGCGCCTCCGTCTGATGGCTGGTTTTGCGTCTGCCCCAATCCCTAGCGCGCGCCCGCCGATAAGGCCAGATAGCAGTTTACCCCCCAACCCGCTTTAAGATAAGGTCCACCACAATATCTTGTGTCCCGGGGGAGCGTGCGATTTGGCCAGATTCGACAGATATATCCTGTCGCAACTCATGGTGTTGTTCGGATTCTTCGCTCTGGTTCTGGTGTCAATCTACTGGATCAACAAAGCGGTGAAGCTGTTCGACGTGTTGATCGGCGAAGGTCAGACGGCGTGGATTTTCGCCGAGTTTACCGCGCTGGTCCTGCCCTCGGTGATCGCACTGGTGCTGCCCGTCGCGGGCTTTGCCGCGGCTGTCTATGTCACCAACCGCCTCAGTTCAGAAAGTGAGCTGACCGTGATGCAAGCCACCGGGTTTTCGCCGTGGCGTCTGGCCCGGCCGGTGTTTGTCTTCGGGCTGATTACGGCGGCGATGATGCTGGTCCTATTCAACTACCTTGTGCCCGCCTCTCAAGCTCAACTCGCCGAACGCGAGGTCGAGATTTCCCGAAACGTCACCGCGAAACTGCTGACCGAAGGCACCTTTCTGCACCCCGCCGACCGGATCACCTTTTACATCCGCGACATCACCCCCGAGGGCCAGTTGCGCGATGTCTTCATGTCCGATCGCCGCAGCCCCCGCGAAAGCATGACCTACACCGCGAACGAGGCCTATATCGTGCGCGATGGGGACAAGTCGAAACTGGTCATGCTCGACGGGCTGAGCCAGACCTACGAGACCACGACGGGCCTCCTCTACACCACCCATTTCGCCGATTTCGCCTTCGACATCAGCGCCCTGATCGGCAGCGAGCCCCGTGACACCTTTCGCCTCGCGCATGCCTTCACCCCCGACCTGATCAGCGCGCCCGAGCGTGTCGCCGCGCGCGCCGGCGTCAGCCTCGGAGAGGTGGTTGAAACGCTGCACATGCGCTTTGCACAGCCGCTTCTGGCACTGGCGGCGGCTCTGATCGGGTTTTCCGCGTTGCTGGTGGGCGGGTTCTCCCGCTTCGGCATCTGGAAGCAGATCGTCGGCGCGATCTTCCTTCTCGTGCTGCTCAAGCTGATCGAAGGCGTGGTGACGGAACCGGTGCGCCGCTCTCCGTCGCTGTTTCCATTGCTCTACCTTCCCGGTGTGCTGGGCCTCGGTCTTTCGGTGGGCATGCTATGGTGGTCCGCGCGTCCGCGCCGCATCCGACAGAAAGCCTTTCCGCCAGATACGCCCCCACCCGATCATGGCGGGGTGCAAGTATGACCCTTCACATCTATTTCGCGCGGAAGTTCTTTCTCATCTTTCTCGGGCTCTTCACGGTCTTTTTCCTGTTGCAGGCGCTTATCGACCTGATCGAAGTCTTGCGCAGGCTCAGCGATACCGAGGCCAGCTTTTCCGACATGGTGGGGCTTACACTGCTGCGCGTGCCAGAAGGCGTGAACCAGATCCTGCCGCTGATCATGATTCTCGCAACGATCGCGCTGTTTCTCGGGTTGGCGCGCTCGTCCGAATTGGTCGTGGTACGCGCGGCGGGGCGCTCTGGCCTCGTGGCCCTGATCGCGCCCGCCGCCGTGGCGCTGTCCATCGGGTTGATTGCCGTGTCTTTCCTCAACCCGATCATCGCCGCCAGTTCAAAACGCTACCACGACCTCTACGAGACCTGGCGCAATGGCGGGGCCGACGTGGTGTCGATCTCGTCCGAAGGCCTCTGGCTCCGGCAAGGTGGAGAGGACGGGCAAACCGTGATCCGTGCCAGCTCGGCCAATCCGCAGGCGACGGTGCTTTACAACGTGACCTTCTTTTCCTACGCGCCCAACGGCGGCCCCCTGCGCCGGATCGAGGCACGCGAGGCGCGCTTGATCACCGGCGCATGGCAATTGTCCGAGGCCAAGGTCTGGCCTCTCGGTGGGGGCATCAATTCCGAAGGGGCCGCGCAGAAATTTGATCAAATGGACGTGCCCTCGACCCTGACGCAAGACCGGATTCGCGACAGTTTCGGCGCGCCGAACGCGATTTCCATCTGGGAGCTTCCGGGCTTCATCAAGCAACTAGAACTCGCCGGCTTCTCCGCCCGCCGCCACGCCGTCTGGTTCCAGATGGAGCTTGCCCGCCCCGTGTTTTTGACCGCGATGGTGCTGTTGGGCGCAGCCTTCACCATGCGCCATGTGCGTGCCCGTGGCACGGGCGTGGCCGTGTTGATTTCGCTCTTGCTGGGCTTCGGCCTTTACTACATCAAGAGTTTCGCGCAGATCCTTGGCGAGAATGGCCAAATCCCGGTCTTGCTCGCGGCTTGGGCGGCCCCTGTCGCGGCACTCATGCTCGCGGTCGGATTGTTGCTGCATACGGAGGACGGATAGATGCGCCCTTTCCGGATTATGCCTCGGCTTGCACTGGGCAAGGCCCTGTCCTCTGGCAGCGCCGCCGGTATTCTTGCCGTCGCGCTTCTCGCACCACAGACTGCGGCTGGACAAACCGCCAATACCACACCCCTACCCGCAAGCGCGACGGCTGACGCGGCGCAGGACCAGCCCGCAATACTTGTGGCCGATCAGGTCTTTCTAGAAGGGAAGACCCGTCTCGTGGCCGAGGGACAGGTCGAGGCCTTGCAAGGCGACGTGCGCATCCGCGCCAGCCGGATCGCCTATGATCGCGAGACAGACCGGCTCACCATCACCGGGCCAATCACGATCCTTCAAGGCGACGATACAATCATCTTGGCCGATGCTGCGGAAATGGACGAGGGATATCGCAACGGTCTGCTCACCGGTGCGCGCATGGTCTTGCAACAGCAGGTCCAACTGGCCGCGCACCGGATCGATCGTGTCGATGGACGTTACTCGCAACTCTACAAAGCCGCGGTCACGTCGTGCCAAGTCTGCAATGCCGAAAGCCCGCCCCTATGGCAGATCCGCGCCCGCCGGCTGATCCACGACCAGCAAGAGCGCCAGCTGTATTTCGAAGACGCGCAATTGCGTGTCATGGATATGCCAATATTCTATCTGCCGCGCTTGCGGCTGCCCGATCCGACACTTGATCGCGCCACCGGCTTCCTGATCCCGACGATCAAGGGCAACTCAGAACTGGGCACCGGGCCGCGCATCCCCTATTTCATCAAGCTCGGCGACAGCCGCGATCTGACCGTCGCGCCCTTTCTGACCAAGAACACGCGTACACTGGAGCTGGCTTATCGACAGGCTTTCCGAAACGGAAAGATCGAATTCGAAGGCGCGGTATCATCAGATTCCCTCACGACATATGACCACCGGGCCTACCTGTTCGGCGAAGGCAGCTTTAATCTGCCTCGGGATTTCAAACTCGAATTCAGCCTTCAGACCGCCACCGACAAGACCTATCTCGAAGACTACTCCTTCTCGGACGAAGACCTTCTGGAAAGTGGCGTCACGATTTCCCGGACCAAGCGCGACAGCTATTTCGGCGTGGGCCTCAAACATTACCAGTCGCTTCGCGTGCCCGATGACAATTCCACCATTCCGTCGATTATTGGGGATATCGAATACGAACGCCGATACTTTCCCCGTGCTCTTGGCGGTGAGCTTCGCTTTTCGACAGGTCTGCACAGCCATTATCGATACTCCGATCTGGACTACGACAGCGCCGACACGGACACGATCACCGATGGCCGCGATGTAACCCGCATCGACGCCGAAGTGCTCTGGCTGCGCAACTGGACCCTGCCATCGGGCATCTTGGCGGGTGTCGAGGCGGGCTTTGCCGCCGATCAGTTCTACACCGCCGACGACTCCTCCCTGCCCGCTTCCGATGCCGGAATCACCCCGATGGCGGCGGTGACTTTGCGTTGGCCTTGGATGAAGATCACCTCGAATGGCGCCACTCATGTGATCGAACCCGTGGTGCAATTGGGGTGGAGCGGCGGGTCGAACCTCAATGTCGCCAATGATGAAAGCACCCGGGTTGAATTCGACGAAGGCAACCTCTTGTCGCTTTCGCGTTTTACCGCCCCTGACCGGCGCGAACGGGGTTGGCGGGCAGCTTACGGCCTGAATTGGACCCGCCTCGCAGACGACTGGCAGCATAGCCTGACACTGGGACAAATCGTGCGCGAAGACTCCGACACCAATTTTTCGACGACATCGGGCTTGCGAGGCACCACCTCCGATCTGCTCGTCGCGGGCCAGATCAAGACCAAGTCCGGCCTGTCACTGACCGCGCGCACGCTGTTCGACTCCGATTTCAGCCTCGCCAAGACCGAAGCCCGCGGCGTCTGGCAATCTTCGCGGTTCGGGCTTGGGGCGTCCTATGTCTGGCTTGGCCCCGACACGCAGGAAGACCGGACGTCGACCGTGTCCGAGTGGTCGGTCGATGGCCTCTACCGGATCAGCCGGCACTGGATCGGCTCTGCCAGCGTAAGTTATGACGTGGCGGCCCAGCAGGCGAGTGAAGCCAGCATGGACCTGACCTATCGAAACGAATGCGTTGAGGTTGAGCTTTCAGTCTCGCGTCGCTACACCTCTTCCACTATCCTCACCCCGTCGACGGACTTCAGCGTCACCGTCGGCCTCCGCGGCTTCAACGCCGAAACGACAGATGCAAGTTACAGGCGACGCTGCAATTGATGACGGGGATTATAAATATGATCCCGGAAACGTACCGGCTAAGAGACGAGCAATGAGGGCGAAAATGGCGAAAACTGGCATGATGGCACGGCTGTCCGAACTGGCCAAAAGGCTATCCTTCCCGGCAGCATCGGTGATGCTCGTCTTGGGTCTGGGCTTGGGACTCGCCCTGCCCCAGACCGCATCGGCACAGAATCTGTTCGCACCTGCCATCCGCGTGAACGGGGAAATCATAACCGGCTTCGAACTTAACCAGCGTGCCCGCATGCTACAGGTTTTCCGCGCGCCGGGTGATCCAATGCAGATCGCCCGCGAGCAACTGATCGAAGAGCGGCTCAAGCTTTCCGCCGCACGCATCAACGGTGTCATTCCCACGAAGGAAGAGATCGAAACCGGGATGGAGGAATTTGCCGGTCGCGCCAACCTTTCGACAGAGGATTTTCTCAAGGTGTTGAAAGGGGCAGGTGTCGAGCGCGAAACCTATCGTGATTTCATCATCTCTGGCGTTGCTTGGCGGCAACTCGTGCGCGCCAAGTTCGGGCCGCGAGTCCGGGTTTCGGATGCCGACGTGAGCCGCGCACTGAACAATTCTGGCGATGCCAACGTGCGCGTCCTGACCTCGGAAATCTACATTCCGCTGCGCCCCGGGAAAGAGGCCGAGGCACAAGCATTGGCCGAGCGGCTGTCGAAGATCACCACCATTTCGGCCTTTGCACAGGCCGCGCGCAAATATTCCGCGGCCCCCTCACGCGGTCGCAGCGGCAAGGTAAACTGGCTGGAACTGAACAAGATTCCGCCGGCGCTGCGCGGCCAGATCCTCGGACTTGCGCCCGGTCAAGTCACCCAGCCCATCCCGGTACCCGGCGCGATTGCGCTGTTTCAGCTGCGCGCCCTCGAAGAAGGAAAGCGCGTCACTCCGGATTACGCCGCCATCGAATATGCCGCCTATTACATCGCCGGTGGACGCACTCCGGAAGCGCTTGGCGTCGCCAAGAAGATCGAGAACCGTATCGATACCTGTGACGATCTCTACGGTGTCGCCAAAGGGCAGCCCGCCGAGGTGCTTGAACGCGGCTCGAAAAAGCCCAACGAAATCCCGCGCGATATCGCGATGGAATTGGCCAAGCTCGACAAGAACGAGGTCTCAACAGCTCTGACTCGCGCAAATGGCCAGACGCTGGTCTTTCTGATGCTCTGTGATCGCGTGATCGATCTGGGAGAAGACGTCTCTCGCGACGATGTGGCCCTCTCGATCCAAAGCCGCCGACTGGCAAGCTATGCGGAAAGCTACCTCGCGCAGCTTCGTTCCGAGGCGCGTATCGTCGAAAAATGATCGCCCGGCCGCGCCCCATCGCCCTGACCTGCGGCGAACCTGCTGGCATCGGCCCTGAACTGGCCGCCATGGCCCACACCCGGCTTGGCACCGAGGTGCCGTTCTTTTGGATGGGCGATCCGCGCCATCTGCCCGGTGGCATCCGTATCGTCGAAATCGCGCACCCGTCGGAAACCGAAGCCGCGATCGCGCGGGGTCTGCCTGTTCTACGGCATGATTTCGACGGCCCCGTCACCCCCGGCGAGGCTAATCCTGCTCATGCCCAAGGGGTGATCGATGTTATCGCACGCGCAGTGAAATACGCGATGGTTGGCGATGCGGGCGGTGTCTGTACCGCGCCCATTCACAAGAAGGCCCTCAAAGACGGCGCCGACTTCGCCCACCCCGGTCATACCGAATACCTCGCGGCGCTGGCTGGCGTCGATCATGTCGTGATGATGCTAGCCTCCGAGACATTGCGCGTCGTACCGGCCACCATCCACATCCCGCTCAGCGATGTGCCTGCGGCGCTCACCGAAGCGCTGTTGCGCAAGACGATCGAGATCACAAACGAGGGACTGCGTGTGCGCTTCGGCATCGCGCGTCCGCGCCTTGCCATGGCGGGGCTCAACCCACATGCCGGCGAAGGCGGGGCCATGGGGCACGAAGAGATCGAGATGATCGCCCCGCTGATCCGCCAGATTCGCGCGGATGGCATCGACATCACGGGCCCGCATTCTGCCGATACCCTGTTCCACGCCGATGCGCGGGCCCGCTATGACGCGGCGATCTGTTGCTATCACGATCAGGCGCTGATCCCGATCAAAACGCTGGCCTTTGACGAGGGCGTGAACGTTACCCTCGGGCTGCCGTTCATCCGTACCTCACCCGATCATGGCACGGCCTTTGACATCGCGGGCACTGGCCGTGCCAATCCATCATCGACGATTGCGGCGCTGCGCATGGCCGCCAATATGGCCGTGGCAGGTGGGGCATGACAGGCCAGGTGACATGAGCGGAATTGACACCCTGCCCCCTCTGCGAGAGGTGATCTCCGATCATGGCCTCACCGCGCGTAAATCTCTGGGGCAGAATTTCCTGCTGGACCTCAACCTGACGGCCAAGATCGCACGCAGTGCCGGTGACCTGACTGAATGCGACGTGCTCGAAATCGGCCCCGGCCCCGGCGGGTTGACGCGTGGGCTCTTGGCTGAAGGTGCGCGCCACGTTCTTGCGATTGAAAAGGACGCCCGCTGCCTGGCAGCCCTGGCAGAAATCGCCGCCGCTTACCCGGGGCGCCTCGAGGTGATTGAAGGGGATGCGCTGGCGATCGATCCCCTCACGCATCTGACTCCGCCCATCAAGATCGCTGCCAACCTGCCATATAACGTCGGCACTGAATTGTTGGTCCGTTGGCTCACCCCGCCCACATGGCCGCCATTTTGGGAAACGCTCACACTCATGTTCCAACGCGAAGTTGCCGAACGGATCGTGGCACAGCCCGGGTCGAAGGCATACGGACGTCTTGCTATTCTTGCGCAATGGCGCACCGAGGCTAAAATCGCGCTTTCGCTGCCGCCACAGGCCTTCACCCCCCCGCCCAAGGTTTCTTCTGCGGTGGTGCACCTCGCCGCTCTGAAAGAACCACGCTACCCCGCCGATCCCAAAACGCTCGAGCGGGTGGTGGCCAAGGCCTTCAACCAGCGCCGCAAGATGCTGCGCGCGGCGCTCAAGGGCCTTGCCCCCGATCTCGAGGATCGCTTGATCGCATCAGGCATCCAACCCACGGACCGGGCTGAAACCGTTTCGCTCGAACAGTTCTGCGCTTTAGCCCGCAATGTAAAAGCCGGCTAACCCGCCACTAAGATATGCCCAAAGAAAAACCCCCGCAGCGCGGCGCGCAGCAGGGGTTTTGTTATGGGCATCGATCGATACTTTACTCGGCTGCGTCAGCTTCTTTCGGACTGTCCTGATGTTCAGACTTGTCCTCGCCGGGCGCCGCGTCTGCGGCTGCGTCGGGCGCGGCCTTCCTAGGCTTACGTCTCGTGCGCTTGGGCTTCTCATCGCTTTTCGGCGGAGTTTTGCTTTCTGCTAAGCTTTGGCTTTCTGGCGTCTCGACCAGACCGCTATCGCCGCCTTCATCCGTCGCATCAATGACATCGGGCTGGGGCGCGCTCGAAGGATCGTCGGTCACTTGACCACCGCTCATCTCGCGCTCTTGGCGTTTGGCACGCTCGCGATCACGCTCGGCTTGGCGATCACGGTTCTGCTGCTCTTGCTGCTCACGCTTGGCATCCATCTCGCGCTGCGCTTCGCCCAGCATACGCAGGTAGTGCTCAGCGTGCTGCTGAAAATTCTCGGCCGCAACCCGATCACCGGCCAGTTGTGCATCACGGGCCAACTGATTGTATTTGTCGATGATTTGTTGCGGTGTGCCGCGCACCTTGCCCTCGGGGCCCGAAGAATCGAATACGCGGTTGACGATATTGCCGCCGGAGGAAGACCGGTTGCGATTGTTCTTCGACCGCGAGCGGGATTTCGATGATCTCATGTTGTCCTTGGTCCAGTCTTAACTCTGGCCTTCGTAACCTGTGGGCGCCTCTTTGCGCCTATACTTACAGATCCGAACACTGTCTGGCTTGGCATCAAGCGGGACCGGCCGGCAAGGCCATCCACCTGCTTGATGGTTCTGAATAAACATGCCACAGCGCGTTTAACAAGACCTAACCGCGATAAAAACGTACGAAATAGTGAGTTCTCTACCGATTTGTTGCCTCCAAGCGCCTAACCGGGCCAGATTTACAAAACTAGCGAGCCTTCAAGCGTAGTTTGTTCGCTAGCCCCGTTACCCGGCAAAGAGAGTCTTTTCCTGCCCGCGTCTTGCCCATGTATTACCTGACTCGCGGAAACCGAACGCCTAGCCTTTGCGCCCAAACACGATCCTGTCGCGTTCATCGAAATCCTGCATGATCGCGATATCTTTTAGCCCTGCCTCGGCAAACATCTTGGAAACGGCATCGCCTTGGGTTGGCCCGATCTCAACAATCAGCCTCCCCCCTGAAGACAGATGAGCATCTGCTCCCTTCGCGATTTCGCGATAGGCCGTCAGACCGTCAGCCCCGTCGGTCAACGCGATGTGCGGATCATGATCGCGCACCTCTGGGTCAAGCGCCTCCATTTCTCCCAAGGCAATGTAGGGCGGGTTCGATACGATCAGATCGAATGTGCCACAGATGCCAGACCACCAATCGGATGCCACCAAGTCCAACCGATCCTCGACACCGCTCTTTTCCGCGTTCGTTTGTGCAACTGCCAACGCCGCCTCTGACACATCACTCGCGACGCCGCGCGCCTGTGACCACTCGGCCAGAAGCGTGAGGGCAATAATCCCGCTCCCCGTACCAAGGTCCAGCAGCCGTGCCGCAGGTTCCTCTAGCGCCGTGGCGATCAGAATTTCTGTTTCTGGCCGGGGGTCGAGCACCTCCGGACTGACTTCGAAATAGCGCCCCCAGAACACCCGCCGCCCGATAATCTTGGCGACCGGTTCGCGCGCGCAGCGCCGGGCGAGGTACTCCTCGAAACGCTTGAAATTCTCTTCGGACACCTCATCGCGCCCGAGCAGAATAAGCCGCCCACGGTCTACCTCCAAAATATCGGCCAGCAGGGGCCGCGCATCTCCCGTCGCACATCGGGCATCGGCAAGCACGCGCGCGCCATAGCGTAGCACCTCGTCGACTGTTCTGTCCGGGGCGGTCACGCCTGCATCTCCGCCAGAAGCCCCGCCTGATGATCCGCGATCAGCGCGTCAATCACCTCGTCGAGATCGCCCTGCATAATTTGATCAAGTTTGTAGAGAGTGAGGCCGATCCGATGATCCGTCATCCGGCCTTGTGGGAAATTATACGTCCGAATCCGCTCCGAACGATCACCGCTTCCGACCTGCGCCTTACGATCTGCTGCCCTCTCCGCATCCGCGCGCTGCCTTTCAAGATCAAACAGCCGTGTCTTGAGCACCTGCATTGCATTGGCCCGGTTCTGGTGCTGACTTTTCTCGGAAGAGGTCACGACGATCCCGGTCGGCAGGTGCGTGATCCGAACCGCTGAATCCGTTGTATTCACGTGCTGCCCTCCCGCTCCGGAAGACCGCATCGTGTCAATACGCAGATCGCCTGCATCGATTACGATATCCACGTCCTCAGCCTCGGGCAAAACAGCAACCGTGGCGGCGCTTGTATGGATCCGGCCTCCCGATTCCGTTTCGGGAACGCGCTGGACGCGATGAACACCGCTTTCAAATTTGAGGCGTGCGAAAACACCCTCACCGGATATTCGCGCGACCACTTCTTTGATCCCGCCCAGTTCTGTCAGGCTCTCTTCCATGATTTCGACACGCCAACCTTTTGCTTCGGCGTAGCGTTGATACATCCGCAGAAGATCGCCCGCGAAAAGGGCTGCCTCGTCACCTCCTGTACCTGGACGTATCTCGATCAGGGCCGGGCGCGCATCCGCCGAATCCTTGGGCAAAAGTGCCAGTTGTAACGTCCGTTCGACCTCGGGAAGGCGTGCCTTGAGGGCTGGCAATTCCTCTTCCGCGAGCGACTTCATTTCCGGATCTGACAAAAGGGCCTTTGCCTCTTCGAGATCGCCGAGCAATTTCCGATAATCGTTGATCTGTTCCACAACTGGGCGCAACTCGGCGTATTCCCTGCCCAGCTTGGCGATATCCCCGCCGCCCTCGGACATCTTCGCCTCGAGATATTCGAACCGTTCGGTGATCTGCTCTAGCTTGTCGACAGGAACCATGTGCCTCCTCTCCTCCATCGTTGGTATTTGGTCAAGAGCCCGCACCGTGGTATGATTTGTTTATGCGCTGGCTGATCCCGATCCTCATCTCCGTCCCGGTTCCCCTTGTTGCCGATCAGACGATCGGCGGCAAAACGGTCGATTGCTACTGCACCGACAGTTCGGGGGGACGCATTGAGCTGGGTGAATCCATTTGCCTGCAAGTCGACGGTCGCATGTTTACGGCGCAATGCCAGATGTCCCTAAACGTTCCGATGTGGCGTGAGTTGCAAGATGGTTGTCTCAACTCAAATTTGCGATATCCAGTTATCCAGCCGCTTGGCATTCACTCCGAAATCACTGCGACCAAATCGTAACCGTGAGAAGAGTTCCAGCGTGTCTCCGGCTTGGCGCGCCGTGACATAATCGGGGAAACCCCAGAAACCTGACCGCGCGACGTATGTAACCATACCTTCGCCTACTGAACCGACCAAGACCTTAACCCGCGGCGTATCACGTGCAATCATATCGAAACGCGAGAGGCCGTTTGGCCCGGCCGCGACTACCCGCATCGCGCCGCCCTCCATATCGCGATTTTCAACTTGCTCGGGCATCGAGTGCCACAGCTCGGGATCCGATGGAGCGAGTCGCACATACGCTCCAAGTACAACGAGAGCCGTGCAGAATAACCCCAAGCCCCAACCAATAATCATCTTGCCACTCATCTCTTTCCGCATTTCGACGGGCTCACCCGAATTCGGGCCATCTTGCACGAAGCCGAGCCGAGTTTACAGGGCAGATACTTTGGCAAGACAGACATACAACTCAATCGCAGACAGGACCGATAATGCGCGTATCGCGACATGGCCTTAACATCTTGCGCAGACATGCATTCCGCAATAAACCGCGCCAGACCTGACAGGCAGAGAAGAGGCGCTGGGAAACGTATGCCCGTTCTCGTGATGAAATTCGGCGGAACCTCCGTCGCCAATATCGACAGAATCCGCCGCGCTGCAAAGCGCGTGGGGATTGAGGTGGCCAATGGCTATGATGTGATCGTTATCGTTTCGGCCATGTCGGGCGAAACGAACAAACTGGTCAGTTATGTCGATGATGTCAGCCCGCTTTATGATGCGCGTGAATACGATGCTGTCGTCAGTTCGGGCGAGAACGTGACTGCGGGCTTGATGGCTCTGACATTGCAGGAAATGGATGTGCCCGCGCGCAGTTGGCAAGGCTGGCAGGTGCCGGTCCAGACCACTTCTGCGCATTCCGCCGCCCGGATCGAAGCCATTCCAAGCGAAAACATCATGGCAAAGTTCAGCCAAGGTATGCGCGTAGCCGTGGTTGCCGGGTTCCAAGGGGTATCGCCCGAGGGACGTATCACCACATTGGGCCGGGGTGGCTCTGATACCACCGCAGTCGCTTTCGCCGCAGCCTTCGACGCGGAGCGGTGCGATATCTATACCGATGTTGACGGAGTCTACACCACCGATCCGCGGATCGCCGGGAAGGCCCGCAAACTCGAGAAAATCTCCTTCGAGGAAATGTTGGAACTAGCGAGCCTCGGAGCGAAGGTTTTGCAAACCCGTTCAGTCGAACTGGCGATGCGCTTCGGCGTGCGCCTTAGGGTGCTGTCGAGCTTTGAGGAATATGATGAAACCGCGGGCACACTAATCTGTGCCGAGGAGGATATCGTGGAAAACAAACCCGTTGTTGGTATTGCTGCCTCGCGCGACGAGGCGAAGATGACGCTTGTCTCGGTCGCTGATCGCCCCGGAATCGCTGCAGCCATTTTTGGCCCGCTTTCCGAACATGCCGTTAACGTCGACATGATCATTCAGAACATCGCCGAGGAAGGTCGCACTGACATGACCTTCTCTTGCCCCATCGATCAGGTGAAACGGGCCGAGAAAGCGTTGAACGAGGCCAAAGAAAAGGGCGAGATCAATTTTCACGATCTGATCGCCGATACCGAGGTGGCCAAGGTTTCGGCCGTAGGAATCGGCATGCGAAGCCAATCCGGAGTGGCCGCAAAGATGTTTCAGACGCTGCGCGACGAGGGCATTAATATCAAGGTGATCTCGACCTCTGAAATCAAGATCAGTGTACTTATCGATCGTAAGTACATGGAGCTTGCCGTACAGGCTCTGCATGACGCGTTCGAATTGGAAAAGGCGAGCTGATCGATCCGCGAGCACGCTGTGCTATGCCCTGCCCGTCTGGTCAGCAGCCGCTGCCGCGAGGATGATTTTTCAAACTCTGGGCCGATTTAGGACTGCCGTACGCGCGGTTTGTTCTGGGCATAGCCCCCTGTTCGCGACTACAACGCAAGTGAGTGCCACAAACGGCACGACTGAGCTCGAACCAAGATGATCTCCGATCGTGACCCATCCCTATCCGGGGAATCGAGAACCGATAGCCGCCGTATGCTGGGCCGCTTGCGCGGTGTCATGGCCGAGCAGAGTGCGGGCCAAGAGCGACTCGACAAGATCGTCCGGTTGATTTCGGAAGAAATGCATTGCGAAGTCTGTTCGGTCTATCTCTTTCGCGACACCGAAACGCTCGAACTTTGCGCAACCGAGGGCCTCAAAGCCGAGGCCGTGCACCAAACTCGGCTGCGGGTGGGGGAAGGACTGGTTGGTCGGGTGGCGCGGGCCGGGCACGTGATCAACACCGCCGACGCGCCTTCCGCGCGCGGGTTCCGCTATATGCCCGAAACCGGCGAAGAGATTTATTCAAGCTTCCTCGGACTGCCAATCCAGCGGCTGGGTGAAATGCTGGGCGTACTCGTTGTCCAGTCAAAGGAAGCGCGTGAATTCTCTGAACTTGAGGTCGAAACCGTCGAAGTCGTCGCCATGGTTCTGGCAGAGATGACCGAGTTGGGCGCCTTCGTCGGAGAAGGTGCGGCTCTCAAGGCGCGCCACAGTGAACCCAAACTTATTCGCGGCGGCACCGGCCAAGAAGGCAGCGCCGAGGGCCACGTCTGGCTGCATGAACCAAGAGTGGTCGTGACGAATCCGATTGCCGAGGATCCGCAAAAGGAACTTGAGCGCCTTTCTGAAGCGGTCGAAAAGCTACGTGTAGGCGTCAACCGAATGCTCGACGGGGCCAAGGGGGGCGACACAGATCAACTTGAAGTTCTCGAAGCCTATCGCATGTTTGCCAACTCGAAGGGCTGGATGCGGCGGATGGAGGAAGACATTGCGCGCGGACTTTCGGCCGAAGCGGCAGTAGAGAAAGAGCAAAGCACGGCACGGGCGCGCATGAGCCAGGTCAATGACCAATACCTGCGCGAGCGTCTGCATGACCTAGATGACCTGAGCAACCGCCTTCTGCGCATCCTGACAGGACAAGGGAGCGAGACCGGCGCAGAAATGCCCCCTGACCCGGTGTTGATCGCACGCAATATCGGACCCGCCGAACTGTTGGATTACGGGCGCAGCCTGAAAGGGATTGTGCTCGAGCAGGGATCCGTCGGCAGCCACGCCGCGATTGTCGCGCGGGCGCTCGCAATTCCGCTGGTAATCCACGCTGAGCGGATCACCACCGAAGCGCTAAACGGCGATCATATTATGGTGGACGGCGATCAGGGGATCGTGCACCTGCGCCCCGATGATACAGTGGTCTCAGCCTTCCGAGACAAAATGGCGATGGAAGCAGAGGCGGTAGAGCGTTACGCCTCGATTCGCGAGAAGCCAGCCGAAACCCTTGATGGGCGGGTAATCTCTTTACAGATGAATGCAGGATTGATGGCCGACTTGCCTTCGCTGGAGGGGTCAGGCGCCGATGGTGTCGGCCTGTTCCGGACGGAACTGCAGTTCCTCGTGCGAAACCAAATGCCCCGGCGTACCGAATTGGCAGCCTTGTATGCGCGTGTTCTGGATGCGGCTCAGGGCAAACGCGTGGTGTTTCGCACGCTCGACATCGGCTCCGACAAGGTTCTTCCATATATGAAGCCTCAGGACGAACCCAACCCTGCACTGGGCTGGCGCGCGATCCGTGTTGGGCTGGATAAACCTGGGGTGATGCGGATGCAGCTTCAGGCGCTGTTGCGCGCTGCCAGCGGACGGCCCCTGACCGTGATGTTTCCTTTTGTCGCCCAGTCCGAAGAGTACAACTCCGCCTGTGCCGAGATGAACAAAGCGCTTGAGCGTGAGCGAATTCTTGGCCACGCAATTCCAGAGTCCCTGGATGTGGGCGCGATGTTGGAAACGCCGTCGCTTGCCTTTGCACCGGACAAGTTCTTTGAAGACGTTGGCTTTCTGTCGATCGGCGGGAATGACCTCAAACAGTTTTTCTTCGCCGCAGACCGTGAAAACGAACGGGTTCGGCGGCGCTATGACACCCTTAACGTTTCATTCCTGAGCTTTATCGAAACCATCGTACAGCGGTGTCAGAAGTTTGACACACCGCTAAGCTTCTGTGGCGAAGACGCGGGTCGGCCTGTCGAGGCAGTCTGTCTCGCTGCGATCGGTTTGGATACGCTCAGCATGCGCCCTGCTTCGATTGGCCCCGTAAAAAGTATCCTGCGCGGGGTCGACCTCTCCCAAGTAAAATCGGTGATCGACGAAGCCCGAAATCGCGGCGAGCAATCTGTGCGCAGAGCGGTGGTAGACTATCTTCGCAGCGAAGGTTGGGCTGTCTGAGCAACCATCCCACGCCACGTGTTGTATTCTTGTATTGCCGGGCTGCCTCACCGCGTCCTGACTAGGAAGCCTTAGGATTGGCACGCCCTTCTACCCCCGCCTGCCTCTGGGGTTAGTCTATTCCTGAACATTGCCGTTTTCGCCGTCTGAGCATGCCTAGTGCCAGTCCCGCCCAAGATGTCTCGGATTTGCATCTGATCACGCCACGTTCCGTTCAAGCTCGTTTCACCACCGGCTTTGCGATACGTTCACGCAGATCTTCAACCAGATCAGCGAAATCGCGATCTGTCGTGATCGCGAGGCGACGCAGCCCAAAGTGAACATGTGCCATCTCTTGATAGTAACTCGTGTAGGCATAGTTTGTCGCCGCGCCCGCAACTGCACCCAAAACCGGCAGGGTCTGGGCCGCAAGCTTCTGCCCCAGAACCACAGACAGCCGCGGCGCCACGCGGGCGATCAATGTCTGGATCGTTTGCCCCCTCAAAAGTAACCGAGTGGAGATAAACGCAAGATCGCTTCCGTCATCCGTGTCTAGAGGGCCCGCAGCAGCGAAGACTTGAATACAATCGAACTTCACCCCCTCTTCTTCAGGATCGAAGCCATGCTCAGCAGCAATCCCCTGAATTGCGCGCAAAAGAAATGTTGTCGTAACCGGCAATTCTGCCAACGCCGAGGGTAGCCCCCCCATTCCGCCCGCAGCCCCCATCGCCGCGGTCAAGGCCGTGTTAATCCAACTCGGCTGATCGGGAACCGCTCGACGCGAGGTGCTCGCAGCGCGCAGTGCAATATTAAGAGCGGTCTCAGTCTGCTCGCCCAAACGGGTGCGAATACCATCGGGCAGTTTATCCAGCAGGCTTTCGGCCTGGCCACCGATAAGATTGAGCACCTGCAGGCCCGCCCCCCCCGCACTTTGATAACGACGCGCCAAGGCATCGAGTTGCGCTTCGGCATCAAAGTTGGCTGGTGGATTATCTATAATTTCCATGGTGGCCCTTGTTTCACTGGCTATCACCCTAAAGATCGGAACAACCGCCGTAATTTTCAAGTTCGACGCTTCATCCGGCTCTGGTTACGTGGCCTCGCACATCGTCCCATGCACCCGGGCTTAGCGCGTGACCCAACACACGCGAAGGGTTGGTGGGTGGTGGCATTTCGACCCCGTGAAGACGAGCAAAACCGAAGCGGGAATAGTATGGCTCATCGCCCACCAGCAGAACCCGCGACCAACCCTCGGCCGCAGCTCGCTGCATTGTTTTTTGAATGAGCAAGGCGCCCAATCCCTCACCCTGATGCGTCGGATGCACTGCGACGGGGCCGAGCAACAAAGCCTTTGCCCCCCCGACGTGCACGGGCCAGTAGCGGATCACGCCCGCAAGAATACCGTTCTCACGCGCGACCAGACAGAGATCGCCGACTTTCGGAACCCCCTCACGCAAGCGATAGGAGGAAAGAGCCTCCCGGCCTGGCGCGAAGCAGAGGTCGTAGAGTGCCTCAACCTCCCACCAGTCTTCTTGGGTTTCACGATGAAATTCAAACACGTGCGAGCCGGGCCTTGCGTTTGGTTTTTTGGGCTGGTCCCGGGCCTAGCACGGGCCTAGAACCATTGGCAAACCCGCAAACAGGAGACAACGCATGTTCTATCGCCCTGAGGATGGCCACGGATTACCGCACAATCCATTCAATGCCCTGATCGTGCCGCGACCCATTGGCTGGATCTCAACCCGGGGCAAAGACGGGGTCGATAATCTTGCACCCTATTCCTTCTTCAACGGCTGTGCCTACGTGCCACCACAGGTCATGTTCGCCACGACCGGCACCAAAGCAGATCGCGACGGCACCAAGGATAGCCTCGCAAATATTCGTGAAACCGGTGAGTTCTGCGTCAATATAGTAGCGCGCGCGATGACAGATGCAATGAACGCCAGCTCCGCCACGTTGCCTGCTGAACGCTCTGAATTTGATCACGCAGGGCTGAAGCGTGCACCTTGTGAAACCATCGACTGCGCCCGTGTCGAGGGCGCGCCAGCGGCGCTCGAATGCCGTTTGACGCAAATCGTCAAGCTAGAAGGCGATGCGAACTACGTTTGCTTTGGTACCGTGACGGGTGTGTACATCGACGACACCGTCATGAAGGACGGCATGGTCGACGTTACGAAATTCATCCCGTTATCCCGACTCGGCTACCGGGATTACTCGGAAGTGCGGGAAGTGTTTTCTTTGTCTAGGCCAGACGATTGAGCGTCCCAAAACCTAATACAATTCTATCTTAATCAGGTTCTTTTACTCTGCATTAGGGCTTATCGGCGACAGTAACCGCGCACAACGGAGGTCGTGATGAGCCGCAGGGAAAACTGGAAATACATCGACGTACCACCCGGGCACGAAAACCCGCTGAGTTACGCGATCCATTCGCGCGATCGTTCCATCATGGATGTGGTCGAAGAGGCATTGATTCACAAGCAGGTCATATTGGCCTATCAGCCGGTTGTTCAAGCGCTTCGCCCGGAGCGCATAGCCTTCTATGAAGGTCTGCTGCGGGTCCGCGATGAAACGGGTCGGATCATACCCGCCAAGGATTTCATCACACAGATCGAAGAGACAGAAACCGGAAGGATTATGGACTGCCTCGCCCTTGAGCATGGTCTAAAGGCACTGGCCCGGGTGCCCTACCTCAGGCTTTCTCTCAACATGTCTGCACGTTCGATCGGATATGATCGATGGATGCGTACTCTCAAACAAGGTCTACAGCGCGATCCAACGGTGGCTGAGCGACTAATTCTTGAGATTACAGAACGCTCCGCGATGTTGGTCCCTGAGCTAGTGACAAGCTTCATGGAGCGATTGCAGCGTAAGGGAATCAGTTTTGCGCTGGATGATTTTGGTGCGGGCTTCACGTCGTTCCGCTACCTCAAGCAATTCATGTTCGATATCGTGAAAATCGACGGTCAGTTCATTAGAGGTATACACAAGGATGCCGACAATCAGGTTCTAACCAAAGCGCTCGTCGCCATCGCACAGCAATTCGACATGTTTACTGTGGCTGAATTTGTAGAAAGTGATGAAGATGCGCAATATCTTCGGACGCTGGGCGTGGATTGTCTGCAAGGCTACTACTATGGCGCCCCAACTGTGCATCCAGCCTGGGAATCGGAAAGCGTGCGAAAAAGCGCTTGAGGTATTTGGTAAGGGTGCGCGACGACACATTTGCCCCGGCTGAGGTGCAGACTCCTAGCTTTCAACACTAGATACCCGACAGCCATCCCCTCTAAGCCCACCAGCAGTTGCCGCAATGCAGTAATTCGGCTAGAACTGCGCCGAACCGGGCCAGGGGCCGGTTTGCGCGGGCGAGTCGCGCGAGGCGGCGCGCGCCGGGCTTTTTTGGCCCCGAGCAATTATTGCAGGCCCCCCCTGGGAAGAGGACCATCTCCATGACCAATGTCGTTATTGCCTCGGCTGCACGCACGCCCGTTGGCTCTTTCTCTGGCTCATTTGCCAACACACCTGCCCATGACCTTGGCGCCGCCGTTCTGGAAGAACTCGTCAAGCGCGCAGGTGTCGACAAATCCGAGGTCTCGGAAACGATTCTGGGGCAGGTTCTTCAGGCTGGACAAGGCCAGAACCCGGTGCGCCAAGCGCACGTAAACGCTGGCCTACCTGTTGAGAGCTCGGCATGGGGGATCAATCAGGTTTGTGGATCGGGCTTGCGTAGTGTTGCGCTGGCCGCGCAGCATATTCAGCTGGGCGATGCCGACATCGTCTGCGCTGGAGGTCAGGAAAGCATGAGCCTCTCGCCTCACGTGGCCCATCTGCGTGCTGGCGTTAAAATGGGCGACATGAAGTACATCGACAGCATGATCCGCGATGGTCTCTGGGATGCCTTCAACGGCTATCACATGGGTCAAACCGCTGAAAACGTAGCCGAAAAATGGCAGATCAGCCGCGAAATGCAGGACGAATTCGCAGTTGCCAGCCAAAACAAGGCCGAGGCGGCGCAAAAGGCTGGAAAGTTCGACGACGAAATCGTGCCCTTTGTCGTTAAAACCCGCAAAGGTGAGATCGTAGTCGATAAAGACGAATATATTCGTCACGGTGCAACCATTGAGGCCATGCAGAAACTTCGCCCGGCCTTTACTAAGGATGGATCTGTCACGGCTGCGAACGCATCGGGCATCAACGATGGCGCGGCCGGTGCCCTCCTGATGACTGCAGAAAATGCCGAGAAGCGTGGGATTGAGCCGTTGGCCCGGATCGTTTCCTATGCCACCGCCGGAGTAGACCCCTCGATCATGGGCGTGGGTCCGATTTATGCTAGCCGAAAAGCGCTGGAAAAGGCCGGTTGGACCGCCGAAGATCTTGACCTTGTTGAAGCGAACGAAGCCTTCGCAGCACAAGCTCTTGCTGTGAACAAAGATATGGGCTGGAATCCCGAGATCGTCAACGTGAACGGCGGTGCAATTGCCATCGGTCACCCGATCGGTGCCTCGGGCGCACGCATTCTCAACACCTTGCTATTCGAGATGCAGCGCCGGGATGCTAAGAAGGGCCTCGCCACACTCTGTATTGGCGGCGGAATGGGCGTGGCTATGTGTCTTGAGCGCCCCTAAGCCAAAAAGCCTTTAAGGATTGATGAGGGGCAGCTACGGCTGCCCCTTTTTTATGTTGGGCCGATTACTGCCGCAGAGCAGCAACTTTCTCGAGTAATAATGTTGCGCCCGGTCCGATTAGAACGTAACAGAGTTACGAGGAACTTTGCCATTTCAGGAGGACAACATGGCACGGACAGCATTGGTAACAGGCGGCACTCGCGGTATCGGCGAAGCGATTTCCAAAGCCTTGAAGGCGGAAGGCTATGAGGTGGCCGCCACTTACGCCGGGAATGACGAAGCGGCAGCGAAATTCACAGAAGAAACCGGTATTAGGACCTACAAGTGGAACGTAGGCGATTACGAGGACAGCAAAGCCGGGATCGAAAAAGTCGAGGCCGAGATGGGCCCAATTGACGTGGTCGTTGCCAACGCTGGCATCACACGCGACGCCCCGTTCCACAAGATGACACCGGAACAATGGCACCAGGTTATCGACACCAACCTTACTGGCGTCTTCAACACCATTCACCCCGTTTGGCCCGGGATGCGCGAGCGCAAGTTTGGTCGCGTGATCGTAATCAGCTCGATCAATGGTCAGAAGGGACAGTTCGCACAAGTGAACTATGCGGCTACGAAGGCGGGTGACCTTGGCATCGTCAAGAGCCTCGCGCAGGAAGGCGCACGCGCAGGCATCACCGCGAATGCAATTTGCCCGGGCTATATCGCGACTGAAATGGTCATGGCCGTTCCCGAAAAGGTGCGTGAATCGATTGTTGCGCAGATCCCCACCGGTCGCCTGGGAGAGCCGGAAGAGATCGCGCGCTGCGTAGTTTTCTTGGCCTCGGACGATGCCGGCTTTATCAACGGCAGCACTATTTCAGCCAATGGTGGGCAGTTCTTCGTCTGATCAGGGCAACGAAATCAGCAATTCTGGGGCTGCGCAGAAATGCGCGGCCCTTCTTGTTTCACGAAGACACTTCTGAGGAGGCATGCAAATGCACGCAGCATGGCCCGGCTGGAGGCGGCACGCAGTTGATGGGCACGTGCGTAATGTAAGGCCATTTCGTCGGTGGTAGTATACTCGAGCATCTCTTGCCCTTTCAATGGAAGCGTTTGCGTTGCCCCCAATAAAACAATTGACATACCATCCTACAAACGAGAGTTTTACCCGTCATAGATAAGAAAATCTTGAGTGTATGCCGGATCATCTCCCTCCCCTGACTGCACTGCGAGCGTTCGATGCCGCTGCGCGGCACATGTCCTTCGCTCGTGCGGCAGACGAATTGAGTGTCACACCGGCAGCTCTGTCCTTTCAGATTAAGTCATTGGAGAAGCACCTCGGAACTCCTTTGTTCACCCGCCTCACCCGCGCGGTTGAACTAACTGAAGCGGGGCGCGCTCTTGCCCCAGGGGCCAAGGAGGGATTCGAGGCTTTGATTGCCGCGTGGCGCGCCGCCAAGAGAGTGGAGGATGACACCACACTGAACGTGACCGCTGGCCCCGCGATCACAGCAAAGTGGTTAGCACCGCGGCTCTACGACTTCGCGCGCCAGCACCCGAAAGTCGACCTTAGGTTCAGCGCTGCGCTACGCATGATGGACTTCCAGCGCGACGAGATCGACGTTGCGATCCGCTTCGGCTATGGCCCCGATCCCGGACTTTACTCTCGCCCCTTAGCTCTCGAATGGATGACGCCCGTCATGCGACCAGATATGACGGCACAATTTCCAACCGCAGAAAGCCTTCGCAAGGCACCACTTCTTTTTGACGACTCTGTTGGGTTTTTAGATCCACCTTGTGATTGGGCTGCCTGGTTCCGCGCCATGGGGGTCGACTATCACCCTCGCCAAGGAGTTCACTTTAGCCAAGCAGATCATGCCGTAGACGCAGCACTTTCCGGTGCTGGAGTGGTTCTTGGTCGCCGGGCGATGGTTGTCACAGATATAGCAGCCGGGCGCCTGGTCGCGCCTTACAACGTAGCGATCGGGACAAAAGCACACTTTCGGTTTTTGTGCCCAGAGGGATACGAGACCCGCACCACTGTGGCTGCGTTTCGTGACTGGTTGCTTTTCGAAATTGAGAAAACCGCTTGGGTCTCCGAGACGATCAACGTAATCCCGGTAGAAGAAATAGGTTGAGCGGCGGCGCGGTGATACCGCGCCAGCCGAGAAAACTCAGGATACCGACATCGAAAGACGCGCAATCTGCTCCTTCAGGCGCAATTTTTGCTTTTTCATCGATGCGATCTCAGAATCCGAAATCCCAGGGGCGCGTTGCGCTTCTTCGACCTGAGTAGAGAGGTGTTGGTGTTTCTTCCGCAGTTCCTCAACATGGGATGATACGCTCATTCAGTCCTCCTCTAAATTTGGTTTCAGTAGATTTAGTGCACCACAAAAGCGGCCACCTGTCACCTAAGATTGTGACGAGAGCGTGAATAGTAGGTTAATTCTTGCCGAATCTTTACCGAGGAAACTCCAGCTGAGCACCGTCACGCAGGACCGAAGATATTGATTTGGTGTAATTTTCTCGATCTCCGGGATGCTCCCCCTCTGGATGTAACAAAATTCCGGCATGAAGGCGTAGCGGCGCACGTCCCTCTTTTCGGGCACGCAGAAGGACCAGCCGCGCATCGCGGCCGGGGCGTGGCAGCAGCGGCATGACTTGTACCGAGCCCAGACGGTTCTCAGCCCGTGCATCTAGCGCTGCGAGGAGCGCACCCAATCTGTCTGCCCGCTGGATCACGTGAAGATACCCGCCCGGTAGAAGCCGGCGGGCAGCAGCTACAATCCAAGCAGAAAGCGGAGTTTCCTCACCCAAGGCAACCTCTCGCATCGGATTGGGCGCACGGCTACCGCGGCCACGGTCATAATAGGGTGGGTTCATCAAAACGAGATCGAAACGGCGCTGGCGTAAGTCTGTAGGAATATTGGCGAGGTCTCCCTCGACCACCTTAAGAGGCAGTTTGTTCGCTTCGGCATTTCGCCGCGCGAGTCCAGCATAACTCGGATCACGCTCCAGTCCGGTTAACGAAAGCCCCGGCACGCGCGCCGCAAGACAAAGCGCCGCCGCCCCTACCCCGCAGCCCAATTCAAGCACAGCTTGCCCATCGCGCGCAGTTACAGACGCCGCCAACAACACCGGGTCAATTCCGGCGCGATATCCGCGCCGCGGTTGCGCTAGCGTTATGCGTCCTCCAAGAAAATCGTCACGGGTCAGGTCCGCTTCATTCATCCAAAGCGATACCATTGTCGGAAAGGATGACGCGCGCCTCCTCATAGTCTACGTCGGCCACCATAAGACGGCGCGGCAATATGCCGATGGAGCCATCAAGCACGCTCATATTTACGTCCAGTTCGAAGGCGTCTATACCCTCGCCCTGAAGCAGCGCATTGGCGAAAGCGAAAACGGTCGGATCATTCGAGCGGAAGAGCTGTTTCATGCAGGGGATTTAAGGGCATAAGCCCGGAAATGTCGAGAGAACTCATGGGACTGGATCAGTCTGTTAAGCCGCACGAGAGGCTGGCCGCGCATTTGGATGGCGGCATGCAAGAAGTCAACACTCTCATCCGCGAGCGGATGGCGAGCAAGCACGCGCCACGCATCCCGGAAGTAACGGCGCACTTGGTTGAAGCCGGCGGAAAACGCTTGCGTCCGATGCTGGTCCTCGCGGCTGCAGATCTCTGTGGGTATCAAGGGCCTTGGCACATCCATCTGGCAGCGACAGTAGAGTTTATACACACCGCAACCTTGTTACATGACGATGTAGTTGATGAGAGCGCCCAGAGGCGTGGAAAGCCGACGGCGAATCTGCTGTGGGACAACCAATCGAGCGTACTGGTGGGCGACTACCTGTTCGCGCGCGCGTTTCAGCTTATGGTGGAACCTGGAAATTTGAGGGTTCTGTCAATTCTATCTAACGCAGCTGCCACGATCGCCGAGGGCGAGGTCCTTCAGCTGAGTGCTGCTCAAGACCTAAAAACGGACGAAAGCGTCTACCTTCAAGTGGTGCGCGGTAAAACGGCCGCGCTTTTCTCGGCGGCGACCGAAGCCGGCGGCGAGATATCTGGCGCCGATGCAGCGCAGGTGAAAGCACTTTTCGACTACGGTGATGCACTGGGGATTGCCTTCCAGATCGTTGATGACCTGCTTGATTATTGGGGCGATGCTGGCACCACGGGCAAAAACATCGGTGACGATTTCCGTGAGCGCAAACTAACCCTGCCGGTGATCAAGGCCGTCGCGAAAGCCGACCCTGAGGAACGGGCCTTCTGGCAGCGCACCATCGAGAAGGGAAAGCAAGCTGATGGCGATCTGGAAGAAGCGCTCCGCCTTCTGAGAAAGCACGACGTGCTTGAGGCGACACGCAAAGAGGCGTTGAGTTGGAGCAACAAGGCGAAGAGCGCACTGGAAACCTTACCCAACCATCTGGTGCGAGATATGCTGAGCGATTTGGCGGATTACGTTGTGGCGCGGGTGTCCTGAAGCCTACGAATATCAACGTGAGATCCTACCAAAGATCTGTAAAACTACGTCGGATAGAATGCCGATGCTTGTGCACTAAAGAATTTCGTTGAGGAATTTTGGCCGAATCCCAAATCAAAATTCGGCCGGCTTCGCCTCTCGCGCCATGTGATCCAGCACCGCATTGACGAATTTAGGCTCCTTCCCTTCGGGAAAGAAGGCGCGCGCTACGTCGACAAATTCCGTTATCACAACGCGGGGTGGCGTAGCGGACTGCGTCAGTTCAGCTCCCGCTGCACGAAAAAGCGCACGCAAAGTTGGATCAATCCGCGCGATCGGCCATTTCGCCACTAGGGCACGGTCGGTCATCTGGTCGATCGATGCCTGGAAATTCACCGCGTCGCGCATCAACGCCCCGAAAAGTGCGGGATCGCCTTCGATCATCTCGCCCTCGTCGTAGTCCGCACCAAAGCGAAAATCCTCGAACTCGCGGATTACAGCATCGACTGTCTGACCCGACTGCTCCATCTGATAGAGCGCTTGTACGGCATAGAGCCGGGAGGCGGACTTCATCTTGCGTTTCTGATTGCCCGATAGCGTCATGCGGTTGGGTTGTCCTTCAATTCGCCGGCGATGCGGAGTTCCTCGGCTTCAGGGAGGAATCCCACTCCCTTGCGCGCGCCGCCCCACTTACGGGCGAGCGCAATCAGATGCAAGGCCGCTGCTGCTGCACCACCGCCCTTGTTCATCTGCTGGGGGTCAGCGCGCACGATTGCTTGCTCTTCGTTTTCCACCGTGAGGATTCCATTGCCGATGCATAACCCCTGGAGACCCAGAAGAGTTATGCCACGTGAGCTATCGTTACATACTGTCTCGTAATGGGTGGTCTCACCCCTGATGACGCAGCCCAACGCGACGTATCCGTCAAAATTCGACATACGTTCGGCAATACCGATGGCACTGGGAACTTCCAATGCGCCCGGCACCTCAATCAGCTCGTAAGTTGCGCCTGCCGCTTCGATTTCCGCCTTGGCGCCTGCGATCAGGTCATCGGCAATCTCACGGTAGAAGGGCGCTGCGACAATCAGCAGTTTCGCCGGTTTGTCGAGTTTCGCGGATGGCAGTGTATAGTGCGATACGGCCATGTGTCAGCCTCCTTCTAGGATCGGGCGGGTGCCGGCAATTGAAAGGCCATAGGCATCAATCCCAACATATTTTGTGCGCGGGCTATCCGTAAGAAGGATCAACTCCGACATGCCGAGCGTCGCCATGATCTGACTCCCCAAACCAGTTCGCTTCACGATTTTGGGACCTTCGTCCTCTTCACCACGATCCAACTTCGGATGCGGTTCACGAAACAGCAGAACAGCCCCGCGACCTTCTTCTGCGATGATGCGCATGGCAGTCGGAAGCTCGTCGGGACTGGACGGTCCAAGGCCAAGAATGTCTTCAAGTTCGTTCACCGCATGCGCCCTCACCAATACGGGCTCTGGCGTAGAGACATCACCTTTGGTCAGTGCGACATGCTCTGTGCCGCCAATTTCATCGGCGAACACTCGCATCGTCCACTCGCCACCGTGAAGGGACGTAACGGTGCTGCTGCGCACTTCGCGCACAAGATTGTCATGCTTATGGCGATAGGCGATAAGATCAGAAATCGTGCCAATCTTCAGTCCGTGCGTGGCGGCAAAATCGACCAGCTCAGGCAAGCGCGCCATTTCGCCATCGTCTTTCATGATTTCGCAGATCACCGCAGACGGGTTCAAACCCGCGAGCCGCGAGATATCGACAGAGGCCTCGGTGTGCCCTGCTCGTACAAGAACCCCACCAGCACGTGCCCTCAAAGGGAAAACATGACCGGGCGTCGAGAGAGCGGCCATGGTATTCTGCTCGTTGATCGCGGCGGCGATGGTGCGCGCGCGATCAGGGGCAGAAATACCCGTGGTCACACCCTCACGCGCCTCAATCGAGACAGTAAAGGGCGTCTCCATACGGCTGGAATTATTAACAGCCATCATCGGTAGACCAAGGCGGTCCACACGTTCCGCTGTCATCGGCAGGCAGATCAGACCACGGCCATAAGTGGCCATAAAATTGACCGCCTCTGGCGTTGCGAACTCCGCGGCAATGATAAGATCGCCTTCATTCTCGCGATCTTCATGATCGACGAGGATATACATCTCGCCCCTACGGGCTGCCTCGATGATCTCTTCTATCGGCGAGATCGCTTCGCGCAGCGACGCCTCGACGGCGCCGGGTGTCTCATAGGCTGTGCTCATCGGGCCTCCCCTTGCGTTACTCATGCGGAATAACGCAGGGCGCGGACGATGGCCAGAGGCGGCGTGGCGTCAGGACGGGAACTGCCAAAGCGCAGGAACGTAACGATACTCCTCACCATCGCGCATAACGTGGCCGACGCCCGGAAACGGAAAGTGATATCCCACAAGCGTCACGCGGTCAGCAGCTGCCCGATCAAGGATTGCACGGCGCGAGGCGACGGTTACCTCGGGAAGTGCGTCGATACTGTTATACCATTCAGGCCGCGCAAAAGAGAGCCAACCATGCGAAAGCGCATCGCCCGTCACAATCATCTCCTTGTCCCCCGATGAAACATGCAGCGAAAGGTGCCCCGGCGTGTGGCCGAAGCTTTCCATCACGCGCATACCTGGTGCAATTTCGTCGCCTTCCTTCACCATTTGCCACTCAGCGCCCTCAACGTTGATCGAGTTGACAGCACCAACGACGAATTGCTGATCTTCGGGCGCGACTGAATTGGCCAGACCGTCCTGCATCCAATAGTCATGTTCGGCTTCGCCTATGAAATAGCTGGCATCGGGCAGAATGGCCTCATCGAAATCATCGCGGATGCCCCAGATATGATCGGGATGCGCATGGGTCATGAAAACATGGGTGATCTCTGATGGGTCGATCCCTGCGGCTTCCATGTTGTCGAAAAGCTTGCCCGTCGTATCGAAAAACCGATTGCCCGACCCGACATCGACAAGCACTTTAGCGTCACCCAACTCGATAAACGCATGGTTCGTATGCGAGTAGCCTGCCTTCGGGTCGAGGAAATGTTCAGTCAGGAATTTCTCGACTTCGTCTCGCTCGGCATTCACCGCAGTACCTGTGGTCGGCAGGGAAAAGAACCCATCCGAAAGGATCGTCACACGCGCTTCACCCAGCATGAAACGGAAGTAACCTGGGTTTGCCGCCTCAGGCGCGCCTAACCTCGCCTGCGCCTTGCCCGGCAACACCGCTGGCAACGTGAAAGCGGGCGCAACGCTGGCCAACTTCAGAATATCTCTTCGGCTCGGCTTCAAGATCGACATGTAGCTCCTCCCTCGACATACGATTATTCGCAGTTCAAGCGAATATGCAGGAACGACCCTCCTAATCGCAAGAGATTAGACATCATCCTTAGATCGAAAATAGGGAGCAATAGACAGCAACGTGCGGTTGGGAACGGCCCCTCTAATACTATCCCCTAATAATAATGCTTCTATGAGATCTGGGCTTCACGCGAACTCTTGCAGGCGTGCGACATACCGCGCGAGGGTATCGATCTCGAGGTTCACAGCATCCCCCACAGCGGCCCGCCCCCAGGTCGTCACTTCCTGTGTGTGAGGAATCAGGTTCACCCCGAATTCAGCCCCCGACACATCATTCACTGTCAAAGAGGTTCCGTTCAAAGCGACTGACCCTTTGGGCGCGATAAACCGGGCCAGAGCTTCAGGTGCGCGAAAGGTGATGCGGGTGCTATCACCCTCGTCTTGCATCTTAACAATCTTCGCCACGCCATCAACGTGGCCCGAAACAATATGCCCGCCTAGTTCATCGCCAACCTTGAGCGCGCGTTCGAGGTTAATCTGGTGCCCCGTTTGCCACCCTCCCGAGGTGTCGTCCTTTGGCGCGCCGATATTGGTTTTTGACAAGGTCTCCGCCGAAATATCAACGTCGAACCAGTCTGCCCCCAAGGCGACCACGGTCAAACAAACGCCATCGCAAGCAATCGAAGCACCAATTTCAATGCCCTTGGTGTCATAGCCGGTGCCAATGCGCGCACGCAGGTCGCCACGATGTTCAAGAATTCGGACTTCGCCTACGTCGGTGATGATGCCTGTGAACATGGGGGCCTCCCTTCATTGATATGCTTTGCCCTAGCGCGGGGATGCATACTTGGCAACATGCAGCCTGTAATTCAGAACACTGCTCCTGCCACGTTTCCCACTGTTCAACGAGACCGATCCGCGCCATATTTTCGCCTGCTCTAATCGTTAGAAGGATCAGACCCAATTCCGGCTTATGTGAGATCCATGCGACCTGTTACCGGCAAAAACCGCGCTTTCTTGTTCCTTCAGGGGCCACATGGGCCGTTCTTTCACCGGTTGGGGAAAATGCTGCGCACGGCCGGGGCAGAGGTCTGGCGCGTCGGTTTCAACGCCGGAGATGCGGCGTTCTGGTTCGACAAATCGAGCTTCATTCCCTTTCAAGAACCGCAGGAGAAGTGGCCCGAGACGTTTAAGGCCATCCTGCGCGCAAAGGGGATCACCGATGTTGTTCTCTACGGCGACACCCGCTTCATTCATGCCGCAGCAGTAGAACAAGCGCGTGCGATGGGGCTGCAGATCCATGTTTTCGAAGAAGGCTACATGCGCCCCTATTGGGTAACCTACGAGAGGGGCGGTTCGAACGGACATTCCCGGTTGATGGATATGGGCGTTGACCAAATGCGTGCCGTATTGGCGCAATCGGATATAGATCTGCCACTGCCCCCCGCGCGCTGGGGCGATATGCGCCAGCATGTTTTCTACGGCGCACTCTACCATTTTTTCGTGATGTTCCGAAACCGAAGCTATCGAAATTTTCGCGCCCATCGCGCCCTAACCGTAGCACAGGAATTCCGACTTTATCTGAAGCGACTGCTACTTATGCCTGCACAAGCGGCAGATCGGCGACTGGCCACGATGCGTATTCAACTCGGTGGTTTCCCCTATCATCTCGCTCTCTTGCAACTCGAACATGACAGCAGCTTCCAGCAGCATTCACCGTTTTCAACAATGACAGAGTTTCTCGACGTTGTGATCGGCGGTTTTGCTGAAGGCGCTCCGGAGCACCATCATCTCGTTTTCAAGGCGCATCCGCTCGAAGACGGCCGGGTGCCATTGCGTCGGGAAATCCGGCGTCTCGCACGCGAAGCCGGCATCGCGGAACGGGTGCACTATGTGCGCGGCGGCAAACTGGCGCAGCTTCTCAACGATGCGCGGAGCGCCGTCACGGTAAACTCCACTGCCGCGCAACAGGTTCTTTGGCGCGGGATTCCGCTCAAGGTGTTCGGACGCGCCGTCTATGACAAACCCGAGTTCGTGAGCACGCAGCCCCTTCCAGAATTCTTTGCCCGTGCGGCCCGGCCAGATCACGCAGCATATCAAGATTATCGCCGCTACCTGCTTGAAACCAGCCAGGTTGCGGGCGGATTTTATGCCTCTCGCGGACGACGTCAGGTGCTTCGCATGGTTGTCGACATGATGCTCAGCCCGGAGGACCCGTATGACGCGCTGGCCCATGGGACCGCGGCACCACGGCAACAGTTGCGGCTGGTGAAGTGAGCTTCACCCGGCAAGGCGCTGGATTCAAAATCACAAATCAAGTAGCGTCGCACTAATAACGGCGCAAAAAGCGTCGGCACGAGGCAGTTAACATACAATAAAACAGGTCGAGGAGACCGAGCAGTGAAACCCGTATCCTCCCGCTGGGCGCGAAGTGTCGCTCTGATCGCCGCTGTTGCGATGATTTCCTCCTGCGGCTTGCCGCGCGTGGGCCCCAATAAAAAAGAGATTTTCGAAGGCTCTGTGCAGCGCAACGGCGACGCATTTGTCGTTTCGGTCAATGACCGGGTGACACGCGCCACGGCCGTTGTTCCAGCGCTCGGGTTCAGTGCAGATTTCAAGAACGCGGGCCAACTCGGTTCCGATACGATCCGTCCAGGTGACGTTCTGGGTCTCACGATCTGGGAAAACGTAGATGACGGCCTGCTTGCGGGATCTACCGCGAATTCGACTGCGCTCGAAGAAGTGCAGGTCGATGGAGCGGGGTTCATCTTCGTGCCCTATGCAGGCCGCATCCGTGCGGCGGGCAACAGTCCAGAGGCGATCCGCAAGATCATCACGCGCAAACTTTCTGAGCAGACCCCGGATCCGCAAGTCGAAGTGCGCCGCGTCGCTGGTGACGGCTCGACGGTCAGTCTTGTTGGCGCGATAGGCGGTCAAGGTGTGTACCCGATCGAGCGTCCGACACGTACACTTACAACGATGCTGGCCCGCGCGGGCGGCATTACGATTGAACCGGAGATCGCTCAGATCACTGTGATCCGCGGCAACAAGCGCTCGAAGGTGTGGCTGCAGGATCTCTACCAGCACCCGGAGTTCGACATCGCACTGCGGGGCGGCGACCGCATTCTTGTAGAAGAAGACACCCGCGCATTCACAGCATTGGGCGCGACCGGTTCCCAAAGCCAAGTTCAATTCCAAAGCCAGACCCTTAGCGCAGTCGAAGCCATCGCACAGGTCGGTGGGCTTCTTACGGCCTCTGCCGATCCCACGGGCGTGTTCGTGTTCCGCAATGAACCTGCCGAGATTGCAAATAGCGTGCTGGGCCGCAATGACCTTCAAGGCGCACAGCGTATGGTCTACGTCCTTGACCTGACCAAACCCAATGGCATGTTTGTGGCGCGCGATTTCTCGATCCGCGACGGCGATACGCTTTACGTGACCGAAGCGCCGTTCACTCAGTGGAACAAGACTATTTCAGCGTTCACCGGGACTCTTGGCTCGGTCGGAACCGTCAGTTCGGGCGTGAGCACACTCAGCGGTGGTTAAGCTTTGATGCATGACAACACGGACACAGCCGCCGGGGACGATCATCCCCGGCGGCTTTACTATTTTAACGCGGGCTTCCTGCGGCAAAAACGAGTGCGCCGCATTCTATCGCTTGCCGGATATGATTTGCGCGTCGGCAAGCCACAGGCAGACGATCTTATTGCTGTCTGGGGGCGCTCACCCTATGCCGCGCGCGGAGAAGCTGTCGCTCAGAAGACTGGCGCTGGTGTTATTCGTATAGAGGACGCGTTGCTACGCTCACTCAAACCGGGAAGAAGTGGCGAGCCGCCGCTTGGCCTTCAAATAGACCGAACCGGTATACACTTCGACGCAAATCACCCCTCGGATCTCGAAACCTTACTCGCCACACATCCCTTTGACGATACTGCCCTGCTCAATCGCGCCCGAGGTGCAATGGCACGTATGCGCGAGGCAGGGCTCAGCAAATACTTTGGTCACGATCCCGCTGCCGCCCTGCCAAAGCCGGGGTATGTTCTTGTGGTCGATCAAACCAAAGGCGATGCAAGCGTCGAATATGGCCGCGCCGATGCGAACAGTTTTCGAGAAGCGCTGTATTACGCGCAGGAGGAAAACCCCGGCGCGCGCGTATTGATCAAGACTCACCCTGAAACGCTTGCCGGCTTTCGGAGCGGGTATTTCAGCGAAGACGATGCCAATGCCCGGGTCGAGTTCTTTGCCGAAGACGTGAACCCCTGGCTGCTTCTTGAGGGAGCTGTAGGGGTTTACGTGGTAAGTTCTGGTTTGGGCTTCGAAGCCATTCTGGCTGGTCATAAACCTGTCGTGTTCGGCCAGCCGTTCTATGCAGGATGGGGGCTCACGGATGATCGAAACACACACCCCCTGCCCCGTCGTGGCCGCAACCTGACCCGTGCCCAACTTTTCGCCGGAGCGATGCTTCTACATCCGGTTTGGTATGACCCCTACCGCGACCAGATTTGCGAACTGGAAGAGGCGATGGAAGCCGCTGCTGCTTTGGCACGCGAATGGCGAGAAGACGGGCAAGGTTGGACCGGAGAGGGAATTCGGCTCTGGAAACGACGCCCAATGCAGAATTTTTTCGGACGCTACAAACGCATGCGTTTCTCTGGCGAGTCCGATCGTAAAATGGTTTGGGCGGGAAAGGCAGACCCATCCAGCGATGTCTTCCGCGTCGAAGATGGTTTTCTACGTTCGCGTGGCCTGGGCGCCGAACTGGTTCCCCCGCTATCACTCGTTCTGGATGGGATCGGAATATACTATGACCCAAGCCGCGAGAGCCGACTTGAACAGCTTATTGCCGCGCGCGCGCAACTGCGTCCGGATCAAGAGGCCCGCGCCAAGCGATTGATCAGGAGACTGACAGAGCTGGGAGTGAGTAAGTATAATCTCGGAGGCTCGCTGCCCGAGTTACCTGAGGGCCACCGCATATTGGTTCCGGGTCAAGTTGAGGATGACGCTTCAATCAGGGCCGGTGCGGGCAAGATCGCCTCAAACCTCGCACTGCTACAGGCAGCGAGGGACGCCTATCCCGATGCAGTCATCTTGTATAAGCCACATCCCGATGTAGAAGCCGGACTTCGCAAGGGCGCAATTCCGCGAGAAACCGCTTTGCAATTGGCCGACCAAATCTTGGACAACGCCGATCCAATTCAGCTCTTATCGGAGGTGCAGGAGGTCTTCACCATGACCTCCCTCCTTGGTTTCGAAGCGCTACTGCGAGGCGTAAAGGTCAGCTGTACCGGTGCGCCATTCTATGCCGGATGGGGTCTAACGCGCGATTTGGGCACTTTGCCGGCGCGTCGCAATTCCCACCCATCTCTGGCAGGATTGGCTCATGCCGCCCTAATCGACTATCCCCGCTATTTAGATCCTGTCAGCGGACTTGCCTGCCCGGTAGAGGTCGTCGTGGAGCGCCTTGCCAGAGGCGAGGTAGCACACCCGGGATTGGTAAACAGGTTCTTGTCAAAATTGCAGGGTGTGTTTGCGGGGTTCGCGCCACTCTGGCGCTAATCTATCTTTGCCTATTAGAAGGCCCGCTAGCGAGTGCCGTTTGCCAATATACGCTTGGGTTCAGCGCTCTTTACGTGCCCATCGATGTAACACATCTGGCCCGATAGCCCGCGTTTCAATCAGCCGAAAACGCGGCGCTTCAGCAAGCCGTGCCAGCCCAAGCGCGCCAATGCCGGGCAGGCCCTCTGCTCCGATCGTGACACCGGCCGTAAAGCCAACAAGCTCGTCCACAAGATCATTCGCCAGCAGCGAGGCCGCGATTGCGCCGCCCCCTTCGCATAACACCCGTGTCAGGCCGAGGGCGCCTAGTTCCTTCAGGACAGACCTAAGATCAAGCTGACCATGCACGAGCCCGCAACAGACGAGCCGCGCGCCAATACCTTCCCAAGCCTCAACCAACGCACGATCTGCATCAGGTCCATGGGCAAGCCATAGCGGCACCTCGCGTGCCGTACGCGCCAATTCCGATAACAAAGGCAGATCAAGACGGCGAGAGGCGACAATACGGACCGGCTGGCGCCTCACGCCCAGATCCCGAACCGTGAGAGATGGGTCATCAATCCTCGCCGTGCCACCGCCCACCATAACCGCATCGTGGTCGAAACGCATCGCATGCACCATCCGACGCGCCGCTGGACCCGTAATCCACTGGCTATCCCCCGTGGCTGTTGCAATCCGTCCATCAAAGCTTGTCGCGAGCTTGAGGGTCACGAAAGGGCGGCCTTCCTCTGTTTTCAGGAAAAAGCCAGCAAGATCACGCGCCGCTTCGTCAGCCAGAACACCGGTAACAACCTCAATCCCAGCGTCACGAAGTTGCGCAAACCCCTGCCCCGAAACACGCGGGTCGTTGTCTTCAAGAGGCGCTACGACACGGGCAATTCCGGCCTCAATCAAAGCCTGCGAGCATGGCGGGGTCTGTCCGAAATGCGCACATGGCTCAAGTGAGACATAAGCTGTCGCCCCGCGAGCTGCTTTACCAGCCTGCGCCAGTGCCTGAGGTTCCGCATGAGGGCGCCCCCCGGGCGCGGTCGTCGCGCGCCCAAGGATACGACCGTTCTTCACGATCACGCAGCCTACGGCCGGATTGGGCCAGCACTGCCCCCGCCCACGCCTCCCCAACGCAAGCGCGAGGGCCATGAAGCGGCGATCAGGATCACTCATCTTGGCGACTTATGCCCCGTCTTCTGGCTTCACGTCCGGACGTAATTCACTGACGAACTTGTCGAAATCATCCGCAGCCTGGAAATTTTTGTAAACGCTCGCGAAACGCACGTAAGCAACGGTATCGATCCGGGCCAGCGTCTCCATCACGATTTCACCGATGGCCTTGGAGGGAATATCGGTCTCGCCCATGCTTTCAAGGCGGCGCACGATACCCGAAATCATCTGATCGATGCGTTCCGGTTCAATCGGACGTTTCTGCAACGCCATGCGCACCGAACGCTCGAGCTTGTCACGATCAAAATCTTCACGACGGCCATTACTCTTGATCACGACCAAATCGCGCAGTTGCACCCGCTCATAGGTGGTGAACCGGCCACCGCAGGCCGGGCAAAAACGTCGCCGCCGGATCGAAACGTGATCTTCCGCAGGCCGCGAATCTTTTACTTGTGTGTCGATATTTCCGCAAAACGGGCAGCGCATTGCCGTTCCCCTTATTCTTCTCTGCCTCTCGGAGTGGGTCTCACGCCCACTTATCCACAGGCACTATAGGCGGCCCGCAAGGTTTTGGGTAGAGGGGAAATGCCACCCCAAAATCAGGGGGGCTACAGAGCAACCATGTGAAGGCCATCGCTACGGGAAAGTCATTTCCCGCGACAGGAAAATTGATTTGAGCACGCGGTAGAAAGATCAGCATTATTGCTTGGGACGATTGAGCTTTAGTCAATCTTCGTTTCAGCCACCGAGCCCTCGTAACCGTTTCAGTCGGACGTCCGCTTCCAGGACTGGTCTTCCGGAAACCACTCCAAACCGGCCGCACGCTTGGCATCTCCTATTGTTTGGCTCCAAGGAAAGGCGACGCTTGAGGGCAGGCATTCTAGCGTTGCCAGCAGGTTCTCTCCGCGCCACACTTCAACCCCGCCTCCAAGGTTCGGACCGTCAGCCTCATCAGCGGCGATCCGTAAAATCGAACCGTTGACCGCATATGTGATGTCGCCATTCGTGAAGCGCACGACCTCCCAGATGGTACTTCCGATCCCTGGCCACGGGCGGTAGTCAATGGTGGCGAGCGGTTCGGAAAGCGTGATCTCAGGGGCACCTTCCGGGCCGAAACGATAGACAGCCATGTCACCCTCAAGACAGACCGACAGCATCTTGCCGCCCTTCACCGTGCAACTGACGAACGTCATTTCTTCAGAGACGCATCCGGCCCAGGCCGATGTTGAGGCAATGCTTGAAAGAGCAATCGCAAGAACTTGATAGCGCATGATTTTTCAACCCTTCATGAAGTGCGCCGCCACGCGCCGTGTATGCGGTGCATCGCGATGATCGAACAGATAGATACCTTGCCACGTTCCAAGCACCGGGCACCCATCTGCTACCGGGATCGACAATGAGACCGGCATCATTGCCGCCTTGATATGGGCAGGCATATCATCGGGGCCCTCGTAGGTATGCGTAAGGTACCGCATCGACGGGTGGCTGCTAGGCGGAACGAGCCGATCGAAATAAGCGCGCAGATCGGTCTGCACCTCGGGGTCAGCGTTTTCCTGAATCAGGATGGAGCAAGAGGTATGCCGCACGAAAAGTGTGAGTAGCCCATCGCCCTGCCCCTGTGTCCAACCCGTGACTTGCCGGGTGAACTCATAGAGGCCCTGCCCCCGTGTGGTAATCTGGAACTCTGTCTGCATGATAGAAGGATGGGCCAGCCACGAGCAGACGGCAAGATGGATTCAAGGTTTGAACGGAGTTGCGTCAGAGTGGCCAATCGTCGTCCGTTTCCAAGACATCCTTGCAAAACTGCCACGCGTGAGCAGTGGAAAGATTGAACCCGGGCGTTTTCATCGACACCGAATAGTTGCCATTGCTGCCGGGGCGCGGGCCATCTGCCAGCGCTTGCGGCGGCGCAAGGGTGAAGCTGACCCCACGATATCCGCGCGCGCTTTCGGCCGGGCCATATCCGCGGAGTATGAAAAGCCGCTGGTTGTTGCTGGCCCCCTTTACCCGTTGGGCATATTCAGCCGCTGCGCACCAGACCTGCCTCGGACCATCGCCACCGCGAGAAATCACCTCGAAGCCACCCTGAACCGGGGTCACATCAAGGCCGTTGATTGCGGTAAAGGCGCCAGCGGGGGCGGCGAACATCAGGGCAAACGGAAGGGCAAGTATGGGGCGCATAACACTCTCCAATCATTTTGAGAGAGTATGCATGCCCCACCGTTTGCTGTGCAAATCACGTTTGGTCGAGAGGAGTTGAGGGAGTTGAGGGCAAAAGAAAATGCCCACCAATCACTGATCCAGGAACGAGCGCAGCTTGCGCGACCGCGAAGGATGTTTCAGCTTCCTGAGCGCCTTGGCCTCGATCTGGCGGATCCGTTCACGGGTCACGCTGAACTGCTGCCCCACTTCTTCGAGCGTGTGATCGGTGTTCATGCCGATACCGAAGCGCATGCGTAGCACGCGTTCTTCACGCGGGGTAAGTGAAGCCAGCACACGGGTCGTCGTTTCCTTCAGGTTTTCCTGAATGGCCGAGTCGAGCGGCAGAACGGCGTTCTTGTCCTCGATGAAATCGCCCAGTTGCGAATCCTCCTCGTCGCCGATCGGCGTTTCGAGGGAAATCGGTTCCTTGGCGATCTTCATCACCTTGCGGACCTTTTCGAGAGGCATTTGAAGCTTCTCGGCCAGTTCCTCGGGCGTCGGTTCGCGACCGATCTCGTGCAGCATCTGACGGCCGGTGCGCACCAGTTTGTTGATCGTCTCGATCATATGGACCGGGATCCGGATCGTGCGGGCCTGATCCGCGATCGAGCGAGTGATCGCCTGACGGATCCACCACGTCGCGTAAGTCGAGAATTTGTAGCCACGGCGATATTCGAACTTGTCGACGGCCTTCATGAGGCCGATGTTGCCTTCCTGAATGAGATCAAGGAATTGCAGGCCACGGTTCGTGTACTTCTTGGCAATGGAGATCACGAGACGAAGGTTGGCTTCCACCATTTCCTTCTTGGCCTGCCGCGCTTCTTTTTCGCCCTTCTGAACCTGGTTCACGATGCGACGGAATTCAGGAATATCGAGGCCCACATACTGGCCCACCTGCGCCATATCGGCACGCAGTTCTTCGATCTTGTCGGTCGAGCGTTCAATCAGCATCTGCCAGCCGCGTCCGGCCTTGCCCGCCATCTCCTCAAGCCAGTTCGGATCGAGTTCACGACCGCGATAGGCCTCGACGAACTCGCGACGGTTAATCCGGGCTTGGTCGGCCAGCTTCACCATCGCGCTGTCGATCTGCATGATCCGACGGTTGATGCCGTAAAGCTGGTCGATCAGCGCCTCGATCCGGTTGTTGTGCAGGTGAAGCTCGTTCACCAGCAGAACAATCTCGCTACGCAGGGTTTGATAGGTAGCCTCGTCACTTTCGGAAAAGGTGCCGTCTTCGTTGAGCGTCGCGGAAATCCGGCTGTCCTGCATCTCGGACAGTTGTGCGTAATCGCTGGCAATACGATCGAGCGTCTCAAGAACCCGCGGCTTCAGCGCGGCTTCCATCGCAGCAAGGCTCATGTTGGCCTGCTCATCCTCGTCGTCGTCGTCATCCTTGGCGATCGGGTTCCCGTCTGCGTCAAGCTCGGGTTGATCGTCCTTCTCGGTCTTGGGCGCGGTCGAGACGTTGGCCGCCTCGACAACCGGTTCTTCGTCGTCGTCGCCAAGCTGGTTGCCGAAGGTCGTTTCAAGGTCGATCACATCACGCAACAGGATGTCTTCGGAAAGAAGTTCGTCACGCCAGATGGTGATTGCCTGAAACGTCAGCGGGCTTTCGCAAAGGCCCGCGATCATCGTGTTCCGGCCGGCCTCGATCCGCTTGGCGATCGCGATTTCGCCCTCGCGCGAGAGCAGTTCAACGCTGCCCATCTCACGCAGGTACATGCGCACCGGATCGTCGGTGCGATCCAATTTCTCTGCAGTGCCCGAACCAAGGGTCAGTTCGCCCTTCTGGCCTGCTTCTACGATGGCAGTGCTCTTTTGCTCTTCGTCCTCGGCCTCTTCGTCCTCGATGATATTGATGCCCATTTCGGACAGCATCGACATCACGTCCTCGATCTGTTCCGAAGAAACCTGATCGGGCGGCAAGACCTGGTTGAGCTGATCGTAGGTGATGTAGCCCTTCTCGCGCGCCTCGGCGATCATCTTCTTGACCTTGGTCTGACTCATATCGAGCGAGACTTCGGCGTCCTGATCGTCGGGCTTCTGATCGTCGTTGTCCTTAGCGGCCATGAAAAGCTCCTGCTACGTGCTCGGCGCATTCGGGATGCGCTGTCCGTTGGTGTCATCCTCGGGCCTTGGTGGCCCGTTCAGGTGATTCGGATTGCCGAATCATGAAGGGCACCGAGTGATTCGAAAACCCGTTTACCCTGATTCCTTTACCGTTTCCTCATCAAAACGTCCTAGCGTTGCCGTTTCGCATGCCCGATCTTGTCGAGCAACGCGTCGAAGGCAGCACGTTCCTCACGACTGATTCGCGCGCCATTGTCTCCGGTGTCGTATTCCGTCTTGTCTTCCTGCACCCCGTGCTCGGCCCGATTGCGCGCTTGCGCGGCCTCGGACAGACGCCATGTCAGTGCTTCATCGGCAACATGCCCGATATCGGCTACGGCCTCTTCCACCTCGGCACGGCGCGCGTGACGAGCAAGGTATTTCGCAAGCTCTTCCTGCACTGTCTGTCGGGCGAGTTCGGTGTCATCGGGTTTCAAAAGCGCGGGCACCACGCGCAAATGCGCTTGGCGGGTAAGCTTTTCAAGATGCTGCGGCGGAATTTCAGCCCGCTCTGGCGCAGGGGCAGAAAGAAGGGCGTCGCGAATGGCGCGCAGATCGTCGTCGGCCGGGTTGAGCGCGTAAAGTTCGGATTCGAAATCCGGCACCATGCCGGGATGGCTCAGTAGCACTGAGAGGATGACAGAGATACGCAGATGATCGAGCGCGTCTTCGTCACCCGCCCGCAGCATATCGGGCACCCCCTGCCCGGCCAGAATCGAATGGCGCGTGGCGGTTTCGACGCGCGGCTGAGGCGGCCATTTGCCCGATTGCCCCGCCCCGTTGCGCGGCGTCCACTCGCGTCGGGGCGCTGCGGGTTTGCGTGGATTGAAAAGCTGCCAGCGCATCTCTTTCACGGCTTGGCCGTAGTGCTGACGGATCGACGGGTCGCGGATCAGTTTCAGCTTTTCTCTCAAGGCTTTATCCAGCGCGGCCTTGCGTTCTGGGCTATCGTAATTGCGCCCCTCCGTTTCGCGCCGCCATAGCAGATCGACCATCGGGATCGCGCCTTCAACCAAGGTCTGTATCGCGCTTGCACCCTGCTGTTGAATCACGTCGTCCGGGTCTTTCCCCTCAGGCATCCGCGCAAACCTGAGGCTTTTCCCTGCTTCGAGAAGCGGCAGCGCGATATCGATCACCCGCATTGCGGCGCGCAGACCCGCGGTATCGCCATCAAGCGCGATGACTGGCTCGTCAGCGATGCGCCATAGCAGCGCCAGGTGATGCTCGGTCACGGCGGTGCCCAACGGCGCGACCGAGGCGCCAAACCCGGCCCTGACAAGCGCGATCACGTCCATGTAGCCCTCGGCCACGATCAGTGGCGCGCCCTTGCCCGCCGCTTCGCGCGCCGGGCCTTGATTGTAAAGCGTGCGCGACTTGTCAAAAAGTAAGGTTTCCGGTGAATTCAGATACTTGGCATTGTCGTTAGGGTCCATTGCGCGGCCACCGAAGGCGATGCAACGTCCACGCGCATCGCGGATCGGGAACATGATCCGGTCGCGAAACGTGTCATATGGCCGACCGCCCTGTTTGGTCGAAGGTTTGGCAAGGCCCGCTTCGAGGATCAGTTCATCGGCGATGCCTTTGCCCTTGAGATGGTCCCAGAGATTCTGCCAACCCGGCGGCGCGAAACCGATTTCGAACTGGGCCTGCGCGTCTTCGCCAAGCCCCCGTTTTCCTTCGATATACTCGCGCGCGGCTGCCGCTCCGCCGGTGCGCATTTGCAACCGGAAGAATTGCACCGCCTGCTCCATCACCTCGGCCAGTTCGGTGCGCCGGTCGGCCTTTTCCTGCGCTTTCGGGTCGCGCGCGGGCATCTGCATCCCGGCTTCCTGCGCGAGGATTTCGACCGCTTCCATGAAGCTCACGTTCTCGGTTTCCCGCACGAAAGAAATCGCGTCGCCCTTGGCGTGGCAGCCAAAGCAGTAGTAGTATCCTTTGCGGTCATCTACATGAAAAGACGCGGATTTTTCGTGGTGAAACGGGCAAGGCGCCCACATGTCGCCCTTGCCTTGGTTGCTCTTGCGCATGTCCCACATGACCTTGCGGCCGACCACCTGCGAGAGCGAGGTGCGGGTGCGCAGTTCGTCAAGAAAACCGGGGGGTAGCGACATGTTTGGAATATGCGCCTTCGACGCCGCTAGAACAAGGGATCAGGGCTTGTAAGCCTCGCATTGCTTGGTGAACGCGCCCGCCACATCGGATTTCAGGTCGTTGCGCGGCAGCGTGAAGACAAACCCGACGAGCGGCGTGATTGAGGGCGCGTACTTAGGATCGATTGTTTCGCCAAGGGCCGCTCTCACCTTCTTCTCGGACTTCATTTTGCGTCGCATTTCAACGGCTTGCGCCACGATATCGGCCTGAGCGGCACAGCGCGCGGCGCGCTCTTTGCGGGTTTCGGCCAACGCGGGAAACGCCACGGCAAGGGCAAGAATGGCAGAGAGAACAAAACGCATGGCAAAGCCACTCCTTCAAAGCACGGGATTCGGAACAGCACCCCGTATAGCCCGAATCCGCGCCAGAGAAAACGCCTGAGCAAAGCAACGCACGCAATGGTTAACGGCCCCGCTGCCCGAAAAAGCGGCGTCTGCAATCCGTCTGCACCGCGTCTGCAATCCGTCGGGCGCGGCACGCCGTCAAAAGAGCGCGGCCAAACCTGAACGCGTCGCCCTGCCCTTTCATTTTTCCTTAAATACTCATTCCCCGCCCAGCGCCGCGCGCGCCGTGACGGACTGCATCGCGTCGCTGACCTCATGCACCAATGTCGCGGCCATCGAGCGATAGACCATGAGCCCGAAAGCCGCCTCGCCTTCGCGGATGAGCGCGCCTGCCATATGGGCGATCTCGGTGCGCGCGACCGCGCCTTGGCGAAAACTCACGTCGCGCAGGTCGAGCGGTGTGAGCCGGGCCAGCACCCTGTCCGCGCCCGCCCCTTCCAGTCGCAGGCAGGCATAGGCATCGGACAGGTCGGTAACAGCGGCAAGATCGGCCAGCGCCGGGTCCGGTGCGGGGCCGGTAAGCAGCACCTGGTTGTGCCCGAACCAGAGCGCCCGGGTCGCGTGTGACTGGGTGCTTTGCCCCACACCGGGCAGCGCCACGCCGTGGGCTTTTTCCAGCGCCTTGGACAACGCCGTCTCCTGCCCTTCCCACGGGATCAGAAGTGTCATCTGTGCGTGGGGCTGTTCGGTCAGGTCCAGCGCCCCGATGGACAGCGGCAGAAGCCCGGCGCAAGGGGGGATTGCCTTGAACGGGGTCTGGTCAGTCGCGCTTTCAGTCACGGGCTTAATCACGGGTTCAGTCACGGGCGCGCCCTCCGTCCGGGTCAAAAAACTGTGGCGCGACGACTTCGCAGGTGGTTTCCACCCCGCGCAGGTGATCGACCATGCGGATCTCCTCGCCGATCCGGTCCGGCCCGCGCACGAGGAAGCCCAGCGCGATGGCATGGCCCAGCGTCGGCGAGAAACAGGCCGAGGTGATATAGCCCTGATCGTTCATGCGCGTCGCTTCTGCATCGCGGTCGAACAGATGCGCCCCGGCAAGCAGTTGCTTCACCGCGCCGGTGGGCCTGAGGCCGATCAATCGTTCGCGATCCGGGGCCATCAGGCCGGGCCGTTCCGAGGCCGTTTTGCCGATGAAGTCCTTTTTCTTCGACATCATGCCCTGCATTCCAAGGTCAAAGGCGGTGGTGCGCCCGTGCAATTCGGCATGGGTGAGCAGGCCCTTTTCGATCCTGAGCACGTTGAGCGCCTCCATCCCGTAGGCGCCACCCTGCATCGCCTCGGCCCGTGCTTTCAGCAGGTCGAACAGCGCCGCGCCATAGCGCGCGGGCACGGCCAGTTCATAGGCACGCTCGCCCGAGAACGAGATCCGGAACAGCCGCGCCGGGGTGCCCTTGATGGCAACCGGACCGCAGGCCATGAAGGGAAAGCCCTCGTCCGTGACCGCGTCATCGAGCAGGGTGTTCAAGAGATCGGTAGAACGCGGGCCAGCGATGGCGAATTGCGCCCATTGCTCGGTCACCGAGGTCAGCGCCACGTCGAGATCGGGGCGCAGGGCTTGGGCGACGAACTCCAGATGGCGCATGACCGGCCCTGCCGCTGCTGTCGTCGTGGTCATGACATAGTGCCCCGGGGCAAGGCAGGCGGTGGTGCCGTCGTCCAACACATGGCCATCCTCGCGCAGCATCAGGCCATAGCGCACGCGCCCCGGTTTCAGGGTCGAGAACATGTTTGTGTAGACGAAATCGAGGAATGCGCCCGTGTCCCGGCCCTTGATGTCGATTTTGCCCAGCGTCGAGACATCGGTGATGCCAACATGGCTGCGCACCATCGCAACCTCTCGGTCGCAACTTTGGCGCCAGTGGGTTTCGCCGGGGCGCGGGAAATACGAAGGCCGGTGCCAGAGGCCCGCCTCAACGGTGGGCGCGCCCGCCTTCAGCGTGGCGGCGTGAGAGGTGGTGAGCCGTTCGGGGGCAAAGCCCTTGCCCTGCCCGCCCGCGCCCATCGCGGCAAGGGTGGTGGGTGCGTAAGGCGCACGATAGGTCGTCGTGCCGGTTTCGGGGATAGAGCGCCCGGTGGCGTCGGCGAGGATCGCCAGCGCGCCGATGTTGGAGTTCTTGCCCTGATCGGGCGCCATGCCTTGGGTGGTGTAGCGCTTCATGTGTTCGACGGATTTGTAGCCCTCGCTCGAGGCGAGTTTCACGTCCTTCACCGTCACGTCATTGGCGAAGTCGAGCCATGCGCGCCCCTTGCCCATGCCACTGGCCGGCACGGCCCAGAGCGGGGTGATGGCATAAGGCGCATCCTCGGCTGTGGGAAGGTCGGTCTGGGCGTGTTTGAGGCCCAGAACGGACAGCGCGTCGCGTGCGGCGGTCAAGCCGGCTTCGAGCGCCGCGTGAGTTGAAAAGCGGCCAGTGACGGCACCTGCGGGGATCAGGCCCGGGATGGCGTCAGGCGCGGGCAGGAAGGCGGCGGTTTTGGCGTCCCAGCGGGGCCGCGCGCCCATGTGCGACGTGAGGTGCAGCGTCGGGTTCCATCCGCCCGAGACGGCCAGCACATCGCATTGCAGCCGGTCCGTGCCCGATTGCGTGGCGATGGTGATCGCTTCGAGCGATTTGCGCCCGGTGGCATGGGCCACCTGCGCGCCGGGGATAAAGCGCACCGGAAGCGTGCAGGTCGCATCAGGGCGGCTGTCGATCAGGGCCGCGATGTGCACGCCCTTGTCCAGCAGGTCCGCCGCCGTGCGATGGGCATCGTCGTTGTTGCCGAAGATCGCCACGGCCCGGCCCGGCACCACGGCGTAGCGGTTCACGTAGCTGCGCAGCGCCGAGGCCAGCATGATGCCGGGGCGGTCGTTGTTGGCAAAAGCGATAGGCCGCTCGAGCGCGCCGGTGGCAAGGATGGCGCGTTCGGCGTTGATGCGCCAGAACGCCTCGCGCGGGGCATCATTGGGGGCGGCGAGGTGCATCGAGACCCGCTCGACCGCCGAATAGGTGCCGTGATCATAGGCGCCAGTGATCGTGGTGCGCGGCATCAGGCGGACGTTGGGCATGCTGGCAAGTTCGGCCACGGTGTGGGCGGCCCAAGCGTGGGCCGGGGTGTCGTCAATCGACAAGGTTTCCGAATTGAGGCGGCCACCCATAAGCGCATCTTCATCGGCGAGGATCACGTCCGCCCCGGCGCGCCCTGCCTCGAGCGCGGCCATGAGGCCCGCAGGCCCGGCACCGATGATCAGCAGGTCACAATGGGCGAAGGCCTTTTCATAGCGTGTTTCATTGGCCTGCCCCGAGAGCGCGCCGAGGCCCGCGGCGCGGCGGATGGCGGGTTCGTAGAGCTTTTCCCAAAAGGCCCGGGGCCACATGAAGGTCTTGTAATAGAAGCCCGCGCCGAGGAAGGGCGCCAGCAGGTCGTTCGCCGCAAGTAGATCGAAATCGAGCGAGGGCCAGCGGTTTTGCGAGCGCGCGGCGAGGCCATCGAACAGCTCAAGCGTGGTGGCGCGCAGGTTGGGTTCCTGCGTCGGGCCGTGGCCGAGGGTGACAAGCGCGTTGGGTTCCTCGGGGCCGGCGGTGAGGGGGCCGCGCGGGCGGTGATACTTGAACGAACGCCCCATGACGCGCTGACCGTTGGCCAGAAGTGCGGAGGCCAGCGTATCGCCAGCGTAGCCCTGATAGCGGTGGCCGTCGAAGGTAAAGGTGAGCGGTTTGGCGCGCTCGATCAGGCCGCCCTTGGAAAGCCTCATGCCGTGCCCTCCGCTTTGGCGACATCGCGGGCGAGCTGCACTTTGCGCACCTCGTGCGTCGTGGTGTGGCGGGTGACCACCAGCCACGCGGCGCAGCCCTGTTCATGATACCAGAGTTCATCGCGCCACCCGGCGGGGTTTTCACGCAGGTGCAGGTAAGTATTCCATGCCTCGGGGCCCGCGTCCGGATCGGGACGGGAAAGCGCCACGGCTTCGCCCTGGTAGGTGAATTCGCGGCGGTCGCGGGCGCCGCAGAGGGGGCATGTCAGGCGCATGGGGGCCTCTTGGGACAGGTGTTTGACAGGCAGGTCTTCGGCGAGCGGGTCTTCAGCGGCATTTCGTCAGCCTCGCGGCATGGATCAGGCGGTTCTTGCGGTCATAGGTTGAAAGCTGCACCTCGCCGCCGCGCTGGATGAAGGCGCGGCTGGAAGAGCCCTTGCGGCAATAGAGATCAGTCATGATTTTCGGATAGGCCTTTTTCAGCCCCTCGCGGGCGGCGCCGGGTTTCTGCATCTCGGGCGCGAGGGCGGTGAAATCGTAGCCCAGGATCTTGCCCTTGGACCAGACGCGGCGCAATTGGCCCGCCGAGGTGCGCTTGCCCTCCTGCGGTTTGAGCACCTTCACCGCGCGGGCGGCCTCGCGCGCGAGGTCCGCATCGCTGGCGGCGTGCCCGGCGATGGGCTGCATGGCCAGAGCGAAACCCAGTGCGACGAGCGCGTCGCGTTTCCGTATTACTGGCCCCCACATTACCGGCATCCCGTCAGCCGACCGCCCGAAAGCAGCGTGCCATCGGCGCCGCGCACCACCACCTGAATCGCGCCGCCTTCATCAAGGAAGGCGCGCGTGCCGGTGCCCTTGCGACAGAACTTGGTGCCGAAGGTTTTCATCGTATCGGCCTGAAACCGGGTCTGTTCGCGCTTGGCGACGGCAGTGAGCGCCGGGTTCATCCGGTTGTCGAAAAACACCGTGTTGCCGCGCGAATAGACACGTTCGAGAGTGATCCCCGGCGCGACCTGACGCCCGACGCCGGTTTGCGCGCGGGCCTTCACCCGGGCGATCGTGGCGGCAATGGCGGGGGTGGCAGGCTTTACCCCCGCGGCGGCGGCCTGCTCTGCCGTCGGTTCGGGGGACATGCAGGCCGTGAGCGCGGTGGCGAGAGCAAGAGCGGCGAAGGGTTTGAGAAGGGTCACTCGGTCGTCCTTTCACGGATAACGGGTCAATGCAGGTTATGCTGGCTGCCGGTGGCTTCTTCGTCCATCAGCCCTTGACCGGTTTCGAACCGGTCGAGGCGGAAGCGCGCGGCGGCCTCGTGCGGGCGGCCCGTGGCCATGAGATGCGCCATGCAATGGCCCGAGGCGGGAACCGCCTTGAACCCACCATAGCACCAGCCGGTGTTGAGGAAGAGCCCATCGATATGGGTGCGGTCAATGATCGGAGAGCCATCGGGCGACATGTCCATGATCCCGCCCCAAGAGCGCAGCAGTTTCGCCCGGCCGATCATCGGCATCAGGGCCATGCCCGCCTCGATCACATGTTCGGCGGTGGGCAGGTTGCCGCGCTGCGCATAGGAGGCATACATGTCGATATCGCCGCCAAAGACCAGCCCGCCCTTGTCAGACTGCGAAATGTAGAAATGCCCCATGCCGAAGGTGACGACAGTATCGAGCACAGGTTTCAGACCTTCGGTCACGAAGGCCTGTAGCACGTGGGATTCGATCGGCAGACGCATGCCCGCCATCGCCGCCACCTGCCCCGAGCGGCCCGCCGTGATCATGGCGACCTTTTTCGCGCGGATCGGGCCGCGTGTTGTTTGCACCCCGGTGACGGCACCGTTTTCGATGTCGATCCCCGTCACCTCGCAATTCTGGATCAGGTCGACGCCGCGCTGATCGGCGCCGCGGGCATAGCCCCAGGCCACCGCATCGTGGCGCGCCGTGCCGCCGCGCGGGTGATAAAGCCCGCCGTAGATCGGGAAGCGGGCATTGTCGAAATCGAGGAAGGGCAGCATCCGGCGCACGCCCGCGCGGTCGAGCAGGATCGCATCGTCGCCCTGATTGATCATCGCGTTGCCGCGCCGGGCCGCCGCATCGCGCGCGCCGTCCGAGTGAAACAGGTTCACGATGCCGCGCTGCGAGTGCATGACGTTGTAGTTGAGTTCCTCTTCCAGCCTTTCCCAGAGCTTGAGGGAGTGGGAGTAGAATTCGGAATTGCCCGGCAGGCCGTAGTTGGCGCGCACGATGGTGGTGTTGCGCCCGATATTGCCGCCGCCGAGATAGCCCTTTTCCAGCACGGCGATATTGCTCATGCCGTGCTGGCTGGCGAGGTAATAGGCGGTGGAGAGACCATGACCGCCGCCGCCGATGATTAGCGCGTCATATTCGGGTTTGGGCGCGGGATCGCGCCAGTGGGGCGCCCAGCCGCGATTGCCGGTCAGGCCTTCCTTCAGGATCTTCAGGGCGGAAAACCGCATGCGCCGGTGCCTCGCGCTTTTGGGACGGGTGTTGGTTTCGAGTGAACCAACTCCTGACCAGAGGTGCAATGGGGGGCGCCGGGCTTCGCGGTGCTTTTCGACAGATTCATGTCAGCGCGCGACTTCGGACGCCGGATTGGCGGCATGTCGCGCGCCCGGGTTTCATCGGGCAGCACCGGGCGGCAAGGACAGGAGCGCCGCGCGCGGGAGTATTTAGGGAAAAATGAAAAGGATGAGAGTGAAAAGGTCACGGGGGGCGATCCTGCGTGGCAGGTTCACTGCCGTGGGCGCGTGGGGGCGTGCAATCGCGCCGTAGAATACGCCATGAAATTGCCACGTGATTCGGATTCATGCGCGACTACACCGGATTGCGGCGCGACATTGTTCGGGGCCAAGGGGTATTGAGCGCGCAGCCATGCGATTGTCGCCCGAGCGGAAACCCGCGCTGCGATGAGACCGGGTTTTCGCCACATTTCCGCCCAGAAGTTGTGGCAATTTTTAAGCAAATACGTCTGAGGTCAGGCCGGTGGGGGCCTGCCTGATTTTGGAGCCCGATCTCGGGATTAGATTTTGATACTTGGAAGGTATCGCCATGATAGGTTTGCTGCCGCGGATCCACACGAGACATGCCGACACGGGCGTGCGCCGATTTGCGCGCGACGAGAGCGGCGTGATGATCGCGTTCTCGATCTTCTACTTCCTGATCATCCTGTTGATGGTGGGGGTCGGGGTTGACCTGATGCGCTTTGAAATGGAGCGGACCAAGTTGCAGAACACGCTGGACCGCGCCGTTCTGGCCGCGGCGGACCTGCAACAGACGCAGGACCCGACGGACGTGGTGCAGGATTACTTTGACAAGGCGCACCTGAATGCGACGCTGGCGTCCCCGGTGGTTGTCGATCAGTTGAACCGACGCACGGTGACGGCACAGGCCGAAAGCAGCATCGTGACGCAATTCATGCACATGGTGGGCATCAACACCCTGACCGCGCCGGCGCTGTCGCAGGCGGAAGAGTCGATCGACGGGATCGAAATCGTGATGGTGCTGGACGTATCTGGATCGATGGGGAGCAACTCGCGATTGGTCAACCTGAAGCCGGCGGCGCGTGAATTTGTTGATACCGTGCTGGACCTTGCGCCGGCGGGTGAGGTGACGATTTCCATCGTGCCCTACAATACGCAGGTGAACGCCGGGGCCAGCCTTCTGGCGCGCCTGCCCGTCACCGCCGAGCACAGCTATTCCAACTGTGTCGTGTTCGACGCGGCGGATTTCGACGATCCGGCGTTCTCGTCCTCGGGGGGGAATGTCCAGCGGGCGGCGCATTTCGACGTGGATTATACCGATGGGTTCAACCTGCCGGTTGATGGGTCGGAACTGCGTTCGCCGGTGTGCCCGCGCGGCAGCAATTCAGAAATCCTTGTCATGAGTGACAACCAGACCGCGCTGGATGCCAAGATCAACGGGTTGACGGCGGGGGGGTGGACCTCGATCGACCTGGGGATGAAATGGGCGGCGGCGCTGGTTGATCCGGGTAGCCGCACGACGATCAACGGGTTGATCGCGGATGGGGTCGTAACCGCAACCAATGCGAACCGGCCAGTGGACTATGACGAGCCCAATATCCTGAAGGTGATCGTGGTGATGACGGATGGCGAGAACACCCGCCAATACCTGTTGCGCGATGACCTGCGCAGCGGCAATTCGGACGTGTGGCACAATGATACCACCGGCACCTATTCGATCTGGAACGCGGCGCAGGGGCGGTATTTCGTGGTCAGTGGCAGCGGCGGAAGCTGGAGAGACCATCCGTTTGGTGACGGGGCGGGTGAAAGCGGCAGCGCACGACGGTTGGAGTATCCCGAGCTTTATGCCGCGAACACCGTGCGCGAGGTGGCGCTGAACATTTACCGCCCGATGTATCGCAACCTTTATGGCTATAGCGCGGGCAACACCCTTGCGCAGCAGGACTGGATCACCAACGCCTATTCGACGATGGGAGAGGCGACCAAGAACACCCAGTTGCAGCAGGTGTGCGGCGCGCTGAAGGACGAGAACGTCATGATCTATTCGATCGGGTTCGAAGCGCCCACTGGCGGGCAGGACGAGTTGCGTGATTGCGCAACGACGCCGTCGCATTTCTTTGATGTGGACGGGCTTGAGATTCGCGATGCGTTTCAATCCATCGCCGCCTCGATCGCGCAGCTGCGCCTGACGCAGTAGGTCCGAGTGGCCCCTTAAAGACGTAAAACCGCCCCGGAGCATGAAGCCCCGGGGCGGTTTTCATTCCACGAGAGCGTCAGAGACCCTTGGCGCGGTAACTGGCCGCGACCCGCTCGATCGCGACGAGATAGGCCGCCATCCGCAGGTCGGGCACATCATCGCGGGCGTGCCAGACCTCGCGCATGGATTGGTAGGCGATGCGCATGGTGTCATCGAGGCCCGAGCGGACCAGTTCAAGCTCGTCCGCGCCGCGCAGATATTTTTCCTTGAAGCTGTCGGACAGCGACCATTGCTTACCCATGCTTTCGGACAGCGCTTCGAGTTCGTCCACCACCAGTTGGTGGCGCGCCTCTTCCTGACGCCGTTGCATCCGGCCAAAGCGGATATGCGAGAGGTTCTTGACCCATTCGAAGTAGGACACCGTCACGCCGCCCGCGTTGGCATACATGTCGGGGATGATGATCGTGCCCTTTTCGCGCAGGATGTCGTCGGCCCCGGCGGTGATCGGGCCATTGGCGGCCTCGATGATCAAAGGCGCCTTGATGCGGGCGGCGTTTTCCATCGTGATCACGCCTTCGAGCGCGGCGGGGATCAGGATATCGCACTCCGCTTCGAGCACGGCGGCGCCTTCGGCGTGGTGCGAGGCATCGGGGAACCCTGCCACGCCGCCATGACGCACGAGCCACGCGTGGACCGCATCCACATCAAGACCGTTTTCGTCAAACAGCGCGCCGTCGCGTTCGATGATGCCGATGATCTTTGCGCCGTCTTCCTGCTGGAGAAACTTGGCGGCGTGATAGCCCACGTTGCCAAGGCCCTGCACGATCACGCGCTTGCCGTCGAGCTTGCCGGACAACTGCGCCTTGGCCACGTCTTCGGGATGGCGGAAGAATTCACGCAGGGCGTATTGCACCCCCCTGCCCGTCGCCTCGACCCGGCCATGGATGCCGCCGGCGTTGAGCGGCTTACCCGTCACGCAGGCGCGCGCGTTGATATCGGTGGTGTTCATGCGCGCGTATTGATCGGCGATCCAGGCCATTTCCCGTTCGCCCGTGCCCATGTCGGGGGCTGGGACGTTCTGACTTGGGTTGATCAGATCGCGCTTGGCCAGTTCATAGGCGAAGCGGCGGGTGATGAGTTCAAGCTCGTGCTCTTCCCATTCGCGCGGATCGATGCGCAGGCCCCCCTTGGAGCCGCCAAAAGGCGTTTCCACCAGCGCGCATTTATAGGTCATCAGTGCGGCGAGCGCCTCGACCTCGTCCTGGTGGACGTTTTCGGCGTAGCGGATGCCGCCCTTGACCGGCTCCATATGTTCGGAATGGACCGAGCGGTAGCCGGTGAAGGTGTGAATATGACCGCGCAGGCGCACGCCGAAGCGCACGGTATAGGTGGCGTTGCAGACGCGGATTTTCTGTTCCAGCCCCGGCGGCAGATCCATGATCGCCACCGCCCGGTTGAACATCAGATCAACGCTTTCGCGGAATGTCGGTTCGCGCGTTTCATCATAGGTCATCGATACCCCTCCCTGCGGCGGGCCGTGCACCGGAACGGCGCGATTCGACCCCTTCGACGAAGCCAACCTGCGACACCCTGTCCAAGATGGCAAATCGCGATGTGTGAAGTCTTAGCGTGCCGGTGCGCGTCCTCGGTTTTTGTCGCCTATTTGCGGCGGATTTTCAGCGAGTTCACTGTGAATTGTCGTAAAACCGGAAACACCGCGAGGGACGGTGGCGGATTGCCCTGTATTCGCGAACAACGCCATGAATTTAGGCCATATTCGAACAAATTGTCGCCTTTTTTGGCTGCCATTGAACCCTTGAGTATTTGTGTTCCGTGTTTGCGGTTTTAACCGGGTCAGTTGGTGCTGGCCCAGTTGCCGGGGTGCCCCGCCGGACAGGCGCAGGCAAGACCGCGTGCAAACCCGGGAGGAAGGGTAAGAGGATGATCGAGAACCGCACGCCCCAAAGCGTAGGTCATGGAGGCGACGATTGCGCCCATAATCGTGTCTGTGATCGTGTCTGTGATTATACCTGTGATTTCGGTCGCGCCCGCCCCGGCACGTCTTTGCGGCGGTTCGCGCGGGACGAAAGCGGCGTGATGATTGCCTTTTCGATCTTCTTCTTCCTGATCATCGTTTTGATGGTGGGGGTCGGTGTCGACCTGATGCGCTTCGAGATGGAGCGGACCAAGTTGCAGAACACGCTGGACCGGGCTGTGCTTGCGGCGGCGGACCTGCAACAGATGCAGGATGCGACCGACGTGGTGCAGGATTACTTTGACAAGGCGAACCTTGACGCGGTGCTCGATACGCCGATCGTCAATCAGGGTCTGAATTTTCGCGAGGTGACGGCAACGGCCCGGGCCAATGTTAACACGCAGTTCATGCATATGTCGGGGGTTGATACGCTTGCCGCACCGGCGCTTGCTTCGGCGCGTGAGGCGGTCGATGCACTTGAGATCGTGCTGGTGCTCGATATCTCGAACTCGATGAATGACAACAACCGGCTGACCAACCTGAAGCCCGCCGCGCGCGCCTTCGTGGATGCGGTCATGGCGATGTCGGACAGTGACGAGATCACCATTTCGATCGTGCCCTACAACACGCAGGTGAATGCCGGGGCGGCGCTGCTGTCGCATTACAACGTGAGCACCGAGCACAGCTATTCAAACTGCGTGAATTTCACGGCTGCGGATTTCGCCAATACCGCGCTGTCCACCACGGCACTTTATGATCGCACCTCGCATTTCGATCCGTTCGGCAACTATACCGAGGCGGCGCATTTCCCGGCCCAGAGCGATGACCTTGTCACCCCGGTCTGCCCGACTGGGACGTCGAGCGAGATCCTGTTGATGGGCAGCAACACCACGATATTGCACAACAAGATCAATGCGCTGACGGCGGATGGCAACACCTCGATCGATGTGGGGATGAAATGGGCCAATGCGATCCTCGATCCCGGCACGCGGCCCGTGATCAATGCCATGGTTGCCGATGGCGATGTGGCGGCGGTGAACGCGGGCAAGCCTGCCTCGTTCAGCGAACCGGGGGTTTTGAAGGTGATCGTGGTGATGACGGATGGCGCAAACACCGACCAGTACGAGTTGCGCGACGACCTGCGCGATGGCTTGTCGGACGTTTTGTATAACGCCGCGGCCGACCGCTATTCGATCTGGCATGCGGGGCGCGGAGAATACTTCTGGCCACATGACGGCAGTTGGCAGGACCACCCCTATGGGGATGCAAGCAGCGAAACCGGCACGGCGGTGCGGCTGACCAATCCAGAGCTTTTCGCCTTCAACTCGGTCGCGCGGAACGCGGAAAAGAATTACAAGCCGCTTTACAGCGCGAACGGCCAGACCACGTCGCAAGCATGGGATGACTGGTACTGGGGCGCGTTCGAGGCACTGGTGCCGGCGGCAGAAAAGAACACCCGGCTGCAGAGCATCTGTTCGGCGGCGAAATCCGAGAACGTGCTGATCTATTCCATCGGGTTCGAGGCCGAGCCTTCTGGCGAAACCGAACTGCGCAACTGCGCATCCTCGCCGTCGCATTTCTTTGATGTCGACGGGCTTGAGATCAGCAGCGCATTCCAGGCGATCGCGGCGTCGATCGCGCAACTGAGGTTGACACAATGACCAGGTTCAAGAGCATCAAGGGCGCATGGTTGCGCCGCTGGCTGAAGGATGAGGCGGGCACCGCGACGATCGAATTCGCGATCATGTTCCCGGTTTACATCGTAATCTTCTTCTCGGCGGTGGAGCTGGGTATGGTGCAATATCGCCAGTCGATGCTGGAACGCGGCCTCGACATGGCGGTGCGCGACATTCGCCTTGGCACCGGCACCGCGCCGCAGCATGACGACATCAAGCAGGCGATCTGCGATTACGCGGGCGTTTTGCCCAATTGCACCAACAACCTGCGGCTGGAGATGATCCGCGTCGATCCGCGCAACTATGTGGCGCCCTCGAACGTGGCCGATTGCGTTGATCATAGCGAGACGTCAAACCCGGTGCGCAGCTTCGTCAACGGCGACGAGAACGACTCGATGTTGCTGCGGGCCTGTCTCGTCTTCCGTCCCGTCTTTCCAACCGCCGGTATGGGCCTTCAACTGGCCAAGGACGGCGCCGGCAATGCCGCGATGACCGCATCGTCCGCCTTTGTGCAGGAGCCACGCTGATGCTGAATTACATCCCCCTTCCCTACCGTATCCGCAAACGCCTGTCGGGGTTTCGCGACGAGACCGACGGCACCGTCGCCGTCGAAGCGGTGGTGATGCTGCCGCTGATCCTGTGGGCGTTTTGCGGCTTGTTCGTGTTCTTCGATGCCTATCGTCAGAACGCGATCAGCCAGAAGGCCGCCTATACGATTTCGGACCTGATCTCGCGCGAGACGGCGGCGATCGACAACGACTATATCGACGGCATGTATTCGATGCTCAACTTCCTGACCCGCTCAGGGCAGGAGCGCCGGTTGCGCATCACCATCGTGCGGTTCGATGCGGATGACGGCGAATACCATGTCGAATGGTCAGAAACGCGCGGCACGATGGACCCGCTTGACGATGCCGTGGTGAACGGCTGGACCGATACCCTTCCGGTGATGGTGGATGAAGAGCGCCTGATCCTTGTGGAGACGCGCACGGTTTATGAGCCCCCATTCACCGTCGGGCTGAGCCAGCAGACGCTTCAGACTTTCGTCTTTACGCGCCCGCGCTTTGCGCCGCAGGTTTTGTTCGACGCATCCGCCTGACCAAGTCGCCTCGCGCCCGGATTTACGTGGGTGCGGGATGCAGCGCGGCGGGGGTCTGCGCTTCGGGCATGCGGGCGGTGGAGTGATCTGAGAAATCGTTAATGTCGGGTTAACGACAAGCAAAATACCCATTTTTGGTCACAAAGCGCCGTTTTCGCACCCCAATTCCGACATTATCCGCGTTTACCAACATCCTTGGACAAGACCCTTCTGCGCCAGTTCGGCACGCATAAGAGGGGCCAGGGACAAGGTAGTGCAAAGATGATGACACGCATCCAAATGATGATGGCTCGAAGCCGCCAAGAAACACGGCGGTTGAAAGACGACGAAAGCGGTGTGTTGGTCGCATTCGGAGTGTTTTTCGTTCTGACCATGCTTCTTCTGGGCGGGATCGGGATCGACCTGATGCGGTTCGAATACACCCGTTCAGCGCTTCAGGGTGTTCTTGACCGATCGGTCCTGGCGGCGGCTGACCTCGATCAGCAGAACACGCCCGAAACCGTGGTTCGGGACTATTTCACCAAATCCAATCTCGACGCTTACTTGAAGTCCGTGACCGTTGATCAGGGCCTCAACTACCGCGAAGTTTCTGCGACGGCAGAGTTCGAAATGAATACGCAGTTCATGCGCATGATGGGGGTCGACACGCTTGTTGCCCCGGCAGCGGGCACCGCGGCGGAAAGCGTCGATGGTGTTGAAATCTCGCTTGTTCTCGACATGTCGGGATCGATGGGCAGCAACAGCAAACTGGACAATCTTCAGGATGCGGCCAAGGAATTTGTCCGTACCATGATCAATTCGAGCCCGCCCGGCGATGTGGCGGTTTCGATCGTGCCTTACGCCACGCAGGTGAACGCAGGCGCAACTTTGGCCCAACATTTCAACCTGACCAACGAGCACGACTTTTCGCATTGCGTCAACTTTGACAGCAGCGATTTCCACTCGACTTCGATTTCGACCACCGCTTCACTGAAGCGCACCGGGCCGTTTGACCCGTTCGACAACTACGAGCACGAGATCGAGAGCCGGCTGGCGTTGCCGGTCTGCCCGGTGCGTGCAGGCTCGGAGATCATGAGCTTTTCGGGCGACGTTGGCGACTTGGAAGACTATATCGACGAGTTTACCGCAGACGGTAACACCTCGATCGATATCGGCGTGAAGTGGGGCGCGGCGTTGCTTGATCCGGCGATGCGCCCGGTCGTCAACAAGATGATCGCGGACGGCGATGTCAGCAATTCCTTCACTGGCATGCCCGCAGATTTCAACGACGATACCCTCAAGGTCATGGTTGTGATGACGGACGGGCAGAATACGTCACAGTATTACCTCAAGGACGGCTATCGCGATGGAAACACCGACGTCTGGTTCTATGAGGGGAACTATAATGGCAACAACTACCGCATCTATTCGGTCAAATCCGGTAGCTATTACTATTACAAGCGCGCTGGCAACTGGAGCAATTCGTACCAAGGTTACCGTGACGCCTATTGGCTGATGGGCGACAAGTATTCGTCCAGAGGCACGCAGCCCTATGGCGGCAGCGCCGCGGTGCGCCTGACCTTCCCGCAGCTCTTCAACCAGGCGTCGAACGACTGGATCGAGGACGAGCTCTACTACGATATCTGGAGCTCCTCCTATGCCGACCAGTATTGGGACGACTATGGTGCCTATAGCTGGGTGAGTGGGTCCACCAAGAACAACCGGCTGGATGATATCTGCACTGCCGCAAAAGAGGCCGGGATCATCGTCTACACCATCGGCTTTGAAGCGCCCTGGAGTGGCGAGGCGGTACTGGAATCCTGTGCCAGCTCGGATGCGCATTTCTTTGATGTGGATGGTCTGGAAATCGCGGATGCCTTCGTATCAATCGCGTCGTCCATCTCCAAACTGAGGTTGATCCAATGAGCATTGCACAGACCCTGCGCCGGCGTTGGAAAGCCTTTGGAAAGGCTGAAGATGGCACCGCGACAATCGAATTCGCGATCGTCTTTCCCTTCTTCGTCTTCACCTTCCTTAGTGCGGTCGAAATGGGCATGATCACTTATCGGCACTCGATGCTTGAACGTTCGCTCGATATCGTGGTGCGCAACATCCGGCTCAATACCGGAGCCGCGCCCCAGCACGACCAAATCAAGCAGCAAATCTGCGATACGGCGGGCGTTATCCCCGATTGCACCAACCAGTTGCGCCTCGAGATGCTTGAGGTTGATCTGCGCACGAACCTGGTGATCCCCGATGAAGTCGATTGTGTCGATCATTCAGAAAGCGCGCGTCCCGTGCGCAACTTCGTGAACGGGCAGGAAAACGAGATGATGATCCTGCGGGTTTGCGCCAAGTTCGACCCGATCTTCCCGACCTCGGGCTTGGGCCACTATCTCGAAAAGGACGGCGCTGGCCAAGCCGCGCTTGTCTCGACAGCAGCCTTCGTGCAGGAGCCCGATTGATATGGCCTTTCCCCTTCTGACCCCCCTTCTGCGCCGCCTTCGCGCATTTCACAGCGAAACCGCAGGCACCGTTGCTGTCGAAGCCGTCATCATCTTTCCCGTGGTGATCTGGGCCTATCTCGGCTTGTTCGTTTACTTCGACGGCTACCGGCAGGCTTCGGTCACGCACAAGGCCTCGAATACGTTGACCGACATGCTGTCGCGTGAGACCGCGAACATCACCCCGACCTACGTCGACAACGCAAAGGCCCTGTTCGATGCCATGGCGCTTCAGGCACAGGACACCAAGATCAGGATCAGTGTCGTGCGCTGGAAGGACTCTGAAGGCGCGTTCAGCGTCGACTGGTCGGATACGGCGGGCAGTGCTTTGCTGCAACCGTTGACCACGGAAGATGTCGAGTTCTGGGACGACAAACTGCCCTCCGTGCCCGATCAGGAGCGCGTGATCGTTGTCGAGACCTGGGCGACTTATAATCCGCGTTTCAAAATCGGGATGGACCCGATCGAGATGAAGAGCTTTATCTTCAGTCGTCTGCGGTTTGCGCCACAGCTGCGCTATAGTGCAAACTGACTGGTGGAATACCTGAGAACGATGGCCCGGACGCAAAAAGCGCCCGGGCTTTTGTGCATTCGGCGGGCTGGCTTCTGTGCAGGCCCGCACAGGGCCCCTGCCCCTGTCTGAGTCGACGCAGGGCCCGCGCCGCCCTATTTCTGTAACTCCGAACAGGACGGAGGGCCGGAACATGTCGATCAGACCAACACTTGAAACCCGCAAGGCAATACCCACGCTGGAGGGCGCAGGCGTGCATTTGCACCGCGCGTTCGGATTTCAGGATCCATCAGAGCTGGATCCGTTTCTGCTGTTCGATGATTTTCGCAACGAACGGCCCGAGGATTTCCTGCGCGGGTTCCCTTGGCATCCGCATCGCGGGATCGAAACCATCACCTATGTTCTGGCCGGTGAGGTGGAGCATGGCGACTCACTGGGCAACGCGGGCACGCTGGGTGCGGGCGATGTGCAGTGGATGACCGCCGGGTCGGGCATCCTGCATCAGGAGATGCCCAAAGGGAACACGCGCGGGCAGATGCACGGGTTTCAGCTTTGGGCGAACCTGCCCTCGGCGCAGAAAATGTGCGCGCCGCGCTATCAGGATGTGAAGGCCGCCGATATTCCCGAGGTGATCGACGATGACGGCACGCGGGTGCGGGTCGTCACCGGCGAATTCTGGGGCAAGCGCGGGCCGGTCGATGGCGTGGCCGCCGATCCGCAATACCTTGATGTTTCGGTGCCGCCGGGGGTGAAGAAAACCCTGCCCATCGACACGTATCGCCGGGCCTTCGCCTATGTCTTTGCCGGGTCGGGCGCCTTTGTCGATGCCGCGCCGCCCACCGGGGTGTTGCTTGAAAAAGAGGTGATGGGCGAAGAAGTGAACATTCGCGACATGTCGGGCGACCGGACGCTGATCCGGTTTGGCACCGGCGACGAGATCACTGTTCAGGCGGGCGAAGACGGTGTGCGGTTCCTGCTGATCTCGGGCGCGCCGATCGAAGAGCCGGTCGCATGGCACGGGCCGATCGTGATGAACACGCAGGCCGAGTTGAAGCAGGCCTTTCGCGAGTTGCAGAACGGGACATTCATTCGCCCGGCGCACTGAATGTGGGCGTAAGGTCGGGGGGCCAGCCCCCCCCGGGATGTTTCTGGTCAAGTGAAGCCGGGGAGATGCAAAAACCGATCGAACGCTATACCCTTTTTGCGCGCGGAAGGGGCGTGGATGTTCTTTGATGTTCACGGTTGCACAGGTTTGGCGAGAGGCGTCTAATCCGTGGCGTTGAGTCTCGTAACCTGAGCCAGAGCGATGAAACCCAAGATCCTGAGCACCCTTCCGGGCTATTCCCGGCCCGATTTCGTGGCCGATATGCTGGCTGGAATCAGCGTGGCGCTGGTGGCGCTGCCGCTAAGCCTTGCCATTGCGATTGCGTCGGGGGCGGATCCGGGGGTGGGGCTGATCACGGCGATTGTCGGCGGGTTCTTCATCTCGGCCCTTGGGGGGAGCCGGGTGCAGATCGGCGGGCCGACCGGGGCGTTCATCGTCGTGGTTTATGGCGTGATCGCCACGTATGGGATGGATGGGCTGGTTCTGGCCACCTTGATGGCGGGTCTGATCCTGATCGTGGCTGGATACCTGCGGGCCGGGCGGCTGATCGCGCTGGTGCCCGAACCGGTGATCAACGGATTTACCATCGGGATCGGCATCATCATCGGCACGAGCCAGATCGCGGACCTTCTGGGCCTGCGGCCCGAGCATTTGCCCGCGGAGTTCATCGAGAAGATCTCGGCCTTGTGGGGGGCACGGGCGACGTTTCATTGGCCGAGCCTGCTGGTGGGCGTGGTGACCATGATCCTGATCGTCGGGCTGCGCCGGGCTTGGCCGCGCTTTCCGGGATTGATCGTTGCGGTGGCGGCGGGATCGGCGCTGGCGCTGGTGTTGCCGGGGGTGGAGACCATCGAGGCGCGGTTCGGGGCGTTGCCCAGCACTTTGCCGGTGCCGCATTTGCCCGAGGTGAGCTATGCGCGGATCGTGGAATTGCTGCCCTCGGCCATGGTGATCGCCTTCCTTGCCGGGGTCGAATCGCTGCTTTCGGCCATCGTGGCGGACCGGATGATCGGCGGCGCGCACCGGCCCAACGCGGAACTCAGGGCGCAGGGCGTGGCGAATGTCGCCTCGTCGCTGGTGGGGGGCTTGCCTGTGACCGGGGCCATCGCGCGGACGGCGACCAACGTGCGCGCGGGCGGCAAGACGCCGGTGGCGGGCATCGTGCACGCGTTGACGATTTTGATAATCATGATGGTGGCGGCGCCGCTGGCGGGCAAAATCGCCATGCCCTCGCTTGCCGGGTTGCTGATCCTGACCGCGTGGAACATGACCGAACCGGACCGCTGGGGAGAGTACCTGCGCGGGCGGCGTGCGGATGTGTTTTTGTTGCTTCTGACGTTGGTGCTGACCGTGCTGGTCGACCTGACGGTGGCAGTGGGCACCGGGGTGACGCTGGGATTGGCGCTGAGGCTCAGGCGGCGGGATGCGCCGGGGGCCGAGGATTGGACCCCGCGCGACAAGTAATGCGGGTTGTGCGGGAGCAGATAGCCTTGGGTCAGCTGGCGACCGATTTGCGCACCATGTCCCAGTAGAGGGTTTCGACCTCGTCAAGGCTGAGCCGGCCGCCTTGGCGGAACCAGGTGTTCACGCCGGTCAGCATGGCAATCACCGCATAGGCGGCGATCTGTGGGTCACAGACGCGGAAATCCCCAGCCTCGACCCCGTCGCGCAGGATCCGTTGCAGGCGGCCTTCGTAGGCGGTGCGCAGTGCCTCGATCTCGCGGAAGTTCTCAGGCGCGAGGTTGCGCAGTTCCATGTAGGCGATGAAGACTTCTTCGGGGCGTTCGGTGTTGAAGCGGATGTGAAAGCGGGTGAACGCCTCGAGCCGGGCGAGCGGGGTATCGCCGGGGGCCGCCTTGGGCGCGGCGGCGAGCAGATCCTGAAGGTGATCGCGCATCAACTCGAACAGCAGGCTTTGCTTGTCGGGGGTGTAATTGTAGAGCGCGCCGGCCTGCACCCCCACCTCGCCCGCGATCTGGCGCATGGAGACGGCAGCGAAGCCGTGACGCGCGAACAGCCGCAGCGCCGCAGCGCGAATGCGCGGGCCGGTAATGTCGGAGTGGGAACCTTGGGTGCGTGCCATGGGACAAGGTTTAACTGAACATGTGTTCATATCAAAGGGCGCGCTTGCGCAGATCGCCGCCTTGGGGCAGGAAAGGCACATGAACCGCCGCCCTGCCCTTATCCTGTGCTTTTTGTTGCCGCTCTGGTCTGCGGGATGCGGCGATTTTCCCGAACTCGATGCGCGGCTTGGGCCGGCGGATCAAACGGCGGATTACCCGAAGCTGGTTCCGTTCGGGCCGATCCTTGCGCAGGCCGGTGAAGTGACGGTGGCGCAGAGCGATGTCGAGGGCGTGGCAGGTCGGGCGGCGGCGCTGCGGGCGCGCGCGGCGCGGATGCGCGGGCCGATCATCGACCGGGCGACGCGCGCAAGGATGCGGCGCGGGGTCGATACATCGGGGCTCTAACCGGGCCAAGATGCCGCGCGTGGGCTGCGATCCGTTGCAAGTGGTCCGACAGGGCGCTAGAGGTCGCCCCGTAAATTGACTGACAGCAGGAGGCCAGCCCCCATGACCGAACCTTTGCGCCTTGGAATTGCCGGGCTGGGCACCGTGGGTGTCGGCGTTGTGAAGATCGTGCGCCAGAAGGCGCGCCTTCTGAATGCGCGGGCCGGACGCCCGATCGAGATCGTGGCCGTATCGGCGCGCACCCGCGACAAGGATCGCGGCGTGAACCTGTCGCATTACGATTGGGAAGACGATCCCGTGAAGCTTGCCACGCGCGACGATGTGGACGTGTTCGTGGAACTGATGGGCGGCAGCGATGGCCCGGCCAAGGCGGCGACCGAAGCGGCCCTTGCGGCGGGCAAGCACGTGGTCACCGCCAACAAGGCGATGCTGGCGATTCACGGTCAGGCGCTGGCCGAAGCCGCCGAAGAGGCGGGCCGACTGATCCGCTTCGAAGCGGCGGTTGCCGGTGGTATCCCGGTGATCAAGGCGCTGACCGAAGGGTTGGCGGGCAACGAGATCACCCGCGTGATGGGCGTGATGAACGGCACCTGCAACTATATCCTGACGCGGATGCAGAGCGCGGGCCTGACCTATGAGGAGGCCTTTTCCGAGGCGGACGGGCTGGGCTATCTCGAAGCCGATCCCGAATTGGACGTGGGCGGGATCGATGCCGGTCACAAGCTGGCCATCCTGTCGTCGATTGCGTTTGGCACACAGGTCAATTTCGCGGGGGTCGAGCTGGAAGGGATCGGCGCGATCACCATCGAGGATATCCGGCAGGCCGCCGACATGGGCTATCGGATTAAGCTTTTGGGCGTGGCGCAGATGACGGGGCGCGGCCTTGAGCAACGCATGAGCCCCTGCCTTGTGCCCGCGGCGAGCCCGCTGGGGCAACTCGAAGGCGGCACCAACATGGTGGTGCTGGAGGGCGACGAGGTTGGCCAGATCGTGCTGCGCGGCGCAGGCGCGGGCGAAGGCCCGACGGCGAGCGCGGTGATGGGCGACGTGATGGATATCGCACGCGGCCTGTCGCTGCCCACGTTCGGCATCCCGGCGAGCGCCTTGAGCGAGGCGCACCCGGCACAAGGCACGGTGCCTGCGCCCTATTACATGCGGATGACGCTGGAAGACCGGCCCGGCGCTCTGGCCAAGGTGGCCAAGGTTCTGGGCGAGGCGGGAATTTCGATCAACCGGATGCGCCAGTATGACCACGACGAACCGACCGCGCCCGTGCTGATCGTGACCCATGCCACCCAACGGGCCGCCCTTGATACCGCGCTTGATGCGATGGCGACACTTTCGGAAGTGCAAGGCACGCCGGTGGCGTTGCGGATCGAGAAAGTCTGAGCAGCCGGGGCTGGCCCGAGGGTTCAGGCTTTTGGGTCTGAGGCAAAGGACGTGGCACCCCTCCTGTCGTTGTTCAGGAGGGGCAATTTGCGAGCCAGCGTCCGTTTCGCGCCGATGACGCGCGGGGCCGGGTCGCGAAGACCGGGACGGCGCCACGGATCAGTTGCACGTGGCCAGTTTGACAAACCGGCGGGACTCAAGGCAACTGACCTGAAGTTTGTTGGGGCTGGGAGCGGCGTGTGAGCTATCTTGGGGTCGATTCATCATTGAGCGGGCGGCGCTGGGTCGGACCCTCGGTCGAGACCGAGCGCGCGGCCGAAGCGCTGACACAGGAGACCGGGCTGGAGCGCGCGGTGGCGCAGGTGCTGGCGCGGCGCGGGGTGAGTGCCGAGATGGCTGAGGGCTTCCTTGCGCCGGCCCTGCGCGACCTGCTGCCCGATCCGCGCGGCCTGCGCGATATGGAGGCGGCGACGGCGCGGTTCCTCGACGCCGTGAGCAAGCACCAGCGGATCGCGATTTTCGCCGATTACGATGTGGATGGCGGCACCTCGGCCGCTTTGCTGCTGGATTGGCTGGGCCAGATGGGCCAGCGCGCGACGCTGTATATTCCCGACCGGATCGACGAGGGCTATGGCCCCAACGTGCCCGCGATGGAAGCCCTGGGCGAGGTGCATGACCTGATCGTCTGTGTCGATTGCGGCACGCTGAGCCATGAGCCGATTGCGGCGGCGGTGGCCAAGGGTGCGGATGTGGTGGTGCTGGATCACCACCTTGGCGGCGAGACTTTGCCGCCCGCGCTGGCGGTGGTGAACCCCAATCGGCAGGACGAAAGTGGCGATCTGGCGCATCTGTGTGCTGCCGGGGTCGTTTTCCTGATGCTGGTCGAGGCCAACCGGGTGCTGCGCGAGCGTGACGCGGCCAAGGGGCCCGACCTGATGGCGATGCTCGATTTGGTGGCGCTGGGGACGGTGGCGGACGTGGCGCCGCTTGTGGGGGTCAACCGGGCCTTCGTGGTGCAGGGGCTGAAGGTGATGGCGCGGCGCGGGCGCACGGGCCTGCGGGCGCTGGCCGACGTGGCGCGGATGGAGACCGCGCCCGCGCCCTATCACCTTGGCTTCCTGCTGGGACCGCGGATCAACGCCGGAGGGCGGATCGGCAAGGCCGACCTTGGGGCGCGGCTGCTGGCCTGTCAGGACGAACACGAGGCCCGCGCCATGGCCGAGCGGCTGGACCAACTCAACACCGAGCGGCGCGAGATCGAGGAACAGGTGCGCGCCGCCGCGCTGGCACAGGCCGAGGCGCGCGGCTTTGATGCGCCGCTGGTCTGGGCCGCGGGCGAAGGCTGGCACCCAGGCGTTGTCGGCATCGTCGCCAGCCGCCTGAAAGAGACTACGGGGCGGCCTGCCGTGGTGATCGGGCTGGAGGGCGATGAGGGCAAGGGATCGGGCCGGTCGGTTTCGGGAATCGACCTTGGCGCGAGCATTCAGAGGCTGGCCAGCGAGGGACTGCTGATCAAGGGTGGCGGGCACAAGATGGCGGCGGGGCTGAGCGTGGCGCGCGATCAGCTTGAATCGGCGATGGCGCGACTGTCGGAACTGTTGGCGAAACAGGGTGCGGGCGATCTTGGGCCGCGTGATCTGGTGTTGGACGGGGTGTTGATGCCCGGTGCGGCGCAGGTCGAGTTGATCGAGAGGATCGACGCCGCTGGCCCCTATGGTGCCGGCGCCCCTGCCCCGCGCTTTGCCTTTCCCGATTGCCGAATCCTGTTCACCAAGCGGGTCGGCGAAAGCCACCTGAAGGTGACCTTTGGCGATGGTTTGGGGGCGAAGCTCGACGCGATCTGTTTTGGCGCGTATGATGGCCCGATCGGCCCTGTCCTTGAGGGGCATGGTGGCGCGCTCTTTCACCTTGCCGGGCGGTTGGAGTTGAACCATTGGCGCGGGCGTACCACCGCGCAACTGCGCCTTGAAGATGCGGCAAAGGCAGAAACCTGAGACGAAAAAGGGGCCTGCGCCCTGTGCCGGTCGGTTGGGGCAAACTTTCTCGGCAAAAAGCGAAATTTCCGCTTGCGCGTTGCGCGGGTTTTTCTTAGAGAACGCCTCACGCCACGGCATGGCCCGTTCGTCTATCGGTTAGGACGCCAGGTTTTCAACCTGGAAAGAGGGGTTCGATTCCCCTACGGGCTGCCACCGTGAATTTTTTCATATTCTTTTCAGCCTCTTAAGGTCCCAAATTGTCCCACTGGATAATACAGGGGCCAAAAGTGGGACATTTTTGTTCTACGTCTGTCCGTTCGTCAGCTTCTTCAGAGCCGCCTCAGCCCTGACCCGCTGGCTTGCGGCCTTCGTGTATCGCGTCACCTCTTTGGAGGTCTGGTGGCCGGTTATAGCCATGATCTCGAACTCGCTGCACCCTCGCTCCGCCAGCCGCGCCGCAGCCGCCTTGCGCAGCCCGTGGACGGAGCAATGCGGCAACCCGGCCTTGTCGCACCATTTGCGGAACCGGTTGCCGAAGCCATTGTTGGTGAAGGCCCGGCCCTGTTCCGAAACAAGGAAGGTCAGGTCGCCCGTCTCGCTGGCATCGATGATCTCTTGCAGTGCGGCCACCACAGGAATTTCGAGGTGCACAGGACTCCGGTTCCGGCCCTTGTGCTGCGTGAAAACTAGCCACGCCACCCCATCGTCATGACGCAAGTGTTGTTTGCCGAACTGAATCACATCAGAGCGGCGCTGGCCTGTATAGAGGGCCAGAGCGAGCGCTAGGCGCGGCGTAGTGCCGATGGGGTGCGTCTCTTCGTATTTTTCGATCTCAGCCAAGGTCCACGAGTGATAACCCGATGACTTCGACTTCAACGGTTCCACGGTTGTGGCCGGGTTCGCGTCGTGGTGGTCATAGCGGATTGCGAAGCGAAAAAGCTGGCGCAGTGCCTTGACCATGCTGTTAGCTGCCTCGGGGGTGTCCATCATTTCGTCCCGGCGCTTACGGATGTGCTTCGGCAACATGAGCGCATAGGGCTTGTCGCCGTTGTCCTTGTGGGCAGCGAAGCGTTCGAGGATGCTGCGCCGCGTCTTCTGCGTGTTCGGGTCCAATTCCGCCCACATCGACGATTTGTAATACTGCGTGCAGAGCCACTTGAACGATCCGGGCTTCAAGCGACCCGGTCTAGCAGCGCGCGGCGGGCGGGGTTTCTTGGGGTTCGCGGCGGCCTTGTAGTCGGCCAGAAACTCGGGTGATCCTGCAGGCCCGCGCAGGCGCACCTTGCGCCCTTCCCGGCGGTAATAGAGTCGGACGTTACCGTGGCGGTCCGTATCCTCCACCACATACTTCAATCGCATTTTCATGGAGTCCTCGGGCATCTATTCGTCCCAAGGATTGTTGTCCGAGTCGTCTCCACCCGGCAAGAGGTCAAAGAATCGGTCCAGAGCGTGCTTATCCCAAACGCGCCGACTGTCGATTTTCTTGGGCTTGGGCATCCTCCCGTCCTCGACCATCGTGTCGAATTTCGATGCGCCGATGCCGATGTATGCAGCCGCCTCCACGCGCGATAGCCCCCGCCGCGTGGGCGGCGGGAGCGGTGCTCTCTTGGTGTCAATGCCTGCAGCCGTCATTGATCTACCCTTTCGCCTCTGCAGCCAGATTGGCGAACGCATCAATGATTTCTGGTTCAGAATAAATTACAGTGCGAGGACTGATCCGGATTCCGCTTGGGAGGATACCGCGCAAACGCAAGCGGTATTGCGTGCCTCTTGAAATTCCAAAACGGGCTTCAATTTGACGCTCACGGATGTAAGGAGGTCGGTTGTCATGTTCCAGCACCGATTTTTCAGTCACTGCGCAAGCCTCACGTTGCTGTTTGAGCGTTGTGAGCAACCTATGAACTACATCCTTGCGCTTTTCTGGTGCCCTAAAGGGCACTTGCTAAAAGTCTCTTTGTCTAAACCCTTTCGTGCGATTTCTAATTGCGTTGCTATGCCTTGCCTCCAAGTCATTAATGAATTCAGTGACAGACTGCCCCCTTGCTCTAGCCGACTGTGCGATCCAATCATCCAAGATCTTCTGCCTAAAAATCTCAATCGGATAGATGTGCTGTCCATTGCCAATTTGAACGCTGGGCGGACTGACAATCATCGAATGGCCCAACGCCTCAAAGCAGGCTTGAATAGTATCAAGCCTAGGAGTTGTTCGCGCTTTTTCGTTGGCGCTGAACCACTTCTTGATGGTCCGCTGGGGAACGTCCGAGCGCCGTGACACCTCCTCATAAGAAACGTTCTTTTCATTCATTAGCAGTGCAAGACACTGAACGATGTCGTCGGCGCCAGCCAATCCCTTATGGATTATTGAACCGGACTCGCTGTCATCACCAATGCCTTCTGAGTGTGCCGATTCTTGCGGCGCTGGCGGCCAATGCCTTAGCGGCGGTAAAATCTCACGCTTCTTTCTCTTTCGTGTTTTGGTCATTGCAAGGGTCAGCCACCTTCTGGTCTGTTGATCAATTGGTCGTAGGTCGAACGCCTATCCCCTCAGCCAAAAAAGTTGCACGATCAAAGCCCTTTATGGCCGCGGAGGCGCCGTCTCAGAAATGACTAGCTACCCGAAAGCGTCCATCGTCAGTGGACACGATGGCAAGACGTGACCTGCCACTGAACTTTCATCCAGCCGCGACTTGAGCCCGATTGGTGTTTACGCCGATTGGCGCAGGTTTAACAATCCCCCGGCGCGCGGAGCTTTCATCTCGCGCAACGGGACGGGCGATTGCGGTCATTAGGGTCCGCGCATAGGCAGCCGGGGTCTGGTAGTCCAAAGCCGAATGCGGGTGTTCGGTGTTGTAGTCGGTGGTCCAGGCCGCGATCACGGCTCGGGCGCGAGCCAGATTGCGAAATATGGTCTCGTTAAGCAGTTCGTCGCGCATGCGGCCATTGTAGCTTTCTACGAAACCGTTCTGCATCGGTTTGCCTGGCGCGATGTAATGCCATTCTGCCTTGTGCTCGGAACACCACTTCAGGATGGCGTTAGAAGTTAACTCCGTCCCATTATCGCTAACAATAATCCCCGGCTTTCCGCGGCGCTCGATCAGGGTCGTCAGTTCACGCGCGACCCGGCGGCCCGAGATTGAGGTGTCCAGGATCGCCGCGAGGTTCTCTCGGGTGACGTCGTCGACAATGTTGAGAACCCGGAAGCGCTGACCAGTTGCGAACTGGTCATGAACAGAATCCAAAGACCATCGCGCATTGGTCCGTGCCTCGACCAGGATCGGCGCCCGATTCCCGACAGCTTTGCGTCGCGCCTTACGCTTGCGCACCGTCAGGCCTTCCTCGCGGTAGAGCCTGTAGATCCGGTTGATGCCTGACGGCTCGCCTTCGCGGCGCAGCGACACGAACAGCCGGCGGCACCCGAACCGCTGGCGCTCGTTGGCCAGTTCCCGCAAGCGCCCACGTAACGCCGTATCCGGCGCGCGTTGAGACCGATAGCGGATCATCGATCGATCCGCCCCGGCGATGTGGCAAGCCCGCCGTTCTGACAGGCCATGCTCGGCCCGAAGATACGCAACTGCTTCGCGCTTCACGGCGGGCCCTACCACTTTTTTGAAACCAGATCCTTCATCGCGGCCAGGTCCAGCATCTGCTCCGCCAGAAGCTTCTTCAGCTTTGTGTTCTCATCTTCCAGCGCCTTCAGCCGCTTCGCATCCGACACCGTCATGCCACCGAACTTGGCCTTCCAGTTATAGAAAGTGCCTTCCGACATACCGTGCTTGCGGCACAGGTCCGCGCACTTCGCCCCGGCCTCGTGCTCCGTCAGAATGCCGATGATCTGTTCGTTCGTAAATCTCGTCCGTTTCATTGTCCGTCCTCAAGTCGGATCGGACTCTAATCGATGGTGGAGGAAAAATCCCGTGGCAGGTCAGACGTTCGATCAACTCTTCAACTGTCATGCAAGATACTCTTTCGGACTTTTGGGAGAACCTTCATCTTCTGAACACGGGTTCCCCCGGTCCATTCGAACCGGGGAACTGCCAATCCATATGCGTGACGGTTTTGACAACCTCACATATCAGCTCCAAAACGTGTGACTGAACTTGGTTGAGATACGTTGAACCTGTCGCGTAATCGTGCCGCTCCAAGTGCTCGTTTAAGCCACCTTCTGTTCGAAAGGAGCGGCGCCACTTCGCGGTGCGCCAGGATCGCCGCCATCACCTTGCGCGACATCTCCGTTGTCAGCAGTCGGTCGCGGTTCTTCGAGAACACGGTCGGGACCCAGACGTAGTCGTCGATGCCCAGACCCACGAACCAACGAACCAACGAACCAACGAACCAACGAACCAACGAACCAACGAACCAACGAACCAACGAACCAACGAACCAGCAGGTTATACTTCATCTACTCCATCAACTGCCGCTCGGAGCGAATCGAGAACAGGAACTACAGCAGGCTGGCCCGGATCAGTCGCTCAGGTGCAATAAAGGGGCGGACGAAATCAGTGTGCAGCGCTTCGAACTCGGCGTCCAAGATGGCCAGCGCATCATTCACCACCTGCCTGATCTTCCGCAACGAGTGCCGCGCCGGGATGCGCGCCTCCCAATCCACATAGCTAAATAGCGAACCGCTCGTCTCGTCCGTCCCACGCATCATCACCCCCGCTATTGCCGTGACGAGGATGAATCATGTTCCTCGAGCCGCGTCGAGACCCGACTATTTCAGCAGCCTGCTAAGGGATGTCAGCCTAAGCTATGCTGCTCGATAAAGCCGCCCCCGGTTTCAACTGTGGTTCGTAAAAGCCCAGCTCTTTCGTTCCGAAAACCCGGAGGGCCGCATACTGGACAAATCCCTTTAAAAACCGATTGTGCTTTAACCGAATCTACTGCAGGGTTAACAATTAACCGACAGGCTCGCGCAGTAGGCAAACTATCTGATTACAAAATTGTGTAGAAATTGGTCGCTTTTTTAAATGCAGTTTTGGGGAAAAATAGATCCTGTTTCGGGTGCCTCGCATCATTTGATCCATCATAGTGCCGATGTAGCCGCGACGCTTGGTGCGCTTCTTGAAATACCTGTTTTAAGACGCAGGGCTGAGAGGGCCATAGGGGGCAAGCTTGCCGAGGAACAAGTTGCATGCCTTGGCGCACTTGCGTTTCTTCATGACATCGGAAAGCTCGCCCCTTCCTTTCAGATCAAGGCCTTGCCTCCGCCCTTCCCCCGGAAGCCGCGAGATCACTTGCGGTGTGGCTGGAAATGGCTGCTGCAAGGCGACGCGGAAAGCACCCTCGCCGGCCAGGCTCCGCATATCGTCCGCTGGGACAAGATAGAGGTCTGGTTCATGGTTCTGTTTGCCCATCATGGCCGCCCCGTAAAGAATCCGGGGGAAAGTTGGGCGCAGGATGCCTTTGCCCCATTAGAGGGGTATGATTGGAAATCCGAAGAAACCCGGTTCGGAAAGGCGCTTGCATCCTGGTTCCCCGAAATCCGTGAACATGAGCCTCCACCGCCAACTCCGACCTTTACACATTTCTTTTGCGGCTTACTTGCCCTGGCAGATTGGGTTGGCTCTGATCGAAACGCATTCCCATTTGTGGCGGCATTCGACCCAGACTACTGGGGAATTGCCCGCGATAGGGCGCGAAGACGACTAAGTGACATTGGACTGAATAGGTCCGGCCGCCATTTGGGCGCCCCCGCCTCATGGGCACTTGTATCAAAAGATCATTCGACACCACGTCCTGCGCAGAAAATCGTGGCGGGGACATCACTTTCGGAAAATCTCGTCATCCTTGAAGCCGAAACAGGCGCTGGCAAGACCGAAGCGGCATTGTGGCGTTTTGCTCAACTGTATGAAAGCGGCGCCGTGGACAGCCTTTATTTCGCCCTCCCGACCCGCGCCGCCGCGCGCCAGTTGCAAAGCCGCATCAACAAGACGCTTCAGACCATGTTCTCCGACCCGCCCCCCGAAGCCGTGCTTGCCATCCCGGGGCAGGCGGTTTCCGGCGAAGCACAAGGTATTCGCCTGCCTGCTTTCGAAGTCAAATGGGACGATGACACCGGCATCGAGAGCCGCGCCAAACGCTGGGCTGCCGAACATGCCACCCGGTTTCTCGCAGCGCAAATCGCGGTCGGCACGGTGGATCAGGCGATGATGGCGGGGCTTCAGGTCAAACACGCCCATCTGCGCGGATCCGCCCTGTCGCGATCCTTGCTTGTAGTAGACGAGGTTCACGCCTCCGATGCATGGATGACGGAAATCCAGCGCAGCGTCCTGCGCGACCATCTGGCGCTTGGCGGACACGCGCTGTTGATGTCGGCAACACTTGGGGCGGTGGCACGCTCTGCCTGGCGCGCAACACCGCTTCCGTCTCTTCAGGAGGCAGAACAGACACCCTACCCCGCAGTTTGGACAAAAGACGACTGTTTCCCTGTCAGCAGCGATGACAGCGCGCAAAAGGAGGTCGCGATCAGCGCCCGCAAAGGCTGGAGCGGAGAAGATGCTGCAGCCGAGGCGATATCGGCCGCCCGTCGTGGCGCGCGGGTGCTGGTTATCCGCAACACAGTTGACCGAGCACGCGAAACATTGGCGGCCTGCGTGAATGAAGCCCCCAACCTAGTGTTTGAACTGAACGACACGCCAACCCTGCACCACAGCCGGTTTGCCGCCGAGGACCGTGCGCTGCTGGATGCCCGTGTCGAAGATGTTCTGGGCAAGGGCAGCATCGCGCAAGCCGTGATTGTCATAGGCACCCAGACGCTGGAACAATCGCTCGACATTGACGCCGACATCCTCATCACCGACCTGTGCCCGATGGATGTGCTCCTGCAAAGGATCGGCCGGTTGCACCGCCACTGCCGATCGCGTCCAGATGGATTTGAACGAGCAAGCGCCCTGGTTCTCTGTCCCGAGGGCGACCTTGGTCGGCTGACATCCGAGCCAGAGAATGGCCTGGGTGCTTATGGTCAGAACGCAACCCTTTCCGGCGTCTATCTGGACGTTCCAGGCCTCGCCGCGACGTTGCGCGAGATCGAAGCCGCGCCACTGTGGCGCATCCCACAGATGAACCGCAGATTGGTCGAACGCGCCACACATCCCGAACGACTGGACGAGATTGCCGCGCAGCATGGATGGGAAGACTACCGCCGCCGTGAGACAGGCAAGACCATCGCGGAGATCATGGGGGCGCAAAACGTCATCCTCGACCGACGCGAAGCATTCCCCTGTTCCTTTCCCAGCGACGAGGTCATCCGCACACGGCTGGGCGAAAGCGGCGCCATCGTCACCTTCCCGGATGACACGATTGGCCCCTTCGGATCACCCGTCACGACGCTTGCCCTGCCCGCCCATTGGTCGCGCGAGCTGACGGGGGATGAACCACCCGAAATCATCGCGAAAGCGCCACTCACCTTCCGGGTTGAAGCGGCGGGCTTTGTTTATGACGCGTCCGGGCTAACACGATTGGAAGAGGACTGAACATGACCGCAAACCTTCTGGTAGCCCCTCTCATCCAGACCAACGGCAGCGCGCTCACCCTGCCCGGCTTGTTTGCAGCGATGGCGCGTGGTGAGGTCACGAGCTTTCCTGCCCTGCGCCCCCATCAACGGCCTACCTGGCACATGTTCCTTGTGCAGCTGGGCGTTCTGGCACGTAGCGGACAGGATGGCCCCCTGCCCGAGGACGAAGCGACATGGCGCACCAACCTGCGCGACCTGACCTCCGACTTCGAAGATGACGCGCCGTGGCATCTGGTCGGCGAGGATGACAGCAAGCCCGCGTTCCTGCAGCCCCCCGATCCTGGCGGAGTGAAATGGAGCGAGGTGGCCACGCCGGATGCGCTCGACATGCTCATCACCTCGCGCAACCATGACCTCAAACGTGACATCGCCCATGACGCATCGCCGGAGGACTGGCTGTTCGCCTTGGTCAGCCTGCAAACGATGGAGGGGTTCGGCGGGGCCGGAAACTACGGCATTGCCCGCATGAATGGCGGTTCCTCGTCTCGGGCGATGATCGGCCTTGCACCGGTGCGGCCCGGCACAGCAATCGTGGACCCTTCTGCATGGTGGCGGCGTGACGTCATGCGTCTGACCGCCAAGCGCGACGACCTTTCGGGCCCTGCGCTTCTGTGGTGCCTGCCCTGGCCGGAGAAACAATTGCTCGACCTGGCTACGCTCGATCCGATGTTCATCGAAGTCTGCCGCCGCATACGCCTCCAGGAAGGACAACGGGGCCTTTCCGCCAAGCGCGGCACATCGAAAGCAGCGCGCATCGCGGCAAAAGAAGCCAATGGCATGACCGGCGACCCTTGGGCACCGGTTCATCTGGCCGAGAACAAGACCTTGACGCTCGGGGACCAGAATTGGAGCTACAAGCTTATCAACCGCCTACTTTATGGCGGGGATTGGAAAGTGCCTGACCTTGCCACGCCGACGGGTGACGAAGACCGAATGGACATGGCCCTGGTCGCCGAAGCCTTTGCCCGTGGCAATTCCAAGACAGACGGTTTCAAGTCCCGTGTCATTCCCGTGCCGAAGACGGCGATCAAGTCGATGCTGGGTCCCAAGCCGACCGAGTTCTCCCGGGAACAGGTCGAAACCATCGAAAGTGTTGACCGCGCCCTGCGCGACGGCTTGGCGCTGATCGCGGCCGAAGGCGATTATACCAAGCGCGGCAAAGCCGAATACGCCCGCAGCCAACCCGCCCGCGACCAGTTCGCGCGCATCGCGGATGCGGCGTTCTTTCCGGCGCTTTGGGAAAAATTGGGCCACGCGACTGAAGAGGCGCGCAATGCGGCGCATACCCGCTTCACCCGCCAGCTTGCCGCAGCGGCCCGCGCCGAATTTGAACGCGCTGCCCCCGCAATTCCCTGTGCCGCGATCATGCGTCCACGGGCCATGACCCGTGGCCGCGTGGCCTTTGAGGTCGGTATCCGGAAAGTTTTTGAAGAATTGGGGATCAAGGAGAGCGAACATGTCTGACAGCCTCAATCCAGTTGGATCGCGGGCCATGGCGATTGCATCGGCCCTCGCCCATGCCACTGGCGGCGAAAAGGCCGCGGCACGGCGCATGGGGCCGGAGGGCGCGCCGGTCTTCTGGCGCATGGTCGCGCGGTTCGACATGTCCCCCAACGAAGAACCCGCTTGGCATGCGATCACAAAGGCACTGGCCTTGCTGACCCCCGCCAGTGCGACCGAAAGCATCCACGCAGATGGCCGCAAGTTCGGCGCAGTTCTTGCCGATGGCGGCGACGCGCAAGCGACTCTTGATAAGCCCGTGTTCTCCGAACTCAGGCTTGCACGTTTGCTCGCCGTCAGAGGCGCGGCGCGCTATGATGCACTTGAGCGGGCCGTCCGCATGCTGGCACGCAAACATCCCAAGATCGACGTGCCCAGCCTGGCCTGGGCCTACCTGAACGAAGAAGGGCAACGTATTGCCCGCTCCTACTATCGGCGCCTGGACCAGAGCGCACGCACTCGTGAAAAGGAAACCCAAAATGTCTGATCCGCGTTTCTTGCAAATCCATTTCCTCGCCCCCTATACCGCCGCCCTGCTTAACCGCGACGATGCGGGCCTTGCCAAGCGCCTGCCTTATGGCGGCGCCTTGCGCACTCGGGTCAGTTCTCAATGCCTCAAACGGCACTGGCGACTTGCAGAAGACCCCCATGCACTGAGCGCGATCGACGGAGCGGAGGATGCGTTCCGGTCGCGTGAAATCATTGAACGCAAGGTGTTTGGAGATTGGGCAGAAAGTGTTGACGCGGACGTTCGCAAGGAAATTGGCGATGCCCTTTTGAAGGCCGTCTATGGTGACAAGGGCGCGGACAAGAAATCGCGCCAAACGTTGCTGATCGGCGCCGTCGAAATCGCCTATCTGACCAAGGCGGCCAAGGCCCTAGTGGCTGATGCTAGCGGCGACAAGAAAGCTGCAAAGGACCTAGCGTCAGCATGGTTCAAGGAGCACAAGGCCAATCTCAAAGTGATGAGCGAAGGTGCCAAGCTGCCCGGTGGGCTGACAGGTGCCCTGTTCGGACGCATGGTGACGTCCGACCCACGCGCCAATATCGAGGCCCCCGTGCATGTGGCACATGCCTTCACCGTCCACGCCGAAGAGGCCGAGAGCGATTACTTTATCGCCGCCGATGACCTGGCGCGCGAAGAGGACACCGGCGCAGACACCATTCAAGAGACCGAACTGACCTCGGGGCTGTTCTACGGCTATGTCGTGGTTGACCTGCCCGGGCTGATCCGGAACCTCGGTGGCGACGTGGCGCTGGCCGGAGAGGTGCTGCACAACCTGACCTACCTGATTGCCGAGGTTTCGCCGGGCGCGAAACTGGGATCGACCGCCCCCTATTCCCGTGCCTCCTTCATGCTGCTCGAAGCCGGGGACCGGCAGCCGCGGTCGCTTGCCGAAGCCTTCCGCACGCCCTGCAAGGCAGAAACCGGCCAGGCCGTCGCCGCGTTGTGTGATCACCTTGGTGCGCTCGATGCCGCCTATGACACGGATGAAACACGCCGGGTGATGTCGCTTGCCAACAGCGACGTGCCCGAGGCGGAACGCGGTTCACTCTCGGACCTCGCTCAATTCGCCAAGTCGCTTCCCGAACGCCTGAAGGCGCGGGAGACGGCATGACGCGGCGGTGGCTCCACCTGCACCTCGCCGCGCCGCTCATGGCCTTTGGCGGGGTGACGATCGACCATGTTGGCCCGACGCGGGATTACCCATCGGCGTCCGCCTTGACAGGGCTCTTTGCGAATGCGCTTGGCTGGCGACACGAGGACACCATCGCCCATCAGGCCCTGCAAGACCGGATGGAGTTCGCGGCCCTTTCAGCTCTGCCGGAGGGGCGTCACGCCCCGCTTGTCGTGACCGACATGCAAAACGCCAAGCTGGAAAAGAACGACAAGGGCTGGACCACATGGGGACAACCCGAGGGACGTGCCGGTGCCACTTATGACAGCCCGCACCGACGCCGACGCGACTACCTGGCTGACCATGACACCCATGTCGTGCTGCGACTGACCACCGACGACGCCCCGACGCTTGAGCATCTGGCCAAGGCACTCGACCGCCCGGCGCGGCCCCTGTTTCTGGGGCGCAAGCCCTGCCTGCCCACGCGGCGGCTTTTTGCCGGCTGGATCGAGGCCGACAGCCCTCATGCAGCCCTGAAAGCCCTCGCGGCACAGGGGCTGACAGGGCGCGCGCTCTGGCCCGATGATGGTCGCCCCTATGAGGGTGCGCTGAAATACGACCTTCAGGATTTGCGCAATTGGAAATCCGGCCTGCATGGCGGCACAAGGATCGTTTGCGAGGGAGACATCGCATGAGCCTGCATCTCATCGAGGTCCCGCTGCACCTGCCCGACCTGCACGGTTGGGCGGGCAAACGCGGGTTTGGCAAGGGCCTGTTTGACGAGGGGCTGGCCCTGCATCACCTGCTGACCGAGGTCTTTGGCCCCGCCCTTCTGCACCCTTTCCGCCTCATGGTCGCGCCACGCGCTACGCAGGCCACGCTTTACGCCTATGGCCCGCAACCGGCCGAAACATTGATGGACACGGCCCAAAGCGTCACGCTGCCCAGTGAACGCGCCATCCTGGATGTCGGCCGGATTCGGTCTCTCCCCCGCCCGGTCGAGACATGGCACGCGGGCCAACAGCTCGGCTTCGATCTCCACGTGCGTCCCGTTGTCCGACTGGCCTCTGCCCTGACCACGGAAAGCGCAGCGTTTGCCAAGGGGGCCGAAGTGGATGCCTTCCTTGCCGAAACGCTGCGAAACGGCCATGCACGCACGCGTGAGGAGGTATACCTTGACTGGCTTGCCAAACGTCTGTCGCCCGCGGCTGAACTGGAACCGGACACGTCGCGCCTGCACAAATTCCAACGTCAGGTCGTCATGCGGGGCGGCAGGCGGATCGACGGGCCCGACGCCACGATCCTCGGCACCCTGACCGTGAAGGACCCGCAGGCCTTTGCCGACCTTCTTGCACGCGGCATCGGACGCCATCGTGCTTATGGCTATGGCATGTTGCTCCTGCGTCCACCGCAACGCAGAAGGTGAGCGATGCTCAAGGGACGCCTCGGGCTTGACAGTGCCAAGGTTCCCCACGCGGATCGCGCGGGATGCCTTTATCTCGCGCGCGGCGCCCTCACGGCGCGCGACGGCACGCTGGCCTTTGTCCAGGGCGAAACCACCCCCGCCGATGCGCTGTCGCCCGGCGACTACGCAATCCCGCTGCAGGCCGTCTCGATGATCCTTCTGGGGCCCGGCTCTACCGTCAGTCATGACGCCCTGCGCCTACTGGCCCATGCCCGCACGGCCCTTGCCGCGGTGGGCGAAGATGGCGTGCGCCTCTACACCGCGCCGCCAATGATCCCCGACCGCTCAGGGCTGGCGCGGCTTCAGGCCCGAGTCTGGGCCGATGACGACCTGCGCATCATGACCGCGCGGCGGATGTATGCCCTGCGCCTTGGCGAAGTCCTGCCCCACCGCGACCTGAATGTTTTGCGCGGGATCGAAGGCGCCCGCATGAAGGAAACCTATGCCCTTTGGGCCCAACGCATCGGCATCGACTGGCGCGGCCGCAAATACGACCGAAGTAACCCCAATGCGGCGGATCTGCCTAACCAGGCCTTGAACCATGCGGCCAGTGCCGTCGAAGCTGCCGCTGCCATCGCCGTCGCAGCGACGGCAACAATTCCCCAGCTTGGCTTTATCCACGAAGACCCTGGGCAGTCTTTTGTGCTCGATATCGCCGATCTCTATCGGGATCAGCTCACCATTCCTTGCGCGTTCAAGGCCGCCAGACAGGTTCGCGATCGTCCCTCCGAAAACATCGAGCGGGTCACCCGCCGCCTTGCCGGACGCACGCTTTCCGACAACAAGACGATTCCGGCAATGATCGAACGTATCAAGGCCTTGATCGAGGGACATGACTGATGCCGCTCACCATCATTGTAACCCGTGACGTCCAGGCCCGATACCGTGGCTTCCTGACCTCGGTAATGTTGGAAATCTCTCCCGGTGTCTATGTTGCCCCCGACATGACAGCAGGCGTGCGCGGCCGCGTCTGGGGGGTGGTCTGCGATTGGTGGGAATCCTTGCGCCAAGGGTCTCTCACACTTGTCTGGCGAGATACCTCGGCGGCCGGAAATCTACGGATTGAAACGCTGGGATCACCGCCCAAGGCCATTGTTGATGCGGATGGCATTTTGCTCGTAAAACGAAAGTAAGTCCTCTGGGTCTCTACCCGCGTTATTTGACAATTCAATGAATTCAACCTATTGGCTGAGAGAGGTTCCCCCGTATCCGCGGGGATAGACCCGCGCCAGAGGCATGATCGCCTCCGGGCCAGCCGGTTCCCCCGTATCCGCGGGGATAGACCCGTGCAGCATTTCGCTTTTCGTCGGCGCTGCGTGGTTCCCCCGTATCCGCGGGGATAGACCCCCCTCGAATTCCACGGCCTGATGCCCTCCCCTGGTTCCCCCGTATCCGCGGGGATAGACCCTGGGCGCGGAGATTTGCCGCCGGGGCTTGAGGGGTTCCCCCGTATCCGCGGGGATAGACCCCGCCCGTTTCGCGCCGCCATCGGTATTCAGCGGGTTCCCCCGTATCCGCGGGGATAGACCCACTGAGGCGAGAGCAAGCAGCGTCATGAACACGGTTCCCCCGTATCCGCGGGGATAGACCCGCCTTGGAATGCTTTCCGAAGAAGCCGCCGAGGGTTCCCCCGTATCCGCGGGGATAGACCCCTTCAAGCCGATCGCATTGGCGAACATCTGATGGTTCCCCCGTATCCGCGGGGATAGACCCCACGCCGACGCAAATCCATTCAAACCCCACATGGTTCCCCCGTATCCGCGGGGATAGACCCCTGATGGTGAAGGATGTGCGGGCGCTACACGAGGTTCCCCCGTATCCGCGGGGATAGACCCCAGTCAGGGAATGTTGGCGACGCTTGCGGGGTGGTTCCCCCGTATCCGCGGGGATAGACCCGCAAGAGCCATTGCGCTGGCCCGCGCGGAAAGGGTTCCCCCGTATCCGCGGGGATAGACCGTATTCAGACGACCCGGCCTTGCGTGACCTTCCGGTTCCCCCGTATCCGCGGGGATAGACCCGAAAGGCGCAAGACGAATGACCAAGCACACGCGGTTCCCCCGTATCCGCGGGGATAGACCCCCGGTTACAGACGTGGCCAAGCTCAAGGGCGGGGTTCCCCCGTATCCGCGGGGATAGACCCGTCCAGCGTGCATCGGCTTGCGGCTTGGAGCGGGTTCCCCCGTATCCGCGGGGATAGACCCATGTAGCGCGGCAGGAGGCCGCCTGCCGGCCGGGTTCCCCCGTATCCGCGGGGATAGACCCGTCCATCAAGAGCGCAACATGCTGCATCTTGAGGTTCCCCCGTATCCGCGGGGATAGACCCGCTCGTATGATCCGGTGAGGGCCGCGTAGCTCGGTTCCCCCGTATCCGCGGGGATAGACCCGACTTCCTGCGCCTCTGTGGCGTCGGCGTGACGGTTCCCCCGTATCCGCGGGGATAGACCCACCGGCACCAGACCTTCGCCGGGCGCGGTGGCGGTTCCCCCGTATCCGCGGGGATAGACCCTGCCCAGAACAGGCCGCGAAACAGAAGGTCAGGGTTCCCCCGTATCCGCGGGGATAGACCCCCAGACCGCATCGAAACGCCGCAGACAACCGCGGTTCCCCCGTATCCGCGGGGATAGACCCTCAACAGCCACCACTGCTTGATGGCGCTGTAAGGTTCCCCCGTATCCGCGGGGATAGACCCCAGCGCGAACTGCCGCCAATGCCAACAGCCGAGGTTCCCCCGTATCCGCGGGGATAGACCCCCAAAGGAGGCCGATATGGATACGTTTGGGGGGGTTCCCCCGTATCCGCGGGGATAGACCCGACGCTGTGGCAGTTACGCGCCCCTTGGCGACGGTTCCCCCGCATCCGCGAGGATACGGCCAGCAACGCCAACCTCGTTCATGGATGCTATCCTCGTAGCAGAGTTTCAACGCCCGTGACCTTGGCACATTCGATGCCGCCTGGGGGCGTTCCCCCCATCGCTGACGTTTTCCGACACGCTCTGATAAAACAACTCCGGGTGGCGGACCACTTTCAGGGGCTATTCCTAAGCCACTATTGAACTGAAGATGCGAATACTGACCGCAAATGATCTTTTCACTCAGTTCCGGTAAGCCCGCGGCATCTGAAACCTGCCGCTCCAGATACCTACCCGACCTTTGCGAGCCTCGTCCTCGAGTGCGGCGTAGTCTGTAGGGTGCGGTTTCTCGTGAGACATCCAATCTGCTGACTATAGCTTTTCTCTGAGTGCTTCGTAAGGTGTCTTTCCATTGTGCGCGCCATGCGGTCTGTGGAAGTTGTAGAAGCGCACCCATTCATCCAGTTTGGCTACGAGATCGACATCACCTTTGTAGCTGAGCAACTGGTAGAATTCCTGCCCGTCTGACCTGTGTGATCTTTCTACTTTCCCGTTCAACTGGGGTGTGCCGCGTTTGATGTAAGCGTGGCGAATTCCAAGATCCTCAACATGCCAGTGGAACTTCTCCTGGAACCCATGGTCGTTGTCCGTGCGTATTTCTCGGATTCGAAACGGGAACTTCTCGATAATGTGATCCGCGAAGTCGATTGCATTGGCCTCGGTGTGCTTCTCGTAAATCTTTGGAGCCCGAACCCGCGTCGCATCATCGATAGCTGTGTTTTGAAAACGGCGCACCTTCTCGCCATTTTCACCTATGAAAGTCAGGAACTTAACGTCCACCTGTTATGTGGTGCCCAGGGACTTGCTTCTGATAGCGCTTGGTGTGGACCTTCCGCATGCGAGTGCCGCGAGGAAGGCGGTTCAAGCCATGGCGGCGCAAGATGCGCGAAACGGTAGCATCCGACATCTTGATGTCATGATAGCGTTCAAGATACCAAACGATCCGCATTGGGCCGAGATGGTATTTGCGACGAAGATAAAGGACCTTTTCCTCCCGCGCAGGCGGCGTCCTGTTGGCATTCCATTTGGGGATCGGAGGGGCATTGATCAGACCAGCTTCGCCGCGCTCCCCGTAGGCTTTGCGCCAACGGTAGAAACTGGCGCGACCAATCCCAAAATAACGGCAGGCTTTCGCAACATGGCCAATCTCTTCAGCGTATCGAAGTATCCGAAACTTGCGCTGAATCTCGCGTTGATCCTTCGTCATAAACATCTTCTTCTTCCCAAATCTGGGAGGTTAAAGGAAATGTCTCGCGAGTAACGGCATATCTACGTTCATGATCTGCTGCCTGCCCTATCTCTGTGTTCTTGTTCGAGAAACCTCCCGGTCTAGAACCGGTTGCAGGCTAGCATGAGAATTTGGCTATATCCAAGGCGGCTCAGAGTAAATGGAGCACCACCTCACGGGGTAATATGTCTTTGTCGCTGGATTACCCACAAAACTCTGGGGAACCGTGGCTCAGCGCACCCCACGACGGCTCTAGAGTGAGAGGAAGGACCCAAGCGCCGTCCTGTGACAGGGATCGGTTCGCCCACGGGACTTGGCTGCACCATGAGAAGGGTCTGGCCCTCGCAACGGTGCGATGCGCAGCAGGAAGGTGAATACGATGAACACCGTGAACACCATGGTCCTATAATGCCCCCAATGACGCCTGCCCCCGCCGTTCTCTCCATGTCCTAGTCTCAGGCTTCTTTTCCCAGAATAGGTGTTCACCGTATTCACTGTCGGGAATCTGGTTTAAGAATCAGTGCGTTGCGTATGAATACCCGTGTTCATTGGGGTATTCACCCTACTCACTCTTCGGGCCTCAACCAAACGCTTCCTTTATTGGTGTGCTTTTTGATCCATCCCAGTGTCTTCAGAACTGCCGCTGCACGGTTCTGAGCGGCTCTGTCCTGCCGTCCCGAGTCGATGCACAGAGCCTTGGACAAAACTTCCGACACAGTGGTTTTGTCCTTGGGCCGGGGATCGTCGTCCAGTTCATCGCACGGCGATTTGTCGAGCCACTTAGCCACAGGCTGCGCCCAGCTATCTTCGACATTGGCTGCCGCCTGCACCGGCTTGACGTGTTCGGCCTCGAACTCCCGATCCAGCCACCATTCCTCTCCAGCATTGAAGGCGTCCATTGCCTCGGCAAAAAGCTGGTCGCGCTCGGCGTCCAGTGCGACGGTGTCGAAGACCTGCCGGATTGCAACCGGCCAATACCGGCGTCCCCCGGTCGGGTCCTTGAGGAACTGGTCGTCATTCGTCGTGCCGACGAAAACACACTGGCGTTTGAACAGTTGTGGCAGGCGGGCATAGGGCAATCGCACCCGGTCAATAGAACCCGACAGGAAGGCTTTCTGGTCCTCCTGATCGGCAGTGCGCGACGGTGCCAGTTCTGCAAGTTCGATCAGCCACAACCCCTGCAAGTGCCGCAGAGCCTCTTCCTTGTTCCCTCGGATAGACGGCAGCGTCTCACTGAAATACTCCGTCCCTGCGAGGATGCGGCACGCCTTGCTCTTGTCTTGTCCCTGCTCACCAGACCATACCATCGTGTAATCCGCCTTGCAGCCCGGCTTCATCACACGCGCAGCCATCTGGATCAGGAACTTGCGGGATACGGCGCGCGTGTAGGGAGTATCATCCGCACCTGCGAGCCGGATCAGCCACGTGTCCAGACGAGGCTTACCATCCCACCGGTGTGCGCTGAGGTAATCCCGGATCGGGTGATAGGACAACTTCTTAGCCACGGTTCTTATCGCGTCGGCCACCAATTCTTTTCCCACGGTCTTCAAACCGCGCGCTTCAAGCGCCATGCGAGCGAGTGCTATAGCATCGTCGTCGATCTCGCCCCCGCTCCATTCGTCCCGGTGGGTCATCAGGTTCTGGGCTAAACCCGGCAGGATTGAGCCGACGTTGCGGCCCAGATAGAGTACCGTATTGTGCAGGTTGATGACGGGCAGCCCATCGCCCCGCAGCATCGGCTTGCCCCATTCTTTTCTAGCAATCGATTCATTGCGGGTCGGCCCCACCAATTCTTCAATGTCTGCCTGCGTCTCAGGGTCCAGTTCGCCCTCCGGTTCTTCTTCGAGCAAATCCATCGGATCGAACCACGGCAAAGGGAAGGCTGCTCCATTGGCGATACCGTTGCGGATGTGGCGTTCTGTTTCTGAAACGCCATATTGGGCCGAGTGGCCCACATCGTCAGCAGCCGCGAACAGCTTCTCCAGCACATCTTCTTCACTCAGAGTATTGCAGGCCACGAAACCGCCCATCCATCGGGCCTGATTGTGAATGGTGTCGGTGCGGCTCTCGCCGCTTTCTCCGGCTTCGCGCACCTTGTCGGCTGCCCGTTCCAGCATCGCTTCAGCGTATTCGACAGCTTCGGGGATGTCTGACTGGTCTACCGCAATCTCAGGCTCGCCCGACGCAGCGCGATCCGGTCCCTGCGCGATCTCGTCCAAGTCTTCAGCGTGATCCAACGCGCGGCCCTCAACCAGGAAGGTTTCGACGGGCTTGCCGACGCCGCCGTAATAGAAGGCTTGGCTGAGCGTGAAACTCTCGCGGGCGAGGATGCCGCCCAGAACGCCATTGACGCGCGCCAGCATCACTGCACGATCTTCGGGTTCAAGAGCCTTGGAGAAGGGACACATGACGCGCCAGCGCGGCTTCTCCGGCGTGTGCGAAGGCGTGGTGTAGATCAAACCTGCGATGTCATTTTCGGCCAGCAGGTCCCTCGCTTCTTCAGGCGACATGACCTCACCGTCATAGTCGCCTTCGATCCCCTCCACCGACAGGACATTGGCATTCGTCCGGTAGCACGCTCTGCTACTCCTCTCTTCACCAAACAAAGCCAGCTTCACGAATTTAAGCTGGGACTTGCGAGGCCGAATCCTCTTCTTGATCCCCACTTCGATTTCGCGCAGCGAAAGCTGGCCGCTCTTTTTCGAAGCCGCATACTCGTCGGGAAAGATCGTCACGTTCAAAGGACGATCCAAGACACAAGTTGGTTGCGCTCGCAACTTATTTTGGCTATTCTTTGCTCGTGTCATTTGCTGTTCCTTCTGTCGGTGAATATCACAACTATTTCGCCCGTCGCCGTCTAACCCGGCGGCGGGCGTCCTTCATTCCAATTGGGGGTGATTACGGAATCCAACCGCAAATTGGTGGGACAAAAATCCCGAAAAACATAATGAAACTATGGGAAAGTGGAGTGTCCCACTATTTTCTAAGCCTATGAATTTGATAGTTTGTTGAAGCCCCCTACGGGCTGCCACTTTTCCCAAAGAGTGTCAGAGAGACAAAAAGCCGCGAATTTGCGCTTGGGTATAGCTATGCCCGACGGGAATTTTGCGTGCTGCGGGTGAGCCGATCTTGATCCGTCTGATGGGACATTTCCTTTGTATCCGGTCACATCAAACGCCTGTCATGCGGTGCGATTTGCGCCGTTTTTGGCAAGTTGTCGCCCGGCGCAGGTGGTGGCGCGCTGAGAACATGACACGACCCTACGTCCACATCCGGAATCACTGTTGCACCCAGAGGGCCTGTAAGGGCATCTCTGAGGGGACTGGTGCGTGATCTAAGGCGCGCCATATGCCTGACACAGGCCGCTGGACCAGTCTCGCCAGACGGGCCGACAGGCGTAGCAACAAGACAGGATCGAGAATGACCGAGAATATTCAGCTGCAGACCGCCGAACGCGTCACCACGATGACCATCGCGCGGCCGGAAAAGCGCAATGCCATCACGCAGGCGATGTATGGCGCGATGGCGGACGCCATCGAGGATTATGCGAAATCCGATGACGTGCGGGCCTTCGTGATCACCGGGGCCGAGGATTACTTTACCTCGGGCAATGACCTGCAGGATTTCGTGATGGGATCGCGCGGCGATGACGTGCCGCCCGTTATCCGCTTTCTCAAGGCTGTTTCGAGCTGTCCGAAGCCACTGATCGCCGCTGTGAATGGGCCCGCGATCGGGGTCGGGGTGACGATGCTGTTGCATTGTGATCTGATCTTCGTTGCCGATTGTGCCACGTTCAGCACGCCGTTCGTGCAGCTTGGGTTGGTGCCCGAGGCGGCCTCGTCCCTGCTGCTTCCGGCGACGGTCGGGATGGCGGTGGCGAATGACATGCTTTTGGCCAACCGGGTTCTGAATGCCGAGGAGGCGGTGGGGTTCGGCTTGGCCTCGCGCGTGTTCGGCTTTGAGGGCCTGATGGAAGAGGTCGGCCAAATCGCCCTGCAAGTGGCGAATGCGGCCCCTGCGGCGATGGTGAAATCAAAGGCGCTGATCCGGCATAGCCAGGATCGGATGATGCAACAGATGGACGAGGAATCGGTTCATTTCGCGGATCAGCTGAAATCACCCGAGTTTGCCGAGGTGGTTGCCGCGAAGATGCAGAAGCGCGCGCCCGTGTTCAAGTGATCCATACTAGTCCGTCTGGTCCCGGCATGAAGGGCCAGACCGGCTAGGATGGAGAGCCAGTTCCAAGCGTTCAGTTGATCGGGAAGCGGCGCAGGCAGTATTTGTTCTGCGCGTTGAATTCTTCGAGCGTGGTCAACAGCGTGCGACGCTGACCGACCGCCGTGAGCGCCTTTTTCTTCTGTTCCCATGTGCCGCCGACATAGCGGTCGAGGATGATGACCGAGGCCGCCATGCCCGAATCCTTGGCCCGGGTCGAGATCTTGCCGGATTTCCACAAAAGCAGCGCTGTCATCGAGAACAGGTGCGCGCATTTCAGCGCCTCGGCTTCGGAGCCGGCATAAATGCGCGATTTGGCCTGTGCCTGAGGTGCTGAAGACAGCAGCAGAGACAGGGCAAGGCCGAGTGCCAAGAGTGGACGAGAGACGGCATTCCTCACAATTTAGTCCTTCACGACAGGGCCTTAGAAGGCATTGAAGGTCAGCGTGGTGAGCGAGCGTTCGATCCCGTCGATATCGAGCAGGTGATCGTTGATGTATTTACCCACGTCCGCATCCTTGGGGATGTAGAGCTTGAGCAGCAGGTCATATTCGCCGCTTGTCGAGAACAGCTCGGAATGGATTTCGCGCAGCACGATTTCCTCGGCCACGCGGTAGGTGGTTCCGGGTTTGCAGCGCAGCTGGATGAAAACGCAGGTGCTCATGTCGGTTGTTCTCCCTTTGCGGCGCTTGGCCGACAGGGGGTAAGCTGGCATGGAGCGCGGCGGCGCGCAAGCGGGTTGCGGCACCGCCCTTGAGACAGCGCGCCCCTACTCGTTCGGGGTGGTGGCGATGACGGCGCGGCGTGTGAGCGCCTCGATCTCGCCGGGGGGGAGGCTTTCGGGCTGGGCCGCGGTCACATCATCGAGGACAAGCTGGTTGAGCGCGCACCACGTGGCGTAATTGGCCCAGCCCGCATGGCCGCGAATGGCCGAATCTAGCGCCCGGGCATTCCAGAACGGCGAGGTGCCGGGCGAGACCGAAAGCGCGCCGGTGTTGGTCTTGAGGTAGAGCCCCTGACGCCATTGCACGGCGGCCTTGTTCTGATCCCCACCGATGTTGCGGGATGACACCGGCGGTGCCCCCGGTGCGACCGGCACATAGCCGTAATCCCAGTTGGTCTGGTAGCGGCCCGGTGCGGTGCCTTGGGGCACGCGGGCGCGGTAGAGCCAGCCATCGGCGGGTTCGCACCAGCCGGCCTCGGGCTTCACGGCATTGCCATAGCGGGAGGTGTAACGCTGGCCGCCGTCGGTCTGGGCGCCTTCGAGAACGGCAATCTCGTGACTGGTGCCGACGGGATCGTCATTAAGGGTGAAGCGGCTGGCATAGTTGGGGGTGCGATGGCCGATGGCGGTGACCTTCTCTGGACCCTTTTCACCGACGAATTCGCGCGCGAAGGGGAAGATCTGTCCGGTGGCGGTGTCGTGCTGCACGTCGCGGTCTTTCTGGCGCAGCGTGCCCCAGTCGGCGGCGGAGGTAAGCGAGACATAAACCGGGCGCTGTTCCACCGGGTAGAGCCGGTGCCAGAGCAAAAGCGCAGCAAGGTCGCAATCGGGATCGCGGCTGCCGTCGGCGCGCTGGCAAGTGAGGATGCGACTGTCGCCAAGCCCCGCAAGGGCACGCTCGGCCCGCTGGATCGCGGTCCAGTCCTGCGCGCGGGCCGCCGGGTTGAGCAGCACGACGAGGTCGCCCATCAGGGGGCGCATGGCGCGGCCCGGCTTGTGGGTTTTCACCTGTGCGACCGCCTTGTCGCGCAGCAAGGTGGCCAGCATGTTGCCGCCCATGGAATGGCCGAAGATCAGGAACTTGTCGGCGCGCGGATCGCCCGGGCGCAGGCGCAAGTCGTCTTCGATCTCGGACAGGGCGCTGCCGAGGGGGGATTTGAAGCCCTGCGGCACCTCGCCGACGCAATCGCGCCGCCCCGATCCAAGCTTGCACGAGACGTTCCAGCGATCCCAGAAGGTGAGCGCGGGGCCAAGCGCCGAGAGCCCCTGCCCCATGCCCTGATCCGGGTTTTCGTCAGAGGGGCCTTCCTTGATCTTTTGCCCGTTCCAGCCGATGAAAACGCCGGTCAGCGTGGTGTTGCAGTATTCCCCAAGCGCGACACAGCGCGAGTTTAGCGCAGCGCGCGAATAGGCCAGCATCCGGCGCAGTTTGCGCACGTCGCCGTCGCGCAATTCGGCGTTGTGCCGCCAGCCGTGGACAAAGGTGACAACGTAGTTTTGCCGACCCTTGGCGCGCTGTGCGGCGAGGTGTTCGCGCAGGGCGGGCATCTGCCATGCCACGTCGCGGCTGCCGTTGTCGGCCAGTTCGACGAAGGCGAGGTAGTAGTCATCCGATTGGAGAAGCGCGGGCTGGCCTTCGGGGATGCGGGTGGTCCAGTCGTTGGCGGGCAGGAACAGCCGTTGCGGCGCGCCGGGGGCGGTTTCCAGTGCCTGCTGCTCGGCCAGCGCTTCGGCCAGAGCGGCGCGGGAGCGGGCCGCGCTGGGCAGAAGGTGCTGCTGCATGGAACAGCGGTAGCGCGTGGCGAGGGCTTGCCCCCGCTCCTGATTGGCGTTTTCCAGCGCGATCGGGGTGGCGCAGGTGGGATCACTCAGCGCCGTGGTGCGAAATGGCCCCTTGGCCGGGGTGCAGGCGGTGAGCAGCAAAAGGACAGCAAGGAAAAGCGGACGCGAAAACGGCATGGAACTTACCCTTAAGGTAGAAATACCGTCAGCCTAACGCCGTTTTGCCCGGTCGCATACGATTTTTCGGGTGTTGATGCGCGCGGCTTAGACCGCGAGCGCAGCAAGGGCGACGCGGCGGCCTTCGGCAGCCAGCACGTTCCAGCTGCGACAGGCGGCGGGAGAGGTCATCGATTCGGCGCCGATGCCGGTGTTCTCGATCTGCTGGCGCAGGTCGGCGGGGATGTGGGCGATATCCGCGCCGGTGCCGATCAACAGCACGTCGACCTCGCCCGCGAGGTCCAGAAGGGCGGCACGGTCGTCATAGCCGCCCCACGGCTTCACCCCGGCCTCGGTCAGCAGGATCGCGCCTTCGTAGATCTTGCCACCGATGCGAAAGAAGCCGGGACCGTAGCCATCGACCGGCTGGATATCCCCAAAATCGACCTCGGCAAAGCGCATCAGCCCGCCCCCCCGCCAAAGGAGACGACCGAGGCCAGCCCGGAAAGTGCAGAAGCGGCGATGATGAGATATGCGGTCACGCGGTAAAGCCTTTCATATCCGGGCCGGAAGATCCACCAGCCCATCATGTTACCCAGAAGATAGGGCAGCGCCGCCACGAGGCCAAGCACAAGCACCGCGACCGTGAATTTGCCGGTGACCAGAAAGCTGACAGCCATCAGGACGGTATAGAAAAACAGGTAGGCCATGTTGTTTGCCCGGATCACGCTCGCGGGGTGTGGGCTTGCCATGTAGAGCAGGATGACGGGCGGGCCGGGAATGCCCACCGCGCCGCCCAGAAGCCCGGACAATCCGCCGGTTGCATAGATCAGTGGCGGGGTCATCGCCCCGCGATAGCGCAGCCCCCCCACCAGCAGCACCAGCATGGCGAGGCTGATCAGCGACACGGCCAGCTTGAACACCGTCGGGTCGACCCAGAACAGCACCGCCAGCCCGATAGGCAGCATGAAGAGCGTGCCGATCACAAGACGCATGAGGTCGCGCGGATGGCCATTGCGCAGGGCTGCCGGGATCGCGGGCAGCGGCCCGATGAAGTCCATCAGGACCAGCACCATGATCGCCGTGACCGGATCGACCACCTGTGCCGCCACCGGCAGGAAGATCATCGCCGTGCCAAAGCCCGCGAATCCGCGCACCACCCCCGCGACGAAAGCGGCTGCGAGCAGCCAGCCGACACCGGGAATGGCGAACACTTGGGTGAGGGCCTCGGTCATTATGTGTCCTTGGCCCCCTTGCGGCGCGTTTTATCCTGAGCGATCAGGCGTCGATATTGGCGTATTGGGTGCCTGCGCCGCCGTCGGTCTTGGACCAGTCGCGCTTGACGCCCATCTTGAGCAGCACAACCGAGGCCACGTAGATCGAGGAATAGGTGCCCACGGTGATACCCATGATCATCGCGAAGACGAAGCCGCTGATCACGTCGCCGCCCAGCACGTAGAGCGCGATCAGCGCGATTAGCGTGGTGAACGAGGTCATGATGGTGCGCGACAGCGTGACGTTGATCGAGCCATTGAGCACCTCGCGCAGCGGCTTGGTCTTGAAACGGCGCAGGTCTTCGCGGACCCGGTCGAACACCACCACCGTATCGTTGAGCGAATAGCCCACGATGGTCAGCAGGGCCGCGATGATGGCGAGGTCGAACTTGATCTGGAACAGGGCAAAGGCACCGATGGTGATGATCACGTCATGGACAAGCGCGATCACCGCGCCAAGGGCGAACTGCCATTCGAACCGCAGCCAGATATAGACGAGCACCGCGCCGATCGCGAGCAGCACAGCATAGATCGCAGTCCAGATCAGCTCTCCGGACACTTTCGGGCCGACCGACTCGACCGAGGCGAAGATGATGTCGGGGGCGACGCCCTGAAGCGCGGTGCGCACGTCCTCGACAAGGGTGCTTGAGGCGGACTCCTCGCCTTGCTGCGCCTCGATCCGGATCATGGCGACGTGCTGATCGTCACGGAAACTGGTATCGAACACCTGGTTGAGCGAGACATCGCCAAGGCCGAGCGGCTGGATCGCATCGCGATAGGCACCGACATCGACGGGCTGCGTGCTTTCGGTGCGGATCGTCGTGCCGCCCTTGAAATCGATGCCGAAGTTCAGCCCGACAAAGATCGTCAGGAGGATCGAGCCCACCACCAGCAGCCCCGAAAGACCGAGGGTCAGCGGCGCGATGCGGAAGAAATCCCAGTTGGTATTATCGGGAACCATTCTCAGGCGCATATCTCAGATCTCCAGCGTTTTGGGGCGGCGGCGTTCGAACCAGAACACCACGATCAACCGCGTGACATAGATCGCGGCAAAGACCGACGTGACGATGCCGACACCCAGCGTGATTGCAAAGCCGCGCACCGGGCCGGAGCCGACGGCATAAAGGATAAGCGCGGTGAGGATGGTGGTGATGTTGGCGTCGACAATCGCCGAGAGCGCCTTTTCATAGCCAAGCTCGATGGCGCGGGCCGGGCCCTTGCCGTTTCTGAGTTCTTCCCGGATCCGCTCGAAGATCAGCACGTTGGCATCAACCGCCATACCGATGGTGAGCACGATCCCGGCGATGCCCGGCAGCGTCAGCGTGGCGCCGATCATGCTGAGCAATCCGAAGATCAGGCCGACATTGACCATCAGCGCGACGTTGGCGAAGACCCCGAACAAGCCGTAAGAGGCGAACATGAACGCCAGAACCGCGATCCCCGCGACGATGCAGGCGATCTTGCCCGCTTCGATGCTGTCGGCGCCCAGTTCCGGGCCGATGGTGCGTTCTTCGAGGAAATCGAGGCTGGCCGGAAGTGCCCCGGCGCGCAGAAGGACGGCCAGTTCGGTGCTTTCCTCAAGCGTGAAGTTGCCGGTGATGATGCCCGAGCCACCGGCGATGTGGGCCTGAATGGTGGGGGCCGAGATCACCTCGTTGTCGAGCACGATGGCGAAGGGCTTGCCGATGTTTTCAGCTGTGTAATCCCCGAACCGACGCGCGCCGGTGGGATCGAAGCGGAACGTGACCGCCGGGCGGCCGTTCTGATCGAACGAGGGCTGCGCATCGACAAGGTCTTCGCCGGTCACGACCGGGGCGCTGTCGAGCACGTAATAGAGGCCTTCCTGATCCTTGGCGGGAAGCAGTTCCTCACCGGGGCCGGGGTTTTCGTTGGCATTCTCGGTGCGGCTGACCACGGCATTGAAGGTCAGTTGCGCGGTTGTGCCGATGATGCGCTTGAGTTCGGCGGCCGAGCCGATGCCGGGCACCTGAATCAGGATGCGCTGATCGCCCTGACGTTGGATCGTCGGCTCGCGGGTGCCGACCTCGTCGATCCGGCTGCGCACGATTTCAAGCGCCTGACGCACTGTGCGGTCGTCGGTGGCGAGTTTCTCGGCCTCGGACAGTTGCACGACGATCATGTCGCCTTGGGTGGTGACGTCGATATCGCTTTGACCCGCGCCCGACAGGCTGGCCACGGGGCGGGCAAGGCCGCGCACCAGCGCCGCCGCTTCGTCGACCTGATCGGCGTTGGAAATCCGCACGCGCAGCGCATCGTCATCGCTGTCTTGCAGGCGGATCGTGCCGATGGTGGCGCGCTCTTCGCGCAGCATGTCACGGATTTCGGGCCACATGGATTTCATCCGGGCCTTGTAAACATCCTCGACCTGCACTTCGGCCAGAAGCTGTGCCCCGCCGCGCAGGTCGAGACCGAGATTGACAAGGCTGGAGGGCAGCCACGTGGGCCACATGCCGACCTGTTCGGCAAGCCCGTCGCCAGTGCCGCCCTTTTCGATCGCCTTGATCGCGTCGTTATGGGTTTCGACGCGTGTGTAAAAGGCGTTGGGCATGGCCATCGCAAGCCCGCCCAGCACGATCAGAATGATCAGCACGCGCTTCCATGTTTCGATTTGAAGCATTGCTCGTCTCTCCATGGCGCCCGGACTGAACCGATCTCCGCGCGCATATCCCTGTCATGTCGGTCTGTTCGGGACCAGTCTTGGGCCCTCTGCGGGCCTTCCACCGAACAGCTTGCGACCTGCATTCGGCCCGGGCCATGGAGTGAGAAAAGCGGACAGCGCTTTGCGCCCTGCCCTGTCGTTCCCGCTCTTGCAGGCCCCGGGCCGGGCCTATCAGCCCTTGTCGGCGGCGGCTGCCGGTTCGGTCTTGGACAGAACCTGTGCGACGGTCGACTTGATGATGCGGACCTTGACGCCATCGGCGATCTCGACCTCGATCTCACCGTCGTCTTTGACCTTGGAGACCTTGCCGACGATGCCGCCTTGCGTGATCACCTGATCGCCGCGGCGCAGGGCCTCGACCATGGCCTGATGCTCTTTCATCTTTTTCTGCTGCGGACGGATCAGCAGGAAATACATGATCCCGAAGATCAGAATAAGCGGGAGAAATGAACCGATCGCTCCGGCACCTTCCATGTGTGAAATCCTTTCATGAGGTCATAAGGTCCGCGCAAGGATTGCCCCCGCGAGGAGTTTGGCGGAACCTATGCGCGCAAAGGCCGGTTTGCAATCCCTGCAGGGCTGGCAATTTGCCCCTTTTCGCGGCGTGAGGCGGCGGGCATCAATCCCCCGTTTACCAAGACCCGCTAAAGCGGCATAAGGCCCAAAACCAATTCCACGAGTCATCCGGAGCGAGACCCATGCACGACATCCGCGCCATTCGCGAAAACCCTGCCGCCTTTGATGCGGGCCTTGCCCGTCGCGGAGAAGCGGCGATGTCGGGAGAGATCCTTGCGCTCGACGAGGCGCGCCGGGGTATGATCCTTGCCGCGGAAACCGCGCAGGCCGAGCAGAACAAGGCCGCCAAGGAGATCGGCGCAGCCAAGGCGCGGGGCGATGAGGCCGCGTTCGAGGAATTGCGCGCCGCCGTGGCCGCGAAGAAGGCCGAAGTGAGCGAGATGCAGGCCGAAGCCAAGGCGCTGGACCAGAAGCTGACCGACCTGTTGATGAGCCTGCCCAACACGCTGGCCGACGAAGTGCCCGAGGGTGCGGACGAGAATGACAACGAGCAAGTGCGCCAGTGGGGCACGCCGCGCGCCTTCGATTTCACCCCGAAAGAGCATTACGAAATTCCGGGCGTGACCAAGGGCATGGATTTCGAAACCGCCGCCAAGCTTTCGGGCAGCCGGTTCGTGGTGCTGTCGGGCGCGGTGGCGCGGGTGCACCGGGCGCTGGCGCAATTCATGCTCGACACGCATATCGAAGAAAACGGCCTGACCGAGACCTGGACACCCGTCTTGGTGCGCGAAGAAATGATGTATGGCACCGGACAGCTGCCGAAATTCGGCGAAGACAGCTACAAGACCGAGGATGGCTGGTGGCTGGTGCCGACCGCCGAGGTGACGCTGACCAATATCGTCAATGACGAGGTGGTGGACGAGACCGCCCTGCCCCTTCGTTACGTGGCGCATACGCAGTGCTTCCGCTCGGAAGCGGGCAGCGCGGGCCGCGATACCGCCGGGATGCTGCGCCAGCACCAGTTCGAAAAGGTCGAGATGGTGTCGATCACCCATCCCGACACGGCGATGGACGAGCATGAGCGGATGACGCGTTGCGCCGAGGGTATCCTTGAAAAGCTGGGCCTGCCCTATCGCACGGTGGTGCTGTGTTCGGGCGATATGGGGTTCGGCATGAAGAAGACCCACGACCTTGAAGTCTGGCTTCCCGGGCAGGACAGCTATCGCGAGATCAGCTCGGTTTCGGTGGCCGGAGATTTTCAAGCGCGCCGGATGAACGCGCGGTTCAAGCCCACCGATGGCGGCAAGCCGCAGTTCGTGCATACGCTGAACGGGTCGGGCCTTGCGGTGGGGCGGGCTTTGATCGCTGTGCTGGAGAATGGGCAGCAGGCCGATGGATCGGTCGATCTGCCGCAGGTGCTTCATCCCTATCTGCGCGGTAAGACACGTCTGACAGCCGAGGGCACGCTGGCCTGATCGCGCCCTGGTGAAGCGGCCCCGATGATGCGCCCTGCCGATGCGTGGCGGCGCATTTTTCGGGGCTGAGTTCGGGGGCTGAATTTGGGGCTGAAATGGCGGCCCATGCAACCTTTGACGCGCTCTGGAGTTACGTCCCCATGAAACAATTCGCCTGGCTCATCTTCTTCACCGCGATTGCATTCGCCGCCTCGCCCTTCTTCTCGGACGGGTTCAACGGCTTTACCGCCGGGCAGTTCCCGGTGCCGCAGGATAACCCGCCGGTGCAGCCCGCGGGCTGGGCCTTCGCGATCTGGGGCGTGATCTATCTTTGGCTGATCATCGGCACGGGGTTCGGCGCGATCGCACGCCCCTATGCGCGCGATTGGGATCTGGCGCGGCCATCGCTTTTGGTCACGCTGGGGATCGGGGTGTTCTGGATTCCGGTCGCCAACCTTTCGGTGCCGTGGGCCACGGTGATGATCTGGGCAATGCTGATCTTTGCCGTTCTCGCGATGCTTCTGTCACCGCGCGAAGACCGTTGGCTCATGGCCGAGCCGGTCGGGCTTTACGCCGGCTGGCTTACAGCGGCGTCCTGCGTGTCGATCGGGCTGATGTTGGCGGGGTACGGGATCGTGAGCGAGCAGGCCGCGGCGCTGATCGGGCTTGGCATCGCGTTGGTGATCGCGCTGGCGGTGCAATACCGGCGGCCCGGTGTGCTGGCGTATCCCGTGGCGGTCATCTGGGCGCTGGCCGGGGTCGTGGCCAAGAACCTCACACCCGTGAACCTTCCGGTTCTGGGGCTGGCGGTGTTGGGGATGATCTTGCTGGCGCTGGCCGCATGGCGGCCTGCCCGCAGCGAAAAGACCGGCGCGACGAGCGACACCTGAAATTACAAAAAAGCCCCGGCACAAGGCCGGGGCATGAGGCTGGAACAGTTGGGGCTGGAAAACCGGGAACCGGCTTAGTTGGCCAGCATGCCGGCCTCGGAGGCGTCGTTGAATTCGACGTCGTCGATCTCACCATTGCCGTCGGCATCGATCTCGTCGAAGGCTTCGGCGGTGAGGTCGGGATAAGCGGCCATCATCTCTTCTTGCGAATAGCTGCCATTGCCGTCGGTATCCTCGGGAGTTGCAGCATATGCGCCATGGGTTGCAAGCAGCGCAGCCAATGCCAGCGCCGAAAGACGGGTTTTCATGTTTGGGGTCTCTCTTAGGGTGGGGTCATCCACCACGCAAAGGCGGATTTGCCTTCGGCGCTGATATTGCGCGAAGCCCCGAGTCGCGCAAGTGGAATTTTATGCCCCACCCCAAGGGATTGAGCGCTTTTTAGCCGATCGATTGCGGTGCATCTCAGGCGGCCTCGCCACTGGGCGCGCGGGTGGATTCCCGTGCCGCCGAGAAGCCCACCATGCGTTGGGCATCTTCGTCGTAGAGCTTCCAGCCGTAGCAGGCCAAGGCCTCGCGCAGGGTGATCTCGTGACTGTTCAGAAGACCGGCGGCTTTTGCATCGAGAAAGCACTGTTTGAGGCGGTAGGCCGGAATATTGGCGTTCAGGTGGTGCAGATCGTGGTAGCCGATGTTCAGCGTCATCAGGTCGAACAGCGCCCCGAAACGCAGAACGGAAGAGCCCTGAAGCGCGCCCTTCTCGTAGGTGTAGTCGGGTTTGCGGCCCCAGTAGACCTGTTCGAAATTATGCACCACGTAGGGAATGATCGCGCCCAGCGTGGTGCCGACATAGATCGAGCCGAGCAGCACATATACACCGGCCCAGCCCGCCAGCGCGTAAAGCGCGGCGAAATAGCCCAGAACCATCGCGTCATCGAGCAGCACCCAGCCAAGGCCCGTTTTGATCCCATTGCGCGGAAAGCGGCGCAGGACGAGGTAGAGGACAAACGGCCCCACCACCAGAAGCGTGAAGGGCGAGCGGTAGAAGCGATACCAAGCCCGCTGCCAGAGCGGCGCGGCGCGGTATTCCGTGATGGTCATGATATCGATCTCGAAGGCCTCGCGGTGATCGAGATCGCCGACATGGGCGTGGTGGAGGTTGTGGTTGTAGCGCGTTGAAACATAAGGAGAAAGCGTGATCGGTGACGTGAGTTGCCCGATCAGGTCATTGACCCGGCGCGATGAAAAGAAGGCCCTGTGCATGCAATCGTGCTGGATCATGTAGACCCGAACGCCGAGAAGGCCAGTGAGCGCCGTGAACGGGATGGCAAGCGCCAGATTGGGGAGCGCAACGATGGCCGTCCAGAGGGCGCCGAAATAAGCGATGATCGTGACGGCAAGTTCGGCCCAGGCGCGCAAATCGTCCTTCCCCGTGTAGCCGCGTGTAAATTGGCGGATGGTCATAGTGATCCTGTCCCTGTCGTAATTCTTCTTTTCAATAAGAAGAGGTTAACGCGCGGGAACAGGAACACAATGATAGAAAAGCCATACCACTCAATGGGATATGATACGCTGCTGGCCGTTTAGGCCCCGTAGCATGATTTTCCGGGCAGCGAGGATTAAGCGGCGTGCGGCGCACAAAGAAGGCGTCGCGTGGGGGCGGACCGATTTGTAAAAGGTCCGCCCCCCGGATTAGCCGCGTTTGCCTTGCAAGTGTTTCCGCAGCTTCGAGGGCTGCGCTTTCTTGCGGCCCTTGTAGGGGTTTTTGTCGCCCTGCCCGCGCATGATCAGGCGGATAGGTGTGCCCGGCATGTCGAACGCCTCGCGCAGCCCGTTGACGAGGTAGCGCGAATAGCTAGCGGGCATCTTGTCAGGTTGCGAGCACATCACCACGAATTGCGGCGGGCGGGTCTTGGCCTGTGTCATGTAGCGCAGTTTGATCCGGCGGCCCTGCGGCGCGGGGGGCGGATGGGATTCGATCATGTCCGCCAGCCAGCGGTTGAGCGCGGCGGTGGGCACGCGGCGGTTCCAGACCTGATAGGAGGTGAAAATCGCCTCGCGCAGCCGGTCGAGGCCACGGCCGGTCTTGGCGGACACGGTGATCAGGGGCGTGCCGCGCAATTGCGGCAAGAGGCGCGCGAAGCCCTCTTTCAGATCGCGAAGTTTCTGCTGTTTCTCGGGTTCCAGATCCCACTTGTTGACCGCCACCACGACGGCGCGGCCTTCACGTTCAGCCAGGTCGGCGATGCGCAGATCCTGTTGTTCAAACGGGATCGCGGCATCGAGCAAGACGACGACCACCTCGGCGAATTTGAGCGCGCGCAAGCCATCGGAGACCGAAAGCTTTTCTAGCTTTTCCTGCACCTTGGCCTTTTTGCGCATACCGGCGGTATCGAACAGGCGCACGGGCAGCCCATCCCAATCCATGGAAAGCGAGATCGCATCGCGAGTGATCCCCGCCTCGGGGCCGGTGAGCAGGCGGTCTTCACCGAGAATGGCATTGATCAGAGTGGATTTGCCCGCATTGGGGCGCCCGACCACGGCAATTTGCAGCGGCTTGCCCGGCGTCGGCATGACGAAACCTTCTTCGGCCTCGTCCTCGGACAGCTCTTCGGGCAGCTCGATATCGGTTTCGGGGGCGCTGTCGTCGCGGGTCTCGAACTCGTCGGCCAGCGGTTGCAGCATGGCGTAGAGTTCGTTGAGCCCCTCACCATGTTCGGCAGAAAGGCGTATCGGATCGCCAAGGCCAAGTCCGTAGGATTCGTAGACACCGGCATCGGCGGCGGCACCTTCGGACTTGTTGGCGGCGAGGATCACATGCGCGGAGCGGCGGCGCAGGATTTCGGCAAAGACCTTGTCCTGTGCCGTGACCCCCATGCGTGCGTCGATCATGAACAGGCAGATGTCGGCCATATCGACGGCGCGCTCGGTCAGTTTGCGCATCCGGCCCTGAAGCGACTCGTCGGTTGCCTCTTCGAGGCCAGCGGTGTCGATCACGGTGAACTTGAGGTCGCCCAGACGCGCCGCGCCTTCGCGCAGGTCGCGCGTCACGCCCGGTTGATCATCGACCAGCGCGAGGCGCTTGCCGACAAGGCGATTGAACAACGTCGATTTGCCTACATTGGGGCGCCCGACAATGGCGAGGGTGAAGCTCATGGCTCAAGTCTCCAGCGGCGTGAAGGCGCCGCGATATATCATGCGGCGCTCAACGGAAAGCGTAAAGCGTGCCGTTTTTCGAGACCACATACATTGTGCCGCCCGCAAACACCGGTGCGGTGGTCGCGCCGCCGGGGATTTCGGCGCTGCCGACAAGCTTGCCCGAGGTCGGATCAAACGCGCGGATGAGGCCATCAGAGGAGGCGACATAGAGCCGCCCACCGGCCAGAACCGGCCCCATATGGGCAAAGATATCGCGCTGGCGCTTGGGTTTGTCCTTCTGGAAAAAGGGCAGCTCTACCCCCCAGATACGGCTGCCATCCTCGGCCGAGAGGCGGATGAGTTCGTTGCGGTCCGAGATCAGGAACACTGAGCCGCCAGCGGCCCAGAGCGGCCAGAGCGCGCCTTCGTTCGCGGTCCACAAACGCTCGCCCGTGGCGGCGCTGAGGGCTACGGTGCGGCCTTCGTTGGTGCCTGCGAACACGGTGGTGCCGCTGATTACGGGCGCGCCGGTGATGTCCGTCACCCGCGTGCGCGAGAGGCCGGGCCGTTTGCCGGGGATGGCGGCATCCCAAATCCGCAGTCCGCCGCCCCGGAAGGCGGCCTGCAATTCGGACGAGCCGAAGGCGAAAATCGCAACCTGATCGTTCAGTGCCGGTGCGGGCGCGCCCAGCACGTTGTTGCGCGAGGAAATCGAATCGAGTTGCCAGAGGATGCGACCATCCTCGGCATCCACGGCCCATGCGGTGCTGTCGCCCGAGGTGAGGTAAACGACACCCTTGTAGACGGTCGGGGCGCCAGTGCCGGTCTGTTCAAGTTTCTGCTGCCAGATCTCGGCCCCTGTGGCCGCATTAAGCGCTGTGAGCAGACCAAACCCCGAGGTGACATAAAGCACGTTGCCCGCAACCGCGAGGCCGCCACCGGTAGCATCATGTGCGCCATCACGAGCGGGCAGCAGGTCACGCGCCCATGCGGTTTCGCCATTAAGCGCGGTGGCCGTCACGCGGGCCTGCGCATCGAGGGTGAAAACACGCCCGCCCGCGACCACGGGATCGGCGGTGATGCGGTTGCGGCGGCTGTCGCCCGCGCCGATCGGGGCGGCCCAGGCCAATTGCATCGCGCCGGAATAGGCGGCGTTTTCGGTGCGGGTGGCGGGGGTACCGGTCGGCTGGGTCCAGTTGGCGTTGCGGCTGATGCCCGGCAGGCGGATCGGCAGGGCGCGGTTTTCGGCCACTTCGGCGTCGATCGGGGCGGCCATTTCGACATCCGTCAGGATCGCGCGCGGGTCTTCCCGTTTGCCCGGCAGGATCACCTCGGGTTCACTACAGGCCGAGAGCACCAGAAGCCCGGCGAGACCGATGCCCGTCAGGTTGCCCGTAAGGCGGCTGGCGCGACCCGATCTGAGGCCGCCCGTATTCAGGAAAGTCTTGGTTTCGCCCGCTCGCGTCATAACGCTCACCCTTGCCCTTCGTCGCCCGGTCTCTTCTGTCTCCGGCGTTGGCCGCCGGGACGGTTGTCCGGTCCTAGTCGTTGCCGTTCTCGTCGGTCGTCGCAGTATCTTCGGCGGCGGCACTGTCCGCGCCCTGTTCCGGCGTGACGCCCAAGGCCACCATCAACTCTGTCGCGCGGCGGCGCAAGCCCGAGGTGGCGTTCGGATCAGCCGCGATCCGTGTCAGGCGTTCGCCTGCCGCCTTCGTGTCGCCCGCCTTGATATCGAGCAGCGCCAGTTGTTCTTCGGCCAGCAGCGTGAGTTGCGAGGACGGCCCGACAAGGCCTTGGTAGCCTGCGCGCAAATCGTCTTCGCTCATTTCGCTCGACTTAAGAGAGAGCAGTTTGAATTCCGCCAGCTGGCGATAGATCAGCGGCAGGCCACTGTCGCCCGCCACTTTTTGCAAGGCCGCTGCCGCGGCGTCGAATTCGCCTGCCTCGATCTGCTCTCCGGCTTCGAGCAGGGCCAGCACGGCCTGTCCGCCGCTGCGCTCAACGGTGATGTCCTGCAGCGCGGCGGCGCGGTCTTCGGGCGCGTCGATCTTGAGCGCAGCGATCATGGCATCGCCCGTCGCTTCGGCGGTGGCGCGGTCCTGCGCCTTGCGCCATTCGACGAAACCGGCACCGCCCACGATCAGCACCACGGCCAAAACGGCAATCCAGCCGTATTTCTTCATCAGTGCAAAGAGCCGGTCGCGCCGGACCTCTTCGGTCACTTCATCGATAAAACTGTCTGTATCGCTCACCCGAAGGCCCCACTTCCACTTTTGCCCCCTCTTACCCTACGCCCCCGCCCCTGCCAAGGGCGCGAATGAGGGACGCGCAAAAGGGGCGACGACCACCAATTGTGGAAACCGCAACCACAGGGGCCAGATTTCGATGAGGCGAGAGCTTGCCAGCCTTGCGCAAAACGGCGGCGGCGGCTAATTTGAACCGAAAAGTTCAGTTGCGCTATGCGCCCTGTCACGTGCCGCCCTGCCCGACCGGATGATCCGCCGGGTTTGTTGGCGCGTATAGGGCTTTGACTTGAACGCTTTAGACAGGAGGTCATGAACCCTGATGCAGACCGCTGGCGCCCTTGTAAATTAAGGCGCCGCGCGAGTAGGGTTGATGCGCGAAAAGGACGTTTCATGCGAATTTTCCCGATAGCTACCGCCGTTTTGGTGACGATCTTTCTCTATTTCCTTGTGGTCGAGCGGGATCGCCTGCTGGATTGGGCGCGTGGCGAGGATGCGGCGCAAGCCGGCGCCCCCCCCGCAGAGCGCCCCACCCCGGAAGAGGAAAAGGCAGCGGCGATGGCCATGGGGGCGACATCTCCCGTCGGCGTGATCGCGATCCATTCCACCGCTCAGACCATCGACAGCGCCGTGATCCTACGCGGCGAAACGCAAGCGGCGCGTCAGGTCGACGTTCGGGCCGAGACATCGGGCCTTGTCATATCGGAGCCGCTGCGCAAGGGCGCGTTCGTCGAGCAGGGCGAAATCCTGTGCAAGCTTGACCCCGGCACGCGGCAGGCCTCGCTTGACGAGATGCGCGCCCGCCTGAACGAAGCCAAAGCGCGGGTGCCCGAGGCCGAAGCCGCCATTCCGACGGCAGAGGCGCAATTGGAAACCGCCAAGGCACAGCTTGAAGAGGCGCAGATCAACGACAACGCGGCGCGCAAGCTGTCCCAAGGCGGCTATGCATCGGATACGCGCGTGGCCTCGGCCGCGGCGGCGGTGCGGGCCGCGGAAGCCGCGGTGAAGGCGGCGGAAGCCGGGCTGACCTCGACCTCGTCGGGGGTGCTGAACGTGCAGGCGGCCATTCAATCGGCAGAGGCCGCCGTGGCCGCGGCCCAGACAGAGATCAACCGGCTTGAGATCACCGCCCCCTTCGAGGGGCTGTTGGAGAGCGACACCGCCGAGTTGGGCGCGCTGATGCAGCCCGGCGGGCTTTGCGCCACGGTGATCCAGCTCGATCCGATCAAGCTGGTGGGGTATGTGCCGGAAACCGAGGTCGACCGTATCGACGTCGGCTCACCGGGCGGTGGGCGCCTTGCCAATGGCGATACCCTGCGCGGGCGGGTGAATTTCCTGTCCCGCTCGGCCGATCCGGTGACGCGCACCTTCCGTGTGGAAATCGAAGTGCCGAACCCCGCCCTGAGCGTGCGCGACGGGCAGACCGTCGAGATTGCCATCGCCTCGGACGGGGCGCTTGCGCATCTGGTGCCGCAATCGGCGCTGACGCTGAATGACGAGGGCGTGCTTGGCGTGCGGCTTGTCGGCGAAGGCGACGTGGCCGTTTTCGCCCCCGTCTCGCTGATGCGCGACACCGACAAGGGGGTCTGGGTGACAGACCTGCCGGAGCAGGCCGATATCATCGTGGTGGGACAGGAATACGTGATCGAGGGGGTGCCGGTGCGCCCCTCATTCGATACGGCGGATATGCCGGGCCTGCCTGCGGCGGGTGCTGACGCCTCAAACGCCGAGGCGACGCAATGACCGGTCTGGTCGACTGGGCCGCGACACGGGCGCGGATGGTTCTGGCCTTCATCGCGCTGTCGATCCTTGCCGGGGCCTATGCCTATGTTCAGCTGCCCAAGGAGGGCGAGCCGGATATTCAGATTCCGGGGCTGTTCGTTTCGGTCCCCTTCCCCGGCATTTCTGCCGCTGACAGCGAGACATTGCTCGTCAAGCCGATGGAGACGGAGCTTGCTGACCTTGACGGGTTGAAGACGATGAGCGCCACGGCGGCCGAGAATTACGCCGGGCTTTTCCTTGAGTTCGAGTTCGGCTGGGACAAGAGCACCACAATGGCGGACGTGCGCGAAGCGATGAGCGCCGCCGAGGCCAAGTTTCCGGAAGGCTATGAAAAATACACGATCAACGAAATCAACTTCAGTGAATTCCCGGTTCTGATCGTGAACCTGACCGGTGCGGTGCCCGAGCGCACGATGAACCGGATCGCCAAGGATTTGCAGGACCGGCTCGAATCCCTCGACAGCGTGCTTGAGGCGGGCATCGCGGGCAACCGTGACGAGATGCTCGAAGTGGTGATCGATCCGCTGAAGCTGGAAAGTTACAACGTCACCGCCGGTGAGTTGATCAATGTGGTGCGCAACAACAACCAGCTTATCCCGGCGGGCGAGATCGACACCGAAAGCGGCACCTTCGCGGTGAAGATTCCCAGCAGTTTCGACGCGCCGCAGGATGTTTATGCCCTGCCAGTGAAGGTGAATGGCGACCGGGTGGTGACCTTGGGCGATCTGGCCGATATCCGGCTGACCTTTGAGGATCGCACCGGCACGGCGCGGTTCAATGGCGAGAACACGGTCGCGTTGCAGGTGGTCAAGCGCAAGGGGTTCAACCTTCTCGACATGGCGGATGCGACCAAAGAAGTGGTCGCAAAGGCGCGCGAAAGCTGGCCCGAGGAACTGCGTGCGGCGGTGCAACTGGGCACTTCGAACGACCAGAGCCGCGTCGTGGGGTCGATGATCGACCAACTCGAAGGGTCGGTCCTGACGGCAATCGCGCTGGTGATGATCGTGGTGCTGGCGGCCCTTGGCCTGCGCCCGGCGCTTCTGGTCGGGTTTGCGATCCCGACCTCGTTCCTGCTGTGCTTCGCGCTTCTGGCGATGATGGGCGTTTCTGTTTCCAACATCGTGATGTTCGGCCTGATCCTTGCGGTGGGGATGCTGGTCGACGGGGCGATCGTGGTGGTGGAATACGCCGACAAGCGTATTCAGGACGGCACCGGCCCGATGCATGCCTATGTCGAAGCGGCCAAGCGGATGTTCTGGCCCGTGGTCAGTTCGACCGCAACGACGCTGTGCGCCTTCCTGCCGATGCTGTTCTGGCCCGGGGTGCCGGGGCAGTTCATGGGCATGTTGCCGGTGACGCTGATCTTCGTGCTGTCGGCTTCGTTGGTGGTGGCGTTGATCTATCTGCCGGTGATGGGCGGCGTGACGGGCCGGATGAGCCGCCGGTTCGGCTGGGCCTCGGATTGGCTCCGTGCGCATTTCCCGTGGTGGGTGCGCGCCATTCTTGTGCCGCCGTCGCTTTGGCTGATCTACCTCGGGGTGCGGATGACGCTGGCGCCGCAGGTTTATCTTTCGGACGAGCAGGCCGCCACGATGGGGCCTTGGCCGGGGATCGCGATCTTCCTTCTGGGGGCGATGCTGAGTTCGATCACCCTTGGCGCGGCACGGATCATCCGCCGCAAGGCGCCCGCCGCCGCGCGCCGCAAGCGCACGCTTTTTGGCTGGTTCATCAAGGCGATCGCGGGCAACCCGATCATGCCGCTGGTGACGGTGGCCGGGGTAATCTTCATGGTCGTCAGCGTATTCGGCTATTATGGCGAGCATAACAAAGGCACGGAGTTCTTTGTCGAAAGCGAGCCCGAGCAGGCCATTGTTTACGTGCGCGCGCGCGGCAACCTTTCGATCGCGCAGAAGGATGCGCTGGTCAAGCGCGCCGAGAAAGTGGTTCTGGCCCATCCCGGCGTGTTGAACGCGTTTTCCTTTGCCGGTGACAGCGGGCTGAACAACAACACCGGCGGCGCACAGCCGCCCAAGGACACCATCGGGCAGGTGCAGCTTGAGACCATCCCATGGGAAGATCGTGCCGACCGGCCCGACCTTGATGGCGACCGGGTGATCGACGAATTGACCGCCGAGTTGGAAAAGATCCCGGGCATGAAGGTAGAAATCCTAGCCCAGGCGCGCGGCCCGGCGAGTGCCAAGCCGGTGCATCTGCGGCTCAAAGGGGATGACTGGGACCGGCTGATCGAGACCACGCGCGCGGTGCGCGTACATTTCGATGAGACCGCCGGGTTGACGCTGGTGGAAGACACGCTGCCCCTGCCCGGCATCGACTGGCAAATCGATGTCGATGTGGAAGAGGCCGGGCGCTATGGCGCGGATGTGGCCACCATTGGCGGCATGGTGCAGCTTGTGACGCGCGGCCTGCTTCTGGATACGATGCGGGTGCCGTCGTCGGATGAAGAGATCGAGATCCGGGTGCGCCTTCCCGAGAGCGACCGGGTGCTGTCCACGCTCGACACGCTGAAACTGCGCACGGCTCAGGGCCTGATCCCGCTGTCGAATTTCATCACCCGGCAGCCGGTGCCGAAACTGGCCGAGATCAACCGCACCGACCAGACCCGATATTTCGATGTGAAAGCCGGTGTCGCCGGCGGGCTGATGGTCGTGAGCAACCCCGAAACCGGCGAGAGCGAAGCCGTGCAAGCCGCCGATTGGGACGCTTCGGCCGAAATGCGCGCCGAGTTCGAAGAGCGCGGCTTCACCAAGGCCATCCCGCTGACCGCGAACGAACGGATCGAGACGCTGACCGCTTGGCTTGAGGACAACCCCTTGCCGCCGGGGCTTGAGTGGGAATGGACCGGCGATCAGGACGATCAGGCCGAGAGTCAGGCCTTCCTGATGACGGCCTTCGCGGGGGCACTGGCGTTGATGTTCATCATTCTGCTGGCGCAGTTCAATAGCTTCTACAATTCGGTGCTGGTGCTGCTCGCCGTTGTGCTGTCGACGGCGGGCGTGCTGATCGGGATGCTGGTGATGGATCAGACCTTCTCGATCATCATGACCGGGACCGGCATCGTGGCGCTGGCGGGCATCGTAGTTAACAACAACATCGTGCTGATCGACACCTATCAGGAATACGCCGCCTACATGCCCCGGATCGAAGCGATCATCCGCACGGCCGAGGACCGCATCCGGCCCGTTTTCCTGACCACCGTCACAACGATGGCCGGGCTTGCACCGATGATGTTCGGGCTCAGCCTCGACTTCTGGGCCGGGGGGTATTCGATCGATTCCCCGACCTCTTTGTGGTGGAAGCAACTGGCGACGGCGGTGGTGTTCGGACTTGGCATCGCGACGGTGCTGACGCTGGTGTTCACCCCGTCGATGCTGTCGCTGCGGGTCTGGTTCAGCACCTACATGGGCTGGATCGCGCAGGGGCTGAAGGCGCTGTCGCTTGGCCGGTCCAGCCGCGCGGCACAGGATTTCGCGCTGCGCAAGGCCGCGCGCCGGTTCCGCTCGCCCGAGTTGATCTGGCCCGAGGACATGGACCTTGCCGCCTATGAGCACGACGATGCCCCCGAGGCGAGCGCGGAACCCACGGCAGAAGACGTGAAAGCCGTTCTGAGCCGGGCCGGAAAGCTGAAGGCGGTCGAGAGTGGCGAGGATGCGGCGCCGGAAAGCGGCAACGCAGCCCCCGATGACGCGCCGCGCAACGGTGACGATGAAGACGACACCAAGGACGGCAAGCCGCACGCGGCGGAGTGATTTGGTCGCCGCCGCGCCATGCGGCAGCGCGTTCGCGCGTACCCATCTTTTAGGGAGTGGTTACGGGAAGGCGGCGGGGCCGGTTCAGGCCGCCGCTTCGCCTTGTTCCGAAGCCTGCCGCGTCCAGAGTGAGGCATAGCGCGCGCCGCGCGCCAGAAGATCGGCATGGGTGCCTTCTTCGACGATCTCGCCATTTTCCAGCACGATGATCCGGTCGGCGTCCGCGATCGTCGAAAGCCGGTGCGCGATGGTTAGCACCGTGCGCCCCTGCCCCGCCCGCTTGAGCGCGCCTTGAATTTCCTGCTCGGTCTCGGTGTCGAGCGCCGAGGTCGCCTCGTCCAGCAGCAGGATCGGCGGGTTCTTGAGCAATGTGCGGGCGATGCCGACGCGCTGCTTTTCACCACCCGAAAGTTTCAGCCCGCGTTCGCCAACCTGCGTCTCGTAGCCCTCGGGCAACGCGAGGATGAAGTCGTGAATCTGCGCCGCCTTGGCCGCGTCGATCACGTCTTGCTCGGTCGCGTCATCGCGGCCATAGGCGATGTTGTAGCGGATCGTGTCGTTGAACAGCACCGTGTCCTGCGGCACCACGCCGATCGCGGCGTGCAGGCTTTCCTGCGTCACGTCGCGCAGATCCTGCCCGTCGATGCGAAGCGCGCCGCCCTGCACATCGTAGAAGCGGAACAAGAGCCGCCCGATGGTCGATTTGCCCGACCCCGACGGGCCGACGATGGCGACGCTTTGTCCCGCCTCGATCGTGAGGCTTACGCCCTTGAGGATGGGCCGCGCCGGATCGTAGCCAAAGCGCACGTCTTCCAGTTCGACCTTGCCGCCGTTGACCTTCAGGTCCGGCGCGCCGGGCTTGTCGGACACCTCGGGCGGTTGTTCGAGCAGGTCGAACATCTGGCCCATATCGACAAGGCTTTGGCGGATTTCGCGGTAGACCGAGCCGAGGAAGTTCAGCGGCATGGTGATCTGGATCATGTAGGCGTTGACCATGACGAAATCGCCCACGGTCAGCGCGCCCGACTGCACCCCGCGCGCCGCCATCACCATCACGATGATCAGGCCAGTGGTGATCAGGAAGGCCTGCCCGAAATTCAGGAAGGCCAGCGAATAGGCGGTCTTGAGCGCGGCGCGCGCATAGGCGGCCATAGCGCTGTCATAACGGCCCGCTTCGCGGCGTTCGGCGTTGAAATACTTGACGGTTTCGAAGTTGAGCAGGCTGTCGATCGCCTTTTGGTTGGCGTCGGTGTCCTGATCGTTCATCTCGCGGCGCAGCTTCACCCGCCACTCGGTGACTTTGAAGGTGAACCAGACATAAATCGCGATGGTGACGACGACGACCGCCAGATACCAGACATCGAACAGGAAGAAGAAGATCGCCGCGACGAGCATCAGTTCAAGGATCAGCGGCCCGATCGAGAACAGCAGGAATCGCAACAGGAATTCGACGCCCTTCACCCCGCGTTCGATGATCCGGCTGAGGCCGCCGGTCTTGCGGGTGATGTGATAGCGCATCGAGAGCGCGTGGATATGTTCAAACGTCTGCAAGGCCAACTGACGCAGGGCGCGTTGCGCCACGGCGGCAAAGGCCGCATCGCGCAACTGTTGGAAGCCGTTGGTCATCATCCGCGCAACACCATAGGCCACGGTCAGCCCCACCGCGCCCAGCAGTAGCGTATCGACGCCTTCGCCCGACAGCGCATCGACGGCGGTCTTGTAGATATAGGGCGTGCCCACGGCGATCAGCTTTGACAAAAGCAGCATCGCCATCGCCACGACGACCCGGTGCCGGATCCATGCGTGATCGGGATCCTTGGGCCAGAGATAGGGGATGACCGCCTTGATCGTGCGGGCGCCAGAGCGGCGCTCTTGGGCAGTCAGGTCTTCGCCGGCGGAGGCATAGTCAGAGGGGCGGTTGCGGCGCATGGGATCTCGGGTGTTTGTGTGTGAGAGGCCACAGATAGTGCGGATTACCGGGGAAGGCCAGAGGCCGCACCCCGGCGCGACCGTCTGGCGCGGCGGGAGGGAACGTCAGCCTGGCCCTATGATCTACCCCGATGGCCCCGCAGGTAAGCCGGGCGCGCGTCAGTTTGAGCCTATTCCTGCGGAATGTCGAACACCTGCCCGGGATAGATCAGATCAGGATTGCGGATCTGCTCTCGGTTGGCCTCGAACAGCCGGACGTAAAGCACCCCATCACCGTAGTTTTCCTGCGCGATGGCCCAAAGCGTGTTGCCCGGCTGCACGGTGATCGCACTGGCCTTCTGCGTTGCAGGCGCTTGCGTTGCGTCACCCGCGACGCGGGCTTTTTCTTCGCGCTTGAAGGGGGTTTCGGCGCGGCTCACGACCCGGCCTTCGGCATCGACCTGATCGACACGCAGGGTATAGATCCCGGTATCGACATCCGGCAGGGCGGTGCGCCAGTTTCCATCGGCGGCGATACGCGAGGTGGTGATCGGCTTGTTGTCGAGATAGACGCGCACGAAGCCTTTGTTGGCCTCGCTCTTACCTCGGCCCGCCAGTTGCACGTCACCCGTTTCGGTATAGCTGATCGCGTCGATTGCCACGTCGACCATGACCTGTGGCCCGTTGCCCGCCGGTTGCGCCACGGTAAGCCCCTCCTTTCCCGCGAGCAGAACCGCGGGGGCGGTTTTGGGGGCCTCGGCTTGAGAAACCTGTGACGCCTCGGGCGTGGGCGGCGTGGTTGGCTCGCTCGTCGCGGTTTCGACTTGGGCCGGGGGAGTGGCGGCGGGTGTGTCCGTCTCGACCTCTGTTTCGGTTTGGGCTGTCGCCGCGCTTGAAGTCACAGGAGCAACCGCCGTGTCGGTCGCGACCGAGGCCGCGTTTGACGTGTCTTTTTCGTCGCTTCCCGCGGGGGGTGTCTGTTCTGACACCTGCGCCGAAGCCGTCTCACTGGTGTCTTGAGACGGGGCGCTTTGCGTGGTCGCTTCTTCCTTGGGTTCGGCGGCACCGTTGATCGGTGCAGACGGAGCCGAAGTCGAAGGCGCAGTGCCGACCGGCGCGACGATCGCATCAAGGGCGGCATAGGTCGCGGCCGGATCGGCGGTGCGCAGGCGCAAGACCCTCGGCGCGGCGGTCAGATCGAGCGTCATGAGCCCCGCGAAGGTGCCGTCGGACCCGGCGGTGAGCCGGGCGGCTTCCTGTCCGTCAAGTTCGATCACAACGTCGCTGCCGGGGGTGGCGCGGCCCGCGACGGTCGCGTTGCCGTCTGCGTCGACGCGCACCACGTCAAAGCGTGGCGCGCCTTCGCCTTCGGGCGGGGCGATGGTGAGGGCCGTTGGTGTCGTAACCTCTGCATCGGACTTGTCCGGGCTGGTATCTTGCCGCTTTGTGGGGGCTTTAGCTTGCCCCTCGGGCGTGGCCAGTTCAACGGCTTTGCTGCCCTCGCCTAAAGGCGTGAACGCCCCGCTGAGCCATGCGCCGGTGCCCGCGATTGCCGCCACCCCCAGCCCCATGGCCAGCGCCCATTGCACACCTGTCAGTCCGGCTTTCTGGGTCATGCTTGTCCTTCCCGTCCGCATCCTTGTGAAATCGTGCGGTTGAGCCTCTTTAGCAACAAGGCTAACACGGGTCAAAACAAGCCTTTTCCCGTCAGGAGCACGTCAATGCCCGAAATCCATTCGATCTGTGTCTATTGCGGCTCACGTCCCGGGGCGCGCCCCGGCTACGAGGCCGCGGCCACCGCCCTTGGCCAGTCCATCGCCGAAGCGGGATGGAGGCTGGTCTATGGCGCGGGGGATGTGGGATTGATGGGCTCGGTCGCGCGTGCGGCGCAGGCGGCGGACGGGGAAACATTCGGTGTGATCCCGACGCACCTGATGGATATGGAAGTGGGCAAGCGCGACCTGACCCGGTTCGTCGTCACCGAGAACATGCACGAGCGCAAGAAGGTGATGTACATGAACTCGGACGCGATCGTCGTGCTGCCCGGCGGCGCGGGGTCGCTGGACGAGTTTTTCGAAGTGCTGACATGGGCGCAGCTGGGCCTGCACAGCAAGCCGATTCTTCTTTTGAATACAGAAGGGTATTGGGACAAGCTGACCCAGCTTATCGACCACGTGATCGACGAAGGTTTCGCCGCGCCCAGCTTGCGAGATCTGATCACCGTGGTGGACACGCCCGAGGCGGCCATCAAAACGCTGCGCGACAGTCTGTCTTAAACCGCCGCTCTCCGCGCGGCCAGCGAGTGGCGGCGTGCCGACCGCCAAAAGCGGCAATTCAGAAATAAAGCGGCCGCCCCGAAGGGCGGCCACAATCAGATCAGGCGGATCGGGGATCCGGCTGAGAGATCACTTCATCCGGCTGGCGACGTTTTCCCAGTTGACGAGGTTGTCGAGGAAGTTGGTCAGGTAGGCCGGGCGCTTGTTGCGGAAGTCGATGTAGTAGGAGTGTTCCCACACGTCGCAGCCCAGAAGCGCGGTTTGATCGAAGCACAGCGGGTTGACGCCGTTTTCGGTTTTGGTCACGGCAAGCGAGCCGTCAGCGTTCTGCACCAGCCATGCCCAGCCTGAGCCGAACTGACCCGCGCCCGCGGCCGAGAATTCTTCCTTGAACTTGTCGACCGAACCGAAACCTTCGGTCAGCGCTTTTTCAAGCTCGCCCGGCATGGCGGTTTTGCCCGGGCCCATCATTTCCCAGAATTGGGCATGGTTCCAGTGCTGCGACGCGTTGTTGAAGATGCCGTTCTGGGCCACGGCGCCGGCTTGGTAGGTGCCTTTGACGATCTCTTCGACCGACTTGCCTTCCCACTCGGTGCCAGCGATCAGCTTATTGCCGTTGTCGACATAGGCCTTGTGGTGCAGGTCGTGGTGATACTCCAGCGTTTCCTTGGACATGCCGGCATCAGCCAGCGCATCGTGGGCGTAAGGAAGATCGGGAAGTTCGAAAGCCATGGGTTAGCCCCCCTTTGAATTTGCGAGTTTCATTGCCCCCAGAAATGGGGGTCTACCGTGCGAAAGGTCAACCCCATGCGGCGTATTCCGTTCCGACGCTGAACAAGAAATTTGAGTTATCAGTGCCGGGGCCGCGGCAAACGGCGGCAACTGGCTATTTCTGGCGGGCCTTCACAGCAATACAACTGCCCCAGCCATTGCCCGGAATGAACAGCATCGGGCCGGTCGCGCTCATTCGGAATTTGCCGTTCTGCTTTTCGACGGTCAGCTTGAACTGCACCGTGCCTTCGCCCGCGAAACCACGTTTCTTGACCGCGATGTTCTGTTTCCAACTCAGGCGGAGACGTTTGGAGTTGTTTTCGATCACATCGACCGGGCGCACGTTATCGTAGACATCCGGCGAGACCGGGTTAGCGATCGCGGCATTCCAACCATCCGTCAACACCACGGCCAAGACCGGGGGGATCACTTCGACATCCTTCTTGGCGACATTCCGGCAGAAAAGCACACTGGTCTGTGCGGCATGGGCCTGTGCACCCAATACGAAAGAAAGGCCCGCTGCGGCCAGCATCCTGATAACGATCGTCTTACCTCCGGCAATTCACACTTTGGACAAGGTCGGCGTCGGGGTCAGTGTCAGGCCAGCGGCGCTACGTCAACCATTCGCCTGCGTATAGAGGCCGACCTCGCTGCCCGGCTGCGCGGCGATCTTGAGCGTGTCGAAGACATATTGCGCGACCGATCGGAAGCACACGACGCGAAAGCTGGCATCCGACGTCATCCAGAATGCGGCAGGCACCTGCGCAAGACGGGTGCGGCGGATTATGCCTTGGCCAAAGCTGTCCGGGGACAGATCGACAGGGCAAAGCTTGCCCAGCACCTCGCGCGCATTGGGGCCTTCGAGTTCGAACATGGCGCGGGCATCGCTAACGTTCACGACAAGTGCGTGGACTTGCGTGAGCGCGGATTCGAGTTTCGCAGCGGTTGCTTCAGCCTCGTCGTAGGGAACGAAGACCATCACTTCGTCGGGTGACATCCACGACACGCTATTGCGCCCTTCGTGGGTGATTTCGCGCAGGGCTGGCAGGGCGCATCCGGTCGCATCTGCGATGGCAGAGGCGATTTCCGTTGCGGACAGGTCGCCGCGCAGGGTGATCATGCCTTGAAGCCCCACTTCGCGGATCTTTGCGATCCCGTCACAGGTGGTTCCGGTAAGGGCGCTTTGCGGTTCAGACATTCTGCTTCTCCCCGTCCTTGTCGTAGAACACCGGATCGACGATCCGGGCCTTGCTGACCGTGCCATCGGTGCCGGGGAACTCCAGCACCTCGCCCATCCGGTCGGGGCCGTGCAGCACAAGGCCCATAGCGATGCCCCGGTTCAACGTCGGCGAATGGTAGGTCGACGTGACCCGCCCCTGCGTGCGCTTCTGACCGTTTTCGTTCACGCCTTCGGCCACGGCATAGGCGCCATCGGGCAGGACCGAGCCGTCAAGCGTTTCCAGACCGACCAGCTTCCAGCGGTTCGGGTCGGCCATGTGGCTGCGCTGTTGCGCGCGCTTGCCGAGGTAGTCGTCCTTCTTCTTCGACAGCGCCCAGTGCAGGTTCAAATCCTGCGGGATCACCGTCCCGTCGGTTTCGTCCCCGATCATGATGAAGCCCTTTTCGGCCCGCATCACATGCAGCGCCTCGGTGCCATAGGGCATGATGCCATGCTCGGCCCCCGCGTCCAGCAACGCCAGCCAGAGCGCCATGCCCTGCCCCGCCGGCACCGCCACCTCGAAGCTCAACTCACCCGAGAAGGAGATGCGGAACACCCGCGCCTTGATCCCTGCAAGCGTGACCTCTTTCCATGCCATGAACGGCAGGGTTTCGGCGCTGAGGTCATCATCGCTCAGCGTTTGCAGAACGGCGCGGGCCTTGGGGCCGACAACGGCGATCTGCGCCCATTGCTCGGTCACGTTGGCGGTGTAGACCTTCCAATCCCACCATTCGGTTTGCAGCCACTCTTCCATGTGGGCATGGATGCTTTCGGCGCCGCCGGTGGTGGTGTGGCAAAGGAACGTCTCTTCATCGAGACGCGCAACGACACCATCGTCGATCAGGAAGCCGTTTTCCGAACACATCAGCCCGTAGCGGCATTTGCCCGGTTTCAGCGTGCTCATCATGTTGGTGTAGAGCATGTCGAGGAAGCGGCCCGCATCCGGGCCCTTGACGATGATCTTGCCCAGGGTCGAGGCATCAAGCAGGCCAACAGAACTCCGCGTCTGGTTGATTTCGCGGCTCACGGCCTCGGCATGGCTTTCGCCGGTTCGTGGATAGCAATAGGGGCGGCGCCATTGGCCGACCGGCTCCCAGTGGGCGTTGTTTTCTTCGTGCCAGCTGTGCATCGGTGTGCGGCGCAGCGGCTGGAAGGCGGCGCCACGCGCCGTGCCCGCGATCGCGCCCATGGAAATTGGCGTATAGGGCGGGCGGAAGGTGGTTGTGCCCGTCTGCGGGATGGGTTGACCCAAAGCATCAGAAAGGATCGCAAGACCGTTGATATTGCTGAGTTTCCCCTGATCCGTCGCCATACCGAGCGTGGTGTAGCGTTTGGTATGTTCGACCGACTCGTACCCCTCGCGCGCGGCCAGTTGCACGTCGGAAACCTTTACATCGTTCTGGTAATCGAGCCAGGCTTTCATGCGCAGCTTCGGCCCGGCGCCTTGCGGCATCAGCCAGACGGGTTGCATCGGCACCTCGTCCGGGGCCGACGCGGTGACGGGTTCGGCGCGGACGGTGCCGCCCAGCGCGGCGATGGCGCGACCCGCCATTTCGCCCGCATCGGCGATCACATCCCCGAGTTGCATCGCGCCGTTGGCGGCGCCAGCGGGGGTTACGAAAGTTTCCCCTGCGTCACCCTTGGGCGAATTGTGCACATCCGGACGGAAATGGGCCTGTGCCTCGTCCCATGTCAGCTTGCCGCCACAATGCGACCAGAGGTGCACCACTGGGGACCAGCCCCCCGACATCGCCACCGCATCGCAGGCGATCTCTTCGAGCACGCCGCCCTCACCCGCCTGGGCGCAGATGGACACGCCTTCGACCTGCTTTTTGCCATGCACCTTGGCAATGGCGCGGCCGTTTTCGACCCGGATGCCCAGATCGCGCGCGGCCTGTGCCAGCGCGCCGCCGCCTGCGGCCCGTGCATCAACGATAATCGGCACGTCAAGACCAGCTTTTTTCACAGCGATTGCAGTACGATAGGCGTCGTCGTTGTTGGTCACGACGACCACGCGATCACCGGGCGACACGCCGTAATTCACGATGTAATCGCGCGTGGCGCTGGCCAGCATAACTCCGGGGATATCGTTTCCGGCAAAGCTGAGCGGGCGTTCGATGGCGCCGGTTGCGGTCACGATCTGGCCCGCGCGAATACGCCAGAGGCGGTGGCGCGGACCGGGTGCTTCGGGCGCGTGATCGGTAAGCCGCTCGTAACCCAGAACATAACCGTGATCGTAGACGCCCGCCGCCATCATCCGCAGCCGGGTGGTGACATTGGGCATCGTGGCCAAGTCGGCGACGATTTCCTCCACCAACTTATCCACAGGCGCATCATTGACGGTTGCACCATCGGCGGCGGCGTCGACCGGCGCGCGCCCGCCCCAATGCGCTGTTTGCTCCATCAGCAAAACGCGCAATCCAGCGCGTCCCGCCGCCCGCGCGGCGATCAGGCCGGAAATGCCGCCGCCGACGACGACAAGATCGAAGAAGCCGTAGAAATGTTCATAGGTATCGCCGTCACGCTCTTTCGGCACGGCGCCAAGGCCCGCCGATTGGCGCACGATCGGCTCATAGAGCTTTTTCCATGCGACGCGGGGGAACATGAAGGTCTTGTAATAGAACCCCGCCGGAAAGAACCTTGCCAGCCGGTTGTTGATCGCGCCTACGTCGAACTCGAGGCTGGGCCAATGGTTCTGGCTGGTGGCGGAGAGACCGTCGAAAAGCTCGGTCGTGGTGGCGCGCTGGTTCGGCTCGAACGCGGCGCCCTGCCCCAGCCCGACCAGCGCATTGGGTTCCTCGGCCCCGCTGGCGACAACACCGCGCGGGCGGTGATACTTGAACGAGCGGCCCATCATCATCTGGCCCCCGGCCAGAAGCGCCGAAGCCAGCGTATCGCCAGCGAACCCCTTCATCCGCTTGCCGTTGAAGGTGTAGCTCATCGGTTTTGTGCGGTCGATCAGGCGACCACCGGTGGAAAGGCGTGTGCTCATGCGAAGTCCCTCCAGCACCAACCGGGTCGTTTGGCCGTGATGGCATCCCTGATCTCTTGCGGCGGTTCGCTCACTTGGGCCGAGTAGCTGCCGAACACTTCAAGCGTCATGGTGCAGCGGACGACGTGGAACCACTTGCCGCAGCCATTGGCATGGCGCCAACGTTCGAAATGCACGCCCTTGGGGTTTTCCCGGTTAAAGAGATAGCCCTCGAAATCCGCGTCCGAAGAGCCGGGTCCGAAACGCTTGATATGCGCTTCGCCGCCTGCGTGGAACTCGGTTTCCTCGGCTTTGACGCCGCAATAGGGGCATTCGAGGATCAGCATTGGTCAGCCTCCGGATGGGTCGAGGTGGCGACGGCGGCACGATCCTGCCAGCCGATTGCGCGGGATGCCGCCATGCGGCACCGCGGCATCACGAAAGCGTGCCGGTGCGCCCATGATTTCGCCACGAAAGATGGTATGGTGTGCCGATGGATTACACATGGATGATGGTCGAACTCGACCGGGAACTGTTCGGCGCGCTTGCCGGTTTTCTGGTGATCGCGGCGTTGGCCTTTGCCTTTTGGCTGGAATACCGGCGCTCGGGTCACGAGCCGCTGAACCGGGGCGCGCTGCGCCGCCTGCTCGAACGCGATGACGCCTGAGGCGGCCAGAGCGGCCTGCGCGGCAAACTTCGGGGCGGTCATGATCAATGCGCCACCCCTGCCGCGACGCTTTCATCGACGAAACGGCCTTCGGCAAAGCGGTTGAGGCCGAATTCGGCGGTCAGCGGCGAATAGCCCTTGGCCATCAATTCGGCAAAGCCAAAGCCCGAACCGGGGATCGCCTTGAAGCCACCGGTGCCCCAGCCCGAATTAATGAACACGCCCTCGACCGGGGTTTTCGACAGGATCGGTGAGCGATCGCCGGTCACGTCGACGATGCCGCCCCACTGGCGCAGCATCTTGAGGCGGCTGATCATCGGGAAGGTTTCGATCAGGGCGCGCACGGTTTCCTCGATATGGTGAAACGAGCCGCGCTGGGTATAGTTGTTGAACGCGTCGGTGCCGCCGCCGATGACCATTTCACCCTTGTCGGACTGGCTCATGTAGCCATGCACCGTGTTGGCCATCACGACCACGTCCATGCAGGGCTTGATCGGTTCGGAGACCAGCGCCTGTAACGCGACGCTTTCCAGCGGCAGGCGAAAGCCCGCCATTTCGGCCAGATGTCCGGAGTGACCCGCGACGACGATGCCCAGTTTGCCGCAGTCGATTGCGCCCTTGGTGGTGCCCACGCCGGTGACGCGCCCCCCTTCCTGACGGATGCCGGTGACTTCGCATTTCTGGATGATGTCCATGCCCATGTCCGAACAGGCCCGCGCATAGCCCCAGGCCACGGCATCGTGGCGCGCTGTGCCGCCGCGCGCCTGCCACAGCCCACCCAGAACCGGGTAGCGCGGGCCCGAAATGTCGATGATCGGGACCAGTTCCTTGACCCGCTGGGGCGAAATGAATTCGGTCGACACACCTTGCAGCGCATTGGCATGGGCGGTGCGCTGATAGCCGCGCACCTCATGTTCGGTCTGGGCCAGCATGATCACGCCCCGGGGGCTGAACATGACGTTGTAGTTGAGGTCCTGGCTCATCGTTTCGTAGAGCGAGCGGGCCTTCTCGTAGATCGCAGCGCTGGAATCCTGCAGGTAGTTCGAGCGGATGATGGTGGTGTTGCGCCCGGTGTTGCCGCCGCCAAGCCAGCCCTTTTCGATCACCGCGACATTGGTGATGCCGTGGTTCTTGCCAAGGTAATAGGCCGTGGCAAGCCCGTGCCCGCCCGCGCCGACAATCACGACGTCATAGCGCTTCTTTGGCTCTGGCGCGCGCCAGGCGCGCTCCCATCCTTCGTGATACCGCGTCGCTTCACGCGCGACCGCCCAGGCCGAGTAACGTCTCATGTGCCCGATTCCCCTTTGCCCGATTCCCGCAACCAACCCCTGCGGCTCTGTTTTGCCGCGTTGCAGCAGTCTATCCCCGCCTCGATCCGCCGCAATACTTCATAAAAGCGACATCGCGTGGGAATGCGACATCAGCGCACCTCACGGGGATTTGCCCTTTTCTCGTGGGGCCACGGACTATAGATGGACGGACAATGTATCAATCCAACGGAAGCACGCCCGCATGATTTTCTGGATCACCGCCGCCGCCCTTGCCATCGCCGTCACCGCGATCGTCTTGACGGCGCTTTTGCGCTCCAAGGACGCGGGCGAGCATCCTGCCGCCTATGACCTGCGCGTCTATCGCGACCAGCTCAAGGAGGTCGAGCGCGATCTTGCCCGCGGCGTGATCAGCGAGGCCGACGCCGAGCGCACCCGCGCCGAGGTGGGCCGCCGTGTTCTGTCCGCCGATACACAGTTGAAAGCCGCCCGGACCGGCAGTGCCCAGCCGCGCGGCGCGACCATCGGCCTTGCCGTGGTGGTGGCGTTGGTCATGGTGGGCGGATCGGCCGCGCTTTATCCGCAGCTTGGAAGCCCCGGCAAGCGCGATCTGCCGCTGGCCCTGCGGATTGCCAATTCCGACGCCGCACGGGCCGACCGGCCAAGCCAGCAAGAGGCCGAGGCGAAGCTGCCGCCGATGACAACGCCGACGCCCGACCCAAAATTCGCCGAGTTGATGGACAAGCTGCGCACCACCGTGGCCGAGCGCCCCGATGACCTTCAAGGTCAGCTTCTGCTGGCGCGCAACGAAGCGGCCATCGGCAATTTCAAGGCCGCCTACGAAGCGCAGCAGGATGTCCTGCGCCTCAAGGGGGACGAGGCCGCCGCCGCCGATTACGCGGTTCTGGCCGAGATGCTGATTTCGGCGGCGAACGGCTATGTTTCGCCCGAGGCGGAAGAGGCGCTCAAGGCCTCGCTCTCGCGCGATCCGGGCTATAAGCCGTCGCGCTACTACACCGGTCTGTTGATGATTCAGGCCGACCGCCCCGACATGGCGTTCCGCCTGTGGGACCGGCTGCTTCGCGAAGGACCGCCCAACGCGCCGTGGATCCCGATGATCCAGCGCGAGATCGAGGAACTGGCATGGCGCGCGGGCGTGCAGAATTATCAGGCCCCTGCCCCGGCCCCGGCGATGACGGGCCTGCCCGGCCCGACCCGCGAAGACATGGAAAACGCCCAGTCGATGAGCGCCGAGGACCGTGCCGAGATGATCCGTGGCATGGTCGAGCAGTTGAACGACAAGCTGGCCAACGAAGGCGGCACGCCCGAGGAATGGGCCCGCCTGATCGGTGCGCTTGGCGTTCTGGGTCAGACCGAGCGCGCGCAGGCGATCTGGGGCGAAGCGCAACAGATCTTTGCCGACAAGCCCCAGATGCTGGCCGTGGTGCGCGGCGGCGCGGTGAAAGCGGGCCTGTTGCAAACGGCCCCGCCTGCCGCCGAACTGCCCGGCCCAAGCCAGGATGACGTGCAGAACGCATCCGAGATGAGCGCAGACGAGCGTCAGGAGATGATCCGCGGCATGGTTGGACGGCTGTCAGAACGGCTTTTTGATGAGGGTGGCAGCGCACAGGAATGGGCGCGGCTGATCACCAGTCAGGCGATGCTGGGCGACAAGGATGCGGCGCAAAAGGCGCTCGAGGCCGGACGCGCGGCCTATGCCGGGGACACCACCGCGCTCACCACGCTGAGCAACGCCGCCGCGCAGGCGGGGCTGTCGGAATGATCCACGACACGATCGAAGGCTTTGCCGCCGCCTGCCCCGCGGGTGCGCTTCTGGGTCTCGATCTAGGCGAGCGGACGATTGGGGTTGCGGTGTCGGACGGGATACGCTCGGTCGCGTCGCCGCTGGAGACGATCCGGCGCAAGAAATTCGGTGTGGACGCAGCGCGCCTGATCGAGATCGCCAGCGCGCGAAATGTGACAGGGCTGATCCTTGGGTTGCCGCGCAACATGGACGGCTCGGAAGGGCCGCGCTGCCAATCCACCCGGGCCTTTGCCCGCAACCTCGAACGGCTCACGCCGATGGAGATCGGCTTCTGGGACGAGCGGTTGTCGACCGTCGCAGCCGAACGTGCGCTGCTGGAGGCCGACACGTCGCGACGTCGCCGCGCCGAGGTGATTGATCATGTGGCCGCAGCCTATATCCTGCAGGGCGTATTGGACCGGATGAGGCACCTATGAGCGATGACATCTGGCGGCGGGAGCCGATCGAAAGTCCCTGTGTCAAAATTTGCGTGATGCACGAAGAAACCGGGATTTGCACGGGCTGCTATCGCACACGAGACGAGATCGCGGGCTGGATGCGCAAAAGCCCCGAAGAGCGGCGCGAGATCATGGGCGCGCTGCCCGAGCGCGCGCAGCTGTTGAAAAAGCGCCGGGGCGGACGCGCCGGGCGGCTATCACGTCAGGGCTGACGCCCCTTCTGCCAGCGGGCAGGTGTTTCAGGCGAGCTCTTCCTCAACCACGGTAACACTGTCGAGCGGAATGTCGGCCGCCCTAACCCCTGCAAGTTCGGCCACGATCTGTCCGTCGACGAGGATATGCGCCGCCGGCTGCCCGCCACGCCCGGGCGCATCGGTGATCGTGACGTCGCAAGGGCCATCGTAATCCTGCGGCACCACGACGACGATGGTATCAGCATCAGAGACGTCGCCAGCCAGCGTGTCGGAGGCAGGCAGGTCAGTCGGTTCGCTATCGGTAGGTGCCGGTTTGCTCTGAGCCGTATCGTTTGCCTTGTCCGCCTGGGACGTGGGCCTCGGTTGAGCGGCTGATGCCGGTGTGGCCTCAGATTTTAATTGAGGAATCGACTCGGCGATTTCGGATGCCGCGAGTTTTTGCTTCAGGTTCGACATAAACGCTTCTGTCGCGCCGGGCGCGGCTTGCGTGCCATGCGGGGCGCTCGCCACTCGGCCAAACTCTTGAGGCCCCTCGAACGCGGTGCGGGCGTGCACCCGATTGCCCCCCGGTTGGCCCTGCCCCGTTCTTGCGCCTGAACCCGATACGGGAACTGCAACGGCACTTGCCCGGGCGGCCTCCTCATCCCGAAAGAACGAGCCGAGCGCGGCAAGGGCGAAGAGTACGATCAGTTCGAGCATTGGCGGGCCTCATCCGGTTACAGGCCCCAAGGGGCCACAAAATGGCCACAAATTCAACGCCTTAGTGGCGGCTTCCGTCTCGACTTTTGCAGCAATAAGCGCGCCTGCGAAGGATTGTTCGCAAACGCGCGCCAATCGCGTCGATCAGTAGCCCATCGCCTTGCGCAGCATGTTCACCGCCACCAATCCGAGGAAGACCGCAAAGACCCGCTTGAGCGGCTTCGGATCCATCGCATGCGCCAGCTTCACGCCAAGCGGTGCGGTGATCAGGGTCATCGAAACGATGATTGCAAATGCCACGAGATTGACCGCGCCGATGGTCAGCGGCGGGCGGTTGGCCGGGTCAATCGGCAGGAACAGGAACCCCACCACCGATGGCACGGCAATCAGAATGCCAAAGCCCGCCGCCGTGGCCACGGCCCGGTGAATGGGCGTGTTGAACAACGTCATGATCGGTACCCCGAAGCTGCCGCCCCCGATCCCCATGAGCACAGACAGAAAACCGACCATCGGCGACATCGTGGCACGGGCAATACCGCCCGGCATCTGCTGGCCCAAGCGCCAGTTCTGCCGCCCGAACCCGAGATAGAGAGCGACGACAAGGCCGAGAACACCGAAAATCGCCTGCAACGTGGTAGAGCGCAACTGCGACGCGACCAGCACGCCGAGAATTGCGCCCACGGCGATCCCCGGCGCCCATCCACGCAGGATATCCCAGTCAACGGCGCCCTTCTTGTTATGGCTCAGGACCGAGCGCACAGAGGTGACGATGATGGTGGCCAGCGACGTGGCAAGGCAGATCTGCATCAATTGCGGGCCTTCATAGCCCAGCGTCTGGAACGCGTAGAAAAAGGCCGGAACCAGAACGATACCGCCCCCCACGCCCAGAAGCCCCGCCAGCACCCCGGCGAACGCCCCGATCACAACCAGCATGGCCCCCATCGCGAAAAGCAGCGTCGTATCAGGCATCGGTCTCTCCCCTCATTTCCCGGGCAGGCATACACGCGCCGACGCGCGAAGAAAAGAAGCCTCGCGCCTGCTCCGGGCGGGGGCCGAAATCCTGCGAGGATTTCGAACCGGAATTTTGCGAAAATTCCGCCTGCGCTCAGGCTGCGCGGTGGGCTTCGACCTCGGAAAGGGCGGCTTCGATCAGAGCGGGGCCGGCGCCGGGCAGATGTGCGTTCTCTGACAACATACGGCGCCAGTGTCGCGCGCCGGGTTGGCCCGCGAACAGGCCGAGCATGTGGCGCGTGACCTGCGCCAGCTTGCCCCCAGCGGCGAGATGTGCGTCGATATAGGGCAGCATCGCGCGGGCGACTTCGCTACGCGCAGGGGCTGCATCGCCACCGAAAAAGCGCTGATCCGCCCGGGCCAGAATATCATAGGGCTGATGATAGGCCGCACGCCCGATCATCACCCCATCCAAGCCCTTGTCGAGAAAACCGGCGGCTTGATCCAGCGAGGTGATGCCGCCATTCACACTCAACTCCAACCCGGGAAACAGGCCATTCATCCGCAGCACGAGATCGTAGTCGAGCGGCGGTATGTCCCTGTTTTCCTTGGGCGAAAGCCCCTGCAACCACGCCTTGCGCGCGTGGATGATAAAACGGCTGACCCCCGCCGCGCCGACACGCGAGAGGAACTCGGGCAGGACCACCTCGGGCGACTGGTCGTCGACGCCAATGCGGCACTTTACCGTCACCGGAACCGACACCGCGCCGATCATCGCGGCGCAACACTCGGCCACGAGGCCCGGATCCTTCATCAGAACCGCCCCGAAGGTACCCGATTGCACCCGGTCGCTGGGGCAGCCGACGTTGAGGTTGATCTCGTCATAGCCCGCGTCCTGCCCCAACTTGGCCGCCTGCGCCAGTTCATCCGGATCCGACCCGCCCAGTTGCAGGGCAACCGGATGCTCCTCGGGCGAGTGATCAAGCAGATGCAGCGCCCCGCCCCGCACCAATGCGGGCGCGGTCACCATTTCGGTGTAGAGCAGGGCCGAGCGGCTGATCTTGCGATGAAAGACGCGGCAATGCCTGTCGGTCCAATCCATCATGGGCGCAACCGATAAGCGCGACGCCGCAGTGGCTGCTTTGTTGGGCATTCTTGTGTCTCCTACGGTCCGCGATCCGGTTTTCGGGGCCAGATTGCACACATACTGCACAGGAATTGGGGCAGTCCAGCCCCCCAAAGGCGATGACAGGTAAACGGCGGATGGGGCTGGGGCAATAATTGTGATCGCCCACTCGATAGCTGAAAGCCGGAGCTATTGAAATCTCAGGAGGGTTTAATCAGCCGCCGATGCCTCGTGCTCGGCACATGCACTCCAAGCCCCAACCCGTTGTTGCAAAGCCAGTTTCGCTCCAGTTTTCCACAGGCAAGATGACAGCGTCGAAATTGATCAGTCGAGCAAGGTGCTTACCGGCAAAGGCCGCGACAGCGCGAAATCACGAAGCCTCGAATACTCCGAATCTGATGTGGCATCAGCCATTCGGGCGCACACTGCGCGATGGAACAGGGCGCAACTCAGTTGTGCAAAATCATGTGCCAGAGGCGATGGGTCTTCGGCGCGCAATATTGTGCTGCGCGCTTTGCGCCAGAATTCACGAAGCTCCAATACAGTTGGGTGATCTGTCAATTCAGCGATCAGCGCGTCGAACACATCGGCCCCTGCCCCGCCTTGGTGACGCAAGCCCCGCGTTGCCACGCCAAGTTCATGGATACCATTTGCGCCTTCGTAGATGGCTGTGATCCGTGCGTCAGCCCACGTCTGTGCAAGGCCGTATTCTTTCAGATAGCCGTATCCGCCAAGGATCTGAATTCCGAGATTGGCTGATGTTATGCCGGCTTCTGTACAGAATATCTTACAAAGCGGCGTCAGGAATTCGATCAAGGCAGGCCGTTCCGCGCGCAGCATTTCGACCAAAGCCACATGCGCCATCCCCCGCGCGCCGATCTCGAGGCAGCGCTGCTCGTCGAGCATTCGGCGCACATCGGCATGATCTGTCAGAACAGCTTCCGAGCCGTCCGACCGTCGCCCTTGTTTGCGCTCGGAGGCATATGTTTTGGCGATGCGATGGGCATGTGATGCAAGGGCAACGCCTTGCAGACTCACGTCCAGACGCGCGTGATTCATCAGGACGAACATCGCAGCAAGACCCGTCCCTAATTCGCCGATCAGCTCTGCGGGGCAAGCATTGAACGCCACCTGACAGGTCGGCGATGCGTGCAGGCCCATCTTTTCTTCGATCCGCGTGACCGAAATCGTCCCACCAGCCTGCTGTTTGCTCGTTAGAAACAACGAGAGGCCTTTGATGCCATCCTCTTTACTGCCCGTGCGTGCGAGGACCAGATGCAGGATGTCATCGCTCAGGTTCTGATCGCCGCCAGAAATAAAGATCTTCTCACCGTCAATGATCCATCCATCACCTTGAGAGGTCGCCCTGGTGCGAATGCGCGACAGGTCAGAACCAGCGCCCGGTTCGGTCAGGCACATCGTCGAGAGCGCGGTCCCCGCTGCAAGCTTGGGGATCCAGTGCGCCTGTTGCGTGTCATTTCCGAACCGGCGCAGTGTCGAAATGGCACCGGGGACAAGGTTGCAAACCATCTGCATCGAGAGGTTCGCGCCAGAGAAAATCTCTGACACGGCGGCTGCGACAAGCGTGTTCTGCCCCATGCCTCCGTGCTCTTCGGGTGCGGTGAGGCCCTGCCAGCCCATTTCGGCCAGCTGTTTGAACGCGTCCACAAATCCATCAGGCATGCAGACGCGGCCATTTTCCAACCGACATCCCTGTTGATCACCAACCTCGTTCAAGGGAGCGATCACGCCCTCTGCGAACGTTGCGAAATGAGTGATGATCTGTGAGGCAAGATCACCATCCCATTCCGGCAAACGCTCTGCACCGGCCACGTTGACAAGTGAAAACAGGATATCTTCAATCGGTGACTTAAACGTCGTCATGACACCCCCTAAGCGGCAACGCCCAACAGGCGCATGGCGTTTTCTTTCAAAATAAGCGGGCGCACATCGTCTCTGAAATCGGCCTGATCAAAGGCATCCAGCCATTTTTCGGGTGCAATCATCGGCCAGTCTGATCCGAACAGCATCTTATGCTTCAGCATTCGGTTTGCATATTGGATGAGAATTTTGGGAAAATACTTCGGCGACCATCCCGACAGGTCGATATAGACGTTCGGTTTGTGCTGCGCGACGGACAACGCCTCTTCCTGCCAAGGGAAGGATGGATGCGCGAGGATGATGGGCATGTCGGGAAAATCTACCGCCAGATCGTCCATATACATGGGGTTCGAATACTTCAGCCGCATCCCGTTTCCGCCCGGCATGCCCGAGCCTACGCCGGTTTGCCCAGTGTGAAACAGAGCCGGTTTGCCGGATTCCGCGATCGCTTCGTAAAGCACATAGGCGGATCGATCATTGGGGTAGAACCCCTGCATCGTCGGGTGGAACTTGAATCCCTGAACACCGTGGTTCTCAACCAAATCACGGGCCTCACGTGCGCCCAGCTTGCCCTTGGCGGGATCGATGGAGGCGAAAGGGATCAGGATGTCGTCGTTCTTGGCGCAGACGTCGGCAACCTCGTAATTGTCATAGCGCCGGTATCCTGTCTCACGCTCTGAATCGACGGGAAAGATCACGGCAGCGATGTTTTTTTCACGGTAATGCGCCGCGGTTTCGTCGATCGTGGGCGGATGGTGCCAAGGTGCGCCGAAATATTTTGCCATTGTGCTTTGCAGCTCGTCATATCCGTCATCGGCATGACATCCGCAGGCTTCCTCGGCGTGGGTGTGGAAGTCAATCGCACGTACTTTATTGAAATCGATCATGATTTACTCCTCAAACTCGGATCAATGCGGGGTCTTCATTGTCATAAAGCCGTTCAAGCAGATCTGACCGTCGGGTCATGATCTTGCGCGGATTGAGCGACCCTTTATCAGTGATCTCACTGTCCTTAAGCGATGGCGGCTCGGCCAGAATGATCGCACGCGATATCCGCTTGGCGGACCCGGATGCCGCCTTCGCCATTTCGCCGAGACGGTTCTCGATTTGCGATTGAAGGATCGGATCAATCACCGCGCCCTCGGACGTGTTGTCGCCATGGACCTGCTCCGGACGGGGGAAGATGAACAGGCCGATGGCGTCACGATCATGGCCACAGATCATCACGTCTTGCACCAGGCCACGCAGCGCATCAAGCGCGTCCAGCCGCAGTTTGCCAGCCTGCACCCAAGTCCCGGTCAATAGTTTGAAGTCCTCGGACACCCGTCCGTCGAACGCGAGCCCTCGGTTCGGGTCTTCTGCATCGACGAAACGCACGGCATCTCCTGTGATCAGGTAGCCCTCGTCGTCAAATGCCTCAGCCGTTTTGGCCTGATCCTCAAAGTAGCCCTGCATCACGTTGGGCCCTTTAACACGCAATTCACAACGCATCTCATCATCAGGGGTAAGCTTGATTTCTGTGCCGGGCAAAGGCACGCCGACCACACCAGATCGGCCAATGGGCTCATGCACCATTAGCGTTGCAGGTGCAGTTTCGGTCATACCCCAGCTGGAAATCATCAAAGGCAGGCGCCCGCGCACTTCCATCGCCATCTCTTCTAGGCGTGACCACACATCTTGTGGGAGTGACGCGCCAGCATAGAAGATCAGATCCAAGTCGCCAAAATAAGCCTTGCGAAGTTCAATGTTGGTTTCCATTTCATGAACCAACATCGAAAAACCGACCGGAACGTTGAATGACAATGTTCCCGGGCGCTCGATGATGTTGCGCACGGTCCGCTCAAAAAGCTTTTTGGTGGGTTTGCCATCGTCGATAACCAGCGTGCCACCGTTGGCCAGCATCATGTTCGTATTATGCGACCCGCCGAAAACATGGTTCCACGGCAGCCAGTCACAAATCCGAGGCGCTTGGTCTTTCAGAAACGGCAAAACCGATGCCATTTGACTTTGATTGGTGCACATCATCCGTTGGGTGGTCAAAACACCTTTGGGGTCCGAAGAAGAGCCCGAGGTAAACAGGATCTTGGCAACAGTGTCCGGCCCCGTTGTCGCCAGAATTGCATCCGCGTCTTGGCTGGAGTCTCCTTCAAGCAGGCTTGCGAAGGACGTCACCGCGGACGGTCCGCCCTCCGTTTGTGTTGCGACGATTTCGACCCCTTGCAGCTGCGGCAAAGCCAACGCGGACGCATAGACCTCGGCATCATCCGTGTAGGCCATTTTGGGGCGAACCTTGTCCAGAACATAGATCAAACGGCCGTGCGCTTCGGTGATCAGAGAGTATTGCTCGGCCAATGGAACCGTCGGCACCCCCGCGTATTGGGCCCCGTATGACAGAAGCGCATGATTGACGGAATTGCCCGAGAGGATCACGATCGGCGTCTCTTGCCCCATGTTCCGCGCGCGCAGAGACGTTGCGATGGCGCGGACGGCCGCCAGCGCCTGCTTGAACGTCACATCCCGCCAACCCGTCTCTGACCGCTCGGCCAAGAAGACCTGATCCGGGGTTTTCGCGGCCCAATAATGCAACCAGTCTGCCGTGCGATCCACGACTGGGGCGAGAGGTATCTTTGACGACAGGACAAGGTCACCGCCGTGCCGCGACAGGTCGACAGAGTGAGGCACCAAGTTAAGGCCGGTCTGTTGGTCGATCATTGTCTCTGCTCCAAATCTATACCTGTTCCCCTGCTCACGCGCCCAAGCAATTTGCGCAGCTGCGAGATTTCTTGCGGAGTCAAATCGGAAAAAAGCGCGGCTTCGTGATCTTGCACAGCTTTCTCTACCTTCTCCCAAAGCCGCTTGCCTGCCGCCGTCACTGTGAGTGCATTGGTCCTGCGGTCACCCTTCACACGTTTGCGTTTCAAAACCCCGGCGCTTTCAAGTTCGTCCACCACAACGACAACACCCGAGCGTTTGATATTGAGCACTTCAGAAAGGTCGTTCTGGGAAATTCCCGGGCTTGCGATGACGACCCCCAATGCTGAAAACGTGCCGGTCCGCAGACCAAACGGTGCCAGCGTTTCGGCAATATCGTCTTGAATCAACAGATAGGCCCGCTTCATTCGGTAGCCGACAAATTGGCGCAAAAGCGCGTCACTCGCCCGCTGATCCGAGGTCATGATTGTCAGGTCTGAGGTTTTCGCTTGGGGCATTTTCAGTTCCTCAATTCATCACGAGATCGACCAGCCAATAACTCAAGCCGGGAAAACTGATCAGGATCGCGATGCGCGTGAATTCAGCCATGATAAAAGGCACGGTGCCGCGAAAGATCTGCGTCATCGGGATATCCTTCGACATTGCCGAGATCACGAACAGGTTCATTCCCACGGGCGGCGTAATCAGACCCATCTCGACCACGACCAGCGCGATGATACCGAACCACATCGCCTGTTGTTCGGGCAGCAGACCGAAATCGAGCGCCATCACCGTGGGGAAGAACACCGGTACGGTCAGCAGGATCATCGACAGGCTGTCCATCAGACATCCCATGACGAGATAGAACACCACGATCCCGAGCAAGACGATCATGGGCGCGATATCGGAGGTCGCGAAATACTGTGCGACATCCAACGGCATCCGGCTAAGCGCAAGGGCAACATTGAACAGGTCCGCGCCAAAAACGATCGCGAAGATCATCGCACTTGTCCCTGCGGTGTCGATCAGGCTTTCAAGGACAGTGCGCGGCGTGAGCCCCCCCTTCAGGCCGCCCAGAACCAAGGTGAGAATGACACCGACAGACGCGCCCTGTGCGGGCGTAAAGAAGCCGCCATAGATGCCGCCCAGAACGACAATGAAAATAACCAGAACATGCCAGATTTCACCGATCGCGCGGATGCGTTGACGAAATGTCGACCGCTCGCTTGTCGGCCCCTCTTCGGGAAACAGGCGCACGTAGATCGAAATGGCGATCATGAAACCGACAACAGCCAGGACGCCCGGAATTGTCGCGGCGAGGAACAGCTTGACGATGTTCTGCTCGGTCAGCAGCGCGAAAATGATGAGAACGATCGATGGCGGGATCAGGATCCCCAAAGTGCCACCTGCGGCGAGTGAACCCGCAGACAATGCCCCGGAAAACCCGTGTTTGCGCATTTCCGGCATCGCAACCCGCGTCATTGTGGAAGCCGTGGCTAGGGATGATCCGGAAATGGAGCCGAAAAGCGCACAACCGGCAACGGCAGCCATGGCAAGACCACCGCGCATATGGCCAATCCACGCCCGCGCCGCGTTGAAGATCGAGGCGGAAATGCCGGATCTGGTCGCCAGATGGCCCATCAGGATGAACAAGGGCACGATCGCAAAATCATAGGACATGAATTTGTCGACCCAAGCGGTGCTCAGGTAGAATTGCAGGCTCGCAAAGGAGCTAAGCTGGATGTAGCCGACCACCCCTGCCAGTGCCATCGCCAGAGCGATTGGCATCCGCAAGAAGATCAGAACAAACAGTCCGACGATCAAAACGATCGAGAAAACAAAGGGATCCATCATGCACCTATCTTTCGCGCGAGGCGCGGCGTGAGCACTGAAAAGCCTTGCACCAAAGCCACCAGAGCAGAGAGGCCGGTTCCAAACACAGCTGGCACGTAAACCCACCAGACGGGCGCGCGCAGCAACATGGTGCGATCGCCATAGCCCTGTATTTCCAAAAGCCCGTGCAGAATGCGCCAGCTGAGAAATGCCCAGCCCGCCGCAAACAACAGGGTCCAAACCGCATCCACGGACCGGATCGTGACAATCGGCAACCAGTTGGTGAAAACATCCACCATGACGTGCCCCTTGTTGAGTTGGCAAAGCGGCAGGAATAGCGATGCGCATGTCGCGCAAGACAGTTCGACCAGCTCAAATTCTCCGCGGACAGCCCCGAACCCCAAGAGACTCTTGGAGATGGAATAGGTCACGACAAAAGCCGCGCCGAAAATAACCAATCCGCCGATAGCCGCGCTAGCGATGCAAATGCGATGCAAGATCTGGAGCAGAGGGGCGCGTGGCCCCTCTGACAAGTCTTTGACATTGTCCGACATTTTGAAATCAGCCTGCGTCGAGCAATTCGTTGGCCCGCGCCATGATCGCGGCACCATCAAGGCCTTTGTCGTTCAGTTTGGCGATCCATGCTTCATGGACTGGCGATGCCGCCTCGATCCAGGATGCAATCTCTTCGGCTGGGATTTGCTGGATCGAATTACCCTGCTTTTCAACGACGCCTCGACCGTAAGCCTCGAAGTCGTCGAATTGCGCGCCGATCCGGCGGGACAAATCAATGCCCGAGGCCGCGTCGATCACACCGCGAACATCGTCTGACAGGCCTTCATATTTTGCTTCGTTCATCAACAGCGAGAACGTGTTCGCGTAAAGGCTGCGGGCACCGGGTGCAGGTTCGGTGGTAAACGACGTCAGCTCTTGCAGTTTGAACGCCGGGACAACTTCGTAAGGCAGGCAGCACCCGTCGATCACGCCACTGGACAGCCCCACAACCATTTCCGTCACGGGGAAGAACACGACTTCGGCCCCAAGTTGGGCAAGCATGTCGCCGGTGGCTTGGTTTGGTGCGCGCAGCTTCAAGCCCTTCAGGTCAGCCGCACTTAGCACAGGTGCGTCGCGCGTGTGCAACTTGCCGCCGTCGTGGGTGTGAAACGCCAAAGGCTTCATGCCGCGGTATTCGTCGGCGCCGAATTCATCCATCAACCGGTGCAGCGCAACGGATGTTTTCTCGGCATTCGTCGCCATAAACGGGTTCGACATGGTCTCGGCCACCGGGAAGCGATCAGGGGTATAAACCGGAAGCGTCCAAGCGATGTCACAGATGCCATTGCGAACCTGATCCGCCAGTTGCGGCGGCTTGCCACCCAGCTGCATGGCCGGGAAAATCTGCAATTCGATGGCACCGTCAGACGCGTCCGACAGTTCTTTCCCCCAAACTTCGAAGAACCGTGTGTGCATGGGTGCGACGGGTGGCAAGAAGTGATGCAAACGCAGCGTTACTTCTGCAGCGCTCGCGCGCGATACCAGTGCAGGTGCGGCAAGGGCCGCGCCCATAGAGGCGAGTGCCGTCCGGCGGGTCATCTTGGTCATTTGGTTTCCTCCCTAAAATGACGAGATCAATTTTTTGTCTTTCGGCCTTAACGAAAGACGGGTTTGCGTTTCTCCAAAAACGCCTTGAGCCCCTCTTCGGCATCCGCGCTGGTCTGCGAGACGGCCGCGGCGAGGCTTTCAGTGAAAAGACCGTCGCTACGCGACATGTCCGATATCCGGCTGATGGCCTGGATCATCATGTAGTTCGACAAGGTCGCGTTATGCGCGATGCCCTTGGCCAGTTTACGCGCCAGTGGCAAAGCCTCCCCCTCGCCAACCGCGTAATGGGTCAGCCCCAAGGCCAAGCCTTCATCGGTTCCAAACTTGCGCCCCGTGAGCATCATTTCGCACATGCGATCGGCACCAAGGATACGGCCGACCCGCACCGTCGCACCACCACCGACAAAGATACCGCGACGGCCTTCGGGCAGTTGAAAGATGCATGATGGTTCTGCGATGCGCACATGGGTCGAAGCCGCAAGTTCAAGCCCGCCACCGATTACGGCACCGAACATCGCGGATACAACCGGCAGGCCCGACATCTGAATGGTGTCCATCACCCTGTGCCAATTGCGCGAATGGCGCATTGTGCCTTCTGCGTCCCGTGCGACATGTTCCGAAAGATCGAGCCCCGAACAGAAATGACCTGCCGTCCCTGTCAGGATTACGACACGCACATCCTCGGGCGGTTTAGAGAAAAAGGCGTCGATGGCGTCGAGCAATTCATCGCACATGGCGTTGCGTTTGCTCGGACGGTTCATCGTCAGCGTCGCCACATTGTGATCGATCTCGACGTTCAAAACGTTCTCTGATGTCTCGGATTTGCTCACGTCAGGGTCCCTATTTGATCGGCATGCGCGCGGCGGCATCAAGGCGGATAACCGTGCCGTTCAGCATCTGGTTCTCAACAATGCTTTGCGCGAGATGTGCATATTCATCGGCTTCCCCCATCCGGGATGGATAGGGAACGGCCTTGAGGATTTCGGCTCGGATATCGTCGGGAAGTCCGGCGCTCATAGACGTCTCGAACAACCCCGGTGCGATTGCCATAACGCGGATGCCGATCCGCGCAAGCTCACGTGCGGCAGGCAAGGTCATGGACACGATTCCGCCCTTGGACGCGGCATAGGCCGCCTGCCCGATTTGCCCGTCCTCGAAAGCGACGGAGGCAGTATTGATGATCACGCCACGGGCGCCATCTTTGCCAAGCGGGTCGGTTTTGGTCATTGCGCGCGCAGCGACATTCATGACGATGTAAGTGCCCAGAAGATTGATGCGCAGCGCCTGCTCAAAACTATCGACGCTCAAGCTGCCGTCGCGCGGAAGGATGCGTGCCGCAGTTCCCACACCCGCGCAATTGACGACAACGCGCGCTACACCCTGAGTCGCTTCGATATCATTGAATACAGCCTCGACAGCCGCGGTGTCGGATACGTCAACCGCGTAGCCGGTCCCGCCGACTTCAGCGGCAGTACGCTGGGCAGCTTCCTGGTTGAGGTCAAGACACGCGACGACAGCACCAGCTTTGGCAAAGCGGCGCGCCGTGGCAGCCCCCAGACCGCTTCCAGCCCCAGTGATCGCGACGGATGTATCGTTTAGAATCATAGCATCTCCCCCTGCCCTCAATAAGCCACGAACCGAACTGTTCGGTCAATGAACATTTTTTATCTAGTAATATCTGAATGTTGTAGCTTTGGTTTGTAATTTCTTGAATATGAACACGCCCTAAAACCCTGCCGAGACGGCGTCGGAAGACTTCGCTGTTTCGGCAAGTGCCATGCGAAACAGGCCGACAAGTGGCGATGGGTTTTCCTCGGATCGCGCCATTATACCTACCGCGCCTTCGGTTGGTCCCATATCGATGTCCAGAGCAACGAGCCGCCCGGCGTCCAAATCATCGGCTACAACGCCGCGCGAAATGAACCAGACCGGCTGAAGCCTACCAAGTGTCATGGCCCGTCCAAATGCGCCCGATACACATTCAATCCGATCGCGGAACAACGCCAGTCCGCGTGAAATCATCAGGCGCGCAACGAGCGGGCGTATAGCAGATGCTTCGGGCGGATAGATGATCAGGTTGTCCTGAATCTGCTCCAGCCGCGTTGCGTCACGTCTGGGATGATCAGGTGCCACCACTGCAACCACCATTTCGGCGTAGAGGGCCGTGAAGGAAAGCCGCTGCATTGTATCTGCCGCGCCCAGACGGCCTATCACCAGATCAAGGTCTCCACTTCGCAAACGATCCGTCAGAAAGTCATGTGAGCCTTCCTCAATCTGCAAGATGGTGCTTGGTGACACGGCACGAAATTGTTCGATGGCCTTTGGTAGAACCTGCGCCGCAACGCTGGGCAATGCGCCGACCTTCAATACGGCACCGCCTGCCTGGCTAAGACTTGCGATGCTGTTGATCCCCTGCTGCAACGCAGCGTTGCTTTGTTCGGCATACTGCAGAAACACCTGTCCTTCGGGCGTCAGCCGCACCCCTGCCCGGTCACGGTTCATCAGGGTGACGCCAAGTATGTCTTCCAGATCCTTCAGCGTTTTCGAGATCGCGGGCTGCGTTAAGTTGAGCTGTTCAGCCGCCCGTTTCATCCGTTTGGCGCGCGCAATCGCTACGAATGCTTCGAGATGACGGAACTTGATCCTGCGGTCCATTTGGTTTCCTTTTTCGCAACCAACTCAGCCGATATATCAATTTACTTTCGTATTATATGCATCAAAGTAGGCGCAAAGGATACTTTGAAATCGAAGCGGAGGATGCCGTGAAAACTCAGGTTGCGATCATAGGCGGAGGCCCCTCTGGCCTTTTGCTGTCCCAGCTTTTGCACACGCGCGGTATTCAAAGCATCGTCTTGGAATGCAAAACCAAAGAGTATGTGTTGGGGCGAATCCGGGCAGGTGTGCTCGAGCGCGGCCTTGTTGATCTCATGTCAGAAGCCGGTGTTGCCGATCGGATGAAGAAAGAAGGCTATCCGCATGAAGGCACGCTGATCTCCTACGGAGACGAAGAGTTCAGGATCGACTTCGCGGGCCACACAGGTCGGAGCGTCATGGTCTACGGCCAGACCGAAGTGACGCGCGACCTTTATGAGGCGCGTGAACAATCCGGCGGCATCATGGAATTCAACGTCGACAACGTCGTGATTGAAGGCGCGGACACCGATACCCCACAGGTGACCTATGAGGTCGGCGGCGAAACCCGGCGCATCGCATGTGATTTCGTTGCCGGATGCGATGGATTTCACGGCGTCAGTCGCCAGACAATCCCGCTGGACGTGCGGCGCGAATATGAAAAGGTCTACCCGTTCGGGTGGCTTGGCATCCTCAGCGAAACACCGCCCCTCAATCATGAATTGATCTATGCTAATTCTGGGCGCGGCTTTGCCTTGTGCTCCATGCGGAACGAGAACCTCAGTCGCTACTACATCCAGTGTTCGTTGTCCGACAAACCAGAAGACTGGACCGATGCTGCGTTCTGGGAAGAACTCAAACGCCGTATCCCGTCCAAATACGCCGAAAAACTAGTGACCGGACCAAGCATCGAGAAATCCATCGCGCCATTGCGGTCGTTCGTGACCGAACCCATGCGGTGGGGGCGCTTGTTCCTGTGCGGTGATGCAGCCCATATCGTGCCGCCAACCGGGGCCAAGGGGCTGAACACCGCCGCGTCGGATGTGCATTACCTCTACAACGGCTTGCGTGACTTTTACGAGAACAACAGCACCGACGGGATCGATACATATTCAACCAAAGCACTGGCGCGTGTCTGGAAGGCCGAAAGGTTCAGCTGGTGGTTTTCCTCTCTGATGCATCGGTACCCGGATCAATCCGAATTCGATCTCAAAATGCAAATCGCCGAATTGGAATTCCTGCGCAGCAACACCGCCGCACAGAAAGCCATGGCGGAAAACTATGTGGGGCTTCCCTACTGATGGAGCGCGATATGGCGAATAGATATGACACAGGCATGCAAACACGGCGGCAGGTTCTGGGGGACGCGCATGTAGATCGCGCAGAGGCCAACAAGGTCACATTTGATGCGCCATTCCAGACGATGATCACCGAGGGCGCCTGGGGCACCTTGTGGTCAGACGACACGATCACGCGACGCGAACGGTCGATGCTTACGCTGGCTTTGCTGGCCGCAACAGGAAATTTCGAAGAAATCCCGATGCATATCCGCGCTACGCAAAACACCGGGGCGGCGCCGCAAGATGTCCTTCAGGCCTTCATGCACGTTGCGGTTTACGCGGGCGTACCCGCCGCAAATCACGCAATCAAACTTGCGAAACAAACCTACGCAGAACTGGGAGTAGAGATATGAGCCCTGTAAACACGCGACCGAAATCCGGTGGGTTCGTCCCCCGTGACCGCGATTGGCAACCCGATGCGCTGACGCCTTGGTACAAGACAAGTGTCAAACGCAGCCCTCAAGCCGCCCTTCTGTCGTTCCCGACGACCCTGTCCGAAGAAACGTCGCCCGTCTTTGGTCACGGGTTGCTGGGGAAGCTGGATAACGATCTGATCCTGAATTACGCCAAACCGGGCGAAAGTGCGATCGGTCCGCGGATCATCGTGCACGGGCGTGTACTCGATGAGATGGGGCGCGGCGTACCCGGTGCATTGCTCGAATTCTGGCAGGCCAATGCGGGCGGGCGGTATCGCCATAAGAAAGAAAGCTATCAGGCAGCGCTGGACCCGAACTTCGGCGGCTGCGGGCGCACAATTACTGCCGAAGACGGCTCTTATGAATTCCGCACCATCCAGCCCGGCCCCTATCCTTGGCCCAACGGTATGAACGACTGGCGGCCGGCACATATCCACTTCTCGGTTTTTGGCCACGGTTTTGCACAACGCCTTATCACCCAGATGTATTTCGAGGGCGACCCGCATATCCCGCTGTGTCCCATCGTCGGCGTTCTGAAATCTCAGGAGGCGATCGACGCACTGACCGCGCCACTGGACCTGCATCACACCGTGCCGATGGACAGCCGCGCCTTCAAATTTGATATTGTTCTGCGCGGTCAACGCCAAACCTATTTCGAGAACCGCAAGGAAGGAATGTGATCATGGTCCAGAAACTTGACAATCTGCGCGAAAGCCCGAGCCAAACCGCAGGGCCATATGTCCACATCGGCTGCACACCTAACTTCACCGGTATCGACATCTATGGTGCTGATCTGGGCACTGTAATGAAAACCGGTCCCGTGAAGGGCCAGGAAATTACCATCACCGGCATCGTTTACGATGGCACCGGGACACCGCTGCGCGATGCGATGATCGAGATCTGGCAACCGGATGCGGCGGGCCTATTCCCATCGGCAAACGAGACACGCGGCACCGCCGATCCCAATTTCACAGGCTGGGGCCGTTCACCCGGCGACATGGACACCGGCGAATTCCGCTTTGAAACCGTCAAACCCGGTGCCGTGCCCTGGCCCGATGGTCGTATGCAGGCGCCGCATATCACGGCATGGATCGTCGCACGCGGGATCAATATCGGACTGCACACCCGGATCTATTTCGAGGACGAGGCAGAGGCGAATGCGTCCGATCCTATCCTCAGCCGGATTGAGCACCAGAACCGCATCCCGACGTTGCTTGCCAAGAAAACCGGCGAAGGTGACTACCGCTTCGACATTCATCTCCAAGGTCCGCACGAGACCATCTTCTTTGACATGTGATGGCGATATGACCAATCCTTGCATCATCTGCGTCGCGATCACCGGGTCCCTGCCCACCAAAGAAAACAACCCCGCCGTTCCGATCACGATCGCGGAACAGATCGAAAGCACGCACGAGGCGTTTGAAGCCGGGGCCACGATCGCCCATTGCCACGTGCGCGACGACGACGGCAAACCGACGTCCGATCCAGAGCGGTTTCAACGACTCTTGGAAGGGTTGCGACAGCATTGCCCGGGCATGATCATTCAGCTTTCAACCGGGGGGCGGTCCGGCGCGGGGCGCGACCGCGGCGGCATGTTGCCTTTGCGGCCGGACATGGCATCGCTGTCGGTCGGATCGAACAATTTTCCGACGCGGGTGTATGAGAACAGCCCCGATCTGGTGGATTGGCTGGCGTCAGAGATGATTGCCCACGACGTCAAACCCGAGATCGAGGCCTTCGATCTGGGCCATATTGTTCAGGCCACGCGCATGGCGTCGGACGGTCGGCTGAAATCGCCGCTCTATGTCCAGTTTGTCATGGGGGTGAAGAACTCGATGCCGGCGGATGAGCGGATCTTCGACTTCTACATCGAAACTCTCAACCGACTGGCTCCGGATGCGCAGTGGTGCGCTGCTGGTATCGGTGCTGCGCAATTGACGATCAACGAATGGTCGATCAAGAAGGGCGGCCACACCCGCACCGGCCTTGAAGACAACGTCAGGCTGGACCGCGACACACTGGCCCCATCGAATGCCGCGCTTGTGGCGCGTGCGGTCGCGCTTTGCGAAACGTACGAAAGACCGGTCGCCACCTGGCAACAGGCGCGTGAAATTCTGGGACTCAAAGGTTCGGGCGAATGAACAAGGACCATTCCACCGCAACGGAGGCACTGGGTGGCTACGGCACTCCCGGATTATACGCAAAAACCGGCGTCGGCACCGTGACCGCAGAGGGCAAGGCCGAATGCACAGAAGTGGTCACAGAGGACGGCCTGCGCGCAACAACGCAGGCGACTATCGTCTGATGGCATTTGTCACGCTCAATGGCGTCACCCTTCACTACCGCTATTCCGGCGGTAATGGTGTTCCGGTCATCTTTCTGAACTCCCTCGGGACAGACTTCAGGATTTGGGAGGATGTGATCGCGGATCTCCCCACCGGCGCGCCGGTTTTGTGCATGGATAAACGCGGCCACGGCCTGAGCGACGACGCGCCCATCACAATGGATGCGTTGGTACAGGATGCGGCGGCGCTAATGGATCACCTTGGTCTGAAATCCGCTCTGATTTGCGGGGTGTCCGTTGGTGGCATGATCGCCCAAGGGCTTGCGGCATCGCGCCCTGACTTGATGGCGGGCCTTGTGCTGTGCTGCACAGGGACGCAGATCGGCGATGCCGAGGGATGGAATGCGCGGATCGAAACCGTACGAAGTGACGGGATTGCCTCGATGGCTGATGCCATCCTTGAGCGCTGGTTTTCCGAGACGTTTCGCACCACCCGCCTTGCGGACCTTGCCGGCTATCGAAACATGCTGACACGCACGTCCGCTGACGGCTATGCGGGCGTCTGTGCCGCAATCCGCGATAGCGATTTGACCGCTCGGACCGCGCGTCTGACGGTGCCGACTAAATGTGTTGCAGGTGCGGACGACCTTGCCACGCCGCCTTCTCTCGTTAAAACCCTTGCAGGGTTGATTGAAGGGACGGATTTCGAAGTGTTGGAAAACTGCGGCCATCTTCCGCCGATTGAGCAGCCTGCCGCGACGGCGCGGGCGGTTTGTAGAATCCACGAGATGCTCAAATGATCGGCCCATTCGATTATCCGTGGCTTGGCGGTTTGTTCCGCGACGCGCCCGCCGCTGACATCTGGGGGCCAGATCGACAGATGGCCTATATGCTGGCCTTCGAGGCGGCCTACACCCGCGCTTTGGGACAGGTCGGCAAGACCGAGAGTTCCGCGGCCGACGCGGTGGCGCAGCAGATCAACGCATTCAAACCGGACATGGCGGATCTGCATACCGGAACAGCACGGGACGGCGTTGTCGTTCCCGCATTGGTCGCGCAGTTAAAGCGCGCAATCGATCACGAGAACGGGTGCATTCATACCGGCACAACCTCACAGGATGTGATCGACACGGCGCTGGCCATGACCCTGCGCGACTTCAATGATTTGCTCGACCGTCGCATCGCTGCGTTGATTGATACATTTGACGACCTCGCCGCCCGGTTCGGGGATGCACCTATCATGGCCCGAACGCGGATGCAGGCCGCGATGCCAATCACGTTTTCAAACCGGCTTGTGACTTGGAAACAGCCCCTTGTGACGCATCGCGTCCGGCTGAACAGATTGCGTCCAAGCGTCGAATGCTTGCAACTGGGTGGCGCAGTGGGTGACCGGGCTGCACTGGCACCAAATGCGGATGACATTTCAAGCAGAATGGCGGCGGAACTGGGGCTGAGCAATCCGCCGCAGGCCTGGCACGCGATGCGCGAGGGGATTGTTGATTACGCCAGCCTTTTGTCACTGATTTGCGGATCACTCGGCAAGTTCGGGCAGGATATTTGCCTGATGGCGCAACAGGGTGTTGATGACGTGGCCTTGTCGGGCGGGGGCGGGTCATCTGCGATGCCCCATAAACAGAACCCCGTGTTGGCGGAACTACTGGTCACACTGGCGCGGTTCAACGCCACACAGGTTTCGGGCATGCATCATGCGTTGATCCATGAGCAAGAGCGATCGGGCACGGCGTGGACCTTGGAATGGATGATCTTGCCGCAAATGGCCCAGGCCACGGCACGCAGCCTTGCGGTGGCCGCGGAAATTTGCGGGAAAATCACGTCAGTTGGTTCGAAATAGGCGTTTGCCGTTTTCCGGCCGGACGGGCGTGTCATCCTCTGGATTTTACGGCCTTCATCATCAGCTCCAGCAGCATTGCCGCCTCGGTCTCTGATAGCTCTGACAAGATGTCCTTTTGTAACGCCAGAACGACAGTTTGGAGCGCGGCCAACTGGTCTTTGCCCTGCTCTGTCAGGTTGAGCTTGAACGCGCGGCGGTCTTCGTCATCAGGCGTGCGTGTAACAAGCCCCTTTTGCTCCAAACGCTTGATCACGCCACCAATCGTTGCGCGGTCATAGGCGATGCGCTTCGCCACACTCGCCTGATCAAGGCCCTCGCCTTTTCCCAAGGTATTGAGTACCGCAAATTGAACCGAAGTAAGATCAAAGCCTTCTGCTTTCATCCGCTCCTGAAACACAGAGGTAGACTGTTGTTGAAGCCGTCTTATCAGGTGCCCGGGAAGTTCCAGCAGGTTCAGTTTTTCCATCATCTCGGCCACCGATTGTAGTATGTACACTTATCATATTGACAGGGCGTCACCGTGTCCAGTATATAATAAGTATACATACTAAATGTGGAGTGAGGCGACATGCAATATCACCTGAATGGCTTTTCGACAGGCGATCCCGCCGTTGTCAAAAAAACTGATATAGCGCCGCAGCACAGTGAATCCGTCGATGTACTGATTGTCGGCTGTGGGCCAGCGGGGCTGACACTGGCCGCGCAACTCTCGGCATTTCCCGAAATCACAACCCGCATCACGGAACGCAAGTCCGGCCCGTTGGAAGTGGGTCAAGCCGATGGCATCGCCTGCAGATCGATCGAGATGTTCGAGGCCTTCGGCTTCGCCGACAAGGTTCTGAAAGAGGCGTATTGGGTAAACGAAGTTGCCTTCTGGCGGCCGAATGAAGACGGTGCAAGCCTGCACCGTGCAGATCGCATTCAGGATGTAGAGGACGACCTGTCCGAGATGCCACACGTCATCCTCAGTCAGGCACGGGTGCACGACTTCTACCTCGACATCATGCGTAATTCGGCAAACGGCTTGGAACCTGATTATGATCGCGAATTGATCGATCTGACGACGGATCCCGAAGCGGATTATCCAATTACCGCGACCTTCAACTGCCTGAATGCCGAAGGCGAAACCGAAGTGATCCGCGCCCGATATGTCGTCGGCTGTGACGGCGCTCGCAGCGCCGTGCGCAAATCCATGGGCCATGACCTGAAAGGGGAAGCCGCGCGCCAACTCTGGGGGGTGATGGATGTTCTGGCCGTCACCGATTTTCCGGATATCCGGCTGAAAGCTGCGATCCAGTCTGCAAACCACGGCAGCATCCTGATCATCCCGCGCGAAGGCGGATACTTGGTCCGCATGTATATCGAATTGGACGCGCTACACGGAGATGAGCGGGCCGCCGATCGCGGTGTCACGTCAGAGATGCTGATTGCGAAAGCTCGCGATATTCTGGCCCCCTTCACGCTGGACGTTAAAGAAGTTGCATGGTGGTCCGCCTACGAAATCGGACAGCGTGTCTGTGACGCTTTCGATGACGTGGCTGATGCAGATCGCGCCGCCCAAAGCCCGCGCATCTTCATCGCTGGCGATGCATGCCATACCCACAGCCCCAAGGCCGGTCAGGGCATGAACGTCTCCATGGCCGATACATTCAATCTCGGCTGGAAACTGGCCGCTGTGCTGCGCGGTCAGGCCACGCCTGCTCTCCTGCACACCTATTCCGAGGAACGCCGCGCAAAGGCAAAAGAGCTGATTGATTTTGACCGTGACATGGCGCGGCTGTTCAGCGCCAAGCCCAAGACTGCAGCAGAGGCGGCGCAGTTCCAAAGCTATTTCAAGAAACACGGGCGATATACGGCCGGGGTCGAGACGCGCTACGATCCGTCCCTGATCACGGCCCCCGATGATCATCAGCACCTCGCATCCGGTCTGAAAACAGGCATGAGGTTCCATTCGGCGCCAGTTATCCGGCTGGCCGATGGAAAGCCAATGGAACTTGGTCACACGATCAAGGCTGATGGCCGTTGGCGCTTGATCGCCTTCGCAGGCAAGGGCGACGAGGGGCACAAGAATAGCGGTATCGCGAACCTGTGCAGCTATCTGTCAGAAAATCCCGACAGCCCTGTGGTGAAGCATACTCCGAGGGGCGCTGAGCCAGACAGCGTGTTTGACCTGCGCGCTGTGTTCCAAGGAAAACACCGAGACCTGCGGCTTGAATCCCTGCCCAAGATGCTTCTGCCGACAAAGGGCCGATATGGCTTGATTGATTATGAAAAGGCCTTTTGTCCCGACCTGAAGAACGGGCCGGACATCTTCGATCATCGCGGAATTGATCGACGGAACGGCGTTCTCTTGATCGTGCGACCGGATCAGTTCATCGCAAAGGTGCAGCCATTGGACGACTTCTTGGGTCTTGCTGCGTTCTTCGACAGATTTATGATTGGCGCGTGACGCCACATTGGCGTCACGCGCACTGGCCAGATTTTTTCTTCTCGTAGAGCGCTGCATTGCGGCCATCGACCACAATGTCGAAATCATATGCCTGCTCGACTTCTGCTGCGCCGACCTCTCGCGGTACGTCACGATTGCGCTCAGACGCATCGCCCATCAGGATTGCCATCGGGTGCCGCCGCGCTTCACACCTGCGGCCTTGGGCAAAATGCGTGCGCCCATGCAGATGCTGTCCAAGGCAGAAGGGGTGACCCCTTCGAAAGCGCGCTGGTCCGTTCCTACACGGTGCGCGCTTTCATCTTGACTGCGCAAGGTAAGCTGGCCCGCATCAATCTGTAGATTTACGCGCCGCGGTGATGATGATTTCGACCTTCAAAGTGTCGCTGGCCAGCTTTGCCTCACCACAGGCACGAGCGGGCGCATGGCCTTCTGGCACCCAAGCATCCCAAACCGCATTCATTTCGTCAAAGTCCTGCATGTCGGACAGCCAGATGATGGCTTGCAGGATATGTTCGCGATCCGAACCCGCCTCGGCCAACAGCGTGTCAATCCGGCTCAGGCAATCCTGGGTTTGCACGGTGACGCTTTCACCCGCGCCGACCTGTCCACACAGATAAATCGTATCATTATGCGTGACGATCTTGCTCATTCGCTCTGAGGTGTGTTGGCGATTAATCATGCGAGGGCTCCTATCAGGGGACGGGTTGGTGAGACTGAAGTGATTACATCCGAAATGTTCGGATCATCAATGGCAGCGAGACTTAATTTGCGAGGGTAAACCCCTGGGACGGGTCAAACGCCGCTATCCGAAAACCAGCGCCGCACGAATAGGACTATTTGAAGAAGTAAGGCGAGCACCTCAATGCCCGCCCTACCCCGATATTTGGCCCCGGTATTTGGCCCCGGTACTTAGCCTTGTAAGGACTCTCGGTATCCGCTCGGAAGCGAGCCTTGATGCGCACGCGCCGCGAGGGGAACACCTTGCGGCAGCACAGTTCAGACCGCCTTAACCGCCGAAATCGTCCAGCATGATGTCTTCGCGGTCGACCCCAAGGTCGAGCAGCATGTTGATGACAGACTGGTTCATGATGGGCGGGCCACACATGTAGTATTCGCAGTCTTCCGGGTTCGGGTGGTCCTTGAGGTAGTTCTCGAAAAGCACGTTGTGGATGAAGCCGGTATAGCCCGTCCAGTCGTCCTCGGGCAGTGAATCGGACAGCGCGACATGCCATGTGAAGTTCGGGAATTCCTTGGCCAGTTCGTCAAAGTCCTCGACAAAGAACATCTCGCGTTTGGAGCGTGCGCCGTACCAGAAGGTGATCTTGCGATCCTTGTTCTTCAGGCGCTTGAGTTGATCAAAGATGTGCGAGCGCATGGGCGCCATGCCCGCACCACCGCCGATGAAGACCATTTCCTTCTCGGTTTCACGCGCAAAGAACTCACCGAACGGCCCCGAAATGGTGACCTTGTCACCCGGCTTGAGGTTGAAGATGTAAGACGACATCTTGCCCGGCGGAATGCCCTCGCTGCGCGGCGGGGGCGTCGCGATCCGGACGTTGAGCATGATCAGCCCCTTTTCATCGGGGTAGTTCGCCATGGAATAGGCCCGCTCGATCGGCTCATCGACAGTCGACTCGTACTGCCAGATATTGAACTTGTCCCAGTCCTCCCGATACTCTTCGGCCACGTCGAAATCGGTGTATTTGACGTGATGCGCAGGGGCCTCGATCTGAATGTAGCCACCGGCGCGGAAGTTGACGTCCTGACCTTCAGGCAGTTCCAGCACGAGGTTCTTGATGAAGGTGGCGACGTTGTCGTTGGAACGCACAGTGCATTCCCATTTCTTGACGCCGAACACCTCTTCGGGGACTTCGACCTGCATGTCCTGCTTGACCGCAACCTGACAGGACAGGCGATCCCCACGGGCGGCTTCGCGTTTGGTGATATGGCTCTCTTCGGTTGGCAGGATGGACCCGCCGCCCTCGAAGATGCGCACCCGGCACTGGGCACATGTCCCGCCGCCGCCACAGGCCGAAGGCACGAACAGATCGGCCGCCGCCAGAGTTTGCAACAGCTTGCCGCCAGCCGGGACCGAGATCGTCTTTTCGCCGTTGATCGTGATGTTGACGTCGCCCGTCGAAACAAGCCGCGACCGGGCCACCATGATGATCAACACAAGGCCCAGAACGATCAGTGAGAACAGCATGACGCCGAGAGTAAAGGTCTGCATCGGTTTGTCCTTAGAGGTTGACGCCGGAGAAGGACATGAAGGCCAAGGCCATCAGCCCCGCGCTGATGAATGTGATCCCAAGACCTTGGAGCCCATCGGGAATGTCCGAGTATTTCAGCTTTTCACGCACACCCGCCATGGCGGTGATCGCAAGCGCCCAGCCAAAGCCGGAAGAGATGCCGTAAACCGTCGATTGGGCCAGGTCATAGTCCCGTTCGACCATGAAAAGCGATCCACCAAGGATGGCGCAGTTCACGGTGATCAGCGGCAGGAAAACCCCCAGCGCGTTGTAGAGCGGCGGGAAATACTTATCGAGGATCATCTCAAGGATCTGCACCATCGCAGCAATCACCCCGATATACGAGATCAGGCCAAGAAAGGTCAGATCGACCTCCGGGAACCCGGCCCAAGCCAGCGCGCCGGGCGCGAGCAGGTAGGTCAGGATCAGGTTGTTGGCCGGAACAGTGATCGCCTGCACAAGCGTCACCGAAATGCCAAGGCCGATCGCGGTCGAAATCTTTTTCGACACGGCAAGGAAGGTGCACATGCCAAGGAAGAAGGCCAGGGCCATGTTCTCGACGAAGATGGCCTTAACGGCGAGGGAAATCAGCGCTTCCATCAGTGGGCCTCCACCGCTTGAATGCTGTATTCGCGCTCTTCGACTTGTTCAGGTTTCCACGTCCGGAAAGCCCAGATCAAAAGACCGATTACGAAGAAGGCCGAGGGCGGCAAAAGCAGCAAGCCATTGGGCACATACCAGCCGCCATTGTTGACAGTGGGAAGGATAGTCACCCCAAAAAGCGATCCAGAACCGAAAAGCTCGCGGAAGAACCCCACCAGCATCAGGATCAGGCCATAGCCCAGCCCGTTGCCCACGCCATCGACAAAAGAAGCGAACGGCGGGTTCTTCATGGCAAAAGCCTCGGCCCGGCCCATGACGATACAGTTGGTGATGATCAGGCCGACGAACACCGAAAGCGTCTTGGAGATTTCATAGGCATAAGCCTTGAGCACCTGATCCACCACGATCACCAGCGAGGCGATGATTATCATCTGCACGATGATGCGGATCGAACTCGGGATCTGGCTACGCAGCACCGAGATGAACATCGAGGAAAAGGCCGTCACCAGCGTAACGGCGATTGCCATGACCAGCGCCACCTTGAGCGAAGAGGTCACCGCCAAGGCCGAACAGATGCCCAGCACCTGAAGGGTGATTGGATTGTTGTCGACCATCGGGTCGATCAGCATGCTGCGGTAGGTCTGTGCCATCAGATGTCCCCTGCCCTCACACGTTTCAGAAATGGCTCAAAGCCCCGTTCACTCATCCAGAAGCGCACAAGGTTGTCGACGCCGCGCGATGTCAGCGTCGCGCCCGAAAGCGCATCCACGTAGTAGTCACGCCCCTCGGGCGGGGGCGATTTGGCGACTGTGATCGCCAGCTCGCCCGCCCCATCCTCGGTGCGCAGCTTCTTGTCACGCCAAAGCGCTTTCCAGCGCGGATTGTCCACCTCGGCGCCAAGACCGGGCGTTTCGGCCTGATCATAGAATTGCAGACCGTAGATCGTGTTGCCGTCTTCCTCGATGGCGATGAAGCCATAGAGCGTGGACCACAGGCCGTATCCGTAAACCGGCAGGATCACCTTATCGAGCGCGCCATCCGCGTCCCGCAGAAGGTAAACGGTCACGTATTTTGCCTGCCGCCCGATGCTTGCAGGATCGTCTTGCAGCGGGATCGACAGGGTCAGATCATCAGCCGCAGCACGATCGTCGAATTTGTAAGGATCGAACTGATCGGTGAATTCACCGGTGGACAGCTCTAGCACATGGGGTTCGAACGCCTCGAAGCTTTTGGCGACGTCGATGCCCTGTTCGTAAAGGCCCGCGACCTGAATGATGTTGACTTGCTTGTCGAGGGCGGCGTTGCGCTCTTGCAAGGGGCGCAGCGCCACTGCGGCGGCAGACACGACCATCGACGCAACAAGGCACAGGCCAAGCGCAACAGTGACTGTCTTCGCGGTGCCATCTGGAGACGCATCCAGAAACCGACGGATCGGGTTTTTGGACGTGTTGATTTGAGTGTCCTGGTCAGGCATTGCGACGCGCCCTCCTGCGGATATTGGCCTGCACGACGAAGTAGTCGATCAGCGGAGCAAAGACATTGCCGAACAGGATCGCCAGCATCATGCCTTCGGGGAAGGCCGGGTTTACCACCCGGATCATCACCACCATGAACCCGATCAGCGCACCATAGATATAGCGGCCAAGGTTGGTATGAGAGCCCGACACCGGCTCGGTCACCATGAAGACGAGGCCAAAGGCGTAGCCGCCCATGACAAGATGCCAGTACCAAGGCGTCGCGAAGGCCGGGTTGCTGTCGGATCCGATCCAGTTCAGCAGCGATGAAAAGGCGATCATGCCGACAAGACAGCCCACCACCATCCGATAATTGGCAATCCGCGTGGCCAGAAGGAAGGCCAGACCAAGCAGACAGGCGATGGTCGATGTTTCACCCATCGAACCCTGAATGGTGCCGACAAAGGAATCCATCCAGGTGATGCCATACCCCGGCAGGGCCGCTGGCCCTTCCGAGGCCGTCACCGCAAGCGCCGTCGCGCCCGAGAAGCCGTCTACCGGTGTCCAGATCGTATCACCGGACATATAGGCAGGATAAGCAAAATACAGGAACGCCCGCCCCACAAGCGCGGGATTGAGGAAGTTCTTGCCCGTACCGCCGAACACTTCCTTGCCGATGACCACGCCAAATGAAATGCCCAAGGCCACCTGCCAAAGCGGCGTCGAAGCTGGCAAGATCAGCGTGTAAAGCATTGAGGTAACGAGAAAACCTTCGTTCACCTCATGTCGGCGCATTGTGGCGAAAAGCACTTCCCAAGCGCCGCCCGCAAGCAGCGTGACGATATAAATCGGCAAGAAATACAGCAGCCCGTGCAACATGTTGGCGATCGGGTTGGCCGGGTTGAAGCCGATGCCCAGCGCCTCGATGATCCCAGCGCGCCAACCGCTCGCGCCGAATTCGGCAATGGCGAGGTTGGTCTGAAGCCCGGTGTTGTAAAGCGCGAACAGAACGCAAGGCACCGTCGCCAGCACGACATAGGTCATGATCCGCTTCATATCGATGTACGAACGCGCATGCGGCGCGGCTGTCGTCACCGTTTTGGGCGTATAGAGGAAGCTCTCCACCATCTCGTAGACAGGAAAGTATTTCTCGTATTTGCCGCCCTTGGTGAATTGCGGCTCGATACGGTCGAAAAAGCTGCGCAGGCCCATCGCTCAGCCCTCCCTTTCGATCTTGGTCAGGCAGTCGCGCAGCGCCATGCCGTATTCATATTTCGCCGGGCAGGCAAACCCGCACAGCCCGAGATCTTCTTCATCCAGTTCCAGCACGCCGAGCGCCTGAGCCTGATCGGTATCCATCACCAGAAGCGAGCGCAAAAGCTGAGTCGGCAGGAAATCCTGTGGCATCAGCGTCTCGAATGTGCCTGTCGGCACCATGGCGCGACGACCACCGTTGAGGTTCGTCGTCAGCTTGTAAAGCTTTTTGGACAGCGCAGAGCCCAGCACAGGCTGCACCGCATATTTCGAAGCCATCGGGCGAATCCAGCCCATGGCGATTTGCGTGTGATCTTCTTCCATCAGAGTGATCTGACGGGCATAGCGCCCAAGGTAGGCGTCAATGCCCTCGCCTGCGCGTCCGCTCAAAACAGAGCCCGAGATCATACGCATCGGCGGGCCACCCGCATTATCGCCCTTGCAAAGCTCGGCCATCGAAGCCCCGACAGGCACCCGAACCAAACGCGGCGGGCTTGCCAGCGGACCGACAATAGCGATGACGCGGCTCATATCCAGACGCCCGGTCAGCATCAGCCGCCCGATCGCGATGACATCCTGATATCCGATGGTCCAGACGATCCGATTGATCGTCGGCGGCTCAAGAAAATGCATGTGTGTGCCCGACAATCCCGCCGGGTGCGGCCCCTTGAAGGTCGCAACGCTTACGCCGGACACATCCTTGCCCGGCACCTCTGCGTCCGGGGCATGGCACAGCCAAGTGGTGCCTTCGCTCAGGCAGGCAACGGCCTCAAGCCCGCGAACGAAGGCCTCGGGTTCGGCCGCGATGATCGGCGCGGGGTCAGGCGCAAGCGGTTCGGTATCCATCGCGTTGACATAAATCGCCGAAGGACGGCTGCTGACCTCGGGAACCTTGGAATAGGGCCGCGTGCGAAATGCGGGCCATAGCCCCGCCGCGCACAGGCGCTCGGCCACGCCTTCGCCGGTTTTTTCATCGCCGATGCCCGAGAAGTCCAGCGGCTCGGCTGCGGCCGAATCCACATCGATCTCGATGCTGACAAGCTTGCGACGCGCGCCCCGGTTGATCGCCTTGATTCGTCCAGACACCGGCGCAGTGACCGGGGCTTCGGGGGTGTCCTTGTGGGCAAAGATTGGCGTGCCCGCGGCAACCGTGTCGCCCTCTTGCACCGCCAAACGCGGCTTCAACCCAAAGAAATCATCGCCCAGCAAGCCAACCGTGGCGATTTCAGGCTGTTCCACAGGTCCGCCTTCCACTGCTCCCGCAATCGGGAGGTCGAGGCCCTTGCTAAATGAATACGTTCGCACTTGGGTAGCCATCCGTTTTTTAGCCCTTATGCAACGTCTCTCGACGAAGAAGAAGCGTGCCGGGCGCATTTTTGAAACATTTATCGGTTTGCTTTCGGTTGCAGCCGTCGGCGCAAGGCAATATGCAAGCGCAGCGTTCAATGCAACCAATCTTGAGGAGGCATGTCCCGTGTCCGCCACCCACACTTTTTCACGGCGATCGTTCCTGATCATGTCGACGGCCGCTCTTGCCGCCTGTAAACCCGGGCGCGAAGTCCTCAAGCTGAGCGGCGCGACGATGGGAACGACCTATCATGTCGTGGCCATCGCACAGGGCAACAGCGTCGATGAAAAAGCGCTCGACGCTGCGATCCGGACCTCGTTGACCAAGGTCAACACCGAGATGTCAAACTGGGATGCGTCTTCTGAAATTTCGCGCGTCAACGCCGCTGCGACCGGCGAAACGATGCGCCTGTCGCCATCCCTGCGCAATGTCATGCAGAACGCCGAGGCCGTCCACCTCGCCAGCGACCGTCGCTTTGACGTGACTGTCGGGCCGCTGATCGACCTTTGGGGATTTGGCTCGGGCCCGGCATCGCGACGCGTGCCCGCAGATGAAGAAATCCAAACGGCACTTCAGCGGACCGGGCAGAACCGGGTGCTTTCGCTCACCGAAGCCGGGCTGAGCAAGTCTGCGCCCGGCGCTGAAATCTACCTTTCGGCAATCGGCAAAGGCTACGGCGTCGATCGCGTTGCCGACGTGGTGCGCAGTTTCGGCGTGACGGACTTCATGGTCGAAATCGGCGGCGATCTTTATGCCTCGGGCCGTAACAGCGACGGAACGCCCTGGCGCATCGGGATCGAATCGCCGGTGGCCGGTGATCGCGCCTTGAACAGTGTCGCCAATGTCTCGGGGTATGGCATGGCCACGTCGGGCGACTACCGGAACTTCTTTGAAGCCGACGGCACCCGCTATTCGCATATCATCGACCCGACCACCGGGCGCCCGATCCTGCACGATACGGTGTCGGCCACCGTGTTGACCGAAAACGCTATGCTCGCCGATGCCTGGGCAACCGCGATGCTGGTTCTGGGGCGTGAACGCGGGCTGGAAATCGCTGAAACGCTTGATCTTGCCGTGATGTTTATCGATCGTGAAGACGGGCAAGGGTTTTCCACGGCGGCCAGCAGCCGCTACAACACCCTACAAGCCTGACCCAAGGGAGAGACCCAATGGCAACCGCAATTCTGGCATTCGGCATCCTCTGTCTGATCATGCTGGGCATGGCGGTTGGGGTTATTTTTTCGGGTCGTCGGATCAAGGGAAGTTGCGGTGGCCTGAACGCCATCGCCGACGCCGATCATTGCCTTGTCTGCAACAAGGAAATCGATCCAGACAGCCCGTTGCGCGAGCGTTTGGCCTGCCCGCGCGCACGCAAGATACTGGAACGCGCAGAAACCCAGCCCTGATCGCAGGTATAATCCGGATTCCGAGCAGGATTTCGATCGCGGTGCCGGGTCAGCCCGGCGTCGCCATCGGCACAAATGCCAGTATCAACAGCGCCGCCGCGGCCACCAGACCGTAAAGCCAGAGTTGCCAGCGCGGCCCTTCCGCTTTCCAAACCCGGCGATAGCGATATCCCGCCAGACAGCCCAGAACGAAAAGAAGTGTTGCGATTGTCGGCGTAAGTGGCAGCATGGATAAACTGATTATCCTCATCCTTGAGCGGTTCGGGCCATATCGCATGACCTAAACCGACAGGACAAGCCAGGAGCGACCAAAATGCCCGAATCTTACCGCCCTCCCCTGCGCAAGGACGACAAAGAAGCGCGCACCTCCAGCCAATCGGTTTCCAGTAACACGGCCGTATCCGATTTGCGTGTCCAGCACCTGCTTGATCAGAAAGACGGCGCGCTTCACACGGTTCGCCCGCAACAAACCCTGCACGAAGCCGTTGAACTCCTGCGTGTTCACCGAATCGGCGCCTTGATCGTGACGGATGCCAACGGAGCGCTTGTCGGCATCCTGTCCGAACGTGACATCGTGCGAAAACTGGCCGATGCCCCCGGCAAGACCCTGCCCCACAAGGTCGAAGACGTGATGACTCGCGCGGTCGAAACCTGCACGGCCGACGAGTCGCTCGTGACGGTGCTTAAACGCATGACCAATGGCCGGTTCCGCCATATGCCCGTTGTCGAAGGCGGGACCCTCTCCGGCCTCGTAACCATAGGGGACGTCGTGCATTTTCGCCTGACACAGCTGGAAGAGGAAGCGCTTCAGATCAAACAGTTGATCGTTGGATAATCCGCTCAGACGGCGGACTTTCCGCCCCAAATCGGTCTAGCTATGGTCTGGACCCTGTGGGGCGCCACAGCGATGCAACGAACGCCATGACTCGATCAAAACCACTACAGTTTGATCGAACTGTCAGGCGTCCTCGGACTTGAACATACCATACGCACGGTATACAAATGTACACTGATTGATATGTCGCGCCTCACAGCGTCCGACGAACACGCCAGCATCCGTCAACTCAGCAGCGGGAAATACCGATGAGCCTCTATGCCAGCTACCTTGAAGAAATCGCCGCCCGTAGGGAACAGGGGCTGAACCCAAAACCGATCGACGATGGCGCCCTGCTCGCGGAAATCATCGCGCAGATCAAAGCGACAGATCACGAACATCGCGCGGATTCGCTTCATTTCTTCATCTACAACACCCTGCCCGGCACGACGAGCGCCGCAGTCGTGAAAGCCAAATTCCTCAAAGAGATCGCTCTCGGAGAAGAGACCGTCGCAGAAATCAGCCCGACCTTTGCCTTCGAGTTGCTGTCGCACATGAAGGGCGGACCGTCGGTCGAGGTGCTGCTCGACCTCGCACTGGGGGATGATCAGGACATCGCCGCGCAGGCCGCCGAAGTTCTGAAAACCCAGGTTTTCCTCTACGAGGCCGACACCGACCGGCTGCAAAAGGCCTATAAAGCCGGCAATCCGGTCGCGGCAGACATCCTGCAGAGCTATGCCAAGGCCGAATTCTTCACCAAGCTGCCCGAGGTCGAAGAAGAGATCGAGGTCGTCACCTACATCGCCGCCGAGGGCGATATTTCGACCGACCTTCTGTCGCCCGGTAATCAGGCGCACTCTCGCGCGGACCGCGAGTTGCACGGCAAATGCATGTGCGATGAGGCGGCTCAGGAAAAGATCGAAGCGCTGAAACTTCAGCACCCGGACAAGCGCGTCATGCTGATCGCGGAAAAAGGCACCATGGGCGTCGGCTCGTCCCGAATGTCGGGCGTCAACAACGTGGCCCTGTGGACCGGCAAACCCGCCTCTCCCTATGTGCCCTTCGTCAACATCGCGCCGGTTGTGGCGGGCACCAACGGCATTTCCCCGATCTTCCTGACCACCGTTGGCGTGACCGGCGGCATCGGGATCGACCTCAAGAACTGGGTCCGCAAGGTAGACGCGGACGGCAAGCCGGTTCTCGATGGCGAAGGTAACCCGATCCTTGAGCAGACCTATTCGGTCGAAACCGGAACGGTTCTCAAGATCAACACCAAGACCAAGAAGCTCTATAGCGAAGACGGTAAAGAGCTGGCCGATCTCGCGGCCTCGTTCACACCGCAGAAACTGGAATTCATCCGCGCTGGCGGCTCCTATGCCATCGTTTTCGGCAAGAAGCTGCAAACCACCGCTGCCGAAATCCTCGGCGTTGAGCCGCCGCTGGTCTACGCGCCGTCCAAGGAAATCAGCCACGACGGCCAAGGCCTGACCGCGGTTGAGAAAATCTTCAACGCCAACGCTTTGGGCGTTACGCCCGGCAAAACCCTGCACTCCGGGTCGGACGTGCGGGTCAAGGTGAACATCGTCGGCTCGCAAGACACCACCGGCCCGATGACCGCGCAAGAACTCGAAGCGATGGCCGCCACCGTGCTGTCACCCGCTGTGGACGGGGCATATCAGTCCGGCTGTCACACCGCTTCGGTCTGGGATGCCAAGGCGCAGGCCAACACGCCGAAACTCATGGCCTTCATGAACAAGTTCGGTCTTGTCACCGGCCGCGATCCGAAGGGCATCTATCATCCGATGACCGACGTGATTCACAAGGTGCTCAACGACATCACCGTGGATGACTGGGCCATCATCATCGGCGGCGACAGCCACACCCGCATGTCCAAGGGCGTCGCCTTTGGCGCGGATTCGGGCACCGTGGCGCTGGCGCTGGCCACCGGCGAAGCCTCCATGCCGATCCCCGAGTCGGTGAAAGTCACCTTCAAGGGCGAAATGGCCGACTACATGGACTTCCGCGATGTGGTCCACGCCACGCAGGCGCAGATGCTCAAGCAGTTCGGCGACAACGTCTTCCAAGGCCGGATCATCGAAGTGCACATCGGCACCCTGCTCGCCGATCAGGCATTTACCTTCACCGACTGGACCGCAGAAATGAAGGCCAAGGCCTCGATCTGCATCTCCAACGATGACACTCTGATCGAAAGCCTCGAGATCGCCAAAAGCCGCATCCAGATCATGATCGACAAGGGTATGGAGCATGAAAACGGCATGCTGGCCAAGCTGATCAGCATCGCCGACAAGCGTATCGAACAGATCCGGTCCGGTGAAAAACCAGCGCTCAGACCCGATGACAACGCCAAGTATTTTGCCGAGGTCGTGGTCGATTTGGATGCCATCAACGAACCGATGATCGCCGACCCGGATGTGAACAACCCCGATGTTTCAAAGCGCTACACCCACGACACGATCCGCCCGATCTCTTACTACGGTGCGGAAAAGAAGGTGGATTTGGGCTTTGTCGGCTCTTGCATGGTGCACAAGGGGGATATCAAGATCGTCGCCCAGATGCTGCGCAACCTCGAAGAGGCCACCGGCAAGGTAGAGTTCAAGGCACCGCTCGTCGTGGCCGCCCCGACTTACAACATCGTCGATGAGTTGAAGGCAGAGGGTGACTGGGAAATCTTGCAGAAGTACTCGGGCTTTGAATTCGACGACCTGAACCTCAAGACCAAGGCGCGCACGGAATACGAGAACATCCTCTATCTCGAACGGCCCGGCTGTAACCTTTGCATGGGCAACCAGGAAAAGGCCGCCAAGGGGGATACGGTTCTGGCCACCTCGACCCGGCTCTTCCAAGGGCGCGTCGTGGCGGATTCCGACACCAAGAAGGGTGAGTCGCTGTTGGCTTCGACCCCGGTCGTGGTGCTGTCGGCCATCCTTGGCCGCACGCCGACGCTGGCGGAATACAAGGACGCGGTGAAGGGCATTACCCTCACCAAGTTCGCCCCGCCGCTGCAAAAGCCCCTCGACAGCCTGTCGGTTCACTTCTGAGACGCATATCTGGCGGTCCGACATCAGTCGGGCCGCCTCCTCTCCCCTCTGCCCCGCGAAACACCAGACAGACACTCCGCCCCAGTGGGCGAACTGCGCGGCCCGCACGGGCCAGTGTCTTGATGGATCAGGATCCTTGCCAGCCAAGTATTAGCATGCCAACCCACGCTCTTTGAGCGCGGCAACGGTGGCGGGCAACTGCCCGAGCCTGCCCCGCACTTCAAGGATCAGGCGCGGCGATTGCTCCAAGCGGCCCAACGCGGCAAAGACCGCAGGCCAAGGCACACGCCCCTCACCGGGATGCCAGTGCCGGTCGGCCCACCCGTCGGCGTCCTGCAAATGCACATGCCCCAACAGCCCGCCCGCTTGGGCGATAAAATCCACCACTGGCGGCGCGCCATAGCACCCATGCGCCAGTTCTGCATGACCGGTATCGAGCGATAGCTTGAGGTTCGGATGGTCGATCCTCTCGACCGCCTCGCGCCGGTGACGCGGATCGGTGTCGTCGATGTTTTCCAGCATCACGATGCACCCGATATCCCCCGCCCGTGCCAGCACGGGGTCAAGACATGCGGCAATCGCTTCGATCATGCTGTCGTGGAGATCGGGGTAGTTGTCACGGTTCAACAGGTGCCAGTAGGTGAAGGGCGAATGCACGACCATGTGACTGCCCCCCAATGCCTCGGCGATCTCAAGCCCCTTGAGCAGGCGTTGCTGGATCACCGCACGTATTTCCGCATCTGGGTTCGACAGGTCCAAGCCGAAGAACGGCCCGTGAATGCCACGCGGCCCCTCGTGCCCAGCCAAGGCCGCCTGATAATCGGCAATCAACGGGGCGCAATCCCCGGCAATCAGATCAGGCATGACAAAATCCTGAATTTCGATGGCGCGGTTCGGCTCGAAAATCCAATCGCGCAACACGTCGAGGTCAGATCGCTTGATAGCAACGCCAAGCAGGGGAAGGGACATGTGAAATCCTCGTGGTTATTTGATGCCGGCGCGCATGAAGCTCTGCACGAACTGGCGTTGAAACAGCAGGAAAGCGAGCAAAAGAGGTGCCGAAGTCATCAGCGTGGCCGCGTTTATGACCGACCATTCAACGCCTGAATCCGTGGTGGCGAACACTGAAAGGCCAACCGTCACAGGCCGGGTCTCGGTCGAGTTGGTGACAATCAACGGCCAGAGGAAGTTGTTCCAATGATGACTGATCGAGACGAGGCCATAGGCAAGATAGGTGGGCTTGGCCAGTGGAACATAGACCCGCCACAGGATGCTGAGCGGCCCCGCGCCCTCGATCCGGGCGGCGTCATCCAACTCGGCTGGCACGGTCATGAAGGTCTGACGGATCAAGAACACGCCAAACCCCGAAGCGACATAAGGCAGCGCGATCGCGGCCAGCGTATCGACAAGGCCAAGCGCATGGATGATCCGGTAATTCTCGACGATCAGGACGTCGGGCATCACCAAGAGTTGCAGCAGCACAAGGCCGAACAGGATATCGCGTCCCGGAAACCGGAACCGCGCAAAGCCATACGCCGCCAGCGTGCACAGCACGAACTGCGCGCCAGTGATGACGGTGACCAGCACGAATGTGTTGAAGAAATAGCGCGCGAACGGCGCCGCGTTCCATGCCTTGGCGAAATTCTCAAACGTCAGCGGCGCGCTGAGCGTGAAATTCGCCTCATATGCCGAGGGATGAAATGCAGTCCAGACCGCATAAAGCAGGGGCAGCACCCAGATCAGCGCAAGCAGCCCCGCGCCGGTGGAAAACAGGTATCGGTCATAGCGGCTCATTTGTAGTGCACCTTGCGATCGAACAGGAAGAATTGCCCGATTGCCAACAGGCAGAGCAGCCCCAGCAGGACAACCGTAAGCGTCGCCCCGAAAGACGTGTCCCAATAGCGAAACGACGTCTCGTAAATGTAGAAAAGCAGCAAGGACGAGGCGTTATCAGGCCCACCGCCCGTCAGGATAAAGATGTGATCCACCAGCCGGAACGCGTTGATCACCGCGTTGATCGATACAAAAAGCGTGGTCGGCATCAACAGCGGAAAGGTGATCCGGCGAAAGATCGTCCAGCGCCCCGCCCCTTCGATCCGGGCCGCCTCAGAGAGCTGCGGCGGAATCGCCTGAAGCGCCGCGAGGTAGAAGATCATGAAAAACCCGGCCTCTTTCCAGATCGCCACCGCCATGATCGCCGGGAGTGCCGTGCCGCCCTGCCCAAGCAAGTTGGTCGCCCCCACACCAAAAACCCCAAGGATCTGATCGATCAGGCCGAAACCGGGCGTATAGAAAAACAGCCAGATGTTGGCGACCGCAATCAACGGTAGAACAGTGGGCGTAAAGAAGGACATCCGCGCCAACGCCCGGCCCCGGAAAGGGCGGTTGACGAACACCGCCATCAACAGCGCAAGCCCGATCGAAAGCGGGATCGTGCCCAACGCGTACCAAAGGTTGTTGGTCAGCACCTTCCAGAAGGTCGGATCATTGATCAGCCGCTCGTAGTTTTCCAACCCCACGAACCGCGCCGGTCGCCGCCCCCGGGGCGTGGACCAGAACGAGTTGATCACGGTCATCACCGCCGGAAAATGCGTGAACAGAAAGATGAACGTGAGGGCAGGAAGTATAAGCGCCCAACCCCAGACCCATTCGCGCCGTTTCATGTCATCTCACTCCTGTGCAACCGACAAGGGCGGGCCGATTAACCGGCCCGCCCCGCTGCTGTGCCACGGTTCAGCGATAGGCTTTGAGCACCGCATCAGCCTTGGCCTGGGCCTCTTTCAGCGCCGTTTCGACCGGTTTCTGCCCGGTGATTGCCGCGGCCAACGCATCGTTCAGAATTTGCGTCACACGCTGGTTTTCATGCGTCGACAGTTCGGCCTTGGCATGTTCCAGCTGATCTCGCGCGGTCAGAACCTGCGGGAAACCCGCTGCGTAGTCCTTCATCGTCTGGGTTTCCCAAGTCGCCGGGCGCGGCGCGACATAGCCTGTCGCCATGGTCCACTTGGCCGCTTGCTCGGGTGCGGTGATCCATTTGATGAAATCGACGGCCGCTGCCAGCTGCTCGTCGGACGTCCCTTTGAAGAGGTAGAAGTTGCCGCCACCCGTGGGGGCACCGCGCTGCATGTTGGCCGGAAGCATCGCGACACCAAAATCGAACGGCGCGTTGTTGCGCATGTTGGTCAGGTTGCCGGTGGTGGTCCAGACCATTGCCGAACGGCCTTCGAAGAAGTCCTTCGGCGTCGCACCCCAATCGAGAATGCCCGGCTCCATCACCTTGTGCTTGGTCGACAGGTCGACAAGGTATTGTGCCGCCTCGATCACCGGCGCGCTGTCGAAATAGGTCTCGGTCCCCTCGGCATTGGCCAATGTGCCCCCGTTTTCGATCACCAGACCTTGGAACAGCCAGTAAGGAAAGCCCGAGGTCGGAATGCGCACGCCCCATTGGGTGGTGTTGCCGCTGGCGTCGGTCTTGGTCAGCGCCTTGCCCATCTCGACCATCTCGTCCCAGGTCGCGGGCGGCGTTTCGGGGTCGAGTCCGGCTTCTTTGAAGGCCTCTTTGTTCCAGTAAAGGACGGGGGTCGAGCGTTGGAACGGGATACCGTAGGTCTTGCCGTCCACCTGACTGTTTTCCATGAACGCCGGATAGAACCCGTTGACCCAGGCCATGTCCGCGTCAGTTTCAAGGAAATCATCGAACGGCAAGATCAGATCGTCATCCAGAAGGGTGAACATATCGACCGACAGCGCCACGGCCAATTGCGGCGCGTTGCCACCACGCGCGGCGGTGATCACCTTCGTGATCGTGTCTTGATACGAGCCGGAATAGACCGGGTCGATCTTCACGTCGGGGTTGGCTTCCATATACGCGTTCGACAGCGCCTCGATGGTGTTGGCCGCCCCACCGCCAACGGCGACCGGGAAGTAGAACTGAAGGTCAACCGCCCCAGCCGGCAGCGCCGTCGCAAGCGAGAACGCCGCCGCAGTGGCAGCCCCTTTGAAAAATTTGTCGAGCATGATCATCGATCCTTGTTGGTTAAGTCAGATTTGGTTGAGGTCTGGGACGGTCGTGGCCTGCGCCATGTCATTTGACGCAAGGGCCTGCGCCGCGGAAATCGGACGGTCAAGCCGCTGTCCGGTGGCCGCGTTGAAGAGGTGGATATCTTGCGGAGCAACGGCGAGGGACATCGGCGCCCCTCCCGAAGGCAGTGTTTTCCCGGGCACGCGAACAAGCGCTTCGGTCCCGCCGATCCGACCCATCACCAGCGCATCCGCGCCATGGTATTCACCGCCCGTCACATGCATTTTCAACATCCCCATTGGATCGGGGCGCAACGCCTCGGGGCGAATGCCGAAATGCAGGGCGCAGCCTGCTTCCGCCTCGGCCCGCGCGCCGATTTCGCCAAGCGCCGTCGCGGGCAGGATGTTCATCGGCGGTGTGCCAATGAATCGCGCGGCAAAACTCGTGGCCGGGGTTTCGTAAAGCGCATGTGGCGGGGCCGCCTGCTCGACCCGCCCCTCGTTGATCAGCACCACCTGATCGGCCATCGTGATCGCCTCGACCTGATCATGCGTGACATAGAGCATGGTAAAGCCAAGACTGCGCTGCAACGCGCGCAACTCGGTCCGCATGGCATGGCGCAGCTTGGCGTCGAGGTTCGAAAGCGGCTCATCCATAAGGCAAACGGGCCGCTCGGAAATCACCGCCCGACCCAACGCCACGCGCTGTTGCTGCCCACCCGAAAGCTCTGACGGTTTGCGCTCAAGGTAAGGCCCAAGGCCCAGTAGCGCGGCCACCCGTTCAAGCCGCGCCTGACGCGCGGCCTTGGCCACGCGCCGCGTGCGCAAGCCAAAGGTGATGTTATCGGCCACGCTCAGGTGCGGAAACAGCGCATAGGACTGGAACACCATCGAAAGGTTGCGCTTGTCGGCGGGGCGCTGCGTCATGTCTTCGCCGCCAATACGCACCCGTCCGGAACTCGGTGCCTCCAGCCCGGCAACGATCCGCAACAGGGTGGACTTGCCACAGCCCGAAGGCCCCAGCAGCGCCGTGAAACTGCCCGCGGGCACGGTGATATCGACACCGGAAAGCGCCGTCGTTTCCCCCCAGCACTTCTCGATCCCCTCAATACGGATTTCCCGCCCCTGCCGGGATGCGTCGCTCTTCATTTCGCATCCTCCGCGATGATCATCTCAACGCCGCGCTCGCCCAACGCTTCGGCGCAAGCGGCTGGAACCGGCATGTCTGAAATCACGTAATCCACATCTTCGATCCGGCCACCGCGCACATGCGCCGCCCGGCCGAACTTCGAATGATCCAGCAACAGGATGGAGCAGCGACAGTTTCGTTGGATCGCCATGCGCACGGCGACTTCTTCTTCGGTGAAATCCAGCAGCGTGCCGTCCTCGGACACGCCGCCCACACCGAAAACACCGAAATCGGCCTGATAGCGGCGAAAGAACGCTTCGACTTGTGGCCCAAGGATGTCCTGATCGCCCGCGCGCAACGTTCCCCCCGGAATCTGCACGCCCCAGCCTTCACGATCGCAACCATAAAGCGCGATGTTCAGGTTGTTGGTCAGAACCATCAGGTCGACCTGCGTTTCAAGCGACTGCACGGCGATCTCTGGCGTGGTGCCGATTGATACCGCCAGTGACGCCCCGGAGGGGATCAACTTTGCGAAGCAGTGCGCAATATTCTGTTTCGCGCCCTCGTTCAGCCTGCGCCGCGATGTGTAAAGAATATTGCTGCTGCGCGGGGTCTCGACCCCGCCATGAACCCGGCGCAATTGGCCCGCCGCACACAGCGCGTTGACATCACGGCGAATGGTCTGGGGCGAGACGCGATATTGCTGCGCCAACGCGTCAATCGTCGCGCGACCATCGCCGTGAACACGCTGCAATATGTCGTGCTGTCGATGTGATAGCGGCGCCTGCATGACCCGTCATGTCCCCTTGGTAAATCCAAGGACGAGCTATGCCTTTCATATGAACTCTGGATTGCATTCATATGAAACCTTGATGACAGCCCTGTGCATAATGCCCCGGTGAGCCCGAGCCGTTGGCGGATGGGAATTGCGCGCCAACCCAGTGCCGGTTTGTGGGAGAGTCGTCGCGGTCAAAAACGCCCAAAGGCGTGAAAATGCCACGCCATGTCCCCGCAAACCACAGGGCCTGGGTCCGTCTCGCGGACCTCGCAGGTGCAACCGGCCACAGCGTAATGTGCCGCACCAGATTCGCCCCAACTGCACAGCCCCCGAACCCCGGGTTGGCTATGCCAGACACTTCAAAACCTCTCGCATGCAAAGCGCTGGGTTTTGTCAGTTCAGCCGGGTCAAAAGCCCCGCGATCAGGCGTGCGCGTTCCGGAAGGCTGTCCACCTCGATATGTTCACCCAGCGTATGCAGCCCCTTGCCGCGCACCCCAAGCCCATCAAGCGTCGCAATCCCCATCGCGCCGGTGAAATTGCCGTCCGATCCGCCGCCCGCGCTCTTGCCGGTCAACTCCCAACCGATCTCGCCCGCGATCACCTTGGCCAGTTCGAACATCTGCGCGGTTCCAGGCAGGTCGGGCGACCACACCGGTCGCGTCACGCCGCGCGTCACCTGAAACTCGACGCCACCTTCCTCGCCCGCCAGCGCCAGCATCCGCGCCACGCCTGCATCGAGGTCTTCCTGCTTCTTGGCCATCGACAGCGCCTCGGCCTCGCACGAGGACGACACACAGTTCACCCATTGCCCGGCATGGATCACGCCAACGGAAAAGGTGCAGTCCGGGCCGGTCATCGCTTCGATCTCGATTATCTTGCGCGCCATCAGGTTGATCGCCGACTTACCCTCAGACAGGCGCGCGCCCGCATGACTGGGCCGCCCCACCGTCGCCAAGTTGAACCGCGCAATGGCATAGCGCCCGATCGTGGCGCCGCCGTCGTCATGCGCGGGCTCAGGCACCAGTACATATTTGTTTCGCGCCGCCTCGGCCTCGATCAACTCGCGGGTCGACGGCGTGCCGACCTCTTCATCCGGCGTGAACAACACCGTGACCGGCAACGGCGTCTGCATCCCAGCGCGCATGATCTGGCGCAATGCCTCGACGGCGCAGTAATTGCCGCCCTTCATGTCCTGAATGCCGGGGCCGTAGCAAATCCCGCCTTCGCGCCGGAACGGCAACTTTTCCAGCGTGCCCACGGGATGCACCGTGTCCATATGCCCCGCGACCAGGATGCCGGGCTTGCCGAAATCCGGATGCGGAAGGCGCACCCGAAGGCTGTCGCCAAACCCCATACGCCCCGGTATGCGTTCCACCATGCCCAGCGCGGCAAGGTCATAGGCCGCAAGGCTCATCATCCGGTTTACGGCTGCCGCGTCGAAGGTGGGGCTTTCGCATTCGATCCACGGCCTCAGCCCCGCCAGCATTTCGTCGGCGTCGAACGAGAGGTCTTGCCAGCTTGCCATCTCGATTACCCAGCCAGCGGAAGGCGTTTTTCGACGATCCGCGCCATGATCGAGGCACCGACCGGCAAGATACCCGGATCAATCTGGAATTTCGGGTTGTGCACCGGAACGTTGCCGCCGTGCCCAAGCGTGCAGTAGGCACCCGGAATGGTGCGCAGCATGTCGGCGAAATCCTCGGAGCCCATGACCGGCTCGTCGCGCAGCATCACGTTGTCGGTGCCGACGATGTCGCCAGCCGCCTCCATGTAGGCATCGCTCAGATCGGCATCGTTTTGCAGCACGTTGAAAATGTTGCGCGTCTCACAGGTGATTTCGACACCATAGGCAAGGGCGAACCCGTCACACAGTTCCTTCATCCGCCGCTCGGCTTTTTCACAGACCTCGTCCTTGAAGTAACGGATCGTGCCGGCCAGCGTGGCGGTATCAGGCACCACGTTATAGGCCGACCCGGCATGCAGCTGGGTGACTGACACCACGCAGGCATCCAGCGGCGACATGTTGCGCGAAACGATGGTCTGCAAGTCACCGGTCAGCGACGCGGCGATGACAAGCGGATCGCGGCTGTCCTCGGGGCGGGCGCCGTGGCTGCCCTTGCCCTTGATGTGAATGTCGAAAAAGCTCGCCCCGGCCATGGCCGCGCCTTTGACGATACCGAATTTCTTCGGCTCGCCGTTTGGCCAGTTGTGCATGCCATAGACCTCATCGCAGGGGAATTTCTCGAACAAACCATCGGCAAGCATGCCCCGCGCGCCGCCCAGCCCCTCTTCCGCCGGTTGGAAGATCAGCACGGCGGTGCCGTCGAAATCGCGCGTCTCGGCAAGGTGCTTGGCCGCGCCCAGAAGCATCGTGGTGTGGCTGTCATGGCCGCAGGCATGCATCACGCCTGCGTTCTGCGAGGCATACGGCAGGCCGGTTTCCTCGTGGATCGGCAGCGCATCCATATCCGCGCGCAACCCAACGCGGCGATTGCCGCCCCCCTTGCCCTTGATGATACCGACGACGCCGGTCTTGCCGATGCCTTCATGCACCTCGTCCACGCCATATTCGCGCAGCTTTTCGGCCACGATGGCCGAGGTGCGCACCTCGGTGAAACCGATCTCCGGGTGGGCGTGAAGATCCTTGAAAATCTCGGTCAGTTCGGCGGTGCTCTCGTCGATGACAGGAAGAATACCCATGTGTTCGCTCCTTGGTGTGGCAGGCCCTGCGCTTAAATCGCGCGGCCCGATCCGAATTCGACATCCGTTCCCGGCGCCGCTTCAAGCAGAAGCCGGGTATATTCGTGCTGCGGGTTGGAAAAGACCTCACGCGTGGGGCCCTGTTCGACCACCACGCCGCTTTTCATCACGATCAGCCGGTCACAGACCTGTGCCGCAACCCGTAGGTCGTGGGTGATGAACAGCATGGCAAGGTTATAGCGGTCGCGCACATCGTCCAACAGCTTCAGAACCTGCGCCTGCACACTCACGTCCAGTGCCGAAACCGCCTCGTCCGCGATCAGGACTTCAGGTTCCAGCGCCAGCGCGCGGGCAATGCAGATCCGCTGCCGCTGCCCGCCCGAAAACTGGTGCGGAAACCGGTCAAGCGCATCTGCCGACAGGTCGACAAGTTCCATCAACTCGCGCGCCTTGCGGCGGGCCTCTTCGATGGGCACGCCGAAATTCACCGGTGCCTCGATCATCGATTGCCCCACCGTGCGACGCGGGTTGAGCGAGCGATAGGGATCCTGAAACACGATCTGCACGCGGCGGCGATGCGGGCGCAGCTTCGATTGGCTGAGCGTCGCGATTTCCGTGCCATGCAGGCTGATAGAGCCGGAGGTCGGGTCGATCAGCCGGGCGATGCAGCGCGCCACGGTGGATTTGCCCGAACCGCTTTCGCCCACGATGCCCAGCGTTTCACCGCGCCGGACGTGGAAATCGACATTCGCGGCCGCATGCACGATCCGTTCGCGCCGCAAGAAGCCCTTGCGCCCATAAACCTTGTCAAGCTTCTTGACCTCGACCGCCATCTCGCCGCCCACCACCGCGCGTTCGGGCGGCGTCATCGACGGCACCGAGGCCATGAGCATCTGGGTATAGGGTTCCTGCGGGTTCTTCAAAACCTGCTCGCGGTCGCCCTGTTCGACGATCCGGCCCTGTTTCATCACCACGATCCGGTCGGCGATTTCCGCCACCACGCCGAAGTCATGGGTGATGAACAACACGCCGGTGCCACGCCGTTCCTGCATTTCCTTGATCAGCTTCAGGATCTGCGCCTGTGTCGTCACATCCAGCGCCGTGGTCGGCTCGTCCGCGATCAACAAGGCCGGGTCAAGCACCAGCGCAATCGCGATCATGATGCGCTGTCGCTGTCCCCCCGAAAGCTGGTGCGGATAGCTGTCGGCCATACGTTCGGGATCGGGCAGATGCACCGACTCCATCACCTCGATCGCGCGCTTGCGCCGCTCGGACTGGCTCAGCTTGGTGTGAATTTCCAGCATTTCCGCGATCTGCTCCCAAACCCGGGCAACCGGGTTGAGGGCTGTCATCGGCTCTTGGAAGATCATCGCCATCTTGGTGCCGCGCAAATCGCGCAGACGGTTCTTCGTGGCTTTCAACGTGTCTTCGCCCTGCAACAGGGTTTCGCCCGCAACGGGTTTCAGCGCGCCCGGCAAAAGCCCCATCACGGTCGAAGCCGTCACCGACTTGCCCGAGCCGCTTTCGCCCACCACGCAGACGATCTCACCGGGGTTTACGGAAAAGGTGATATCCTCAACCGCGTAACTGCGATCACCCGAGGTGGGCAAAGCCACCGTCAGGCCGCGCACATCGAGAACTGGTTCTGTAGTCATGTCATCCGTCCCCGATCACACCTTGTTCGCAAAACGCGGGTCAAGCGTATCACGCAACCCGTCGCCCAGCATGTTCACTGCCAACACCGTCAGCCCAAGGATCAGACCGGGATAAAGGATGTTATGCGGGAAAAGCTGAAACACCGAGCGGCCCTCAGCCATGATATTGCCCCACGTCGGGATTTCCGGCGGAATACCGATCCCGAGAAAGCTGAGGATCGCCTCGACAATGATCGCAGACGCCACGATGAACGTGCCCTGCACAATCAGCGGCGCAATCGTGTTCGGCAAAACATGCCGAAACAACAAGAGCGGCGTGCGTGTGCCTGCGGTGATCGCCGCCTCGACATAAGGCTCTTCGCGGATCGACAGCACGATAGATCGCACCAATCGCACCACGCGTGGGACCTCCGGCACCGTGATCGCTATGATGACCGAGGCCAGCCCGGACGAGAACAGTGACACCACGGCAATCGCCAGCAGGATCGCCGGGATCGCCATCAGCGCATCCATCAGCCGCATGATGATCCCGTCCGCCCAGCGGAAGAACCCCGCGATCACGCCGATGGTTACCCCGGCGATCACCGCGATGGTGGCCACCGAAAGCCCGACGACAAGCGAAACGCGCGCGCCGTAAATCACCCGGCTATAGATATCGCGGCCCAACGTATCCGTGCCAAGGCGATATTCCACCGGCACCTTCTTACCGCTGCTGTCGCGCACGGTGGATTCATACCCCGGCGGCTGGTTGCGGTCCTTGGGCGAGATCTTCGACGGATCACGCGTGCCCAGCAAGGGCGCCATGAGACCCATCAAAACGATGGCCAAAACCAACGCCCCCCCGATCAGCACCGAAGGGTTGCGAATAATGCGCCGGACGGTCTGCCGCGCAGGGGAAATCGAGGCTGTGGTCATCAGTAACGGATCCTCGGGTCAAGAACGGTATAGCTCAGGTCGATCAGCAGGTTGATCACGACATAAACGAGCGAGAAGAGCAGGATCACGGCTTGGATCGTCGGGTAGTCGCGCGCCAGCACCGCCTCGACGGTCAGCAGGCCAAGCCCAGGAAGGGTGAACACGCTTTCGGTCACCACCACCCCGCCGATCAGGATCGCGAAGCTCAGGCCGATCACGGTCACGATCGGCACGGCGGCATTGCGCAACGCATGCCGCATCAGAACCTTGCGCTCGGTCTGCCCTTTGGCGCGGGCGGTTCGAATGTAATCCTCGCCCAGCACTTCAAGCACGCTGGTGCGCGTCATCCGCGCGATAAAGGCGACGAACACCACCGCCAAAGCCAGTGAAGGAAGCAAAAGCCGGATGAACCAGCCGCCAACGCCATCACTGATGCGTTGATACCCCTGCACCGGCAACCAGCCCAGTTCGAGAGAGAACAGCCAGATCAGCGCATAGCCGATCACGAAAACCGGCAGGGAAAAGCCCAGCACCGAAAAGCCCATGATGATGCGATCCGTCCAGCTGCCCTGGCGATACGCAGCGAGCGTGCCCAGCGGCACGGCGATCATGACGGTCAGAACAATCGTCATCAGCGAAAGCGACAGCGTCGGTTCAATCCGCGAGGCGATCAACTCGCCCACCTGCTTCTTGTAGAAGAAGCTTTCCCCGAAGTCGCCTTGGAAGATGTTGCCCAGCCAGTAGAAGAACTGTGTGAAAAGCGGCTCATCGAGGCCCAGTTTTTCACGGATCTCGGCGATTTGCGCATCGTTCGCGTAATCGCCTGCGATGATCGCTGCCGGATCGCCGGGCGTAAGGCGCAGCAGCAGGAAGATGAAAATCGCGACCAGAAGCATTACGGGGATGGTCGCGAGGATCCGCCGAAGAAGATAAGAGGCCATGAAACCCTGCAATCTGACGTGTGAGAGAGGTCCGGCGCCGACGGAATTGCCGGCGCCGGAAAGATGGTTTCAGGATCAGTCCTTGGAGATGTTCCAGAACACGGCCGCACCAGTCGGAAGAACGCCATTGACGTTCTTGCGCATCGCCGCCGAGGCATACCACTGACCAAGGTGAATATGTGTCGGGTATTCGCGCCATGCGCCCTGAACTTCCTCGACGATTTTCAACTGCTCTTCCTTGGTGGTCGCCCGCGCAAAGGCATCGCGCAGCCCTTCGATCTTCTCGTCACAGGGCCAGCCGAACAGCGCCTGATCACAGGACGAGTTGAGGAAGGCCATCGCCACCGGGTTGAACAGATCGCCCGCGGTCCACGAGGTGATGAAGGCGTGCCAGCCGCCATCCTCGGGCTTGTCCTTCTTGGCGCGGCGCGCCACCAGCGTCTGCCAGTCCATCGACTGCATGTCGACGTTCAGACCGATGCTTTCCATCAACTCCTTCGCCACCGGCGCAAGGTTGGTCAGAACGGCAAGGTCGGTCGAATGCATCAGCACGATAGGCGTGCCGTCATAACCCGATTCCTTGACCAATTCGCGCGCCTTGTCGAAGTTCGTTTCCAGCAGACCTTCCATATGGGCCGTGGTCTCGAACGGCATGCCACAGCCGAACAGCGCCTTACATTCCTCATAGAAATCCGGGTTGCCAATCTGGGCCTGAAGGAAATCTTCCTGATTGAACGCATAGAGAAGCGCCTGACGCATCTTCGCATTGTCGAACGGCGGGTGCAGCACGTTGAAGCGGAAGGTGAACTGGTTGCCCGCCGGGTTGAAATTGGCAAGGTGGATGTTGTCATCCCCTTCGATCAGCGGCAGCAGGTCATGCGGGATCGCCTCAATATAATCGATTTCGCCCGCCTTCAGCGCGTTCACCGCCTGTTGCTGGTCACGAATGGGCAGCCATTCAACGCGGTCCACCTTCACGACCTTGCCACCGGCCAGGGACGAGGGCGGCTCGTCACGCGGAACGTATTCGTCGAATTTCTCGTAAACCACCTTGGAGCCGGGCTCCCATTCGTCCTTGTTGAACACGAACGGACCCGAACCGATGAATTCCGACACCTGCTCCGAGGCGGGCGTCGCCGCGATCCGCGCGGGCATCATGAACGGCACGTTCGAGCTGGGCTTGGCCAGCGCCAGCGTGACAAGGCCGGTCGGGCTGTTGAGCTTGAAGGTGATGGTCTTGCCGTCTGTCGCTTCCAGCGTGTCGACAAAGCTCATCATCTTCTGGCCCATCGCGTCTTTCGAGCCCCAGCGCTTGATCGAGGCTACGCAATCCTCGGCCGTGACCGGCGCGCCGTCATGCCATGTCATCCCTTCGCGCAGGGTCATGGTGACGGTCAGGCCATCCTCGGACGTGGAATAGGTGTCCACCATCTGCGGCTGGATGTTGCCGCTCTCGTCAAGCGCGAACAGCGTGTCATAGATCATGTAGCCGTGGTTGCGGGTGATATAGGCCGTGGTCCAGATCGGATCGAGGATCTTGAGGCCCGAGTGCGGAACCGCCTTTAGCACGGTTTCAGCACTGCTAGGGGTTGCAGCACCTGCGAGGCCAACACCCATCACCACGGCGGCGACGGCTCCCTTCAGCAGGCTGCGTCTGGCAGACTTAAACATTGTAAACTCCCTGATTTATTGGCGCACTTTGTGTGCGCTCACCCAACTATTCGGTCAAACTTCCCTTGAGTCAATTTATTCACGGCCTCGGGACGTCGCGTTGATCGATAACCTGTTAAACTATGGGCACGCGCCTCTCGCGCCCGGCACCCGCCCCGCGCGGCAACCGCTTAGGGCCGCGCCAAATGCGCGTTGCTGCGGCGATTCCCATGGGCCGTGATCGCTTAGGCGAAGGGGTTCTCCACCTTCGGCCAATAGGTGCCATCGCGCTTGGTATAGGGGATATTGGCATAATCCGGCGTCACCGCGCCAGGCCCGGAAATGTAAATAACTTCAGAGGCAAGCGGCCCGAATCCCGCATAGAAATGCTGCGAGGATTTCACCACCACGATTTTCATCTCGGCCAGATCCAGCCCAAGATCGGTGAACGCAATCGGATGAAACGCCTGCGTGCGCTTGTCCGCCACGATCATGTGCACCCCGTCCGCTTCCAGCCAGACCCCAGTGCCCATCGGCATCCGCGACGCGCCCATCAACTGGTGCATACCCTCGCGTATGCCACGCACCGTCACCTTCAGGTCGATCGGGTCGCCCGACATCTCGCCCACCTTGCCGCCCAGCCGCACCTTCATCTCGGCCCCGACGCCTGCATCCTGACACATGCGCACCACCACCGGATCCCAGAAAATGCCAAGCGCCACATCGCGCAATCCGCGCTTGAGCACTTCACGCAAGACGAAGGTCGAATCCGCCGGCGCGCCCGCCCCTGCATTGTCGGCAAAATCCGCCAGCACCACGGGCGCCGCGTCCGCATCCGCCGCATGCACCGCCTCGGCCCGGTCGAGCGCCCCGTCGATCGAGGGCCAATCGACACTCAACTGGTCACGCAGCGCCCAAAGCTTTTCACCGAATTCCCGCGCGACGCTTTCCGCACGCCCCGCATCGCCATCGGCAATCGCCAGCATCCGCGTGCCCACCCGTGGGCAATCACCCCACGGAAACCCGTGGCTAAGCGAAAGTGACAGGATCCCGTCCGTCCCTTCGCGCGCCTGCATCTCGTCCACGAATCCGCGAATAGGCGCACGGGTGGTGTGATACATCGCGATCATCCGGCAATCGTAGTCACGCATCACCGGCTTGATCTTGCCCGCCGCCGCATCGGCGGCCAGCGTGAACAACTCGCGCGCCCGTTCTGGCCCGTCGGTATGGGGATATTCCTTGTAGGATATGATCAGGTCGGCCGCATTCAGCATGTCATCGGTCAGGTGGTTGTGCGGATCAAGCTCAAGCCCGATCACCACGTCCGGCCCGACAATCTCGCGCGCACGAACAAGGAAATCCCCCTCGCAATCGTCATACCCCTCAGCGATCATCGCCCCATGCATCGAGATCAAAAGCATCTCGGGCGCCGCCGCGCGAATATCGTTCAGGATTTCATCGCGGTAAGCCTCGTAAGTGCCCCGGATCGTCGTCCCGGCGGGCTGGGCAAAGGCCGACAGGCTTTCGACCACCTCCCAACCGCGCGCCTCGGCCATCGCGCGCCATTCGTGCATCGGGGCTGAAATCAGGTTGGCGGGCTCCTGCGTGGCCTTACGGCTGACAAAAGTTTCCTCGAAGGCCAGCCGCCCGGTCGGGATGGGCGAGAACGAGTTGGTTTCGGTTGCAAGACCAGCGATCAGGATTTTCATAAAGGCGCTCCGAGCATGTGGTTAACTGCGAGGCGGACTCAAGGCTTGGCCAAAACGAACCAGCCGCCGTCCCATCTCCTGTGGCGAGCATTGACCGTTTCCTACCCCACGTCCAGCCGGATCGATGGCTTGGGCTGCCCGGACCAAATCGAAGATGCAAAAAAGGGCGCGGGCATTTTGCGCCCGCGCCCCCTGTTGCTTGCCGTTCGGGTGGGGCCAAACACGGCCCATGATCACGCCGTCAGCCAACCGTCCAGCTTCGCCGCATCCGGCAGGCCACCGGCATGCACCAGCTTGCCATCCACACTGACCCCCGGCGTCGACATCACGCCCGCCATCGCGATGGATTTCGCATCCGTCACCTTTTCCACCTCGACCTCGACGCCCAACCGCGTCGCGGCCTCGCGCACCATGGCTTCGGTGGCTTCACAGCGTTTGCAGCCGGGGCCATATACCTTGACCGATTTCATATCGTTTCCTTTCACAGAATTGCGTTGAACAGAAAGCCGGTGGCAAGAATCCCGGCCGAAACCACCGCGATGAAGATCGCGATCAACCGATAACTTAGCACCTGCTTGAGGATCACCATTTCCGGCAGGCTCAGCGCGATCACCGACATCATGAATGCCAGCGTGGTGCCAAGCGCCGCGCCCTTACCCAGAAGCGCCTCGACGATCGGGATGACGCCCGCGGCGTTGGTGTACATCGGCACGCCCACGACCACTGCGGCAGGAACCGACCACCACGCTTCGCCGCCCATGATCTTCAGCATCATCGCCTCGGGCACATAGCCATGGATCGCCGCGCCGATGCCGATGCCCACAAGCACCCAGATCCAGACCTTGCCGACGATCTCGCGCACCTGCTCCATTCCGACCTTCAGCCGGTCCACCAGCGTCAGCCGCTCTTCGGGCAGGTCGCCCACCGGCCCCGCGTTCATCTCGCGCACCCAGTCCTGCAAATAGCGTTCCAGCCGCATCCGGCCCAACACGTAGCCCGCCACCGTGGCGATCGAAAATCCAAAGACAAGATAGATCGTCGCGATCTTCCAGCCCACCAGCGCATAGAGCAGGCCAAGCCCCACCGGCCCCACCAGCGGCCCCGCGATCAGGAAGGAAAACGTCACCCCCAGCGGAATCCCCGCCGACACGAAGCCGATGAACAACGGCACCGACGAGCACGAACAAAACGGCGTCAGCACCCCAAGCAGCGCCGCCAGAGGATAGCCCCAGATCTCGCGCTTCCCGGCAAGGATCGCGCGGGTTTTCTCGGGGCTGAACCAGCTGCGCAAAACGCCGGTGATAAACACGATACCTGTCAGCAGCAAAAGCACCTTGGGCACGTCGTAAAGGAAAAAGGCGATCGCCTCGCCGGTGTGGCTGTCCCGCTCCACCGGGAAAAGCCCGGTCGCCCATTCCGAAAACGGGATCAGCTGGCCATAGACCAGCCAAAGCACGACCCCGGCCACCGGCACCCCAATATACCAAAGCCAATCGGGGGCCTCGCGCCCTGCCGGCGGTTGGTGTGTTTCAATGGTCATGCGACTTTCGTCCTCTCTGTTTTATATTCGGCGGCCATCACCGCGTCGATTACCGCCGCGAATTCCGGCGCAAGATCGGGGTTGCGACGATACCGCACCCATTGCGCGTCACGCCGATCCGTCACCAGCCCGGCCTCGCGCAGCACTTTCATGTGGCGCGACATGCGGCTCTGGCTGGCCTCCAGCCGCGTCATGAGTTCGCAAACACAATGCTCCCCCCCGCTCCAGACAAGGGCGAGTGCGGCGCGGCGGGTCGGGTCGGAAATGGCGGTCAGAATCTCTTGCATGAGTCGCTTATATGCGTCTTGGCGCATATGCGTCTTGATCCATATCAACCACCGCTCCGAAAAGGCCAGTCCGCGCAAAGCCCTGCATAACCTGTCACCCCCACGTCACCTTCGGGCGGTAAACCGAAAATGCGCGCAAGGCGGGAGGCAACGGAAAAAACCGGAACAAGATGGACAAAAGCCGCCCACCGGACTTGCCACACCCCCATTACTTCCGTATTTCACGAATTATGGAACAAGTAATCCCGAATCGCCTCGCCACCCTCGGCCATCCGCAGCGCCTCGCGCTTTATCGCCTGCTCATGCGCCGCTACCCCGACCGCGTGCCTGCGACCGAACTGGCCCAGGCGCTCGGGCTGAAACCGAACACGCTCTCCAGCTACATCAGCGCCTTGATGCAGGCCGGTCTGGTCACGCGCGAACGCATCGGCACCTCGCTGCGCTATGGCATCGACATGGAGATCGCGCGCGAAACCTTCGATTACCTGCTGCTCGATTGCTGCCGTGGCCGACCCGAGCTTTGCGCCCTGCATGCCCGTCCCGACCCCGCCCTTCCCAACCCCAACCTTCCCAAAGCCGACCTTCCCACCCCCGACCTTCCCAACGCCAACGGAGCCCCTCCGATGACCGACCGCAAATACAACGTCCTCTTCATCTGCACCGGCAATTCCGCCCGCTCGATCTTTGCCGAAACCCTCCTGCGCGACGAGGCGGGCGAGCGCTTCAACGCCTATTCCGCCGGGACAAACCCGCATTCCGAGTTGAACCCCTTCGCCCTCACGGTCTTGCACCAGAAGGGCCACGACATCTCGGCGCTTTCCTCCAAGAACCTCTCGGTGTTCCAGGGCGACGATGCCCCCAAGTTCGATTTCGTTTTCACCGTCTGCAATCAGGCCGCGAACGAGGAATGCCCCGCCTGGAGCGGACAACCCATCAGCGCCCATTGGGGCATGCCCGACCCGGTCAAGGCCGAAGGCACCGACGCCGAGAAAACTCTCGCCTTCCAACAGGCCTACGGCGCCTTGCGCAATCGCATCCGTGCCTTCACCGCCCTGCCCCTCGACCAACTCGACAAGATTTCACTGCAACGGGCCATCGACGACATCGCCCGCACCAACACCGGAGAACAGGCATGACCGTCTACGCACTCAACGGCCTTGGCCGCATGGGGAAACTCGCCCTGAAACCGTTGCTCGAACGTGGTGCCAAAATCGCTTGGATCAACGATGCGGTGGGCGACCCGGCGATGCATGCCCACCTGCTGGAATTCGACAGCGTCCATGGCCGCTGGAACGCGCACTTCGCGCATGACGACACCAGCGTCACGATCAATGGCACCCGCCTGCCCTTCATCGGCACCCGCACTCTTTCGGAACTGCCGCTCGACGGCGTTGACGTGGTGATCGACTGCACCGGCGCGTTCAAGACCGAGGCCAAGCTCGCCCCCTATTTCGACGCCGGGGTGAAAAAGGTCGTGGTCTCGGCCCCGGTCAAGGACGGCGATGCCGCCAATATCGTGATGGGCGTCAACGAAGGCATCTATGACCCCGCCCGCCACCGCATCGTCACGGCGGCCAGCTGCACCACCAATTGCCTTGCCCCGGTGGTCAAGGTCATCCACGAAACCCTTGGCATCAAACACGGCTCGATCACCACGATCCATGACGTGACCAACACCCAGACCATCGTCGACCGCCCCGCCAAGGATCTGCGCCGGGCGCGCTCGGCGCTGACCAACCTGATCCCCACGACGACCGGCAGCGCCACAGCGATCACCCTGATCTATCCCGAACTCAAGGGCCGCCTGAACGGCCATGCCGTGCGCGTGCCCCTGCTCAACGCCTCGATCACCGATTGCGTTTTCGAGGTCGAGCGCGCCACCACCGTGGACGAGGTCAACGCCCTGTTCAAAGCCGCGTCCGAAGGCGCATTGCAAGGCATCCTCGGCTACGAAGAACGCCCGCTCGTCTCGTCCGATTACACCAACGACGAACGCTCCAGCATCGTCGACGCCCCCTCGACCATGGTGATCAACGGCACACAGGTGAAAATCTACGCGTGGTATGACAATGAAATGGGCTACGCGCACCGCTTGGTCGACGTCGCCCTGATGGTCGGGGCCTCCGTGTGAGCGCGTCCACCTCCCGCCCCGAAGGGTTCAGCGCCTATATCGCGGTCACGGCGGCCTACTGGGCCTTCATGCTGACCGATGGTGCCCTGCGCATGCTGGTGCTGTTGCACTTTCACACGCTGGGCTTCACGCCGGTGCAACTGGCCTATCTCTTCGTGCTTTACGAGATCGCGGGCATGATCACCAACCTCACCGCAGGCTGGATCGCGGCGCGGTTCGGGCTGACCTCGACCCTATACGCCGGGCTGGGCCTGCAAGTTCTGGCACTTCTGGCGCTGGCACAGCTTGAACCCACTTGGGCGATCGGCCTTTCGGTCGCTTACGTCATGGTCGTGCAGGGGGCCAGCGGCGTGGCCAAGGATTTGGCCAAGATGTCCTCGAAATCCGCCGTAAAGCTGCTCGCACCCACCCAATCGGGCGGCCTGTTTCGCTGGGTCGCGGTGCTGACCGGATCGAAAAACGCGGTCAAGGGTGTGGGCTTTCTTCTGGGCGCGGGCCTTCTGGCGACGCTCGGGTTCACGTGGTCCGTGCTGGTCATGGCGGCGGCGCTTGCCCTGATCCTCGTGGCGGTGCTGCTGGCTATGCCACCGGGCCTGCCCCGGGGCCGTAAGGGCGCGAAGTTTTCCGAGGTGTTTTCGAAATCGGCCAACGTGAACTGGCTTTCGGGCGCGCGGGTGTTCCTGTTCGGCGCGCGGGATGTGTGGTTCGTGGTCGGCATCCCGATCTATTTCTATGCCGTCCTCTCGGATGGCAGCGAAGCGGGCAACCGCACGGCCTTCTTCACCATCGGCAGCTTCATGGCGCTCTGGATCATCCTCTATGGCGCGGTGCAGGCCGCCGCCCCCCGGCTTTTGCGCGCGGCCTCGCGGCCCGAAAGCGCGCTGATCGCGGCGGCGCGCGGCTGGGCATGGGCCTTGGCGGCGGTGCCTTCCGTTCTGACCCTTGCCGCACTCGCCCTGCCCGGCGCGCAGGTCTGGATGACCGCCACGCTCATCATCGGCCTGCTCATCTTCGGTGCGCTCTTCGCGGTGAATTCCGCGCTCCATTCCTACCTGATCCTCGCCTTTTCAAGGGCTGAACGGGTGACGATGGACGTGGGCTTCTACTACATGGCCAACGCCGCCGGGCGGCTTCTGGGCACGCTCCTGTCGGGCCTCACCTACCAGATCGGCGGCCTGCCCCTGATGCTGGGCGTGGCCAGCGCCATGGTGATGCTGTCGGCGCTGGCCGCCGGGCGGCTCGACCCGGATCAAGGTGCTTCAACGGGCGTCTAGCACCTCTGCCACCCGCGCCCGCAGCGCCGGCAGCACCTCATCCTCGAACCACGGGTTGCGCCGCAGGAACGCGTTGTTGCGCCATGATGGGTGCGGGATGGCGAACACCTCGGGCGCATGGGCGCGCCAATCACGCACCGTTGCCGTGACCCCCGCCTTGCGCGCTTCCCGCCCAAGGTGCCAGCCCTGCGCATAGCCCCCGATCACCACCGTGGTGGCCACGCGCGGCAGATGCGCCATGACCTCTGCGCGCCATGTCTCGGCACAGCGCGGTGGCGGCGGCAGGTCACCAGCCTTGGCCCCGCCCTTTGCATCATAACCCGGAAAACAGAACGCCATCGGCACCACGGCAACCCTGTCCTGATCATAGAACTGCGCCCGGCTCAGCCCCAGCCATTCGCGCAGCCGGTCACCCGAGCGGTCATCGAACGGCACCCCGCTTTCATGCACCCGCATCCCCGGCGCTTGCCCCGCGATCAACAGCCTTGCAGTGCTGCGAAACCAAGGCACCGGGCGCGGCTGATGCTGTGTTCTGGTCTGTGCGAATTCCCCCGCGCACAGCCGACAGGCGCGGATACGCGCGATGAACGCCTCTTCGCCCTCGCCCTCATGTTCGCTCATGCGCCCCTCCCTCGCGGTGGGCCACAGCCTAGCGCGATTTGATCGGCAAACGGAAGGTATGGCGGCTGATCCCCAGCGCCTTTGGCGCCGCCGGGAACCGGCCCGCACTTTTGACGGCCGCAACCGCCAGCTTGTCGATCCGCGCATTGCCCGAGGATTTCGCCAATTGCACCCCGATCAAGCCGCCATTGCCCGAAACGGTGATCAGGACATAGGCCGTGCCCCGCCCCGCCGCCCGCGGCGCACGCCGCGCGATCCGCGATCTGATCTGCCCGCCCCACTGGCTCAACAGGCTGTTCTTCTTCGACTTGGACAGGGTCGCGCTTCTGGCTTGGCCCGCGTTGCCCTTGGCCTGACCGCCGCCCGTGCCCTTGGCCACGCGCGCCGCCGTCCCGGCCGAAGAAGGTTGCGCCGTCTTGGCCGGTGTCGCCTTTTTCTTCGGCGCCGGGGCCGCCGCTTTCTTCTTCACGGCAGGCTTCTTCGCGGCGGGTTTCTTAGCGGCGGGCGTCTTCACCGTCTTTTGCGGTTTCACAACCTCAGCGGCCAATTCGGCGGGGCGCAACGCCGGGCGCCTGCTCTCGGGCGGCGCGCCACCCATGTGCGGCTCTTTTTCCTGCGGCGTCGCCGGGGCCTGAACACTCGGCAAAGCCGGGGCCGTCGGGGACGAAATCGCAGGCGGCAGCGCGGCAAGCTGCATCTGAACCGGTGCCACCTCCTGCGCCGTCTCAGGCGCTACGTCGGCCTGCGGCGCAGGCCTGGTCGGCGCCAGTTCCGGCGCCGCCTGCATCTTCTGCGGCGCGCGGTCCTGATACTGCGGCATCGCTGGCGCGTCCTGCGCCGCGTGCGGATCAAGCGTCTTCGGCTTGGCCAGGGCGACCATCTCCGGCGCGCGCTCCTGCACCACATCCGGCTGCGCGTCCGCCTCTGGCGCGCTGATCGCCTGCGGGTTGGCCTCGGCGACTTCGGGCGGGGTCTCCCATGTCTCGACCATGGTTTCGACACTGGCACTAGCCGCCTTGATCGACAGCAGCGCGTCGCCCCCCGCCCCAGAGGCCTCGGCCCCATCAACCTGCTCCTGCGGCCACAGCGCCACATGCGCGGCCAGTGCAATCGCGGCAAACCCGGCAAATTCAAAGACGCTGCGCATGCCTACCTCGCCACCGAAACCAGCTTCACCCGGCGCACCCCAACCTCGGCCAAGCGCGGCAAAAGCGCGGCCAGTTTCCCCGCCTCAAGTGTCTTGTCCGCCCGGATCAAAAGCGGCTCGCCCGCGATCAGATCCTCCATCGCCGCAAGGCCGCCAAACACCGCCTCACCGCGCAGATCACCCATCGCCAACATGCCATCGGGCGCGATGAACAGGATGCGCTGCCCCTCGGCTGGCGCTTCCACACTCGCCTCGGGCGGAGTCACGTCGATCGGCTCGGGTGGCACGATCTGGGCCGACATCAGGAAAAAGATCAGCAACAGGAACACCACGTTGATCATCGGCACCACGCTTTCGCGCGCGGGCCGGCGGGTGGGTTGGCCAAGGTTCATTGCCCGCCCTCCCCCTGCTCCGCCGCCGAACCAACCAGAACAAGGCTGGTATAGCCCGCGCCGTTCAACTGCTCCATCAAGGTGACGATGCGCTGCAAATCCGCCCCGCCCGCCGGGCGCAGGATGATCGTATCGCCCGGCTTCTCCGTCAGCGGTGCAAGCGCATCGGCAAGCGCCTCCTCCCCGACCGGCACGCCGTTCAACCTGATCTCCTCCGGGCGCACCTCGACCAGTCGCGGTGGCCCGGCATAAGGCGTTTCCGCCGCGCCGCTGCCAATCGGCAGGTCGATCACAACGTCCTGCCCGAACCGCGAGGCAAGCATGAAGAACACCAGCAACAGAAATACCACGTCGATCATCGGCGTGAGGCTGGGCTTGCGCCGCTTTATGGGGGGGCCAAGTTGCATGACGATCCTTGCCGCAGCGAAACCCGTCTTATTCCGCCGCCGCGGCGAGCGCGCGCTCGCTGCGGGCAGGCTTACGCAGCATGATCCGGGTCACGGCGTCTTCCATGTCGCCCTGCGCCCGGTCGGTCACGCTTTCGAACCACGTCAAAGCGATCCCCGCCGGAATGGCCACGGCCATGCCCGCGGCGGTGGTCAAAAGCGCCTCCCAGATGCCCCCGGCCAGTGCCGCCGGATCGGCGCGCGATCCCGCCTCCTGCAAGGTCTGGAACGCCGCGATCATGCCCAGAACCGTGCCCAGAAGGCCCAGCAGCGGCGCAATCGTTGCGATCAGGTCCAGCGCGCGCATCCCGGTGCGCGCCCGGGCCAGTTGGTTCTTGGCCACGCGCTGGATCTCTTCGCGCGATTGGGTGTCGTCGTAGCTGTCGTCAAGCTGCACCTCGATCGCCCGCCGCGCCACGATCGCCCGCAAGGATTGCCGCGCGCCCAACGTTGAGCGCGCGCCGGCTGCATCACCCGCCTCCCAAAGACGCACTGCCGCTTCGGTGTGCCGCCCCGACCATGCGCCCATCAGCATCAGACGCCAGACCTTCCACAGGATCAGCGCAACCGTCAGCACCGACAGCGCCGCAATCGCCCAGATCGCCGGGCCACCCATGATCAGGAACTCCTGAACCTCGCTCCAGCGTGCCGCAATATCCATGTCCCCTACCCTTCCGGAAAACTCAGCCCCGCAGGCAATTCATCAGTGCTCGTGCCGAACTTGAGCAAATTGCCATGCGGATCGTGAAGATAAAACTCGCTCATGCCCCAAGGCCGGCTCAGAATCGCCGACAGGCGCACATTCTGGCCCTTGATCGGGCCCTCACGCAACCGCGCGCTCAATACCCCGTGCAGCGCAACGATACCACCGCCGCGGATATAGCAGCTGGTTTCGTGACAGGCCTCGGGCTGCGTGGTGTGCGTATAGTGCAATTCGATGCCATAACCGCGCAGGATTGCATAATTATCGTGCGTTTCGACCTCGAACCCCAGCGCGCGCGCAAACGAAACCGTCTCCGCGATGTCGGGCGACAACAGGATCGGGATCGCCGTGATATCCGCCATATCCGTCATCATTCCGCCGCCATGCCCGCCGCATGCGGCAGGATGAAGGTCCCATCGACCGGCGCGCGGTTCACCCGCACATCACAGCGATAGGCCCGGCTCAAAAGATCGTCGCGCAACACAGCGCCCGGCACATCCTGCGCCAGAATCCGCCCCTCACCGATCAGGGCGACCTGATCGGCAAACATCGCCGTCAGGTTCAGATCATGCATCACCGCCACGACGCCCCCCCCTGCATCGGCATAATCGCGGGCGATCTGCATCACCTGCAACTGGTGTCCGATATCCAGTGCCGAAACCGGCTCGTCAAGGAAAAGCCAGCGCGGCACGCCGCCCTCGACCGGCTCCCAGACCTGCGCCAGCACCCGTGCCAACTGCACGCGCTGCTGCTCGCCGCCCGAAAGCTCCTGATAGTAACGGCCCTCGAAGCCACTCAAACCGACCCGCGCCAGCGCTTGCCGGATCAGCCCGTCCTGCCCAGCGGCCACGCCCCGGCTCAACCCGATCCGCACCACTTCCAGCACGGTAAAGGGAAAGGCCAGCGGCGTCGCCTGCGGCAGCACCCCTCGCAGCGCGGCCAAATCCCAGACCTTCGCCCCGGCGATATCCTGCCCCTCCAGCGTAATCCGCCCGTGATAGGCAGCCTCGCCCGTCAGGGCGCGCATCAAGGTTGTCTTGCCTGACCCGTTGGGGCCAACAATCGCCGTCACCGCGCCCGCCCGGGCGCTGAAATCGACCCCGTCTAGGATCACGCGCGGCCCGTAGCGGACCGTGATATCACTGGCCTCAAGCATCGCTCACATCTCCAGAACGCCGCGCTGGCGCAACAGGATCCACAGGAAGAACGGCCCACCCAACGTCGCCGTCACGATCCCGATGGGCAATTCGGCGGGCGCCACGATCACACGGCTGATCACATCGGCGCAGAGCAACAACGCCGCGCCCAAAAGCGCCGAGTTGAGCAACAAGTAGCGATGATCCGGCCCCACCAGCAGGCGCAGAAGATGCGGCACCACGATGCCGACAAACCCGATCCCGCCCGACACCGCGACCGAGGATCCGACCGCGAGCGCCACCATCAGGATCGCCGCATTTTTCAAACGCTGCACCGGGATGCCCACATGCGCCGCCGCCGCCTCGCCCAGCGCCAGCGCGTTGAGCCCGCGCGCCAGAAACGGCGCCCCCGCCAGTGCCAACAGGATCAGCGGCGTCGCCACTAGCAGCTTGCCCCAAGTCGCCCCCGCGATCGAGCCCATCCCCCAAAAGGTCAGCGTGCGCAACTGCGCATCATCCGCCATGTAGATCAGGACCCCCTGCACCGCCCCCATCAGGGCGGCCAGCGCGATCCCGGCCAAAAGCATCGTCGCCACCGATGTGCGCCCACGTCGCGTCGATACCCGGTAAAGCAACAGCATCGACGCCCACGCGCCCACGAAGGCCGCCACCGGTACAAGCGAAGAGCCGAACATCGCGGCGATCCCCGCCGGCAACATCCCGCCCAGAACGATCGCCACGATCGCCCCGAATCCGGCCCCGGCGCTGACCCCGACCAGCCCCGGATCGGCCAGCGGGTTGCGAAACAGCCCCTGCATCACCGCCCCCGAAACCGCCAGCGCTGCGCCGACCAGCACGCCCATCACGGTGCGCGGCAGGCGGATATCCATCAGGATGATCCGCTCGCGCACGCCCACCTCTTCGCCGGTGAATAGCCCAAGCACCGCCTGCCAAAGCGACGTGCCCGACGCCCCCACCGCAAGGCTCAGCACTATCGCCGCCCCCAGCAGCAAGATCAGCACCAGCGAAAGCGTCTGTGCGCGCGCACTGCGATCCCCAAGCATCGGGGCCTGCGCGATATCGGGGGCCATGCTGCTCATCGCTCAATCGCCCGCCGCAGCAAGCGCTTCGGACAGCTTGGTGATGCCCTCGGCGGTGCGCACCGAAAAGCCCAGCATCATCATCCCGTCCAGTCGCACGACCGCGCGGTTCTGCCCGGCGGTGGTGGCCGCAATCGCGGTGTGCGAAAACAGCTCGTCGTTCAGCGCGCCCATGTTGGCGCCTTCATCCGCAACTTCACGATCCATCATCACGATGACATCGGGGTTGGCGGTCAGGATCGCTTCGTCGGTCGTCTGTTTCCAGCCCTCGACATCGCCCATCACGTTCTCGCCACCGGCCAGCGTGATGATCCCGTCGGCGGCGGTATTGGCCCCGCCCACGATGATCCGGCCACCCGCCATGCTCAGGATGAACAGCACGCGCGTCTTCTCACCAGTCTGCGCGACAGCTCCCGCCGCCTTGATCTGCGCGTCGATCTTGCGGGCCAGATCGGTCCCCTTTTCCGGCACGCCCAGCGCCGCGGCCACCGCGTTGATCTTGGCACTTACCGCCGCGCCGGTATACCCGCCCGGGATCTCGACCAGCGGGATCGCGGCCTGTTCCAGCACCTCGACCGCCTCGGGCGGGCCTGCGCCCTCTTCGGCGATAATCAGGTCCGGGTTCACCGACATCAGCCCCTCGGGCGAAAGCCGCCGGATATAGCCCACGTCCGGCAGGTCCAGCGCGGCCGGCGGGTGGTTCGAAGTCGTATCGCGCGCCACAAGCCGATCCTCTTCGCCCAGCGCATAGACGATCTCGGTCACCGCGCCGCCCACCGAAACGATCCGCTGGGCCTTTTCATCCGCACGTGCCGTGACGGCCAGCGACATCAACAGAACAAGCGCCAGCCCGGTCTGTAGCCATAAGAGAGGATGCACCCGCCTCATGCCGTCGCCGCCTCTTCCAAAGTGTCAAACTCCGCAACCAGCGCGTTCCACTTCTCGGCCGCGCCCTCTTCGCGCAACACGCCGAAGAACTGCGCAATCAGGTAGCCGCGCGCATCGAACGCCTCGATCGAAATCGCATCGCCGCGCTTGGTGGATTTCGTCACGGCATAGACCTCGGCCACGTGATCGCGTCGCAAATGCAGGTTGAACCCGGGATCAAGCACGTTGATCCACGGCCCCATCTCGGCAACTTTGTTGATCGGTCCGGTGTGGATCTCGATACAGCCCTGATTGCCCACGAACACCATGATCGGCACGGCGCGCTCGGCGGCGCGGTGCAACAGTTTCTCAACGGTTTCGTTGTGCAAACGCCGTGCATACGGCGCGCCCGCCATGCGATAGGCGCCCAAGCGGTTCATCTTCATCTTGCGCGTCAGCATCAGGAACTGGTGCGTATCGGTCAGCTTGTCCCATTCCGCGCGCAGCGTGTCGGCCTTCGCAGGATCGCCCTTGGCCGGCTCCACCGGCTCACGCGGCTCCACCGCCAGCGTATCTGACTGGTCCTCGATCTTCAGCGCGGCCACCACGCCGGGCCACGCCTCAGCGTTCGAGCCATCGCGCAAAAACACCTTGTGCACCGCGTCCCCTGCCGCATCGAACACCTGTATCGTGCGCCGCATGCCGCCCTCGGTCTCTTCCTCGATGGCAAAGCCATGCACCCAGCGCGACGGGAACATGCGCAGGTCGATCTCTTCGTTCACCACCAACCCGGCGTGCTTGCCGGGGGTGAAATTGCCGTATTCGCCCACCTTCTCGATCACGCAGCTCTCGTTTCGGGTCAGCGCCATAACCTCGCCCAGCTTTTCCAACTCGGGCATGATGCTGTCCATGTCGCCCGCGATCCGCGTGGCTTTCACGCCCACGTAGGCGGCGACAAGCTGGGCCTCGGAAATCCCCATTTTGTCGGCGAAATCGCGGTCGCGCATCTTCGGGTTATCGGCCCGTGCGGCGCGGATCTCGGCGGCGCTCAATTCTTTGGAAACAGTTGAAGTCTCCGTCACGTCAGCAGTCCTTTCGCATCGTGTAGATTTGGGCGATTGGCTGGTGACGCGTCTGCAACACTGGCTGGAATGATCCGAATCCCGTTTCGGCTCGAATCGTTGACAAAAATAGTCGGCCATTCTAGCGAAGGCAAGCACCCCATTGCCGGGGCGCATCAAAAAAACTCGTCACCACGAAGCCAGCAATCCGCCAGCCCCGACACGTGAGACTCAAAAAGGGACTGAACGAATGCGCGCGAATACTTCCGCGAAAGCGGCGCTTTTGATGGGCGCCGCTCTCATCTGGGCCATGCCCGCCACTGCACAAGACAACGTCACCGACCTCGACGCCGTCGATCTTGGCAAATCCAAGCGCGAGGTGCTGACCGATACGGCCACCTCGCAAACCACTGTCGATCAAGAGGAAATCGAAGACCGCCAAGCCAGCACCATCGCCGAACTGGTCGATTCCGTGCCCGGCGTCACCCTGATCAACGGCCAGACCCCGCAAGGCTCGGGCATCAATATCCGCGGCTTCGGCGCCAACTCCACCTATGGCAGCGACCAAAAGGTCATCATCCAGATCGACGATGCCGATGTCGGGGCCGAGGAACTCTATCGAATCGGCACCCAGCTTTACACCGACCCGCAACTCTACAAGCAGGTCGACGTGGTGCGCGGCATGGCGGGCACGTTCGAATACGGCTCGGGCGCGATTGGCGGCATGGTCCGGCTTGAAACCAAGGACGCCTCGGATTTCACCGGCGGCGTGCCCGGTTTCAAACTGCGCCAAACGCTGCAATTTTCGACCAACGGCGATGGCATCACCAGTTCCACCATCATGGCGTGGCAGCCGACGGATGATTTCGAAACCCTGTTCAACTACACCTATTCCGAACAGTCGGATCAGACCGACGGCGCGGGCAACACCATCGGCAATTCCGCCTATGCCCTGCCCAGTTGGCAATTCAAGGCCAAGAAAACCTTTGGCAACGGCGATCACGCGCTGACCTTCTCGCTCACCGATACCAATTCCGATGAAAGCGACGTGCCCTATGACACGTTCCAGACGACCGCTGGCAGCTTCGGCAATGTCGACCGGCAAACCCATGCGCGCACCGGCACGCTGAAATACACTTACAACCCGGTCGACAACAACCTGATCGACCTCGACGTGACGCTGTCCTACGCCGATCAACAGATCGACACCGAATATGTCGATGGCAGCTCGCCGCTTCAAACCGGCAGCGCCGCCGCCTTTTGCGCCAGCCCCTTCCTCGGGGTGGTCTGCGCCGATCACCGCTACGAGACGACCAAGCTGACCATCAAGAACACCGCCCGGTTCGACACCGGCGCCGTCGGCCACACCCTGCGCACCGGCGTCGAGTTCAAGCGCCGCGAGCGGCTCGACGCGGCCTCGGCTGCGGGCGGCACCGATGATCGCATCGCGCTTTTCGTGGTCGATGACATGAAGATCGGCCAGCGGTTCACCTTCACCCCCGCCCTGCGCTACGAGACACAAGAGATCGGCAACGGCACGGTGTCCTATTCCAATGATGCGCTGATGGGCGGGGCCTCGGCCTTCTACAGGTTCGACAACGGCCTCGGCTTTTTCGGCTCGGCCGCCTATACCGAGAACCTGCCGATCATCGACGATCTGACCAACCCCACCTACATGACCCAAAGCGAAAAGGCCCGCAGCTTCGAGATCGGCCTGTCCTACGATCGCCTCGATGTCTTTGCCCCGGGCGATGACCTGTCGTTCAAACTGACCGGCTACAAGACCAAGGTCTGGGACATCACCTCCTACACCACCTCGACCATGACCCCGATCACTGATGCCGATCTCGAAGGGCTCGAGCTTGAGGCCGCCTACAGCATGGCCAACGGGCTCTACATGGATCTCAACGCCAACCTCCAGCGCGGCAAGGCCTACACCTCGGCCTCGGGCACCGACTGGACCGGCCTGCCCGCCGATCAACTGCGCCTGACCCTCGGCAAGAAGTGGACGCAAGAGCTTGACCTGAGCTGGGAGGTCGTCGCCAACAAGCGCATCACCACCACCTCGGGCACCACGCCCTCCAGCGTCGTGCATAACCTGCGCGCCACCTATCGCCCGCAGCACGGCCTGCTTGAGGGGGCCGAGTTTCGCGTCGGGGTCGAGAACCTCCTCGATCTCGACTACACCCCCCACCTCGCCACCCGCAAGGCCCCGGGCCGCACCCTCAAACTCACGCTGTCCAAGACGTTCTGAGCGGGTCCGCCACGCCGAAGACCGGCGAACCGATCAGCACTCGAAACCAGACAGGCCCTCGCGGAACATCGCGAGGGCCATGTTGCATCGAAATCCTATTGTGCGGGCCAACAGGCCATAAGCAGACCGTCGCAGCCAAAGAAAACCCGCTTTCCCCGCCAAAGAATGAACCAATCCCTTCCGCTGGCGTTGAGCCAACAAAGGAGAGTTCCCATGGCCAATAAAACGACCGACAGCACACAACCCGACTCGTCAGCCGAAACAGAGGGCCTGACAGTCGTCACCCCCGGTGAAGACCGTGACATCCGCGAGGAACCCGTCGATCGCGACGACCCACCCGTCGCCGACCTCGCCCGCGAACTGCCGCCCGAAATAAAAGACGCCGTGCGCCAGGAAGGCACTTGGGAAGGTGACGCGGGCCGCCACGACGGCGACGATGCACAGGAAACCTCCGGCGCGCTCAGCGGCGTTGAAAACGACCGCGGCGCCGGTGCTTAGAGGCTAGCACCTATCGCACTCGTGAAGCCGCACACCCACGGCTTCCAAAGTGTCGCGGCACCTTGAAATGCGCAAGGCCGCCGTCTGCTCCGGTCATTCAATAATGCTTCCGCTGGACGGATCAGCCATGCGCATTTCGGTGCGCATGGCTTGCGCACGCATCGCATCGACAATGCCCGCAAGGGCCGCGCTATCGCCCCCGTGCCACACCTTTGCAATCAGCGCCCCTACTCCGCGCCGCCAGCCTTCTTGCGCACGTAAAGCTCCAGCCGGTGATGCACGATCTCATAACCCAGCGCCTCGGCCACCTCGGCTTGCAACTTCTCGATCCGCTCATTGGCGAATTCCATCACCTCGCCGGTGTCCACATCGATCATGTGATCATGGTGATGCGTCTCGGAATGCTCGAAGCGCGCCGGTGTGCCCTCGAACTGGTGGCGCAGGATCACGCCTTGCGCTTCCAACTCGGTCAGCGTGCGATAGACCGTCGACAGCGAAATCCCCGGCACCACGTCCTCGGCCCGGCGCTGCAATTCCACTGCTTCCGGGTGGTCTTCGGCCTCGGCCAGAACCGACAAAAGCGCCGCCCGCTGGCGGGTGATGCGCACCCCTGCACGGCGCAGCGCAGAGGTCAGGTTCTCGGTTCGGCGATCAATCTCGGTCATGGACCGTTTTTTGCGCATTTCGCATGAACAGCGCAAGTCTTAGATGCGAATGATTTGCAATTAGCTTGACAGTTGCGAACCATTCCTAGAAGCATTCTAGATAACACAAGCAACGGAGAATGAGATGTTCAGCAGACGCGCAGCACTGGGATTCCTCGCTGGCCTCGCCCTTACGGCAGGTTCGGCAGCCCCCGCATGGGCGAAGGACAAGCTCAAGGTCGTCACCACCTTCACCGTGATCGCCGACATGGCCCAGAACGTCGCCGGGGACGCCGCCGAAGTGGTGTCCATCACCCGCCCCGGTGCCGAAATCCACGGCTATCAACCCACCCCGCGCGATCTGGTGCGCGCACAGGGCGCCGACCTGATCCTGTGGAACGGGCTCAACCTCGAACGCTGGTTCGAACAGTTCTTCTCCAACCTCAGCGACGTGCCCGCCGCCACCGTTTCCGACGGGGTCGAGCCGATCTCGATCGCGGGCGGGGACTACACTGGCAAGCCCAACCCGCACGGCTGGATGGCGCTTTCCTCGGCCGAAATCTACATCGATAACATCCGCGATGCCCTGACCAAGGTCGATCCCGACAATGCCGAAGTCTACGCCGCCAACGCCAAGGCCTATAAGGCAAAGATGGCCGAAATCATCGGCCCCCTGCGCGAGGCCACCCGCGCCCTGCCCGAAGAGCGCCGCTGGCTGGTCACCTCCGAAGGCGCGTTTTCGTATCTGGCCCGCGATTTCGGGCTCAGGGAAGTCTACCTCTGGCCCATCAACGCCGACGCCCAAGGCACGCCGCAACAGGTCCGCAAGGTGATCGACACCATGCGCGAACATGCCATTCCGACGATCTTTTCCGAATCCACCGTTTCGGACAAACCCGCGCGTCAGGTTGCCCGCGAAACCGGCGCGGCCTACGGTGGTGTTCTCTACGTCGACAGCCTCAGCCCCGAGGGCGGCCCGGTGCCAAGCTATCTCGACCTTCTGCGCGTCACCTCGGAAACCATCTTGAAAGGCCTACAGGAATGAGCAACGACGGCATCCGCGCCGACGGCCTCACCGTCACCTACCGCAACGGCCACACCGCTCTGCGCGACGCCAGTTTCGTGATCCCGCGCGGCACGATCACGGCGCTGGTGGGCGTCAACGGCGCGGGCAAATCCACGCTGTTCAAGGCGCTGATGGGCTTCCTGCCCGCCTCCGCTGGCACCGTCGAAATCCTCGGCCAACCCGCCCGCGCGGCGATGAAGGAACAGGCCGTCGCCTACGTCCCACAGGCGGAAGAGGTCGACTGGACCTTCCCGGTGCTGGTCGAAGACGTGGTGATGATGGGCCGCTACGGCCACATGGGTTTCTTCCGCCGCCCCCGTGCGTCCGATCACGAGGCGGTCACGGCGGCACTGGCCCGCGTCGGCATGGCCGATTTCCGCGACCGCCAGATTGGTGAGCTTTCGGGCGGCCAGCGCAAGCGCGTCTTCCTCGCCCGCGCGCTGGCACAGGATGCACAGGTCATCCTGCTCGATGAGCCTTTCACCGGCGTCGATGTGAAAACCGAAGAACAGATCATCGCCCTACTGCGTGATCTGCGCGCCGAGGGCCGGGTGATGCTGGTGGCAACCCACAACCTTGGCTCGGTGCCCGAATTCTGCGACCGCGTGGTTCTGGTCAAGGGCACCGTGCTCGCCTTCGGCCCCACGGACGAGGTCTTTACCCCCGACAACCTGCGCGAGGCCTTCGGCGGCGTGCTGCGCCACTTCCTTCTCGAAGGCCAAAGCCTGCACGACGACGAAGACGACCGCCGCCTCGAAGTGTTCTCCGACGACGAGCGCCCGCTGGTCATCTACGACGAGCGCACCCACCGGGTAAAGGACGGGGCGAAATCGGGGGAACCAGACGGGTCAGACACAGCCCAGGACGACAGGGTCAAGGACGCATCATGACCTGGCTCGAACCCTTCCAATACAGCTACATGACCAACGCGATCTGGGTCTCGGCGCTGGTCGGCGCGGTCTGCGCTTTTCTGTCGGCCTACCTGATGCTCAAGGGCTGGTCTCTGATCGGCGACGCGCTGTCCCACAGCGTCGTGCCCGGCGTGGCCGGGGCCTATATGCTGGGCCTGCCCTTCGCCCTCGGCGCGTTCCTCTCGGGCGGGCTTGCGGCGCTGGCGATGCTGTTTCTCAGGCAACGCTCGGGTTTGAAAGAGGACGTGGTGATCGGCCTGATCTTCACCTCTTTCTTTGGCCTCGGCCTGTTCATGGTGTCGCTCAACCCGATGGCGGTGTCGATCCAGACCATCATCATGGGCAATATCCTTGCCATCACGCCCAGCGACACGATCCAACTGGCGATCATCGGCGGCGTGTCCCTCGTGGTGCTCTTGGCCAAGTGGCGCGATCTGCTGGCCGTGTTCTTTGACGAGGCGCACGCCCGCTCCATCGGCCTCAACGTCAGCGCGCTCAGGCTGGTGTTCTTCACCTTGCTCTCGGCTTCGACCGTGGCCGCGATGCAGACCGTCGGTGCCTTCCTCGTGATCGCGCTGGTCGTCACCCCCGGCGCCACCGCCTATCTGCTGACCGACCGGTTCCCGCGCCTTTTGATGCTCTCGGTCGCCATCGGCGCGCTCACCTCGGCCTTCGGCGCCTATCTCAGCTATTTCCTCGACGGGGCCACCGGCGGCGTCATCGTCTGCCTGCAAACCGCGCTTTTCCTGCTGGCGCTGGTCTTCGCACCCAAGCACGGTATGCGCGCCGCGCGCGCCCGCACCCGCGCGGCACTGGCAGAACTCCCGTCCGATCTCCCGGCCGAGACCCCCACGAAAGAGGCCGCATGATGTCCGATCTCATGACCGAACTGCTGATGCCGTTCCAGTTTCCCTTCATGCAGAACGCCTTCCTGATCGTCACGCTGATCGCCCCGGCGGCGGCGATGCTCAGCGCCTTTCTGGTGCTCAAGGGCTGGGCGCTGATGGGCGATGCGACCAGCCACGCGGTGCTGCCCGGCGTGGTGCTCGCCTATATGGCCGGTATCCCGCTGATCATCGGCGCGTTCCTTGCCGGGCTGGTCTGCGCGCTTGGCACCGGCTTCATCAAGGACAACTCGCGGATCAAACAGGATACGGTGATGGGCGTCGTCTTCTCGGGCATGTTCGGCGCCGGGATCGTGCTTTACACACAGATCGAATCCTCGCTCCACCTCGATCATATCCTGTTCGGCAACATGCTGGGCGTGGGCACGGATGATCTCTGGACAGCGGGGCTGATCTCGGGCGCGGTGGCGCTGATCCTCGGCGTCAAATGGCGCGATTTTCTGACCCATGCCTTCGATCCGGTGCAAGCCCGGATGATCGGCCTGCCCACCACCCTGTTGCACTATGGCCTGCTGGCGATCCTGTCGGCCACCATCGTGGCGATGCTCTCGTCCGTGGGCATCATCCTGTCGGTCGCCTACCTGATCGCGCCGGGGGCCATCGCCTTCCTGCTGACCCGGCGCTTTGCCGCCATGCTGCTGGTGTCGATCACCGTGGCGCTGTTTTCCGGGATCGCGGGCATCTATGCCGCCTTCTGGCTCGATGCGTCGCCCGCGCCCACCATCGTGCTGATCCTGACCGGGCTGTTCCTCGCCGCGCTGGCCCTGCGCCAGCTGCGCGAACGCCGCGTCACCAGCGCCTGACAAGCCCCGACCTGACAAACCGCAACCTGAAAATCTGCGAAGGGGGCCGCAAGGCCCCCCACCCTCAAATCACCGCCTGTTCAAGGAACGGCCGCCCCTCGACCACGCGTTCATATCCCACCTCGCTCAGGTCCAGCGTGCGATAGCCGCCATAGGTGATCAGTTCCGACACCCCCCGCCCGGTGGCCGGGCCCTGCTGCAACCCATGCCCCGAAAACCCGTTGGCAAAGATGAAATTCCCCACCTCCGGATGCGGCCCCACGACAAGGTTATGATCCAGCGTGTTATAGGCGTAATGCCCGGCCCACTGGTTCACCACCTTGATCGCCTCGAACCCCTCCGACCGCTCGGCCAGCGCGGGCCAGATGATCTCTTCGAATTCTTCATAGCGCGGCTCGAAATCGTCCCAATCCACGCCCGGATCCTCCACCGGCGGACAGCCGGTCAGAAAGAACCGCCCTTCGGGGCGCACGAACACCCCGGTCGGGTCGATCATCAACGGCAAGCGGCCATTGCACACCCGCGCGCTGCCCTCGGGCGAGGCGGCACAATCGAACACGAACAGCGTGCGCTTGCGCGGCTCCACCGGGATATCCAGCCCCGCCATCGCCGCCGTTTTCGCCGCTCTTGGCCCCGAGGCATTGACCACCGTCCCGACCTCGATCTCGCCCCCCGAGGCCAGCGTCACATGGCTGATCCGCCCGCCTTCGCGCCGCATCGCCACCACTTCATCGTGGATCACCTCCGCGCCCAGCGACCGCGCCTTGGCACGAAATCCGTTCATCAACCCGGTGTTGTTGAACCACCCCTCGCCACTGCGCCCATAAGAGGCCAGTTCGATATCCTCTACCCGCAGGTGCGGAAACGCCTCGGCCAACTCGTCACGCGACCACAGGACCACATCCGCGCCACAGCTTTTTTGCGCCTCGTGGTTTTCGCGCAGGATGCGCACCTGCTGCGCATCGCGGGCCAGAAACAGATAGCCGCTGGCGTGGAAATTCAGGTCCGGCCGGTCGCCGTCCACCTCCATCAACTCCCCGAAATTGCGAATGATCTCGCCGCCATACTGGCTGATCTTCACGTTGATCGGGTTGGAAAATTGCACCCGGATGGACGAGGCCGACAACCCGGTCGAGGCTTGGCTGTACGTCGGATCCCGCTCCACGATCAGGATCGAGCCATCGAAATCCGGGTTCGCGGCCAGGTAATAGGCGACGGACGAGCCGATCACACCGCCCCCCACGATCACCACGTCATAGGCTGTTTTCATGGCTCTCCCTCATCATCCGGGTGTCCCATATCGACGAAATACCCCCCGATCACCTGCGTCGAAAGCGCCTTCGGATCGGAAATCGGATGCGCCGCCTCCACCTTCTCGCGGTAGGGTTCCGAACTGTCCTGCGGCGCGTATCCGATGTGGCCCGCGTTGCTCATGTCGACCGGCTTCACCTTGTTGTCCGACATCCCCGCCGCGATGGTAAATCCCAGATGCGGCGCGGTCAGGCACGAGGACACCAGCCGAACCATGTCGTCGAAACTCAGCCACGACCACAGCATCCGCCGATCCGCCGGTTCCGGAAAGGACGAGAAGATGCGAATGCACCCGCTCTCGATACCGAACTTGTCCCAATACAGGCTGGCCAGCGCCTCGACGAAACACTTCGACACACCATAAAGCGAATCCGGGCGCGGCGGCGCATCCCCGCGCATCCCCTCGTCCAGCCGCCGATAGCCGATCGCATGTACCGACGAGGCATAGACGACCCGGCGCACCCCATGCGCCCGCGCGGCCTCGTAAATGTGGTAAGAGCCGCGAATATTGCTGTCGAGAACATCTTGCCAAGGCCGCTCGAACGGCGCGCCGCCCATGTGCACGATCGCATCACAGCCCTCGGCCGCCGCCATCACCGCCGCCTCGTCGGCCAGATCGAAAACCTTCATCTCCTCATGGGGCTGCACGTCCTCGCAAGCCACCTTGTCGGCAATCACAAGGCTTTCGGCCAGCGGCACCAGCCCCCGGCGCAACTCGGTGCCAAGCCGCCCCGCCGCCCCGGTGATCAGGATTTTCTTGAAAGGTTTGCTCATCTCATCGCTCCTGCGTGTCGGATGTCTCATCCGTATTGTCCGTATAGCCCCGGCGCTGGTCCTCTTCGCGCGCCGCCGCGTCGCGCTGCTCAGGCGGGCCAAAACCCCCGCCCCCCGGCGCCTTGAGGATCAGCCGCCGCCCCGCTGGCACGAATTGCCAGCCCTTCGGCTTCAATTGCGTGCCATCGTCCAGTTGCACCACCCCCGGCGCGCCATCGCCGCCGCCATCGCGGCCCCGCGCGGCATGATGCACCCGGTCGAACATGGCCGAGAACTCGAACTCATGCCCCTCGGCGGCACCGATCTCGATGATCTGGCCCAGCCCGCCACGATACTGCCCGTCGCCCCCCGACCCGGGCCGCAATTCCTTGCGCCAGACCACGATCGGCCCGGTCTGCTCGGTCGCCTCGATCGGCATCGTGTGCACGCCGGATGGGAACGCCGTCGCTGAAATCCCGTCCAGCGTGGGCCGCGCCCCCATCCCGCCCGAATTGAACATCAACACCTCGGCGCGCCGCCCTTCGGCACTGCCCGCCACCGGGCGCACCGACAGGTGAAGGTTCCACAACGCCCCCGCGCCTTCGGCCTGAATTTGCCCCGGCAAAGCCTGCGCCAGCGCGCCCAGAACCACGTCGGGCACCATATGCCCGATGATATGGCGCAGGCTGACAGGCGCCGGGCGCGGCGCGTTCACCACATTCTCGGGCGAGGTCATCTCGACCACCGCGAGAGAGGCCGCATTGTTGGGAATATCCGGCGCCACCACGCACATGATCGCATAGGCCGCATAGGCCTTGGCATAGATCATCGGGCAGTTGATGCCCCAGCGGCTGACCGGGGCCGAGCCGGTGAAATCCACCCGCACGCGCCCCTCTTCGATCACCACCTCCGCCCTCAGGGGGATCGGCGCGTCATAGCCGTCCGTCACCATTTCATAAGACCAGCGCCCCTTGGGCAGCGCCGCCAACCGCTCCTGCATCGCGGCTTCGGTCCGGCTCAGGATAAACGCGCCCAGCCGTTCCAAATCGGCCTCGCCGGTTTCCTCCAGCATTTCCAACAGGCGGTCCCGGCCGACATCGTTACAGGCCGCCAGCGCATAGAAATCGCCCACCACCTGATCCGGTTCACGCACGTTGGCGCGGATCATCTGCACCAGCGTCGCGTTCACGTCACCGCGCTCGGCGAATTTCATGATCGGGATCTGGATGCCTTCCTCGTAAACGCTCTTGCCATCCGCGCCAAAACCGCGCCCGCCTACATCGACGACATGCGCCGTGCAGGCGAAAAACCCGATCAGGGTTTCGTTGTCCTGCGCCACCGCCTCGCTGCTCGATGGCGCGGCGAAAACCGGCGTCACCATGGTGATGTCATGCAAATGCCCGGTGCCCAGCCACGGATCGTTGGTCACATAGGTATCACCCGGAAACATCGCCTCGCGCGGGATCGCGGCAAGGAAATTGCCCACCGCCTCGGCCATGGTGTTCACATGCCCCGGCGTGCCCGTCACCGCCTGCGCCAGCATCTCGCCATGCGCGCTGTAAACCCCGGCCGAAAGGTCCCCGGCCTCGCGGACCGAGGTCGAAAACGCCGTGCGCAACAAGGTCAGCGCCTGCTCCTCCACGACCGAGATCAGCCGGTTCCACATCACCTGCATGCGAATGTCGTCAACCTGCGTCGTCATGCTGTCACCCCTTTCCGGATCAACAAGATCGTGCCGTCGCCCTGCACCACCGCATCAAAGGACGAACTCACGATGCTGGCCGTCTCTTCCTCCACGATCACCGCCGGGCCTTCGACCCGCGCGCCGGGGGCAAGCGCCTCGCGCTCGATGATCGCGCTGTCCAGCGCCGCGCCGCGCACCGGATCGAAAATCGCCCGCGCGGCGCCGCTCTGCACCGGCGTCCCGCCCGTCTCAAGCGGCTGCGGGTCCGGCAAGGGCCGCGCATCCTGCGCCTTGACCGACCATGTGACGATCTCGATTTCCGGCCCCTCCACTGCGCGCCCGAAGAACTGCGCATAGCGCGTCTTGAAGGCCGCCTCGATCTCACCCGCATCGCTGGCCACGAAGGCCCGGTCCGGCATCGGCACCGGGATTTCCCAGCCCTGCCCGGCATAGCGCATATAGGCCACCACCTCGCGCGTGATCTCGCCGTCGGTGCCTGCCCGCACAAACCCTTCGGCGGTCTCTTTCAACGCGTCCAACTCGGCGTTCAGCACATCGGCGTCAAACCCGCTCAGCGCCATCACCCGGCTGCTCAGCGCCTCGTAACCGAACGGCGCTTTCAGGAAGCCAATCGCCGAGCCGACCCCGGCCCCCCGCGGGATAAGGCACATATCCACGCCCAGCTTTTCGCACAGCCGCGCCGCGTGCAACGGTGCCGCGCCGCCAAAGGCGATCATCACCGTCTCGCTGATGTCCTTGCCGTTTTCCACCGCATGAACGCGCGCGGCATTGGCCATGTTCTCATCCACCACCTCGGTGATGCCGAACGCCGCCGCCTCGGTCCCAAGGCCCAATTTCGCACCGATCTCCTGCGCAATCGCCGCCTCGGCCGCCTCGACCGACAGCCTGATCTTACCCCCCGCGAAATTATCCGGGTCGAGCTTGCCCAGAACCAGATCGGCATCGGTGATCGCGGGCCGTTCGCCACCGCGCCCATAGCACGCCGGCCCCGGCTCTGACCCGGCACTTTCCGGCCCGGTCTGGATCCGCCCCATCGCATCCACCCACGCAAGCGATCCGCCCCCGGCCCCGATCTCGATCATCTCGATGACGGGAATCGAAATCGGCATCCCCGACCCCTTGCTGAACCGATAGGTGCGCGCCACCTCGAAGGTGCGCGCCGTCTGTGGGCGGAAATCATCGATCAGGCAAATCTTGGCCGTGGTGCCGCCCATGTCATAGCTTACCACCTTTTCCAGCCCGAACCGCGCCGCCACATCGGCGGCGAAAATCGCGCCCCCCGCCGGGCCGGATTCCACCAGCCGCACCGGAAAGGCGCTGGCGGTTTCCACCGTGATCAACCCGCCGCCCGAATGGATCATGAACACCGGACAGCCCGCGCCCATCTCCTTCAGCCGCTCTTGCAGGCGCGTCAGGTAACTCGCCATTTGCGGGCGCACATAGGCATTGGCGCAGACCGTGTTGAACCGCTCGAACTCGCGCATTTGCGGCGACACTTCGGACGAGATCGAAATCGGCACATCCAGCACCTCGGCCAAAATGTCACGCGCCCTCGCCTCATGCGCGCCGTTCATGTAGGAATGAATGAACCCCACCGCGACCGCACCGAACCCTTCGGCCTTGATCGCCTGTGCCACCTCGCGCAGCGCCGCCTCGTCCAGCGGTTGCAGCTCCTGCCCCTGCGCCCCGATCCGTCCCGCCACGGTAAAGCGGTCCTCGCGCGGGATCAGCGGCAGCGGCAGCTTGATGTTCAGATCATACTGCGCAAACCGGTTTTCGGTGCGCATCTCGATCACATCGCGAAACCCTTCGGTCGTCACCAATGCCGTGCGCGCCCCGCGCCGCTCGATCAGCGCATTGGTGGCCAGCGTCGTGCCATGGATGATTAGGTCGATCTCACCGGGCGCGATTCCGGCGGCCTGCGTCACGATCTCCACCCCGTCCAGAATCGCCTGCTCGGGCGCGGTGTAGTTGGTCAGCACCTTGGTCGAATGCATCACCCCGTTCACATCGAGGACGACATCAGTGAACGTGCCCCCGATGTCGGCCCCCAGACGGATCTCGCGCCCTTCGCTCATACCTTTTCCTTTGCCTTCATCCCTGCTTCGCGCATTTGCGACAGTGAAACCCGCGGCGACAGCGCCTCGGGCGATATGTTCAGATCCAGCACCGCGCCGCTGTCTGATGCCAGTGCGCGCGCGAAGGCGGCTTCGAAATCCTCGGTCCGCTCGACCCGCTCACCGTGAAAGCCATAGGCGCGCGCCAGTGCGGCGAAATCCGGGTTCACCGCCATATCCGTGCCGGACACACGGGTCGGATAATGCCGCTCCTGATGCGCCCGGATGGTGCCGTAAATCCCGTTGTTCAGGATCAGGATGATCGGCTGCGCCCCGTATTGCGCCGCCGTGGCCAGTTCCTGACAATTCATCTGGAAATCGCCATCCCCCGCGAAACAGACCACACGGCGCTCGGGATGCGCCACCTTCGCCGCCACCGCCGCCGGCACGCCATAGCCCATCGCGCCCGATTGCGGCGCCAGAAGCCGCGCCGCCTTGCCATAGCGGAAAAACTTGTTCGGCCAGGCCGCGAAATTGCCCGCGCCGTTGGTCACGATCACATCTTCGGGCAGCACCTCTTGCAGATGCGCCGTCACCTTGCCCATATCCACCGGGCTGGGCAGGTCGGGCAGGTTGAGCCCCGCCTCCCACGCGGCGCGCGCCTCCTTGCGCCACTCGGCCCAATCGCCCTTGACCGGCGCGTCGGCCATCGCTTTCACGAAACTGTTCGGCCCGCACTGGATGCCCAGCTCCGGCTGATAGACCTTGCCAAGCTCGCCGTCCGAGCCATGCACATGGATCAGCCGCTGCTTGGGCATCGGCACATCCAGAAGCGTCCACGCCTCGGTCGAATTTTCCCCGAAGCGGTTGTTGATCGCAAGGATCACGTCCGCCTCTTGCATCAGCTTACGCACGCTGGGCCACATGCCCACCCCCGCCTCACCGCAAAAGCAGGGCGAAAAGTTGTCGAACTGGTCCTGATAGCGGAACACCGAAAGCACCGGGATATCCGACGCTTCGGCAAAGCCCTGAAGCGCCACGCGCCCCGCGTCTGTCCAGTTGCACCCGCCATAAAGGATCAGGGGCCGCTTCGCCTCGCCCAGAATCTCTCGCGCCTTCGCCAGCGTGTCCGGCGCCGCCACCGGCTCGGGATAGTCCGCCGGACCACGCAGCGCCGGGGCATCCGTCGCCCCGCTCAGCATATCTTCGGGCAGCGCCACGACCACCGGGCCGGGCCGCCCGCTCAGCGCGGTTTTCCACGCCCGCGCCACGATTTCGGGCAGGCGCGCCACATCATCCACCTCGACCGCCCATTTCGCCACGGTGCCGTAAAAGGCGCGGTAATCCACTTCCTGAAACGCCTCGCGCCCGCGCATGTCGGTGCCGATCTGGCCCACGAACAGGATCATCGGCGCGCTGTCCTGCATCGCGGTATGCACCCCGATCGACGCATTCGTTGCCCCCGGCCCGCGCGTCACCATGCAGATCCCCGGCTCACCCGTCAGCTTGCCCCAGGCGGCGGCCATGAAGGCCGCGCCGCCCTCGTTGCGGCAATTCACGAAATCGACCTGCCCCTGCGTGTCATGCAGCCCGTCCAGCAGCGCGAGATAGCTCTCACCCGGAACCCCGAACGCCTTGCGCGCGCCCAAGCCCACAAGGCACTCCGCCAGAAGCTGTCCGCCATGTCGTGTCTGTTGCATCTGTCCCACCGGTCTTGCCCCTCTTGCTTCGCTCCAGTTGCGCCGCATTCGGCTGATTCCCGCGCGGCACTGCCGCAACAGCATGCCGCCGCCCGTCGGGAATGAAAATCAAGAAACGACGTCGCGGAAACCTGCTCCGGGGCGGCCCGTCGCGCGCATTTGCCACTCAAATCGGCAGATGCTCATGGCCCGCCCCGGCCGTGGCGTTCATCGTCTGCGCATGGCGATCTCTATTGACATCAAACGCGTCTTCGCCACGATCAACCCATGACCTGCCGCTGCGGCAGGTGCACCGCTCGCCCGTTTACATACCCGGCCCCCACCCCGCACCACGCCGGCCACCCGCCAAACAACAGACTTGTCACACAAGCTTCACAGCCCGCCGCTACCGCTTCCGCCACCTGCCAGAGAGGGACACCCAATGACCACGCTTCGATCCGCATCACGCCAGACACGGCGCACCAGAACGGCCCGCACCGCAACGCTGGCGACAACATTCGCAACCGTATTGTCGGCACTGGCCTTGACTTCGCCCGCATTGGCCGAAACCAAGCTGCGCATCGGCCTGCAACAGGAACCAACCGTGCTCGATCCGACAAGCGACGCAACCGCTTCGATCGACAGCATGCTCACCCATAACGTGTTCGAATCATTGACCACCGTCGATGAAAGCGGCGCCGTGCTACCCAACCTCGCCAGCGACTGGACGATTTCCGAAGACGGCCTGACCTACACCTTCACCCTTGTCGAAGGGGCCACCTTCCACGATGGCACCGCTTTCGATGCCGAGGACGTGAAATTCACCTTCGAGCGCGCCATGGCCGAAGGCTCCACCAACCCCTCCAAAAGCATCTTCGAGCCGATCGAAAGCGTCACCGTGATCGATCCCAAGACCATCGAATTTAAGCTGAACCGCAAGGATGCCTTCTTCCTGTTCAACGTGGCACAGGGCGACGCATCGATCATCGCCCCCGAAAGCGTCGAGGCCAACGCCACCAAACCCGTCGGCACCGGCCCCTTCATGTTCGACAGCTGGACCCGGGGCGACCGCCTGACGCTGGCCAAATACGCCGACTACCGCGATGCCGCCGACGTCAAGATCGACAAGGTCGAATTCCGCTTCATCTCGGATCCGGCAGCCGCCACCGCCGCGCTCATGTCGGAAGAGCTTGACGCCTTCCCCGGCTTCCCCGCCCCCGAGCTGATGACCCAGTTCGAGGCCGACCCCCGCTTCAAGACCGTGGTCGGCTCCACCAACGGCGAAGTGATCCTCGCGCTCAACAACTCCAAACCGCCGTTCAACGACCTCAAGGCGCGTCAGGCCCTCAGCCACGCGATTGACCGCGCCGAAATCATTGACGGCGCGATGTATGGCATGGCCGTCCCCATCGGCAGCTTCTATCCTCCCCATGCCCCCGATTACATCGACCTGACCGGCCTTTACCCGCATGACAGCGCCAAGGCGAAACAGATGTTCGAAGAGGCCGGCGTCACCGAGGAACTCACCCTGCGCGTGCCGCCCTTCCCCTATGCCACCCGCTCGGGCGAAATCGTGCAGGCCGAACTCGCCAAGGCCGGGATCAAGGTCAAGCTCGAGAATGTCGAATGGGGCTTCTGGATCGATGAGGTCTACAAGAAAAAGAACTACGACATGACCATCATCGCCCACACCGCGCCCAATGACCTGAGCAACTTCGCGCGCGGGCCGAAGTATTTCTACGGCTACCAGTCCGATGACTTCGACGCGCTCTGGAACAAGATCAAGACCGAGTCGGACACCGCCGCGCGCGCCGAACTCACCAAACAGGCCCAGACCTATCTGGCCGAAAACGCCGTGCACGGCTTCCTGTTCCAGCTGCCGCAACTGTCGGTCTATCGCAACGGTGTCGATGGCTTCTGGGCCGCCTCGCCGGTGCTGTTCCAACCGCTCGCCGGCGTCACGATCCAGTAATCAGGGACCATACTCTCGCACCGGGGCCCGCGCCCCGGCGCGGGGGGCCTTTGCATGCAAGTCATCCTCCTCCGCCGCACCATGGGCTTCGTGCTCACGCTGATTGCCGTCTCGGTCATCGTCTTCGCGGTGATGAACGTGCTGCCGGGCGATCCGGCGATCACCATCCTCGGCATCGATTCCACCGAAGACGCCCGCGCCGCCCTGCGCGCTGAACTGGGCCTCGATCGGCCGGTGTGGCTGCGCTATCTCGATTGGGTCTGGCACGCGGCGCAGGGCGATTTCGGAACCAGCTATTTCTTTCGCGTGCCAGTGACCGAACTGATCACCGAGCGTTTGCCGCTGACCCTGTCCCTCGCCCTTGCGGGCATGACGGTCACGGTGGTGGTGGGCATCACGCTGGGCATGATCGCCGCCGCCCGCCACGGCACCTTCGGCGATTGGGCCATCATGCTGTTCAGCCAGATGGGCATCGCCGTGCCGGCCTTCTGGCTGTCGATCCTTCTGGTGCTGCTCTTCGCGGTCGGCCTGCGCTGGCTGCCACCCGGCGGCTTTCCCGGCTGGGACGAACCGCTGCTCGCCGCGCGCTCACTGATCCTGCCGACCACCGCGCTGGCGCTGGTGCAATCGGCGGTGCTGGCCCGCGTCACGCGCTCTTCTGCGCTCGAAGTGATGCGCCTTGATTTCGTGCGCACCGCCCGCGCGACGGGCCTGTCGCGCTGGCGCGTTCTGCGCCGTCATATCCTGCCCAACGCGCTGGTGCCGATCGTCACCATCGTCGGCATGCAGGTCGCCGCCGTCGTCACCGGCACCATCGTGATCGAGAATGTCTTCTACCTGCCCGGCCTCGGGCGGCTGATCTTCCAGTCTATCGCCAACCGCGATCTCTTTACCGTGCAGGCGCTTGTCGTGCTGTTCGCCGCCATCGTCGTGACCGCGAATTTCCTTGTCGATATCGCCTATGTGCTGATCGACCCGCGCCTCAAGGGCCGGATGACATGAGGGCCCATCGCGCGATCAACCTCTGGCTCGGCGCGGCGCTGGTCCTGCCGATGATTGCCATCGCTGCGATATCGCTGATCTGGACGCCCTATGACGTCACCCTGCTTGATGTCGGCAACAAGTTCGCCCCACCCTCGCCCTCCCATTGGCTGGGCACCGATCAACTGGGCCGCGACGTGGCCAGCCTTTTGATGTCGGCCTCGGTCAATTCGCTTACCGTCGCCTTCGTCGCCGTGGGGATGGGCGGATCCCTCGGTGTGATGCTGGGCCTGCTGGCCTCGGCCTTTGGCGGCTGGGTCGAAACGCTGGTGATGCGGCTGGCCGATCTCGGCTTTGCCTTCCCTGCGCTTCTGTTTGCGATCATGCTGGCCACGGCCTTCGGCCCCTCGCTCAGCAATGCGATCCTTGCCATTGCCTTCATCAATATCCCCGTCTTCGCCCGCGTCGCGCGCGGCGCCGCCAATCAGGTCTGGACCCGCGATTTCGTCCTCGCGGGGCAAGCGGCGGGGCTTGGCCGCGCCCGCCTGACCTTCGATCACATCCTGCCCAACATCGCCGCGCCGATCATCGTGCAGGCCACCATCGAATTCGCCGTCGCCATCCTTGCCGAAGCGGCGCTCTCCTACCTCGGGCTTGGCGCGCAACCGCCCCTGCCCTCGTGGGGCCGGATGCTGAGCGAGGCGCAAACCCTGATGTATCTCGCCCCCGAACTGGCGATCTATCCGGGGCTCTGCATCATCATCGCCGTCCTCGGCTTCGGCCTTCTGGGCGATGGCTTACGCGATGTGACCGACCCCCGCCTCAAACAGGTGCGCGCATGATCGAGGCGAATGACATCACCGTGCGCTTCGGCACGGCCGAGGCGCTGCGCGGCATCAACCTGACCCTTTCCCCCGGTCAACGCCTCGGCATCGTCGGCGAAAGCGGGTCGGGCAAATCCATGCTCGGCCTGTCGCTGATGGGCATGTTGCCCGATGCCGCCGGCATGTCGGGCCAGATCCGCATTGACGGCACCGACATGACCGGCGCGAAAATCGCAAGCTGGCGCGCCATCCGGGCGCGCAAGGTCGCCATGATCTTTCAAGAGCCGCTGGCCGCGCTCAACCCCCTGCGCCGCGTCGGCAACACGGTGATGGAGCCATTGCGCCAACATCTCGGCCACTCCAAGGACGCCGCCCGCGCCCGCGTGCTGCAACTGTTCGAGGAAACCGGCATTCAGGACCCGGTCGCCAAGTTCCGCCAATTCCCGCACGAGCTTTCGGGCGGCCAGCGCCAGCGCGTGCTGATCTCGCTGGCACTGGCCTGCAATCCCAAAGTGCTGATCGCGGACGAGCCGACAACCGCGCTCGATGCCCATGTCGCGCTGCGCATCACCGATCTTCTGGTGCGGCTGGCCGAAGAACGCGGCATGGCGCTGGTCTTCATCTCGCACGATCTGGCCGCCGTGGCCCGCACCGCACAGGATATCGCCGTGATGTATGGCGGCGAAATCGTCGAACGTGGCCCGGTGCACGCGGTCCTGTCTTCGCCGCATCATCCCTATACCCAAGGTCTGCTGCTCGCCCGTCCCGCCCTTGGCGCCGGGCACCTGCGCGAACGCTTACCCGTCATCCCCGGCACCGTGCCGGCCATGCGCGACCTCGCCGTCGGCTGCCGCTTTTCCGGGCGCTGCGCTGTCGAACTGCCCCATTGTGCTACCGAACGCCCCGCAAGCCGCCCGGTCGGCGCGCACCACGACGCCGCCTGCCACCGCATCGGTGCGGCCACATGAGCGCGCTTCTCGACATCCGCGGCGTCACCCGCCGCTATCCCCAACCGCGCCGCCACCTGCTGCATCCTGAACCGCCACTGGTCGCGGTGAATGACGTCTCGGCCCGGATCGCCCCGGGCGAAACGCTCGGCATCGTCGGCGAAAGTGGGTCGGGCAAAACCACACTTGCGCGTATGGTCATGGGCTTCGAAACCCCCGACGAAGGCCAGGTTCTGTTCGATGGTGAGGACCTGCACGACCTTTCCGCCGCCGCCCTGCGCCAACGCCGCCGCGCCTTCCAGATGATCTTTCAGGATCCCTACGGCTCACTCGATCCGCGCCGCTCGGTCGGCTGGTCCGTCGCGCAGCCCTTGCGCGCCATCGGCCAGACCTCCAACCGCCGCGCCGTCGAAGACGTGCTGCATCGCGTCGGCCTCGACCCCGCCGACGGCAACCGCTTCCCGCACGAGTTTTCGGGCGGACAGCGACAGCGCATCGCCATCGCCCGCGCCATCGCCTCACGCCCCAAGCTCATCGTCGCGGACGAGGCGGTTTCGGCCCTCGATGTTTCGGTGCGCGCCCAGATCCTCAACCTGTTGATGGACCTGCAAGAGGAATTCGGCCTCGCCATGCTGTTCATCAGCCACGATCTTTCCGTCGTGGCCAGCCTCTGTGACAGCCTTCTGGTGCTGCGCGGGGGGCGTACTGTCGAACATGGCCCGGCACAGGACATCCTCGCCGCGCCCGCCACCGAATATACCGCCACGCTGCTTGCCGCCGCGCGGCTCGACCCGCCGACAGGAGTCCCGGCATGACCCGCTTTCTTCACATCACCGACCTGCACGTCAGCGCGCCTGAAACCGATGATCCCGGTCGCCAGACCGATACCGTCGCCAGCCTCGACCGGCTGCTCGACATCGCGACCCGGCTCGACCCGCGCCCCGATTTCATCGTCGCTTCCGGTGATCTGACCAACATCGGCGACCGCGCCAGTTACGATCTGGTCGCCGCGCGCTTTGCAGCGCTCGACATCCCCGTGGCCATGACGCTGGGCAATCACGACCGGCGCGACGGCTGGCACGCGGCCTTCCCCGACCACCCCGCCGCGCCCGATGGCCCGGTCGATCACGACATGGTGCAAGCCGGGGTGCATATCATCGCGCTCGATTCCTCGGTGCCCGGCAAGGTTGCCGGCGCGCTGGATGCCGCGCAACTCGAGCGCGCGCAAGACATGCTCGCCCGCCACCCCGACCTGCCCAAGCTGATCGCCGTGCACCACCCGCCCCGCATCGACCCGGATGAGCCGCTGCCCTGGGCCACGCTCGACGCCGACAGCACAGAAAAACTTGCCGCGCTGCTCAAAGGGCATAACGTGCTGGCCATCCTCTCGGGCCATATTCACCTGAACCGCGTCGCGCTCTGGAACGGCATCCCCCTCGTCGTCACGATGGGGCAGCAATCGACCGTCGACCTCACCCGCACCGATGCGATGGCCGTCGTCGAAGGCACGGGCTTTGCGATCTGCGATCTGTTGCCCGGCGGCCCGCGCATCACCTTCGCGCCGCTCGAAACCGGGCGGTTGATCAAGGAAATCCCGGTCGAACGCCTGCGCGCCTTTTCCTAGGCGGCGCAGGCAATCACCCCGCCTTATTTCAGGACATAGGGCTGGTGCATCCAATCGCGCAGCGCATCGATCGTTTCGTCGGGCGCTTCCAGCACCGGCACATGGCCGGCGTTTTCGATGATTTCCAGCCGCGCATAGGGGATCAACTCGGCCATGAACGTGTGCCGCTTCACCGGGGTCAGCCCGTCGTGACGCCCACACATCACCAGCGTCGGCACCTTGCATTTGCGCAGGGTGCTCTGCTGGTCGCGCCGCCGCTGCAACGCACGCACCTGCCGGGTAAACACCTCGGGCCCAAGGTCGCGCGCCATCTCCTGCATCAACGCAAGCACCTTCATCCGCCCCGGCCCCGGCGCAAGGTAGTCGGGCTTCATGAAGCCGCGCATCACCTCGTCCAACCGCCCGGCCTTCACCCCCACCAGCATCGGCTCATACCCGGCCGCGCTCTGTGGTGTTTCGGCCAGCGGGTTGGTGTCCATCAGCGCGATCCGCGTCACCCGCTCGGGCGCCCGGCGCAGGATCTCCATCGCGATGATCCCCCCCATGCTCAGCCCGGCCAACGCGAATTTCGCAGGCAGCGCCGTCAGGATATTCGACGCGATCTCCTCGATCCGCTCGCCCTGCGTGGTGCAGGCCACGATCACCGTGCGCTCTCGGCTCAGAACCTCGATCTGCGGGCCGTAAAGCCGCGCGTCGGACATCATTCCGGGAATAAGGACCACCGGTTCGTTCATCTTGGCACCCTGCTGTTATGCGTTGGCCCCAACTTGGCGATCTGGCCCGCCGCGTCAATGGCCCTTCCGCAACGTCCCTGCATCACGGCTGCGTTTCGCCACCGCGTCATGGCCCCCTTTCACTTGGCCTAGACCGCCAACCCGCGAAACGGCGGGAAATCGGCATACCGCGCCCTGCGTGCCTGCGCGCTCTCCCCCGGCACCGCCCCCCGGCGCAGCAACGTCCCGCGCGGCGCGATATAGGACGAGATCACCTTCCACGGCTGGGGCCGCCACGAAATGTTGAAGGCGCACAGCTTGGGAAAAAACCACAGCTCCGAGTAATCCACATGATCGTGCAGCCACCACGCCAGATCGCGCCAATCGCGCCCGGCCTCATAGTGATCGGCAAACCACGGGATCACGATGCTGGCCCCGGCAATTGCCTCGTCCCCGCGCCCGCGGTCCCAGATATGGCATTCCTGCGGATAATCATTGCGCGCACAATTCAGCCGGTTCTCATTGCCAAACCGGTTCAACGCGGCCGAGCGATAGCCAGAGCGTACAGCCACCCGCCCGAACGTCTCTTCCAACGGATCAAGCAAGGCCTCGCAAAATGCCCGCCCGTTCTCGACCGCCAGATCGGGATCGTCGGGGATGTTCTGAAGCCCGTGAAAATTCGCGATCTCGGAATATAGGAACTCGCGCATGTAGAAATACCGGCCCAGCCGCACCCGGCCCAAGGTCTCAAGGCTCCACATGCTGCCCGGTCTGCGCATCCCTGCCCTCCTTCATCCCGGCGCACACGCCGGGGCTTCAGGGCAGCATAGCGATCCGATCAGGCGGCGAACAAGCGCGATTGATAGGACAGGTCCAGCGCCACCGTGCGCCATTGCGCCTCGGGGTTGCGCGCGGCCTGCTCATCGCTGATCTCGACATCGTCGAACCCTTGGCGAAGTGCTGCGCGAAACTGATCGACCAGCACATGCCCCCGTGCCCGAAGATGCCCGCGATAGCCCAACCCGCGCAGCGCGGCGGCAATCGAAAATCCCCGCCCGTCGGCACTGCTGGCGAACGGGATCACGATCATCTGCGCGGCCTCGAAAAACGCCACCGCATCCTCGGGCGCGGCGTCGACCGGCATCAACAACACAGCTCCGCCCGCATACTCCGACAGGTCAGCCGCCTCGACCCCGGCCCATGCGTCCGCAATGAACCCCGTCCGATCAATCACCTGTGTCATCCCGCTCTCCTTTCGCCCGAGGATCTTGCACCCGAGATCCGTTCAATCGTGCCATCCGCCCGGATGTGAATGCCGCATTCCTCGCGCTCTTCTCCGCGCCAACGGCCCGCGCGCGGGTCCTCGCCTTCGCGCACCGGGCTGGTGCAGGGCGCGCACCCGATCGAGGCAAACCCGCGCGCCACTAACGGATGCTGCGGCAAGTCATGCGCCTTGGCATAGGCCGCGATCTGCTCTGCGTTCCAATTGGCCAGCGGGTTGATCCGCACCCGGCCATCCGGCCCGGTCTCAAAACTGCGCATCCCGGCGCGCTCTTTGGTCTGGAACCGCTTGCGCCCGGTCAGCACCGCATCGAACCCGCCCAGCGCGCGCTCAAGCGGCACGGTCTTGCGCAAATGGCAGCAGGCCGCGCTGTCGCGCTGGTGCAACGTGCGGTCGGGGTCCGTGCTTTCATCCGGCTTGATCCGGCGCACGTCGCTCAGCCCGAACCGCGCGCTCAACTCCTGCTGATAGGCCAGCGTTTCGGGAAACAGAAGCTGCGTATCCAGAAGCAGCACAGGCACCGTCCGGTCAATCACCGACAGCATGTGCAACAGCACCGCCGCCTCGGCCCCAAAGGACGACACCAGCGCCACCCGCCCCTCGAACCGGTCCAGCGCCACGGCCAGCACCGATTGCGCCGGGGCCGCGCCGAACCGCGCCTCAAGATGGGTCAGCACCAGCGGCGCGCTCGTTCGCGCGTCCGCGTCATGAAGATCAGGCAGCTTTTGCATCACGGTCCTCGTAAAGGGCGGCCTTGAACGGCGCGATGCCGACCCGGCGATAAGCGTCAAGAAAGCTCTCCTCGCGGCTCTGCCTGAGGTCGAGATAGGCCTCGATCAGCCGCTCCACCGCAGGCACGATCTCGCTGTAGGAAAACCCCGGCCCGGTGCGCGTGCCAAGCGTCGCCTCCTGCGTGCCATCGCCACCAAGGGTCAGTTGGTAATTCTCCACCCCCGCCCGGTCGAGTCCGAGGATACCGATATGCCCCACGTGATGATGCCCGCAGGCATTGATGCAACCGCTGATCTTGATCTTGAGCGGGCCAATGTCGTGCTGCGCGTCAAGGTCGGCAAAGGCCTCGCCAATCTGCTGCGCAATCGGGATCGAGCGCGCCGTCGCCAGCGCGCAATAATCCATCCCCGGGCAGGCGATGATATCCGAAATCAGCCCGATGTTCGCCGTCGCCAAATCCGCCGCCAGCAAGGCCGCGTGCACCGCTGGAAGGTCATCACGATGCACATGCGGCAGGATCACGTTCTGCTCGTGGCTGATGCGCAATTCGTCATGGCTGTAACGCTCGGCCAGATCGGCCAGTACCCGCATCTGCGCCGCACTCACATCCCCCGGCGTCGTGCCGATCCCCTTGGTCGATACTGTCACGATCACATGGTTCGCATCGCGATGCGCGGTAACGTTGGTGTCGACGAAAGCGCGCAACGCCGGGCTCATCGACAGCGCCGCCGCAGGCCGCTCGCTCAGGGCCGGTGCAACGAACCCTTCGGCAATCCGCGCGCGCACCGCCGGGTTCACATCCGGCAGCACCCGCTTTTGCGCTTCGAAATGCGCCTCGATCCGGTCTTTCAGCACCTCAAGCCCGGTCTCGTGGACAAGGATCTTGATCCGCGCCTTATACTTGTTATCGCGCCGCCCCGACATGTTATAGGTCCGCAGGATCGCTTCGAGATAGGCCAGCAAATCCCGCTTGGGCAGGAACTCCCGCACCACCTTGCCGATCATCGGCGTGCGGCCCAACCCGCCCCCGATCACCACGCGATAGCCGATCTCGCCGCCCTCGCGCACCACTTGCAGCCCGATGTCATGGAACCGCAGCACCGCGCGATCCGCGTCACTGCCGATCACCGCCACCTTGAACTTGCGCGGCAGGTAGGCAAACTCGGGATGATCGGTCGACCATTGCCGGATCAGCTCGGCGGTCAGGCGCGGGTCTTCCACCTCGCCCGCCACAGCGCCCGCGAAATGATCTGCCGTCACGTTGCGAATGCAATTGCCCGAGGTCTGGATCGCGTGCATCTCCACATCCGCCAGCGCCTCAAGGATATCCGGCACATCCGCCAGCTTGGGCCAGTTGAACTGGATGTTCTGACGCGTGGTAAAATGGCCATAGCCCTTGTCCCACCGCTCCGCGATCATCGCCAATTGCCGCATCTGCGCCGAATTGAGCGTGCCATAAGGGATCGCCACCCGCAGCATGTAGGCATGCAGTTGCAGGTAAAGCCCGTTCATCAGGCGCAGTGGCTTGAACTCGTCCTCGGTCAGCCCGCCCTCGATCCGCCGCTCCACCTGCGAGCGGAATTCAGCGATCCGGGCACGCACGAACGCGCTGTCGAACTCGGTGTATTTATACATGATCTGCCTGCTTTCCGTGGAAATAGTTCGATGGCCCCCGGGTGCGGAACGCTTCGCGAAAATGCACCGGGCGCGGCACACCCGCCTCAAGCGCTACGTCAACCAGTTCGACCCCCACCGTCTCGTGCGGAAAGGCCCGCGCGCGGCGCAACAGGTCGTCGGCCTCCTCTGGCGTGCGCGCCACCTCGGCCCGCGCCAAATCGCGCAGCCAAACACCATGCGCGAAATAGATCACATCCCCCTCGATCAGGTGATTGCTCGTCGCCACCTTGGCCAATGCTTCGGCTGCCATCACAACGCCTCCTGAATCATATGCTCGATGAGCGCCCCGCGCGGCGCGATCCCGAACAACAAAACCGCCGGCCCGCTCACACCGTCGAGCCGCTCACGCAACGAAAGCAGCGTCGCCGCGACAACCCTCTGCTCCGGGCGCGAGGCATGTTCGACAATCGTCACCGGCGTCTCGGCGTCAGCGCCATGCATCAACAGCCTGCCCCGCAGGTAATCCGCCGCCGCCTTGCCCATATAGATCGCCGCCACCGCCCCGGGCCGCGCCAGCGCGCGCCAGTCGTGATCGGCAAACCCGTTGGTGTCATGCCCGGTCAGGATGCGCAGCGCGCCGTTGCGCCCGCGTTTCGTCAGGCTTGCCCCGACCGCCGCCGCCCCCGCCGCCGCTGCCGTGATGCCCGGCACGATCGAAAACCCGATCCCGGCGGCGTCGAGCGCATCCATTTCCTCGTCCAACCGGCCAAATATCCCGCAATCGCCCGACTTCAGCCGCACGACCGTGGCCGCGCGCCCGTATCGCACCAACAGCGCATTGATGTCCTCTTGCGCCCAGGACGCGCCGAACGCCGTCTTGCCCACTTCAACGATCTCGGCCCCGGGCCGCGCCAGCGCCACGATCGCGCCCGGCACCAGCCGGTCATGCAGCACCACGTCGGCCCGCCCCAGCAAAGCCACCGCCTTGCAGGTCAGAAGCTCCGGATCGCCCGGCCCCGCGCCCACGAAATGCACATGGCCCTTTTCAAGGCGCGTCTCAGGGTTGGTTCGGCTGTCTTGCACGGGGGCACCTCATCTCGCATCATCATGAACAAAATACCCATGACACCGCCTTGATGTGATAATCTTCCCGATATTGGCAATATTGACCCGGTAAGGTTTGAACACTATTCCAAATAGCATCCCGCAAGTGACCGCCATTCAGGATCCCCCATGTCAGACCGAACAACCGAACCCGACGAAGACGACCGCAACATCCTGCGCGAACTGCAGAAAGACGCGACACGCTCGCTCGAACGAATCGCAACGCTCGTCGGCCTGTCGAAAACCACGGTCTGGAACCGGGTACAGAAGCTGATCCAGAATGGCACGATCCTGCGTCAGGCCGCCGTGCTCGACCCGGCCCGCATCGGCCTCAAGGAAACCTTCTTCGTCAGCATCCGCACCTCGCGCCATGACAGCGAATGGCTCGAAGAATTCCGCGCCGTGATCGAAGACATGCCCGAAGTGACCGAGGCCCACCGCCTCGCCGGCACGCTCGATTACCTGCTCAAGGTTCAAGTCCCCTCGACCGAGGCGTTCGACACCTTCTACAAGACGCTGGTCTCGCGCGTGTCGATCTACGACGTGTCCTCAAGTCTCTCGATGGAAGAGCTCAAACACGCCCTCGACCTGCCGCTCTAACTCAGCAGGAACTCAACAGGCCGCCAGAACCTCCTCCAGCGCCGCCTCAATGAGGCCAAGACAGGTCTCGTCGGAAAACCGGTGATCCGCGCCTTTCACCAGCAAAAGCCGCATGTCCGCCCCTTCGGCATGGTCCAACAGCCGCACGGCGGTCTCGACCGTCACGGCGGTATCGGCCGTGCCCTGCAGGAACCGCACCGGGAAATCCAACGCCAGGGGCGCGCGCAGGACAAGGTGATCGCGCCCATCCTCGATCATCCGCTTGGTGACGATGTAAGGCTCCATGTAATCGCTGGGCAATTCCACCCGCCCCGTCCGCTCCATCTCGGCGCGCTGCGCGGCGTCGAACCCGGCCCACCAACCCTCTTCGGTGAAATCCGGCGCGGCGGCGATCGTCACCATCCCGGCGATCCGCCCCGGCATCGCCCGCGCCGCCAACAACGCCTGCCAGCCGCCCATGGACGAGCCCACGATCACCACCGGCCCCTCGGTCAGCCGTTCCAGCACCGCCAGCGTATCGCGATGCCAATCCCCGATGCAGCCGGCGTCAAAGGCCCCCTCACTCTCGCCATGGCCGGAATAGTCAAACCGCAGGAACGCCCGCCCCCGCGCCTTGGCCCAGTCTTCCAGATGCACCGCCTTGGTGCCCTCCATGTCGGATTTCAGCCCGCCACAGAACACGATCCACGGGCCTTGCCCCTCGTGCCGGTGATAGGCGATCCGCCGCCCGTCGACCTCGATGAATTGCGTCGCCGCCATGCCCGCGCCCTTCCCTGAATTGCCGTCCGGGAAAACCTACCGCGCGCGCCGCGAACCCGCAATCACTCCGCCCCAGCCTACTTTCCAGACTACGCCACAGCCTACTCTCCGGACCCTGCGGCCTCCGCCTCCGGCAGGCCCAATCCGATCACCGCCGCCAGCCCCGCCATCGCGGCAAACAGCCCAATCGTCCACCCCGGCCCCGCGGCCGAGGCCAGCGCCCCGAACACCCCCGTGCCCAGCAAGGTGATCCCGATCGCCGTATTCGCCGCCGCCGCATATTCCAGCCGCTTATCCTCGGGCGACATGTCGACCAAATAGGTCGAGCGCCCCTGCCGCACCCCGTGATAGGCGATCATCAAGGCAAACAGCGCCAAGGGCAGCGCCCAGATGGTCCCGACCAGCCCCAGCGCCTCCAACCCCAGGGCCAACACCAGCGCCGCCGCGCCGCTGCCCCCGGCCAGCACCAGCACCCAGCGCGACGAGCGGTCCGCCAACCGCCCCCAGACATAGGACGACAAGAGCGACGCCACCGCCGCCGCCAACACCAGCGCGCCCAGCCGCTGGAACGCCTCGTTCCCGGCATTGGCCGCCATCATCACAAGGTAGGGCGGCGCCAGCGAGGTCGACACCAACAGCCCCCGCACGATCACGAACCGCCCCAGCACCGGATCGCGCCACAGGCTCTTCAACTGCGCCAAGGCCCCCAGCGGGCTGGTCTCGACCTCGTCGGGCGTCGCCTTTTCACTCAATCCGACAAAGATTACCGCCGCCAGCAAGAACGCCGCCGCGGCCACGCAAAGCGCACCGATCACAAGGTTCATCCGCGCGACCGGGGCCCAGATCAGCAATCCCGCAAACACGATCACGACCCCCGCCGCCACCGTCGCCGCCGTACCCGTCGCCGCCCCGCGCCGCGACTGGCTCACCGTCTTGCCCAACACATCCTTGTAACTGACCGACGCGACCGAGCGCCCCAGCGCCAGAACGGCCAAAGCGATACAGATGGCCCAGCCCGCCGCCGCCCCCTCCAACGTCAGCGCCGCAAGCAGGATCGCCCCCACCATCAGCCCCTGCACCGCCGCCGCCCCGGCCCAGGCCCACTTGCGCCGCGGCATCGCATGGATACGCGGCGCGGTGAGCAATTGCGGCAACAACGCCCCCGCCTCGCGAATGGGCACCAGAAGCCCGACAAAAACCGACGGCACCGACAGCGCCGTCAAAAGCCAGCTCAACACGAGCTTTGGGTCAAACAACCCATCCGCCGATTTGGTCAGCCCCAATGACGCCGCATGCCGAAGCCAGTTCCCCGCTTCGCCCTCGATCTTTTCCTCGTCGGCCCCCGACAGTTCCTCGAAAGCATACTCACGCAAGCTCATCCATAATCCCTCGTGCAAATCTCCAAACGCCAACCCGCCCGCGCCCCATTAGGTTCCCCGCACCCCGCCCTTGCTTCATCTTGCCAAAAATATCCCGGGGAGCGCGAGGGGCAGCGCCCCTCGCTCCCGCCCCCTCAAACCCGCGCCACCGCCCAATTCATATCCGGCCCAAATCCAATCTAAATCCGGCCCATTTGCCGCACCCGCCCCCCGCACGCGCACCGCGTGATTGACTTCCGCCGCGATAGCCGCCAAATCACCCCCACACATATACAAACCCGCAACCGGGCGTTCCGTGGGCGCCAAACCGACGAGGAGGACACAGCATGTCCCAGATCTCCCTCACCTTCCCCGATGGCAATTCGCGCGACTATCCCGCTGGCATCACGCCCGCCGAAGTCGCCGCCGACATCTCCACCTCGCTTGGCAAAAAAGCCATCTCGGCGCAGGTCGACGGCGCGCATTGGGATCTGCAATGGCCGATCCAGAACGACTCCGCCATCGCCATCAACACGATGAAGGACGACGCCGCCGCGCTCGAACTCATCCGCCACGACCTCGCCCATATCATGGCCCGCGCCGTGCAGGAAATCTGGCCCGACGTGAAAGTCACCATCGGCCCGGTGATCGAAAACGGCTGGTATTACGATTTTGACCGGCAAGAGCCCTTCACCCCCGAAGACCTCGGCCAGATCGAAAAGAAGATGAAAGAGATCATCGCCGCCCGCGATCCCGTCCGCACCGAGGTGTGGGACCGCGCCCGCGCGATCGAACATTACCGGGGCACCCACGAACCCTACAAGATCGAGCTGATCGACGCGATCCCGGGCGACGAGCCGCTGCGCATGTACTGGCACGGCGACTGGCAGGATCTCTGCCGTGGTCCGCACCTGCAAAACACCGGCCAGGTGCCCGCCGATGCGTTCAAGCTGATGTCGGTCGCCGGCGCCTACTGGCGTGGCGACAGTGATCGCGCCATGCTCCAGCGGATCTATGGCGTTGCGTTCAAGACCAAGGACGACCTGAAAAAGCACCTCCACATGCTCGAAGAGGCCGCCAAGCGCGATCACCGCAAGCTGGGCCGCGAAATGGACCTCTTCCACATGCAGGAAGAAGCCCCGGGTCAGATCTTCTGGCACCCCAACGGCTGGTCGATCTACACCACGCTACAGGATTACATGCGCCGAATGCAGACGCGCGGCGGCTATGTCGAGGTGAACACGCCCCAAGTCGTCGACCGCAAACTGTGGGAGGCTTCGGGCCACTGGGAAAAATACCAGGAACACATGTTCATCGTCGAAGTGGACGAAGAGCACGCCCGCGAAAAGTCCGTCAACGCGCTCAAACCGATGAACTGCCCCTGCCACGTGCAGATCTTTAACCAAGGCCTCAAATCCTATCGCGACCTGCCGCTGCGCATGGCCGAGTTCGGCTCGTGCAACCGGTACGAGCCTTCGGGCGCGCTGCACGGCATCATGCGGGTGCGCGGCTTCACGCAGGATGACGCGCATATCTTCTGCACCGAGGATCAGATCGAAGAGGAAACCAAGCTCTTCATCGACTTCCTCTCCGACGTTTATCGCGACCTCGGCTTTGCCGATTTCAAGGTGCTGTTCTCGGATCGCCCCGACATGCGCGCCGGGGCCGATGCGGTCTGGGACAAGTCCGAAAAAGCCCTGCTCGACGCCACCCGCGCCGCCGGGATCGAACCGGGCCTCAACCCCGGCGAAGGTGCGTTTTACGGGCCGAAGCTGGAATTCGTTCTGACCGATGCGATCGGGCGCGATTGGCAATGCGGCACGCTGCAGGTCGATTTCGTCCTGCCCGAGCGGCTTGATGCCAACTACATCGGCGCCGATGGCGACAAGCACCGCCCGGTCATGCTGCACCGCGCCACGCTGGGCAGCTTCGAACGCTTCATCGGCATCCTGATCGAGGAACACGCCGGTAAATTGCCGTTCTGGCTTGCTCCGCGCCAAGTGGTCGTCGCCACCATCGTGTCCGAAGCCGATGACTATGCACAAGAGATCGTCGCCGCCCTGCGCGCCGCAGGCGTGCGCGCCGAGGCCGACCTGCGCAACGAGAAGATCAACTACAAGGTCCGCGAACACTCGGTCGCCAAGGTGCCGGTGATCCTCGCCCTCGGCCACCGCGAGGTCGAAGAACGCACCGTGACCCTGCGCCGTCTTGGCGAAAAGCAGACCAGCGTGCTTGCCCTTGACGAGGTGATCGCCTCCCTCGGCACCGAAGCCACACCTCCTGATCTGCGCTGAACGCATCTCCCAACCGGCCTCCTGCTTGCGGCCGGTTGGACCAGGTGGATCTGCGCGCCTCACCCCAACGGCGCGCACCCATTTCATGACGCGTGCAGTCCCCGCCTGTTGTTTTTGGGTATTTTTGGCCAAGAAAGAGACGCTGGATGGCGCTTCAACTGTAGCCTTGACCCCAAGTCGCCCGCTGAAACATCCCTGACATTCTCGTTGCACTTGCGCGCCACGCCCTTCACGGATTGAAATAATCCGTCATGCCCCCGCACCGTTATGAAACATTCCAGCACGGAAAGCCCCTTGTTTTGTAAGGATTTTGCTTGCTACGCATGAACACGCCCGTCACGCGGGGCGCTTGAATCCTCGCGCGGGCGTGATGCACGGTCTCGTGAATGGCGCGTCAGCCTGCCGCACCTCTAGGCTGACCCCATCGCTCACCACGAGCCGATAAAACACCAACTTTTTAGGGAGACCCGATATGTCCAACACCATGAAGAGCCTTGCCCTCGCCAGTGCCGTCGCCACCGCCATCGCAGGCCACGCGACCACCGCCAATGCCGCCGAGCAGGAAAAATGCTATGGCGTGTCGATGGCAGGCCAGAATGATTGCAAGGCGGGCGCCGGGACCACCTGCGCCGGAAGCTCGACCATGGATTACCAAGGCAATGCTTGGTCGCTTGTCGAAAAAGGCACTTGCACCACGATGAAACTGCCCGCGATGGCCGATGGCACCGCGCGCATGGGCTCGCTCACCGAACTCGACCGCGATCTGCCCAAATCCTGAGACCCGCGCGGGTGGGCAGCGATGCCCACCCCGCACCCCGTTCGAGCCCCCCTCCGAGAAAGGCGCCGCCATGCAGACCGCTTTGCCCCATGCCCCCGGTTTACCCCACGCCCCCGGCATCGGCTACAAGCCGCAGCACTACGGCGCGTTGATGGAGGGTGCCACCTCTACCGACGGCCCGGTCGGCTGGCTCGAAATTCATGCCGAGAATTACATGGGCGCGGGCGGGCGCCCCTTGGCGCAGCTCAGGCACCTGTCCGAACGATTCCCGATCTCGGTCCATGGCGTCGGCCTGTCGATTGGCGGCGACGCACCGCTGGACGACAATCACCTCGCCCGCTTGCGCCACCTCTGCGATTGGCTCTCTCCGGCCAGCTTTTCCGAACATCTCGCCTGGTCCACGCATGATGGCGCGTTTCTCAACGACCTCTTGCCGCTGCCCTATACCGACGCCACGCTGACCCGCGTTTGCGATCACATCGACCGGGTGCAAGAGGCGCTTGGGCGGCCCATGCTGCTGGAAAATCCGTCAAGCTACCTCGCTTTCGCCGAAAGCACCTGGGACGAGCCTGCGTTTCTGGCCGAAATCGCCCGGCGCACCGGCTGTGGCCTGTTGCTCGATGTGAACAACGTCTTCGTGTCCGCCGTGAACCTCGGCTTCGCGCCGCAGGCCTATATCGATGCCTTCGCGCTCGACCGGGTGGGCGAAATCCACCTTGGCGGGCATGACGAAGAGGCCGACGATCACGGCGCGCCGCTTCTGATCGACAGCCACGGGCGCGAAGTGGCCGATCCGGTCTGGGCCCTGCTCGATCATACCTTGCGTCGCGCCGGACCGCGCCCCGTTCTGATCGAATGGGACAATGACGTGCCCGCGTTTCCCATCCTCGAAGCCGAGGCCGCGCGCGCAAGCCGCGCCCTTGCCGCGCTTGAACCTGTGTCGGCATGAGCGCGCATCACCTCTCGGATCAGGCGCTTTTCGCTGAAGGGCTGTTTTCGCCCGAACTCCCCACAGCCGAGACGCTCGCCCTGCGCGATGGCCGGGGCCACCCCGCCGGGCGTCGCTTTTCCGTCTATCGCAACAACGTCGCCAGTTCGCTGACCGAGGCGTTGGAACAGACCTTCCCCACTGTTCTCAAACTGCTGGGAGAAGAGAATTTCCGTGCCATCGCCGGGATCTTCCTGCGCCGTGAGCCGCCGCGCTCGCCCATCCTTGCGCGCTATGGCGCGGGTTTCGGCAACTTCCTCGACGAGTTCGAGCCTTTGGCACATCTGCCCTATCTCGGCGATGTGGCGCGGCTCGACCGCGCGCTGGTGACGGCCTATCACGCCGCCGACGCCACACCGCTTCGCGCAGAAGACCTTGCCGCGATCCCGCCCGATGACCTGCCCGCCCTGCGCCTCGCGCTGGCCCCGGCCTGTCAGGTTCTGGTGTCGCGCTGGCCGCTGTTCGGCATCTGGCAATTCAACCAGTCCGACGACGCGCCCCAGCCCCCCGGCGTGGCCCAAAGCGTGCTTGTCACCCGGCCAGAGTTCGACCCCATCGCGCGGCTTCTGCCCCCCGGCGGCGCGGCCTTTCTTGCCGCGCTCGACAAGGGCCAGCCACTCGGCGTGGCCGCAGATACCGCCGCCGAGGCCGATCCCGATTTCGATCTCCCCGCGCTGCTAGGTCAGCTTCTGAGCGATGGCGCCCTGCTTCACGCACCACCTGAGGAAACCCCATGAACAGATTGCTTTCGCTCTATTATTCCACCTTCGGAACACTCGATAAAGCCGCGCCGCTGATCCCGCTTCTGGCCCGTTTCCTGTTCGCCGCGATTCTGCTGTCCTATTTCTGGGCCTCGGCGCTGACCAAGGTCGACGGGGTGGGTCTTTCCTCTGGCGCCTATGCACAGATTTTCCCGCGCGCGTTTGAGGCGGCAGGCTATGACACCGGCGCGCTCGGCCTGTTCCACACGCTTGTCGTCGCCGCCGGAACGCTGGCCGAATTCCTCCTGCCCGCGCTCATCATCCTCGGGCTGTTCACCCGCGCCGCCGCACTCGGGATGGTGGGCTTTGTCGTGGTGCAAACCCTGACCGACCTTTTCGGTCACCGCGTCATCGAAGAGGCCTCCGCCCTTGGCCAGTGGTTCGACAAACACCCCGACAGCCTGATCCTCGATCAGCGCGGCCTCTGGATCTTCCTGCTGCTCACGCTGACGATCAAGGGCGCCGGCCCGCTCTCTCTCGACCGCTGGCTGCGCGCGCGCCAAGGCGCCGCACCGCTCACGGCCTGAGCCTCACGCGCCCAAAAGCGCCGCCTGCACATCCTTGCCCCAGCCCAGGTAAAGCTGCCCCTCGTCTTCGATCAGGGGCCGCTTCATCAACGCCGGATGCTCGGCCAGAAGCGCCAGCGGGTCACCCGCGCGCGCCTCATCCGACAACCCCCGCCACGTGGTCGAGCGACGATTGACCAGCGCCTCGCCAAACTGCGCAAACGCCCGCGCCCGCAGGTCCGCCTCCATCCCCTCGGCCCGGATATCGACGAACGCCGCCCCGGGCAGCGCCTTGGCCGCCTTGCGGCAGGTGTCACAGGCTTTCAAACCGTAAATCTTCACGTCCCGTCTCCCTCACATCGGCGGCGCGACACGTCTCTGCCGGCCGGTTTTTTGGCATATCTTCGCCATACACCGCCACGCATCCCGCTTCATCCCCGTTTTGCTTGCTTTTTACAAAACCCCTGCAATCATATTTCCCGTGATCTGGTTTTCAACGCCCTGCCGCATCGCGGCAGCCCCTTTTCCGGCGCCCTGAAAGCCCGCCACGCGAATTGTATAACGACGGCCCGCCAATTCAGGGCCAGCCAGAACTTGAAGGAGAAGCGGCATGCCAAACGGCACCGTGAAATGGTTCAACACCAGCAAAGGCTACGGCTTCATCGAGCCGGAAGACGGCGGCAAAGACATTTTCGTGCATATTTCAGCGGTCGAACGTTCGGGCCTCACCGGGCTGGCCGACGATCAGAAAGTCAGCTTCGAACTGATCGAAGGGCGCGACGGCCGGCAGATGGCGGGCGAGATCAAGCTGCTCTGACGCCCCGGGCTTTCCCGAGTCACCCGCGCAAAAGCTGGCCCTTGGGCCAGCCTTCATTGCTGGCAACCCGCTTTTTCGCCCCGTCTTGCCCGTTTTGCCCCGTACAAATTTGCCCCGTCCAAATTTGTCCCCTCCAAACTGCGCGCAAAGCCCCCCGAAACGCACAAGGCCCGACGCGATAACGCTCCGGGCCCTGCTCATTCGTTCATACAGCGGTGCGCGCGCAAAAGCGTCTCAGCGCTCGACGCAGCCCTTCATGCCCACCGGGCAATAGGTGTTCGCGACCCGGCGCACGTGCTTTTTGCGATACACCTTGCGGTGCGTCATCGGATGCGCCTTGGCCTGTTGATAGGTCATATTCTGGTTCGGCGTGCCACAGCAGATCACACCATCAATTGTGATCGGCTGAAGCCCAGACGGGCAATAGTTCACCTTGCTCGGCACAGGATAAATCTTCGGCTGCGCCTGCACCGGCGCGGCAAATCCCGCGAAAGTTGCGGCCACCATGGCGGCCCCGAATATACGTTTCATTTTCATGACGATCCCCCGTTCTTTAAACAATCGTGACTATATTTACCTTGCTCCTCAAAAGGCTAAGGCGCTTTTCGCCCCCGGTCAAACCCTTTGCGAGGCATTTCATTCGCCTTCTTCACGCGTTTCACCGCCCCATTGTTTCGCAATTCGAAACAGTTAAGCGCCAGATCCATGAATTTCGGCGCCCATGCAATCGGGCAACGCTTGCCCGTCATTCCCCTCAGCGAAACTGCATTAAGGTTGACAGAAGCCCCCCGCACCGGGAATCTGCGGAAAACTTCGATAAAGAAGGGGCAGCAGGCATGATCCGCCAAGTACTCGCGCTCTCCGGCTTCGTGTTGATCGCGGCCTGTGGGAGCACCAATCCGTTTACGACGGAAGAAGAAGAAACCACCGGCGAAACCGGTGGCGAAACGACAACAGAAACCTCGACCATCCCCGAGGAACTGTCGGGTGATCTCGAAAGTGTCGTCTATTCGCCGGGGGATCAGACGATCACCGTTACCGGCATGACGCTGGACGAGGTGCCGGTCGAAACCGTCTACAGGCGCAACACCTCGCTCGATCGCAACGGCTATATCGCCTACACGGCGCAGGACGACCCGCTTGATCGCCATTTCACCGCCTATGTGAAACAATCGAACAATTCGGGTTCGGTGCGGGCTGGCGCAATAAGCGATGGCGGACAGTTCAACCGCGTCTTCCAAGGTGGCTTTTACGAACGGGACGGTGAGTTCACCCCGCCTACCCCGGACGAAGGCCTCGTTTCCTATGCCGGCACCTATATCGGTCTGCTGAACGGTCTCGGTGATGGCGGCGACCTGCTGCCGATCACCGATCCCACAGTTCCGGTCGAACTCCACCCCGGGCAATCCGGCACCATCGTCGGCAACATCTTCTTTAACGTCGATTTCAACAACAACACCATCAACGGCGGCATCACCGATCGGGTCTGGACGCAGAACGGCAGCGCCGAAGAGTCGATTGCCCTGATCTCGACCTCGATCGAAGATGATGGCACCTTCCTTGGCAGCGCCGAATTTGACGGCGAAGTCGGCACCTCCATCGGCTCATACGGCGGTATTTTCGGCGGCCCCGAGGCCGATGCGGTCGGCGGCGTTGTTGCGCTGAACGAATGGGATGGTCCCGGTGATGTGAACCACGGCTTCGATAGCGAAATCGAACGCGGCGTCTTCGTGCTCGACAAATGCGGTACGACCGGGGCAAACGCGACGGTTTGTGCCAGCACCAACCCCGGTTCCGGAACTCCATGAGAACCACTTATGAGGGCTGGCCGCGCCACCTTGGCGCGGCCTTTGGCATTGTGGCGCTGTCTTGCATGATCGCGCCCGCAGGACCGGCCCGCGCTGATACGACAAAATCCGCCACGCTCTCTCTCCCGCAGGCGCAGGCCACGGCGCTCCAGGCGCTTAAATCCGGCGATGCAACCCTCGCCGCGCGCCTCGCCCGCGCGCTGGTGCAGGCCAATCCTGAAAACAGCGGCCCCTATTTCATCCTCGCACAGGCGCACAGGCAACTGGGCGATCGCTACCTCGCGCGGCGCGCGGCGGCGCTGGCCTTTCGCTATGCCAAAACCCCAGAAGACCGCTTCACCGCCGCCCAGATCGCGGCCAAGCTCGCCTATGACGACAAGCGCTTCACCGCCTCGCAATACTGGCTGCGCCGCTCGCTCGATCCGGCCCCCAACGCGCGGCTGAAACAGCAGGCGATCCGCGATTTCAAACGCGTGCGCGCCGAAAACCCGTGGTCGGCGCACCTCACCTTTTCGGTCTCGCCTTCCGACAACGTGAACTCGGGCGCGCAAAGCCCCTACAACCTGATCGAAGGCCTGCCGGTGGTGGGCCTGCTCTCGCCCGGCGCACAGGCGCTTTCGGGCGTGGTGGCGCGCGCGGATGTCGATGCCGCCTACCGCATCGCGCAAAGCGCCACCTCGCAAACCCGCCTCACCTTCCGCGCCACCACGCAGCAGGTCAGCCTGTCCTCCTCGGCCAAGGCCGCTGCGCCGGGTCTGTCCGGCTCCGATTTCTCGTCCGTTTATGCCAGTTTCGGCCTGACCCACGCGTGGAAAGCGGGCGAAAACGGCTACGCACAGGCCGGCGTTTCGCTTGGCCGCTCATGGTATGGCGGCGCGCCCTATTACGATTTCGCGCGCGCCGATCTCTCGCGCAGCTTCGCTCTGGGTCCGCAGGGGCGCCTGTCGCTCGCCGCCGGGTATGAACATCGCGACTTCGCCACCAATACACCCGTCTCGCAACTGGCCCAGCTGCGCTTCAACTACCAGCACAGCTTTGCCTCGGGCGATGCGCTGCAAACCGGCCTCTCTCTCGGGCGCACCTTCTCGGACGCAATCAACAACGACAATCGCAGCGCCACGGCCTACATCACCTACCAACCTGCCCGCAAGATCGGCCCGGCCCGCCTGTCGCTCACGCTGGGCGCCAGCCGCACGACCTATGACGCCTATTCCGTCGGGTTCCTCGCTGTGCCCGGCGGGCGCGAGGATGACAGCCGCTTTGCCGCCGCCGCGCTGCATTTCGATGATTTTTCCTACGCCGGCTTCGCGCCGACCTTGACGCTCCAGACCCGCGCCACCACCTCGAATGTCAGCCGCTTTGACACTCAGGAAACGACGCTGTCTATTAGCCTCAAATCGAATTTCTGAGCGCGGGCACGCTTTTGCCCCTGATCTCGCAAAGCGTTCGGAACCCAACAGCAAGGATACCAGCGACATGCATCTGAAATACCTGCACACCATGGTCCGCGTGAAAGACCTCGAAAAATCCATGGCCTTTTACCGCCTTCTCGGCCTGAAAGAGACCCGTCGCACCGACAATGAGCAGGGCCGGTTCTCGCTGATCTTCATGGCCCCTCCGGGACAAGAGGAATGTCCGATCGAACTCACCTACAACTGGGATGGCGATGATGCGCTGCCCGATGACAGCCGCCATTTCGGCCACCTCGCCTACGAGGTCGGCAATATCTACGAGACCTGCAAGATGCTGATGGACAATGGCGTCACCATCAACCGCCCGCCGCGCGATGGCTGGATGGCCTTCATCCGCTCACCCGACAACATCTCGATCGAACTCTTGCAGCAAGGCAGCCGCCTGCCCCCGGAAGAGCCTTGGGCCAGCATGGAAAACATCGGCCACTGGTGATTGGGGCGCCAGTGATCAGGACGCCAGTGATCGGGACACCAGTGATCGGGCCTCGCCGCCCCACCCGCGCGCGACCTTGGCCCGCCCGGTTCCGGGCCAGCCTGCTCACCGCCCTCGTCCTGTCGCTTGGCGCAACAACGCCCCTCAAGGCCGCGGATTGCCGACAGGCGCTGGCCTTGGCCCTCGATGTGTCCGGGTCGGTCGACAGCCGCGAATACATGATACAGCGCCGCGGTCTTGCCGCGGCGCTTCTGCATCCACAGGTGCAAGAGGCCCTTCTCGCCCCCGGCCCCCCGGTCGAACTCATGGTATTCGAATGGAGCGGCCCCGGCGCACAACACACCGTCCTGCCGTGGCGCGCGATCACCTCGCTCACCGAACTGCGCGCCGTCGCCGCCCGGATCGATTCCGCGCCCCGCGCCGCCCTGCCCCCGCCCACCGCATTGGGCAGCGCCATGCAACATGGCATCGCGGCACTCGGCACCCGCAATTGCGCCAGCCTCACGCTCGACATTTCGGGCGATGGCAAATCCAACGCCGGCCCGCGCCCCGCCCCCCTGCGCCGCATCGCCGAGCGCGCCGACATCACCATCAACGCGCTGGTCATCGGGGTGCAGGACTCGGCCGCAGAGTCGCAACGCATCGTCACCACGGCCGAGCTTGTCGCCTATTTCAAGGCCAACGTCATCGCCGGACCCGGCGCCTTCACCGAAACCGCCCTTGGTTTCGAAGAGTATGAAGCCGCCATGGTCCGCAAACTGCTGCGCGAACTCGCCACGCTACAGCTGTCCCAGCGCGGATCAGGTACTGCGTTTCAATAGATATAGCGGATCTGGTCGCCCCAATACCGCTCCATCCGTTTCAGCGCGCCGGTGATTTCTTCCAACCCTTCTGGATTGATCACCCTCTTGCTGACCAGCCCGACGGCATGGCGCGAGAACAACTCGCGCACCGCATCGCGGATGTGGCGGCCCCTATCCGTCAGCCGAACCCGGACCGAGCGGCGATCGATCTCACAGCGCTGATGGTGCATATAGCCCATCTCGACCAGTTTCTTGAGGTTGTAGCTCACGTTCGAGCCTTGGTAATAGCCGCGCGATTTCAACTCGCCCGCCGTCACCTCGTTATCCCCGATATTGAACAACAAAAGCGCCTGCACCGCGTTGATATCAAGGATACCCACCCGCTCGAATTCGTCCTTGATCACGTCAAGCAGCAATCGGTGCAATCGCTCGACCAGAGACAGCGTCTCAAGATACGCGGTCATGAAGCCGGCTTCGGCCCCCTCGCGCAACGTGTCCGGCTCATCGCGCCCGTCCGGGCCATCCGGCCCCTTGTTCATTGGCATTTGAATACTCATTCTCGTCTCCGTCGAAACTGCCCGGAGAGGAAGATGCGCGAAAATGCCGAAAAATCCGTTAAACGCTGCGGGGTTTCGGTAAAATGCTATGAAAGTCAGGCGCGCCGCCCCCGCGCGGCGCGATCAGGTCACTCTCCGTTAGTTCTATTCAGGCCCCAACGACGCCCCGAATATCCTCCACCAGCGGCGCAAACCGCTCGGGGGCGGGCACCTGCCCTGAAACCCACTGGTACAGGTCGTGATCGTTTTCCTCGAGCAGCGCCTCGTAGTCATCCAGCGCCGCCGCATCCATCACGCTCAGTCGCGCCTCGGCATAGCGCATCAGGATCAGGTCCATTTCCTTGATGCCCCGGCGCATCGAACGCATGGTCAGCCGCTTCAGCCGAGTGTCGTGCGTCTCTACCATTTCACCCATCGGCCTGCTCCACGATCTTCGCGATCCGTTTTTCCAGCGCGCCCATCTGGTTGGCCAGACGACTGGTTTTCGCCTTCAGGCGGCGCAAGTCGCCCAGCGCCTCGCGCAGATCCCCATCACTCGATCCCGCCGCACTCATATCGACGCCATCGCCAATCCCTTCCAGCAGCCACGTCAGGGACACATTCAGCACCCCGGCCAGCATCGAAAGCTTGTTTGCGCGCGGTTCGCTCAGGTCGTTTTCCCAGCCGCTCACAGTGGTCAGCTTCACGCCCAGCCGCTTGGCCAGCTGTTTCTGCGTCATCCCCGCCGCCTCGCGCGCGCCGGTTACGCGGTCGCCGAAAGTGGCCGCATCGGCATCGAACCAGCCCTCGTCCATCTCTTCGTTGGTCATTTCCACGCCTCCGATCCTCGCTTGCCCGTTCTCACCGCGAGTCTTATGACAGTGGCAGTAGAAACACAAACCGGGGTTCCCGACGCCATGGCCTTCATTTCCGACACGCTTTCCCGCGTGAAACCTTCGCCCACCATCGCCGTCTCCAACCTCGCCGCCGAGTTGAAGGCCGCGGGCAAGGACGTGATCGGGCTGGGCGCGGGCGAGCCCGACTTCGACACGCCCGACCACATCAAGGCCGCCGCCAAGGCCGCGATCGATGCGGGCAAAACCAAGTATACCGCTGTCGATGGCATCCCCGAATTGAAGCAGGCGATCTGCGCCAAGCTCAAGCGCGACAACGGCCTCAGCTACGAGCCCGCACAGGTCAGCGTCGGCACCGGTGGCAAACAGATCCTTTACAACGCGCTGATGGCCACGCTGAACCCCGGCGACGAGGTGGTGATCCCCGCACCCTACTGGGTTTCCTACCCCGACATGGTGCTGCTCGCGGGCGGCACCCCGGTCAGCGTCGAGGCCACGCTCGAAAACGATTTCAAACTCACCCCAGAACAGCTTGAGGCGGCGATCACCCCCAAGACCAAGTGGTTCATCTTCAACTCGCCCTCGAACCCCACCGGCGCGGGCTATTCCCATGACGAGTTGAAGGCCCTGACCGACGTGCTGATGCGCCACCCCCACGTCTGGGTGATGACCGACGACATGTACGAACACCTCAGCTACGAGGGCTTCACCTTCTGCACCCCGGCCGAGGTCGAACCGGGGCTCTACGAGCGCACCCTCACCTGCAACGGCGTCTCCAAGGCCTATGCCATGACCGGCTGGCGCATCGGCTACGCCGCGGGGCCAAAAGAGCTGATCGCCGCCATGCGCAAGATCCAGTCGCAAAGCACCTCGAACCCCTGTTCGGTGTCGCAATGGGCCGCGGTCGAGGCGCTGAATGGCCCGCAGGGTTTTCTTGATGATTGGCGCAAGGTGTTCCAACGCCGCCGCGATCTGGTCGTCAGCATGCTGAGCAAGATCGACGGAATGACCTGCCCCACCCCCGACGGCGCTTTCTACGTCTACCCCTCGATCGCCGGCCTGATCGGCAAGACCACGCCGACAGGGGTGAAGATCGAGAATGACGAGATCTTCGCCAAGGCCCTGCTCGAAGAAAAAGGCGTCGCCGTGGTGTTCGGCGCGGCCTTCGGCCTCTCGCCCTGCTTCCGGGTCAGCTATGCCACCTCGGACGAAGCCCTGACCGAGGCCTGCACCCGGATCCAGGATTTCTGCGCCAGCTTGAGCTGACACAGACAGGCCCAGAGGGCTGGCGCAAAGCTGCGTCGGCCCCCTAAGCCACCGCGCCACGCATGACCCTGACAGAAGGTCGCTCTGCACTGCGCGCCTCGCCTCGACCAAGTGTTGCGCCGCGCTGCGCGCGTCGACTTAACCAAGTGTTGCGCCGCGCTGCGCGCGTCGCCCGGGGGGCGGGGCCTCGCTCCGCTCGGCCCCGCCCCATCACCGGTTGTCCCACGAACCGGCCCTCGCCCCTTTTCCTGCGCGACGAAGCCCGCTAGGTTGCGCCAAACACTCCGAGAGAACAGCAATCCATGGCCACCGATCTTCCCGAGTATTACTTCCGCGTGCGTGAAAACGGGGCTTTCGTATTCCGCGTGGACACCGAGAACCGCCAGCGCCGGATCGAGATGGACCAGATCGCGGTGATCAACACCCGCAACGGCGATATCAAGGCCCATGGCGGGCGCGACCTGACCAAAGAAGACATGGCCGCGATCGAGGATTGGATGGCCACCCGCCGCGCCGTCCTCGCCGCGCGCGACATCGACGACATCTTCCGCGCCATCGACTATCTCAACCTCACCACCCACTGGGCCCAGTCGCGCGCCGCCGATGACCAGCTGGAAGAGGTGACCGACGCGCTTCTTCTGGCCATGCACGATCTGCGCACGGTGCTGGTGCGCAAGAAAGCCGACCGCTTGATGAAAGATTAAGCGCCGGATTCGAGTATTTGTAGAAAAATGAAAGGTGGGGAGCGATCTCCCTGCTTCATCTGACTTTAAGTATCCCGGGGGTTTGGGGGCTGGCCCCCAATATAAACATGGGTTTGGGGGCTGGCCCCCAATGCAACCTGAGTTTGGGAGGGGCACCCCGGAATTCAATCGACAGCGAGCGGGTTGCGCTGTCGCCTCACGGTGCCCGACCGCTCAGCCTTCCGGCAGCGCCCGCTCCATCGAGATTGCGAAGAACCGGTGGATCAGCAAGGCCGACGCAACCACCAGCCCCAGAACCAGACCCAGCCAGACCCCCACGCCGCCAAGTCCAAAGATAAAGCCAAGTCCATAGCTGGCGGGCATCCCCACCCCCCAATAGGCCGCCGCTGCGATATAGAGCGGCACGCGGGTATCCTGCACCCCGCGCAAGAGGCCCAGCGCCATGACCTGTGCCGCATCGAACAGCTGGAACAGCGCCGCCGGCATCAGCAACAGCGCCCCCATTGCCAGCACAGCGCCGCTTTCAGGGTTTGAGGGATCGAGGAACGGCGCGACCAGCCCCCGCGGCATGATCACGAAGATCGCCGAGGCCAGCACCGCCAGCCCGACCGACAGCGCCACGATCACCACCGCCCCGCGTCTGAGCCCGTCGCGATCGCGCCGGCCAAGGGCGCGGCCCGCGCGCACCGTGGCGGCACTCGACAGGCCCATGTGCACCACGAAGGTGAGCGAACTGATCTGCAACGCGATCCCGTGCGCCGCCAGCGGCACCGCGCCGAGCCAACCCATCATCACCGAAGAGGCCGCAAACAGGCTCACCTCGGCCAGGTTGGTCAGGCCAATCGGCAGGCCGACCCGGAAGACAAGGCCGAAGGCCTCGGGATCGGGGCGCCAGAACCGGCGGAACAGATCGTGCTGCGGTGTTTTCACGAGGATGTAGCCCGCCAGCACGACGCACAGCACCACCTGCACCGTGACCGAGGCGATGGCCGCGCCGCGAATGCCCATCTCGGGCGCGCCCCAATGGCCAAAGATCAGCGCGTAATCGGCCAGCACGTTGATCCCCGCCGCCGCCAGCGTGGCCCAAAGGACGATGCCGGAATGCTCAAGCGCCGCGAGATAGCTTTTCAGCACCATCGCGATCAGCGCGAAAATGATGCCCCAACCCGCAATGGCAAGGTATTCGCTGGCCAGCGCCGCGACCTGCGCCTCCTGCCCCATGGCGATAAGCAGCGGATGCGCAAAAAGCGTCACCGGCAGGGCAAACGCCGCGAACAGGATCGAGGCCCAAAGCCCCATCCGCGTGACCCGGCGCACATGGGTGTCATCGCCCGCTGCCTCGGCCTCGGCCACGGCGGGCATCACCGCCAGCGAAAAGCCCGCGCCGAAGATGAACAACACGAAGAACACCATACCGCCAAGTACGTTTCCCGCCAGCGTATCGATATCGTACCAGCCCAGCATGATCGTATCGGTCAACGTGATCGCGAATTGCGCGACGTTGCCACCGATCAGCGGCAGGCCCAGCTTGAGGATCGCGCGCAGGTGTTCCTTACGCGTGACGGCCGCCGGGGCTGAGGGGGGGAAGGGTCTGGTCATGACCCGGCTTTAGGCGGCGCACAAGAATTGGGCAAGGGCTATCGCCTTTGCAGAGGGCGGAACCGAGGGGCCAGCCCCTCGGGCTCCCCGGGATATTTCGGGTCAAGTGAAGGGATGGGCCGGGTGCCTGCGTCGGCGGGATGCGGTTTCAGAGGAAGCGCAGCGCCATCTGGCTCGAGACGAGCGCGATGAGCAGGCCGGCAAGGATCTCGATCACGGCGGCGGTGCGGGCGGCCCCGGCGCCGCTCATCGATTGCGCCAGCGCGGATTCGCGCAGGCCCACCGAGGCGGCGGCCACCGCCATCGTCACGCTGGCCGTGCCCAGCCCCATGGTGAAGGCGCCAGCGATGCCGGCAAGGTCGATCCCCATGCGCCACGTCAGGATCAGCAGGAACACCGCCCCGGTGCAGGGCCGCAGCGCCACCGCGCCGATCAGCACCAGCGCGTCGCGAAGCGAACGCACCTCGGCCGCCTCTTCCAGCGTGACGCCGTGCTTGTGCCCGCAGGAACAGGTGCCGTCGTCGTGGCTGTGGTGACGTGTGTGCCCGTGGTCATCCCCATGGTCGTGCCCATGGTCATACGCGTGATCATGCGCGAGATCATGGCCTTGGGACTGGACTTCATCACGCCCCGCCTTGCGCGCCCTGAATATCCGTTGCAGCCCCCGGATCAGAAGGTAAAGCCCCACCAGCGCGATCGCCGCGTAGGACAGCGGCTCGAGCAGTCTGTCCGCCACATCCGTGATCCGCTCGCGCGTCCAGTTGAAGGCAAAGACCCCGGCATAGACCAGCGCCACCGCCGTAGCCGATTGCGCCAGCGAAGAGGCCAGCGCCAGCCCAATCAGCCGGCGCATCGGCACGCGCTGCCCCATGCCATAACCGCCGATCACCAGCTTGCCATGCCCCGGCCCCGCCGCGTGAAAGAACCCATAGGCAAAGCACAGCCCCAACAGCCCCGCCAGCGCTGCGCGATCGCCGCCCCGCAGGCTGCGCAAAGCCCGCGCCATGGCGTTTTGCACATCGCGCTGCCCCTCCGCGGCCCAGGCTGAAAGCCGATCAAACCCGCCCATGCCCCAGAGCCACCACGCCAGAACCAGCGCCGCCAGCACCGGCACCACCAGCAACAGCCGGACCCAGACCCGCGCGCGACCACGCTCGCCGCTCACTTCTGACATGAGACCTCCAGCGTATCGGCGAACTCCTCGCCGACCGGCGGGTAATCCATTTCGACCACGTCCGCCGGGATCTTGGCCAGCTCTGCCTGAAGCGCCTCTTGCGCCGCCGTCAGATTGACCGCGATCAGGCGGCTCTCACAGCCTTCGGGAAGTGTGATCCGGCCCAGTTCATAGGCGGTGTAATAGCTTGGATCATAAGCCTTTACCCGCCACGGCCCGGTGGCCGCCGCCCCTTCGATCCCGCGCCGATGCCGGGTGGTGATCTTTCCGTCCTCGAAGCTGGTCCCAAGGTTTTCCGGCCCGCCAAGGCGCAGCTTCTGTCCCGCCGCGTCCTCGATATAAAGATCCCCCGCAAACCCCGCGTCCCAATTCTGATCGAACCCGTTGAGCCGGGCCAATTCTTCGGGCGTGAGCTTGCCATCGTAGTCGTCGTCCAGTTCCATATCCTCGGTCACCAGCAGCGAATAAAGCTCGTCATATTCCCAACTGACAGAAACGGCCGTCAGCCGCCCCGCCGCGTCGGTTTCGAACCCGAGGCCAGTGATGATGAAGATATGCGGATGCGCCAGCGCCGCGCCCGCCACGAAAGGCAGGATCGCAAGGGCCAGAAGCGCGGTTTTGAAGCGTTTGAACATGCAGGACGCATAAAGTTTCACATCCCGTCCCGCAATGGCCCGCACCGCGCCTGCGGCCCGCCGCCGCACGCCACGGGCGGATCCCCGCCGATGCCGCATGGCCCGCACACGCCCTGCCCATCCCCCCTGCATGTCGTCCATACTTCGCCTGAAATTCAGGCAGTCCCCGGCGCGACATGCACCGCCCCCGCGCACATTCGCGTGAGCCGCCCAGCGCCCGACCGTTTCCGATTGTAACGGTTTTATGACAGGCATTTATCTCCCCGCATGACAGCTCATTCTCTTCCCGAACAGGCCCTGCACCTGCTACAGGACCGGCGCTACAAGCAAGCGCTCAAAACCGCGCGCAGCGGGTTGAAAACAGGCCCGCGCCAAGGCCCCTCGCCGATGCTGCACAACATCTGCGGCATCGCACTCAGCGCGCTTGGCAAGCCGCGCGAGGCGATCAACGAATTCACCCGCGCCCTGCGCGAGGCCCCCGATTTCACCGAGGCGCGCCGCAACCTCGCCCAAACGCTCCTCTTGATTGGCGAGGCCGCGAAGGCCCGCGATCACCTCACCCGCCTGCGCGCCGCCGCCCCCGAGGATGCCGAAGCCGCCCGCCTCTCTGCGCAAGTCGCGCTGTCGCTGGGCGATCCCGACGCCGCCCTGATCCATGCCCGGGACGCGGTCACCACCGCCCCCGACGCGCCGCGCCATCACCATATGCTGGGCCTCGTCTACGAGGCGACCGGCCAGATGAACGATGCCCTTTCGGCCTTTCGCGCGGCCAGTGCGCAGGACCCCGCCTCGCCCGACCTCCTGCTCGCCGCGGCGCGCTGCCTTGCCCGACTGGCACAGCCCGAGGCCGCGCTCGCCGAACTGCACCGCGCCGCCGCCATCGCCCCGGACCACCCCGGCGCACGCCTCGCGCTGGCCCGCCAGCTGACTGCCACGGGACAAACCGACGCCGCCATCGCCGCCGCACAGGCCGCGCTCGACCTCACCGACAGCGCACAACAGGCCGAGGCGATCGAACTTCTGGCCAACCTGCAAGAGGCCGCCGCCAACGCCCAACTCGCCCGCCGCATCCCCAACGCGCTCAAGGCCGCCCCACCGCGCAGCGAGGCCCGCGCCGCGCTCCACTTTGCCCAAGCCCGCATCGCCGAACAGGCCGCCCGCCCCGACGAGGCCCGCCGCCACCGCGCCAATGCCAACCGCGAGATGGCCCGCCTCTTGCCCCATGACAGCGGCGCCGACGAAGCCGCCCACGCCGCCATCGCCGCCCGCTTTCCAACAGCCGTAACCGCCGAAACACCCGCGCCCGACAGCGCGCCGCGTCCGATCCACATCTTCGGCCTGCCCCGCTCGGGCACCTCTCTGGCCGAGGCGATGCTTGGCGCGCATCCGGATGTCGCCCCCTTGGGCGAACGCGCCACCGCCGCCGCCCTCCTGCGCCACGTCATCACCGAAGATCGCCCCTTCGACAGCGCCGCAATCGCCGCCTTCACCCAAGAAAACACCGCCCAACTACCGCCCCTGCCGCCCACCACCCGCGCATGGACGGACAAGATGCCGGAAAACTATCGCATCGCCGGTTTCCTCGCCGCCGCCTATCCAAACGGCGCGCTGATCCACATCACCCGCGATCCCCGCGACATCGCGCTCTCCATGTGGCGCGGGCGGTTTCAGGGCAGCGCGCTGTCCTATACTTACGACCTCGCGGCGATGGCGGCGCATTTCAACGCCTACGCCCGGCTCATGCGCCATTGGCATGCGGTCCTGCCGGGCCGCATTCTCGATCTGTCCTATGAAGAACTGGTCACCGACATCGACACCACCAGCCAAAAGATGGCCGACTTCTGCGGCCTCGACTGGCACCCCGCCATGGCCCACCCCGAAGAGAGCACCGCACAGGTCCTCACCCTCAGCGCCACACAGCTGCGCCAACCGGTGCACCGCCGCTCGATCGGCGGCTGGCGCGCCCACGCGGACGAATTGCGCCCCTTCATCGACGCGCTCGACCCGACGCTCTGGCCCAGCCTTTGATTTACCTGCTGTGATCTGCCTGCTGACCGGGGAATAAACCCGGGGGATAAACCCGGCGCCTTCCCCAAATATAAAACGCCACGCACCTCCTCCAGATGCGTGGCGTCCGGCGCGGATCGCTCAGGGCACATATGTCCCGGCGCCGAGCCTGTCCTTGTATTCGAAACCGGGTGGTCTCAGCCCCGCCGCTGATCCGGGTGCAGCGCCGTCCCAAGGATATGCGAACTGCGATGGATCACATGGTGTGCAGAGGACACCAGCAGCGGGTCGGGCCGACCGACCACATGCTCATCCTTACCCGGATAATCGAGACTGGCAAGGAAATGGCGCATACAAGCCAGCCGCGCGCGTTTCTTGTCGTTCGACTTCACCACGGTCCACGGCGCATCGGCGGTGTCGGTGTAAAAGAACATCGCCTCCTTGGCCTCGGTGTAATCGTCCCACTTATCAAGGCTCGCCTTGTCGATCGGGCTCAGCTTCCATTGCTTCAGCGGGTCATGCTCACGGCTGGTAAACCGCGCGCGCTGCTCGTCCTGCGTGACCGAGAACCAGTATTTAAAAAGCCGGATCCCCGAACGCGCCAACATCCGCTCAAGGTCGGGCGTCTGGCGCATGAACTCAAGGTATTCATTGGGCTCGCAAAAGCCCATCACACGTTCCACCCCGGCGCGGTTGTACCAACTGCGGTCATACAGCACGATCTCGCCCGCGGTGGGAAGATGGTTGATATAGCGCTGGAAATACCACTGGCCGCGTTCCTCGTCGGTGGGCTTATTCAGCGCCACAACACGCGCCGAACGCGGGTTCAGGTGCTCGGTAAACCGCTTGATCGTGCCGCCCTTGCCGGCGGCATCACGCCCCTCGAACAGCAGCACGAACTTCTGCCCGGTCTCCTGCGTCCAGTGCTGCACCTTCAGCAATTCGGCCTGCAACTTGGCTTTCTGCGCTTCGTAGGTGCGCCGGTTCATCTTGGTCGTATACGGGTATTCGCCACTCTCGAAGGCGCGGCGCACCTCGTCGGCACTAGGCTCACGACCCGCTGCAACAGAAACGGCCTCGGGCGATTCTTGCGTGGCCTCTTTCATGGTCGCCTGCGTGGCCGGTGCCGTCACAGACGCCTCCATGACCTTGGCCTCGACCGAAGGGGCCTTCTTCGTGGAATTTCGGACAGTATTCGCCTTCTGCGCGGGTTGGCTCGCCATGCACGTCTCCTTTTCAAAAATGTTAGATACATCTTAGTGCAAAAATGTCGCAGCCGCCTTGATCCGTATCAATCTGCACCGGCTTTCACGGCTCTTCCCGCCCGCTCCTTTCACTTTTCCCGAAATACTCAAACACCGCCCCGGCCCCCTGTCCAACACCCCACCCGCGCCGCGCCCCGCTCTGGTCCAGGCGGGGCGGGCGGGTGGGCGCCTGGGCCAGAGCGGGGCGCGGCGCGGGGTCTCGAAACACGGACCAAATGCGCGCAAACCGCCCTACGTCACACTTGCGCTTTGCCGCCCATGCCCCCTACCCTCGGGCACATGCAAAGCCATCACATCCACCTCTCGGGCCAGCCCTTCCACTACCTCACATGGGGCAGCCCCGATAATCCGCCGCTTCTGCTGCTGCACGGCTTCCCGGAATACTCCGGCGCATGGGATGAACTCGCCCAGCGCCTCAGCCACCGCTTCTATTGCATCGCCCCCGATCAGCGCGGCTATGGTCAAAGCTGGGCCCCGCCCGAAGTGTCCGACTACACCGCCTCCAAACTGGTCGAGGATATGGCCGAACTGATCGATGCACTCGACCTCGGCCCAATCCCCTTGATCGGGCATGACTGGGGCGCGGCGGTGGCCTATGCCATGGCCATCACCCGCCCGGAAATGATCACGCATCTCATCATCATGAACGGCGTCCACCCCGGCCCGTTCCAGCGCGCACTCGCCGCTGGCGGCGCACAGGCCGAGGCCTCGCAATATATCCACTTCCTGCGCCGCGAACGGTCCGAGGACTTCCTGCTAGACGATGACTGCGCCAAGCTGATGGAGATCTTCTCGGCCCATATGGACACCGCGTGGCTGACACCGGAAAAGCGCCTCGCCTACCGCCATGAATGGACCCGACCGGGCCGGATGCGCGGCATGGTCAACTGGTATCGCGCCTCGCCGCTTCAGGTGCCCCACCCCGGCGAGGTGCTCGACCTCCCGCCCCTGCCGCCGGCGAAATTCACCGTCCCGCAACCCCACCTGTTGATCTGGGGCGAAAACGACACCGCCCTGCGCCCCGAGGCCACAGAAGGGCTCGAAGACTACGCCCCCAACCTCACCCGCGTCGCGATTCCGGGCGCCGATCACTGGCTTGCGCATCAACAACCCGACGCCATCGCTCAGGCCATCCTGTCATGGCCCGCCCTCGCCTGACCTCCATCCTAGCCTGACCCCCACCCTCGCCTGATCCATGAAAACACCCCACACGCTCTTCGGCCTCGCGCTCATGGCGCTGCCCCTCACGCCCCTGCACGCGCAAACGCCTGATCAGTTTTCCTGCGCAGTCGAGGATTTCATCGGCTTTTCTGATGATGCCGCCTTCAAGGCCAAGAACAAGCGCAAGCGCTTCACCCTGCGCATCACCGGAACCGAGGTCATCGCCTTCGTCAAATCCAAGGACTTCCGCGATCACGAGAACCGCTACGAGATCATCCAGCGCAAGATGCTCGACACCGTCGCCATCAATGCCGGGCGCGGCTCTCTCGGCACGCTGGTGATCCCGGCTGATCCGCGCCGCACCCTCGCGCGCAAGGGCTATTTCAACGCCTCCGTCTCGACCCAGTCCAACCACTTCGTCAACAGCTGGCTGTTGCGCTGCACCAAGTAACCGGCACCAAGTAACCGGCACCAAGTAACCGGCACCAAGTAACCAGCACCAGATAACCGGCACCAGATAACCGGCGCACCAAGCGCCCCCCGATCACTTGCGAAACTCCGCCGATCCGCGCCCACATGATCCTGATCATGGCGGGATCGCCCCGCCGCGCGCATACTCTCGCATGTCTTTTCCAGTTCGCCTTTTTGACCCGCGCACGCGGCATCTCATTTCAAAGGAGATCAACATGACCAAATCCACCGATACGCATTCCGTCATCAACGTCCCCGAAGCGGTCGGCGTCTTCGACAGTTTCAAGACCCTGCAAGCGGCCTTCTACGATCTGCGCACGGCAGGCTTCCATCATTCCGACATCTCGCTTCTGGGCGCTCAGAAGGCGATTGACGAAAAGCTCGGCAAAGCCTTCTGGCACGCCAAGGATCTCGGGGACAATCCCGACACCCCGCGCGCCCATTTTGTATCGGAAGAGGCGATGGGCGAACTCGAAGGCGCCATCGCGGGCGGGTTCTTCTTCGTCGGCTCCTATGTCGCGATGATGGCCCTGCTTGGCCCGGCCAGCACGCTTGCCGCTTCGATCGCGGCCATCGCCATCGGCGGCAGCCCCGCTGCGGTGATCGGCACCCTGCTGGCGCGGCGCGCTGACAAGCACCACCGCGATTACTACACCAACCAGATCGAGCACGGCGGCATATTACTGTGGGTGCGCACCCGCGACGCGGCACATGAGAAACTCGCCACTGAAATCATGAAAAAACACTCGGGCCGGGACGTCCACGTCCACGATTGGAGCGAATAAGACCCGCACCGCAGGCTATCGTTCCACGGGCGCACCTCGCGCGCCTTTACTCAGGCACATCGCCGGCTCTGGGTCCGGTCATGATGCGCTGGCACGGCGGCCCTTCATCGGGTCGCCCTTACCTTTCATTCGCCACCACCGAGGGCCGCAAACAGGGCCCTCTGGCCTCTCGGACGTCAAGCGCCCGCTTGTTGGACGCGGTGTCTTGCCCCGCACTGTCCTGGCCCGCTTCGTCTTTATCGCGGCACGCGCGCGATCAGTACAAGAACTCCGCCGCCTCCTCCCCAATGCGGCGGCAAGTTCTCGTCAATCTCATCCGCGCGCTACAACGAGGTAGTCCCGCACCTTATGCCAGTTGTCGCCAAAGCTGCTGCACATGTCAGCGTCCGACATCGGGCCAGGTGCGACCATGTAATCGCCGGGCATCCAGTCCGCCGGCAGGGCCATGCCGGTATAATCGATGTCCTGCAACCCTTCGAGGCAGCGCAGAACTTCATCGGCGCAGCGCCCAAGATAGGCCGGGTAATCCATCATCAACTGCACCTTGCGCGACGGGTCGAGGATAATGCTCTTGCGCATCGCGGTTCTGGCCGATTCCGACGGGTTGATCATGCCCAACTCGCGCACCAATTCGCCCTGCGGATCGCAGACCACCGGGAACGGCACCCGCACGTTGAACACCTCTTCAAGGTCTTCGATCCAGTCCAGCGCCCGGTTCACATCCGAACAGGTTACACCCATAAGGCGCACGCCAAGATCATTGAACGCCTTGATCTGCGCCGCGAGCGAGACGATCTCGGTCGAACAGACCGGCGCAAAGGTCGACGGAAAGCTGAACAGGTAAACCCAATGTCCATCGGCATAGTTTTCCAGCGAAAGCCGGCCATGCGTGGTTTCCGCCACGAAGTTCGCAAACCGGTCACCGACCTGCGGCAGTTTTCTCTTACGTCCTGCATCCATGAAGAGGCTTTCTACCCCCGACGGACCGAAACGCCCCGTATCATCCATGAACCCCATTTGTCTGTTCCTCTCTTGGTTGTTGTTTCAACTGCTTCCGCTCGACACTCTGTTCGCGCCATAGGTGTATTTCGCTCCTCGATTGTGGCGAAATATGGGCAGCACCCGTGCAAGATTTCGTAAAAGGTGTATTCCTTATTAATGAAACAATTAGTACATAGAGGTCGCCTGAATAATCAGCAAAACAAGGCGCTTCCGCCCCCAAACCCCGATCACTCTCCTCCAGATTGCGAAAAACTTAATAAAATTCCCCCTTTAGGCGTGTTGCTCGGGCGGTTATTGTCTCCAATCTCGCATCAATATCCTCGCTGATCCCCGCTCAGAGCACCGGTTTCCCCCAAATTTTTACCGCTGACCCCGGCGAGCGCAGTTTTTCGTGACGCGGCGTCAAAATACCCGGTGGTTGCAAAATGGGCACCCAAACCCGCCCCGCGCCCCCACTCGACTCACCCTAAACGTGCGCCCCTTCCCCGCTTCCCCCCACGCCCTCGCTCTGCCATAATGAGCGAAACCCAAGAAACGAGCAGCACACATGGCCGACGATCTCCTCTCCGCCGCCGATGGTGGCGATTACAACGCAGACAGCATCGAAGTTCTCGAAGGGCTCGAACCCGTTCGCAAACGCCCCGGCATGTATATCGGCGGCACCGACGAACGCGCCCTGCATCACCTCGTGGCCGAGGTGCTCGACAACTCCATGGACGAAGCCGTCGCCGGTTACGCCTCACGGATCGAGGTCGAGTTGAACGCCGACTACTCCATCACCATCCGCGACAACGGCCGCGGCATCCCGGTCGATCCGCACCCCAAGTTCCCCGACAAATCCGCGCTCGAGGTGATCCTCTGCACGCTCCACGCGGGCGGCAAGTTCTCGGGCAAGGCGTATCAGACCTCCGGCGGCCTTCACGGCGTTGGCGCCTCGGTGGTCAACGCGCTTTCGGATTCCATGATCGTGCAGGTCGCCCGCAACAAGGAACTGTTCGAACAGCGCTTCTCGCGCGGCATCCCGCAGGGTCCGGTCGAAAAACTGGGCGCGACGCAAAACCGGCGCGGCACCACCGTCACCTTCCACGCCGATGAGCAGATCTTCGGCTCGCACCGGTTCAAGCCCGCGCGCCTGTTCAAATCCATCCGCTCCAAGGCCTATCTCTTTTCAGGCGTCGAAATCCGCTGGAAAACCGCGATCGACGATGGCGATACCCCAACCGAGGCCACCTTCCACTTCCCCGGCGGCCTTGCCGACTATCTCAAGGAAACGCTCGGCCAATCCGCCACCTACGCCGAAACCCCCTTTGCCGGCACTGTCGACTTTCAGGAAAAGTTCAACACCCCGGGCAAGGTCGAATGGGCGATCAACTGGACCCCCGCGCGCGACGGCTTCATCCAATCCTACTGTAACACCGTCCCCACGCCCGAGGGCGGCACCCACGTCGCCGGGTTCTGGGCCGCGATCCTCAAGGGCATCAAGGCTTACGGCGAGCTGTCCAACAACCGCAAGGCCAAGGACATTTCCCGCGAAGACCTGATCTCGGGCGGCTGCGCGCTGGTCTCGACCTTCATCCGTGAGCCCGAGTTCGTCGGTCAGACCAAGGACCGCCTCGCCACCGTCGAGGCCCAGCGCCTTGTCGAAAACTCCGTGCGCGATCACTTCGACAACTGGCTCGCCGCCAACACCAAATCCGCCGGGGCGATTCTCGACTTCCTCGTGCTGCGCGCAGAAGAACGCCTGCGCCGCCGTCAGGAAAAGGAAACCGCCCGCAAGACCGCGACCAAGAAACTCCGCCTGCCCGGCAAGCTGACCGATTGCTCGTCAAACACGCGCGAGGGCACCGAATTGTTCATCGTCGAGGGCGATTCGGCGGGCGGCTCGGCCAAGATGGCGCGCAACCGCAACAATCAGGCCCTCCTGCCCCTGCGCGGCAAGATCCTCAACGTGCTGGGCGCGGCGTCCTCGAAACTCGGCTCCAACCAAGAGATTTCCGACCTCACCCAAGCGCTTGGCACCGGGCTGGGGACCAAGTTCAACCTCGATGACCTGCGCTATGACAAGATCATCATCATGACCGACGCCGACGTTGACGGCGCCCATATCGCCGCGCTGTTGATGACCTTCTTCTTCACCCAGATGCGCCCGATGATTGACGCCGGGCATTTGTATCTCGCCTGCCCGCCCCTCTATCGGCTGACCCAAGGCGCCAAGCGCGTCTACGTCGCCGATGACGCGGCCAAGGAAGAGGTGTTGAAAAACGGTCTGGGCGGCAAAGGCAAGATCGACGTGCAGCGCTTCAAGGGCCTTGGCGAAATGGACGCGAAGGATTTGAAAGAAACCACGATGGACCCCAAATCCCGCACGCTCATCCGCGTGACCATCGACGAGGACGAGCCCGGCGAAACCGGCGATCTGGTCGAGCGTCTGATGGGCAAGAAACCGGAATTGCGCTTCCAGTATATTCAGGAGAATGCGAGGTTTGTTGAGGAGTTGGATGTTTGATGCAGATTACGCCAATACAACAGCACCTCGTTAGAGAAATGTTTTGGTATGCTGCGGATGACGACTACATCTGTGCTCGCCTTTCAGCGCAAAATGGTCTCTTTAGACACTTCTCATGGAATGCTGCTCAATGCGTTGAAAAACTCACCAAGTGCATAATTTTGCTTAACGGCGGGTCGGCCAAGTTCAATCATAGTTTCTTTAAACCTCTCAAAGAAAAGGTTATCGAACCCTATAAAAGATGTTTCCCTGAAACGTTAGATGTATCGGCCTTTTGCAAAGTCAAAGATTCCATGGCACACTATGCCTCTGAGGAACTGTTTGATTTTGCAGAGCGGATCGAAGAGTACGGGCACACCAACGGTCGATATCGCCAGATACCAGCCCGTGTATTGCCATTCGACCTCCAGAAACTGGATCTACTTGTATTCTTTCTTAGGCGACTTTGTGCACCAATGCCGTTGAACGCCTCCCAAAGAAAGCAACATATCCTATCCTTGCAGGAAGATTTTCTTTTCACAACTGCAACTCAATGGCCGACGGTCAATGGTTTCACTTTCAAAGGTAAAGAAGATGCTCTTCGCCGTGACAACACCGCAAACTTCCCCGAACTATTCGATGAGCTTCCCGGTGGATGGGCATCTGCGGTAGCCGCAGCGCCTCTCGAGACCGCCAAATGGACAGGGCTTGCTTCCACTGAGGATTTATCATGGCTCAAATCTGTCGCTAAGATCTAGCCGCGCCATCGCCGACCCGCGGGGTGGCGATACACCGCTGATTTCCCGCACTTTATCCCAGCCAAACACCTCCAACCCCACCATCCCGCACAACATCACCATATCGCCGCCCCGGGGGGCGGGTCGGCGATGGCGCGGCGGCCTGCGGCCTTGATTCCGCGCTGGTGGTGCGCGCCTCAAACCGCGCACCGATACTCAGCCCCCCATTCATCCCCCTTGCCCAAAGCCCTGCGGAAGCGTATTCTATCCCTCGCAGGCTCCACGGCCAAAACGCCGTGCCCCTGCCGCTTCCCAAGGATCATCCCCGACACTTCGGACCCATGATCGACTGACGATGCGACGGCCCGGTCGGCCCCGCCCTCCGGGAACGCTCATAGGGAATACACCCATGTCCAAAGAGAAAAGCCGCGGTAATCGCGAAGCCAAGAAGCCGAAGAAGGTCCAGCCGAAAGTCAGCGCCACCGCCAATTCCAACATTGGCAAGCCGCTCAACATCGGGGCCAAGAAAAAGCCCTGAGCCAACTTGATCTGGGGGCCTGATTTGACGGCCTGACCTGACGCCCTGATCTGAGGGCCACAACGCCCGTCCCGGCCCCTTGCGGCCCGGACGCACCACGCTCAAGCCCCAAAAATCCGGAGCCCACCCGGCACAGAATGATCACATGAAAAACCCCGGCGGCCCATCACGGGCCACCGGGGCGTTTTTCGCACAAGTGCCGCCTTACGACAGCTTGGCTTGCCACTGATCCACTTCGCGCTCGGCCTCTTCCTTGGCCTTGCCGTATTTCTGCTGGATCAGGCCGACCATCTGGTCGCGGTTGCCCTTCGCCTGATCCAATTCATCGTCGGTCAGCTCGCCCCACTGTTCGCGGGCCTTGCCCTTGGCTTCGGTCCATTTGCCTTTGATCTGGTCCCAGTTCATAGCATGCTCCTTTGCGTTTGCGTTCACCGGGTCAACGCGCCCCCCTCGCCAAGGGTTCCGACCGCCCCCTTAACCATTTCACGCAACAGGCGCTTCGCCGCTCATGCCCGACAGGATGCAGGCGGGGGCCAGACGCATCGCAGACGCATCGCAGACGCGCAAATCCTGCGACACGCGCGCATTAACCCCCTCGCGCGCCCGCGCAACCTCTGCTTAACTCGCCCCCATGCGAGTCATCAGTCTTTGCCTTCTTCTGGTCGTCACACTGGCCGCCTGCGCCCGCCCGCTGGCCCCCAACGAACAGGCCTTCGCCAGCCGCCTGTTCGGGTCAACCCTCGATACTCAAAGGATTAAATTCCACGACGGCGCGCTGGTGGGCAAGGTCACATACCAGCGCAAGAAGCGCCCGCAACTGGCCTGCCGCGAACGGATCTGGCCCGAACCGCGCGAAGAGGTGGTCACCGTCGGCCCCGCCGCCGTCACCCTCTGGAACCGGGTGTTCTATACCAAGCCCTTCTATTCAAACGATTATCTCCACGGCGCGCCGGATGTCTTCCCGCTTTTCGCCGCCATGCTTTTCGCCCATGAGCTGACCCATGTCTGGCAATGGCAAAACCGCGCGCAAACCGGCTATTCCCCGATCAAGGCCGCCAATGAACACGACTGGGGCGCTGACCCCTATCTTTATGATATCAATACGAAAACCCGCTTCCTCGACTATGCTTACGAACAACAGGCCAGCATCGTCGAGGAATACGTCTGCTGCATGGCGCTCGACCCGCAAGCGTCACGCACCAAGCGGCTGGAAACGCTTCTGAAATCCGCCTTCCCGTTGGAAACCCTGCCGATTCCCAAAAAGGTCCGCATCCCGTGGAAAGACGCCAAGATCAAAGGCATCTGCCAGTAAGAAGCGGTTGAATTACAACAGCTTGGCAACCTCTGCCATGAAATGCTCACCACGCTTTTCAAAGCTGTCATACTGATCGAAGGACGCCGCCGCCGGGGCAAGAAGCACCACGTCCCCCGCCTCGGCCTCGGCCGCCGCAAGGGCGACGGCGCTGGCCATGTCGCCGCAAACCTCTACCTCGATCCCGCCGAGTTGCATGGCGAAATTCGCTGCCTCCCGCCCGATCACATAGGCCTTCGAGACCGTGCCGAGATAGGGCAAAAGCCCGCCCAATCCGCCGTCCTTTTCCAACCCGCCACAGATCCAGCGGATCTTGTCAAACGCCTGCAACGCCTTCGCCGCCGCATCCACGTTGGTCGCCTTGGAATCGTTCACGAAACGCACCCCGCCGCGCTCTCCGACCAATTGCGAGCGGTGCGGCAACCCGGCAAAGCTTTGAAATCCCTTCTCGATTTCGCGCGGCCCCAGCCCAAGCGCGCGGCACGCCGCAAACGCGGAACAGGCGTTCTGGTGGTTGTGCGCGCCCGGCAACCCCGGCATCCCGCGCAAATCGATCGAGGCCACCTGCCGCCCCTTGCGATACTCCGACAGGAACCCCTTGCGCGAAAACACATGCCAGCCCGGCCCGGTCAGCTTTTCCTCGACCGACACGGAAATCACCCGGTCATCCCCCGCCGCCTCGGCCAACTGGTTGGCAAGGTAACGACCCTCGTCCTCGTCCACGCCGATGACGCAGCGGTCCGGCCCGCCTTCTGCGAACAACCGTCGCTTGGCCGCGAAATACCCGCCCATACCGCCGTGACGATCCAGATGATCGGGCGACAGGTTGGTAAACACCGCCACATCCGGCGTCAGGCTGCGCGCGAGATCGGTCTGATAGGACGACAGCTCCAAAACCACCACGCCCCCATCCCCCGGCGGATCAATGTCCAGAACGCCGCGCCCGATATTGCCCGCCAACTGCGCCTCGCGTCCCGCTTGATCCAATATGTGATGGATCAAGGCCGAGGTGGTCGATTTCCCGTTCGATCCGGTCACCGCCACCACCCGTGGCATGGTGTCGAATCCGTCCCAATCAGACCCGCCAAAGGACTGGAAAAACAGCCCGATATCGTTGTCCACCGGCACCCCCGCGCGCCATGCGGCGGCCACGACACGGTTGGGCGTCGGGTAAAGATGCGGAATGCCCGGGCTCACGATCAGCCGCGCCACCCCTTCAAATCCATCGCGTGACAGCGGATCGACACAGGCAAAGCCTTCGGCCTCGGCCCGCTCGCGCGCCTGCGCGTTGTCGTCCCAGCACAGCGCCTCGGCCCCGCCCGCGCGCAACGCCCGCGCCGCTGAAAGGCCCGACCGTCCCAGCCCCAGGATCATCACCTTCTGGCCCTCAAGCCCTTTAACCGCGATCATTGCCGGCCCCCTTTGCGCCCTCGGCGCGCCCACGCGAATGCCAGCGCCGCCAGCAACAGGAATAGCCCCAAGGCAAGGGCAAGGTGAAGCCCAAGATGACGCCGCCCCAACACCGCCTCGATCGCATGGCCCGCACCATAGCCCAGCGCCATCATCACGCTGCACCACAACAGCACTGCCACCGCATCCAACAGGGCAAACCGCGCCCAGCCAACCCGCGTCGTCCCGATCATCAGCGCGGCGGCCGTCTTCATTCCATAAACATAGCGAAAGCCAAGCACCGCCAGCACCGGGTTGCGCTCCAACACCCCGTGCCAGCGCCCCACCCCGGGCCGCGCCAGAACACGCGCCACAAAGCCGCGCCGCCCCATGTGCCGCCCGACCCAGAACAACAGGTTATCAACCAGAAACGCCCCCAGCGCCCCGGCCAGCACCGCCATTGGAAAGGGAAACAGCCCCCGATGCGCCAGAACCCCGCCCAGAAACGCCACCGCGTCCCCTTCAAGGAAAGTGCCCAGAACCAGCCCCGGCAGGCCCAGTGCCTGAACCAGATGCTCCAGCGTCACCCGCTCAACGCACCTTCAGCGTGGCCAGCCCGATCATCGCAAGGATGAGAGAGATGATCCAGAACCGGATCACGATCTGCGGTTCGGCCCAGCCCTTCTTTTCATAGTGGTGGTGGATCGGCGCCATCAGGAACACGCGCTTGCCCGTCCGCTTGAAATACAGCACCTGAATGATGACCGACATCGCCTCGACCACGAACAAGCCACCCACAATCGCCAGAACGATCTCGTGCTTGGTGGCCACGGCAATCGCGCCCAGCGCCCCGCCAAGGGCCAGCGATCCGGTATCGCCCATGAACACGGCAGCGGGCGGCGCATTGTACCAAAGAAAGCCCAAGCCGCCCCCGATCAACCCGGCAACGAAGACGATGATTTCCCCCGTGCCCGGCACGTAATGCACATCAAGGTAGTCCGCGAAATTCGCGTTGCCGACGAAATAGGCGATCACGCCAAGCGTGCCGCTGGCAATCATCACCGGCATGATGGCCAGCCCGTCCAACCCATCGGTCAGGTTCACGGCATTGGCCGCGCCCACGATCACGATCATCGCGAAGGGGATAAAGAAGTATCCCATGTAAAGCAGCGTGCCCTTGAACACCGGGAAAGCCAGCTCAAATTGCAGCCCCTCGGGCTGGTAAACCGCGGCCCAATAGCCCGCAATCCCCGCAATGATCAGGCCCAGAAGCATCCGCACCCGGCCCGGCACCCCGGCAGTATTCTGTTTTGAAACCTTGGCGTAATCATCCGCAAACCCGATCAGCGCGAAACTCATCGTCACGAACAGAACCAGCCATACGAACGGGTTATCCAACCGCGCCCATGCCAGGGTCGAGGTCAGCAGCGCCCCCACGATCAGCAAGCCGCCCATCGTCGGCGTTCCGGCCTTCACGAAATGCCCCTCGGGGCCATCGTCGCGAATGGGCTGGCCCTTGCCTTGGCGCTTGCGCAGCACGTTGATCAACGGCGGACCAAACATGAAGCCAAACAGAAGAGCGGTCAGAAAGGCCCCTCCGGCGCGAAACGTGATATAGCGGAACAGGTTGAAGAAATCCCCGCCATCCGACAGCGCGGTGAGCCAATAGAGCATTACTCGTCCTCTCGATCTTTGCCGGGCGGATGGCCCATTTTGCGGATCGCGTCAACAACAAGGCTCACTTTCGAGCCCTTCGATCCCTTCACCAGCACAATATCGCCCGGATGGATCAGCCGCGCTACCCGCGCCACCATCTGATCGGCGCGCGACATCCACTCGCCCTGTTGCGCAGGTTCCAGCGCCTCGTGCAGGCCCCGCATCAATGGCCCCACGCAATGCACCCGGTCAATCCCCTGCATCCATTGCAGCTTGGCAAGTGCCACATGATCCTCGGCCTCGCTCGGCCCCAGTTCCAGCATATCGCCCAGAATGGCGATCCGCCGCCCCCGGCCCTTCGGCTTGGCCGCGTCCAGAACCTCTAGCGCGGCGGCCATCGAAGTGGGGTTGGCATTGAACGCATCGTCAATCAGGCCGATCTCGGCCCCGGTCGCATCGTCCAGCACCAGCCGCTCACGCGTGCCGCGCCCGGCGGGCGGTTGCCAGCGGGCCAAATCAGCAGCCGCAATGTCACGATCCGCGCCCAGCGCCTCGACCGCCGCCAACACGCCAAGGCCATTCATCGCGAAATGCCGCCCCGCCGTGGAAATCTTGTAAAGCAGCGCCCGGCCATCCGCCTCGGCCTCACAGATGGTCGCGCCATCGGCCAGCCGCACGCCGGTCAGGCGATACTCCCCCGCCGTCTCGCCAAAGCCGACGATCCGCGCGCCCACATCCCGCGCCGCGCTCATCAGGATCGGGGTGGTGGCCAGATCGGCATTGATCACTGCCACGCCATCCGGCTCAAGCCCTTGGAAAATATCGGCCTTCTCGCGCGCGATGCCTTCGATGTTTTCGAACGCCTCAAGATGCGCCGCCGCCACCGTGGTGATCATCGCTACGTCTGCGCGCGCCATACGCGCCAGCGGCGCGATCTCGCCGGGGTGGTTCATCCCGATCTCGATCACCGCATAATCCGTCTCGACCGGCATCCGCGCCAGCGTCAGCGGCACGCCCCAATGGTTGTTGTAACTGGCCTCGGCCGCGTGGCATTTGCCCTGCCGCTCCAGCACCACGCGCAGCATCTCCTTGGTCGAGGTCTTGCCGACCGATCCCGTCACCGCGATCACCCGCGCCTGCGTGCGCGCCCGCGCCGCCCGGCCCAGCGCCTCCAGCGCCTCCAGAACGTCGGGCACGATCAACAGCGGCGCATCCTCCGCCACCCCCTCGGGGATATGCGTAACCAGCGCCGCGCCCGCGCCCTTGTCCAAGGCCTGCGCCACGAAATCATGCCCATCGCGCGCCGCTTTCAACGCCACGAACAGATCACCGGTCTTGATCGTCCGGGTATCGATGCTCACGCCATCGACGCTGAACGCCCGCGTCGCCCGCCCGCCGGTCGCCTCGACCGCCGCCGCACTTGTCCAAAGGCTCATGGCCGCCCCCCTTCCAGTGCCGCCACGGCCACGCTGGCCTGCTCGGCATCGTCAAAGGGCAGCACATCATCGCCCACGATCTGGCCGGTCTCATGACCCTTGCCCGCGATCAAAAGCGCATCCCCCGGCCCCAGCATATCGACCCCGCGCAGGATCGCTTCGGCCCGGTCGCCCACTTCCGTGGCCTTCGGACAGCCCTCCAGCACCGCCGCCCGGATCAGGGCCGGGTCTTCGCTTCTGGGGTTGTCGTCACTCACGATCACCATATCGGCGTTTTCACAGGCCGCGCGCCCCATCAAGGGCCGCTTGCCCGCATCCCGATCGCCGCCCGCGCCCACGATGGCCACGATCCGCCCCATCACATGCGGGCGCAGCGCCTTCAGCGCCGTCGCCACCGCATCGGGCGTATGGGCATAATCGACAAACACCGCCGCGCCGTTTTCACGCTGCGCGGCAAGTTGCATCCGCCCGCGCACCCCGCGCAATTCTTCCAGAACGTCGAACACCTCTTCCGGGTCTTCCCCCGCGCCGATCACAAGCCCCGCCGCCAACAACACGTTTTCCGCCTGAAACCCGCCAATCAACGGCAGGTAAACCCGGTGACCGACGCTCTTCCACTTGAAATAGACTTCCTGCCCGGTGGCATCGAACCGCTGCGCACTCAACTCAAGGTCGGCCCCGTCGGTGCGCCCGACGCTGATCACTTCCTGCCCGCGCCCCGCCGCGATCGCCGCCATGTCGGGCCCGCGCGGATCGTCGATATTGATCACCGCCACGCCCTCATCCGGCAAAACGCGATCGAACAGCCCCGCCTTGGCCTCGAAATACTCATCGAACGTCGCGTGGTAATCGAGGTGATCTTGCGTGAAATTCGTGAACCCCGCCGCGGCCAGATGCACGCCGTCCAGCCGCTTTTGCGCCAACCCGTGGGACGAGGCCTCCATCGCCGCATGGGTCACGCCCGCGCGCGTCGCCGCCGCCAATGTCCGGTGCAGCGTGATCGGCTCGGGCGTGGTGTGATGCAGCGGCGCGCTCCACGCCCCTTCAACGCCGGTGGTGCCAAGGTTGATCGCCTCGCGCCCCAGCGCGGTCCAGATCATCCGCGCGAATGTCGCCACACTGGTCTTGCCGTTGGTGCCGGTCACCGCCACCATCGTGCTGGGCTGCGCGCCCGACCACAACGCCGCCGTATAGGCCAGCGCTTGGCGCGGGTCCTGCGCCACGATCAGCGCGGCGTCATGCGCGGCCAATTCCTTGGCCGCGATCCGCGCGCCTTCCGCATCGGTCAGGATCGCCCCCGCTCCCATGCGCAACGCATATTGAATGAATTCCCCGCCGTGCACCCGCGTGCCCGGCAGCGCGGCGAAAAGGTAGCCGTCCTTCACCTCGCGGCTGTCCACGGCCAGCCCGGTCACCCAGACCTCGCGCCCGCCCTGCGCGGTCAGGCCCAGCTCTCCCAAGGATTTCGTGCCGCTCTCGCCCTGTTGGCCCTGCTCGCTGCTCATCCGCCCACCGCCCTTTTTGGCTTAATTCGATGTGAGCGTTATACCAGCCAATTTGCCCGGCTCAACCTGCGGCCTGAGGCCCAGAAGCGGCGCCACACGATTGATCATTTCCGCCGCCACCGGCACCGCTGTCCAACCGGCGGTGCGGCGCGTTTCGCCCAACGCATAGGTCTCGGGCTCGTCCAGTGTCAGGATCAGCACGTATTTCGGATCGTCCGCCGGAAACATGCTGGCGAATGTGGCGATCACCTTGTCCTTGTAATAGCCGCCGCGCGGCTTGGGCTTGTCGGCGGTGCCGGTCTTGCCCGCCACGGCATAGCCTTCGACCTCGCCAAAGCTGGCCGTGCCCTCGGTGACGACCCTGCGCAGCATGTCGCGCGACGCCGCCGACACCTGCTGGCTCATCACCCGCTGCCCGTATTGCGGCCCGTCCTGTTTAAGAAGCGTCGGGCGCACCTGCGTGCCGCCATTGGCGACAGCAGCGTAAGCGGCGGCCAGATGCATCGGACTTACCGAAATGCCATGCCCATAAGAAATCGTCATGGTCGAGATTTCCGACCAGTTTGACGGCAGAAGCGGGGTCGACCCACTGGCCTCCACGATCTCGACCGGCACCGCGTCCAACATGCCCAGCTTGCCAAGAAATTCCCTTTGCCGCGACCCGCCGATCATCATCGCCAACCGCGCCGTGCCGATGTTCGAGGATTTCTCGATGATCTTGGAAACCGACAATTCCTTGCCATAGTTATGGAAATCGCGAATCCGGTGTTTGCCCCACTTCAAAGGGCCGCGAATGTCGATCACTGTCGACGGGTTCACAAGGCCCAGTTCCATCGCCTGCGCCGCCGCGAAAATCTTGAAGGTCGAGCCAAGCTCATAAACCCCCTGCACCGCCCTGTTAAACAGCGGGCTGTCATCCGGCGCGCCCTCGGTGGGAGGGCGCGGGCGATCGTTGGGGTCAAAATCCGGAAGGCTGACCACGCTGATCACCTCGCCGGTATGCACATCCATCAACACCGCCGCCGCACCCTTGGCATTCATCAACTTCATGCCGCCGTAAAGCACCTGCTCCGCCGCCGCCTGCACCGTCAAATCCAGCGAAAGCTGCAATGGTTTGCCGCCCTCGGCCGGATCGCGCAGGTAAGTGTCGTAAACCTTTTCGATCCCCGCCACGCCGATCACCTCGGCCGCATCGACGCCCTCCTTGCCGAAGGACGCCCCGCCCAGCACATGCGCCGCCAGCCGTCCGTTGGGGTAAAGGCGCATCTCGCGCGGGCCGAACAACAGGCCGGGATCGCCGATGTCATGCACCGCCTGCTTCTGTTCCGGGCTGATCTTCTTCTTGATCCAGACGAATTTCCGCTTGCCCGAGAAATCCTTGATCATCCGCTCGCGGTCGAGATCGGGAAAAATCCGCGCCAGCTCGGTCGCCACGCGCTTGGGTTCGATCATCTGCTGCGGATGCGCATAAAGACTGTGAGTCTCAAGGTTGGTGGCCAGAATCCGGCCATGCCGGTCGGTGATATCCGCGCGTTGCGTCACGATATGGGCCGAACTGGCACGCGCGCGCGGCTCGTAAGGCTCCGAACTGGCCATCATACCCATCCGCACGCCAATTACGGCATAGGCGCAAAAGAACACGACCCCCAACACCAAAAGCCGTCCTTCGGCACGGGCGCGATCCCGGTCGCGCATGTCCTCGTGACGCGCACGGGTGTTTTCCTTTTCGATCGCGTCGGGGTTTTCCCCGTTCGCGCGGGCCTCAAGAATACGGGCCAGCGGGCGCAGCGGTATACGGGTCATTCGCCGTCCTCCCCGTCCAGTTTTTTCTGCGACGAAACATCGACGCCCATGCTGATATCCATTTTCTTTTCAACCGGATAAGACACCTGATCGATCCGCCCGAATTGATCCGGGCTTAGCGCCAGAAGCCCCAGCCGCTTGAAGTTCAACTCGGCCAGTTCGCGCAGCCGCTCGGGCCGGTTGAGATAGGCCCACTCGGCATTCAACATACCCAGCCGCGCCCGCTTCTGGCCGATCTCGGCATGCAGGTCCTCGACCTGCCCCAGCGCTTCCTGTGTCTTGTAATTCTCGTGATAGGCCCAGAAGGCCAGCCCGATCACCACCATCGCCGTCATCACGTAAAGCAGGGTTCTCATCGCCCTTTTCTCCCCGTTTTCGTCAATTGCGGCATCCCGATTGCCGCCCTGTCCACCGGCCCCGCCGGGGCCTCGGTCCGCCGCCCGACGCGTAGTTTTGCACTGCGCGAGCGTGGATTTTGCTCCAACTCGTCCTCGTCCGGGCCAACCGCCTTGCGGGTGACCTGCTCGAACTGCGCCGGCTTGTCGGCAACGGGTGCATATCGGCTGCCCCCGCCCTTGCCGGATTTTTCCTGAAAAAATCGCTTCACCATCCGGTCTTCGATCGAATGGAAGGTCACCACCGCCAATTGCCCGCCGGGCTTCAACGCGCGTTCCGCCGCCTCAAGCCCTTCGATCAACTCGCCATATTCGTCGTTCACCGCGATCCTAAGCGCCTGAAAACTGCGCGTCGCCGGATGGCTCTGCCCCGGTTTCGGGCGCGGCAGGGATTTCTCGATGATCCCGGCCAGTTGCAGCGTCGTCTCGATCCGCTCCGCCTCGCGCGCGCGCACGATGTTGCGCGCGATCCGGCGGCTCGCCCGCTCTTCGCCGTAGTGATAAAGAATATCCGCCAACGCCGCCTCTTCGGCCTCGTTCACGATATCCGCCGCGCTGGTGCCCTCTTGGCTCATCCGCATGTCGAGCGGCCCATCGGTCATAAAGGAAAACCCGCGCTCGGCCTGATCCAGCTGCATCGAGCTGACCCCAAGGTCCAGCACCACCCCGTCAAGGTCATGCCCATACTCGTCCAGCCGCGAAAACGTTCCGCGCACCAGTTCCAGCCGCGCGCCATAGTCCCCGGCCCAATCCTCGGCCATGTCGAACACCGCCGGATCGCGATCCACCCCGATCACCTTGGCCGCACCGGCCTCAAGCAATCCGCGCGCATAGCCGCCCGCCCCGAACGTGCCATCCAGCCAGACCCCCTCCACCGGCGCCACCGCCTTCAACAGCGGGCGCAACAATACAGGGATGTGAGGGGCATCAGGACCGGCGTGAGCAGCACCCGTCATCAGTTGGCCCCCGGTCCCGCTGGCCCCTCGGGCTGATCAAGGAACATCAGAGGATCGAAATCCTCGGGCAGGTCCTCGAGCCAGGCTTCGGTCTTGGCCAGCTCTTCTTCTTCATAGGTTTCGGGCCGCCAGATCTGGAAGGTATCGCCCGAGGCGATAAAGAACGCCTCCTTGTCGATGCCGATCTTCTGACGCAGCTTCGCAGGCAGCACCAGCCGCCCGGTTTCATCCACACTGGTGGGAAAACTCTGACCATGGAACATCCGCTCAAGCATCTTGCGCTGGACCGACCCGCGCGGCAACGCGGCGATCTTGGCGTCGACCTCGGCGATGGCCTCCATGGTATAACATTCAAGGAAATGACGACGATGGTCGCCGTAAACGATCACAAGGTTGGGGCTCAGCCCCTCTTTCCACTCGGGGTCACCTTGCTCCAGAACACGGCGAAAAAGGGCTGGGATCGAAACCCTGCCCTTCGTGTCCACCTTATGGTGGCTCTCGCCTCTGAACGTCTGGGCCACTGTCCCGCGACCTTTCCTTGTTACGTGGACCCGCACCTGATCAGGGAAACGGACCCTTTTTAAAGGAAACGGCGGATTGAACTGCTGCCACTGTTCAATCCGCCGCCCTAGCCCGCCTTGGCGGGGATGTCCGACTGCGCGCGCCACCTGGGGGGATGTCTGCTCGCTCGCGCGCCGGATCTCTCTATTTGATGAAGCGGGTGCCTGTATGAAACCTGACTTGGGATTGGTCCGGGGTTCTTAAGTTGCCCCTTTATGTTCCCGTCCTCATCGTGGTTATAGGGATAGCGTGGGAAAGCATGGGATAGCAACTGTTTTTTCACCAAGATCGGCGCATGATCTTGTTTCACAGGGGTGCCCAGCACAACATATAGCGCGTTTTTATCCACAGAAGGCACCGAACTTAGCGGAAAGAAACTGAAGCCAACACTAGATATAGTATCCACTCAAGAAGGCGTAAATTTCCCTACTTTTCCCAAAAATTTCGCCCAAGAAGCCCGAAAAACGCCCAAAGCAGCGCTCTGCCCCCTCGAATCAAGCCATCCCGGCCTGTCCAATACGCCCGAAATCCGGCTTTGATTCGTGATTTTCAGCCGTAAACACGCGAAAGGCGCGCCGCCAAGCTGGCCGCGCGCCCTTTTTCGTCCCATCTTTTCCCATGAGGCCCGTGAAATCCCACGAACCGCCCCATGTTTTCCTGTCAGTGGCCCTTACGGGCGCTCAGATCCCCGCGATTTCGCTCAATCTGCTCGCAAGGTCGGCGTAGGCCCGCGCCATCGCCCCTTCGCCCGCGGCCACCGGCCGCCCCTCGTCGCCCCCCAACCGCGTGTCGAGGTCGATCGGCAACTGCGCCAACAGCGGCACGCCAAGGCTCTTGGCCTCGCGCGCGACACCGCCATGCCCGAACGGGTGCGCCTCATGCCCACAGTTAGGACATATATATGTGGCCATGTTTTCGATCAGACCAAAGATCGGCACGTTCAGCTTCTTCGCCATGTCGATGCCCTTGCGCGCGTCGATCAGGGCCACGTCCTGTGGTGTGCTGACCATGACGATGCCCGCAAGCTCGCTCTTTTGTGCCAGCGTCAGGAAAACATCCCCCGTCCCCGGCGGCAGATCGACGATCAGCACATCCAACTCCCCCCAAAGCACTTCGCCCAGGAATTGTTGCAACGCCCCCATCAACATCGGCCCACGCCAGACAACGGCCTGTCCCTCTTCGACCATCAGGCCAATCGACATCATCCGCACGCCATAGGCTTCGGGCGGCAGGATCATGTTGTCGTCATCCACCTGCGGCTTGCCCGACAGGCCCAGCATCCGCGGCCCGCTCGGTCCGTATATATCTGCATCCAAAAGGCCGACGCGCTTGCCGGCCTTCGCCAGCGCCACGGCAAGGTTCACGGCCACGGTGGATTTGCCCACCCCGCCCTTACCCGATCCCACGGCGATGATCTGCTTTACACCCGCTGGCTTCAGCTTGGCGGCCTGCGGCTTCGGGTGCCCCCCGATCTTAAGATCAGGCGGCGGCGCTTTCGGGGCCGCCGCGCCCTGCGCCTGATGCGCGGTCAAAACGGCAACGGCTCGTCCCACGCCGGGAATCCCCTCGACCAGATGCACCGCCGCCGCCCGGATGTCCTCCATCCGCCGCGCCTGATCCGCACTTTCCGCCTCGATGACGAATCGCACCTCGGATTCGGCGCCGGTTTTCTCGACCGTGACCGCCTTCACCATCCCGCGTGACACCAAGGTGCCACCATCCGGCAGTTTCAGCCGATCAAGCTCGCGCAAGACGGTTTCGCGTGAAATCTGGCTCATGTTGCCCTCCTGCAATAACTCATTCTCCCCTCACGTGTTTGCGCCCTCGATGCAAGCGCAAATGCACAATGCTTGGGCAGAGCGCGAACACAAGCCCTTGATCGCACTTAACTTTCCCTTGGGTCACGTATGCAATTGCTGCATAGCAGCATTGTTTCGATGGGCCTTTTCGCACCTGCAGCATTGGCCTAGATTAATCCCAACAAGACGACGACGAAACAAAACGACGAAATAAACACAGAGTTCGGAACGATGGCTTACACAAGCACCGCACACAACACAGCTTCTGCTTCCAAGGCCCACGGCGGCTTCACGCAGTTCATCAGCGCAATCAATGCCCGCCTCGCAACCTGGAAAGAAGAGCGCCGCGTGCATGCAGAGCTCTCCGTACTCACTGCCCGGGAACGCGCCGAAATCGGCCTCTCCCGCAACCTGCGCGCCGCGGTAAAGGAAGCCATGGCCGCGCGCTAAAGAACACCGAGATCAGGAAAGCCCTCTCCTCCTCCCTGGGCCTCCTGTAAATAAGGCGGCGGGATCACTCCTCCTCCCAGATCCCGCCGCCGCCTAAAAATAAGAATTGCGCCCGAGGCACTCCTCCTCCCAGCCAACGGTGCATATTGAAACGGCGGCGCCCTCCTCTCCTCCCAGGCGCCGCCGTTTTCCTTTTCCGCCTTCCGGAAATGCTCCCTTCCCCCCACAGTCCAGACTCGACGCGCCGCCCTTCCGGGCGCACAAAATTCTTCGCAAGAATTTTGGCCGTTTTCTTTGCAAGAAAACGCGCTCCCCGCTCGAACCATCGTTCGGATGCTTAACCTTTGCCAACAGCATCACGCCTCGCGCAGGCGCCCGACGCAAAGCAGCCGGGGTGCAGACGCTTTGCAGACGCCCGTTTCAGCCCCGATTCGCCGTTAACCTTTAGTCAGAATGGAATATCGTCCGGCCCACAGACGAACCGCGCGACCACCTTCTTGGTGCCCGCCTTCTCGAACGCGATCTCAAGCTTGTCACCCTCGATCCCGACGATCTCGCCATAGCCGAACTTCTGGTGGAACACCCGCTCTCCCATCGTGTGGGACGAAGTCGCCTGAAGATCGATCACCTGGTTTTTCGTTTCTTTCGGCTGGCTTACAGGGCGTTGCTGCGACCGGCTCTGCATCCGCCGCCAACCGGGCGAGTTATAGACATCCGCCTCGGCCACGCGGCTTTCGATGCCCCCACTCGCCGCGCCATAGCCCCCACCATAAAGTCCCGGCGGAGTCAGCACCTCGACATGCTCCTCGGGCAACTCGTCGATAAAGCGCGAGGGCAGGTTCGACTGCCATTGCCCAAACACCCGCCGGTTGCCCGCAAAGCTGATCGTGCACAGCTCCTCGGCCCGCGTAATCCCCACGTAGGCAAGGCGCCGCTCTTCCTCTAACCCCTTGATTCCACTCTCATCCATCGAGCGTTGTGAGGGGAAAAGCCCGTCTTCCCACCCCGGCAAGAACACCGCCGGAAACTCAAGCCCCTTGGCCGCGTGCAGCGTCATGATGCTGACTTTCTCACCTTGGTCGGACTTGTCGTTATCCATGATCAGGCTGACGTGTTCGAGGAACCCTTGCAGGTTTTCAAACCCCTCCAGCGCCTTCACCAGTTCCTTGAGGTTCTCGAGCCGCCCCGGCGCCTCGGGCGTCTTGTCGTTCTGCCACATCGCGGTGTAGCCGCTCTCGTCCAGCACGATCTCGGCCAGCTCAATATGGCTCACCTCGGGTGAACCGACCATCCGGCCCCACCGGTCCAGCCCCTCGATCAGGCGCGAAAGTTCCACAGCACCTTTGCCGCCGATCCCCTTGGATTCCAACAGGATTCTCGATCCATCCACAAGCGAGACCCCGTTCGATCTCGCCGTCATCTGGATCTTCTGAAACGCCTTCTCGCCCAACCCACGGCGCGGCGCATTGTAAATCCGCTCAAAGGCCAGATCGTCATCCGGGCTCACCACAAGCCGGAAATAGGCCATCGCATCGCGGATCTCCAACCGCTCGTAGAACCGCGGTCCACCGATTACAAGGTAGGGCAAACCGATGGTCAGGAAGCGGTCCTCGAAGGCGCGCATCTGGTGGCTGGCCCGTACAAGGATCGCCATTTCATTCAATGAAAACGGGCGCATACCGCGCGTGCCCTTTTGCATCGCCTCGATTTCTTCGCCCACCCAACGGGCCTCTTCATCGCCGTCCCAATGCCCGATCAGGCGCACTTTCTCGCCGTCCTCGGCCTCGGTCCAAAGTTCCTTGCCAAGCCGGCCCTCGTTGCCCCGGATCACCCCCGACGCCGCCTTCAGGATATGCGGGGTCGAGCGGTAATTCTGCTCCAGCCGGACCACCTTCGCCCCCGGAAAATCCTTTTCAAACCGCAGGATATTGCCCACTTCTGCCCCGCGCCACCCATAGATCGACTGGTCATCGTCCCCGACGCAACAGATGTTCTTGTGCCCGCCCGCCAGCAGGCGCAGCCACAGGTATTGGGCCACGTTGGTATCCTGGTATTCGTCGACGAGGATATATTTGAACCAACGTTGATATTGCTCCAGAACATCCTGATGTTGCTGGAAAATCCACACCACATGCAGCAGCAGATCACCGAAATCCACGGCGTTCAGTTCCTTCAGCCGCACCTGATATTGCGCATAAAGATCGACCCCGCGCCCATTGTAAGCCCCCGCCTCGCTCGCCGGGATATTGTCGGGCGTCCACGCGCGGTTCTTCCAATGGTCGATCACCCCCGCCAGCGCCCGCGCGGGCCAGCGTTTGTCATCAATGTTCGACGCCGCAACCAGTTGTTTCAAAAGGCGAAGTTGGTCATCCGTGTCGAGGATGGTGAAGTTCGATTTCAGCCCCACCAGTTCGGCATGACGACGCAGCAGCTTGACACAGATCGAATGGAACGTGCCCATCCACGGCATCCCCTCGATCGCCTGCCCCAACAGACGGCCCACCCGCTCTTTCATCTCGCGCGCGGCCTTGTTGGTGAAGGTCACCGACAGGATCTCATTCGGGCGCGCCCGCCCGGTGTTGAGCAAATGCACGATCCGCGTGGTCAGCGCCTTGGTCTTGCCCGTCCCGGCCCCCGCCAGCATCAACACGGGCCCATCCAGCGCCTCGACCGCGTCGCGCTGCGCCGGGTTCAATTCATCCAGATAGGGCATCGGCCGCGCGGCCATGGCGCGGGCGGAAAGCGAGGCCGCCTCGAAGGCGTCTTGATCGTCATAACTGCTCATGACGGCCAAGATAGCGGCATTACGTCACGAGTTAAAGAGATGTTCGCGCCTTGTTCCGCGCCTTTTCTGTGGACAAATCGCGCGCCTCGCGCCCCAATCACGCCCATGGACCTGATGACGAAATACCCCGCCGTAACCGATCTGCAAAAGCGCGCTCGCGCCCGAATCCCGCATTTCGCCTATGAATACCTTGTCAGTGGCACCGGGGCCGAGGCCACGACAAGGCGCAACCGCACCGCCCTCGATCAGGTGCAGTTCATGCCCGCCATCCTGCGCGGCCCGCAGACCCCCGATCTCAGCGTCCAGCTTTTCGGCGAAACCCTGCCCCTGCCGTTCGGCATCGCGCCCGTGGGCCTGTCGGGGATCATGTGGCCCGATGCGGAATATATCCTTGCCCAAGCCGCCGCGCGCGAGGGCATCCCCTATTCGCTCTCCACCGTTGCGGCACAAACGCCCGAACATGTCGCCCCCGTGCTGGGCAAACACAGCTGGTTCCAGCTTTATCCACCTAAAAGCCCTGAGATCCGCCGCGATATGCTCAAACGCGCCCGCGATGCCGGGTTCACCGGCGTCGCCATCACCGTCGACGTGCCCGTCGCTTCGCGCCGCGAACGGCAGACCCGCTCTGGCCTGACCCATCCGCCGCGCATGACGCCGCGCATCCTGTGGCAGATCGCCCGCCGCCCCGCTTGGGCGCTGGCCACGGCCAAGACCGGCGCGCCCCGGATGCGCACGCTTGATAAATACGTCACCGATCAGCCCAACCTGCCGCCGACCGAACATATCGGCTATTTGCTCAGGACCTCACCCGACATGGACTACATCCGCGCCATCCGCGCGGATTGGGACGGCCACCTGATGATCAAGGGCGTGATGGACCCCGAGGATGCTAAATCCCTTGAAAACGAAGGGGTTGATGCGATTTGGCTCTCCAATCACGCGGGTCGGCAGTTCGATGCCTCCCCCGCCACGATCGAGGTTCTGCCCGAGATGCGCCGCGCCACCTCTCTCCCCATTATCTTCGACAGCGGCGTCGAAGGCGGGCTCGACATCCTGCGCGCGCTGGCCTTGGGGGCGGATTTCGTCATGTTGGGCCGGGCGTGGCAATACGCGGTGGGCGCGCTTGGCCCGGATGGCCCGGCGCATCTGGCCGCGATCCTGCGCAACGACCTTATTTCCAACATGGGTCAGCTGGGCGTTGAAAAGTTTGCAGATTTGCAATCCCGGCTCAGGATTTCCTGATCGGCCTGAAAATTTGCAGAGCAGCCTTGCGCTGCGACGCAGCGTGGGGCAACTATTCGCCACCCCCGCGACCTCACGCGGCGTGACCCAAGACCGGAGCTTTCCTGCATGGCCGACTTCAAGAAAATCCTCATTGCCAACCGCGGCGAAATCGCCATCCGCGTGATGCGCGCCGCAAACGAGATGGGCAAGCGCACCGTCGCCATCTATGCCGAGGAAGACAAACTCTCGCTCCACCGTTTCAAGGCGGACGAGGCTTACCGCATCGGCGAAGGCATGGGTCCGGTCGCGGCCTATCTCAGCATCGAGGAAATCATCCGCGTGGCCCGCGAATGCGGCGCCGATGCGATCCACCCGGGCTATGGCCTGCTGTCGGAAAACCCCGATTTCGTCGACGCCTGCGTTGCCAACGGCATCACCTTCATCGGCCCCAAGGCCGAAACCATGCGCGCCCTCGGCGACAAGGCCAGCGCCCGCAAGGTCGCCATCGAGGCGGGCGTGCCGGTGATCCCCGCCACCGAAGTGCTGGGCGACGACATGAAGACCATCGCCAAAGAGGCCGAGGAGATCGGCTATCCCCTCATGCTCAAGGCAAGCTGGGGTGGCGGCGGTCGCGGCATGCGCCCGATCAACGGCCCTGATGAGCTTGAGGAAAAGGTGCTCGAAGGCCGTCGCGAGGCCGAAGCCGCCTTCGGCAATGGCGAGGGCTATCTCGAAAAGATGATCACCCGCGCCCGCCACGTCGAGGTGCAGATCCTCGGCGACAGTCACGGCAACATCTACCACCTGTGGGAACGTGACTGCTCGGTCCAGCGCCGCAACCAAAAGGTGGTCGAACGCGCGCCCGCGCCCTACCTTTCGGACATGCAGCGCGCCGAACTCTGTGAATTGGGTCGCAAGATCTGCGCCCATGTGAACTACGAATGCGCCGGCACCGTCGAATTCCTGATGGATATGGAATCCGGCAACTTCTACTTCATCGAGGTCAACCCCCGCGTTCAGGTCGAACACACCGTGACAGAAGAGGTCACCGGCATCGACATCGTGCAGGCCCAGATCCTGATCGCCGAGGGCAAGACGCTGGCCGCCGCCACTGGCAAGGCTAGCCAGTATGACATCACGCTGAATGGCCACGCCCTGCAATGCCGGGTCACGACCGAGGATCCGCAAAACAACTTCATCCCCGATTACGGCCGCATCACCGCCTATCGCTCGGCCACGGGCATGGGCATCCGGCTTGATGGCGGCACGGCTTATGCGGGCGGTGTCATCACCCGCTATTACGACAGCCTTCTGACCAAGATCACCGCATGGGCCCCCACCCCCGAAAAGGCCATCGCCCGGATGGATCGCGCCTTGCGCGAGTTTCGCATTCGTGGCGTTTCCACCAACATCGCCTTTGTCGAGAACCTGCTCAAGCACCCGACCTTCCTCAACAACCAATACACCACCCGCTTCATCGACGAGACGCCCGAACTGTTCGAATTCGACAAGCGCCGCGACCGGGGCACCAAGGTCCTGACCTATATCGCCGACATCTCGGTCAATGGGCATCCCGAAACCCAAGGCCGCGTCGCGCCGCCCGCGGATATGAAAGAGCCCCGCGCGCCCAAGCCCAGACAGGATGAGATTCCCGCCGGCACCCGCAACCTGCTCGACGAAAAGGGCGCCAAAGGGGTGGCCGACTGGATGAAGGCGCAAGACCGCCTTCTGATGACCGACACCACCATGCGCGACGGGCATCAATCGCTGCTGGCCACCCGTATGCGCTCGCATGACATGATCAAGGTGGCCCCCGCCTATGCCGCCAACCTGCCACAGCTTTTCAGCGTCGAATGCTGGGGCGGCGCGACCTTCGATGTCGCTTACCGCTTCTTGCAGGAATGCCCGTGGCAGCGCCTGCGCGATCTGCGCAAGGCGATGCCCAACCTGCTGACCCAGATGCTTTTGCGCGCCTCCAACGGCGTCGGCTACACCAACTACCCCGACAACGTGGTGCGCGAATTCGTGCGCCAAGCGGCGGAAACCGGCGTCGACGTGTTCCGCATCTTCGACAGCCTCAACTGGGTCGAAAACATGCGCGTCGCGATGGATGCGGTGGGCGAAACCGGCAAGATCGTCGAAGCGGCGATCTGTTACACCGGCGATATCCTCGACCCTGATCGCGCCAAGTATGACCTCAAGTATTACGTCGGCATGGCGAAAGAGCTCGAGGCCGCAGGCGCCCATGTGCTCGGCCTCAAGGATATGGCGGGCCTGCTGAAACCCGCCGCCGCGCGGGTGCTGTTCAAGGCGCTGAAGGACGAGGTCGATCTGCCGATCCACTTCCACACCCATGACACCAGCGGCATCGCCGGGGCCACCATCCTTGCCGCTGCCGAAGCGGGAATTGATGCCGCCGATGCGGCGATGGATGCTTTCTCGGGCGGCACCTCGCAGGCCTGCCTCGGCTCGCTCGTCTCGGCGCTCGAACACACGCCGCGCGCCACCGGCCTCGACATCACCGCCATCCGCGAGATCAGCACCTATTGGGAACACGTCCGCGCCCAATACGTCGCCTTCGAAGCCGGGCTTCAGGCCCCCGCCTCCGAGGTCTACCTGCACGAAATGCCCGGCGGGCAGTTCACCAACCTCAAGGCACAGGCCCGCTCGCTTGGGCTGGAAGAGCGCTGGCCCGAGGTGGCTCAGGCCTACGCCGACGTTAACCGGATGTTCGGCGATATCGTGAAGGTCACGCCATCGTCGAAGGTGGTGGGCGACATGGCCCTGATGATGGTCAGCCAGGGCCTCACCCGCGCCGATGTGGAAGACCCGTCCAAGGATGTGGCCTTCCCCGACTCGGTCATCGACATGCTGCGCGGCAACCTCGGCCAGCCCCCGGGCGGCTTCCCGGCCAAGATCGTGAAAAAGGTGCTGAAGGACGAGAAACCCAACACCGAACGCCCCGGCGCCCATCTCGCCCCGATCGACATCGAAGAAAAGCGCGCCGAAGCCAGCGCCAAGCTGGGCGGCATCGAAATCGACAACGAGGATCTGAACGGCTACCTGATGTATCCCAAGGTCTTCACCGATTACATGGAGCGCCACGTCACCTATGGCCCGGTGCGCACCCTGCCCACCCGCACCTTCTTTTACGGGATGGAACCGGGCGAGGAAATCTCGGCCGAGATCGACCCCGGCAAAACCCTCGAAGTGCGCCTGCAAGCGGTGGGCGAAACCGACGAGAACGGCGAAGTGAAGGTGTTCTTCGAACTGAACGGCCAGCCGCGCACCGTGCGTGTGCCCAACCGTCTGGTAAAATCCACCACCGTCGCACGCCCCAAGGCGGAACAGGGCAACCCGGCCCATGTCGGCGCACCGATGCCCGGCGTTGTCGCCACCGTCGCCGTGACCCCGGGCCAGAAGGTCTCGGAAGGGGATCTGCTGCTCACCATCGAGGCGATGAAGATGGAAACCGGCATCCACGCCGAATGCAACGCGGTGGTCAAGGCGGTGCATGTTCAGCCCGGCGGCCAGATCGACGCCAAGGACCTGCTGGTCGAGTTCGAATAAACCGCTCACGCGCGCGCCCGCCTGCGGCGACGTCACCCTTTGCAATGACCCGGCCAGTTGCCTAACTGGCCGGGTCATTCATTTCCGGAGAAGCTCCATGCCCCTCGCCGTCACCACCCTCTACGCGGGCCTGCTTGGCCTCTTTTACCTCGGGCTCAGTGCCTGGGTCGTCATGCAGCGTGGCCGCCGCAAGGTGATGTCGGGCGACAAGGGCGATCCGATCATGGCCAACGCCATGCGCGTGCATGCCAACTTCAACGAATACGTGCCCATGCTGCTGATTCTCATGGGGCTGGCCGAGGTGAACGGGCTAGGCGCCACATGGATGCATGTCATTGGCATCACCCTGCTGATCGCCCGTGGCCTGCATGGCTTCGGCATGGGTCGCCTGCCGCATTGGCCGCCGGGCCGGGGCGGCGGCGCGGCCTTGAGCTTCGCGCTGCTGCTGGCCCTCTCGATCATCGATCTGGTGCTGGTTCTGGCCTAAGTCAGAGTCGGCCCCAACGGCCCGAACCGCTCATTCCCAATGAAATCTAAGGCCTGCGAGAAAGCGCCAAATAAAATCGCCCAAAGAGGCAATTTTCCTCTTGCAGCCCCCGGCCAGATTTCATATCTCCCCGCTACCCAAGGACGCGGGCGTAGCTCAGGGGTAGAGCATAACCTTGCCAAGGTTAGGGTCGTGAGTTCGAATCTCATCGCCCGCTCCAATCTCCCTCTTCATGAGGGAAACGATAGGGCCACCTTCGGGTGGCCCTTCGTCGTTTCAGCAGGTGCTGTTGCGCTGTTCTGCTGCCTCAAGCCGGATAACTCCGCCCCCCCTTGCCCTCACCACACTCCATCCCGCCTCTCCACCCCCTCCCAAAGCAAAAGGGCCGGGTAAAACCCCGGCCCTCTCATCTCGTTATCTCTCAATGGATCAGGCCGCCTCGGCCAAGGCCATCTCTCCGCGCCCGACGAAAGCGCCATGCAGTGCCGCAATAGCCCCGTCCAGATCGCCCCGCTCCATCAGGAACTGCACGTCCACATTGCGTGGCCCCTGCGCCGCGCCAACAGCCGACAGATCGGCATCGGCCAGCGCTTGCAAGCCCCGGATCAGCACATCAAGCCCACCCAGATCGCGCCCGATCACCGAAGCAATCGCCAGCTTGCGCACTGAAACCCGCGCCTGCGGATAAAGCTTCACCAAATCGCGCTCCACCCGCCGGATCACCTTCAGCGATGCATCAAGGTAATGGGTGATTGTATTCGCATTGGACACTTTCGACACGATCCGCACATCATGGCGGGTCAGCACGTCAAGGATCGCGGCGTCATAGCCCTTGACCCCCACCATGTCCTGCTCGAACAACTCCAGTGCGATCACGTCGAGGCCGGTCACGATCTCGACCGCCGGCACCTCGGCCGCGCATTCATCGATCAATGTGCCCGGATCGCCCGGCTCGAAGGCGTTAGTCACGCGCAACGGCACCTCGGCCCGGCGCAGGGTCTTGGCCGCGCCCGGATGGATCGCCTCCATCCCCATGTTCGAAAGCTGATCCGCCACGTCATAGTTGGTCCGGCCCAGCTTACGCACGGCGTCGCCCCCCACCAGTTTCGGATCGGCCGACGACAGGTGAAATTCCTTGTGGATGATCGCCTCATCCGCCCCCGTCAGCGCCGCAAGGCGCGAAAAGGTGATTTCGGAATAGCCCCGGTCATACTCGCTCATCAGCCCTTCGGCGCATTGCGCATAACCGGTGACAATCGGCAGTTCCGACGCGAAATCGATCCCCCGAAGGCCACTTTCAAGCCGCTCTTCAAGGCTCACGTTGCCCTCGTCACGCCAGCCCGACAGACCGACCAGCCGCGCCTCGACCCCGGCACGCCGCAGCATCAGCGCCGCCGACAGCGCCGAATGCGCCTCGCCCAGTCCCGACAGCAACTCACGCACCTGCATCAGATGCTCGTCGAGCCGGAAATGACCGTAGGAACAGAGCCGCTGCAAATCGACAAGACAGGTCCGAACGCCCTCGATCCGCTCCAACACGAATTCGCGCGCGCGGGCGCGGTCGCCGTCATGTTCCAACACCGCTTCGTGCGCCGAAATCATCGCCTGCGCCGCGCGGTCCAGCGCCTCGTGCCAGCCGTGATCGCTCTCTGCGCTGGCGAACATCGCATAGACCCCGGGTTTGCCCGATTTCTTGTGCTCAAGCAGCAGGTCGGTGATGCCGCCAAAGGCCGACACCACGAAAATCCGCCCATAGGGATCGTCGCGCAGGAACAGCGTATCGCGCAACTCGTCCAGCCGCGACATCGACGTGCCGCCGATCTTCTCGACAGTATGTCCCATGCTCACGCCTCCGCCTTGACGTCCTCGGGCGCGGCGTAAGACCCATCCTCGCGGTGCACCTCGTTTCCCGTCACCGGCGGGTTGAAACAGCATGCCATGACCAGCTCTTCCTCGGCCCGCAGAACATGGCGGTCATGCTCGTTCAGCGCATACATCACGCCGGGCGTGATCTCGTGCGTCTCGCCCGTGGCCAGATCCGTGATCGAGCCTTTGCCTTGCATGCAATACACACTCTCAAAGTGGTTCTTGTATTCGAACGTATGCTCCGACCCGGCCTCAAGGAACGTGATGTGGAAGGAAAACCCCATCCCGTCATCGGCCAGCAGCATCCGCACGCTCGTCCATTTCGCGTCCGAAACCACCCGGTCCCGTTCGTCTTTCACGATCTTGTTGAAATCTCTTACGATCATCGGGCTTACTCCGCTGCAATCTTGTTTTGTCCAGCCAGCACATCACGTGCCGCATCAAGCAGGATGTTGATCCCGCGTGTCAAAGTCTCGTCCGGCGTGGTCAGCGGGGCGAGGATCTTGACCACCTCATCCTCCGGCCCGGAAGTCTCGATCACAAGGCCCTTGTCGAACGCCCGGCCACAGATTTCCCCAGCCAGATCGCCCGATCCCACGTCGACCCCGCGCATCAGGCCCCGGCCCTTCAGCTTTGCGCCCGGCACCATCCCGGCCAGCGTTTCCAGCCCGTCCTTGATGATCGCTTCGCGCCGCTTCAAATCACGCGCAAACGCGCCATCGGCCCAGAACTTCTCGATCGCCACGCGGGCGGTGATGAAGGCATGGGTATTGCCTCGGAAGGTGCCGTTATGCTCGGCCGGGCCAAACACGTCATGCTCCGGGCGCACCAGCGTCAGCGCCATCGGCAGGCCAAAGCCCGAAACCGATTTCGCCATGGTCACGATGTCAGGCATCACGCCCATTTCCTCGAACGAGAAGAACGTCCCGGCCCGGCCACAGCCCGCCTGAATATCGTCGATGATCAACAGCGCCCCGGCCTCTTTCGCAAGCTCCGCCACGCGCTTCACCCATTCGGGCCGCGCCGCGTTCAGCCCGCCTTCGCCCTGCACGGTTTCAAGGATGATCGCCGCCGGCGCATCCACGCCCGAAGACTTGTCCTTCAGCATCTTTTCCAAAAGCTCGGTCGTGTCGATCTGCTCGCCCATGTAGCGATCAAAGGGCATCCGCGTCACGCCATGCAGGGTGATCCCCGCACCGCCCCGGTGATAGCTGTTGCCGGTCGCCGCCAGCGCGCCCAGCGTCACACCGTGAAAGCCGTTGGTAAAGGCGATGATGTTCTGTCGCCCCGTCACCTTGCGGGCCAGTTTCATCGCCGCTTCCACCGCGTTCGCGCCGGTCGGGCCGGTGAACATCACCCGGTGATCCATGCCGCGCGGTGCAAGGATATGCTCCTCGAACGCCTCAAGAAAGGCCGCCTTCGGCCCGGTGTGCAGGTCAAGCCCATGGGCGATGCCATCGCGGTTCATATGCTCAATCAGCGCCGCTTTCATATCCGCGTCGTTGTGCCCGTAGTTGAGCGAGGAACACCCGGCGAGGAAATCGATATAGGTCCGCCCCGTGCTGTCGGTCAGTTCCGATCCCTTCGCCTGCTCGAACGAGGTCGGGAACCCACGGCAGTAAGAGCGGGCCTCGCTCTCGCGGCGGGTGAAAATGTCAGTGCTGTTTGTCACGCTGTCTCTGGGCATGTGAAGCATCCTTTCGGGATGAAAAATGTGAATGGGTGTGTGGCGCCAATCGCGTTGGCACCGATAGCCTTGGAACGGTCGGGCTGTTGTCAGGCCGCCTTTTTCAGCGGCGCGGCCCCCGGCAGGTCAATCGTCACCATATGCTCGGTGTCATGCGCGCCGCCAAAGTGAGCGTCGCGCTTGAAATGCGGCTCATCGCTCAGATCCCCGCCGATCTTGCGGGCAAAGCTGCGAAACAACCCCCACGAGGCGGCATTGTCCTTGGTGATCGTCGTCTTGAGCTCTTCCGCCTCGGCGCATTCATCGCGCGCGATCAGGTGATGCAGCATCTTGCCACCAAGCCCCAAACCGCGCGCCGAAGGGCAAACCGCAACCTGCCAGACGAAAAACGCGTTCTGCCCCGGGATCATATGCCCCGAGATCCAGCCGACAACCTCACCGTCCACCTCGGCCACGACGCAGGTATCGCGAAAATGATCCGCTTGGATCAGGTTGCAATACATCGAGTTCTCATCAAGCGGCGCACAGCGGCGCACCAACTCCCAGATTTCGGCCCCATCCGTCGCGTTCGGTTTGCGCAGACGGGGCATTCGTGTTCGGGGCTGGTCGATGTCTCTCGGCATGGGCTGTGTCACCTGTGGCTATTGCTTTGAGCGACTAACTAAATGGCTTATGTGAAAATTTCAAGACACAAAGCATATTTGAAGCCACTCATGATGCAATATCCGCATAAAATCTGATATTGACCCTAAAATCCCTTAGTTATTACTTAGCCACTCTAATCTTATATCACTACGTTCATCTAAGCTGTTTTTCGCCCATCCTCCCGATCGCTTGACCCGGCAACCTGCAATGCCATACTTCCGCCTATCCACGGGGGGCCTGACGACATGGCACAGAATCCACGCACCGACATGAGCCTGATCGCGTTGCGCCGCATCCTGCGCGCAACCGAGCTTTACGAGCGTGAGCTGGCACAGGCTGCTGGCCTCACCCCGGCGCAGTTGCGCGTGCTTCAGATCGTGGCGCAAAACAGCACCAGTGGCGCCACGCCCAAAGCGCTGGCCACCCAGATGGGCGTCAGTCAGGCCACAGTCACCGCACTGGTCGACAAGCTGGTCCGAAGCGGCACCGTCACCCGCAACCGCTCGCAAACCGACCGGCGGCAAACCGATGTGCTGATCACCGAAAAGGGCCTGAAAGCGGTCGAATCCTCACCCGACGCGCTGCAACAGCGTTTCGTCAGCGCCTTCGAAGGCCTTCAGGATTGGGAGCAATCTCAAATCGTCGCCTCGCTCGAACGGGTCGCTGCCATGCTCGACGCCCGCGCGCTCGATGCCTCGCCGGTGCTCACCACCGGTGAAATCAACGCACCGCCCGAGGGCTGATCTGCCAGCCCCCGGGCGCGCTATGTTTTAACGTCAGGTCTCTAGGCCAATGACGGCAGCCAAAGCACGATCTGCGGAAAGGCGATCAGCCCCGCAATGGTCAGCGCATCGGCCAAGAAGAATGGCGTCACGCCCTTGAACACGTCCTGCACCGTCAGGTCATCGCGCACACCGGCCACGACAAAACAGTTCAGCCCGATAGGCGGCGTGATCAAACAGAACTCGGCCATTTTCACCACCAGAATCCCGAACCAGATCGCGCACATCTCGCCCGACATGCCAAAGGCACTGTCGGCCGCCGCGACACCCTCGCCGCCATTCAACGCCATGACGGCGGGATAAACCACCGGCAGCGTCAGAAGCAGCATCCCGATCGCGTCCATGAACATGCCCAGCACGGCATAACCCAGCAGGATACAGATCAGGATCGTCATGGGCGAATAGTGCAAGCTGGTGATCCAGTCGGAAAACGCCCCCGGCAGATCGGCAAAGCCAAGAAAGCGCACATAGATCAGCACACCCCAGATGATGGTAAAGATCATCACCGTCAGTTTGGCCGTCTCAAGCAGCGCCATCTTCAACTGTTTCCAGCGCATCCCGCGATAAAGCGCCATGCAGAACACGACGAACGCCCCCAGCGCACCGCCCTCTGTCGGCGTGCCCCATGCCTCGTCCCCGAATGGGTTATAGACGAACAGGATGATGATCAGCACCACGGCAAGGATCGGCAGCGCCGGTGGCAAGGCCGCGAACCGCTGTTTCCACGTGAACCCCTTCACCGGCGGCCCGACCGACTTCCAGATCATCGCAATGCCCATGATCAGCCCGGCATAAACCACCGCCGAAAACGCCCCCGGAATGAACCCGGCAAGCAACAGTTTTCCCACGTCCTGCTCCACGATGATCGCATAGATCACAAGGATGGCCGAAGGCGGGATCAGGCTGGCCAGCGTGCCACCGGCGGCCACGACACCGGCCGCGAATTGCTTGTTGTAACCGATCTTAAGCATCTCGGGGATGGCGATGCGCGCGAACACCGCCGCCGTCGCCACGCTCGCGCCCGACACGGCTGCAAACCCGGCTGTGGCGAAGACGGTCGACACTGCCAAACCGCCCGGCAGCCATGCGAACCACCGCTTCGCCGCCTCGAACAGCGCCTTCGTCAGCCCGGCGTAATAGGCAAGATAGCCGATCAATATGAACGTCGGGATCAGGCTCAGCGTATTGCTGGCCACCTTGGAATGGGGCACCTGTCCCGCCGTCTTGGCGGCCACGGTGATCGCCCAGCCGATCCTCTCGGGATCGAACCCGCGCTTGGCCCAGAAAATTAGGAACAGGCCCACAAGCCCCGCAAGTGCCGCGGCAAAGGCCACGCGCATCCCCATCACCACAAGGACAAGCAGCCCCGCCGTGACGTAAAGACCAATTTCGATCTCAGTCATTTCCAAGGCTCGCCTCCTCTTCCATAAGGCCCTCGGCCTCGGCGGCGGCCTGCGCCGCGGCATCCATCACCATCGGCACCGCTACCGGCGCCTCTAGCCCCAGTATCAGCGCCCTGCCATAGCCATACGCCTGGATCAGCAGTCGCATCGCCAGCACCGTAAAGGCCACCGGCACAATCAATTTCGCAGGCCAAAGGGGAAGGCGAATATCCGTGCTGCTGTCGCGGCTGAACCATGGCGCGTTCCAGTCGAACGACCGCTCGAAATGCGCCCAGCTGCCCCAGATGAGGAACACGATCAGCAACAGGATCAAAAGCACGCTCACCAGTTCGAACAACCACAACGCCCGGCCGCGCAGGTGCTCAACGACAAGGTCCATCCGGATATGCGTCCCGTCGCGCTGCGCGAACGACACCGCAAAGATCGCGATCAGCGGCATCAACTGCTCGATCCAATCGATATATCCCGACAGCGGCTCGTTGAATAACACCCGCCCCCCGACCGATCGCACCGCCAGAACCATAAGCATGAAAACCGCGATCCCGGCGACCAGACCCATGAACCGCTCGATCACAAGCAATCCCCGATCAAGTCGGCTCAGGACCGAGCCGTCTTCCAAAACGGGTGACGAACCTGCCATTCCCTGCCCCTCTTCTTATTGCGAAAAACCGGCCCCGCGTTGCCGCAAGACCGGAAGGAAACGGGGCCGCGCATCTCGGCGCGGCCCCTGGTGGCATCAGCTGCCGTTTTCGCTCAGCGTCTTCTGAACAAGATCATAAAGCTCCTGTGCAGGAAGGCCCTGATCGGTCATTTCCTTGATCCACTGATCGCTGATCGGCGCGGCGGCCTCGCGGAACTTGGCAAGCTCTGCATCGGAAATCACCACCTTCTCGACGTTCTTCTCGGCCAGGACCTCATCCCAGCGCTTCAGCAGCGCGCCGTAGTTGTCGAGGTAATGCTGGATCGACTCGTCGACCGAGCTTTCAAGCGCCTCGCGCTCGGCATCGCTGAGCGAGTCATAGGCGTCGATGTTCACCACGATCGGGCAGTTCACCGTGCCGGGGTTAAGGTTCGAGGTCCACCACGTGGCTTCGTTGATCGTGCCAAAGCTCAGGTGCGCATGCGGCGCGAAGGCCACGGTATCGACAACGCCCGAATCCATCGCCTGGAAGGCCTCGCTCGACGGCACCGAGGTCGGCACGGCGCCCACGGCCCGGAAGGCCTCGCCGATACCACCGGTGGCGCGCACGCGCATACCGTTCATCTTCTCGACCGTGTCACGCGGCTCGCCCTTGCCAACAAGGTTGTACTGCGGCATCGGCGAAGTCATCAAAAGCCGTGCGTTCCACTGCTTCATCTCGTCCTGCACGGCGGGATGGGCATAAACCGCATTGGACACTGCCACTTCCTGCTCAAGGTTGCTCACCCCGAGGAACGGCAGTTCAAGCACGGTGATCGCGCGGTTCTTGTCGCGGTGATAGCCGGCACAGAACTGCGCCATCTCGAACGCGCCGATCGAGATCCCGTCAAGGTTCTCCTTGGGCTTCGAAAGACCGCCGTAGGACACGTTGATCGTGAACTCGCCATTGGTCTTTTCCGAAACCAGCTCGGCGATCTTTTCGACATGCTCGGTAAAGGCGCGTCGCTTGCCCCAGACCGAGGCATTCCATTCGGTCGCAAGCGCACCCGTGGCAAAGCTCGCGGTTACGGCTGCCACAGCAGCCAGTCGGATCGTGTTCATCATGTAACTCCCTGTTCACGGCCTCCTCCGGGCCGGTTGACGGGGCAAACCTAGCGGCCCCGGGCGATGCTGCCAACCCCCGTGAGCCGCCTCGCGGCGCCCTTTTTCACCCCACCAAGGCGCGCGGACCGCTGCGCCGGGGGTCCTCTCTCCGTCCCCGCGCCCGAAATGCGCCCCATCGGCCCCGAAAGCACAGCATAGGCACCGCGAGCGCGGTCTAGAAACCGATTAAAAACAGGGCCAGTTCCGCTTCCCAAACGCTTCCCCACAACATATAGTGTCGCCAAGGGATCGAACGCGGGGCAAAAGACCCCGGATAAAGGTCCGCAAAATGGGGCCCGTCGAGGGGCTCAACCAAGGGGCCAAGGGGCAGGCAGATGGCACATATCATCGTTGTGGGGAACGAAAAGGGCGGCGCGGGCAAATCCACCGTCTCGATGCATATCGCCACCGCGCTGGCGCGGCTTGGCCATTCGGTCTCGGCACTCGATCTCGACCTGCGCCAGAAAACCTTCGGACGCTATGTCGAGAACCGCAAAAGCTTCATCAAGCGCTCGGGCCTGTCGCTGCCCAGCCCGGAATACCACGACCTGCCCGAGATCGACAAATCGACCCTGAAACCGGGCGAGAACATCTATGACCACCGGCTCTCGGCCGCCGTGGCCACGCTCGACCCGGACAATGATTTCATCCTGATCGATTGCCCCGGCTCGCATACCCGCCTGTCGCAAGTGGCACACAGCCTTGCCGACACGCTGGTCACGCCCCTCAACGACAGTTTCATCGACTTCGACCTGCTCGCCCATACCGACGAGACCGGCGAAAAGATCCTCGGCCCCTCGGTCTATTCCGAAATGGTCTGGTCCGCGCGCCAGCTGCGCGCACAGGCCGGGCTGAAGCCGATCGACTGGGTGGTCTTGCGCAACCGCCTCGGCGCCCAGCGCATGGTCAACAAAGAAAAGATGGAGCACGCGCTCGACAACCTTGCCAAGCGCATCGGCTTTCGCATCGCCCCCGGTTTTCATGAGCGGGTGATCTTCCGCGAGCTTTTCCCCCGCGGCCTGACCCTGCTCGATCTCAAAGATATCGGGGTGAAACAGCTCAACATCTCAAACGTCGCCGCCCGGCAGGAATTGCGCGACATGATGAAATCGCTGAACCTGCCCGGCGTGACGGTGGATTTCTAAGCCCCCAACCTAGCTGCGCCTGATCCAGCCGGGCCTGATCCAATTGCGTGCTGCGCACCCACTATTTTTAAGCATGGGGGTTTCACCCCCAAACCCCCAGAGTATTTTCAGAAAAATGAAAGACAGACCCCGCTTTCATTTTTCCCTAAATACTCCCGCCGGAGGCGTCCGCGGGCGCGGTTAGTCCGACCGCCGGGTGAGCGCCACAAGGTTTGACACCCCCAGTGCGACGATCACCACCGCCCCGCCGATCAGCGCATAAATCCCCGGATTTTCCCCCAGCACACCCCAGGCCAGAAGCGGCGCCAGTACCGATTCCAGAAGGATCAGCAGCCCCACTTCCGCCGACGGCAGATCGCGCGGTCCCAGCGCCAGCCCGATCGAGCTGAGCGCAATGAACATCCCGTGCGCGGCCACCAGCGGCGCTTGGGCAACGCGCACCGAAAACGGATCGACAAACAGCCACAGGATCATCGACGCGCCGATGAACCCCGCCGGCAGGGCCGCCACCATCGACACGTGCCGCGCCTTGCGCGCCGCCGTCAGCCCACCCGCGAACACCGCCGCCACGCCCAGCGCGACAAGGTCGCCGCTCCAATGCGCACCCTCGGTTTCGCCCGAGCCATAGGCAAGGATGGCCAGCCCCAGCCCCACCGCCAACATAGTCAGCCCCATTCGCCGCGTGATCCCCTCGCCAAGGAAGATACGCGAGTAAATCGCGGCAAACACCGGCAGCGCCGCGATGATGAACACCACGTTGGCCACCGAGGTCAGGCTCACCGCCAGCGGGAACATCACCCCCGCCGCCCCCGCCGCGATCATGTAGATCACCCCGTAGCGCCCTGCGCCGACAAGCGCGCGGAATGGCGCAAGCCCCTGCCACAGCAGTAACCCAGCAAGGATCAGCAGCCCCGAAATCAACCCGCGCCAGAACGCGATCACCAGCGCATCCGCATCGATCAGGCGCACGAAAAGCGAATCGGGCACCACGAACAGCACGCCCAGCACCGTCACGATCAACCCGTGCAGGCGTCGATCTTCGACATAGGTCGGGGCAACCTTTTGGGCAGGTTGGCCCGGCACACCTTGTTCAGCCATCCTCGAACCCCGCCAACCGCTTGAGCACCCGGCGCACCACGGCCATGTCCTCGGACGAAAACGCCGCCGTCAGGCGCGCGTCATACTCCCGCGCCACCTCGCGCAGGTCTGCGTAGGCCCGCGCGCCCGCCTGTGTCAGCTCAAGGTATTCCATCCGCCGATCCTCCAGATCGCGCGAGCGGGTCAAAAACCGCCGCTCTTCCAGCTTGGCCACCGCCCGGCTGATCTTGGTCTTGTGCATCTTCGAGCGCATCCCGATCTCGCGCGCCGTCATCCGCCCATAGCGGCCCAGATGAAACAGCACCCGCCATTCGGTGCGCAACATGCCGTAACGGTCCTTGTAAACCTGCTGAAACGCAAGGCTCGCCTCTTCCCCCGCTTGGTTCAGAAGGTAAGGCAGAAAATCGACAAGATCGAATTCGGCAGGATCTGACCCGCGCCGGGGTGTCATCTCTGGCATGAAAAAGACTCCTCTCCCTTGTTGGTTACAAAATCAACGGTTAACTCCGCAACCAATAAACGGAGACGCGACATGAACGAACACACCCTTCCCAAGGGGATGGTGCAAGCGCCGACCCCGGCGGGCACCACCCCAGGCTACATGCCCGGTTTCGGCAATGACTTCGAAACCGAGGCCCTTCCCGGCGCCCTGCCCCAAGGCATGAACAGCCCGCAGAAATGCAACTACGGCCTTTATGGCGAACAGCTCTCGGGCACCGCCTTCACCGCCCACCCGCCCGAGCGCACCTGGACCTATCGCATCCGGCCCAGCGTGAAGCACTCGCACCGCTATACCAAGATCGACCTGCCGCATTGGAAATCCGCGCCGCTGGTCGACCCGGACGTGATCAGCCTTGGCCAGTATCGCTGGGACCCGGTGCCTTACACCGAAGAAAAGCTGACATGGCTCACCGGCATGCGCACCATGACCACGGCGGGCGATGTGAACACACAGGTCGGCATGGCCAGCCATATCTACCTCGTGACCGAAGGGATGCAGAACGAATATTTCTACTCGGCCGATTCCGAATTGCTCGTCGTGCCACAGGAAGGCCGCCTGCGATTCGCGACCGAACTTGGCATCATCGACCTCGAGCCCAAGGAAATCGCCATCATCCCGCGCGGCCTCGTCTACCGGGTCGAACTTCTCGAAGGCCCCGCGCGCGGCTTCGTCTGTGAAAACTATGGCCAGAAATTCGAGCTCCCGGGCCGCGGCCCGATCGGCGCCAACGCAATGGCCAATCCGCGCGACTTCAAGACGCCCGTGGCGGCGTTCGAGGATCGCGAGGTGCCCTCCACCCTCACCATCAAGTGGTGCGGCCAGTTCCACGAAACCAAGATCGGCCAATCCCCGCTCGACGTGGTGGCGTGGCACGGCAATTACGCGCCCGTCAAATACGACCTGCGCACCTATTGCCCGGTCGGCGCGATCCTGTTCGATCACCCCGACCCCTCGATCTTTACCGTGCTCACCGCCCCCTCGGGCGTGCCGGGCACTGCGAATATCGATTTCGTGCTGTTCCGCGAACGCTGGATGGTGGCCGAGGATACCTTCCGCCCGCCGTGGTATCACAAGAACATCATGTCCGAACTGATGGGCAACATCTATGGCCAGTATGACGCCAAGCCGCAGGGCTTCGTTCCCGGCGGGATGAGCCTGCACAACATGATGCTGCCCCACGGGCCCGACAAGAATGCCTTCGAGGGCGCGTCGAACGCCAACCTCGGCCCCGACAAGCTCGACAACACCATGTCGTTCATGTTCGAAACCCGCTTCCCGCAGCACCTCACCCCGTTCGCCGCGAACGAGGCCCCGCTACAGGACGACTACATCGACTGCTGGGAAAGCCTCGAAAAGAAATTCGACGGCACACCGGGCAAGAAATAAAGCACGACTTGACGGTTGCGGGGGGCCCGGCGCTCCCCCTACCTATCCCCTGTAGGGTGGGCAGCCTGCCCACTGCGCGCGACAAGGATACACTATGACTTTGCACACCTCATGGGTGGCTTCGGCCAATGACCCCAAGCACCCCTTCCCCTTGAACAACCTTCCCTACGGCGTCTTTTCGACCGACACGCTCGATCCGCGCTGCGGGGTCGCCATCGGCGACATGATCCTCGACTGCCAGCGCGCGGAAGAGGCCGGGCTGATCTCGCTCAGCGATGAGCCGCTGTTCGACGTGCCGTTCTGGAACGAGGTGATGGAAGAAGGCCCCGAGCTTTGGGCCGCCCTGCGCGAGCGGCTGACCCAGATCCTCGCCGAGGGCGCGCCGGATCGTGAACGCGCCGAACCGCTGCTCGTGGCGCAGGCGGATGCCGAAATGCACCTGCCCTTCCTCGTCGCCGAATACACCGATTTCTACGCTGGCAAGCATCACGCGGTGAACGTCGGCACCATGTTCCGTGGCGCTGAAAACGCCCTGCCGCCCAACTGGCTGCACATTCCGATCGGCTACAATGGCCGCGCCTCCTCGGTGGTGGTGTCCGGCACGCCGGTCCGCCGCCCTTGGGGTCAACTCAAGGCCCCCGATGCCGAGGTCCCCGAATTCGCCCCCTGCCGCCGCTTCGATCTGGAACTCGAAATGGGCGCCATCGTCGGCCAGCCCAGCGAAGGCCCCGTCACCGTGGATGAGGCAGACGAGATGATCTTCGGCTACGTCCTGCTCAACGACTGGTCCGCCCGCGACATTCAGGCTTGGGAATACCAGCCCCTCGGCCCGTTTCAGGCCAAGGCCACCGCCACCTCGATCAGCCCATGGATCGTGACCAAGGCGGCACTCGCCCCCTTCCGCTGCGACACGCCCCCCCGCGAAAAGGAACTGCTGCCGCATCTCAAGGACACCGGCCCGATGCTTTATGACATCGACCTCGCCGTCACCCTCGCGCCCGCCGGCAAGAAGGCGACCGAAATCGCCCGAACCAACTATAACGAGATGTATTTCTCCGCCGCCCAGCAACTCGCGCATCACTCCACCTCGGGCTGCCCGATGACCCCGGGCGATCTGTTGGGCTCGGGCACCATCTCCGGGGCCGAAAAGCACCAGCGCGGCTCACTGCTCGAACTCAGCTGGGGCGGCAAAGAGCCGATCACGCTGGATACCGGCGACGAACGCGCCTTCCTGCTCGACGGCGACACGCTCACGCTGACCGGCGCGGCCCACGGCGAGGGCTACACCATCGGCTTCGGCACCTGCTCCGGCACCATCCTCGAAGCGCTGGCCGATCCTTACGCACGCAGCTGACCTTTCATTTTTCCCGAAATACTCCCGCCGGAGGCGCCCACACAGGCCCCCGACGCATCGATCAAAGGAACCGCACATGTCCAAGAAATTCGCATCCCAAGGCGACATGACCGAGAAAACCATCACCTTCGACGAAATCGGCGATGGTCTCTGGGCCTTCACCGCCGAGGGTGATCCCAACTCCGGCGTCATCATCGGGGATGACTCGGTGATGATCGTCGAAGCACAGGCCACCCCGCGCCTTGCGCACAAGGTGATCGAAAAGGTCCGCGAGGTCACCGACAAGCCGATCTCGCACCTCGTGCTCACCCATTACCACGCCGTTCGCGTGCTCGGCGCGTCCGCCTATGGCGCGCCGCAAATCATCATGTCCGACGCCGCCCGCGCTATGGTGGTCGAGCGCGGACAGGAAGACTGGGACAGCGAATTCCAGCGCTTCCCGCGCCTGTTCGAAGGCCACGAAAGCATCCCCGGCCTCACCTACCCCACCACCACCTTCTCCGACGCCATGTCCGTCTACCTCGGCAACCGCCGGGTCGACATCATGCAGCTGGGCCGCGCCCACACGGCGGGCGACGCAGTGATCCACGTGCCGGATCAGAACGTCATGTTCACCGGTGACATCGTCGAATACCACTCCGCCTGCTACTGTGGCGACGGGCATTTCGCCGACTGGGGCGACACGCTCGACAACATTGCCATGTTTGATGTCGACGCCATCGCGCCGGGCCGCGGCGACGCGCTCGTCGGCAAGGACATGGTCCACGCCGCGATCGAAAACACCCGCGATTTCGTCGAAAGCACCTACCGCCCGGCCGCCCGCGTCGCCGCCCGTGGCGGCTCGCTCAAGGAAGCATGGGACGCGGTGCGCGCCGAATGCGACCCCAAGTTCGCCGATTACGCGATCTACGAACACTGCCTGCCCTTCAACGTCGCGCGCGCCTATGACGAGGCCCGCGGCATCGACACGCCGCGCATCTGGACCGCCCAACGCGACCTTGAAATGTGGGAGGCCCTGCAAGGTTGATGCGCTCTCCGGTCTGATCCGGATCAAAGTCAAACGCGCGGGGGCAAGGCACACTCGCCCTGCCCCCAATGCTGCCCCCAATGCGACGCCCCAATGCGATTCCGAGGAGGAGACCCCATGAACAAGATTTTCGAAGTGCCCCTCTACGCCTATGAGCGGTCCGAGGATCAGGACGCCCCCACCCCCGTCCGCCATCCCGTCGTGGTGATCGGCGCGGGTCCCATCGGACTTGCCGCCGCGATCGACCTCGCGCAGCGCGACGTGCCGGTGGTGGTGCTTGATGACAACGACAAGGTCTCGTTCGGCTCGCGCGCGATCTGTTTCGCCCAGCGCCCTCTGGAAATCCTCGACCGGCTCGGCGCCGGTAAGGCGATGGTCGAAAAAGGCGTCGAATGGGACGTGGGCAAGGTCTATTTCGATGAACGGCAGGTCTACCAGTTCGACCTCATGCCCGAAGCGGGCTTCCAGTTCCCGGCCTTCATCAACCTGCAACAGTATTATTTTGAAGACTACCTCGTGCAACGCGCCCGCGCGCTTCAGGCCGAAGGCAAACCGATCGAAATTCGCGGCCGCAACAAGGTCGAGGCGATTGGCACCCATGACGATCACGTCGCGCTCGAAATCGAAACCCCCGAAGGCGCCTACACGATCGAAGCCGACTGGCTGATCGCCTGCGACGGCGCGAATTCCCCCACCCGGCGGATGCTGGGGCTCGATTTCGTCGGCCGCGTGTTCGAAGACAACTTCCTCATCGCCGACGTGGTGATGGAGGCCGATTTCCCGACCGAACGCTGGTTCTGGTTCGACCCGCCCTTCAACCGGGGCCAATCGGCGCTACTGCACAAACAGCCCGACGGCGTCTGGCGGATCGACCTGCAACTCGGCTGGGACATCGACAAGGAAGAAGAGAAAAAGCCCGAAAACGTCATCCCCCGCCTCAAGCAGATGCTGGGCGACGATGTCGAATTCGAATTGGAATGGGTCTCGATCTACACCTTCCAGTGCCGCCGGATGGAGAAATTCCGCCACGGCCGCGTGCTGTTTGCCGGCGACTCCGCGCATCAGGTCTCGCCGTTTGGCGCACGCGGCGCGAATTCCGGCGTGCAGGACACCGACAACCTGATCTGGAAACTGAAACTGGTGATGGACGGCCACGCCCCCGAGGCGCTGCTCGACACCTATAATGCCGAGCGTGTCCACGGCGCGGATGAGAACATACTCAACTCCACCCGCTCGACCGATTTCATCACGCCCAAATCCGAGATCAGCCGCGTCCTGCGCGACGCCGTGCTCGACCTGTCCGAGCGTTACGAATTCGCGCGGCCCCTCGTGAACTCGGGCCGCCTGTCGGTGCCCTGCACCTATGACGGCTCGCCGCTCAATTCCGCCGACGCGCTTGATGGCGGCCCACACCGCACCCGCCCGGGCAGCCCCTGCCCCGACGTGCCGCTGGGTGAAGGCTTCCTGCTGCCGCTGCTGGCGGATCGCTTCACCCTGCTCACCATCGACGCCGACGCGCCCGACGGGTTCGAGGAAGACGGCATTCCGGTCACCCGGCTTGCGCTCAAATCGACCGATGACACCAGCCGCGCGCTGGCCCGGCGCTACCTTGGCGATGCCAAATCCGCCGTCTACCTGATCCGCCCGGACCAGCACGTCGCCGCCCGGCGCGATGCCTGGAACGAAGACCTTTTCCGCGCCGCCCTGCGCCGCGCCACCGGCAAGGAGCTTTGAGATGTCCGACCTGATCCTGACCCCGAACATCGAGTCGCATGACGATTTCTACGCCGATCTTCTGGCCGCGCACGAGGGCCTCTCCAAGGCCGAAAGCGATGCCTATAATGCGCGACTGATCCTGATCCTCGCCAACCAGATCGGCGAGCGCGACACCCTGCGCGCCGCGCTCGACGCCGCGAAACGCAAAGGCTGATCTCCACTGTGCGCCGTCCCCGCTGCGGCGAACGTGGCATCATGAGTATTTAGCGAAAAATGAAAGGGGCGGTTGGTTTTCCGCCCCTTTCGCTGTGCCCTTTGCCCGAGGCGCGCGCCGACAGATCGCCCTTGCCCGCGCCCTGCCCGATCTTTACCCCGGTTCTTGCCTGAACGGTGTTTTCGGTTTAGTTAACACATTAACATGATCGGGAGGGGTCACATGCGCTGGAGCGATTTTCCCAAGTGGGGGCGGCAGGTGGCCGACTGGACGGCACGCTATCACGAGGGCCTGCGCGAGCGCCCGGTGCGCGCACAGGTCAAACCCGGCGAGATCGCAGCGCAACTGCCCGGAACGCCCCCCGAAGAGGCCCAGCCGATCGAGGATATCCTCGCCGATTTCGACCGCATCGTCATGCCCGGCCTCACCCATTGGCAGCATCCCCGGTTCTTCGCCTATTTCCCGTCGAACGCCGCACCGGCCTCGGTTCTGGCCGATTCGCTGATCGCGGCCACCTCGACGCAATGCATGCTGTGGCAGACCTCTCCGGCGGCGACCGAGATGGAAACCGTGATGATGGACTGGCTGCGCCAAGCGCTTGGCCTGACCGACAGTTTCCATGGCGTGATCCATGACAGCGCCTCCTCCGCCACGCTGGCCGCCGTGCTGGTGATGCGCGAAAAGGCCTTGAACTGGCAGGGCAACGCCGCCGGCCTGACCGGGCAACCCCGCATCCGCATCTACGCCTCGAACGAGGTGCACACGTCGGTTGACCGCGCAATCTGGATCGCCGGTATCGGCGCGGAGAACCTTGTGCGCATCCCGACGCAAGGGCCGCTGCGCGCGATGGACCCGGCCGCGCTTGAGGCGGCAATCGAGGCCGACAAGGCCGCCGGATACCTGCCCGCGGGCGTCATCGCCTGCACCGGCGGCACCGGCACGGGGGCCTGTGATGACATCGCCGCCACCTGCGACGTGGCCGCCCGCCACGGGCTTTTCACCCATGTCGATGCCGCATGGGCCGGATCGGCCATGCTCGCGCCCGAGTTCCGCACCCTGTGGGCGGGGATCGACCGCGCCGATTCCCTTGTCCTCAACCCGCATAAATGGATGGGCACGCAGTTCGACCTGTCGACTTTCTTCGTGAAATCACCCGAAGACCTGACCCGCACGCTGGCGATCCAGCCGGAATACCTCAAGACCCAAGGCGCCGACGGGATCATCAACTATTCCGAATGGTCGGTTCCGCTGGGCCGCCGGTTCCGGGCGCTGAAACTCTGGTTCCTGATCCGCGCCTATGGCCTCGATGGCCTGCGCACGCGCATCCGTAATCACGTGGACTGGGCGCAGGCGCTGGCCGAACGGCTCCGCGCGCATCCCGAGTTCGAGATCGTGACCGAGCCTGTGCTCTCGCTCTTCACCTTCCGCTACGCGCCCGAAGGCGCGGGCGATCTCGACGCGCTCAACGCCGACCTGATCCAGAAGATCAACGACGATGGCCGCATATACCTGACCCAAACGCGGACACAGGACAAATTCGTCATCCGTTTCGTCGCCGGACAGTTCGACGCCGAAGAGCGCGACATCGCCATGGCCTATGACGTGATCACCGAAATCGCCGCAACCCTTTGAAGGAGACCTGACATGCCCGCCCCCATCAACCGTTTCAAGGCCGCGCTGAAAAAGGGAGAGGTGCAGATCGGCTGCTGGGCCGGCTTCGCCGATGCCTATGCGACCGAGGTGCTCTCGACCGCCGATTTCGACTGGCTGCTGATCGACGGCGAACATGCGCCCAACGACCTGCAGACCATCTCGCAACAGGTGCAGGTGCTACAAGGCAAGCATTCCACCCCGGTGGTGCGCCTGCCGGTGGGCAATGAATGGCTGATCAAACAGGTGCTGGACGCGGGCGCGCAGACCGTGCTTGTCCCGCTGGTCGAAACCGCCGAGCAGGCGGATCACCTGGCGCGCGCCATGCTCTACCCGCCGCAAGGCATCCGTGGGGCGGGCGCGGCACTGGCGCGGGCGTCGATGTTCTCGCTCATCCCCGACTATGTGCAGACCGCGAATGACCAAACCTGTCTGCTGGTGCAGGTCGAGACGGTGAAGGGGATCGAGAACCTTGACGAGATCCTCGAAGTCGAAGGGATCGACGGCGTATTCATCGGCCCCGCCGACCTTGCCGCCGACATGGGTCATCCCGGCAACTCGGCGCATCCGGACGTGGAAGACGCCATTCGCGATGCGCTGGCCCGGATCGCGGCGGCCGGCAAAGCGCCCGGGATCCTCGCCATCGACGAGGCCACGACGCAGCGCTACGCCGACTGGGGCGCGCAGTTCCTTGCCGTCGGGATCGACGTGCTGCTGCTCGCGCGCGCCGCGCGGGGGCTGATGGGGGATTGGCGCGCCAAACTCGGGCGCTGATCTTTTGCCCAGCCGGTCTGATCCGATTGCGTGCTGCGCACACAGGATTCTTGGGCGCAGGGGGCTTTGCCCCCTCTGCCTGCGGCATTCACCCCCAGGATATTTGACGGTCAGGTGAAGCAGCGGGCGGTGACTTAAGGGTTTTGCGCAACACGCAGGGGCGCAGCGCGCGCCCGACGCATCGCAGACGGAATGCAGGCGGAGTGCAGACGTCGGGTTTCGGGCGTGCAGAGCGCGTTAACCATACCGGACGTTGCGCGCCCTAAATATATTTAAAGCTTGGCAAAGCGATGGGGTTTGGCCTAGATCGGGGCATGGCTGGCCAATCTGATACCGTTCTTTGCGCGATCCTCGATGCGATCGACGCGGGCGACCTGTTACCCGGCGACACGCTGGACGAGGCACATCTGATGGCGGCGCACGGGGTTTCGCGCACCCCGGTGCGCGAGGCGCTGATCAAGCTCGATGCGATGGGCCTGATCCAGCGCAGCCCGCGCAAGGGCGCGGTGGTGTTTCGCCCCACGCTTGAGGAATTTCTCGCCATTCTCGAGGTTCATATCGGACTGGAAGGGCAAGCCGCGGGTCTCGCCGCGCGCCGCCTTTCACCCAGTAAGCGCACGGCGCTCGAGGCAGCGGTGACCGCCTGCGAGGTCCATGCAGAAACCCATGGTGACGCCCATCCCGAAGCCTATTACCAGCTTAACCTCGATGTTCACCGGGTGATTGCCGAGGCGACCGGCAACCCGGTCCTTCTCGACATGATCAAAACCAACGCGCGCAAGCTGATGGCCTATTACCGGGCCGAATACCATCAGGCCGGAACTATCGCGAAATCGGCACTGGATCATCGCGAGATCGCCCGGCTGATCATGGCGCGCGATGCGGCGGGCGCCGAGGCCGCGATGGTGCGCCACATGCGGCTGGACCACATGACGGCGATGGATTTGCTCGCCGCGACGGGGTAACCCTTAGAGGCTTGTTTTCCCTTCCAGAAATTCCGCAATCCACTCGGCGGCCGCGGCCATGTCGGGCGTCCCGGTGAGCGAGGCGCGGGCGCGGGTCGTGATCTCGGGGCCAAGGTCCTGCTCCATGTGCGACACCAGATCCTCGACGAAGGCGCGCTCCATCTCGGGGTGGTATTGCGTCGTGAGGACGTGATCGGCAATGACAAAGCCCGCCACCGGACAGCCCGGCCCCTCGGCCACCACCCGCGCGCCTTCGGGCAGGACTGTCACCTGCTCGGTATGCGCTGCGTGGATCGGCATCACCCGGCCATCCTTCAGGCGCTTTTCGACCTCGCCGAAGACCCAGCCTTGCGGGTTGTCTTCGACCTTGCCGCCCAGCGCCTTGGCAATCGCCTGATGCCCGAAGCAGGCCCCAAAGATGGGCAACTTGGCCGCCACCATGTTGCGGATCAACTCTTCAAGTTTCGCCACCCAGTCCGCCCCCGAATTGACCGAGGCCGGAGAGCCGGTGATCATCGCCGCATCGATGCCCTCAAGGCTTGCGGGAAAGACCCCGTCCTTCACCGAATAGACAGAGAAGCTCCAGTCGGGCCGGGCCAGCCGCATCATTTCGGGAAATTTCTCGCCATCCGTCGGCCAGCGCTTGGAAAAATCGCTGTTATCGGTGTTGGCCATGAGAATCGCGACATGCATGAGCGAAATCCTTTGCATATTTAAAACGGGCTACAATATACTTTCCATATCGACAAGGCGAATCCGCCAGAAGGAGGCCGCATGACAGTCTGGACACCCACCGACGACGGAAACGCCGACCTCACCAGTCACGATACCTTCATAAATGGCGCCCCGCACAACACCTTCGCCCGCCTGCGCCGCGATGATCCCCTGCATTGGACCGCTTATGACGATGGTCAGGATTTCTGGTCCGTCACCCGCCACGCCGATATCACCGAGATGAACCGCAACTTCGCGGTCTTCTCCTCAGCCCGCGGCATCCGGATGGAGGACCAGACCCACGAGGAATACCTCGCCCGCCGCACCTTTCAGGAAACCGACCCGCCCGAGCATATGATGACGCGGATCAAGGTGGCCAAGGCGTTCTCCAAACCCGTCATTGCCCAGTTCGAGCAGGATATTCGCACGCTTTGCGATGAAATCCTCGATGAAACGCTCGAACAGGACAGCTTTGATGCCACCAAGGACATCGCCCGCCAGTTGCCCATGCGGATGCTGGGCCGCATCCTCGGCCTGCCGGACGAAGACCTGCCCTGGCTGGTCGAAAAGGGCGATGCGCTGATCGCAAACACCGATCCGGATTTCACCGAACACGTGCTCGACCGGATGACGACCGATGAATTCCGGATGATGCCGTTCAACTCCCCCGCCGGGGCGGAACTGTTTGTTTATGCAAAGGATTTGATGGCCCGCAAGGAAGCCTCGGGCGACACCTCGGGCGTGCTGTCCCTGATCCGCGAACCGGCCAAGGACGGCAGCACCATCACCGAGGAAGAGTTTCGCAACTTCTTCTGCCTGCTGGTCGCCGCCGGCAATGACACCACCCGCTATTCCATCGCCGCGGGCCTTCAGGCGATGTGCCACCAGCCCGAGTTGCTGGAACAGATGAAAACCGGCGACATCTGGGACACCGCGCCGGACGAGATCATCCGCTGGGCCACCCCCGCGCTCTATTTCCGCCGCACCGCCACGCAGGATTACGAGATGCACGGCAAGACCATCCGCGAGGGCGACAAGGTGCTGTTCTGGTGGTCCTCGGCCAACCGCGATGAGGCCGCGTTCGACGATCCGTTCCGCGTGAAACTTGACCGCAGCCCCAACAAGCACCTCAGCTTCGGACAGGGCGGCCCGCATGTCTGCCTCGGGATGTGGCTGGCGCGGCTCGAAGTGCGGGTCCTGTTCCAGGAACTGGCCAAACGCCTTGCTTCGATCGAACCCGACGGACCGCATGAATTCCTGCGCTCGAATTTCGTCGGCGGGATCAAGAAACTTCCGGTGCGCATTCGCCGCGCCTGACCTAGACTACGCCTGACCTAGACCACACCTGACCTAGACTACGACCGACGAGACCCCGCCAAAGAGGGTCCGCGCCCCAAGGGAGAACCAACCATGCAAGACCGCCTGCGCGCGATATTCTGCGATCACCTGTCCATCGTAAGGGGCAAATACCTGCCCAATTCCAAGATCGCCGACAGCGAGACCCGCTTCTGCCGCTCCACCTTCGGGGTGCATTACGACAAGGACCTGCTCGACGCGCCCGGCGCGATGATGATGGACGGCCTGCCCGACATGGAGCTGCGCTGGAAACATGACGAGATCCGCGACAGTTGGGATGATCACACCAAAATCGTGATCGGCGATCTCTATGACGATGCCGGCGCCCTCCTGCCGCTTTGCCCGCGCGGCGCGTTGAAGCGCGCCGTCGCGGATTGGCAGGACCTGGGCCTCACACCGATGGTCGGGATCGAGCTTGAATGCTTCGCGATGCAGGCGGGCGATGATGGTCGCCTCGTGCCCTATGACACGCCCGGCGGCGTGGTCTACGGCACCGGCCCATTCTCCGACCCGCTGCGCTTCAACGATGCGATATGGGAGGCAGCCGACAGGCTCGGCTTCCGCCTCGACATGATCACGGCCGAATACGACAGCCCGCAATTTGAATACACCCTCACCTTCGATGCCGCGGTGAAAGCGGTCGACGACATCGTGCTATTTCGCCTGATGGCGCGGGAAATCGCGCTGGAACATGGCATCGTGCTCACCTTCATGCCCAAACCGATCTCCGGGGCGGGCGGTTCGGGCATGCATATCAACTTCTCTTTCACGGATAAGGCGGGCGGCAATGCGCTGGCGCCGGACGCAAAGCGCGGCGGCCCCGATCACATGAATGATCTGGCACGCGGCTGCGTTGCCGGGCTTATGCATCATCACAAAGCGCTTGCGGGCCTGATCGCGCCGACTGCGAACTCCTACCAGCGGCTCCAACCCGGTGCGCTGGCGGGCTTCTGGCAAAACTGGGGCGGCGATCACCGCAACGTCACCACCCGGGTCAGTTCCGAAGCCGGCCCCAAGGCGCGGCTCGAACATCGCATGGCCGACGCCTCGGCCAACCCCTATACCGCCGTCGCCGCCGTGCTACAGGCCGCCCGGCTGGGCTATGTCGAGAAATACAAACTCGGCCCGCGCGAAACCGGCGACGGATTCGACCGCACAGATGCCCGCATCTCCACCGCCGTCTCGTTGAAAGAGGCTGTGGCTGACCTGCGCCGCGACCCCAAGCTAACCAGCGCCGTGGGTCAACTGCTCTGCGACAACCACGCCTTTATGAAAGATCGAGAAGCCAAGAAAACCAAGGATCTCGAAGGCGACGCACTGCGCGATTTCTATGTCCATTTCGTCTGATACCCGAAAGGCCCCGCTATGAAAGTTACATGGATCCTTCCTGACGGCAGCGAGAAATCTGCCTCTGTCGAAAACGGCATGAACATGATGCAAGCTGCCGTCGCGCATGACGTGCCCGGCATCGTCGGTGAATGCGGCGGCACGCTCTCTTGTGCCACCTGCCACGTCTATGTTGCCGACGACTGGCAGGGGAAAACCGGCGTCGCCGATGAATTCGAGGATGCCATGCTCGACGTGGCCGAAGCCGAGCGGAGAGAAGGCTCGCGCCTGTCCTGCCAGATCGAGGCGTCCGACGCGCTCGATGGCCTCGTCCTGATCGTCCCGCAGGCCTGAGCCCCACCTACCCGCCACCTGATCCAAATGCGTGCTGCGCACCCACTCTGGTTTTGGGCAGGGGGCGTCGCCCCCTCTGCGCTGCGCGCATTCACCCCTAGGATATTTGGGGTCAGATGAAGCGAGGGCGAAGGGATCGACAGGGCACGTTGTGATCGCATGGCGCACTTCTCCTTTCATTCTCCTTCAAATTACTCATTCCCCGCCTGATCCAAATGCGCGCGACCCTGCCATGCGGCCGCGCCTTTCCGCTTTGCAATTCGGCGCGCTTCGTTTAGCTTTCCCGAAACGAAGTTTCACGAAAGCTGAATAACCATGACGCGACACGATCAGGCCACCCCCTCTGCCCCTCCTGCCGATGTCTATGATGCCGAACCGATCCCCGAGGCCGCCGAGGCCGAGATCGCGGCATTGCTGCAATCGGGCGACCTGTTCCGCTATACCCGCCCCGAAGATGCCCCCGTGGCCCTGCTCGAGCGTGAATTCGCGGCGATGATGGGCGTGAAGTACGCGCTTGCGGTGTCGAGCTGTTCTGCGGCGCTGTTCCTTTCGCTCAAAGCGCTTGGCCTGCCGTCGGGCGCGCGGGTGTTGATCCCCGGCTTTACTTTCGCGGCCGTGCCCTCGGCCATCGTGCATGCTGATTGCCAGCCCGTGCTGTGCGAGGTGGGCGAAAACTACCGCATCGACATCGCCGATTTCGCGGCCCGCCTTGAGGAAGACATCAGCGCCGTCATCATTAGCCACATGCGCGGCCATACCTCGGATATGGATGCGATCATGGCGCTTTGCGACGCGCGCGGCATTCCCGTGGTCGAGGACGCCGCACACAGCCTTGGCACCGAATGGGACGGGCGCAAAATCGGCACCATTGGTCGGGTCGGCTGCTTCTCGTTCCAGTCCTACAAGCTGGTCAACGCGGGGGAAGGCGGCATTCTGATCACCGATGATGCCGATCTTGTGGCGCGCGCCGTGATCATGTCGGGCGCTTACGAGCATAACTGGCGCAAGCATATGGCTCCGGGCGACAATTCCGCCGCGCTGGAAGAGGCATTTTCGCGCTGGCAGAACAAGCTGCCGCTCTACAACCTGCGCCTTGGCAATATCTCGGCCGCGATCATTCGCCCGCAGCTGCCTGAAGTGCCCCGCAGGGTGCGCGATGGTCGACGCAATCATGATCTTGTCGCGGCGCGTCTTGAATCCTCGCCTTGGATCACGGTCCCTGCGAAATTGACCAAGGAAGAACGCGCGCCGGATTCGATCCAGTTCAACCTTGTGGGCATGAGCGATGCGCAAACCCGCCAATTCGCCACCGCCGCCGCCGATCGCGGCGTGAAGGTGCAGGTGTTCGGCCTGTCTTCCGACAATGCCCGCGCCTTCTGGAACTGGCAGTTCATTCCCGGCCCCGCACCCGACCTGCCGCGCACCCGCGCCATGCTGATGCGCGCCTGCGATGCACGCCTGCCTGCCCGGCTCACGCCCGAGCAATGCGAAGCGATCGCGGATGCGCTGGTGCTGGCCGCCCATGACGTCATGGGACAGCTAGAGGCCACCAAGGCCTGACCGCCCCACCCCATTACAAAACAAAGCATGTCTGAGGGAGAAGTCCCTCGGACGCCCCGGCATATCTACCAGTGCGATAGAGCTAGAGAGCGTCTCCGACCCGCGCGCCCGGCGCAATCGTCGGTGGGGCGGCGTTTAGCTTATCCCGCCCAAACCCTGCCGCAGCCTTGTAGCTGGCAAGGAACGCCTCCCGCTCGGCTGCCGGAATGACATCGTCGATGTTGTCGAAGGTGCCACCACACCGCTCATCAACCAGTGACAGCAGCCCGAAGGGACCGGCCCCACGGTTCTTCAGAACAAGCTCTGACACCGGGCCGCACAGCTTTTCATCATAGGCCGCAAGCGCGGCTTCACTCACCCCGTGCTCCACCATACAGGCGCCAAGCGTGCGCGCGTCGATAATGGCCTGGCTGGCCCCGTTCGAGCCGGTGGGATACATCGCATGCGCCGCATCCCCCATCAGAACCACCCGTCCGTCCTGCCACGTGCTTACCGGATCGCGGTCGATCATCGGGTTCTCATAGGCCACATCGGCCCCGCGCAAAAGCTCTGGCACATCCAGCCAGTCCCACTCCCAACCTTCGAAATGGTCAACGAATTCATCTATTTCGACCGGTTTGAACCATCCGGTTTTCTGCCAGCCCTCGCCGGGTTCGACGGTGATTTCAGCGATCCAGTTGATCTCGGCCAGCCCGGTTTCCGGATCGGGATGCGAGATCGGATAGATCACCATACGGTGCTTGTCCGTGCCCAGCCCAATGAACGAGCTGCCGGTGCGGCGGGGCAAGGCCTGTGTCGTGCCGCGCCACATGAGAACGCCGCCCCAGTGGATCGGCGGCTGGTCCGGGTGCATCTGGGCGCGGATCGCGGAATGAATGCCATCGGCCCCAATCAGCAACCGTCCCTCGATTTCTGCGCGGCCATGCGGCGTCTCGACAAGGGCGGTCACGCCATCCGCATCCTGCCGATACCCCGTAACCCGCGTGCCAAGGCGCACGGCATGGGCCCCTGCCCGCTCGATGAAACGACGATAAAGCAGCATGTGGAATTTACCGCGATGCATGGCGTATTGCGGCCAGTTATACCCCGCTTCCGTGCCACGCGGTTCGGCATGGATATCCTTGCCGTTCAGCCCCACCAGCGCCCATTCGCGCGCCGGCAGGCCAACGCCATCAAGATCATCCATCCCGATGCCAAGATCCAACATCTCGCGCACACCATTGGGTTGCAGGTTGATTCCCACGCCCAATGGGCGCAATTCCTCAACCGACTCCAGAACGAGGCATTCGACCCCGATCTGGTGCAGCGTCAGCGCCATGGCGAGACCACCAATCCCCCCTCCCGCAATCAGAACCGGTTTTTCCGCCATTCGTCCCTCTCCCTAAGTGCCTGTGAAAAGGGTATGAACTGCCCCGGGCGTTGGCAAGCGCAGACCTCAGGCACAGATGTGGCGCCGCGAAAAATCCGGACGCCGCGGCCTCAGTCGAAGTCAAATATCTCGGACAGGATCGACTTGCGCTTCTTGCGCTTGCGCCAGCGGTAATCGTCATCTTCGCTATAGCGACGGCCCTTGTTATGGCTCGGCTCGTCGTAACGCGGCTCTTCCCTTCGATAGGGTTCCTGATAGACATGCGGTTCGGGCGTCGGATATGGCGCGCCACGAGGGGGTGCACCCCGAGGGGGCACCGGTTGCGGGGCCGGATCCGGATCGGGCAACACCATTTCGCCAGCCGCCTGATCGATGATCTTGTCTAGCTCCCCCCGGTCAAGCCACACCCCCCGACATTTCGGACAGTAATCGATCTCGACACCATGTCGCTCTGACATGACAAGGGTTTCCCCATCGATCGGGCATTTCATCGGCAACTCCTCTCTTGTTCCCCAATGATATGGGAAACAGGGTGTCGCCCTGCAACCCGCCCTGCAATTCGCCCGGAATGACAACCGGCAAGGCAATCGGACAGGCCCCTGCCACGCCCGATTGCCGGGTGGGTTAGCGCATCACATGCACCGCACAGCGCGCATGGCGCACAACCCGCGCCGCGGTCGAGCCAAGCAGGTAATCACTGAAATCGGGCCGATGCGAGGACATGACGATGCAATCCACTTTATGTGAGTCCGCATAGTCCAGAATGCTGCGCGCCGAATGCCCGTCGATCACCGCGACGCTGACATCCTCGGCCCCGGCCAGATCCTCGTGCAGACCGGCCTTCAGGTCTTCGCGCATCTTTTCGACATGCCCCTCGGGCAGTTGTGCTGCAATATAGCCCGGCATCTGCTCGACAACGGTCAGAACCGTGATCTTGGCCCCCTCGCCCGCCAGCGCGCGCGCCACGTTCAGCGCCTTGCCGGTGTGTTTGTCGTGATCCGCCGCCACCGGCACCAAAATATTCATGTACATCGCGCTTCTCCTCTTGATGTTCCCATTCACCTGCGCGCTCCGGCGCAGTGCGTATTTCACAAGTGCTTAACGCACGACATGCACGGCGCATCCCGCGTGGCGCACCACATGCGCCGCCGTCGAGCCGAGGAAGAAATCCTGCAAGCCCGGACGATGCGATGCGATAACGATGCAATCGGCCCATTTCTCCTTGGCAAACTCAAGGATCGTGCGCGCGGCATGGCCTTCAAGCACCGCGACACCACAATTGGGAATCCCCTCGGCCATCGCTTGCATCTTGGCCTCGCTCGCCTCCTTCGCCTCGCTGAGGTATCCCGGAGACGCCGCACTCAGGGCATAGGCCGGCACCTGTTCGATCACATGCACCAGCGTGATCCGCGCCCCGTCTCCGGCCAGCTTCTGCGCCACCTGCACCGCTTGTGGCGCATCGCGTTCTTCGTCAAACGATACCGGCACCATAATATTCATGTACATTGGGCTGTTCCTCCTGCAGACGCATTTTTCTCAGCATCGCGCGATTACGTGAAGGCCGCCTTGATTCAAGTCAGATCGCCCGCCACGCATCGCGCGCAATACCCCTGCCGGATCGCGGCCTTGATCCCGCAATAGCCAGTTTCAGCCAAACGTCGCCTGAACGTCATACATCACCGGTTCGAAACTCTTGCACATCTCGTTGATCTTGCGATTGCGGGCGCGCATTTCGTCACTGCGCAGCATCGCTTGATAGTCCTCGCGCCGTTCCCACTGCGAATAATTGGCGATCCGGGTCTGCGCGTCGTTGATATGCAGTCCGGCGGCAATGAACCCCGGTTGCTTCGAGATGAACTGTTCATAAGCGTCGGTCAGCGCATCCATCAGGTCCTGCGCCGTGCCCGGTGTCATTTCAAAAGTCGTGATCACGGTTTGGTAGCTGTTATTCTTGGCGATGGTGGGCATATGCTGCCTCCTCCCTCAGATGATGTCGCGCGCGCCTCACGCAGCCTAACAGCGCAAGGAAACAAGACAAGAGGGCAAAACGCGGGCCTCAATCCTGCCCCATCACGCATATCCGGGCGAAATTAACCCGTTGTTTACCAACTTTAAGAAAGACTGAGCGTCCCCGCACCTCCATTCGGAGCCGCCATGCGCCGCCTCCTTCTGTCACATCGCGCCCTCGCCCTTGCCATGGCCGTCTTGATAGTGCTCTGCCCGGGCTTTCCCGGGGGCACGGGCGGTCAGGCCACCGCCGGGCCTTGGCCGCGCGAAAAGGGGCACGGCTTCCTTGCCAGCGCAACCCAAGTCGACGCAGCGGCGTTTGAGGGGCCTTATGGCGTCTATTCGACCGTTTATCTAGAATACGGGCTTGGACGGAACTGGACCGTGGGCATGGATATCGGCCACGGCATCTCGGGAAAACACAAGCTTATCGCGTTCCTGCGCCACCCTGTCTTTCAGGGCGAAAGCGGTCTGATCGCGGCCCTCGAAATCGGTGGCGGCACGGTCGCGGGCGAACCCACGATCCGGCCTGGGTTTTCGCTGGGCAAAGGCCTGAGCTTCACCAATGGGCGTTCCGGCTGGCTGTCGCTTGAAACCTACGGCGAACTCAGGCTGGTCAGCCGCCGGACCGATTTCAAGGCCGATGCCACGTTCGGTGTCACCCATTCCGACCGGTTCAAAACAATCTGGCAGCTACAAGGCGGAGTCAGTTCCGGCGATCCTTCGTTCCTGCGCCTCGCGCCATCCGTGGTAGTCAGAACAGGCCGTCAATCGCATGTCGAACTCGGGGCGTCTGCCGACATCTACGGCGGCGACCGCCTTGGCCTGAAGATCGGCCTCTGGCGTGACTTCTGACAGACAGGGAAACGCGCCCCCAACCGCGCCAAATCGAAAAACGGGGGCCGGTTCGATACATCAAAGGGCGCCCCGATTGGGACGCCCTCGTCTGAGGATTCAACACATCCTGCACCTGATCCGATCAACTCATCAGATCGGCGTATCCATACGCACCCGTATCATCACTTCCCCACGCACCGGGCGATCCCAGACCAGCTCGACCTGATCATTGTTCGACCCCTCTTCGAGTTTCACATAGGGCATCTGGTGCGATGACACGTTGGCATCCGTCCGGATCGCACCAATCGCCTGCACCGATTCCACATTGCGCGCCCATCCCCCGAATGGCAGGTTCGGCGCGCAATCCACGATCCAGCTTTGCGCCGTGCTGGCTTCGACATGGGTCTTGACCAGCGGGTTCGACACGGCTGTCGTGATGTTGTTGAACATGTTGTCCGAGAAGGTCACGTTCTTGGTGCGCCCCCAATCAAGATCGGCAAAGCTGGTATCGACCCGATCCACCCGGTCCAGAACAACGCCCACCGCGCGGAACGTGTTGCCCTGCACCACCATCCCGTTCAGGAAATGCCCCGTGCCCAAGGGCTTGACCACGATGAACGAGAACCAGCTCGCCGCATGGGTGCAGTAAAACGTGTTGTCGGTGATGTTGAGCTGGCTGAAACTGAACTCGCTCGACTGGTCGGGATCACTGTCCAATTCGTTAGTCCACTCAAGGAAACAGTTGTCGACGTAGTTAGAGTTGAAAATCACCCGCAGGCTCGTCTTGCCCAGAACAATCCCCGCCGTGCGCGCACCACCATCGACGTTGTCACCTTGGAAAAAGTGGTTGCCCGTCACGATCGCCCCACTCCCCGAGATGACGGCGAAATGCCGGAACCGGGTCGCGCGGTTGTTGCGGATCTTGGCATCGTTCGCATTGACGTTGAGCGCGATAGACGTCCGGCTCGTCGCCACGTCGTCGCCCTCGTTCGACAGGAACTGGCAGCGATCCACCAGCAACCCTTGCGACCCTTCTCCGGGCGACGTCAGGCCGCGGTCCTTGGGCTTGGTGAAATAGCAGTCGCGCACCTGAAAAATCAGGCCCGCAGTGGCCAGCATCACCCCGCTGGCGCGCCCCCGGCAGTTGAACTCCACATCCCGGATCGTCATCTTGTCGAGGTCCGCGAAGCCGCTGAAATCCAGCATGTATTTGAACCGCCGGAAGGTGAAGGTCTGGGTGCCCTCGGCATCGTAAAGCTCATCCGACAGGGTGATCTGCTGCGCGCCCACATTGACCGCCCGCACATAGACCTCGCGCCCCACGCCATTGCCCTCGACCAACGCGCCAACCGGAATGTTGGCCGCGTTCTCCACGCCACTCAGCACCTTGTTGTTGCTGGCCGAATAGCTGGCCTGGCTGGTCACCACGTCCTCGTCCCATGCCGGCGTGTCCTCGGCCGAGAACTGGCCATTGGCGATCACTCGTCGCGTGGCATAGGTGGTGCGATTGGCCACCGCCGCCTGCATGTCGATCGGCCCCGTCAGGTTGACGATCCGCCCCCCCATGTCGAGGCTCTCGTGATCGGCATTGTCCAACAGCGCCTGAAACGCCTTCTTGAACGCCAGCTCCTCGTCACCGAAAGCGTCGATATAGGCCGGCAGGTGGAAGTTCCGGCGCAGCACGAAAATGGCATCGACCGGCATCGTCACCGTGCCCTCGAATTGCACTTCGCTTTCAAAGGTCATGTCGTCGCCAAGGTAGTATTCCCCGTCCGACACGATCACGGTGCGCCCCGCCGCCGCCGCATCCGCCGCCTCGAACGCGGCACGATCATCCGTGATGCCATCGCCTATCGCGCCGTAGTCACGCACATCGATCGTGCCCATCATGGTGCGCAGGAACACGTTGGTCACATCCTCGATCACGATGTCATCGACCCGCACGACGCCACCGGTCTGCCCCGTCAGGTCGATCCCGAAATGGCCATAGATCGGCTCCGCGCCCCAGACCATGTCGACACCAGTGCGATTGCCCACACCGACGATCGCGCTCACCTCGACCACTTCACCATATTGGCTCAACGTCGTGCTTGGACCGGTCTCTTCCACGCCGGACACATGACCGCCTCCCGCGGCCCCCGCCCAGCCCGCGATGCGCACCGACGGAAGGTTGCCCGAGATCGCCTTCACCCGCGCCGTGACCCGCAGGTAGACGCCGGGTAACAGCGGCGTCTCGCCCATGTAACGGATCTTCTGCGTCGAGGCGGTTTTCTGCACTTCAAGACAGCCGCTGAAATCCTGATCCGCCGGAACGAAGGCGGCATTGGCCGCGCTGGCATAGGTGTCCGACCCCGGCGTGCCATCCCCGCTTGACCAAACGTTCAGCCCATCCGCGAATGGCGGCGGCATGAGGGTGACGCCTTCGGTTATCTCTACGCTCATCCAATTCCCTTTCCACATCAACGGCAACGCGCAGGGCACGTCCGGATGCCTCTCTGTTCCAGATCACACGGCTCGGGGTCGCCCCGACGTGGGGAAGGGAATTATCAACGAAGGATTAACGTGGATTTGGCCCACCGTGACGGTGCCCGCCGCACGCCACGTTCATGATTGATCAAGACAAGGGGGATGAGGCAGGCACCGCGCGCCGCGTTCACGAAGCAGCGCGACTCGGCACAGGCGTTTTGCGCCCGACGGAAAGCAGACGGGGTGCAGACGCTTTGCAGACGGCCGTTTTCACGGCCGTCCAAAAGTTAACACTGTCGAAAAAACTTCGGGCAGAGTTGATATGCCCCCGGATCAGCTGCCCAAATCAGGCAGTCAGATCGAACACCCAATCAGGCGCTCAACCGATCCTTGACCATCGGCCCCACCGCGCCGAAATCCATCTGCCCGGTGTAGCGCGATTTCAACTCGCCCATCACCTTGCCCATGTCCCGGATCGAACTGGCATCGACCTTGGCAATAGCATCATCCACAGCCGTTTCGACCTCAGTCTCCGAAAGCTGCTTGGGAAGGAAATCCTCGATCACTTTGATCTCGGCCCGCTCGGCCTCGGACAGGTCCAGCCGTCCACCTTCTTCATAGGCGCGTGCGCTTTCCTGACGCTGCTTCACCATCTTTCCAAGGATGGTCAGCACGCCAGCGTCATCGACGCCGTTTTCGTTGCCTTCGCCCCTAAGCGCGATGTCGCGATCCTTGATCGCCGCATTGATCAGACGCAGCGTCGATAAGCGCTTGGCATCCTTGTCTTTCATCGCCTGCTTCAACGCGGCGGTGATGCGTGTTCTCAAGTCCATGTCCCATCCCCTAGGGTTCACATAAGCCACGATATCTATCTGGCCAGAGCGTCTGGCGCAAGTTTGCCCTCGGGGAAGCCAGCCGTATGCAGGAAAACCCTTGCAACAAAGCCCCGAACCGCCCTTGACCCCCTCGGCCCAGACTCTTAGGTTCCGCGCAATTTGCCGCCTCTCACCCGGAGTGACTCGCATGGCCCAACCCGCCCAAAAAACCGCCCAGAACAAGCCCACCGCCTGCCTCGCCCTCGCCGATGGAACCGTGTTCTACGGTCATGGCTTCGGCGCCACCGGCGTCACCACCGCCGAGCTTTGCTTCAACACCGCAATGACCGGCTATCAAGAGATCATGACCGATCCCTCCTATGCCGGACAGGTGATCACCTTCACCTTCCCCCATATCGGCAATACCGGCGTCAACGTTGAGGACGACGAAACCGCCGATCCCGTGGCCGAAGGGATGGTTGTCAAATGGGATCCGACCGAACCCAGCAACTGGCGCGCAACCGATACACTTCAAAACTGGCTGGCCGCCCGTGGCCGCATCGCGATCGGCGGCATCGACACGCGGCGCCTGACCCGCGCGATCCGCCAGCAGGGTGCACCGCATGTCGCGCTCGCACATGATCCCGAGGGCAATTTCGACATCGCGGCGCTGGTCGCCAAGGCCCGCGATTTCGCCGGTCTCGTTGGCCTCGATCTGGCCCGCAAGGTTACCTGCGCGCAAAGCTATCGCTGGGATGAAATGCGCTGGGCCTGGCCCGAAGGCTACACCCGCCTTGAGGCCCCCAAGCACAAGGTCGTCGCCATCGACTATGGCGCCAAGCGCAACATCCTGCGCTGCCTTGCCTCGGTCGGCTGCGATGTGACTGTCCTGCCCGCCACGGCCACCGCCGAGGAGGTGCTTTCGCACAATCCCGATGGCGTGTTCCTGTCGAACGGCCCCGGCGATCCGGCGGCCACAGGCGAATATGCCGTGCCGATGATCCGCGACGTGCTCGACAAGACCGACCTGCCAGTCTTCGGCATCTGTCTCGGGCACCAGATGCTCGCGCTCGCGCTGGGGGCGAAGACGGTCAAGATGAACCACGGTCATCACGGTGCCAACCACCCGGTGAAGGAGCTCGACACCGGTAAGGTCGAGATCACCTCGATGAACCACGGCTTCGCCGTCGATAGCCAGTCCCTTCCCGAGGGCGTGGTGGAAACACATGTTTCACTTTTCGATGGTAGCAATTGTGGCATCCGGATGAGCGGCCGTCCTGTCTGGTCGGTTCAGCACCACCCCGAGGCGTCCCCCGGACCGCAAGACAGTTTCTATCTGTTCGAGCGTTTCGCCGCCGAAATGGAAAAGCAAACCGTCTGACACTGCTCGATTCGCGGTGTCCCACCGCATACACGGTCCTGAATTAACCCTCTGTTAACTTAGAAGAGGGTAAACCTGTGGGTAACGCGCCGAATGACAAGGCGTGCCAATGGGTAAGGACAGACGATGGACACTGCGCGCCACTGGCCAGACACGCAGGCGCCTGCGGAAGATTTTGGCAGGTTCCTGCTTGAAAACGGTACAATCTCGGCCGCACAGCTCATGTCCGCCCGCGCGGTGCAGGCCAACAGCCAAAGTTCCGTTGATCGCATCCTGATCGCCGAAGGCGCCGTCTCGCCAGAAGACATAGCCGTTGCGATCGCCCAGTTTCACGGCCTTCGCCAAATAGACCTTCGCCTTGAGCCGCCCGATCGCTCGCTCTGCGAAGTTTTGCCCCTGCGGCTTTGCCTAAACCATTCGGTCATCCCCTGGCGTCGCGATGGGGATGTGATCCTGATAGCGGTCTCCCGGATCGAAGATTTCGCCACCGCCCTCGCTATCCTCGGCAACGACGCTCCCGCTGCAAAGGCGGTCATCGCCACAAAAAGCGATATCCACGCCGCTCTTGCAAAGAGCCATCGCGCGACCCTCACACCGCAAGCATCGGCGCGCGTGCCGGCCCCTGAAAGCTGTAGAAATTGGGGGGCCGTCGGAAACCGGCGGTTGATCCTCCCTCTCGGGCTGATCGCGGTGTTGATGACCCTGACCGCGGTTTACCCCCGCTTGATCTTCGCTTTTCTCGCCGCATGGGCCAGCATCACCCTGTTTATCGCCGCCGGTTTCAAAATTGCGGCTTACATCGCACATCTTTCACGTCCATCACCCTCGGACCCGCCTGACAATCACCGGGCGGAAACACCAACAGAGCCCTCGTACGAGGATGGGCTGGAAGTCGAATTGCCGCGCGTGTCGGTGCTCGTCCCCCTTTTCAAGGAAAGCGAGATTGCGAAAAGCCTTCTCAAACGGCTGTCGCGCCTGACTTACCCCAAGCCACTGCTCGACGTCGTGCTGGTTCTCGAGGAAAACGATCACCTCACGCGTGATACCATCGCAGCCAGTGACCTGCCGCCGTGGATACGCGTGATCGAGGTGCCCGATGACAAGTTGAAAACCAAGCCGCGCGCGATGAATTATGCGCTGGATTTTTGCGATGGAGAGATCATTGGGATCTGGGACGCAGAAGATGCGCCAGCCCCAGATCAGATCACCACTGTCGTCGAAGAATTCCACCAGGCCGCCGATGACGTGGTCTGCCTGCAAGGTGTTCTCGATTACTACAACAGCCGCCAGAACTGGCTCGCGCGGTGTTTCACCGTCGAATACGCGGCCTGGTTCCGGGTAGTTCTCCCCGGTATGGCTCGGCTTGGCTTTTCGATCCCTCTCGGCGGCACAACACTGTTTTTTCGCCGTGATGTATTGGAAGAGATCGGCGGTTGGGATGCGCACAACGTGACCGAAGATGCCGACCTTGGCTTTCGCCTCGCACGTCACGGCTATCGCACCAAGGTGATCCCGACAGTCACCGGAGAGGAAGCCAATTGCCATTTCTGGCCGTGGATCCGGCAGCGGTCGCGCTGGCTCAAGGGATACATGATCACCTATCTCGTCCACATGCGCCGCCCGCTCAGGCTATACCGCCAACTAGGCTCGCTGAAATTTTGGGGGTTCCAAGCTCATTTCGTGACAGCACTTTCACAGTTCATGCTGGCACCTGTTCTATGGTCGTTCTGGCTGGTGCTTCTCGGGTTGCCTCACCCGCTTGATCCGCTTGTTGGGCGCGAAATCATGCTCGCGCTCGGCTTGTCATTCTTGACCGTCGAAGTCGTCAATGTGCTGGTCAATGCGACTGCTGTTTCCGGTGAAGATCACCGGCATTTGCTGCCTTGGGTGCCAACCTTGCATTTTTATTACCCGCTCGGTGCGATCGCCGCTTACAAAGCCCTGTGGGAATTGGTTTTCCAACCCTTTTACTGGGACAAGACACAGCACGGGCATTCGCTAAAGCCGCGGAAGCGGTCCCTCTTTTCGTCACGCCACTCTTCCGGCGGCGCTCTCAACCCGCCGCATCAAGCATCAAACGAGTGACATAGGCTTGGGAAATGTGCTCCTTGAGCATCTTTTTCGCCGCTTCTTCATCGCCCGCCTCAATCGCCCTTACGATCCTATCGTGTTCATCGAGTGCCGTCGGCCCGCGCCCTTCCGCTGCAAGAGAGGTCGTCGCCATCAAGGCCATCGACTGATGCACGAGGGTGAGTTGCTGCACCAGAAACCGATTATGCGAGGCAAGGTGTATCTGGCGGTGAAACCGTCGGTTCGCCCGCGCGAGTGCTGCCGGATCATCAGCCAGCTTGCGATCCTCTTCAACCATATCACGCAGAACACGAACCTCTTCGGCGGTGGCATGTTTGGCAGCCAATCGTGCTGCCAACCCTTCGAGTTCTGCGCGCACTGTATAGAGCTCGGCCAACTGGTTGTGATCGAGTGACGCCACGATAAGGCTTCGGCCGTCCCGTTTCAGCAGTTGTTGTGTTTCAAGCCTCTGCAAAGCCTCGCGAATGGGTGTACGCGAAACACCGAAACGCTCTGCCAGATCGCTTTCGACCAATCGGTCACCCGGACGAAACTCCCCAAGATCGATCGCGTCAAGGATGAGTGAGTAGGCATCTTTATTGACCGTTTTCTGATTTGCTTGCGGCTCTTTCATTCCTACGCCTTTCGGGGAATTTGCAAGATTAGACAGGCAATTCGCCCTCGCCGCAAGGGCACCATTGCGCACACCCCAGACGCCCTCTAGGGTGCGATCATGCCAAAATCGTTATTCTCACACGTCGCAACTTGGGTCTTCGACCTTGATAACACCCTCTATCCGCCGCAAGCGCGACTGTTCGATCAGATCGAAGTTAAAATGACGCAATACGTGATGGACAGTATCGGCGTCGACAGGGCCGAAGCTGATCGCCTGCGTAAGCACTACTGGCGCGAATATGGCACGACCTTGGCAGGTCTCATGCAAGAGCACGGTGTAGATCCAGCCCCCTACCTTACCGACGTGCACGAAATCTCGCTCCACGCCCTTGAGCCCGATGCCGATCTACGCCGAAGTATCAGCGCTCTCCCCGGCCGCAAGATCGTTTACACCAATGGGTCGGCCCCATACGCTGGACGAGTGCTGAAGGCACGTGGCCTAGATGAGATATTCGATGCCGTTTACGGTGTGGAACATGCCGATTTTCACCCCAAACCCCGCCCAGAAGCGTTCCAGCGCATATTCGAACGTGATGGTCTCGATCCGCGAAACGGCGCCATGTTCGAAGACGATCCACGCAATTTGAAGGTTCCTCATGCACTGGGCATGCGTACCGTTCACGTGGCGCCTGAAGCTCAGGAAATAGATTACATCCATCACCACACACCAAACCTCGGGGACTTCATCGCCAAGTTGGTCGACTGAATTGTAACGGAATCCTGATCAGGGAATCGCTCAACTGCGTCAATCTGCAACTGTTCATCTGAGAGGTTGGCCATTAGTCAGCACCTTTACCAATGCTCACATTCAGGAGACGCACATGAGCCAGACCGATTCCAAGACCGCCCACGAGATCGATCCCAAGGCGGAAGCCGCCGAAAACGCGCTGGCCATGAAAATCATCTTGACCGTTCTGGTTCTGATCGTTCTTTGGGGCCTCGCGATCTTCTTCTTCGGGGTTCCCGGTCTCTACATCCCGGCCGTCATCGCGACGCCTATCATCTACATCCTGCTGATTACCGTCGCCCGGGGCGGCTGACGCGTCAGCTTGCCGCTTTCCCTCGGCCCGCGCCCGTTCTAGGGTGCCGCCAATGGCGAAAGGGGACCTGAGCATGGCGCATGATTTCGATATACTCGTGTCCGGCGGCGGCGTCGCCGGGCTCACTGCGGCGGCGATCTTCGGCACGGCTGGCTTTTCGGTGCTGTGCGTCGATCCCACGCCGCCAATCATGGAGCGCGATGCCGACGGTGCCGATCTGCGCACCACTGCCTTCTTGCAACCCGCCCAAGAACTTCTTGATTTTGCAGGGCTCTGGGAACGCCTGGCGCCACATGCAGCGGAGTTGCAGATCATGCGCATTGTCGATGCTGGAGGCGAGCAGCCCGAACCACGTATCACAAAGGATTTCAACGCCTCTGATATCTCGGAGCGGCCATTCGGTTGGAACCTGCCAAACTGGCTTCTTCGGCGCGAGATGGTTGCCCGGCTCAACGAGTTGGAAAACGTAACCTTCCGCCCCGGAACCGGAACGCGCGCCCTATTTACCCGTGAGAACGAGGCGCGGGTCACACTTAGCGATGGCGAAGTGATACGCGCAAAGCTTGTGATCGCCGCCGATGGGCGCAATTCGCCGATGCGCGCCGCCGCGGGTATTCCTGTGAACACAAGGCGATACGGGCAAAAAGCGTTGGCCTTCGCAGTAACGCACTCCATTCCGCATCAGAACATTTCGACCGAAATTCACCGCTCGGGTGGACCGTTTACGCTTGTTCCACTGCCTGACCACCAGGGCCTCCCCTCGTCGGCGGTGGTGTGGATGGAACGCGGCCCCGAGGCCGAGCGCCTCCGCGCCCTCGACAAGGCCGATTTCGAAGCCGAAATGAACACCCGCTCCTGTTTGCTATATGGCCCACTCACACTTGCGTCGAACCGCACGATCTGGCCAATCATCAACCAAGTGGCCGAACGGATGTCAGGCGAACGGCTGGCGCTCGTGGCGGAAGCGGCTCATGTTGTACCACCAATCGGTGCGCAGGGTCTCAATATGTCACTTGGCGATATGCGAGCGCTTCTGGATCTTGTCCAGGCTGCACCCGAACGACTCGGGGGTCGGCAGATGCTCGACGCCTATCACAAGGCGCGTCACCTCGAAGTACGGACTCGAGCAGCCGGAATCGATATACTCAATCGAGCATCAATGATGGAAGCACAGCCGCTACGCGATCTGCGTGCGGCTGGCCTCAATGCGATTTATTCACTGGCCCCAGTGCGCAAGACCATGATGCGCCTTGGCCTAGGCGCCCGCGGTTAAAGGACTTTGTCGAAAACCGCTTCGAGCCGCTTTAGGGTCGCTGGTACGTCATAAAGCTTGTCGAGGCCAAAAAGACCCAAGCGGAATGTACTGAAGCCTTCGGGCTCATCACAGGCGAGCGGAACACCAGCAGCAATCTGCATACCTTGTTCCGCGAACTTCTTGCCGTTCTGGATTCCCGGATCATCGGTGTAGCTCACTACGACTCCCGGTGCGCCGAACCCCTCTGCTGCGACGGATTTGACGCCGCGCGCTTTCAGCATCGCGCGCACACTATCCCCTAGTTCCCACTGAGCCGCGCGTAGCCGCTCGAAACCATAGTCGCGGGTTTCCTGCATTGTATCTCGGAATGCACGTAACGCATCTGTAGGCATTGTGGCGTGATAGGCATGCCCGCCATCTTCATAGGCCTTCATCATCGCGCGCCATTTCTTAAGATCGAGCGCAAAGCTGTCGGAACTGGTTTCTTCCAATCGCTCCAGACCCTTGTCCGACATCATGACGAGCCCCGCTGATGGAGAAGCTGACCAGCCCTTTTGTGGTGCAGAAATAAGTACATCGATGCCAAGCGCCTTCATATCGACCCAAGCCGCGCCAGAAGCGATGCAATCGAGCACCATCAACGCGCCCACATCATGTGCCGCGCGCGCCATCGCTTCGAGATAGTCATCAGGCAGGATCAGACCCGCCGATGTTTCGACATGCGGCGCGAAAACCACATCTGGTTGCGCTTCGGAAATCGCCGCTGTCACCTCTTCTATCGGAGCAGGAGCAAACGGGGCGGTTGTACCATTTCCAGTCTGGCGCGCCTTATAAACAGTTGTTTTAGAGGTGAAATTACCAGCTTCGAAAATCTGAGACCAACGATATGAGAACCAACCATTTCGCACGATCATCGCATGCTTGTTGTGGGCGAATTGGCGGGCTACGGATTCCATGGCGTAGGTGCCGCCGCCGGGGACGAGGGCGACGCCATCGGCGTTGTATACTTCTTTCAACATATCCGAGATGTCACGCATAACCTTTTGAAAGGTGGCTGACATGTGGTTGAGCGAGCGGTCGGTGAAGACCACGGAAAATTCCAACAGGCCGTCGGGATCAACGGTATCGAGCAGAGCAGCCATCAAGGCCTCCTTCATCACTTGGTTCTTGGCGCAATGTGACCGCCAACGCACATGAATTGCAATGCTCGATCCCCAGGTAGGACTGCCTTATTCGGGCCACATTTCCCGCCTAATTTTAACAAAATTCGAAAGACCGAGCAGTCGAACGAAACCGGGGCAAAGCCCCCGAGGCAGGCAGACAATGGCCGACACAACACTTTTGTTGAACGGTTTCAGTATATTGGGCGACCCCCCACACCAACAGCAACGCCAGTAATGGCGGTGAGTTAATGGTGCATGGCGGCGACCGTTTGTTCGAGGATGACGATATCGTAGCCTTTCTTGTGGAAGGCGCGAACCCGGACGGATCGCTCAACGACAATTCGGTCATCACCGGGATCGTGGTCTATGACAACGCCTCGGACTATTATTATGACAACGCCAAATACACCTACTCATCGACCACCGGCGCCAGTGTCGATGTCGGGCGAAATACGATGGGCGACCGCTACCTCGAATTCGATGCAAGCTCGCTGACCTCTTCTGATTCCGGCGCCCCGAGTCTTGATGAGATCGCGCTATTTGGCGGGATAGATATCTTTGCTGCGATGGCCGAGAGCAAGAAGCCCTTCGAGGTGCCGACCAATGAGGATATCGACTATAACGGCGATGGCGTAATCTCTCCGGGCGAACAGGGGGATGGAATTTTCTCCTCGGACATCAACCTCCTGACGACGATTTGCTTTTGCGCTGGCACGCTGATCGAGACCCCTAAGGGGCCGCGAAGGGTCGAGACGCTGATGCCGGGTGACATGGTAAACACCTTGGACCAAGGACCGCAGCCCATCCGTTGGATCGGGGGCATGCGGTGCAAGGGGGAAGCCGGAAACGCACCTGTGCAGATCAAGTCACAGGCGCTTGGGAATGTGCGTGATCTCTGGGTTTCGCAGAACCACCGGATGATGGTGTCCGGAGCATGGGCTGAGTTGCTCTTTGGCGAGGATCAGGTCCTTGTCGCGGCCAAGCATCTTGTGAATGATGACACGATCCGGATCATCGCGCGAGAAGAGGTGATTTATTACCACTTCCTGTTTGATGACCATCAGATCGTTTTTGCCGAAGGCGCACCGAGCGAGAGTCTTTACCCCGGGCCACAAGGGCTGAACGCAATTAGCGAAGTCGAACGCGATGAAATTCTTGAGCTTTTTCCCGAACTGGGCAATGCCGATCATGACCGCCCGACATCGCGCCAAGCGTTGCGCGCCTATGAGGCCGAAGCGCTTTTGATGTCAGCCTGACCGGAGGCGACTTAGCCAATCGGCCCTTCCAGCCGTTCTTCTGAGAGAAGCACGTTGGCCTCGACGTCCCCTGCCCCGGGCAGCGTCATGATGCGGCGGCGCAGGATGCGTTCGAAATCGGCGATGTCGCGCGCGACGACGCGCAGGCGGTAGTCATAGAGGCCCAGCACGTGTTCGACCGTCTGCACCTCGGGGATGGCGGCGACGGCGCGTTCGAAATCGGACAGGCTGACCCGGCCCTTGAGTGCCAGTTTCACGCCAAGAAATACGGTCACCCCGAAGCCCAGCTTTTCACGATCGAGGATCAGGCGACGCCCCCGGATCACGCCCGCCTCTTCCAGACGGTTGATCCGGCGCCATGCTTGCGGCTGGGAGAGGCCAAGACGGCGGCCGAGTTCGGTTGTTTTCACCCGGGCATCGCGGCGCAGGGCGCGCAGGATTTCGCGGTCGATCTCGTCAATTTCGATCATAGCGGCAGCGCCTCGTTCGATTTGAGCCGGGCGACATGCATCAGCGGTTCGATATCGGAGATATGCGGCAGGGTGAGGATCTGGGTGCGATAGATCTGTTGATAGTGCGCCATGTCCCGCGCGATGACCCAGAGGCGAGTATCAACGCGGCCGATAAAGGTTTGAATTTCCAGCACTTCTGGCAATTCACGCGCTGCGGCGAGGAACTCGTCAAAGGCGCGAGGTTGGGTCTTGTCCAGCGTGATGCGCAGGCTGACTTCGACCGTGTAACCGAGCGCCTGCCAATCGATCACGGCCTCTTGCCCGAGGATGACACCTTCGGCCTCCATCCTCTCGATCCGTCGCCAACAGGATGCTTGCGACAACCCGCAGAGGTCGGCGAGGGTGGAGTTGGATTGGGACGGGTCGGCCTGAAGGTGGCGGAGAATACGGCGGTCTGTGTCGTCTAGCATATTTTCGTCACTATTCGATTTTTCAGTGCATGGATATTTCTGTTATCACGAGATATCCACAAATTACATAGATTTCTATCACCAGAGCGGGGCTATGATGCACGGCACATGCGGGAGAGACGAGTCTACTGCCCGCCGTTGAACGAGAGATAAAAGGAGCGCCCGACATGCGCGTTTATTACGACCGCGATTGCGACATCAACCTGATCAAGGACAAGAAAGTGGCCATCCTGGGCTATGGCAGCCAAGGCCACGCCCACGCGCTGAACCTGCGCGATTCCGGTGCCAAGAACGTGGCCGTCGCCCTGCGCGAAGGCAGCGCCAGCGCCAAGAAAGCCGAAGGCGAAGGCCTGAAGGTCATGGGGATTTCCGAGGCGGCGGAATGGTGTGACGTGATGATGTTCACCATGCCCGACGAACTGCAGGCAGAGACCTACAAGAAATACGTCAAGGATCACCTCAAGCCCGGCTCGGCCATCGCCTTTGCCCACGGGTTGAACATCCACTTCGGCCTGATCGAAGCGCCCGAAGGCGTTGACGTGATCATGATGGCGCCCAAGGGCCCGGGTCACACGGTGCGCGGCGAATACGTCAAGGGCGGCGGTGTTCCCTGTCTTGTCGCCGTGGATCAGGACGCATCCGGCAAGGCGCTGGAAATCGGCCTGTCCTATTGCTCGGCCATCGGTGGCGGGCGTTCGGGCATTATTGAGACCAACTTCCGCGAAGAATGCGAAACCGACCTGTTCGGCGAGCAAGCTGTGCTGTGTGGCGGTCTGGTCGAGCTGATCCGCATGGGCTTTGAAACCCTCGTGGAAGCCGGTTACGCGCCGGAAATGGCGTATTTCGAGTGCCTGCACGAAGTGAAGCTGATCGTCGACCTGATCTATGAAGGCGGCATCGCGAACATGAACTACTCGATCTCGAACACCGCTGAGTATGGCGAGTATGTCAGCGGCCCGCGGATCCTGCCCTATGAAGAAACCAAGGCGCGGATGAAAGCGGTTCTGACCGACATTCAAAGCGGCAAATTCGTGCGCGATTTCATGCTTGAAAACGCTGTTGGCCAGCCGTCGTTCAAGGCGACCCGCCGGATCAACGACGAGCACGAAATCGAAGCCACCGGCGCGAAACTGCGCGAGATGATGCCGTGGATCGGTGCCGGGAAACTGGTCGACAAGTCGAAGAACTAAGCCAGGGGAACACCCCTTGCGATTGGGCCCTGTCGGGAACGGCGGGGCCCTTTTTGTTAATCGTGCGAACGCCCGAACGGCGCAACGCACGGTAAAAAAAGGCGCAGAAAAATCTATTCGCCGAGAGGCGGTGCGCGTCCGCCGCAACGGCCAAGCCCTTGATACCATTGAAACTGCAGCGCCCCGAGCGGGCGAAAAGTGCCGAATATGCACGCAACGGTTAAAATCGAAGGGGTGTCTGCATCCCGCCTGAAATGCGTCTGCATTCCGTATGGCAGGCGAACAGGATTTTGCCCCGCCTTGGCGTTAACCGGATCTTGAGACTTTGGTTCAGACGACCCCCGAGGCAGACGCCCCCAGTGTCAGACTGTGGCTTGGACCGCCTTGACGACGTGATCGACCGCCTTGTTCAGGATGCCCTCGTCCTCGGACTCGGCCATGACGCGGATCAGGGGTTCGGTTCCCGATTTGCGGATCAAAAGGCGGCCATTGCCTTTGAGCTGATCCTCGGCCTCTTTGATTGCGGTTTTGACCGACGCGTCTTTGAGCGGGGTCTGGCCAGCCGAGAAGCGCACGTTCTTGAGCAGTTGCGGCACCTTCTCAAAATTATGAACGAGGTCCGAGGCGCGTTTGCCGGTGCGCACCACCTCGGCCAGGAATTGCAGCCCCGCCATGAGGCCATCACCGGTGGTGGCGTAGTCGGTCATCACGATATGGCCCGACTGTTCGCCGCCAAGGTTGTAGCCGCCTTTGCGCATCCTTTCGACCACGTAACGATCGCCCACGCCGGTGCGTTCAAGTCGCAGGCCGCGCCCTTCGAGGAAGCGTTCCAGCCCGAGATTCGACATGACCGTGGCGACCAGCGCGCCACCGGCAAGACGCCCCTCTTCGGCCCAGCGGGCGGCGAGCAGGGCCATGATCTGATCCCCGTCGGCGACGGTGCCGGTTTCGTCGATCAGGATCACACGGTCGGCGTCGCCATCAAGGCAGATGCCCAGATCGGCACCGTGGCTGACCACGGTTTCGGCGGCGATGCGGGGATTGGTCGAGCCGCAGTTTTCGTTGATGTTGTAGCCGTTGGGATTGACGCCAACGGGGATCACTTCGGCACCGAGCTCCCAGAGAACCTCGGGGGCGGCGCGGTAGGCGGCGCCGTTGGCGCAATCGACCACGACCTTGATCCCGTCAAGCCGCATGCCGTGCGGAAAGGTTGATTTCACCCGTTCGACATAGCGAAACAGGCCATCGTTGATCCGCCGGGCGCGCCCGATGTTGCGCGATTCGACCGGTTCGACCCCGGCTTCGATCAGTTTTTCGATCTCAAGCTCGGCCTCATCAGAAAGTTTGAAGCCGTCAGGGCCAAAGAACTTGATGCCGTTGTCCACCGCCGGATTATGCGAGGCCGAGATCATCACGCCCAGATCGGCGCGCATGGACGGCGTGAGCAGGCCGACGGCGGGGGTCGGAACAGGGCCGAGCAGCAGCACGTTCATGCCGGTGGAGGTGAGGCCAGCCGTCAGCGCGTTTTCGAACATGTAGCCGGATAGCCGGGTGTCCTTGCCGATCACGACGCGGTGGGCGGCGGATTTGTCCTTGCGGAAATAACGGCCGACGGCGGCGCCGATGCGCAGCGCCATTTCGGCGGTCATGGGATGGGTGTTGGCGGTGCCGCGCACCCCGTCGGTGCCGAAGAGTTTGCGAGACATATTTCCCCCCGATGCGATCTCTGGGCCTTTATGTAGCGCCCTTTTGCACCGCCTGCCAGAGCGCGATGGCCTGACGGGTTTCGCTGACGTCATGGACGCGCACGATTTGCACCCCTTGGGCAGTGGCGGCGAGGGCCACGGCGATGGAGCCGGGGGCGCGTTCCTGCGGATCGGGGGCCTCACCGATGCGGCCGATGAAGCCCTTGCGCGAGGCGCCCAGAAGGATCGGGCAGCCGAGGCCGTGGAAGATCGAGATGTTCTGTAGCAGTGTCAGGTTGTGCGCCTGTGTCTTGCCGAAACCGATGCCCGGGTCGACGATGATGGCCTTGCGCGGGAGGCCCTGTTGTTCGAGCGTGGCGACCTGCCCGGCGAGGAAATCATAGACGTCGAGCAGCACGTTATCATAGTGCGGGTCGTCCTGCATCGTGGCCGGGTCGCCCTGCGCATGCATCACGCAGACCGGCAGGCCCTGCGCGGCGCAAAAGGGGGCGAGCGCGGGATCGTGGGTGAAGCCCGACACGTCATTGACGAGGCTGGCACCGGCGGCATGGGCGGCGCGGGCGACCGCCGCTTTCCTTGTGTCGATGGAGATCGGCAGGTGCAGGCCCGCGTCGCGCATGGCGGCGATGATCGGGGCGGTGCGCAGGGTTTCGGTCTGCGGATCCACCGTTTCGGCACCGGGACGGGTGCTTTCGCCGCCGATGTCGATCAGGTCGGCGTGCAGCGCCATCGCTTCGGCGGCGGCGAGGGCGGCGTCGGGATCACGGTGCAGGCCGCCGTCGGAAAAACTGTCGGGCGTGGTGTTGAGGATGCCCATGATGCGCGGACGGTCGAACGCAAGGCCCGCGATGGCGGCGCGCGGTGCCGAGAGCGCGGCGCGCTTGTCCTTGGGGATGGCGGCTGCGACGACGATGGCGGAGCCGTCGCGCGTGATCTCTTCGGCATGGGTGAACCAGCCGGGGCCGCCAGCAAGCGGAACAGCGCCTTCGGGCGGCTTCGGGCCGAATTGGACGAGCGGGCGGTAATACGGGCTGAACATGCGGTATCTGGTGCGCCAATCGCGCCCGATTGGCAAGGGTTCAGAGTTTAGGATTGTCGAGGTTAACGTGCCGGTAAGGCATGTCCGGCTCGGACGCGAGCGGCTTCGCCCCTATAGTGATGACCTCGCCTGCGTGCATCGCGCGAGCGAACCATTGCGCCAGTGCGCGTGCATCCGCGCCCTTGACCGAGGGTTTCTCGACGGCATCGAGCACGATTTTGGAGGGCGCCCAGACGCTGATCTGGCCCTTGCCATCGGTGCGGTGCTTCATCGCCCAGTCGAATTCGGTGCGGGTTTCGACAACAACGCAGCGGGCGTCGCGCGCGGCCAGCACCCAGGCGTTTTGTTCGATGGCCAGAAGGTCGATCCGGCGCTGGGTCATGGCGTGCCCGGTTTGCGGCGCGGGCAGATCGGCGGGGCCGACACAAAGCAGCGCCGGGCGCGGGCCGGTTTCAAGCTGATCGAGCCAGCCTGCGAGATTGGGCGAGGCGATGGCGGCGTTGCAGAGATAGACCACCACCGGATGCGGCACGTCCTCGGGGTGGGGCGGCGTGCTGAAATGCACCGGATCGGCCCGACCGCGCACGATTTCGACCCCAAGCGCACCGGGGCCGCGATCGAGCTTTTCGATGCGCACAAAAACGCGTTCGGCCTGCGGCTCGATCAGGATGCGTTCGGCGATGCGTTCGGCCAGCGTTTCGAGCAGGTTGAGCCGTTCAGCGGCAAGCTCGGCGGCGATTGCCTCGGTCACCTTGTCGTAGGACAGGATGCGGTCGACATCATCGTCGATCCGCGCACCTGCGGGGCGCACCTCGACCACGATGTTGAAGACGATGCGTTGGGTCGTGCCGCGTTCCTGCTGGAAGGCGCCGATTTCGACCTCGACGATATGATCACGCAGGCTGATCCGGTCCAACGGGCCGGTGGCCGCGCTCGCGCGCGAGCGGGCGTCGGGGTGGTCGAAGGCGAGGGAGATTTCTTCTTTCATGATGCGGCGACCATAAGCGGCCCGACGCGGACCGAACAGGGGGGATGCGGCGCAATCATGGAGTTTTGCGACAGCTTACGGCAGCGCGCCCCTGAAGGCAGGGCCAGAGACGCGCGTCAGTTCTGCGACACGAGGCGCGGGCGCGAATAGAAGTAATGAACCCCGATCGAGGCTGTGCGCTGGAATTTGCGCGACCACGAGGGTTTGACCGCGTGGGTGTGATAGTAGGTCGCCCCTTTGGTCAGGCTGCGCGGCGCGCCCTTGAGCATCAGCTTGGCGATCTTGCCCACGCGGGCGAAGGCGCCCGGCTCGTTGATATGTTCGGCATGACCATCGCAAGTATAGGTGAACTGGCAGGCGAACTTGCGGCCGGTTCCCTGATTGATGACACCGCAGACGGTGTTGGGGAACAGCGGGCTGTCGACCCGGTTCATGATCACCTCGGCAACGGCGAACTGACCACGGATGCTTTCACCGCGGGCCTCGAAATAGAGCGCCTCGGCAAGGCAGCGCCACTGCTCATCGCCCGAGGCCTTGGGCATGGAGGCGAGGAATTCAGGACTATAGGATAGACCACCCGCGCCCTTGGGACGGCTTAGAAGCGCGCCCAGACGCGAGGCCGGGATCGTGCCGAGCGCGCGCTTTTCCTTGCCGACGAGTTGCTTGACGGAGGTGTCGGCCTGCACCGGGACGACCATTGCGAGGGCGACGCCCACGCTCAGCCCAAAGGCGGAAAGCACGCGAAAAATGCGGTCTTGAATCGGTCTCATCACAAAGCCTCAACTTGCTTCCGGTTCACGCACTGCGTGAACACGGCCCAATAAATCTCGGGTTTACTTAAATTATTCTCGGTTTTAGGTCCAGCGAGGCGAATCCGCGCAGGAGCGGCGCGTGGCCGAAAAGCCGATCACTCTATGGAAAATCGCAGCATCTAGGCGGGCTTGGCAGGGCGCGCTACCCGATCTTGTCAAGCACGGCGTGCTGTGCGGCGGCGAGTTTTGCCACCGGAACACGGTAGGGCGAGCAGGAGACATAGTTGAATCCGGCCTTGCGACAGAAGCCGATTGATTCGGGGCTGCCGCCATGTTCGCCACAGATCGACAGGATCAGATCGGGCCGCGCGGCGCGCCCGCGTTCGGCGCCGATCTGAAGCAATTCGCCGACGCCATCGGTATCGAGGGTATGAAACGGATCCTCGGGAAACACGCCGCGCTGCACATAGGCCGACATGAAGCGCCCGGCATCGTCGCGCGACAGGCCATAGGTCATCTGCGTTAGGTCGTTGGTGCCGAAGCTGAGGAAGGCCGCGTGCGGTGCGATTTCGCCGGCGCGCAGGCAGGCGCGCGGCGTTTCGACCATCACGCCCAGACGATAGGTGAACTCGGCACCGGTCTCGTTATAGACCGCCGCCGCGACGCTATCGACGCGGTTTTTCACGATCTCGACCTCGCGCTTGGCCGACACGAGCGGGATCATGATTTCGGGCACGACCGGATCGCCATCGCGGCTGGCCTCGATCGTGGCCTCGAAGATGGCGCGGGCCTGCATGTCGTAGATTTCCGGCACGGTGACGCCAAGGCGCACGCCGCGCATGCCCAGCATGGGGTTATATTCCTGAAGCGCTTCGACCCGGTGGGTCACGTCCGACAGCGGCAGGTCGAGCGCCTCGGCCAGTTCGCGGTGCCCGGCGCGGTCATGCGGCAGGAATTCGTGCAGCGGCGGGTCGAGCAGGCGGATGCAGACCGGCTTGCCTTCCATGATGCGGAACAGCTCGGTGAAATCGGCGCGCTGCATCGGCAGAAGGCGGTCAAGCGCGGCGCGGCGATCCTCGGGGCGGTCGGCAAAGATCATCTCACGCATGACGATTAGGCGATCATCCTCGAAGAACATATGCTCGGTCCGGCACAGGCCGATGCCGTTGGCGCCGAAGCTGCGCGCGGTGGCGGCATCGGCGGGGGTGTCGGCATTGGCGCGAATATTGATGTCGCGGAATTCGTCGGCCCAGTTCATCAAGGTCTGAAAGGCATCGTCCTGCGCCGCTTCGATCAGCGCGGGCTGACCGGCGAGCACCTCGCCATGGGTGCCGTCGATGGTGATCATGTCGCCTTGGCGGAAGGTGCGGCCATCCGGGGCGGTGAGGGTTTTCTTGCGCAGTTGGAAGCGCATCTCGGAGGCGCCCACGACACAGGGCAGGCCAAGACCGCGACCGATCACGGCGGCGTGCGAGGTCATCCCGCCCCGTTCGGTCAGGACGGCGACGGCGGCATGCATGCCGCGGATGTCCTCGGGCGAGGTTTCACGGCGCACGAGAATGCACGCCTCGCCGCGCGCGGCGCTGGCCTGTGCCTCGGCGGCGGAAAAGACGATCGCGCCATGCGCGGCACCCGGGCTGGCGGCGACACCGCGCGCCAGCACGTCGCGCTCGGCGGTGGGATCGACCTGCCGGTGCAGCAGTTCGTTGAGCGCGCGCGGATCAATCCTGAGCAGCGCCTCTTCGCGCGGGATGATCCCGTCATCGGCCAAGCGGACCGCGATCCGCACGGCAGCGCGCGCCGTGCGCGGCACACGCACGCCATCGAGCAGCCAGACCTTGCCGTTCTCGATGGTGAACTCGGCCTGCATCTCTTCGCGCAGGCGGGTGCGCATCAGCGCGGTATGTGCCTTGAGATCGGCGAAAGCCTCGGGCGCGGCCTCTTCCAGAGAGGGGCCACGCTCGTCACGTTCAAGGAAAAGCGCCGCTTCGCCGGTCAGGGCATCGCGGCCCTGCGATTGCGAGAGATAGCGCCCGGTGATCTGTTCCAGCCCGGTTTGCGGGTCGACCAGTTGAATTACGCCAGAGCCGCATTCCCCCTGCCCCAGCCCGATTGCCATGTGCTGCACGACAAGGCCCAGCCCGGCATCGGCAGGCGCGCCCTTGGCCTGTCGCAATAGCCGCGCCGTCGTCCCTTCCCAGGCCCGCGCCATCGAGCGCAGCACGGCGCCCAGTTGCACGCCCCGGTCCTGCGGGAAAGGCTCTTCGGCTTCTTCCTCGTAGGCATGCAGTGCCTCGGAGAGCCCCAATTGGCCGGCCATTTCAATGTCATCGAACATGTCGGGATCAAGCTTGGCCACATGAACGGCATAGGCCTGCACAAACCGCATATAGAGCGTCGCAGCCGCATCTTGCCCCAACGCATCCGCCAGATCGACATATGTCGCATCGTTCATGCCGATATTGAGCACCGCGCCCGGCCCGCCCCAATCGGGATCTTCCGAGGACGGGCGCACACAGACAAGCGCATCTTCGTCAAAGGGCGCAAGAAGTGCCTGCATGTCCGGCAGATCCCCCGCCGCGATACGATGGACCGCGTCGAATGACAAGGCCACGGTGGTCGGCACCGGCAGATCGAGCCGCACCAAGCGCTGCAAACACTTCGCGCGCCCGCCATGCGTATTGGCATGCATCGGCGCGGAGGGCGTGATCAGGGTGATATCGGGGTTATCTTGCTGCACTGCGGCGCATCTCCTTCGCGCGCCACAATAGGCCGCGCGTGCGTTCTGGCAAGGGGGAAGCGTAACAGCTTCATGTCAGGGCGTTGCGATAATTGGGGGCCAGCCCCCAAACCCCCGGGATATTTATAGCCAGATGAAGCCGGGGATCCGCTCATGCGACTTGCCCTGTCTTCACTTGACCTGAAATATCCTGGGGGTGAATGGCGAAGCCAGAGGGGGCAACGCCCCCTACCCCCAAGAATAGTGGGTGCACAGCACGCATTTGGATCAGGCGGATCAGCCTTGAAGCTTGGTCAGGTCGGCGATCTTGAGGCAGGTGGCACGAATCCGCGACAGCAGGTTCAGACGGTTGCGGCGCAGGACCTCGTTTTCGGCGTTGACCTGCACCGCCTCGAAGAACGCGTCGATCGGCGCGCGCAGCGAGGCCAGGGCTTCGAGAGCTTCGGTGGGGTTTTCCCCCTTGATCGCTGCTTCAATCCGCGGTGTGGCGGCGTCGAGGGCGGCGAAGAGGGTTTTCTCTTCCTCGGTCTCGGCGAATTTCACATCCGCGCCGAAGCTGTATTCGACGCCGTCCTTCTCTTCCGCCTGCGTCAGGATGTTGTTGGCGCGCTTGAAGCCTTGCAGCAGGTTGTCGCCATCCTCGGTTTTCAGGAACGCGCCCAGCGCTTCGGCCCGGCGCACCAGCATGGCGAGATCGTCGCCGCCGCCCAGTTCGAGGCAGGCGTCGATCACGTCGTGGCGCAGGCCCTGATCGCGCAGGTGCACCTTGAGCCGGTCGTGAAAGAAGGCCAACAGATCGGTGGAGATGTCCGGCACCGCGTCGCCCACCGTGCGCAGTAGCGAGCCTTCGCCGGTTTCGGGCGCGCCGTCGCGATCCTTCAGCCGATCAAGCACGGCGTGGAAGGCCGCGCCGAAGACGCCGTGTTCCGAAATCTCTTCGATCACTTCTTCCAGCGTGTCGATTTCGCCGGTGGTGGCCTTTGCCCGGTTCAGGCCCAGCTTGTGCAGGGTGAGGTGCCGGTCGATGAAACTGTCGAGTTTCAACCGCATGTTGCCCGCAAGGATGATACGGATCACGCCCAGAGCGGCACGGCGCAGCGCGAACGGGTCCTTGGAGCCGGTCGGTTTTTCGTCGATTGCCCAGAAGCCGGTGAGCGTGTCGAGCTTGTCGGCCAGAGCCACGGCGCGGCTGACCGCGCCTTCGGGCACGTCATCGGACGGGCCGAGCGGGGCGTAGTGATCCTGTGCCGCCTGCGCCACTTCGACGGGGAAGCCAGCGGCCTCGGCATAGTAGCGGCCCATCAGGCCCTGCAATTCGGGGAATTCGTAGACCATTTCCGAGCTGAGGTCGGCCTTGGCGACGCGAGCGGCCTGTTCGGCCATGTCCGGATCGGCGCCAGTGACCGGGGCCAGCGCGCGGGCAAGCCGGGCAATGCGCGCGATGCGCATGGCTTGGGTGCCAAGCTGGCGCTCGAAGGTGACGTTTTCGAGTTTTTCGAGCCACTCGCCCATGCCCGCGCGGGCCACGCGCAGGTCATTTTCCCAAAAGAATTTCGCATCCGACAGCCGGGCCGCCAGCACCTTCTGATTGCCCGCAAGAATGGTTGCGCCGTTATCCTTGGTTTCGATATTGGCGACGGTGATGAAGCGTTCGATGCGCCCCGTCTTGGGGTTGCGCACCGAGAAGAATTTCTGGTGTTCCTTCATCGAGGTTTGCAGCACTTCGGGCGGCAAGGCGAGAAAATCCTCGCCGATCTCGCCCATCAGCACGACGGGCCATTCGACCAGCCCCGCGACCTCGGCCAGAAGGCCCTTGTCTTCGACCAGTTCCAGCCCGGCGGCGAAGGCGAGGTTCTGGGCGTCCTGCGCGATGTGATCGGCGCGCTCGGCAGGCGAAAGGATGACGTGATCGCGTTTGAGTTTCGCCTCGTAATCGTCAAAGCCATTCACGGCGAAGGGCGCGCCGCCCATGAAGCGGTGGCCCCGGGTGACGTTGCCTGCCTCGATCCCGTCGATGTCGAGCGGCACGGTGGTGGTGCCCTGCTCATCGCTCAGGATGCAAAGGATGGAATGCAGCGGGCGCACCCAGCGCAGGCTGCCCGAGCCCCAGCGCATGGATTTGGGCCACGGGAAATTGCGGATCGTGGTTTCGAGCGTTTCGGCCACGATTTCGGCCGCGGGGCGGCCTTTCTTTTCGATCACGGCGAAGAGGACGTTGCCCTTGGGGGTTTCGCGTTCTTCGAGGGCGTCGCGCGCCACGCCAGCGCCGCGCAGGAAGCCCTCGATCGCCTTTTCGGGCGCGTCGGCGCGCGGGCCTTTGCGCTCTTCTCGGGTGTCGGGGCTTTGTGCGAGCAGGTCATGCACCGCGAGGGTCAAACGGCGCGGGGTCGAGAACGCCTCGGCACCGGCATAGGTGAGGCCGGCCTCGACCAGCGCGTCGGTCATGCGCTTTTTCAGGTCCTCCGCGGCGCGGGTCTGCATCCGGGCGGGAATTTCCTCGGAGAGGAGTTCGATCAGCAGGTCGGGCATGTCAGTCGGCCTCTTGTTCTTGCGCTTGCGGTGCATCGCTTTCCATCGGCACCCCCTCTTTCGGGGGGCAGCCTTCAGGCACGGGGCGGCCATCAAAGACCACCTCGCCGCAGTGGTTGATCTGGTGCCAGGCATAGCCGCGGCCATCGGGGAAGATGGCGACGACGCGGTCGATGCCGTATTGCACGTTTTCTTGCCCGAGGAAGGCCAGCGCCTCGCCGCGCTCAAGCGCCGTGCCGATCGCCTCGGCGTCGAAACAGTCGAACCATGACGGGCCAACCAGCGGTTCGGCGCGCTCGTAAGGCTCATAGGTTTCGGTCAGCATGGGGATGCTTTGCGCGGTGGTGAAGCAGGCGCGGTAGCGGATCGGCGAGGAGTTGGCATCGATGGCGCGGAAATCCTCGTAGAGGATCGGTTCGGGCGCGCCCGAGACCAGCGAGGTCAGGACCACGTCATCCGTGCCGTTGGCCGAGACCGGCTCGTAATAGCCGTATTCCTGATAGTAATAGACGACGGCGCCAAAGATCAGGGCTGCGACCACGATGAAGATCCCTACGATTTTGCCGCTCATGCGGGCACCTGTGCGGAGGCCACGTCATAGCCCCCGGCCTCGGTCTGAACGAAGGCATCGGCGCAGAGTTTGGCCAGTGTGCGGACCCGGCCGATATAGGCCTGCCGTTCGGTGACCGAGATCACGCCGCGCGCGTCGAGCAGGTTGAAGAGATGGCTGGCCTTGATGCACTGGTCATAGGCCGGATGGGCCATGACGATGCGCTTGCCGGTCTTGGGGTCGGAAGCCGGGTGTTCGAGGATGGCGCGACACTCAGCCTCGGCCTCTTCGAAATGGCGAAAGAGCATGTCGGTATCGGCCACGTCGAAGTTCCAGCGCGAGTATTCCTCTTCCGTCTGGCGGAAGACATCGCCGTATTTCAGCGCGATGGGCGCTTGCGGGTCGTTGTAAGGCATCTCCATCACGTGATCGATGCCCAGAACATACATGGCGAGGCGTTCGAGACCATAGGTCAACTCGCCCGAGACCGGTGCGCAGTCGTGACCGCCAACCTGTTGGAAATAGGTGAACTGGCTGACTTCCATGCCGTCGCACCAGACCTCCCAGCCCAGCCCCCATGCGCCGAGCGTGGGGGATTCCCAATCGTCTTCGACGAAGCGGATGTCGTGCATGTCCATGTCGATGCCGATGGCCTCGAGCGAACCGAGGTAGAGGTCCTGCAGGTCCGGCGGCGAGGGTTTGATCAGCACTTGATACTGGTAGTAGTGCTGCAGGCGGTTGGGGTTTTCACCGTAGCGGCCATCGGTGGGGCGGCGCGAGGGCTGCACATAGGCCGCGGCCCAAGGGCGCGAGCCGAGGCTGCGCAGGGTGGTGGCCGGGTGGAACGTGCCGGCACCCACCTCCATATCGTAGGGTTGCATGACAGCGCAGCCCTTGGCGGCCCAATAGGCCTGCAGGCGCAGGATGATTTCCTGAAAGCTCTTTGGCTTCGTGGTCTCGGTAGACATCGCGATTACCCCGGTGACGTTCGCGCCCTTACCTATGCCGGGTGCCAACGGGGGTCAATCCGGGGTTTGGTTGCCGCGGGGATTGGACCCCACCGGACAGTGTGTGAGGCAGGCCGTAGGTTTGGTGTTCAACGCGCAAGGTGAAGCGACGTGACCGATAACTGGGGGGCCTCAAGCCGGGTCTCGCCCCCATCGCGCAGCACATTCGCCGCCGCTTTTCTAGAAGGCAGGCGCAATAGCTGTGTCCGCCGAACGCCGTTCACGCATTATTTGGGTGCAAGCAAGCGCTGGTTTGATAAAACACCCCGAAAGAGGCGTCATAAGGCGCGCGCGAACAAGGGCAACATTCCGACCATGACACGACTGATTTTCGCAGTTTTATTTGCATTTTTAATGAGTTTGCGGGCCGTGACCGCGCAAGAGGGCATTGCATGGGTTCAGATCGAAGCCCAGCCCAGCCTGAACCAGGCACAAGAGCGCGTTCGGGCCTATGCCGCGCGGCTTCCAGATGTGAACGGGTTCAACCTTGGTGGCGGTTGGTATGCGATTGCACTTGGCCCCTATACCCAGACCGACGCACAGCGCGTTCTGCGTGCCTATCGCGCCGATGGAGAAATCCCGCGCGACAGTTATATCGCTTATTCCAACACATTCCGGCAGCAATTCTGGCCGGTTGGGGCCAATCTGCTGAACCTGCCCGAAGCGGTTGCGCCGACGGAGTCGCAAGCAGCGACGCCCGACCCCGATGCAGAGCAACAAGCCGCCGTGCAGGTTGAAACGCAGCCTGAGCCACAGGTCGAACCCCAGATCAAACCGGCAGACGAATCCCCCGCCGAGGCACAGCGCAGCGAGCGCGCGCTGACCCGCGAGGAACGGATGCAGCTTCAGGAGATGCTGAAATGGGCGGGTTTCTATAACGCCGCGATTGATGGCGCTTTCGGGCGTGGCACGCGCGGCTCGATGGCCGAGTGGCAACGCGCCAACAATTTCGAAGTGACCGGCATTCTGACCACCGCCCAGCGCGCCGAGTTGAAGCGGCAATACAACGCCATTCTCGACGGGATTGGCCTTGAAACCGTGCGGGACGACACCACCGGCATCGAGATGATGGTGCCGATGGGCGTGGTGAGCTTCACCAAGTATTCGCCCCCCTTCGCGCATTTCGATGCAAAGAACGGCGATCTGCCGCGGGTTTTGTTGATCTCGCAACAGGGCAATCAGGACACGCTTTACGGCCTTTTCGACATTATGCAGACCCTCGCCATCGTGCCCGAAAACGGGCCCCGCGAGCGCAATCGCAATGGCTTTGTTCTTGTGGGTGAGAATGACGAGTTCATCTCGCACACCGAGGCGCGGCTTGAGAACGGTGAGGTCAAGGGATTCTCGCTGATTTGGCCGCGTGGCGATGAAGAGCGGCGCACGCGGCTGTTGTCGGAAATGAAAGCCAGCTTCACCCGCACCGAGGGCGTGATGAGCCCGGCGGCGGGCGAAGGCGACGCGCAGGATATCGACCTCGTCTCCGGGCTGGAAATCCGTCGGCCCAAGGTTTCGCGCTCGGGCTTCTGGGTGGATGGCAACGGCACGGTTGTGACGACCATCGAGGCAGTGGCGCAGTGCGAGCGGATCACGCTGGATGCCGATTACGACGCCGAAGTGGTGTTCTCGGACGCCGCGACCGGGATTGCGATCCTGCGCCCGAAAGAGGCGCTGTCGCCCGCGGGCGTGGCGACGCTGCGTGAAGGGGCACCGCGGCTGCAATCGCAGATCGCGGTTTCGGGCTTTTCCTATGAGGGTAAACTGACCGCGCCGACCGTGACCTACGGCACCCTGAGCGATGTGAAGGGCCTTGGCGGTGAGACCCAATTGAAGCGGCTGGCGCTCAACGCGCTGCCCGGTGACGAGGGCGGTCCGGTATTCGATGCGGGCGGTTCAGTGATGGGTATGCTGTTGCCGCATGATTTCGGGACGCGAAAACTTCCCGAGAACGTGGGCTTTGCAATAGATGCCGACACGGTGCGCGCGGTTTTGGCCAAAGCAGGTGTGCAGGTTTCGACCGTGACCGAGCAGATGCCGATCGAACCCGAAGACCTGACGGACCGGGCGCGCGACACGACCGTGCTTGTCAGCTGCTGGTAAGTCCTCTGGTAGATTTACTTTGAATTGGGCGGGTTTTGCGGGGGGATTTGTCGCCCTGCCCCGCCTATTTCCGCCTCTGCTTAAGTCTTTCTCAACATCGAACGCGCAGTCTTGCCCCGACATGAGGCCAAGACCGGAGAGTTTTGATGTTGAAACGAGTGAGCACCGGGGCGCTTTGCGCGGTGATGATGTTGGGCGTTGTGGCGCCTGTGGCTGCGGTAGCGGACAACACCGGTCGTGCCCATAGCGGGCCGCCTATGGGCTATACCGCCCAATGGTGGACGGGGCCTGCGGGCTGCACCTATTCGCGGGCGGGCCGTGGCGGTGAGGTGGTCTGGTTCCTGACCAATCGCCCTGGCAAGGGCGGCTGCCCGGAGTTCATTGTGACCAAGCCAATCGACAACGCCTATCGCGCACCGCGCTGGCAAAAGGGCTAAGCCAGCGCGAGGGGCGCATCCGCTATGGTTTGCCCCGTTCGGGAATTGCGGTAGGCGCTTTTCTGTTTCTCGGCACGTGGTCAGGCGCGCCAGAACTGCACTGTGAACAAGGCGAATACTGCCATCAGTTCTAACCGACCGATCCACATCGCGAAGGACAGGATCCATTTCGCGCTGTCATTCAACGTCGAAAAGTTACCCGATGGACCGATGATGTCGCCCAAGCCCGGCCCGACATTTGCGACAGCCGTGGCCGCCCCCGAAAGGGCGGTGACAAAATCCAGACCCGTCAGCGTCAGTGCAACGGCGATCAAGCCAAGCGTGACAACAAAGAAGACGAAGAAAGTCATAACGGAATTCAGCACATCCTCGGAGATCGGCCGATTGTCGAACTTCGGCTGGAACACCCCGTGCGGATAACGTGTGCGGCGCAGCTGTGCGCGGATGGATGAAATCAGGATCTGATACCGGAAAATCTTGGTCGAGCAGGCGGTCGATCCGGCGCAGCCGCCGATCAGCCCGATGAAAAAGAACATGGTGATCAGAAGCGGTCCCCAGAGCATGTAATCGACCGAGGCATAGCCGGTGCCGGTCATGATCGAGGTGATGTTGAACAAGCCTTCGCGCAGGGCCTGTTCCCAATGGTGGGGAAAGATCGTGGTCAGCACGATGGTGGTAAAGACGGTGAGCACCGCGATCGTACCAAGGAAGGCGCGCACCTGCGTGTCGCGCCAAAGCGGGGTCGCGTGCCCGTTGATCAACTGCACGAAACGCACGAAGGGCAGCGCCGCAAGCACCATGAAGATTGAGGCCGCATATTCCATCGGCCCCGAGAACACCCCGAAAGACGCGTCATAATTCGAAAACCCGCCGGTCGAGATTGTGGTAAGCGCATGCACAGTGGCATCGAACGCATCCATCCCGAGGGCGAGGTAGGTCATGATGCAGGCCATCGTCAGGCCGACATAGACAACCGAAATCTGCCACGCGATGGCGGTGGCGCGGGGCAGGATCTTGCCCATCGTGTCGAACGCCTCGGAGCGGAAAATCTGCATTCCCCCCACCCGCAGTTCGGGCAGGAAGACCATGGCAAACACGATAATCCCGATCCCACCCAGCCATTGCAGGATTCCACGCCAGAGCAGGATGCCCTTGGGCAAATCGTCAAGCCCGGTGATCACGGTGGACCCGGTGGTCGTCAGCCCCGACATGGATTCGAAGAACGCATCGGTAAAGCCAAGCTGCGTCTCGCCCAGCATCAAGGGCAGCGCACCGAAAACAGGCAGGGCAAGCCAGACGCCGCAGGTCATCAGGAAGGTCTGTTGCAGGGTGAGTGAGCCGGTATTGCCATTCTGACAGGCCAGCGCCACCAGCCCGCCGATCAGAAAGGTGAGCACGGCGGATTCGGCGAATGCCGTCCAGTGGCCACGGCCCTCGGCGATATCGACCAAGAGCGGCAGCACCATGATGAGGCTGAGTATCGCGACCAACAGGCCGATGACATATCCGACGGGTCTGAGGTCGATCATGAGGCGCAGAGTTGGCTTGAGGGCGTTGAGGTGTCAAGTATCCGCAAACGGACAGCTCCGGAAAATGAGACAGCCCCGGGGAAAATCCCCGGGGCCGGTCGTTCACTGTCCAACGATGTTGGCGTGAGTGGTATTCTGCGTGGCGCGATCAGACGTAGTAAAGATCGCGGAACACGTGATAGGCGATCTCGTCACGGCGGATGCCCATTTTTGCGAGCTCTTCGTCGGACTTGGCTTCGAGTGCATCCATGACATCGCGGCGCGAGCGTTTCTCGGCGTAGGAGGTCATGCTGCGAACGATCGACGCCATCAGGCGCTGGTAGCCCGAGCGGGGTGCTTCGGAGAAGTCGAATTGTGAGGTGATATCAGCCATTGTTCCTGGAAACCTTTTCTGTGTTGCGTTGCCTGTTCGGGCGCCCATTTGAGCAATGGAGGCCCGTTGCGTGTGGTTTCCTCCCTTGACGTTAAAGTTAAGTCAGCATGTATGACATAACCACCCACAATTCTGCAAAGCAGCATCCCGCCTGCTGCAACGCAGCAAGTCCTGTCGATAGAGTTAGGACGTCTTAGCGCACGCGTCCTGAGCCAATGAAATTGGCGCGGCTGCAGGTCAGGAGTTTACAGGCTGGGTGGGCAATCCGCGCGTCAGCCGCGGATTGCCTTTTGTTCAACCGACGTGGAACAGCGTCGAGAACAGCTTTGGATCAAGGCTTTCGCTTGCAAACAACGTGCCTTCGGTCAGGACCGATACAGCGTCGTGCGAATGCAGACTTTCCTGATGGCTGGCGACAACGCGGAAATCCCCTACCCTGTCGTCATTCTCAAGCTGTTGCGCGAACAGGCGCGCGGCGTCCTCGACAAAAATCGGGTTGGCGGCGTTCAACTCGGCAAAGGCTTGTTCGTCCTCGCGCTTGACCATCACCTGCGTTTCGGTGGGCACGGCGCGCCGCGCCATGTCGATCAGGTCTTCGAACCAGAGACAAGCGGCATCGCAGTTCAGTTCGACCGAGATCCGGGCAACGGAACGCTGCGAATGCGGTGTGGCGAGCTGCCCGCGCGACTGGCGGGCGTGTTCGGAGAGTTCGAGCGAACATGGGCAGGTCGACGAATAGACATAGTCGAGGTGAATGATCTTGCGCCGCACACCGGCGGATTCGACCAGTTCCAACGCGATGTCGTAATACTGGTAGCCCTCAAGGCCAGAGCGCAGGCTGCCCACCTTCATCGGGAAGGACAGGCGCATCTGAATCCGGGCATCAAAGCTTTCCAGATCGCTCTTGTAGGCGTCGAGCGCGGCTTCGATCACCTCGAAAGAAAAGGTCTTTTCCGCATGGACATAGAACGAGCGCATGATGCGGCTCATGTTGATGCCCTTCTTCTCGGCCTCAAGGCTGACTGTGCCGGTGACCGAGGTTTCGAGTGTCAGATCGCCGTTGTCGCGGGTGTGATAACGCACCGGCAGGCGAAAGTTCGAGATGCCGACATGCTGAATGATGCGGTGCGCGCCGCGAATGAGCGAGGACGGCCCGTTTTGCAGGTCGGGCAGCCCATCCTTGTAGTCGGGCGTGACGGTGAAATCGGCCGGGTAGTCGCGCGACAGGTCGGGATAGTTGGACACGGCCATGCCGGGCAGAAGCCGGGCGATCGCCGGATCAAGATCGGCCACTTCTTCGGGCGTAGCGGTTTCAGCCCACTGGCGCAGGCGGGCCAGTGCGGTTTCGGCTTCAGTACGGCTGGGTGCCTTGTCGATCTTGGGTGTCATCTGGTTCATATCCCTGCCCCCTCCTTCGTGGGTAGCTGGCGCCTACTTAATCTAGGCGCGCCGGTGGAGAAATGCGACTCCTGTCATGGGGGATATACGTGGGCGGGCGCAAACGGATCACATTATGCGACCCGTTCTGCCCCAAATCAGGCCTGTTCGAGCGCCTGCACGAGGTCGTCGAGAAGGTCTTTTGGATCCTCGAGTCCGACGGAGAGGCGAATGAGGCCCGGGGTGATGCCGAGGATATCCTTCTGCTCTTGCGGCAGGCGCTGGTGGGTGGTGGTGGCCGGGTGGGTCGCGATGGACTTGGCATCGGCGAAGTTGTTGGAAATCAGGATGAGTTGCAGCGCGTTGAGGACGCGAAAGCAGGACTCTTGCCCACCTTTCACGTCGATGGTGAGGACGGTGCCGCCATAATCGGCCTGCTTTCGGGCCAGCGCGTGCTGCGGATGGGCCGCGTGCGTGGGGTAGCGCACGGATGAGAGCGCCGGGTGATCGGCCAGCGCCTGTGCCAAATCAAGGGCGCCCTGCGCCTGGGCACGCACGCGCAACTCCATCGTTTCGAGGGCCTTGAGGTGGGTCCACGCCGTGAACGGGTTCATCGCGCCGCCGGTGTGCTTGATATAGGTTTCGATCGGGCCGCGGATCAGGTCGCGCGCGCCGCAGATCACACCGCCCAGCATCCTGCCCTGCCCATCGACATGCTTGGTGGTCGACACGATTGCCAGATCGGCGCCGCAGGCCTTGGCCCAGGAAAACACCGGCGTGGCCATGGCATCATCGACCAGCACCAGCGCGCCGTGCGCATGGGCCACGCGGCAGACATGGGCGAGGTCGATCACCTCGAGCGTGGGGTTCGAAATCGATTCGAGGAACACGAGCCGGGTGTCTGGGCGGATGGCGGCTTCCCACGCGGCGTTGTCGGTGCCGTCGATCAGCGTGATCTCGACCCCGAACCGGCCCATGATGTCTTCGAGCACGTAAAGGCAGGAGCCGAACAGAGCGCGCGAGGCGACCACGTGATCGCCCGCCTTGGTCAGCGCCATGAGCGCGCCCGAAACGGCGGCCATGCCGCTGGCGCAGGCGAAGGCATCCTCGTAGCCGAGGTAGCCAGCGATGCGGTCTTCGAACATGCGCAGCGTCGGGTTGCCGTAGCGGGCATAGATGAATTCGTCTTCGCCGGCCTTGATGAAGCGCTGCTCGGCCTGTTCGGCGGTGTCGTAGACGAAGCCTTGGGTCAGGAAAATCGCTTCGCTCAACTCACCATATTGCGAACGGCGGGTGCCGCCATGGATAAGAGAGGTGCGCCTGGAGGTGTCGCGTTTGGTCATCGGTTGCTCCTTCGGGGGCTTGCCCCAATAAAAAACCCCGGGTCGCGGTCATGCGACGGGGGGCCGCCCGATGACCTTTTAGCGGCATGTTTAACGTGGCCCGCAATCCGGTAACAAATCGCCACGGGTGCGTCGTTACACCCGCCGTGAGGGTGCGTCAATATGGCAGCGGCGCGCGCGGTGTTGAGTGCGCAGGAGGACCGCCGGAGGATCACAGGGGGGAACATTGGGCGCGCGAGCGGCGTTCATCTTTCATCAAAGCGGGCGTCACGGTCCTGTAACCGGGGTTTCACGCAGGCGACATAGCGTCATGCAACATCCCCACCGTGGCAATTGAACGGGAGATAAACCAGTGCCCCTTATTCGCGTGAACAGCATCGGCGGCTCTCTGCGCCTTCACGAACAGGCGCGCCCGCCACAGCCGCACCTTGCCCGCGCGGCGCAGGCGGGATCGGGGCCGATCATCGTGATGGTGCACGGCTACAAGTTCCGCCCCTATCAGGGCCTCGACTGTCCGCACCAACATATCTTTGCATTGGAAGACGGGCCGTGCTGGAAGGCGAAAAGCTGGCCCCGGGGGCTTGGCTTGGGGCGCGGAGATCCGGACGAAGGGCTTGGCCTTGCGTTCGGGTGGAATTCGCGCGGGTCGATCCGCAATGTTTATGCCCGCGCCGCCGAAGCCGGGCGCGATCTGGCCCGGCTGATCGCCGTTCTGCGCCGGGCGGCCCCTGAAAGGCCGGTGCATGCGATCTGTCACAGTCTTGGGGCGCGGGTGGTGATGCAGGCGCTGATGCATCTAGAGCCGGGTGACATAGGTCGGATCATCACGCTGAACGCGGCCGAATTCGTGGGTGCGGCGGAAGATGCGCTGGCGATGGGCGCCGGGCCGACGGCCGAGTTGATCGCCGTCAGCGGGCGCGAGAACGCCGGGTTCGAGATGATGCTGGAGCGTGTCGTGCGCCCCGACCGCGTCGGGGATCGCGCTATGGGGCAGCGTGTTCCGGCGGGCGCGCGGCGTATCGGCCTGCACCTTGATCGGGAAGAGGTGGTGGCACGGATTGCAGCGCTTGGGTTCGGACTGGAAGCGGGGCAACGGCGGTTTTGCCATTGGTCGCCCTATCTTCGGGCGGGCGCCCTGCCCTTTTATGGCGCGCTGCTGCGTCAGCCAGAAGCGTTTCCGCTGGACGCGCTGCGAGTCGTGACCCCGCCTTCGGCGCAGGAAACTGCGCGGCCATGGTTGCCGATCGGGCGGTTCTTGATGCCCCTTCGCGGTGACAGGACGGCCTTGGGGGCCTGAGACAGGACCTGCCGCGTAAGTCGTTCGGCGGGGTTCACGCGGTTTCGCCCAGCGCGTCCTTGTCCGATTCGACCAGGTCGATCGGCGCGAGATGCGACCGGGTCAGGCGCAACATGTGGAGAAAAGCGAAGTTCAGCAGGATCGGCAGCAGGGCCAGCACCGCGACCCGCCCCGCCAGTGGAACGGCGAAGAGGATGAGACCTTCGTTCACCGTCAGGATCACGAATGCGACGAAGGCGAAAAGCCTGAGCATATGGCGGCGCGCGGCCATGGGCATTTGGCCATCATCGGGTGCGAAACTGTCCAGCACATCGCGCTCTCCGGCCAGTCCGAGCAGCATGACCAAGGCATAGACGATGCACAGCGCCGACAGGAGCCGTTGGGAAAACAACGGATCCGCCATCCAGACCTGCACCGCGATGGCCATCAGCATGAGTGCCAGCACAGCGAGATAGGTGATCCGCGCGCGTCCGAAGCTGCGCTTCATCTGCACCGGCGAATGCGGCATCACGGCCCAGAGTTGCAACGACTGCGCCAGCACGGCGGCCCAGACGAAAGCCATCCTTTCACCGGCTTCGGCGAAATGCAGCAGGTTCCACGCCGAGAGGAACACCATCGGCATCAGCAACCGCCCGCTCGACACCGGGGGCACGGAGCGCAGCATGAACCACAAAAGGATTGAAAATCGCCTGATCATAGGCCCGTTTGACCGCAGGAATGCGGCGGGATTGGGGCAGGCAACGCGGCAAATACCCTTGTTTTTAAGGATGATTTACGCGGTTTTGGCACGTATTGCGTGAACCGGCGCGGGGCTGGCGGCAGGGGAAGATCAGCAAGGGCCGTTTTGTTGAGGCACGACGCGCTTAACTGTCCTTGCTTTCCTTCTCGATCCCGTGCTCCTGAAACAGCTTGTTCTGGGTCATGAAGAACGCGAAAATCGCGATGGTCAGGCCAAAGGTTTTGAAGTTCACCCAAGCCTCGTCCGACATAGTGCGCCAGACGATTTCATTGGCGATTGCCAAGCCAAAGAAGAACGCGGTCAGGCGGCGGGTGAGTTTCATCCACCCCTCGTGATCGAGTGGCAGCGTGCCGTCCATCACGTAGCGCAGGTAGCTTTGCCCGCGCAGCAGGCCAAAGCCGAGGAGTCCGCCGAAAACGAGGTAGAGGATCGTCGGCTTCATCTTGATAAAGCTGGGATCGTTGAGCCAGACCGAGAGCCCGCCAAAGACCACCACCAGAAGCACCGTCATGATCTGCATCTTCGACAGGTGTCCGGTCAGCGCCCAGAGGATGCCGGTGGTCACGACCATCAGCGGGATGAACATCGCGGTGACGATGATGAACCCGTCGTAATCGGTGCCGGCGATGGTGAAAACCTCGTCCTTGAGCTTCACATAGGCGAGGAAGAACAGCAGGACCGGCCCCAGTTCGAGGGCGGTCTTGAGGATCGGGTTGATCTTCTTGGTTTCGGGGGTCTGGCTCGGCTCTGACATTTGCTCTCCTATCCGCCCATTTCAACTATAACCGCGCCGACAGCAATCAACCCCATGAGGGCAATTCTTCTTGGCCCGCTCTTTTCGCCCAGCATCAGCCAACCGATCAGCGCGGCGAACACGGTCGAGGTTTCGCGCAGCACCGCCGCCTCGCCCACCTTGTCGAGCCGGGTGGCCAGCATCACCGCGCCGAACGAGCCGAAGGCGATCACCCCGCCCAGCATTCCCTTGCGAAACAGCGGCGGCAGGGGCGGCTTTTCCAGCATCGAGCGATAGCGCAGCGTGGCGATGACCGGAAACACCAGCCCGTCGATGAAGAAGAACCACGCAAGGAAGGTGAAGGGATCGGCGGTCGCGCGGATGCCGTAGGCGTCATAGGTGGTATAAAGCGCAACGCCACAGCCAGTAATGACCGCCAGCACCAGCGCCGCGCCCATGGTCTCGCGCCCTTCGGTGATGGTGCGCAGGTTATAAACTGCAAGGCCGTAAATCCCCGCCAGCAACACCCCAACGCCCAGCCATTGCACCCACGTGAAGGCCTCGTTGAAGATGAAATAGGCACCGATCACGGTGAACAGCGGCCCGGTGCCGCGCACCACCGGGTAGACCACGGTATAGGCCCCGCGCGCATAGGCCATCGCCTGCAGGAATTTGTAGGCGGTGTGAATGACGAAGGCCCCGGCAAAGATCGGCCACATGAAAGGCTCGGGCCATGGCACCACGAACAGCGCGATCGGCGCGGCCATCAGCCCGTAAGAGCCATCGATCGCCCCGCGTGACAGCCACGGATCATAGCGCCCCTTTTGCAGGGCGCCGAAAACCGCGTGTAAAAACGCGGCAAGCAGGGCAAGGAAAAGCGCCAGTTTATGGCCCGTCTGCGTGCCTTCGATAGAGATCAGCCAATCGATCATTCGGTGTTCCCGGGAACCTTGTCCGGCCTGCTTTCGTTGGTCTGCGAAGGAACCAGACAGGGGCGCGGCATGTGGCAGCAGATTACTGACGAATTCGGAGCCAGTTTTTCGGCGGTGCCTGCGTCGCTTGCCTTTACCCGGCTTCTGATCGCGGTGGTGCTTTCAGCCATTGTCGGGTTTGAGCGCGAACTTCAAGGCAAACCTGCCGGGTTGCGCACGCATATCCTTGTCGCTGTTGCGGCCTGTCTGTTCGTTCTGGTCGGGCAGGAGTTGAGTTCCATCCCCTTCGGCAATGCGGGCGAGCAGCGCCACGACCCGTTGCGCATGATCGAAGCCGTCACTGCGGGTGTGGCGTTTCTTGCCGCCGGGGTGATCTTTACCAGCGGGGGCAAGGTGCAGAACCTGACCACCGGCGCATCGCTTTGGCTTTGCGGGGCGATCGGGCTGGGTTGTGGCGCGGGCAGCACGTTGCTGGCGGCGATGGCGACGGGGCTGGTGGTGGCCGTGCTGTTGCTGTTGCGACAGGTTGAAAAGGCGCTTGGCACCTATGAGCAGCCCCGGCAGGACCGGGTGGAAGACTAGGCCAGTTGCGGCGACAGTGGCTTAAGTCAGGTGGCCTAAGTCAGTTACCCTAAGTCAGGTATCCAGCCCGGTCAGCGCGGCGGCGAATTCCTCGGGTTCGAACGGGGCGAGGTCGTCGATCTGTTCGCCCACGCCGATGGCATGGATCGGCAGGCCGAACTTGTCGGCCAGCGCCACCAGCACGCCGCCCTTGGCGGTGCCGTCGAGCTTGGTCATCACCAGCCCCGAGACATCGGCGAGTTTCTGGAAGGTTTCGACCTGAGACAGCGCGTTCTGGCCCGTGGTGGCATCGAGCACCAAAAGCGTGTTGTGCGGCGCGGTTTCATCCAGTTTGCGGATGACGCGGACGATCTTGGCCAGTTCTTCCATCAGGTCGGCGCGGTTTTGCAGCCGCCCGGCGGTGTCGATCATAAGCAGGTCGGCGCCGTCGGCCTCGGCCTTTTTCATCGCATCATAGGCAAGGCTGGCGGGATCTGAGCCTTCGGGCGCAGTCAGAACCGGCACGCCGGCGCGCTCGCCCCAGACCTGAAGCTGTTCGACCGCGGCGGCGCGGAAGGTGTCGCCCGCGGCGATCACCACCTGCTTGCCCGCCGCCTTGAATTGCGAGGCCAGCTTGCCGATGGTCGTGGTCTTGCCCGAACCGTTGACGCCCACCACCAGCACCACCTGCGGTTTTTTCGGAAACAGCGGCATCGGCTTTGCGACCTGCTCCATGATGCGGGCGATTTCGCGCGACAGCAGTTGCTTGATTTCCTCGGTCGAGACTTTCTGGCCAAAGCGGCCCTCGGCCATGTTGGCGGTGACGCGCAGGGCGGTATCGACCCCCATGTCGGACGCGATGAGCAGTTCTTCGATCTGTTCGAGCATGTCGTCATCCAGCACCCGGCGGGTGACGGTCTTGGTCTCTTTACGGCCCAGTAGGCGGCCGATAAAGCCCGGTTTCGCCGCCCCCGGCGAGACCTCGACCTGAGGTGCGAGGCTTTCGAGCGGGATCTCTGTCGGGATTTCGACCGGAATTTCGGCGGGCGCGGGATCGGCGGGCTGTGGCGCCTCGACCGGGGCGTCCTGCGGGATTTCCTGCGGCGTGGGCGTCGGTGTGGGCAGGTCCGGCGCCGGGACTTCCTGTGGCGACGGGGTCGGCTCGGGAAGGTCTGGGCGCGGTTCTGGTAGCGGCTGCGGCTCGGGCTCAGGTTCGGGAATAGGCTCTGGTTCGGGAGCGGGTTCCGGTTCTGGCTGCGGCTCAGGCTCGGGTTCGGGAGTCGGCTCCGGAGTCGGCTCTGGCTCCGGTTGAGGGGTCGGCTCGGGTTCAGGCGCAGGCTCTACCGAAACCTCGACTTCCTCTTCGACGCCGCCATCTTCAACGATTGCGTCGAGCCCCTCCTCGAGTTTGGAGGAGGATTTGAAGAGCTTGTCCTTGAGCTTGCGGAAAAATGCCATTCTGCGCCTCTTGTTTGCGGTCTCTTTTCAAATAGTGCCCCGGGGGAAGGATGAAAAGGTGGATTGCACTGGCAAGCGGATTGCACTGGCGCGCGCATCCGCGCAGCATGGGCGGGATGTACCGTTTAACCATTGTCCTTTCCCTGTGCCTTGCCCTTTGGCCCGTGATTTCGCGGGGCGAGAGTGTGACCGGGCCGCCCGGCACGCTGTGTTCCAGCGGCGAATGGGGGCATCGCGAGTGCATCCGCCCGGCGCATTTCGTGCATGACACCTGTCAGGCGATCGAGCATTTCGCGGCGCAAAGCGGCCTTGATCCGGGGTTTTTCGCGCGACTGATCTGGCAGGAAAGCCGGTTTGATCCGTTCGCGCTCAGCCCGGTGGGGGCGCAGGGCATCGCGCAGTTCATGCCGCAAACGGCAGAGTTGCGGGGCCTGCGCGATCCGTTCAACCCGGCCGAGGCGCTGGAACATTCGGCGCAGTACCTGGCCGAGATGGCGCGGCGGTATGGCAACCTTGGCCTTGCGGCCGTGGGGTATAACGGCGGCGAACGGCGGGCCGAAGGGATCATCGCGGGCACCGGCGGGCTGGCGCGCGAAACGGTGAATTATGTTGCGATCATCACCGGGCTGAGTTGGCAGGACTGGCTTGAACCGGACGTCGCGACACCCGATCTGGCGCTGTCGAAGGGCCAGACCTTTCGCGCGGCTTGTTATCAACTGGCGCGCGATCGCAAGCTTTCGCCAATGCCCCGGCCCAAGCCGCGCGTGAACCCGTGGGGCGTGCAGGTGGCCTTTGGCGTGACGAAAGGGCGCGCGAAAGCCGCGTTCAAGGCGAAAACCCGGGCTTGTAGCGGCCTCGTGAAGGGCGCGCCGGTCGATTATATCTGGCAAAAGAGCCGCGCCAGCCCGAAGGGCGGGTATTTCATGGCGCGGATCGGGCGCGCAAGCCGGGATGAGGCTTGGGGGCTGTGCCGGAAGCTGAAGGCGCGCGGATGTGTTTGCGCGGTCTATCGCAATGACTGAAGCTTAGCCGATGAACGCGAGGGTAAACAGCGCCTGCGCCAGCCAGTAGAGCGGCCAGATCGCAAAGGGCGCGAGGCGTTTCGCCGGCCCTTCGCGCAGCACGAACATTTCGAGCGCGAGGATCAGGTCGGACGCGATGAAGAGAAAGGCGGCAAGGCGGGCGTCCTGCACCGCAAGCGGCAGGGCCTGCGCCGAGACACCCATGCCAAGGATGATCGGGATATAGGCCATCACCGGCCCGCGCAGTGCGCCGGTGCGCGGCCACAAAAGCACCGCCATGACGATGCCCAGAACCGCCAACCCGGCAAGGATGGGCCATGCGGCGGGGATGCGCCCCAGATCGGCCCCCGGCGTGGTGAGGAAAAGCGCGATATAGGCCAGATGCCCGGCGGCAAAGGCCCCGACACCGGCCATGAACGCCCCATCGCCCGCGCGCGACAGAAGGTAGTCACCCAAGGCACAGAGCGCCAGCGCGACGATCAGAAGCACCGGGCCATGGCCCAGCGCCGCCGCGGCCAGCAGAAGGACGACCGAGAGCGTTTTGATCACCGACTTCTTGAGTGACGGTCGACGATAGCAATGCGCGATCCAGTACGATGTCGCCAATCCGGCGGCGATCATCATCAGCGTGGTGATTTCCATGTGGCTCCCTTTCCCGTCGGGTCAGCATAGCGCGACGATCCGCGCCGGGAAATGAGCCAATTTGCGCCCTGATCCCGCGCCGATTTTACGCTATCACCCCGGTCATGATCGGATTCGTTTTGGCCATTCTTGCGCAGGTGGGGCTGTTGGTGCTGGGCGCGCTATGGGGCGGCGGTTGGGCCGTGGCGGCGCTGGTTTACATCACCGCCTTTGCCGCTGCGTTGGACCGGGTTGTACCGCGGCTGTTTCCGGATGCGGCGCAGGGGGCCGAGTTTCCAAGCGGCGCGCGGTTTTCGGTGGCGCTGGGGCTGATCCACTTCGCGCTTCTGGGGTTGGTGCTGCACGTGATTTCGGGTGACGCCCTGAGCGTGGCAGAAAAACTTTTTATATTCGTTGCTTACGCGCTGTTCTTTGGGCAAGTGTCACACCCCAACGCGCATGAGCTTATTCATCGAAGCGCCCGTTTTCCAAGGCTTTTAGGGCGTTGGGTCTATATATCACTGCTTTTCGGGCATCATGCCTCGGCGCATGTTCTGGTGCATCACTCCTATGTCGGCACAGAGAAAGACCCGAACTCGCCCAAACTTGGGGCAAGCTTTTATCATTTCTTTGCAAAGGCATGGCGCGGGTCGTTCACACAAGGCCTGAAAGCGGAAACGGCCTTGAGGGCGCGGGGAAGCCGGGCGCGCAGACGCTGGTCGCACCCCTATGTGCAGTATGTCGGCGGCGCGGTTGGGTTCGTTGTGGCGGCGGCGGTTCTGTTCGGGGCGAAGGGGCTTATCGCTTACCTTACGCTGGCGCTTTACGCACAGGTGCAGATCCTGCTGGCCGATTACGTGCAGCATTACGGGCTGCGCCGCGTGATCCGCGACAATGGCAAGCCTGAGCCGGTGAGCGATGCGCATAGCTGGAATTCGCCGCATTGGTTCAGCTCGGCGCTGATGGTGAATGCGCCGCGCCATTCGGATCATCACCTGCACCCGAGCCGGCCCTATCCCGGCCTGCGCCTGCGCGACGGGATGCCGATCCTGCCCCATTCCCTGCCGGTGATGGCGGTGCTGGCGCTTTATCCGCCGATCTGGCGACGGGTGATGCGCAGGGAACTGGACGGGCTGGGCAAGGGCGGCTAGCCTTGTGCCATGCGACGGTTGATCCTTCTTCTTACCTTCCTGCTGACCGGGCCTGCCTTTGCCGAGGGTTTCCTCGATGCGGAAGGGTTCGACGCGGCGACGCGTGGCAAGACCTATAGCTATAGCTCGGGCGGCGCGCCTTATGGGGCCGAGGAATACCTGCCCGACCGACGCGTGCGCTGGTCGTTCCTTGATGGCGAGTGCCTTGACGGGGTCTGGTGGCAGGAAGGCGATTTCATCTGCTTCGAGTATCAGGACGACCCCGAGCCGCATTGCTGGACCTTTCAGCACGGCCCGAGCGGGATGGTCGCGACGCTGAAGGGCGAAGGCGGCGGGCGTGTGCTTTACGAGGTGGAGCAGAGCGACAAGCCGCTGATGTGCCTTGGGCCGAAAGTGGGCGTTTAGAAAAGCGAGCCTTGGTCGGGGCTGTCTTTTTTCGGCTTCGGTGCGGGTTTGGGCGCGGGTTTGCGCGCTGGCTTTTTCTGTGCCGGTTGCGACTCGGCCTTGGACGCGGTGCCATCGCCCACGGTAAGGCGGGCGTCCTGAAACTGGATTTCCAGCGCGCCGGCCTTGGCGGCCTGTTTGGCCGTCGTCACCAGATCACCATCGCCGCGCACCACGGCATAGCCGCGTTTCAAGGTCGCCTTGTAGCCCAGCGTGTCACGTAAGCGAGCCAGCGCAGTCAGATGATCACGCCACGCCATTGTCTGGCGCCGTCCAGCTTCTGAAAGGCTGTATTCAATAGACCGGAAGCGCTCTCGTCTCCTTTTGACCTCGCGCTCGACACGCTCGATGTCGAGCCTATCCGTCCGCCGGTCCAGCGCGTCGCGTTTACGTTCGATCGCCCGGGTCAGGCCAGAGGCGAGGCGCGGGCCATGCAGCGCAAGGCGCTGCGAGGCCTGCCCGAGGCGCGCGCGCAGCATGTTGGGGCGCAGCGGGCCGGACACCTCGGAAAGATGCACGCGGCGGCGGCTGACCCCGGTTTGCAACGCAGCGGGCAGACGTTCACCCGCGCGGTCAAGCCGCTGGCGCGGGCCATCTAGAAGGCCTTCGGGGCGCGGCAAGGCGCGGGCCAGATCGCGCAGGCGCTGGCCGCGCGACGCAACCCCCAAGGACAGCGCCTGTGCCATGCGCGCGCCCTGCCCTTCGAGCGTTGCCAGAAGCTCGTGCCGGACGGGCACGGCGATTTCGGCGGCGGCGGTGGGCGTGGGTGCGCGACGGTCCGAAACATAGTCGATCAGCGTCGTGTCCGTCTCGTGCCCGACGGCGGAGATCAACGGGATGGTTGAGGCGGCGGCGGCGCGCGCGACGATTTCTTCGTTGAAACCCCAGAGATCCTCGATCGAGCCGCCGCCACGGGCGACGATCAGCAGGTCGGGGCGCGGAATTCGCCCGCCGGATTCCAGCGCGTTGAAGCCATTGATGGCGTTGGCCACCTCGGCGGCGCAGCGGTCGCCCTGAACGGCCACAGGCCAGATCAGCACCTTGCGCGGGAACCGGTCACGCAGGCGATGCAGGATGTCGCGGATCACCGCGCCGGAGGGCGAAGTGACGACGCCGATGATTTCCGGCAGGTACGGCAGCTTCTTCTTGCGTTCGGGCGCGAACAGACCTTCGGCCGCGAGCGCCGCCTTGCGTTTTTCCAGCATCGCCATGAGCGCGCCCATGCCCGCTGGTTTCATGTCCTCGATCACGATCTGGTAGCGCGACTGGCCGCCGAAGGTGGTGAGCCGCCCGGTGGCGACGACCTCCATCCCCTCTTCTGGCTGGATTTGCAGGCGAGAGGCGACGCCCTTCCAGATCACGCCATTGATGACCGATTTGTCGTCCTTGAGGTCGAGATAGACATGGCCCGAGCGCGGGCGCGAGACGCGGCCCACCTCGCCACGGATGCGGACATGGCCGAACTCGCCCTCGATCACGCGTTTGATGGCGTTCGAAAGCTCGGTTACCGAAAACTCCGGGTCGTTGAGGCCGGGGCTGGGATCGTCGATCAGGTCGGACATGCGCGCTCGCTTGTTTTACCGCTCTCGCCAGCTTAGAACGCGGCGCAACGAAGGTGAAGCGGAGAGCGGCATGAACATCCTCATTCTGGGCAGCGGCGGGCGCGAACATGCGCTGGCTTGGGCGGTGATGCAGAATCCCAAGTGCGACAAGCTGATCGTGGCGCCGGGCAATGCGGGCATCGCGGGCATCGCGGAATGTGCCAATCTCGATATCCTGAACGGCGGCGCGGTGGTCAGTTTCTGTGAGGAAAACGCCATCAGCTTTGTCATCGTGGGGCCGGAAGCGCCGCTGGTCGAAGGCGTGGCGGACCGGCTGCGCGAGGCGGGGCTGGCGGTGTTCGGCCCTTCGGCAGCGGCGGCTCGGCTGGAAGGGTCGAAAAGTTTCACCAAGGAAATCTGTGACGCGGCGGGGGCGCCGACGGCGGCCTATGGCCACTTCACCGATCTGGCGGCGGCGCGCGCCTATGTCGAGGAACAGGGCGCACCCATCGTGATCAAGGCCGACGGGCTGGCCGCTGGCAAGGGCGTGATCGTGGCGATGGACATGGACACGGCTCTGGCGGCGCTGGACGATATGTTCGACGGTGCCTTTGGCGCGGCCGGGGCCGAGGTGGTGATCGAGGAATTCATGGAAGGCGAGGAAGCCTCGTTCTTTGTGCTGTGTGACGGTGAGGACGCCCTGCCGATCGGCACGGCGCAGGATCACAAGCGCGTCGGCGAAGGCGATACCGGCCCCAACACCGGCGGCATGGGGGCCTATTCCCCTGCCCCGGTGATGAGCGACGCGGTGATCGCCAAGACAATGGACGAGATCGTGTGCCCCACCCTGCGCGAGATGGCCAAGCGCGGCACCCCCTATCAAGGCGTGCTGTTCGTGGGGTTGATGATCAAGGACGGTCAGCCGCGGCTGGTGGAATACAACGTGCGGTTCGGCGATCCGGAATGTCAGGTGCTGATGATGCGGCTTGGGGCACAGGTGTTCGACCTGATCCACGCCGCCGCTGACGGGCGCTTGGGCGAGGCACAGGTGCACTGGGCCGAGGATCACGCGATGACCGTGGTGATGGCGGCCGAGGGCTATCCCGGCAGCTATGAAAAGGGCAGCGTGATCCGCGGGCTGGAAGATTGCCCCGAGGATTCCGAGCACATGGTGTTCCACGCGGGCACCGCGCGCAAGGACGGGCAATTTTTGGCCGCGGGCGGTCGGGTGCTGAACGTGACGGCCCGCGGGGCGAGCCTAGCCGAGGCGCGCGGGCGGGCCTATGAGATGGTCGACCGGATCGACTGGCCGGAAGGGTTCTGCCGTCGCGATATCGGCTGGCGCGCGCTGGACTGATCGGTTTGCGGTTGGGTTCGGGGTAGGACTGCGGGTTGATGCCCGGACTATTGTTAACCCTGCCGGGGCCAGCCCCCTATACTGCAGTGTAAGCTGGGGGCCAGCCCCCCAGACCGCAGTAAGACCTGGGGGGCCAGCCCCCCAGACCGCAGTAAGACCTGGGGGGCCAGCCCCCCAGACCCCCCGGGATATTTTCGGTCAGATGAAGCTGCGGGTTGGCTGACAACCTTGCGGCGAATCCCTTGGGGGGATTTACTTAGGTATGAGCAGAAAAAAGGGAGGCCGTGATGCGGCGTTGGGTGAGGCGGATTTTCTGGATCTTGGTGATCGTCGGGCTGATCGGGTTGGCGGCCTTCTGGACGTTTGCGCCCAGCGTGGTGGAGCGGATGCGCAACAAGGTGGCCGCGCATGCGCCCTATCCGGTGTCAGATAGTGCGCGGGCGCTGCATGAGCGCCTTGTCGTCGGCGATTGGCATGCGGATTCGCTGTTGTGGAAGCGGGATCTGCTTGTGCGGGGGGATCGCGGGCAGGTGGACCTTCCCCGGCTGTTGGAAGGCGGCGTCGCTGTGCAGGTGTTCACGGCGGTGACGAAAAGCCCGATGGGGCAGAATTACGATCAGAACTCGGCCGAGGCCTTTGACAACATTACGCTTCTGGCCTTTGGCCAACTTTGGCCGGTGCGCACGTGGACCTCGATCTATGAGCGTGCGATCTATCAGGCGCAGAAGCTGGAGGGGTTCGAGGCGGCCTCGGAAGGGCGGCTGAAGATCATCCGCACCGAGGCCGATCTGGACGACGTATTGGCGCGGCGGGCGGCGGGCGAGGCCGTGGTTGGCGGCATCCTCGGGGTTGAGGGGCTGCATCCACTGGAGGGCGATCTGGCCAACCTGAACGGGCTGTACAACGCCGGGCACCGGGTGTTCGGGTTGCAGCATTTCTTTGACAATGCGCTTGGCGGCAGTCTGCATGGTGAGGGCGATCACGGGTTGACCGAGTTCGGGCGCCGCGTGGTGGAGGACTTGCAGAAGAAGCCGGTGATCATTGACGTGGCCCATTCCAGCCCGCAGGTGGTGCGCGATGTGCTGGCGATGACGGATGTGCCCATCGTGCTGAGCCATTCGGGGATACACTCGGCCTGCCCGGTGAAGCGCAATATTCCCGATGACCTGATGCGCGGGATCGCCGCCAGCGGCGGGGTGATCGGCATGGGATATTGGGCCGAGGTGGCCTGTGGCAAGATCGACCCCGACGGGATTGCTGCGATGATCAAGGCGGGCATCGCGGCGGTGGGTGAGGATCACATTTCGCTCGGGTCGGATTTCGATGGATCGGTCGCGACGGCCTTTGACACGTCGGAATTGCCGGCGCTGACCGATGCGCTGCTGCGCGCCGGAGTGAGCGAGGCGCAGATCGCCAAGGTGATGGGCGGCAATATGATGCGGGTGCTGCGAGCGCGGCTGGACTAGGGCAATCGAATAGGTGGTGCGCTTACACGTGGCGGTGATGCCCACGATGCCGTAACGCGAAGACGATAAGCACGGCGATATATCCCAGTTCAAGCACGAGAAGCATCGGCCAGGGCCATGTCAGGAAAGCGCCCGCAACGGCCACGACTGCCACCATCAGGAACCCCGCGTGATCGCGATGAATCCGCATGGATTTGGCCGCCGGGGTGGGCATGCGCGAGATCATCAGAAGACCCACCGCCAGCAGCCAGAGCGCGGTAAAGCCGGGCAAAATCGGATCGATCCAATCGGGCGTAACTTGGCTGAGCACCAGCGGGAGAAGCACCAAAAGCGCCGCGCCGGGGGCGGGCACGCCCATGAAGAACGGGCTTTTGGGCCGATTTTCGGACCGGGAGTGCACGTTGAACCGGGCAAGGCGCAGGCCGCAACAAATGGCGTAGATCAGGACCGCGATCCAGCCGAAGGCGCGCCCCTCTTGCAGCACCCAGAAATAGAGAATTAGGCCGGGGGCGACGCCAAAGTTGACGAAATCGGCAAGGCTGTCGAGTTCGGCACCGATGGCGCTTTCGGATTTGAGCAGCCGCGCAGTGGGCCCGTCGAGACCGTCGAGCACGGCGGCCAGCACGATCAGGACCATGGCGCGCACCGCGTCGCCTTCGAACGAAAAGCGCATCGCGGTGAGGCCCGCGCAAATCGCCGCCAACGTCATCATGTTGGGCAGCAATTGCACGAGGCGCAGGCGGCGCCCGGTGTTCTCGGGATCGTTATCCGGTTCAGGAAGACCCTCGGTCATGGTTATTCCATCCGTGCTACGCGCGGCGGCTCACTGGCCTCGAGATCAGCCAGCACGGTTTCACCGGCGACCATGTTCTGACCCAGCGCTACGGCCGGGTTGACCCCGTCGGGCAGGTAGACATCCAGCCGCGAGCCAAAGCGGATCAGGCCGAAACGCTCGCCCGTGGCAAGGCGCTGGCCTTCGTCGCAGAACGGCACGATGCGGCGCGCGACAAGACCTGCGATCTGTGTCACGGCAAGTTTGCGGCCATCGTCCATCGCGATGATCAGGGAATTGCGCTCGTTGTCCTCGGACGCCTTGTCGAGCGAGGCGTTGAGGAACTTGCCGGGGCGGTAGGCCTGTTTTTCGATCACGCCGCCGATCGGGGCGCGGTTCACGTGGCAATTGAACACCGACATGAAGATCGATACGCGGGTGCGTTCCTCTGGCCCCATGCCCAGTTCAGGCGGGGGTGCGGCGCGTTCGATCAGCGATACGACGCCATCGGCGGGTGACACGATCAGCCCATCGCGCTGTGGCACGGCGCGCTTGGGATCACGGAAAAAGTAATAGCACCAGATGGTCAGGCCGATGCCGATCCAACCCAGCGGCTCCCACAGGAAGAAAAGGACAAGCGTGATGCCCGCGAAAATCGCAACAAAGCGCTTCCCCTCGGGGTGCATCGGCTTGAGAAAGGTTTCGTGCATTTGCATGGGCGGCCATCCTTGGTTGTCGTCAGCAGATAACGGGCAAGTCCATCGTTATCAACGCGGATTGTGCCCTCAGACCTTCAAGGCACAGCGCATTGGGACGTTATGACCCGGTCTTGCCCTGCAATATCGCAGGCAGAGGCCAGATGTCACAAGGGCCGACACGAAGGCCGGCCCTTGTTTGCAGATCTCTGGCGCGGGCTTAGTGCGTGGCCAGCATGCCCTTTTCGGCAGCCAGTTCGCGCATGCGCTTTTGCAGCTTCTCGAAGGCGCGCACCTCAATCTGGCGGATGCGTTCGCGGCTGACGCCGTATTCGCCAGACAAATCCTCGAGCGTGATCGTCTCGTCAGAGAGGCGGCGCTGGGTGAGGATGTCTTTTTCGCGATCGTTGAGAACGCTCATCGCTTGGGCCAGCATCTCGCGGCGGGCGACAAGTTCATCGCGGGCCTCGTAATCGCCGGCCTGATCGGCGTCTTCGTCTTCGAGCCAATCCTGCCATTGCATCGTACCTTCGCCCTCTTGCCCGACAGTGGCATTGAGCGAGGCATCGCCGCCCGAAAGGCGCCGGTTCATCGAGATCACCTCAGCCTCGGTCACGCCGAGGTCGGTGGCGATCCGCTGCACGTTTTCGGGGCGCATGTCGCCGTCTTCGAGCGCGCCGATGCGGGCCTTGGCCTTGCGCAGGTTGAAGAACAGCTTCTTTTGCGCCGAGGTGGTGCCAAGTTTCACAAGGCTCCACGAGCGCAGGATGTATTCCTGAATCGCGGCGCGAATCCACCACATGGCATAGGTGGCAAGGCGGAAGCCTTTTTCCGGATCGAACCGTTTAACCGCCTGCATCAGGCCGACGTTGGCCTCGGAAATGACTTCGGCCTGCGGCAGGCCGTAACCTCGATAGCCCATGGCGATCTTGGCGGCGAGGCGCAGGTGGGATGTGACCATCTGGTGCGCGGCGTCGGTGTCTTCCTGCTCGACCCAGCGTTTGGCCAGCATGTATTCTTGTTCTGGTTCCAGAAGCGGGAACTTCCGGATTTCTTGAAGGTAGCGGTTCAAACCGCCTTCCGGCGTCGGGGCCGGCAGATTTGCATAGTTGCTCATCGGGTCTCCTGTCCCCCTCAATGTATAAGGGCTTAACATATAGTTAGTGTGCCGTTGCGCCCTTTCAAGGCCTACCGGTCAATACCTTAACGGAAAACTAAGGCATTTCCGTCGTTCCGTAACCGGGGCTCACAGAGTTGTGCGAATACCCATCTTCCAATTTACCCACCGCGCGCCGCGAATTTCGGAGCCGTTCTTCAGCGTTTCTTGCCGATTTAGGCGCTTTTCGGGCGGGTAAGGTCGACCAGTCGTCACTAAATTCATGTTACAAACGCATGAGGGGGCCGGGGGTTCCCTCGAAATATTTTCAAATTCATTGCATGAATTCTCGTGAGGGAGAGGGGGATCGCATGAAACATCTAAGCATGGGACGTTGGGCCGGGATTCTTTACCTCGGCATTATCGTGGCGGGGTTGAGCGGCGAGGCCGCATTGAGGATGCCGCTGATCGACTGGGCCGACGGCGCGGCGACGGGCGGGGCAATCGGCGCGCACGTATCCCTTTTTCGCGCTTCAATGGCCACCGACATGGCGATGGCGGCGATGGATGTGGCGCTGGCGGTGGTGTTTTACCGGCTGCTGCGCGGCGTGGATGAGGCGGCGGCGCTGATGGCGATGGTGTTCCGGTTGATGCAGGCGGCGCTGATCGCGGGTGGGCTGATGTTCCTGTTCGCCGCACTACAGGCCGTCGAGGCGGGGGCAGACCCCCTGCCCCACCTTGCACAGCATGCGGTGGGATATGACCTGGGGCTGTTTTTCTTTGGCATCAACAGCCTGATCATGGCTGTGCTGTTGCCGCGCGCGGGCGTGGCGCGGGGGATCGGCTGGGGCATTGCCCTGGCCGGGGTGGTGTATCTGGCGGGGAGCGTGACGCGTTTCCTTGCGCCCGGATGGAATGCGGCGATGCAGCCTGCTTACCTGATCCCGGTGGTGGCCGAGGTGGCGCTGATGCTGTGGCTGCTGTTCGGCCCCCGGCTTCGCGGCGATCAGCCCCGCAAGACGCAGAGCAGATCGTCCATGTCCTGAGGCAGGGGCGCTTCGAATCGCATCTCTTCCCCGTTGACGGGGTGCACGAAACCCAGCGTGGCGGCATGAAGCGCCTGCCGGTCGAACGCCTGCACCCCGGCCAGCGCGGCGGGTGAGAGCGCCTTTTCCGACAGCTTGCGCTTGCCGCCATAGGTTGGATCGCCAATCAGGCCGTGACCGGCATAGGCCATGTGCACGCGGATCTGGTGCGTGCGCCCGGTTTCCAGCCAGCAATCCATCAACGCCAACACCGGCGGCGTGCCGAAACTTTCGACAATGCGCGCGCGGGTCACGGCGTGGCGCCCCCCCTCGAACAACACCGCCTGCTTTTGCCGGTCGTGCTTGTGGCGGGCGAGTTGGGTGGTGATCTTGAGGATATTGCCCGCCTCGAACGCGACACCGCGCAGGCCGCGCAAGCGCGGGTCGGCGGCATCGGGCACACCATTGACCAGCGCCCGGTAGTGCCGCTCGACGGTGTGTTTTTCAAACTGCGCGGCAAGGCCCTGATGCGCCTTGTCGGACTTGGCCACGACCAGAAGACCCGATGTTTCCTTGTCGATTCGGTGCACGATGCCGGGCCGGGCCACGCCACCGACGCCCGAAAGGCTATCGCCGCAATGATGCAGCAGCGCGTTCACCAGCGTGCCCGAAGGCGTGCCGGGCGCGGGGTGCACCACCATGCCGGCGGGCTTGTTCACCACGATCAGGTCATCATCTTCGTAAACGATGTCGAGGGGGATATCCTCGGGGCCGATGTGGCTTTCCACCGCCTGTTCTAGGGTGATCTCGATCAGCGCGCCCTCAGCCACGCGGGCCTTGGGGTTGGTTTCGGGGGTGCCGTCGATCCGCACAGCCCCGTCCGCGATCAGCCGCGCCAACCGGGTGCGCGAGAGCGTCGCCGCCTCTGGCACATCGCGTGAAAGCGCCTTATCAAGGCGGGCGGGCGGATCGGCTTCGATCCGGAAAGACACGAGCGCAGTTTGCGACGCGGGAGCCTCTGACATGAATGATACTCCTCAGCCGATCGACGCAGGCACGGTAAAGTTCCTGCGCGTGCTGGTGACGGTTTTGACCGTGGTGATGATTGCGGGCGTTCTAGTGATCATCGCGCTGCTTGTCATCCGTCTTTCGGAAAAGCCCCCGGCCCTGCCCGATGTGATCACCCTGCCCTCGGGCGCGCAGGCCACCGCATTTACCCAAGGCACCAGCTGGTTTGCCGTGGTCACGAGCGACGATCGGATCCTGATCTACAACCGCCAGACCGGGCAGTTGATGCAGGACGTTAAGGTCGAGGGAACGTCGCAGTAACCCGGTGCCGATAGGAAGAAGGCGCTGGAAGCGCGCTAGATCGAGCTGTGGTGAGAGATGGTACCGCCTCCCTGGCTTGAACAGGGGACCTCTGGATCCACAATCCAGCGCTCTAACCGACTGAGCTAAGGCGGCACTGAGGGGCGATTTAGCGGCCCCTACCGACGATTGCAAGAGGGCAATTGGCAGGTTTACAACTCAATTTCCCAAGCCTGCTCGATCAAATCGACGCCGAAACTGTGCACTTGTGTCGATGAAACCAGCTGCCAGCCATGCGCGGCATAGAGCGCACAGGCCGCACGGTGGCTCTCATGCGTCCAGAGGTGCATGCGCCGATAGCCCTGCGCGCGGGCATAGTCCATGCAGGTGGTCAGCATCCGGCGGCCCAGCCCCTTGCCACGCGCCTCTGGTGTCAGGAGGAAAAGCCGCAGCTTGGCGGTGTCATCCGCCGCCCGGACGCAGAAGATCGAGCCGAGTCGCTGGCCATCCTGCTGTGCGATCCAGCCCCGCTCGCAACCGGGGTCATGATCGCGGATGTAATTGTCGAGGATTTCGGCCACCAGCGGCCCGAACGTGTGATCGAATCCTTCGTCCCGGGCATAAAGCGTGCCGTGCCGCTCGATCAGCCACGCGGCATCATCAGATTTGAACTGTCTCAGGATCACCTCACTCATGCGCATAGGGTGGGCCAGAGCGCGCTTGCATGACAAGGGCAAAATCGCTAGGCCCTGCTGCCAGACTAGGAGGCACAGTCATGGGTATTAATACCGAACGCGACATCGAAGCCAATCTTCAGATCGGGCCGACCGATGCAGGGATGGTGCGCCTTTTCATCGAGGCGGGCGAGATCGAGATCCCGATGGACTTCGACCCCGAGGAAGCCGAGGAAATCGCCGAGGAACTGCGCGCTGCAGCCAAAGCCGCCCGCGCGCGCGGCTGAGCGATAGGCGACAGACGTCCGGGGGGATACCGGGGGCGGGGGGATACCGGGGGACTGTCGAAGCGCGGCGCCGATTCAGCGCAGCGGCTCGGCGCCCGGCTCGGTGAGGCGGCCCTATACATCATGAAAGATGGCGCGCGCCGTGTGCACGGGCCGGTAGCACTGATCGCCACCCGGATCGTGACACCTTAACTACTATGCAGCATTCTTGGGTCTAGAGACGCGGGTCGCGCAAGGCCCGGTGCCGCCGTGCCGCCTGACGGGCGAACCGCAGGGTCAACGCCTTGCGTCGGGCGGGCGCAAGCTTTTCTTCGGGGCCTAGGCGGATCAGCTCGGCATTGTAGGGATCGGCGATGATAAGGCCGGTATCGTCGGGCAGCAGCTCGGTCGGAAACTCGAGGTCCACGGCCCAGAAATAACGGTCGCACCATTCAAGGTAGCCATCCCATTTCTGATCCGAGGTGAAATCCACCCGACTCGACTTGCACTCGATCACCCAGATTTCGCCCTTTGGGCCCAGCGCCATCACGTCGACCCGCTTGCCGCGTTCGGGCGTGAACTCCTCGATCGTTTCGAAATCGAGGCTGGCAAGGTGCCGGCAAACGCCGCGCGCCAACAACTGACCGGGTTGCAGAAACGTATCTTCCATGGGCGCAATCATGAACAAAAGATGAACAAAGGGCAAGATGATTTACTTTCAATCGCCCCTTGTCCCGGGCCTCGGCGCGCCCTAACTAAGGAGGTGGCGGTTCTGCCCCTCTCGTCATTATGGTTGCATTCCGGTGGCCTTAAGCAATTCCGAGGGAGCTGGCTCTGTCCGGGCCGTGGCCCGGTTACCTGGCGCCCACCTGTACATACAGGTCCTCGGGAATGAGATAACCCGACGGTCCGGGTGGTTCCGCCTCTTCCCCCCCTTCCCATTCAGCAATCCGCGCCCTTGGGCTCACTCGAATCCCATCGGATTGAGCAAGAAAAAACGCGCTCCGGCGAGGGGCCGGAACGCGCTCATAGTCGACTGGAGTCTCGGGTAACTTATTGCTTTCGCGGCGCTTTCACGGGAACGCGCAGCAGAACCGGCTCGCGTGCCGGCGGCATGATGCGTTCGCGCAGGCCCCCGCGCGGGCCATCGTCATCGTCATCATCCTTGAGCCGCATAACGGCAATGCCGAACTGCACGCCGGCAAAGATGATTCCGTTGGAAATCCAGAGGACGAGAACCGCGAGCCAGCCGATGTCGGACGCCGTAACGAGATGCCAGAGGTTGGCCACGTTGAAATACAGCAACATGCCGACGAAGGCGGCGGCGATGCCGAAGCCAATGGCGACGTTGACGATGTAGAGGCGGATAAGCTTGGGCATGTCGTTCTCCCTCATTGCGTGCATTAAACCTACTCTTTTAAATTCAGTCTTCAAGGGGGAACTCTGTAATGGCAGGCAATCGGCGGATTTGCCGCGGTGCTGCGGAGGCTATCGGCGCCGGGACGGGGCCATTCGCCTAAAGATACGGCAAAAAAGGCCGGATCAGGACGGAAACGATCAGGACAGGCAGGTTGGAGCGATCCACCAGCCGGTATGCGCGGCGGCGAGCAGGCGGGCGGCCTCGGTCGCATCGTCGGGGCGCTCGAACAGGGCGAAACAGGTCGCGCCAGATCCCGACATCCGGGCCAACGCCGCCCCCGGCAGGGCCCGTAAGGCGGTCAGAACTTCGTCGATCACGGGCTGGGCTTGGCGCGCTGGCGGCTCTAGGTCGTTGCGCTGCGTGGCAAGGAAGGCGATGGCCTGGCGCGGATCGTCGAACGTGGGCAGCGGGTCGGGCATCGGCGCGTTGTCCTTGCGCGCAAGCCCGGCGAAGACCGCCCCGGTCGGGACTTCGACGCGCGGGTTGACCAGAACCGCAGGCAGGGGCGGCAAGGCCAGGGGCGAGAGCACCTCGCCAATGCCGCGCATCCGGGCGGCGCGTGCCATCAGGCAGACCGGGATATCGGCGCCAAGCACCTCGGGATGATCCGGCGGGGACTGGCCTGTCATTGCGCTCAGAAGGCGCAGGGCCGCGGCCGCATCGGACGATCCGCCGCCGATCCCTGCTGCGGCGGGCAGGTGTTTTTCAAGCGTGAAGGCCGCGCTGGCCCCCATCGCCGCCGCCGCCTTCAGGACGAGGTTGCGGCCATCCTCGGGCACCCCGGCGGCCATCGGGCCGTGTACCCGCAAGGACGGTACCGGTGCGGGACGGGCCGAGAGGCGGTCGCCGACATCGGCAAAGGCCACGATGCTGTCGAGCAGGTGAAACCCGTCCCCGCGCTGGCCGGTGACATGAAGCGTCAGGTTGATCTTGGCCGGGGCAAATCCGGGACCGGTCTTGGAAAGGAGCGTCAGTTGTTGTCTCCCGACGCTTTTTCGCCCGCGACCTTCAGGGGTTTGCCCCCCTCTTCCGCCAGCACGCGATCGAGCCCGATTTCGAGTTTGCGGCGGATGCGTTCGGGGTCGGCCTCTTCGGTGCTTTCGCCGTATTCCGCGAAGGACAGGGCGCGTTTCCATTGGAATTCCGCCTCGCGCTGGCGGCCAACGGCCCAATAGACATCGCCCAGATGATCGTTGACCACCGGATCGACCGGCATCAACTCGGCGGCGCGTTCCATGTGAGCCACCGCCTCGTTATAGCGGCCAAGCCGATAAAGCACCCAGCCGAGGCTGTCGACGATATAGCCCGAAGAGGGCTGTGCCGACACGGCGCGTTCGATCATGCTGAGCGCCTCGTCAAGCTTTTCACGCTTTTCGACCAGCGAATAGCCGAGGTAGTTCAGCACTTCGGGCCGCTCGGGGTTGAGCTTGAGCGCCTCGCGCAGGTCGGCCTCGGCGCCGGGCCAATCGCCGATGCGCTCACGCGAGATGCCGCGCGCGTAGTAAAGGAACCACTGCCCACCCGACGGATCGGGGATCAGCGCGATGGCGCGATCATAGGCGGCGACGGCCTCATCGTAGCGGTCGAGCGTGCGCATCAGATCGCCCAGCGAGCTATAGACAATGGGCAGGTCGGGATAGCTCTTGGCCAGTTGTTCGAGCACCTCGATCGCGGCGTCGGGCTTGCCCCCTTTGCGCAGCGCATCGGCGCGGCCCAGTTCGGCGGCGTGGAACGCCGGGTCATCCTGCGGCACCCGACGATAGGTCGCGGTGGCAAGATCGTATTGTTCCATGTCGTCAAGGATTTCGGCCGAAAGCAGGATCGCATCCACATGCCCGGGGCGCAGGTATTCGGCCATCCGGGCGAACAGGATGGTGTCAGCATCGCGCGCCTCGCCGCGCAGCGCGCCGGCGACGGTATAAAGCACCTCGCCCATGCCATCGCGGGCCGAGGCGACGATATCGAAGGGCAGAGTCTCGCCCGCCTGAAGCCGGCTGCGCAGTGTTTCGAGTTCGGGATCGAGCGTCGCGCCAAAGGCGTTTTGCAGCACTTCGAGCGCGGCTTCATTGCGGCCCAGTTGGCTGAGCACTTCGATCCGCGCGATCACGCCGCGCCGTGTCTGCACGCTGGAGCCCGGGCCGGTCGCGCCGAGGATTTCCTCGGCACTTTCGAAATCGCCCACCATGGCGAGCGCGAGGGCCTTGTGATAGAGCGCGAAACCGCGCTGGCCCGGTTCCTTGGCGATCTCGTCAAATTGCGCGATGGCATCCGACATATCGCCCTTGCCCAGCTTGGCCCATGCCGCGACAAGCCCATCGACCAGCGGGCCGATGGCGCGCTTGTCCTCGATCCGTTTCAGCAGCGCGTCGTAATTCTTGTTCCAGCCCTCGTCAGACACCAGCACCATTTGCGACAACTGGCTTTGAAGCCCCGCTTCTTCCATGTCACGCGCGACGGGCAGCGCACGGTCGATCCGGCCTTGGGAAAGATCGGCCAGAACCAGCGCTTCCATGATCTGCGGATTGCCGGGATCACGCGCCAGTGCCTGCCCGTAATAGCGCGCGGCGGCGTCGAAATCGCCCAGATAGCGCGCCTGTCGTCCGGCAAGATAGGCCCCCGAAAGGCCATTCACGACCGGTTCGGCCCGGGCCGGCGCATTGGCCACCGGCATCATTGTGGCAAGGGCGAGGGCGCTGCATAGCGCGGTGCGGGCCGCGATTGTCTTGAAGGTCATGGTTTGCCTGTTCCGTGGGATCTGCTTTGGGAGGTCTGCTCTGGCATGTCCCTCACCGTAGCGACATTGCCCCCGAATGCAACGAGAGGCGCCGGTTCGGGCGCCTCTCTGCTCATAAATTTCAGGTTATCGCGGCCATTTGTAGCGACCGGCGCGTGCGGCGCGCGATCACATGTTGGGATAGTTCGGCCCGTCGCCGCCCTGCGGGGTTTCCCAGTTGATGTTCTGGGAGGGGTCCTTGATATCGCAGGTCTTGCAGTGAACGCAGTTCTGGAAGTTGATCACGAACTCGGGCCCCTGCCCCTTGTCGACCACTTCGTACACACCGGCCGGGCAATAGCGCTGCGCCGGTTCATCATACTTGGGCAGGTTCACCGAAATCGGGATCGACGGATCCTTGAGCTTCAGGTGGCAGGGCTGGCTTTCCTCGTGGTTGGTGAACGAAAAGCTGACGTTGGTCAGCCGGTCGAAGCTGAGCTTGCCGTCGGGCTTGGGATAGTCGATCTTCTTGAATTTCGACGCTTCGCCGGTGGCGGCAGCGTCGGTCTTGCCATGGCTGAGGGTGCCGAAGAACGAGAAGCCGAACAGCTGGTTGGTCCACATATCAAGGCCACCGAGGGCAAGGCTGGGCAGCATGCCCCACTTCGACCACATCGGTTTGACGTTGCGCACCTTCTTGAGGTCCTTGCCGATGGCACCGCTGCGCACTTCGTCCTCATAGGTGGTCAGCTCGTCGCCTTCGCGGCCCGCCTTGATCGCCTCGAATGCGGCCTCGGCGGCGGCCATGCCCGACAACATGGCGTTATGGTTGCCCTTGATGCGCGGCACGTTGACCATGCCGACCGAACAGCCCAGCATCGCAGCCCCCGGCACGACCATCTTGGGCATCGACTGGTAGCCACCCTCGGAAATGGCGCGCGCGCCGTAAGCGACGCGTTTGCCGCCTTCGAGAAGCTCGGCCACCATCGGGTGATGTTTGAACCGCTGGAATTCCATGTAGGGGAAAAGGTGCGGGTTCTGGTAGTTCAGATGCACTACGAAACCGACGTAAACCTGGTTGTTCTCGAGGTGGTAGATGAATGAGCCACCGCCGGCGTTGCCGCCCAGCGGCCAGCCCATGGTGTGGGTCACGGTACCTTCGCGGTGCTTGGCTGGGTCGATCTCCCAGATCTCTTTCATGCCGATGCCGAATTTCTGCGGCTCGTGCCCTTTCGAGAGGTCGTATTTCTGGATCAGTTCTTTCGAGAGAGAACCGCGCACGCCTTCGGAGAGGAAGACGTATTTGCCGTGCAACTCCATGCCCGGCTCGGTGTTGGGACCGTAGCTGCCATCGGGTTCGAGGCCAAACACACCGGCGACGACGCCCTTCACCCGGTCGCCTTCATAGACCAGTTCGGAGCAAGACATGCCGGGGAACACTTCGACACCCAGTTCTTCGGCCTGCTCGGCCATCCAGCGGCAGACATTGCCCATCGACACGATGTAATTGCCGTGGTTGTCCATCAGCGAGGGCATCGGCCAGTTCGGCACGCGGATTTCGCCCGCTTCGCCCAGCATGTAGAAGTTGTCTTCCTTGACCGGGGTGTTGAGCGGCGCGCCTTTTTCCTTCCAGTCGGGGATCAGCGCATCGAGGCCGCAGGGATCAAGAACCGCACCCGAGAGGATATGCGCGCCCACTTCCGACCCTTTTTCCAGCACCACGACCTGCAATTCAGGGTCGAGCTGCTTGAGCCGGATCGCGGCCGAAAGCCCGGCAGGCCCCGCCCCAACGATCACGACATCGTATTCCATGGCTTCGCGTTCAATCTCGGACATGCGTGGCTCCCCTTTGCACGGGTCATAAAATTTCAACGCTGGATACACGGCCCCGCCGCAGTGCGTCAATCGGAACGAGACGTAAACCGCATGCGCGTATTGGCGCGGGCAATGCCGCGCCGTGCCGCAGGACTTGTGCATGCTTCATAAAGATGCGCGGATTTGCACTGCCGAGGCGCTTGCTCTATTGCATGGCGCCGTGCCATTGGGCAGTGTGACAAGAAACGCCGTTCGGCGCGCTCGAACGCGCCCGGCAGAATTTACGATGGACCAGACGATATGGAAAAGATCCCGATGACGCGGGCCGGTTTCTCCGCGCTCGAAGCAGAATTGAAAACGCTCAAATCCGAAGAGCGCCCTGCAATCATTAGGGCAATCGCCGAGGCGCGCGAGCATGGCGACCTTTCGGAGAACGCGGAATACCACTCTGCGCGCGAGAAACAGAGCTTTATCGAGGGCCGCATCAAGGAGCTTGAGGGCGTGATCGGCCTGTCCGAGGTGATTGATCCGACGAAGCTTTCCGGCGCGATCAAGTTCGGCGTCACCGTGACTCTGGTGGACGAGGATACCGACGAGGAAAAAACCTGGCAGATCGTGGGTGAGCACGAGGCCAATATCGAAAAAGGCCTGCTCAACATCAAATCGCCCATCGCACGCGCGCTGATCGGCAAGGAAGAGGGCGATAGCGTCGAAGTGCGCACGCCGGGCGGTGAGCGCTCTTACGAAGTTCTGAAAATCGCGTTTATCTGACAGCCGAGGGCGCTTGATGGCCGATCCGCACGAGAGCCGACCGACACCGCTGGGCATCTATGATCGCCCCAGCGAAGGCCGGATCAGTTCCATCGAAGTGATCGCGCTTGCGCTGTCGGGGCTTTGGCTGCTGGGCGCGGTGATCTTCTTTCTGGTCCTCGATCCCGCCCCCGAAGCGCCCGAAAGCGGCATCGCGAGCCTGCGCTTCGTGATGACGGCACTGGCCATTTTCATGCCTGTGGCGATGATCTGGGTCGCCGCCACAGCCGCCAAGTCGAGCCGCGTGATGCGTGAGGAAAGCCGCCGTTTGCAGGCCGCGATCGACGCCATCCGCCAAAGCTATATCGCCCAGAGCCAAGGCCGTGGCGCCAGCATTGACAACACGGTTGCCAAGAAACTCGATGAAATCGCAGCGGCGCAGAAGAAGACCGAAACCGCGCTGGCCATGTTCCATTCGACCCGCGAGGCGACGGTGCGCCCGGTCCTTCCTGCCCCGGTCGGGTCAGCGCGCGCGGAAGAACAGGTCGACCTGCCGCTTGGCACCAGCGCCGAGGACATGGCCCCGCCCCTGAAACGGGCCGACCTCATCCGGGCGCTGAACTTCCCGGAAACCACCGAGGATACCGAGGGCTTTACCGCGCTGCGCAAGGCCCTGAAGGACCGGCAGGCGCGCGGCCTGATCCAGGCCAGCCAGGATATCCTTACTCTGCTGAGCCAGGATGGCATCTACATGGACGATCTGCGCCCCGACATGGCGCGCCCCGAAATCTGGCGCCGCTTCGCCGAGGGCGAGCGTGGCCGCACCATCGCGGCCCTTGGCGGTGTGCATGACCGCTCGTCACTGGCGCTGGCCGCCGGGCGTATGCGGCAAGACCCGATCTTTCGCGACACGGCGCATCATTTCCTGCGCAAGTTCGACACGATGTTCACCGAATTCGCGGCCCATGCCGACGATACCGAGATCAGCGAACTGGCCGATACGCGCACGGCGCGCGCCTTCATGCTTCTGGGCCGGGTGGCGGGCACCTTCGATTAGGCAAGCAGAGATGCCGAGCCTTGGGGTGTACGTTTCAGGATACTGGACGCTCCATCATACTGGACGCTCCATCCGGGTGGCCGAACGGAAGCCGAACAACCACCGAAACGGCCCGGTATCTTCGCGCCCCGTGGCGACGAATCCCTTACGTTCATAGAGAGCCTGCGCCCGCGGGTTGGTGTCGATCACGTCCAGCCGGACCCGAGTGCAGCCCTGCGCGCGGGCCTCGGCCGTGATGGCGTCGAGCAGCGCGCCACCTGCGCCCTGACCGCGCGCCTTGGACGACACGAAGATTCCGTCCATCTGCAAGACGCCGTCTTCCGTGTCTCGTTCGAGCACTGACAGCAGCAATCCGCGCCAGAGCCCGCCCCATGCCCCGTAGTGGCGCATCATGTCCGGCAGGCCGCCCGCCAAAAGGCCGCCATGCGCCGTCTTGAACCCGGCGACACCAAGAAGGCGCCCCGCCGGATCACGCGCCGATAGGGCAAATTGCGGATCGAGCCCCGCTTCGATGAACGCGATTGCGCGCGCCTCGGGGCGCATCACGCGGCCCAGCTTGGCCGCGAAGGCCTGCCAGTAAAGCCGCGCGACCTCTTCCCGTTCTTGCGGGTCGAAGCCCGGCGTAATCGTGATGTTTGATGCCATCGGAATATCCTTTGCGCGGCGCGGGATCAGGACCCGGCCCAGACCTGTGCTTGCCGCAGGTCTTCGGGGGTGTTGATGTTGAAGAACGGGTCCGGTGCCATGCCTTCGAACTGCGCCCATGTCGCGTTCTGCTCTTGGGCCCAGTGGCCAAGGCGACGCGTGCCGCTTTGAAGCGCTGTTTCCAGCGCCGGACGCAACATCACCGGCCATAGGCCGCAGGTTGGATGACGGCCCGATGCGCTTTGCGCAAGGCAGGGCGCGCCGGGGCGGGCCGATGCCCGCAATCCGGCCACAAGATCGGCGGGCAGGAACGGCGTATCGGCAGCCACCGTCAGAACCGCATCCGCCCCCTGCCCTTCGGCCCATGTCATCGCGGTCAGCACCCCGGCCAATGGGCCCAGCAAGGCGCCGTCCTCGCCACGTTGCGCATCAGGCAAGACAGGCACATCAGGCAATCCAGAACCGACGAAGCGATCCGGCGCGCCGTTGGCATTGAGCGCCAGTGCACCGGCCTGTGGTCCAAGGCGCGCGATCAGGAGCGATAGAACCGTGCCCTGCCCCAGCGGCAGTAATCCCTTGTCGACGCCACCCATGCGCCGCCCCTCACCCCCGGCGAGAATCAGACAGGGTGGCGCGGTGTGGGCGGTGCTGGGCAATTGCAAATCCCCTTTGGGGCCGTTAGGCGGTTCACGAGTGAAGATTAGGGCCGAGTGATGCCGACCACCACACAGAAATCCGCCTTCTGGAAAGGCTTTGCCGCGGGCGCGCCGTTTGTCATCGTCGTGGTGCCGTTTGCCATGCTGTTCGGCGTGGTGGCGACCGAGGCGGGCCTTGATATATTCGAGACGTTCGCCTTTTCCACGGTGGTCATCGCCGGGGCGGCACAGTTCACGGCGCTGCAACTGATGCAGGATCACGCGCCGGTCTGGGTGGTCCTGATATCGGCACTGGCGGTGAATTTGCGGCTGGTGATGTATTCCGCTTCGCTCACGCCGCATCTTGGGGCGCTGCCGGTGTGGCGGCGGTTGTTCGTGGCCTATCTGATCGTCGATCAAAGCTATGCCTGCTCGGTCGCGGCCTATGAGAAATCGCCGCAGTGGCCGCTGATGACGAAACTTGCGTTTTTCATGGGCACCTGCACGCCGGTTCTGCCGCTGTGGATCGCCGGATCGGTGGCCGGGGCGTTGCTGGGGCAATCGATCCCGCCGGAATTCGCGCTGGATTTCGCCGTGCCGATCACCTTTCTGGCCATGCTGGCGCCGATGCTGCGCACGATGGCGCATATGGTGGCCGCCGTTACCGCCGTGGTGCTGGCGCTGGCCTTTGCCGGGCTTCCTTTCAACCTTGGCCTCCTGCTTGCCGGGCTGGGCGGGATGATCGCGGGGGCCGAGGTTGAGCGGCGCGTGACGCGGCTGGAGGTGCCGGCGCAATGAGCAGCGATGTGACACAAGACTATTCGATCTGGTTGGTGATCGTTGGTTTGGGCGCGGGCAGCTTTGCGCTGCGCTATCTTTTCCTTGGGGTGATCGGCAGTCGGCCGATGCCCGCATGGGTGCTGAGGCACCTGCGCTATACGGCGGTGGCGATCATCCCGGCGCTGGTGGCGCCGATGGTGGTCTGGCCGGCGGCGACCGGTGGCGCGCCCGACCCTGCGCGTATGGCGGCCGCGGCGGTGACGCTGGCTGTGGGGCTGATCAGCCGCAACGTGATCGCCTCGATCCTTGCGGGGGCGATCACGCTTTACGGCGTTCTTTACCTGCTGGGCTAGCCGCCTTTGGCGGCCTGTTGCGCGGCGAAGCGGACAGGGTCCCATTCTTCCAGAACCTTGGAATTGTCGTCGCTGTCATACTCACGCATCACGCGGGTGCGCACGCCGGGAATCTTGGCGAACTGCTTTTGCAGCTTCACCGGGTACATCACCGGGCGGATGCTTTCAAAACCGGGAAGCTTGCTCAGGATGACACTTGTGGAATTGCTGCAATAGGCATTCATCACCGGGCCATAACTCTGGGCCAGCTTGAACGCCATTTCCGCCACTTCGGGCGAAACATCGACCTCCTGAATCACCACGTGCCACGTTTTGCGCGCGTGATAGCGGGTATAGCCATCGGCCACGGCAGGCGTGATGCCATAGAGAAGATCGTTCCGCTCGGGGATCGAATCGTGTTGGAAACTGCCCGAAGGATCCCAGATCACCCGTTGCGAGGCATTGATCATCAGCGAGGTATGCCCCCCCGCGCCGGTTTCGTTGCTGACCATGGTCAGCAGGGTCAGGCGCGGCGGGCCGGGATGGTGATAGGCCGCGCGGCGGATCGCCTCGTCCGGGGCCCAGACAGCATCGGCGGCGCACCCGGCCAGCGCCAGCATCGCCAGCATCAAAAGAAATACTCGTCTCATGCGCACACATCCCCCCGGGGCGGGCTCGGTGCCTTTACTTGACGCAAAGGCCAATCCTTTGTCGGCCTGCGGGCGCGCCATGCGCCCGCTGTTGCACCCACCGCCGCGAGGCGAGGGCGCAAAATGATCAGCCGTTAACCAAAGCGATGAACAGCAGCAGCGCGATGATGGCAATCGTCGTGCGCACCATCAGCTTGATAAAGCCTTCGAAAGTCTTTTCTTGAACAGCGATGTCCATTTCGCCGTACTTGTGATCGCTCATTTTTCGCGCTCCGGTCCTTGGAAGTGTTTGATCTGGATCAATAAGCGATTCCGCAGGCCCTGTCACCCATCACATTACGATTTCGAAGCGTCCTTCGCCGCATCCTTCTTGGCATCGCGATCAAAGGCCTGTGCCAGCCTGAAACCGATCCGCTTAGGCGCTTCTTCGGGGGCCGAAAGCGCCGGTAGTGCGCGCAGCACGACCGAGAGTTGCGTCACATGCTGGATAAGCTGCGTTTTCAGGCCGGATTCGTCGCTGCCATAGAACGTGACGATATCGGGATCGAAAAACCCGATGCCTTCGATGCGGATGACCCCGGCCTCGCCCCCGGCGAAACCGACCGCGATTTCCTGATTGTTATCAAGCTGTTCTTCGAAGTTCTGAATGTAGAGGATAAGGCGTTCATAGGCCCATTCCGCCGGGCTTTTCTCGGCCATCGGGGTTTGGGTCATCTCTTCGGGGATGTCACTGCAATCGGCTGTCCCCGGCTCGGCGTGCACCTCGCGGCGGCGCGGCATGGCGGCGCGTTCGTGAGCCTCGGCTGTGGTTTCGATCTTGTCATCCATGGCGATGATCCTAGCGCGGCCTCAGACCGCGCGCCAGAGCCACGCCCCATCGTCACGCTTTTCGCGGGTAACGCGCCCCCTGTGCAGAAGGTAGTTCAGATGCGCGATGGTTTCGACCAGCGCCATGCCGTAGATGCCCTCGTCCACCCGGCGCTTGAACAGTGGCGGGAAACATTCGGTCGCCACCTTCGGCTCAGCAAGGTGCTTTTCCAAGCGGCGCAGCGCGCTTTCGTGGTTTTCAATCAACTGGTGCAGGCGCAGCGGCATCCCCGTGAAGGGCAGCTTGTGGCCCGAAAGAACCAGTTGGTCTTCGCGCGCGTGTTCGGCCAGCGCGGCGCAGCTTTCCAGCCATTCGGCCAGCGGATCGGCATCGGGTTCGGCCGGATAGACACCGATATTGGGGCTGATCGAGCTGATCACCTGATCGCCCGCCAGCACGAGGTTGTCATCACGGCTCCAGAAGGTCAGGTGCTCGGGCGCGTGGCCATTGCCGGTGCGCACATCCCAGGTGCGGCCCGCCGCGTGCAGCGTGTCGCCGTCTTTGAGCCGGGTGAAGCCCACCGGCAGCGGCGCACAGATGTCGGCGAAATTGAAGGGCCGCTCGCTGAGGCGCTTTTCAAGGATCTCGGGCGCCATCCCGGCGGCTTTCCAATAGGCGATCGACTCGTCGCTGTGTGTATCCTCCTTGTCGAGGATCAGCATCCGCGCCATCAAATAAGCAGTGCGCGAGGTGTAGAGCGCAGCCCCCCGCGCCATAAACCAACCGATCATGCCGACATGATCGGGGTGATGGTGGGTCAGGATCACCCGGCCCACCGGCTTGCCCTTCAAAGGCCCGGCCAGCAGCGTTTCCCACATCTCGACTGAGCGTTTGGAATGAACGCCGGTATCGACAATGCTCCAGTGATCGCCCTCGTCAAGCGCGTAGCAATTGACGTGATCAAGCGCCATCGGTAGCGGCAGGCGCAGCCAAAGGACCCCCTCGGCCACCTCGATCGCTTCGCCCGGTGCGGGCGGCTCTTCCCATGGATAGTCGAGGCGGACGGGCGAACTTTCTGCTGCGCCGTCCATCACGCGCTCAGATCTTTGGCGCTGAGCGCATAGACATCCTCGGCCCCGGCCATGGCATAGGCGAGGTTTGATGCGTGATCGGGCAGAAGGCGGTTGATGTAGAAGCGCGCCAGCTTGGTGCGCGGGCCGTTGCCCTCTTCGGCGCAGGCGGCCTTGAGGTGGAAATGCGCGCCCAGAACACGGCCCCACGCCATGAGATACGGCACGGAGCCTGCGAAACGTTCGTTCAGGTCCTTCTGGTTCAGCATCCACTCGGTGGCTTCGCAGAGGTTTTCACGGGCGTTCCACACCGCTTCGGCCATGCGCGGCTGTTTTGCGCGGGCCGCTTCGGCGTGGCGCTCGATCTCTTCAAGGATGGCGCAGGCGGCGTCGCCCCCATCCATCAACTTGCGCGCGACAAGGTCCATCGACTGGATGCCGTTGGTGCCCTCGTAGATCGCCGTGATCCGCACATCGCGCGAGAATTGCGCCGCGCCGGTTTCCTCGATGAAGCCCATACCGCCGTGAATCTGCACGCCCATCTCGGACACTTTCATGCCGGTTTCCGAGCCGAACGCCTTGGCGATCGGGGTCAGGAAAGCGCCGCGCGCGATCCAGTCCTTGTCGCCGGTGGCGTTGCCCATGTCGATCGCCACAGCGCAGGACAGAGCGATCGCGCGTGCGGCGAACACCTCGCTGCGCATTTCGGCCAGCATCCGGCGCACATCGGCGTGATCGATGATCGCGCCGTCGCCATCGCCCACAGGGGTGCGGCCCTGCTTACGCTCCATCGCGTAGTCCAGCGCCTTCTGATAGGCCGCTTCGGCCACGCCGACGCCTTGCACGCCGACCATCAGGCGCGCGTTGTTCATCATCGTGAACATCGCCGCCATACCGCCGTGCTTTTCACCAACGAGCCAGCCCTTGGCGCCGTCGAATTCCATCACTGCCGTCGGGCTGCCATGGATGCCCATCTTGTGCTCAAGGCTGACCACCCGCAGGCTGTTGGCCTCACCAGGGTTGCCGTTGTCGTCGGGCAGGTATTTCGGCACCATGAACAGGCTGATGCCCTTGGTGCCGGGCTTGCCATCGGGCAGGCGCGCCAGAACGAGGTGACAGACGTTGTTGATGAAATCGCCATCGCCCCAAGTGATATAGATCTTCTGGCCCGATACGGCATAGGTGCCGTCGCCGTTGGGTTCCGCCTTGGAGCGCAACGCACCCACGTCCGAACCGGCATGCGGTTCGGTCAGGTTCATCGTGCCGGTCCACTCACCCGACATCAGCTTGGGCAGGTAGAGGTCCTTGAGTTCGTCGCTGGCGTGATGTTCCAGCGCCTCGATCTGGCCTTGGGTCAGCAGCGGGTTCAGTTGGAGCGCGATACACGCGCCCGACATCATGTCGTTCACCGCCGCGGCGACCGTCATCGGCAGGCCCATGCCGCCATAGTGCGGATCGCCCGAGATCGACACCCATCCACCTTCGGCAATCGCGCTGAAGGCGTCGGCATAGCCCGGAGAGGTGCGCACGACGCCATTTTCCAGCCGCGCGCCTTCAAGATCGCCACCGCGGTTCAGCGGCGCGATCACATCATCGCAAAGCCGCCCCGCCTCGGTCAGGATGGCGGACACCATATCGCCGTCGGCCTCGGCAAATTTCTCGGATTGCAGAACTTGCTCGAAATCCACCACGTTGTTGAGAACATAGCTGAAATCGGCGACGGGCGAACGATATGGCATGACAACCTCCCTTGGCATATGCCCGTGTTTGCAGTCTTGGCATCGGGCGGGGCCACTTGTATGCAGACCCTCAAGCCAAGGTAAAGCCCCACCGCCACGGGGCCTAGGAAAACATTACGTCAATGTGTGCCATCGCGAAGACAGACCTTCTGCCGCCTGATGCCGATGGCATCGCCCGCGCCTGCGCCTACTTGCGCGACGGCGGGCTGGTGGCGATGCCGACCGAGACGGTCTATGGCCTTGCCGCAGATGCGCGCAATGATCGCGCGGTGGCGCGGATATTCGAGGCCAAGGGGCGGCCGCGTTTCAACCCGCTGATCGTGCATGTCACCGGCATTAAGGCCGCACAGCAGTGGGTCGAGTGGTCAGAGGCGGCGGATCGGCTGGCCGGGGCGTTCTGGCCCGGGCCGCTGACGTTGGTGTTGCCGCTCAAACCCGATACCGGCCTGTCGCCGCTTGTCACCGCTGGGCTGGAAACGCTGGCCGTGCGCGCACCGGCCCATCCGCTGGCGCGTGCATTGCTGGAGGCGTTCGACGGGCCGCTGGCGGCACCTTCGGCCAACCCGTCGGGCCGGATCAGCCCGACAACCCCCACCCATGTAATGGCTGGCCTTGGCGGGCGGATCGAGGCGGTGCTGGATGGCGGCGCATGTGGCGTGGGCGTGGAAAGCACCATCGTCGGGCTGTTCGAGCGCCCTACCCTTCTGCGCCCCGGCGGCCTTCCTCTTGAGGCGCTGGAGGCAGCACTTGGCGCGCCGCTGGCCATGCATGAGGCTGGCGATGGGATTTCCGCCCCCGGGCAGTTGCAATCGCATTACGCACCGGGCGCGACCGTGCGGCTTAACGCGCACGAAAAACGCGCGGGCGAGAAGTTGTTGGGGTTTGGTCCGGTGGCGGGGGCCGATCTGAACCTGTCGCCCGGGGGCGATCTGACCGAAGCCGCGGCGAACCTGTTTGCCATGTTGCATGCGATTGACGACGGGGTCAGCCCGATTGCCGTGTCGCCAGTGCCCGATCACGGGCTGGGCCGGGCGATCAACGACCGGCTGAGGCGCGCCGCCGCGCCAAGGGGTTAGTCGAGGTTAGGAATGAACCACACCGATGCGGTGGTCAGGCGTGTCCTGCCGAGGCCGACAGCGTCAGCGCATCGACCCCCAGTGTTTTCAGCGCGGCTTCCCATTTGCCGACATCATCATCAGCAAAAACAAGCGCTTCGCTGGCATCACAGGTCAGCCAGCCATTGGCCATGATTTCTGACTCCAGCTGCCCCGGACCCCACCCGGCATAGCCCAGCGCCAGTAGGGCCTGATGCGGGCCTGCGCCCGTGGCCAGTGCTTCGAGCACGTCGAGCGTGGCTGTCATGGAAAACCGGTCGTCCACTTGCAGGCTCGAAATCTCGGACTTGTAATCGGCGGAATGCAGGACAAATCCGCGCCCCGGCTCAACCGGGCCACCAAAATACACCCCCCGATCCCGCAGGCATATGCCGCCCGCCAGATCGAGTTGATCGACCAGATCGCGCAGGCGCAAATCTTCGGTGGGTTTGTTGACGATCAGGCCCATCGCGCCTTCGGGCGAATGGGCGCAGAGATAGACAACGCTATGCTCGAACCGCTCGTCACTCATGCCCGGCATTGCGATCAGAAGCTTGCCTGTCAGGTCGATCCGGTCGGTTTCGGTCACTGCATCGGTATCCTCGCTCATGCGGGTAACATGCGCCTGCGCGGCGGGTTATTCAAGCGGTGCCATCCGGTATCGATGACGCACCCTCGCCACAATGTGAGTTCACATTACAGAGGCGGCTTGCGATGAGGGGCGTATGAAACGCCCAACTCTCATCGCGCTCGCGCTGCTCGCCGCCCTGCCGCTTTCCGGCGCGGCCTTGGCCAACCCTTATGCTGACGCGGTGCAAACCCGGATCATCCCCGGCTGGAAGCGGCCTGACGGCACACTGATGGCGGGGCTGGAACTGACGCTGGCGCCGGGTTGGAAAACCTATTGGCGCGCGCCGGGAGATGCGGGCATCCCGCCCAGTTTCGATTGGACCGCATCGGGCAATCTTTCGGGCGTGGCGATCGATTGGCCCACGCCCTATGTGTTCGATCAAAGCGGCATGCGCACCATTGGCTACAAGAACCAGGTGGTGTTGCCCATCGCCATCGCCCCACGCCGCGATGGCAAGCCCGTGCGCTTACACGGCACGATCGATATCGGCATCTGCAAGGATGTCTGCGTGCCGGTGCGGATCGAAATTGAAGAAGACCTGACAGGCGACAGCACCCGCCCCGACCCGACAATCGCCGCAGCGCTGGCCTCGCGCCCGTTCTCGGCCCGTGAGGCCGGGTTGAAATCGACGGGCTGCACCATTGCGCCCGCCAAGGATGGCCTGACGCTGACGGCGGAATTCGCGCTACCCCCGACCGGCGGGCAGGAAATGGCCGTGGTCGAAACCGGCGATCCGATGGTCTGGGCCAGCGCGCCGAAGATCAGCCGCCAAGGCGGCAAGCTGGTGGCCGAGTTTGACCTGATGCATGCCTCGGGCGGGCCATTCGCGCTGGATCGCTCGGCCCTGCGCTTCACCATTCTGGGGGCCAAGCACGCGGTGGATATCAAGGGCTGCGACTAGGCGCGCGCGCCTGAGCGTCAGATGTCCTGCACCTCGATAACGCCCGGCAGGCTTTTGATCGCGCCCCTGATCTGCGGATTGACCGGGTAGTCGCGCCCGGCGCTGACCTCGATTTCGCCCGGCAGGTCGGGTCCGGTCAGGCAGAACCGGATCGGCCCCTTGCCCCCTGATTTGATCTTGTCCTGCGCCTCGGAGAGAACCTGCGCGACCGAGCGCACGGCGTCCTGATCCTCGACATAGATCTTCAGCCCGACATTGCCCGCCGTGGCCACGACATCATCCACCGGCGCGACGGACCGGCCCAGCAGCTTCAACTGATCACTTTCAAGATTGGCCTCGCAGGTGATCACCACCTTGCCGCCGGTTTCCAGATGATCGCGTGACTTTTCAAGAGCTTCCGAGAACAGCGTGACCTCGTAGCCCCCCGTGGTGTCAGAGAGTTGCACAAAGGCGAAACGGTTGCCGCGCGCCGATTTCCGCTCTTGCCGCCCAGCGACGACTCCGGCCATCTTGGCAATGAACGGCCCGCCCGTGGACTGTGCCTTGGCCAGCACCTCGTCGAGCGTCATCACCTGCTGGCGCTTGAGCGGCAGGGCGTAATCGTCAAGCGGATGGCCGGACAGGTAGAAGCCCACCGCCTTGAATTCCTCGCCCAGCCGTTCCGCCGGAAGCCAGTCAGGCGTCGGCGACAGGCGCGGTTCGGGAAGGTCATCGCCCGCGTCCCCGAACAGCGAAACCTGGTTCGAGTTGCGCTGTTCGTGGATCGCCGCCGAATAAGCCATCAGCCCTTCGAGCGAATCGAACACCCGGCGGCGGTTGGAATCCAGCTCATCGAACGCCCCGGCCCGCGCCAGCATTTCAAGGGGCCGCTTGCCCACTCGTTTCAGATCAACCCGGCGGGCGAAATCAAACAGCGTGGCGAAGGGCTTGTCCACGCCATCCACGCGGCGGCCTTCGGTGACCAGCCGCATCGCTTCGACGCCCACGTTCTTGAGCGCGCCCAGCGCGTAATGCAGCACCTGCTTGCGCACCACGAACATCGCCTCGGAGCGGTTCACGCACGGCGGCAACCATTTGAGATCCAGACCTTTTTTGACCTCCTCGAAATAGATGGCCAGCTTGTCGGTCAGGTGAATATCGCAGTTCATCACCCCGGCCATGAATTCGACCGGGTGGTTCGCCTTGAGCCATGCGGTCTGATAGCTGACCACGGCATAGGCGGCGGCGTGGGACTTGTTGAAGCCGTAGTTGGCGAATTTTTCCAGAAGGTCGAACACCTCTTTCGCCTTGGCCTCGTCCACGCCGTTGGCCTTGGCGCCTTCGACGAACTTGGGCCGTTCGGCGTCCATCGCTTCCTTGATCTTTTTACCCATGGCGCGGCGCAGCAGGTCGGCGCCGCCGAGGCTGTAACCCGCCATCACCTGAGCGATCTGCATCACCTGCTCCTGATAGACGATAATCCCTTGGGTTTCCTCTAGAATATGGTCAATCGACGGGTGGACCGAGGTGATCTCTTTCAGGCCGTTCTTGACCTCGCAATAGGTCGGGATGTTCTCCATCGGACCCGGACGATAAAGCGCAACGAGGGCGACGATATCTTCGATGCAGGTGGGCTTCATCCGCTTCAGCGCATCCATCATGCCCGAGCTTTCCACCTGGAACACGGCGACGGTTTTTGCAGCGGCGTAGAGCTTGTAAGTGCCTTCGTCATCAAGCGGAATCGCGTTGATCTGGTTCTCCGCCCCCGGGGCGGGCTGGTAGAGTTCGGTGCCGTCGGCGGCGATGTGCAGGTCGCGGCCCTCGGCGTGGATCTGCTCGACCGCGTTCTGGATCACGGTCAGGGTTTTCAGGCCGAGAAAGTCGAATTTCACCAGCCCCGCCTGTTCGACCCATTTCATGTTGAACTGCGTCGCGGGCATATCCGAACGCGGGTCTTGGTAAAGCGGAACAAGCGCGTCGAGCGGCCTGTCCCCGATGACCACACCGGCGGCGTGGGTCGAAGCGTTGCGGAGCAAGCCTTCGACCTGCATCCCGTATTTCAGAAGCCTATCAACGACTTCCTCGTTTTTGGCCTCGGTCCTGAGCCGTTCTTCCTGCTTCAGGGCCTGTTCGATCGAGACGGGTTTGACGCCTTCGACCGGGATCATCTTGGAGAGGCGATCGACCTGCCCGTAGGGCATTTGCAGAACGCGGCCGATGTCGCGCACGGCGGCCTTGGAGAGAAGCGCGCCGAAGGTGATGATCTGGCCCACCTTATCGCGACCGTATTTCTCTTGGACGTAGCGGATGGTTTCTTCGCGCCGGTCCATGCAGAAGTCGATGTCGAAGTCAGGCATGGAGACCCGCTCGGGGTTCAAAAACCGTTCGAAAAGAAGGGAGTAGCGGATCGGGTCAAGGTCGGTGATGGTCAATGCATAGGCAACGAGGCTGCCCGCGCCCGAGCCCCGGCCGGGGCCGACGGGAATGCCGTTGTCCTTGGACCACTGGATGAAATCGGCCACGATCAGGAAGTAGCCGGGAAAGCCCATGCCCTCAATGATGCCCAGCTCGAAATCGAGCCGTTCCTGATATTCCTCGGGGGTGGCGGCGTGGGGGATGACGGCAAGGCGCGCTTGCAGCCCCTCGTTCGCGATGCGGCGCAGTTCAGCCACCTCGTCATCGGCGAATTTCGGCAAGATCGGGTCGCGCCGATACGCCATGAAAGCGCAACGGCGCGCGATTTCCACGGTGTTATCAATCGCTTCTGGCAGGTCCGCAAAGAGCACCGCCATTTCCTGTGGTGATTTGAAATAGTGCTGTGCGGTCAGGCGGCGGCGGGGTTCCTGTTGGTCGACATAAGCGCCTTCGGCGATGCAGATCAGGGCATCATGGGCTTCATACATGTCGGGGGTGGGAAAATAGACATCGTTGGTCGCGACCAGCGGAATGCCCATGGCATAGGCCATTTCGACGAAGCCACGCTCGGTCAGGCGTTCGGCTTCGGGGGCGGAGCCGTCTTCGCCCGGGTGGCGTTGCAATTCGACATAAAGCCGGTCGCCGTAGATGCCGGAAAGGCGCTGCATCAGGGCCTCGGCCATGGGGCGTTGACCGGCGCGCAACAGCCGCCCAACGGGGCCATCAGGGCCGCCGGAAAGGCAGATAAGCCCTTGGGAATACTGCTCTAATTCTTCGACCGTTACTTGCGGCAACTGCCCGCCCTTGTCGATGTAGAGGCAGGAATTGAGCTTCATCAGGTTCTCGTATCCCGGTTCGCTCTGGGCCAGAAGCACCACCGGGGCGGGCGGTTTGGGACGCTCGCCGGGGGCGGTGTCCTGAAAGCAGAGATCGACCTGACAGCCAATGATCGGCTGGATGCCCGCGCCGCTGGCGGTGACGGAAAATTCCAATGCTGCGAAGAGGTTATTGGTATCCGTGACGGCGACGGCGGGCATATCCATGGCCGCACAAAGGCCGGGAAGCTTCTTCAATCGGATCGCCCCTTCGAGAAGGGAATATTCGGTATGGGTGCGGAGGTGGATGAATCGGGGTTGGCTGCTCATGGTGCCATCCTAGCGGCGCGGCGAAGCGCCGGAAAGCGCCAATGGTTAAAACGCCCGAGGGGTGAAAACGGGCGTCTGCAAAGCGTCTGCTCCCCGCCTGCTTTCCGTATGGCGCGGGAATTGGGCGGGGGTGTTGCGCGAAAGGGTTAAGGCGGCGTGCGGAGCCGCGCCTTGGCGGGCTGCGGCGCGGCGGTCCGGCGATTTGGCCTGCGCGGTTTGTTCCTGTTGATCCGCGCCCCGTCAAAGCCGCCTCGGAGCGGCGCGTTTGCGCGGCGCCTATCGTTGGGGATGTCTCGCATGTTTGCCTCGATGCGCCGGTGTTTCCGGGTCAGATCAACCGGTAGCGGCCTGCAATCCGGACCCGAACGTCAGGTCGTCCTGATCCAGAGCGGACATTCATCACAGCGGCGGCGATCAACACTTTGCGGGGCTTTTCAGACTTTCGGCGCAAGCGCATAAATGACCCGTTCGGCGAACCGTTCAACAAACGGTGGTTTTTGGAGCAGTGATGAATAGCCGCTTCCAGTCCAACAGACATGGCAACCGGTCCATTAGGTGATAAATATGGGACTTTCTATGCACCAAGATTTACTGTTGGCCTCAGTCTGACGGGGCAACTTCTGTCGCGGTCTTGTTCAGGGATCATTGCGATCAAGATCATTGGAAAACTGGGATTGGCCCTGATTGCGTCAACCAAAAGGTCTTCGGCAACGGTAAGCATATTGTCCATTAAAACGGAAATATCTTTATAAATATCTGTTGCCTGACCTTCATCATCATAATCGCGGGCCCACACCGGCGGGCGGATTCCGCCTCCTGGCAAACGTTCGAAATTTTTGACTCTGAGTGTGCCCGACTTCCCTCCGGGATGTTCAACGGCATTTCTCTTTCTCACGAGTTCCGAAATCCAATCTGCCTCGGACGCTAACATATTGGTAGTTTCATGATCCGATCCGAAAGTGGCTTCTGCCCACATAGCTACTTTGCTCTTCTGTCCATTTGGATCCCAGAAAATACTTGAATCACATGGTAGTCCCGCTTCGAAAAGTAGGTTTAGTAGGCGGGCAACTTCACGTAGGTAAATTTTTGAAGCAAAAAGAAAATTCTCTACTTCTTCTTGCAAAGAGACCACATGCGGGGTGGTATGATTGCCCTCTTTCCATATCTGTTCGGAGAGCTCGACAGTTTCAGTCTTGGCGTCGATCAACCGATTTTGAACATCAAAACAGGCGAGAAGACGCCGCATGAGTTCCATATAATGCGAGAGTATTTCCTCACGCTTCGCTTGGTCCACATTCAACCACTGTAACAAATCATGTGATTGGATTGCTAGCCGAGCCACTATTGGATTGCCTACTCCGTGATTGGAGATTTTTTGTATTTCGAATGGCGTGACCATAGTGATATTCGAACCTCCGTTTGTTTTTAACAGTTAAGCATAATCTGGGCTGTGCGGACACCCGACAGACCGTTCAAAAACGCTCCTTTTTGGTACGTCCGAAAATGGGCCAGTTTTCCGCCGCCAAAACCCCCGTTCAAAAACTCGAACAGTTGTTGAAGATTTTTGACCCAATGGTGGTAGCCAACATTGGTTCGCAGCGCAGTATCGGTCAAAATGGGCTCAAACCCCGCGTTCGCTGCGTTTTGCGCAAGCGTCCGGTTGGCGGTGATTGGATCAACGCGTGTCATTCCACCTGCCATGATGTCACCTCGCCACGCCAATAGGGCGTGTAGGTGCCATCGCGGATATAGCCGACCTCGCCCCGCTTGGGGATGAGGCGGCCGTCCATGCGGGTGAAGTCGGAAAAATGCCCTTCCCAGTCGAGCAGTTCAAAGCCGCCGTCCGGGCCGGTGGCGGGGCGGCCGTTGGCGCGCATGGTGGTCATGTGGCCCGCGTCGTTCAACTCGAAATCGACCGAGGCGCCGGAAGGCAGCGAGACGGTGAAGCCCGTTTCGGTCACGGTCCAGTTGAGCGCCGGGTTCAGGAGCGCCGCGTCGGGGGCCCAAGGCAGTTCGGCGAGGTAGCGCATCTCTTCGGCGCGGTCGATCTCGGGGCCGGTGGCGGTGGCCACGGGAATCGCCCCGAGGATGCGCACAGCAAGAAGCCCCTGCCCCGCGGCATAGCTGTCGATCACCTGCGCCGCAGGGATCGGGCCAAGCAAGGGCTGGCGCGCCTGCCAGAGGAAGCCGGGCGCGGAGAGCGCGATCACCTGCCGCGCGGGGATGGGCGAGAACCCGGCGCCGGGGCGCATCTCGATCTCGGCCTGTTGGGTAAGGATCACGCGGGCGGGCGCGCCGGTGGCCCCCATCCGCCGCGCCCAGTCGCGCACTTGCGCTGGCGGGTTGGCGGTGGTGGGTTCAACCGCGTCAAGGCGGGCGCGAATGTCATCGGCCAGCCGTGCGGTGCGCCACAGGCCCACCCCCATTGCGACAAGCGCCAGCACCACAAGGGCGGCAAGGATCAAAACAGCCCATTTCATGGCCCGAAGTTTGCGCCCGCGCGGCCCCGGCGGCAAGAGGCGGCAATGGGTTTGATGCAACGGTCCAGAACTGCCCGGAAAAGCGGCGGCTGCTGTATTTTCCGGCAGGTCGTCCGATTCCGCGCTGGACTCCGGCCCCCACCGCCCGCTTTATTGGCGCGAGTATAACAACAGCCGCGCATCGATGATCGACCTGATGATCGGGCCAGAACCCGGGCCAAACACCGGGAGACACTGGACAAGACGCGGACAAGACAGGGGAAACCGGTGAGCGCACCGCTTCTGGATATTCAAGGGCTGACCAAGGCCTATCCCGGTGTCGTGGCCAACGACACGGTTTCCTTTGCCATTGGCGAGGGCGAAATTCACGCGCTTCTGGGCGAGAATGGCGCCGGGAAATCGACGCTGGTCAAGATGATCTATGGCCTCGTGAAGCCCGACAGCGGCACGATGACCTTGCGCGGCGCGCCCTACACCCCGGCCGAGCCGCGCGCGGCGCGGGCCGCGGGTGTGGCGATGGTGTTCCAGCATTTTTCGCTGTTCGAGGCGCTGAACGTGGCCGAGAACATCGCGCTTGGCATGGAAAACCCGCCCGCGATGCGCGATCTGGCGGACCGGATCAAGCAGGTGTCCGAGGAATACGGCCTGCCGCTGGACCCCTATCGGCTGGTCGGGGATCTTTCGGCCGGGGAGCGGCAGCGGGTCGAGATCATCCGCTGTTTGTTGCAGGAGCCGAAGCTTCTGATCATGGATGAGCCGACCAGCGTGCTGACGCCGCAGGAGGTGGAAATCCTGTTCGAGACGCTGCGCAAGCTGCGCGCCGAGGGCACGAGCATCCTTTATATCTCGCACAAGTTGGAGGAAATTCGCGCGCTGTGTGATGCGGCGACGATCCTGCGGCTGGGCAAGAACGTGGGCACCTGCGTGCCGCGCGACACCACGGCGCGGGAAATGGCCGAGTTGATGGTGGGCAGCGCGCTGCACACCCCCAAGAGCGCGGGCGCCGAGATGGGCGATGTGGTGCTTGAGGTGACGGGGCTGAGCCTGCCTGCGCCAAGCCAGTTCGGCACGGCGTTGAAAGAGGTGAACCTGAGCCTGCGCAAGGGTGAGGTTCTGGGCATTGGCGGGGTTGCGGGCAACGGGCAGGATGAATTGCTGGCCGCGCTGTCGGGTGAGACGCGCGTGGCGCGCGACGCGGTGAAGATGAACGGCCATCCAATCGGCCATCTGGGGCCGCAGGCGCGCCGCCGGATCGGTATCCTTTCGGCCCCCGAAGAGCGGCTGGGACACGCCGCCGCCCCCGATATGAGCCTGACGGAAAATGCCCTGCTGACCGGGGCGGTGCGTAAGAGGCTGGTTTCTAAAGGGTTTCTGAATTGGGGCCGCGCGCGGGCCTTTGCCGAAGAGGTGATCGAGGCGTTCGATGTGCGCACGCCGGGGCCGGGCAATGCGGCGCGCTCGCTTTCGGGTGGGAATTTGCAGAAGTTCGTGATTGGCCGCGAGGTGTTGCAGGACCCGATCGTGCTGGTGGTGAACCAGCCGACATGGGGCGTGGATGCAAGTGCTGCGGCGGCGATCCGGCAAGCTCTGCTGGATCTGGCGGCGAAGGGCGTGGGCGTGATCGTGATTTCACAGGACTTGGACGAGTTGATGGAAGTGGCCGATCATTTCGCCGCGCTCAACGAGGGCCGTCTGACCGGGGTGCGCCCGACGCAGGGCCTGACCGTTGAGGAGATCGGCCTGATGATGGGCGGCGCGCATGACATGGAGGTGGCGCATGTCGAGGGGTGATCTGGTGCTGAGCGGTGCGCGGCGCGGATGCGCCATGCCCGACCTCGGGAGGGCTGCTCAAACCAAGCGCGAACGGGTGTTCCATGAACGGCAGTCGATGCGCGCACAACATCTGTTGTTGGAATGCCCTCCTGGGGGGGAGGTCGGGCATGGCGCATCCGCGCCGCTTGGCGTGTCTTTCGAAGGCTTTGCCCACGTGCGGATAGAGCAAAAGTCGGGGCAGTGCCCATGCTGAAGCTTGAAAAACGCCCCCAGCCCAGCCGGGCCTTTTCGTATCTCACGCCGATTTTCGCGGTGATCGCGACGATGATCGCGGGCGGGCTGTTGTTTGCGGCCTTGGGAAAAGATCCGGTCTTGGCGATCCGCACGATTTTTTATGAGCCGCTGTTCGGGGAGTTCGCATTCTATTACGCGCCACAGCTTCTGGTGAAGGGGGGGCCGCTGATCCTGATCGCGGTGGGGCTTTCGCTGGGGTTCCGGGCGGGCATCTGGAACATCGGGGCCGAGGGGCAATATATCATCGGCGCGATCTGTGGCGCGGCGGTGGGGCTGGCGTTTTATCCGCTGGATGCGTGGTATATCTTTCCGCTGATGGTGATCGCGGGGGCGCTTGGCGGGTTGCTTTGGGCGATGATCCCGGCGCTTTTGAAGGTGAAGTTCGGCACCAACGAAATCCTCGTCTCGCTGATGCTGGTCTACGTGGCCGAGAACCTTCTGGCGGCGATGGCGCTGGGGCCGCTCAAGAACCCCGAGGGGCACGGCTTTCCCGGCTCTCGTAACCTTAAGGATTATCCGGCGGCGCATAATGACGAGTTGATCACCGGCACCGGTATGCATTGGGGCGTGGCGGCGGCGTTCATCGCGGTGATCCTTGCCTATATCCTGCTCAACCGGCACAGCCTTGGCTTTTCGATCCGCCTGACCGGCGAGGCGCCGCGCGCGGCGAAATTCTCGGGCGTCAATCCGGCGCGGCTGATCCTGTTCTGCCTTGGCATGTCGGGGCTGACCGCGGGGCTGGCGGGGCTGTTCGAAGTGGCGGGCCCGGCGGGCCAGATCAGCATCGATTTCAACACCGGCTATGGCTTTACCGCGATCATCGTCGCCTTTCTTGGCCGGTTGCATCCGGTGGGCATCCTGCTGGCCGGGTTGCTGATGGCGCTGACTTACATCGGCGGCGAGATCGCGCAGTCGAACATGGGCCTGCCCTCGGCCGCGATCCAGGCATTCCAGGGGATGCTGCTGTTCTTCCTGCTGGCGGTAGACCTTTTGACCAATTACCGCATTCGCCTTGCCGCGAAAGGAGCCGCATGATGGACCTTTCCTCGATTTCGCCCGAGCTTTTGCTGGCCTCATTGATGGTGGCGGCGACGCCGATCCTGTTGGCGGCGGTGGGCGAGTTGATCGTCGAGCGGGCGGGTGTGCTGAACCTCGGGGTCGAGGGGATGATGATCACCGGCGCGATCTGTGGATTTGCCGTCACGATCGAGAGCGGCTCGCCCACATTGGGTTTTGTCGCGGCGGCGGCGGGGGGCGCGGGATTGTCGCTGTTGTTCGCCCTTCTGACGCAATTCGCGCTGGCCAATCAGGTGGCGAGCGGTCTGGCGCTGACGCTGTTCGGGCTGGGGCTGTCCGCCCTTCTGGGGCAGGGTTATGTCGGGCTGAAACCGCCGTTGATGGCGGATATCCATATCCCCGGACTGTCGGATATTCCCTATCTGGGGACCGTGCTTTTCACCCATGATCCGATGGTCTATTTCGGGCTGCTGCTGGTGGCGGCGGTCTGGTGGTTCCTGAACCGGACGCGCGGCGGGCTGGTCCTGCGGGCGGTGGGCGAGAACCACGCCGCCGCGCATGCGCTGGGCTACAAGGTGGTGCGCATCCGGGTGCTGGCGATCATGTTCGGCGGTGCCTGTGCCGGGCTTGGCGGCGCTTACATCAGCCTGATCCGGGTGCCGCAATGGACCGAAGGCATGACGGCGGGCGCGGGCTGGATCGCGCTGGCGCTGGTAGTGTTCGCCAGCTGGAAGCCCGGGCGCGTCTTGCTGGGTGCCTATCTTTTCGGCGGTGTCACCGTGCTACAGCTGAATTTGCAGGCGGCGGGTATTGCCATTCCGGTCGAATACCTTTCCATGTCGCCCTACCTGATCACCATTCTGGTGCTGGTCATCATGTCAGCCGACCGCTCACGCGCACCCGGCTCACTGGGACGAATTTTCCATGCTTCGGGCTGACCCCCGGAGCGCTGCTGCCAACTTGCACTAAACAGGGAGTATAAACCCATGAAACTAACGAAACGCACGCTTCTGACCGGGGCGGCCACCGCGATTGGCCTTGCCGCCAGCGGCCTGGCCACCACCGCGATGGCCCAAGACAAGACCAAGGTCGGCTTCATCTATGTCGGCCCGGTGGGCGACGGCGGCTGGACCTATGAACACAACAAGGGCCGTCTGGCCGTGATGGAGCATTTCGGCGACAAGGTCGAAACCGTCTATCAGGAAAACGTGCCCGAGGGCGCGGATGCCGAGCGCGCCATCACCCAGATGGCGCTTCAGGGGGCCGACCTGATCTTTACCACCTCGTTCGGCTACATGGACCCGACGATCAACGTGGCGAAGAAATTCCCCAACGTGAAGTTCGAGCACGCCACCGGCTATAAAACCGCCGAGAACGTGGGCGTCTATTCGGCCCGCTTCTATGAGGGCCGCGCCGTTCAGGGCACCATCGCGGGCCACCTGACCAAGTCGAACACCGTCGGCTATATCGGCTCGTTCCCGATCCCCGAAGTGATCCGGGGCATCAACAGCGCCTATATCCACGCCAAGAAAGTGAACCCCGAGGTCAAGTTCAAGATCGTCTGGGCCTATACCTGGTTCGACCCGGCGAAAGAGGCGGACGCGGCCAAGGTTCTGATCGAACAGGGCGCGGACGTGATCCTACAGCACACCGACTCGACCGCGCCACAGGCCGCGGCGCAGGCGGCGGGCAATGTCTATACCTTCGGGCAGGCCTCGGACATGGCGGAATTCGCGCCGATGCCGCGGGTGTCCTCGATCATCGACAACTGGGCGCCCTATTACATCGCCCGCACCCAAGCCGTGATGGACGGCACATGGGCGAGCGACAGCACCTGGGACGGCATCGGCCCGGGCATGGTTGGCATCGGTGAGATCTCCGACGCGGTTCCCGCCGAGGTGAAAGCCGAGGCGCTGGCGCTGAAGGACAAGATCGCATCGGGCGAATACCACCCCTTCACCGGCCCGCTGAAAAAGCAGGACGGCAGCGATTGGCTGGCCGAGGGCGAAGTGGCCGATGACGGCACGCTGGCTGGCATGAACTTCTATGTCGAAGGCATCGAAGGCGACATTCCTAAGTAAGCCTTTCGTCCCGCTTTGAAACAGGCCCCGTCCGGTGCATCCGGGCGGGGCTTTTTCGTGATCGGTTGCGCCGCAATTGCGATGCCGCAGCGCTTACGCGAGGCGTGGAGGGGGGCCAGCCCCCAAGGTGCAGACTGCTGCGCAGCCTGCACCCTCCCCCGGGATATTTTCGGCAAGATGAAGCCGGGGGGTGGCAGCGGTGCGCCGGTTTGCCCCTTTTCCTGTGGGCGAGCGCATGGCAGGGTCACGCCATGAGCAAGATTTTCACACAGAGCGGCGCGCCCGTTTCGCGCCATGCCTTCGGCACCATGCAATTCGGCGGCAAGGCCGATGAAGAACAGAGCGCGGCGATGTTTCATGCCGCGCGGATCGTCGGGATCAACCATTTCGACACCGCGCATCTTTATACCGGCGGCAGTTCGGAAGAGATGCTGGGACAACTGGCGGCGCGCGATCGCGACGCGCTGATCATTGCGACGAAGGTCGGCTATGCCGATGGCACCCCGCCCGAGAAGCTGCGCGCGGATTTCGATATCTCGCGCCGGCGGTTGGGGATGGAGATGGTCGATATCCTCTACCTGCATCGTCATGATCGCCAGACCCCGCTGGAGGATCAGCTTGCCGTTCTGGTCGCGTTGAAGGAGGCCGGGGCGTTGCGTTACATCGGCCTGTCGAACTTCGCGGCGTGGCAGGTGATGAAGGCGGAGCGCATCCTGCGCGAGATGGGGCATGGCGTGGATATCATCCAGCCGATGTACAACCTTGTGAAGCGGCAGGCCGAGGTCGAGCTTTTGCCGATGTGCGCCAGCGAAGGCATCGCCTGTGCGCCCTATTCGCCCTTGGGCGGCGGGTTGTTGACCGGAAAATACCTTGGCGGCGGCGCCGGGCGGCTGACCGAGGATGAGCGCTATGGCGCGCGCTATGCGCCGGGTTACATGCACGAGGCGGCGCAGGGGTTGTGCGATATCGCGGAAGGGATGGATATTCATCCCGCGACGCTGGCCGTGGCATGGGTGGCGCGGCATTGGGCCGGGCCGATGCCGATCCTGTCGGCGCGTTCGGCCGAGCAGCTGGCGCCGTCGCTTGACGCGATTGGCTATGACATGGACGACGCGCTTTACCTGATGCTGGCGGAATTGGTGCCGTCACCACCGCCGGCGAATGACCGGTTGGAGGATCGCTGATGGTGCGGCGGCTGAACTTGCCGGACAGCGCCTCGGTGGCAGAACCGGGCGACGGCGGGCGGATGTTCGCGCCGTCGGCGGCGCGCAACGCTGACTATATCTGCGATCTGGTGGCGACGCACGCGCCCGCCACGGGCCGCGCGCTGGAAATCGCCAGCGGCACGGGGCAGCATATGGCGGCGCTGGCGGTGCGGCTTGTGGGGCTGGAGTGGCAACCGAGCGATCCCGATGCGGTGCGCCGGGACTCGATTGATGCGCATTGCGCGGGGCTTTCCAATGTGCGGGGGGCCGAGGACCTCGATGCCTGTGCCGTGGGATGGGGCGCGGCGCGGGGGCCGTTCGATGTGATCGTGCTGGTCAACCTGCTGCACCTGATCTCAACACCCGAAGCGCAGGTTTTGATTTCCGAGGTCGGGGCGGCGCTGGCGCCGGGCGGGGTGTTCGTGCTTTATGGTCCGTTCCTGCGCGATGGCGAGGCGACGAGCGAGGGCGACGCGCGGTTCGATGCGCAGTTGCGCGCGCAAGACCCCGAGATCGGATACAAGGACGACTGGGACGTGATCGACTGGATCCACGGCGCGGGGCTGGAATTGCGCCATGTGGTTGAAATGCCGGCCAACAACCTTGGAATCGTGGCGGCGCGGCCTGTGTAAGCCCGCGCGCTTGATCCGGATCAAGGCGCGCTGCGGTGCGGCGTGATCAACCGGGGGAAACCGGATATTGAAGGAGTCCCCTGGTATGAGTTGGAAAGAACTGAACAAGAAAACCCGCAGCCAGTTGCGCGAGTTGAACAAGGTCATCCCCGAGACCGCCAAGGGGTTTCAGGCGCTGTCGTCAGGGGTGAAGGAAAACGGCGTTCTGGATTTCAAGAACAAGGAATTCGTGGCCCTCGGCATCGCCGTGGCGACGCATTGCGAATCCTGCATCGGCCTGCATGTCGAAGCGCTGATCCGCGCCGGGGCCACGCGCGAAGAAGTGGCCGACGTGCTGGCCATGACCGTGCAAATGGGTGGCGGGCCGCTGTTGATGTACGCGGCCAAGGCGCTGGACTGTTATGATGAGTTGAGCGCGGCTTGAACAGCGCACCGACTGGGAGAGACATGATGAAAGTGATGATAACAGCGGCGGCGCTGGCGGCCTTTGCGATGCCTGTTTGGGCAGAATCCCATGGACAGGGTCAGGGGCAAGGGCAAGCTGGCGGGATGGCAGCCAAAATGGGCGGCCATTTCATCGAGAATTGGGACATCGACGGCGACGGCAAGGTCACGTTGGAAGAGGTGACCGAACGGCGCGGTGACGTATTCGTCACGTTCGACGCGGACGAGGACGGGCGCCTTTCCTCAGAGGAGCATGACATGTTCGACGAGGCCCGCGCCAACGACATCAAGGAGATGGGCGGCGGCCAGGGCCAAGGCAACGGGCGCAACCCGGCCAACGGCATGGCGCGTGTCGTGACCGACACCAACAAGGATGGATTCGTCACCCGCGAAGAATTCATGGCCGCCGTGCCCGCGTGGTTCGCCCGGATGGACAAGAACGGCGACGGCGTGGTGACTCAAGAGGACTTCGGCCCGCGCGGTTGACCGCCGATCGAGACCACGAAGGGGCGCGGCGCTTGTCCGCGCCCTTTTCCTTGGGCAAGGTATTGGCACAAGGGGAGAAGCTGATGGAACGACGCGCGATGATTGCGGGGCTGATGGGGCTGGGCGCCCTGCCCCTTGCGGCCTGTGGTGGCAGGCGGGTCGAGCCCGAGACTGCGACGCAGGGCACATTGCGCAGCCCGCGCCTGCATCCGCCGAAATTCGGCGATCACGATCCGGTCGATTTTCCGCAGCCCCATCCCAACCGCTTTGCTGTGCATGGGATCGATCTGGCCCGGTTCCAGAGCAATGTCGATTGGCCGCGCGCGCGGGCCGGTGGGGTGAATTTCGCCTTCGTGAAGGCGACCGAGGGCGGCGACCTGCTGGATCCGAATTTCAAGGCCCATTGGCGCGGCGCGATGGGCGCGGGCGTTCCGGTGGGGGCCTATCACTTCTATTATTTCTGCACCCCGCCCGAGGTTCAGGCGCAGTGGTTCATACGCAACGTGCCCAAGCGACGGGGGATGCTTCCGCCTGTGCTGGACATGGAGTGGAACCCCTATTCGCCCACCTGTAAGCTGCGCCCGCCCGCCGCAGAGGTGCGCCGCCAGATGCGCAAGTGGATCGCCATCGTGGGGGCGCATTACGGGCAGGTGCCGATCGTCTATACCACGCCGGGGTTTTATGCCGACAACGAGTTGTCGAAGGTGCGCTCGGTCGAATATTGGCTGCGCTCGACCGCGACCCACCCGCGCGAGAAGTTTCCGGGCCAGCACTGGCATTTCTGGCAGTATTCCGGCACCGGGATCGTGCCGGGGATTGCGGAGCCGACCGACCTGAACGTGTTTCACGGCTCGTCGCAGGCTTGGGCGGCGTGGCTGGAGGCGCGGCGGGTTTAACGCCGCGATGAGCCGTGCAAGGGCATAGCTTTCTCGATCCGGCGCGCAAGCGCCATGCCCGACCTCCCCCCAGGGAGGGCATTCTTCGATCAGCCAAGACGCATGCGGCGCTGATAATTTACTGAACACCCGGCGCGTTTTCGTGCCTGTGCCCTCCCGAGGTCGGGCATGCCGCTTGCACGCCTCGCCGTGACTCTCAGTGTCAGCCGTCCTTGCGGATCACTTCGTTCTTGGGATCATAGGGGCTGTCTTCGGTGATTTCCGCATCCCAAAGCGCACCTTGCATCCGCACCTTGAGCTTGGTGCCCGGCACGGCCAGATCGGGGGTGACGTAGCCCATGCCGATGCTTTTGCCGAAAGCCACCGAATAGCCGCCCGAGGTGAGGCGACCCACCTTGGTTTCACCATCATAGAGCGCCTCGCGGCCCCATGGATCGGCGTCCTCTGGCCCGTCGATCAGCAGGGTGACGCATTTGGCGCGGATACCCGTTTCTTCCATCGCTGCCTTGCCGTGGAAGTCCTTGGACAGATCGACGAAGCGGGGCAGATCGGCCTCAAGCGGCGTGGCATCGCGGCCGAGTTCGTTGCCGAAGGCGCGGTAGCTTTTTTCCTGCCGAAGCCAGTTTTGTGCCCGCGCACCGACGGGTTTCAGCCCGTGTTTTTCGCCCGCGGCCATCAGTTGATCCCAGAGGTAGTTCTGCATCTCGATGGGGTGGTGCAACTCCCAGCCCAGCTCGCCGGTATAGGCGACGCGGATGGCGCGGACCGGGCACATGCCCAGTTCGATGTTGCGCATGGACAGCCACGGGAAGCGCTTGTTCGACAGCACGGTTTCCGGGTCGCCATCGCGCACCAGTTCGTTCAGCACCAGCCGGGTTTTCGGGCCGGCGATGGCGAAGACGCCCCATTGGGTCGTCACGTCTTGCAGCGCGACATAGGCGCCGCCTTGGGCCATGAAATCCTCGATCGATTTCTGAAGATAATCGCGGTCATAGGCCGCCCATGCCCCGGCCGAGACGAGGTAATATTCATCCTCGGACAGGCGCACGATGGTGTATTCGGTGCGCGTGGTCCCTGCCCCGGTCAGCGCGTAAGTCAGGTTGATCCGGCCCACTTTCGGCAGCTTGTTGCAGGTGAACTGGTCAAGGAAGGCGGTCGCCCCCGGCCCGGTGACGACATGTTTGGCAAAGGCGGTGGCGTCGATCAGGCCGACGCCTTCGCGGATCGCTTTCGCCTCGTTCACCGCGTATTGCCACCAGTCGCCCCGCCGGAAAGAGCGCGCGTCGTGATCGAAATTCGCGGGCGCATCCTTTGGCCCGTAGTAGTTGGGCCGCTCAAAGCCCGAGACACAGCCGAATTGCGCGCCGAGCGCCTTTTGGCGGTCATAGGCGGGGCCGGTGCGCAGCGGGCGGGCGGCTTCGCGTTCCTCGTCCGGGTGGTGGAGGATGAAGACGTGTTCGTAGCATTCCTCGTTCTTTTTCACCGCGTAGTCGGTGGTCATCCACTCTTCGCCGTAGCGTTTGGGATCGAGCGAGGCCATGTCGATCTCGGCCTCGCCCTCGACCATCATCTGGGCGAGATAATAGCCGGTACCACCGGCGGCGGTGATCCCGAAAGAGAAGCCCTCGGCCAGCCACATGTTGCGAAGGCCGGGGGCCGGGCCGACCAGCGGATTGCCATCGGGGGTGTAGCAGATCGGGCCGTTGAAATCGTCTTTCAAACCAACCGTTTCCGAGGTCGGGATGCGGTGGATCATCGACATGTATTCCTCTTCGATGCGCTCAAGGTCGAGCGGGAAGAGGTCGGCGCGGAAGCTGTCGGGCACGCCATAGGCAAAGCGCGCGGGCGCGTTCAGTTCGTAAGGGCCAAGGATCCAGCCGCCGCGTTCTTCGCGGACATACCATTTGGCATCGGCGTCGCGCAGGACGGGATGTTCGCCGTGGGTCTTGCGATAGTCGACTAGCGCCGGGTCGGGTTCGGTCACGATGAACTGGTGCTCGACCGGGATGGCGGGCATCTTGATGCCGAGCATCCGGGCGGTGCGTTGGGCGTGGTTACCGGAGGCGGTGACGACATGTTCGGCGCTGATGATGATCTGTTCGTCAGAGGGCACGAGGTTGCCGCCCTTTTCGACCATCTTGGTCAGGGTGACGTCCCAGTGATCGCCCTTCCATTCGAACCCGTCGGCCTGCCATTTGCGTTCGATCATCACGCCACGCTGGCGCGCGCCCTTGGCCATGGCCATGGTCACGTCGGCGGGGTTGATATAGCCGTCGGTCGGATGGAACAGCGCGCCTTCCAGATCGTCGGTGCGCACCAGCGGCCAGCGTTCCTTGATCTGATCGGGCGTCAGGAATTCGTAAGGCACGCCGACGCTTTCGGCGGTGCTGGCGTAGAGCTGATATTCATCCATGCGCGCCTGTGTCTGCGCCATGCGCAGGTTGCCGACCACGGCGAAACCCGCGTTGAGGCCGGTTTCCTCTTCCAGCGTCTTGTAGAATTTGACCGAGTAGTCGTGGATGTGGCTGGTGGCATAGCTCATGTTGAAGAGTGGCAAGAGGCCCGCAGCGTGCCATGTGGAGCCGGAGGTCAACTCATCCCGCTCGACCAGCATCACGTCGGACCAGCCGGCGCGGGCAAGGTGGTAAGCGATCGAGGTGCCAACGGCGCCGCCGCCGATCACTAGAGCTTTGACATTGGTTTTCATGAGAGCGGACCTCGTGCGCCAGAACAGGTGTTTCCCCGGTTTTAGCGCAGCCACGAATTCGCGCACAGCCCACGCGACGCATACCTGCCCAAAAGCGACAAGAGGCGCAAAACAGCACCCCATGGGGCACGGCGTGGGCCTGTTTCGCGGCGCTGACCTTGTAACAAACCGGGAATTTTGGGGCCGAAAGGCGGTGTTTCAATCACGCCCGGACACGCGCACGTGAAGCAAAAGATCCGGCATCCGCCGCAGGTCGTAGCCCCGTCATTGCACTTCACAGCAACCTTTTTCGGGAGAGACCACCATGAGCAATCTTCGCAACATCGCCGCCGCCGCCGTCACCGCCGCAAGCCTTGGCAGCGCCGCGCAGGCCGCCGATATCGTCGACATCGCCGCCGGGGACGCGCGGTTTTCCACGCTGGTCGCAGCCGTGCAGGCGGCGGGGCTGGTCGATACGTTGAAGGGCCCCGGCCCGTTCACGGTTTACGCGCCGCTCAACGATGCCTTTGACGCGCTGCCCGAGGGCACGGTCGAAACCCTGCTCAAGCCCGAGAACAAGGGCCAGTTGACCAACGTGCTGCTTTATCACGTCGATGATCGCACCCTGACCGCCGAGATGATTCCGAACGGGTCAAACTACTTCAAGCCGGTGCTGGCGTCCGAGCGGCTGTGCATCACCAAAAACGCTTCGGGGGTGAGCATCGCGGATGGCACCGGTGCAAGCGCGAACGTGGTGGTGGCCAATATCAAGGCCGACAATGGCGTGATTCACGTAGTCGACAAGGTGCTTTTGCCCGGCACGCGCCCTGCGTGCCACTGAAATTCACTAATGCAAAGGGGCTTTAGTAAGATTTACTAACGCCAAGGGGCGCTCTTTTCAGAGCGCCCCTTTTGTTTTGATCGATATCTCGCGATACGCCGTTACTCGGTCGTCTTGCAGAACTGGCCCGCGCCACAGCCCCCGGCGATGGCCTTGCCCTCGCCGCCCAGACGGCGGATCTTGGCTTTCTCGCCAGTCGCGACCGGGGCGGCCTGCGCGGTTTCTTCGCCACCGCCGACAAGGCCCTTGAGCCACCCGCCAAGACCGGCGGCCGCACCACCCGCACCGCTGGCCGCAGGGGCGCCAGAGGGAGCGCCGACTTTTGCCGCGGCCTTTTCGGCGCGGCGTTTGGCCAGAAGCTGATTGTTGGCGTGCTGCATCTCGGCCTGACGCAGGGTGGATTGCACTGCGAATTCAAGCTGTTGACCGCTCATGCCCATGGCCTTGGCCTGTGCGCGGATGTTGATCTCGGCCATGGCGCGATCAAACGGCTTGTTCAGGTCGGGTTTCCCCCCTGTGGGCACGACATCGGGCCATGTGCCGGGCGCATTGGTGTCACCGGGGGCTTGGGTTTCGGTGTCGGAATATCCCATCAACTCGTTGCGCAGCTCTTCGCTCATCTCGCCTTCGGGCTGGTCGCGTTCCTCTTCGGGGCGCTCTTCCATCATGCCGACGATGCGCTGATATTCGTTGGTCGAGGGGCGCCCGGCCAGCAGATCGCGCAACTCTTTGCGATACGCGGCTTCGATCATCATCGACAGATCAGGCACGGCGCCACCGGTCATGTCATAGGTGCCGCCGGAATACATGTTCATGACCAAGGCCGCCTCGTTGGCATTGTACAACTTGAACTGGGCCGCGCGACCGCGCAGATCCTTGAACTTTTCATGCAGGGCGTACATCTGTCGCGCCATCTGGGCCTTGTCCACTTCTTCGGGCAGAACCACGTCATTGCCGACAAGCGCCATCGGCGTTTCCAGCATGGCGTTCATCGCATCCCAGTCGATCGCGCTCAGCACTTCGGTTGTGGACGCGCGCGAGGCGTTGGCGTGGATCACGATCTCGACCTCCTGATTGAAGCCGAGCGTGCCGCGCAACCGGCGGAAATGGGCGCGCTTGAAGCCCTTCTGGCGTTCGTCGAGCGAGCTCATCATCATGCCAGCCATGGCGCTGGTGACAGGCAGTTCGACGAAACCGACGCCGCCGATCACGTCATATCCCAGCACCGAGCGCGCAGAGATGCCATCGAAACCGCCGATCATCATGCCCATGAGCGCGCCGAAACCGTTGGCGTTCACGCCGTCCTTGGACTTGACCGAGATGAAAATCGCTTCGTTGCCCTTCTCATAGACCCACGAAGTCTTGTCGAGTTCGCCCAGACGTTCCTTGGCCTTCTTGGCCTTGATGCCTTCGGCCATCGACTGAGCGCCGCCGTTCTTGGCCATTTCCTCGTAGAAAACGGTGGTGTCGAACATGATGGGCGAATTGTAGCCCTCGGAATAGGCGCGCCGGGTCCAGCCTTCGGGCGCTTCGGGCAGGTATTGCATACCGCCGATGCGCCATGCCTCTTGGCGTTGTTCTTCGCGTTCTTGTGCGGCCATTTCGGCCTTGGCCCCAAGGAAGCGGGCCTCGTAGGTGTCGATATACTGGCTCAGGCTCATCCGGCCGAGCGGGATGTCGGCCTTGACCGACTGCTGTTGATAATCGACGCCGGCGCCGATCACGGCGGCCACGGCTACAAATCCGATCGCAAAGTAGTTCATCTGGTTAACTCCGCTCTGTATCTCTCAACCGGCGCTTGCGGGCCGTGCCTTGGGTATTTTGCGCGCTGTTGCCGCGCGGCTGTTGTTGTCGTCGCCTGTACCTGCCTGCCGTTCACTTGGCTTTCAGGCCTGTTTCGGGCCTTCGCAGGGGTCTTGGGGGCCATGATGGCGCAGGAATTGGGCGGAAATGGGCACCTGACGGGGCAATTTGGAGCAACCTGTGCGGGATCCGCGCCCGGCCGGGGGGGGCCGCGCGCCCGTGGTTCAGATTTCCATGCCCTCGGGCCATGTCACCGGGAAGCTTTGCAGGATGACGCCTTTTTCCGGATCGAGAACGGTGCTCGGCTCGGTCAGTTGCTGGGCCAGCGCGGCGGCGTCGAGGCGCCCGATCAACTGCTCCACCACCTGTTGCGGCGCATTCGAGATCACGTCGATTTGCAGGTCATGGCCAACCCGGGCGACATAGCGGCCATAGCCGATGCCCTCGCCCCCTGCCCCAGCGACACTTGCCCCGTCGCGGCGCTGGAAGGCCAGCCCGTGCACCAGCGCGATCACCTCGCCCAGTTCAAGCCGGCGCAATTGCGCGGCCCAAGGCAGGGTTTCGCTTTTGGTGTCGACCCAATCGGGGGTTTTGGCCGGATCGCGGGTGATGCCCACGGCGATCATCTGTGCCCCCTCGACATAGACCGCCGCGGCGCCGTTCACGCCCGCTTTCTCGTAAAGGCGGAATTGTTCGAGATCGGTCCCCTGGGCGAGGCGCGCTTCGATCCCGCGGCCCTTGGCCGCGGCGGTGATCTGTTCGCCATCGGCGGGCAGGTAGGTGCGCTTGTGCCAGCCCGGAAGGGTCGGCGGCAGGTGGCTGGACAGGCTGGGCCGGTTCAGGGCGTCGCTCGTCGGACCGCCGTCAGAGCCGCCGCCATTATAGCCGGTGGCCACCCAGACCCCGAAAAGCACCTGAAGCGAGAACAGGACAAGCCCGACCGCGATCAGGGGCGAGCCACGTCCCGACATCGACATGAAACCCAGCATGAAAACCCTCCGATAACCCAGTAACATCCGTTGTTAAGGGCAAGGGGTAGTCGGCGCAGGTGGCCGTTTGCGGGACGAAACGGGGCAATTTCAGGGCGTTGGCGCAATTATCCAATGCGGCGGGAGGCGGTTCGCGGGTCAGTCCCCCAGCACGATCCCTTCGCGGCGCGGGTCGGCCCCGCCTTCGAGCGCCGCGCCGCCTGCCGCCGCGCCCAGCGCGATGGCGTGCAGCCCGGAGTTCAGACCGCTGAGGCGGACCTCGTAGCCCAGCGCTTCGAGCGGGGCGGCGAGTGCTTCGGCCTCGGTGCCGGACTCGATCTCGTAAATGCCGAAGCGGTTGACGAGATGGGGCAGCGCCACGGCCTGTTGCGCGTCCATGCCCCAATCAATATGGGCGATGATTGCGCCTGCGACGTAGGGAATGATGCGCGAGCCGCCGGGCGAGCCGATCACCAGCACCGGCTTGCCATCCTTGAGCACGATGGTCGGTGCCATGGACGAGCGCGGGCGCTTGCCCGGCTCGGCCCGGTTGGCGACTGGCACGCCATCGCGGTGGCTGCGGAAAGAGAAATCGGTGAGTTCGTTGTTGAGCAGGTAGCCATGCACCATCAGCCGCGAGCCGAAGGCGTTTTCGATCGTTGTGGTCATGGAAAGCGCGTTGCCGAAGCTGTCGACGATCGAGATATGCGAGGTCGAGGGAAATTCGATCGCTGCGTCATCGGCCCAGTTCAGCGCATGATCGAAATCGGGCGTGCCGGGGGCCACTTCGGGCAGAGCGTCGTCGCCCGCCAGCAGCGCGCCACGCTTTGTAAGATAGTCGGGCGCGAGCATCCCTTTGACCGGCACCGGCACATAATCGCTATCGGCGAGGTAACGGCCCCGGTCGGCAAAGGCCAGGCGGCTGGCATCCCCGATCAGGCGCCATGCCTCGGGGCTTTTGGGGCCCAGCGCGGCAAGGTCATAGCCTTCGAGCATACCGAGGATCTGCCCCACGGCGATGCCGCCCGAACTGGGCGGGCCCATGCCGCAGATGTCATAGCCGCGATAGAGCGCGCAGGCGACGGCGCGCTCGCGCACCCGATAAAGCGCGAAATCGATTTCACGCAGGCCACCGGGATTGGCGGTGTCAGAGGTGACCTTTTCCACGATGTCGCGGGCAATGCGACCGGTGTAGAACTGGCCCACCCCCTGCCCTGCCATGGTTCTGAGGGTTTCGGCATACTCGGGATTGCGCAGGATCTGCCCCTCTCTCAGGGGAAAGCCGCCGGGCAGGAAATAGGACCGCGTCGAGGCGTCCCGCGACAGGCGCTTGGCATCCGCTGCCACCAGCCCGGCAAGGCGGGGCGAGACGGCGAAGCCCTCTTCCGACAGACGGATCGCATCGTCGAACAGCCCGGCCCATTTCGCATCGCCCCAGCGGCCATGCGCGGCCAGCATCAGCGCGGGCGTGCCGGGCGTGCCGACCGAGCGTGCGCCGACCACGGCGTCGAAAAAACCCATCGGCTGGCCGAGACTGTCGAGAAACAGCGTCGGCCGCGTGGCAAGAGGCGCGGTTTCGCGGCCATCAAGGGTGGTCACTTCGCCGGTTTCGGCGTCATACCAGAGCAGGAAAGCACCGCCGCCAAGGCCCGAGCTTTGCGGCTCGACCAGACCGAGCACCGCCTGCACCGCCACCATTGCATCCGCCGCCGTGCCGCCCTCGGCCAGAATGCGCGCGCCCGCCTGCGCCGCCAGCGGGTTGGCCACGGCGATCATCCAGTTTTGCGCCACCACGGGGCGGCCTTCTGCCTTGGCCGCGAGCGCGGCGGCAAGGCGGGCATCCAGCGTGGCGGTTTGCAGGGCGGTCGGGCTTTCGGGGGCGACGCTGTCGGCGGCGTCTTGCGCCAAAGCCGGGCCAGAAAGAAAGGAACCAGAAACGAAGGAACCGGCAACGAAGGGGCCTGCAAGCAGAAGGGCCGTCAACGCCGTTCGCACCGCGCCGGAAAGCGTTTTCACAGCCGGGCGCCCTTGGGGCGTTTTCAATCGGGTCGACAGGTTCGAATGGGTCGACATGGGCACGGCTCCTTCGCGGCATAGACTCCGGGGCACAGTCCACCCCTACCGCGGGGTGGCACCACTTACGTCTTCATACTGCCCGCGAAACCATGTGCGAACAATTCCCCGCTCACGCAGCGCCCTTGCGGGCAGGCCCACTCAGAGCATCGACGGCACCACGAGGTCGGGCGGACGGTGGCCATCGACGAACGTCTTGATGTTGATGATGACCTTTTCACCCATCTCGATCCGGCCCTCGCGCGTGGCGCTGCCCATGTGCGGGGACAACACGACATTGGGCATATCGCGCAGCTTGGCGTTGATCTCGGCGCCGCGCTGGAACACGTCGAGGCCCGCGCCGCCCAGCCCGCCGTTTTCGAGTTGCCGCACAAGCGCGCTTTCGTCGATCACTTCGCCGCGCGAGGTGTTCACGATCACGGCCTCTGGCTTCATCAGCGCAAGGCGGCGCGGGTTGAGCAGGTGGAATGTCGACGGGGTGTGCGGGCAGTTGATCGACAGCACGTCCATCCGCGCCACCATCTGATCAAGGCTTTCCCAATAGGTCGCCTCGTACTGTGCCTCGGTCTCTTCGCGCAGGCGGCGGCGGTTGTGGTAGTGGATCTGCATCCCGAAGGCGCGGGCGCGTTTTGCCACGGCCTGTCCGATGCGCCCCATGCCGAGGATGCCCAGCCGCTTGCCTGTCACCCGGGTGCCCAGAAGCGCGTTGGGCGCCCAGCCTTCCCAGTTGCCTTCCTTCATCCGCGCCAGCCCTTCGGGGATGCGGCGGGTCACGGCCAGCATCAGCGCCATGGTCATGTCGGCGGTGTCATCGGCCACAACGCCGGGCGTGTTGGAAACAAGGATGCCGCGCTGGCGGGCCGATTCGACGTCGATGTGATCCACGCCCGCGCCGTAGTTGGCGATCAGGCGCAGCTGATCCCCCGCCTGCGCCAGAAGATTCGCGTCGAGATCGTCGGTGATCGTGGGCACCAGCACGTCGGCCTCTTGCATCGCCGCGCGCAGTTCGGCCCGGGTCATCGGCGTATTGTCGTCGCGCAGGCGCACGTCGAACAGCTCTTTCAGCCGGGTTTCGACAACCTCGGGCAGGCGTCGCGTAACGACAACACTCAGGCGTTTCGTGGGCATTCATCCCCTCCCATGTCTTTCTTCAGGCGCGTCTTACTGGCAAAGTGACGGATACACAGCCGAGGCACAAGAACCTCGTGCAGAAACTTGAGCATTCAGGCAGGCCCCCAGATGATCCGGCACATGACACGGCTGACGGCAATCGCTTCGGTGACGGCGCTTATCGCGCTTTTGCTTGGGCTTTCGGCGCCATTGAGCGCCGCCGACGGCAAAACCCGCGGCGCGGTGACCAACCTTCCAATTCCGCGGTTCGTTTCGATCAAGACCGATGAATGCAACGTCCGGCGCGGTCCATCTCTGAGCCATCGGATCGACTGGGTGTTCAAACGCAAGGACATGCCGGTGGAAATTACTGCCGAACATGGCCACTGGCGCCGGGTGCGTGACCGCGATGGCGCGGGCGGCTGGGTGCATTACTCGCTGTTGTCGGGCACGCGCACCGTGATCGTGACCGGAAGCGTAACCGGCGCGGACGAGGGCCAGACAGGCGACGCGCCCGCTTCGAGCGAGGCGGCGGGCGCCCAGACAATTGACCTTTACATGCGCCCCGATGCGCAAAGCCAAGTCGTTGCGCGTCTGGAAAGCGGCGTGGTCGCGCGGCTTGGGGAATGCGATCCCGAGTGGTGCAAGCTGCGCGCGGGGGGCTATCGCGGCTGGACCCGCAAGAGCATGATCTGGGGTGTGGAGCCGGACGAAATCCGCGAGTAAGGGCACCAAGACAGGTCGGGCAGACCCGCAGCTTGCGCGGGTGCGCCGGGCTGTGAGGGGCCGTTCCCTGTTCATCTGTCTGTTGGCCTGTGGTGTCTGCTGCTTTCCTCAAGACCCATCGGCCCTCAAGACCCATCAGCATGGCCCCACGCCCGCCCAAGCCGCCTGCCCTTTCGCGTTTTCTAGATTGACCGCGCCCGGAGGCGCGCTAGGCTTGGGTCTATATTCCCAGACGGACCGAATTTTCATGACCCGCTTGCTTCAGGCTTTCCTCATCGCTCTTGCGCTGTTTGTCATGTTCTCTGCCGATGCCATCCGCGCCCAATCCAGCGAACAACCCAGTGGCACGATCAATGTCGAGGACGACGCGCAGCATGACGCCGCCATCGCAGTGCGCATCCGGGATATCCTGTCCGAGTTGGGCGGCTACGCCGACGTAACCACGACCGTCAACTCGGGGGTGGTCACGCTGCGCGGCACCACGCTCGACAATGCCACGGCGGCGCGGCTGAATGAAATCGTCGGCCGTGTCGAAGGGGTCGTGGCGATCCAGAACAAGGTGACGGAATCGACCGACGTGGCCGAGCGGCTCAACCCCGCATTCGAGCGGTTTCTCGTGCGGCTCAAGCAATTGCTGGCCTATACGCCGCTTCTGGCGGTGGCGCTGCTGGCCTTCGTTGTGGTCGTGCTGGTGGGCTTTTTCATCGCCCGGCGGCAGCAACCGTGGGACAGGCTGGCCCCGAATGCGTTTATCGCCGACATCTATCGCCAACTGGTGCGGATCGCGGCGGTGGTGGCCGGGCTTGTCGTGGCGCTTGATATCCTTGGGGCGATGGCGCTGTTGTCGACCATCCTTGGCGCGGCGGGGATCATCGGCCTCGCCATCGGTTTCGCGGTCAAGGACACGGTCGAGAATTTCATCGCCTCGATCATGCTGTCGATTCGCCAGCCGTTCCAACCCAATGACGCGATCGAAATCGGCGGCGACGAGGGCAAGGTGATCCGCCTGACCAGCCGCGCGACGATCATCCTCAACTGGGACGGCAATCAGGTGCGGATTCCCAACTCGACCGTGTTCAAGAGCCGCATCCTGAACTATTCGCGCAACCGCGAACGCCGCTTCCTGTTCGATATCACGGCGGGCTATGGCACCGATCTGGCGATGGCGCTGCAACTGGCGCGCGACACGGTGGCCGGGCTGCCCTTCGTGCTTGATACGCCTGCGGTAAATGTCTGGATCGTGTCGCTGGGCGGGTCGGATATCAGCATCCGCGTCACCGGCTGGATCGACCAGACAGAAACCTCGATTCTTGCCGCCAAATCCGAAGCGATCCGCCAGACCCTGCTGGCCTATGAGGCGGCGGGGATCGAGATGCCGGAACCCACCTACCGCGTGCTGACCGGCACGATCGACGGGGGCCAGATCACCCTGCGCGCCAGCGACGGCGAAGCGCCGGCAGAGGCTGTCACTGAAAAACCATCCGAAACGCCCGTCGAAAAAGACCGCGCGTCGGCACGCGCGCCCACGCCCAAAGCCCCCTCGCCCACCGCGCAGGCCGCCGCACCGGCAACCGAGGTTCCCCCGGCCGATGCGCCCGACTCGGTGTTGAATGTCGGCACCTCTGCCGAGGAGGAGCTTGAGCGGATCGTCGACAGCGAACGCGAGGCCATGAGCGAGGACGACCTGCTAAACCGTGAAGGCGCGGCGCAGGAGTAATTTTTTTGATTTCCGGTCTTGCAAGCCCGCGCCCATCGCTCTAATTAGCGCGTCACCGTTGGGGTGTAGCCAAGTGGTAAGGCAGCAGTTTTTGGTACTGTGTATCGTAGGTTCGAATCCTACCACCCCAGCCACATACTTCCCTGTTTTCTGACGCTGAACTTTTGCGACGCTATCGCCGCGCGTTTCCGGGAGTCTCCGGGCGCTTGGTATACGGCACGTCTAACAGAGACGCGATCCGGAGCACATCCAAGGCCGATTTCGAGCCATAGTCTCTGTTTGCGATTCCGGCGGCTTGAGTTTGGGAAGAGTGCGATTTCATTCAAAAGAACGCTCAAAGAGCCAGGTCGCAGGTCCCCGCGCGCACTCGACCCCAGGCACTGTTAAGTTTTGGTGCAGCCTTTCAGTTTTTCTGCGGCAGAGAGGTGCTTCGCCGCCGACGCGTTTTGTATCATTGAAGATGCCGCATCAGACCGACCCAAAGGCCGACCCAAAAGCCGTCTGGCCAGTTCCGACGCGGACCTTGTTCAGGGATTGATCAAAAGGCAGCTCTGGTCCGGTCGCTTGGCTTGACGACGAGGTCAGTAAGGGGCCGAGCTTTCCATCTCATTTCAGGCGACCCGGTAAGTGGTCTTAAGCGTCTTGGCGACTCCCTCATGTGGGGCTATGACGATCATCCGGCCAACAAAGGATACCCGTCATGAGCGTCGTCGCAGACCGTATAGCCCGCCAGATTGCCGCTGACATCAATGCGCGCCCCGAACAGGTCACAGCGACCGTGGCGTTGCTGGATGGCGGTGATACGGTGCCCTTTGTGGCCCGCTACCGAAAAGAGGTGACAGGCGGGCTTGATGATACGCAACTGCGCCGGTTGGCGGAGCGGCTGGATTATCTGCGCGACCTTGAAAAGCGCCGGGCAAGCATTTTGGCGGAAATCAAGGACCAGGGCAAACTGACCGATGCGTTGGCCGGCGCCATCGCCACTGCAGACACCAAGGCGGTGCTTGAGGACCTGTATTTGCCCTTCAAGCCCAAGCGGCGCACCAAGGCCATGATTGCCCGCGAAAACGGATTGGAGCCCCTGCTGCGCAACATCCTTGCCGATCGTGCCGCTGATCCGGAGGTGCTAGCACAGGGCTATCTGTCCGATGCTGTTGCGACAACAAAGGAGGCGCTTTCGGGTGCGCGCGACATCCTGGTAGAGGAATTGGGGGAAAACGCCGCCTTGCTGGGACGCCTGCGCAACGTCATGCAGCAAGAAGCCCTGATCACGGCCCGGGTCATCAAGGGCAAGGAAGAGGTCGGGGCCAAGTTCTCGGACTATTTTGACCATAGTGAGAAATGGTCCGCGATCCCCGCACACCGGGCCCTTGCCATATTGCGGGCCGCCAAGGAGGACATCGTTCATATCGACATCGCCCCGGAGGAAGAGGCGGGCCTGCCGCGCGTCGTTGGCATCATCGCCGCCGAGATCGGGATAACCGGGCAATTGCCGGGCGACAAATGGTTGCACGAGGTTGCGGTCTGGACATGGAAGATCAAGCTGAGCGGAACCATGTTCATGGATCTTCTGACCGATTTGCGCCGCCGCGCCCATGCTGCCGCGATTGAGGTGTTTGCCCGTAACCTGAAGGATTTGCTGCTGGCAGCGCCCGCCGGTGCGCGGGTAACCCTTGGGCTCGATCCCGGGATCCGGACCGGCTGCAAGATCGCGGTCGTGGACGAAACCGGCAAAGTGATCGATACCGCGACCATCTATCCTTTCCAGCCCCGGAATGACTTGCGCGGCTCGGAAGAAACGCTGCTGCACCTGATAAAAAAGCACAGCATCGCCTTGATCGCGATCGGTAACGGAACCGCCAGCCGCGAGTCGGAAAAACTGGTCGCAGATGTCATCAAACGCCTGCCCGCCGGTACGACCCGCCCGACACCTGTTATCGTGTCCGAAGCGGGGGCCTCGGTTTATTCTGCGTCCGAGTTGGCATCGCAGGAATTTCCAGACGTCGACGTCTCTATTCGCGGCGCGATCTCGATCGCCAGGCGCTTGCAAGACCCGCTTGCCGAGCTGGTGAAGATCGAACCGCAGGCGATTGGGGTGGGGCAGTATCAGCATGACGTGGATCAGCGCAAATTGGCGCAATCCCTTGCTGCGGTTGTTGAGGATGCCGTGAACTCTGTCGGCGTTGATGTGAACATGGCGTCGGCCCCGTTGTTGTCGCATGTTGCGGGGCTTGGGTCCTCTCTGGCGCAGAACATCGTGGCGCATCGCGATGCCAACGGAGCGTTTGTCACGCGCAAGGCATTGCTGAAGGTCGCGGGCCTTGGCCCGAAGGCGTTTGAGCAATGCGCGGGCTTTCTGCGCATCGCGCAGGGCGACGAACCGCTTGATGCCTCGTCGGTCCACCCCGAGGCCTATGACTTGGCGCGCAAGATCGTGCAGGCCTGCGGTCGCGATGTCCGCGCGATCATGGGGGACAGCAGCGCGCTTGCCGGTCTGCGGGCAGAGCAGTTTGTAGATGAGAGTTTTGGTCTGCCCACAGTGCGTGACATTCTGGCAGAACTTGAAAAACCCGGTCGCGACCCGCGCCCGGCGTTTCAAACCGCGACATTTGCCGAAGGAATTGACAGCATCACCGACCTCAAACCCGGCATGTCGTTGGAAGGGACCGTGACCAATGTCGCGGCATTTGGCGCATTCGTCGATATCGGGGTGCATCAGGATGGGCTTGTGCATGTCAGCCAGCTTGCGGATCGCTTCGTCAAGGACCCGCATGAGGTGGTCAAGGCCGGTGACGTCGTCCGCGTGCGTGTGACCGAGGTCGACGTTCCGCGCAAACGTATCGGTTTGACTATGCGCAAAGAAGGCGGTCAGGAGTCCGCACCACGCGCACGTCCCGAAGCGAAGCGAAAGTCTGGTGCAAAAGCAACTTCGTCAGCCTCTCCCAAGCCGACTGCAAACAATCAGGGCGCATTGGGCTCGGCACTCGCCGAGGCACTGAAGCGTAGGGCCGATCCCCAATAAAACAGGCTAAAGGTTCCGCACTATTGGCCGAGGGTCAGGGGTCAACGGATGGCCGCAATCCGAAAGGTCCGGCAACTTTAGGTCTCCCGTGGGCTGAGCGGTCTTCTTGTGACGAGACTTGCAAAGCGCGTGCGCGATTGAAGCGAGCTTCCGCGTGGCAGCGGAAGGTTGGCATCGTTCCGTTCGCCGCCCAAATTGCTATCATGAAGGCGAGATTTCGGGCGATTTTGGGGGCGTTCCTGTTGCAGGAACGAAGTGCATCCTCAAACCATGGAATCTGCGCCTGACGGATCTATCGTCGTGCTATCCACAACGCAGCGACGACAGGGCCTCAAAATGAAAACGATTACAGCAATCATACGCTGCAAACCCGGCAGCGAAGACACCATGAAAACGGGTCTTTTGGATGTGGCCGAGAATGTTCGGAAAAACGAGCCTCAGACAATCGGCTTCTTCATCAGTCAGGATGTGTCCGACCCTTGTGTATTCACCACGTATGAGCGCTTCGCAGACGAGAGCGCGATGAACACACACAATAACTCCACCACGGTTGCCGAATTTTTCAAGATCGCTCAACCAATTCTGGACGGCGACGTGACCTTGGTGACCTGCGACGAGGTGTCGGCAAAATAGGTGCTGTCAGAGCGGCGGCCCCAACACCAAGTTGCCTTGGAGGATACACAAGAAGTGATTGAGCGTTGCTGCAACGCTGATCACAGCCGAATTGGCGATAGTCACTCAGACCTCAACCGGGCCACTTCGTGTGCCGCCGAGCCCGTCACAGGCAAAGCGCAACACAGGCGGCTTAGCCCGCTGTCAAATCAGGGCGAGGTGCCCGTATTGCGACGTCAGGGTTTTTCTCGCGAACTCTTCATGCTCTTCGAGGATGCTTTCGATGGCTGTGTTCTTTGCAATACCAGCGGTCGCCAGCGCGACGAGGACACGGCGGCGGTCCTTGTCGTCAGGCACCCGCATGACAAGGCTTTCAGAGGTCATCTTGTCGATGATCTTGGTCAGATTGGCTGGCTCAACGAACACGCGCGCGGCCAGTTCCCCCATCGGCAACCTGCCGGCTTCCGTTAAACAACTCAGAATTCTGCATTGATCAACGCTTATCCCCATGGGTTTCAAGCGTGCGCCCAGATCCACGTTCAGAATGTGGTTGATCCGGGCAACCTGATATCCGACCTGCTCTCTCAAACTCTTATTATACAAAAGGGAATTCTCCTTGCCCCAATGCTATACTTTTTGACCTTCTCTTATACTATATTTAGGAACGACAACTTTTGCGAGCAAAAAACGGAGCGATTGGCAAGTTTTATGGCGCGCTTCAGGCCCCCCGCACTCAGCAGGTTTCACGAATTTCAAAGACCGTTCCGTCCGCTTCCGCAATGTGGACCTTGGGTTTCGGCGCGACTTCGGGTTGGGCAAGCAGATCGTAAATCGATGGGCGCGAAAAGTTTCGGTTCAGCACGTTCGCCATCAGGAAGCCATCAACGCGATTGACCTTGCGTGCGAGAGCCGCCGCAAGATGAACGCTGTCATACACATTCATCGCGTTGACCGTCATTGGCGGTTTGTCCGCGCCGGCGTAGCACTTGTAGCTTTCCAGCATTCTTTCGCGGTGACGTGCAGGCGCGGCAGAAAAGAAGGTCTGAACCGCAAACAGGTTTTCCGCGTTTTCCGGCCCTACCCCATACAAAAGCGTTTCGTCGAACGCGAGCGTCAGTCGGATCGTTTTTCGGGCCAACCCACATTCCGCGAAGACCCGGTTGAAGCACACCGCATCCTCACCCAAAAGGGCGCAAATCACGACGTCCGGTTTGGTCTTGCGGATGTGATCCAACACGCGATCGTAGTCCCGGAACCCAAGCGGCAGAAGCGCCTCTCCGACCAGACGGCCGCCCGAGTTGGCCACGGTTTCAAGAGTGGTGCCATGCGCGATGCGTGGCCAGATATAGTCGTTTCCGAGGAAAAAGAAGCGCTGCGCAGCCTTGTTGTCCGCCAGCCAACTAATGCCCGGACCCAGCACTTCCATGTCTGTAATGCCGATGGCCGCCGTCCCCGGCCCCGTAAAGCCGCCTTCATATTGCGGCGTGTAGATATAGGGGGCAAGTCCGCAGGCCGCCTTGCGTACGGCGGGGCGCATATAGCTTGCCTGAAACCCAACGATCGCATCGACATTCTGTTCGAAGATCAGTTTGCGTGTCGCGGCAAACGCCTGTTCCGGTGATCGGCCCGCGTTTTCGTTGACCAGTTCGACCTCGGACCCCAGCACGCCGCCCATTTCGTTGATCTCGGCTGCAGCAGCGATTGCCCCCCCCTGCACAGTAGGAGACCACAGCCCCATCGGGCCATTCTCGGAGAGGACAAGTCCAATTTTCATAGGAAAATTTGAAGCCAACGGGACAGGATATTGCAAATCTCAACTGCGGCACGATCCGCGAAAGAGCCGTTTTCGCGGGGAGATGCTTAAATTTTCAACGATCTCATGGCCGGTCTGTGGTGGCAGGGCGGTTTTCGTTGCGTGCTTTCTTATTTGATCTTTTCATATTCTAGTAATTCAACCGGGAGAGACTCATGAAAGATCTGGTCGACACTGCAATTCAGGGGCGCCAGATCAGCGACCTGAGCCTGAGCGACGTTTCATCGGCGATCGGTCAAGGCATCCTTGGCCCAGTCGAGGTGACGCAAGCCACCCTTGAGCGCATCGAACAACTGAACCCGGTGCTCAAAGCCTATGTCACGGTCACTGCGGATCATGCGATGGCGCGGGCACATGAGGCGGAGGCCGAAATCCGCTCCGGGCTGCGTCGGGGACCGCTTCATGGTGTTCCAATCGCGGTCAAGGACCTGTGCGAGACGCGTTTCGCGCCCACGACCGCCGGGATGGGGATTTACAAAAACAACGACACCGGACGCGATAGCACCGTCGTTACCCGGCTGGAACAGGCCGGCGCGGTCATACTGGGGAAACTGGCCATGACCGAGGGGGCCTATTCCGGCCATCACCCGGATTTGCCCACCCCGCTGAACCCGTGGGGCAAAGAGTTTTGGGCAGGATCGTCTTCGTCGGGGTCGGGCGTTGCGACGGCGACGGGGATGGCATTCGCCACCCTGGGGTCGGACACCGGCGGTTCGATCCGGTTTCCGTCAAATGCCTGTGGGATTACCGGTCTGAAGGGGACATGGGGGCGGGTCAGTCGCCATGGGGTTTATGCCCTTGCAGACAGCCTTGATCACGTCGGGCCGATGGCGCGCACGGCGGCGGATTGTGCTGCTATGATGTCTGTGATCGCCGGGGCCGATCCGGCGGACCCCACCACGTTGAACGCGCCAGTTCCCGATTATCTGGATGGTATCGACAGCCCCATTCGCGGCCTGCGCATCGGAGCGGATGCCGCCATGATCCTTGAGGCGACCGCACCCGATACCGCCGCCATGATCGCGAGTGTCATCGAAACCTACACCTCGCTTGGTGCGGTGATCGTGCCGATTAACCTGCCCAATGATCCCGATATTTCAAAGTATTGGACCAGTTTGTGCGGCATCGAGGTCATTCTTGCGCACAAGGGCACCTGGCCCGAACGCAAGGCAGAGTATGGTCCCTACCTTGGCGAGGCGCTGGCGTTGGGCGCGGGGCTGAGCGCGAATGATGTCGGCGAGGCGCTGCAATGGCGGCTTGTTTACAACGGCGCGCTTGCCCGCGCGATGGAGCCGGTGGACATCGTGTTGCTGCCCGTCACGGAAGCGCCGACACCGGTTCTGGACAACACCCTTGGTGCCCCCGGTCAACCGGACAATCCCGAGCTTGGTGACCTTCTGAAACTCACCGCCCCGGCGGATCTGGCCGGGCTTCCGTCGCTGACCCTGCCGGGCGGTTTTGACGCGCGGGGCGCACCGTTCGGTTTCCAGTTGATGGGAAAATCCCTGTCGGAAGGTCTGTTGCTTAATGCCGGGCATGCCTTCCAGAAGGTGACTGATTTCCACGCTCGTCGCCCTGACCTTTCCTCTTTCATTTGACCCCGCAGCGGAGAAACAGACATGCATAAAACCAACCTGGACCCCGACATCGAAGACCGGATCATCGCGTCCCGAGGCCCCGACAGCACATTTGCGAAACATCTTGATCCGGCCACCACCGCGCTTTTGGTCATTGATCTGCAAAACGGGTTCATGGAGCCCGGCGCGCTGATCGAAGTTCCCATGGCTCGTTCGGTGGTTGACCATGTCAATTCCCTCAGCGCGGCCCTGCGCGCCGCCGGTGGCAAGGTCGCCTATAGCCGCTACACGGCGGATCTTTCGGAACCAAAGCCTTGGAATTCCTTTCTTAATCGGTTTCTGAGCCCCGAGAAATCCGAGGCCCAGCTCAAGGAATTCGCCCCCGGCGCGCATGGCCACGCGCTATGGGATGGGCTTGACGTTCAAGACGGCGATTACACCTTTGATAAAACGCGGTTTTCCTGCCTGACCCCCGGCACATCGCCATTGTTGGGCTGGCTCGAAGACAACGCGATCGAAACCGTGATCATCACCGGCACGCTGTCCAATTGCTGTTGCGAAAGCACCGCGCGGGACGCGTTTCAATATGGCTATGACGTGATCTTTGTCACGGATGCGAATGCAACGGTGACCGACGACGAACACCGGGCCACGCTGCACAATATGGGTATGCTGTTTGCAGAACTGGCGGACACAGAGACGGTCTGCAACGTCCTTGCGCCCGAGTTGGCCATCGCAGAGACCGCTTGATCGCCACAACCGTCGATTAGCCGAAGAAGCGCCGCTCAAGCTTGTCTTGGGCGGCGTTCATCGCGCGCGTCAGCGCGCCGCCATCGCCGCATACCAGACGAAGGCCGATGCCCTGTTTCGCACGCAGCATTCCGCAGGCACCGTAGCCTTCCTTGAGTTGCCGCACGAAGTCTTGGAGTTCCCCCAGCAGGTCGGCCAGAACGTCAGCCGGGGCAAACACCATAATGCTCGCAAAGGCCCGTGCCGGGCCATGTGATTGGCCATGTGATTGGCCATGTGTTTGGCCATGACATGCTGCAATCCGGGCCAGTCCTGCGCCATCAACCTGCTGGGCCTCGCGCAAGATGGGCAGGCCATCGGCCCTCTTCACACAGAGTGTGCTTTGCCATGATTGCCCATCAGGGGCGGCAGTGGACAGGCACATCCCGTCGGAAATGATCGCGATTGCGTTGTCATGCAATGTGATATCAAAGGTCTGATGCAGACGCGCCCGTGGCAGTAGGACAAAGGGTTGCCCGAACAGGGCCAGCGTCGCCCCCGCCCCGACAGAGATGCGCCAGTCCACCACTCCGGGTGGGGCTTTGCCCGCATGAACGACGGTAGCCCCCGCCTCGACGAAGCGCAGGCCCGCGTGGTTGTCCACTTGCAGGTCGTGACGCCAGTGATCGCCCGGCAACAGACCCGCCGCCGCGCATTGTGGCAAGACCGTCAACGGGCCATGCAGCCCATTCATGTAGAACCCGCGCGGCAGGGACCAAGGCCAGCTTACCCTGCGCCCGGCGATATGTGAGCGTCCGGTCGGTTGCGCGGATATGCGCAAACCCAACTGAGGTGCGGTCTGAACCCGGCCCCCGGACGGTGCGGCCATGGCATTCATGCGAAGATCACATCGCGGCGCAGCTGTGAGACAATGTCCGCGATACGCGACCTTTCGCGGCAAGAGACCGCCAGCACCGGCTTTGGACCACGGACCTGTTTTGCATCAGCAATCATCTGATCGAGATCGACATCCACATGCGGCGCGATGTCGGACTTGTTGATCACAAGCAGATCGCATTGCAGCACGCCCGGCCCATTCTTGCGCGGGATATCCCCGCCCCCGGCCACGTCGATCACGAACATCCACCAATCCACAAGGTCGAGTGAGAAGGTCGACGCCAGATTATCGCCGCCGCTTTCTATCAGGATGAGATCAAGCTCGGGAAACTCTGCCTCTAGGCGGTCTGCTGCCGCCATGTTGAGGGTCGGATCTTCGCGGATAACCGTATGCGGGCAGGCCCCGGCCTGCACCGCGAGGATGCGGTTTGCGGGCAGCTGTCCACCCTTGCGCAACCGCTCCGCGTCTTCGTCGGTGACCAGATCGTTGGTGATCACCGCCGTTTCGATGCCAAGGCGCGCCAGTTCAGGCAAGAGTTGCTCGATCAGGGCCGTCTTGCCACATCCGACGGGGCCGCCAATTCCTACACGTGCTGCTGTCATCTGAGGAAATACTTTCTGTTCAACGGCACCGAGGTCACCGGGGGCACATTCAGCGCCGCGCCATCGGCGCTGACCTCGAAGGTCTGAGGATTGACCTCGATCTTGGGCAAGGCATCGTTTCGGACCATATCCGCCTTGCGGAGGTGGCGGACGGATTGGATTTCGACGAAGGGTTTTTGGGGCTTCAGTCGCTGGAAGGTGCCCGCCTCGGTGGCCAGTTTGGACACGAATGTAACCCCCAGCCGATGTTTCGCAGACCCGAGCGCCCCCCACATCGGGCGATGGATCATCGGCTGGCTTCCGACGAAGCTGCCATTGCCGTCGCCCATGCTGGCCCAGACAATCGTGCCCGCCTTTATGACAAGCGATGGCTTTGCCCCGAAAGAGGCAAACGGCCAGAGCACGATATCCGCCATCTTGCCCGGCGCAATGCTTCCGACATGGCTGTCGATTCCGGCCGCAATCGCCGGGTTCAGCGCCAGTTTCGCCTGATATCGCAGAATACGTGTATTGTCGGAGCGTTCTGTTGTTTCTTCGGTCAGTCGGCCCAGCCGGTCCTTGTTGACGCTGGCAAGTTGCCAGCATTTCGCGACGTTTTCAGCCAAGCGCCCCATGCCCTGGGTGTCGGTGGCAAAGATTGAAATCGCGCCCATGTCGTGCAACAGGTCTTCGGCGGCCATGCTTTGGGGGCGTATCCGGGCCTCGGCAAAGGCGACGTCTTCGATCAGGTCGAAACGCATCATATGTGCCAGCATCGTCATCGGCACCCCCTCTTCCAGCGCGGCAGGCGTGAAAGGGTTGGTGGGGTTGGTCGAGGATGGCAACACATTGGCATGGCCATTCACGGCCAGCAGGTCGGGGGCATGTCCCCCCCCTGCCCCTTCGGTGTGATACATATGGATGGTGCGCCCGGCGATGGCGTCCATCGTGTCTTCGTAAAAGCCGAACTCATTGATGGTGTCGGTGTGAAGGTGAACCGAAAAATCGGCCGCATCCGCCGCCCTCAGGCAGCCATCCATGACGGCGGGTGAAGCGCCGAAATCTTCGTGAATTTTAACACCAAGCGCGCCGCCGGACACCGATTCCGCCACCGCGTCGGGGTTCGAATTGCCGCGCCCAAGGAAGCCGAAATTCAGCGGGTATTCATCCGCCGCAAGGATCAACCGGCCCAGCGTTTCGGGACCCGAACAGCTGACGTCAAAGTTAGGGCCCGGCGACATGCCGATCATCGTCGTCGTGCCGCCCGCAAGCGCGTGATGGCTTTGTTGCGGAGACAGGAAATGCGCGTGCGCCTCGACTGTCCCGGCGGTGACGAAGTGGTGATCCCCGTGCACCACCGTGGTGTTCGGCCCGGTGACAAGCCCCTCGGTCACGCCATCCATCGTGTCGGGATTGCCCGCCTTGCCGATGCCCACGATGACACCGCGGCGAATACCGATATCGGCCTTCACGATCCCGGTCGTAGGGCACAGGATCACGGCGTTCTGGATCACCATGTCGAGCGCACCGTTGGCATCCGTTCCGGTCGTGCAGAACCCCTCTCCGTCGCGCATGACCTTGCCGGCGCCGGTGGTCAATTCATCACCGTAGTGGGAATAGTCGCGTTCGATTTCGGCCAACAAAGACGTATCACCCAGCCGGACGAGATCGCCGGTCGTGGGGCCATAGTGGCTGGCGTATTGCGCCCTCGACATCTTCATCACAGGTATCCTTTCTTCGCGGCGGCGATAAAGGCCGCGTTGCGCTGTGTTTCGACCTGTCCTTCGGTCAGTCCCGCAAAGCCATGAACCACCTGTTTGCCGCCAAAGGGCACCAGCACCACCCGTTTCTCGATCCCTGGATCAAACCGCTCACCGCCGCCGGACGGGCGATCAAGCCTCATCCCGTAGGCCGCCTTGCGATCAAAGCTGAGCGCTTTGTTGACCTCGAAGAAATGGGCGTGACTGCGGACCTGAACAGACCTGTCGCCGGTGTTCAGAACCGAAATTTCGACCTGCTCGCGGCCTGCGTTCAGCTCGATTTCGCCCTCCATCGCGATGACTTCGCCCGGCACCGGTTCGAACGGCCCCGGCTCGATCGGATCGAACACGGTCACCAGTTTGGTGCCCTGATCCATCATCACCTCGACCGAAAACGTATCCAGCAGGGTTGGCACGCCGGGTTCGACTTGTTCATGCGTCAAGAGTGTTGCCGCATGGGCCACGAGGTCGGGGTGCTCCAACCCCTTGCGCGCGGCCAGCAGGATTTCATCGGCAAGGTAAGCGACGGCCTCGGGGTGGCTTAGGCGCACGCCCTCTTGCAGGTAGCGGCGTGCAAGTTGTGCGGCGCTAAAGATGGTCAGGCGTTCAAGTTCGGTGGGTGTAAGATGCATGATCTGCCCTTAGTTGATGAACAATCGCGCCGCAGTCGGGCGCATCAAGGCGATGTCGGTCATGGGGGAAAACCCGGTCGGCAAGCTGCCGAGAGCGGGAGGCGCGGCCAACTGAACCACAGTCGGAGCAAGCCTTGCAGCGATGGCGTGGGTTTCGAGCGCCCCCACCTGCCCCAACCGCAACGCCGCCGACAAGAGCCCGCGCAAGAAGCCCTGCGCCGACACCAAAAGCGCCGTTTCCAAGGACAGATCCACCCCGCGATAAAGCGCGCCGGTGATGCACGGCAGGTGGCCGATCAATTGCCCGTCGCGGACGGCATCGCGCATCTCGCGGGCTCCGGTGATGCCAAGACGCACGGCCGCAATCAAGGTCGCGGCCCCCGCTTCTTTCGAATGCTGGCGCTGGCTTTCGGACCACATCGAAACATCAACCGTCGCATCCCAGTCAGACAGCGCGCGCAACGTGTCCGCGCGCCATCCGCCCGCAAGCGAGGGCCGTTCGACCCCATGCCAGCGGCCATGCAATTCGGCCTCGGCAAAGGTCTCTAATTCGCGACGACCAAGTTGGCCGTCGCTCAGAAGCGTTTCCAGCCCCCATGAATAGGCGAACACACCCGCGGGAAAGGCACTGTCCGCCATCTGCAAGGCGGTGATGAATTCTGCGCCTTTCATGATGCGGACTCATCTATGTGGAAGTCGGCGAGGCTTTCCAAATCCTGCAATCTGGCGCGGTATTGCCCTTCTGGTCCGTCGAGTTGCACCGACATGGACCCGGCATTGAATTCGACTTTCCAGTGCAAATTCCCGCACCAGTGGCCCAAGCGCATCGCCGATTGGATATCATGCGGCACCAGAACCATGCGCGCGCCAGTGTCGACACGCAGCACAATTGCGAGATCCTCACTCAGATGAACCACCGCGCCGTCCTTGATCGACGCGGAGCGCGGAAGAACGATCTGAACCTCGCGTCCTTTGTCGGTCTCGGCGCGCAGGCGTTTACGGGCCGCGTCGGCCTGACTGACATGCACGAATTCGACCTGCCCCTTGTGCTCTAGCGCATGCACGATGTCATGCAGATCGGCGTTGAAGGAGCCTTCGATTGACGTGAGTTTCATCACCTTTGTGGATATCGACGCTGCTGTCATTTTCCGCCTGTGGCCGTTGTTTCGAAATGCGTGCCCCGCTCCCGCCGAATTGGCGGGGGCGGGGTTGGGTGTGCTTAGTAGGTGGTCCAATCGCCGGACTGCTCGTAGGCATCCGCAACCTGATAGAGGGTTGCCTCGTCCCAAAGCTTACCGACCAGTTGAAGCCCCACGGGAAGGCCATCAACCATACCACAGGGTACGGAAATCGCAGGGTGATGCGAGATATCGAACGGCGCCGTGTTGGCCAGCATTTCGAAGGCGCGCTGGATGATTTCCTCGCGGCTTGCGTCGGGGCCGGGAAGCGGCGTTGCCGTCATCGGCAAGGTCGGCATTAGAAGTACGTCGTATTCTTCCAAAGCCTTGTCGTAAGCCGCACGCAGGGCCGTGACGAGGTTGACGGCTTTGCCGTAGAACCGCTTGCCGTGATATTTGTCGGCATAGGCCCCGAACAACATGCAGAGTTTGAGGCTTTCCGACAGCTCGTCGGCGCGTTCTCTCCACGAGCGATGGAAATCCATCAATCCCGTCACATAAAGATCGTTGCGGGACACGCCATATCCATCGCCCTGCATCATGGTCTGATACAGCCCTTCGATACCGATGGGAGACCAAATCGCGCCGCCGATGGTGTGCATCGGGATGCTGACCTCTTCGACGGTTGCGCCCAGCTCTTTCAGCTTTTCAGCCGCAGCTTTGACCTTTTCGTCGACCTCGGGCATCGAATTGTCGTGACCGAACCCTTCGAGCACCACGCCGACTTTCATCCCCTTCACGCCTTTGCCCAGCGCATCGGTATATTTGGCCGTCTTGCAGCCGATCTGGCGCGAGTCATAGCCATCGGGTCCGGCAAGCACCTCCATCATCAGGGCATTGTCGGCCACGGTTTTGGTCATCGGCCCGGTGTGGTCGACATACACCTCGATCGGCATGACGCCGGTATAGGGGACAAGGCCGTGCGTGCCCTTCATGCCCACGATGCCGCAGAACGATGCTGGAATCCGGATCGATCCACCCTGATCCCCGCCGATGGCCAGATCGACTTCGCCATTGGCGACCAATGCGCCGGACCCCGAGGAAGATCCGCCGGCGGAATAGCCCATCTTGTGCGGGTTATGCACCGGGCCGGTCGCGTTGGTATGGCTGCCGCCCGACAGGCAGAAAAGTTCGCAATGGGCCTTGCCGACGATGGTCGCGCCTTCGTCAAGCATCCGGGTCACAATGGTGGCGTCGACATCGGGGATGTACCCTTCCAACGTCGACGAACCGTTCATCATTGGCACGCCTGCAAGCATCACGTTGTCCTTGAGAACGACCGTCTTCCCGGCCAGTTTGCCGGTGTCCGCCCCCTTGACCGTGGATTTGTAATACCACGCGTTGAGCGGATTTTCCTCAGCCGACGGCCGGGTGCCGATGGTTCTTGGATAGGTGACCTCGGGGACGACATCGGGCATTTTTTCGACGATGTTGTAATGCTCGACATAGGCGCCCATCAGGCCCTGAAACGATGTCAGGTCTGCCTCGGTCAGGTTCATTCCCATGTCTTCCGCCAGTTCAGCGATCTGGTCTAGCGTGGGGGTGGATACGGTCATTATACTCTCCTTGGTTGCACATTAATCGTTGGTTTCGACAAGCCTTCCCCGATCCCGCGCCGCTAAACGGCGCGGGGGTTGGCCTTTCGGGTGTGGTGTTTGCGACTTAGGTTACGAACCCCATGAATTCGCTGACGGCCCTGCTGTCCTTGAGCTGCTCTTCCGGGATCTGCCGGTCGAGCACGCCGTTGGAAATCGCATAGACCCGATCCGAGAGTCCGGTGATGAAATCGAGGTTCTGTTCGACCAGCACGATCGTGATGTCCGTTGTTTTGGCAAGCTGTTTCAGGGTGTCTGAAATCTCGTCAATGATTGAGGGTTGGATGCCCTCGGTCGGTTCATCCAGAAGCATCAGCTTCGGTTTGCGACACAGGCACCGGGCCAAGGCCAAAAGCTGTTGTTCCCCCCCCGACAACGCCCCGCCCGCCCGGTCGAGCAAACGCTCGAGCCGAGGAAACAGCGACAGCATTTCGTCGATGATCGGCTCCATCGGTTGTTTGCCGGTGGCGATCCCGCTTTCGAGGTTTTCACGCACTGTCAGGGTGGGGAAAATCATCCGACCCTGTGGCACAAGGCCCAAGCCGCGCCGCGCCCGGGCGTTGACGGAAAGCCCCTTGAGGCTTTGCCCCTCAAAGACGATGTCCCCATCGGTGACTTTCACGAACCCCATGATCGAGCGCAGAGTGGTCGTCTTGCCCATACCGTTATGGCCAAGAATTCCGACCACCTCGCCTGCGTTCACGTTGAAATCAACCTGATGCAGCGCCGGCACCACGCCATAGGACGCCTTTAGTCCTTTTACTTCAAGCAGCGACATCAGCCTGTTTCCCCAAATAGATTTCCTGAACGGCCCGATCAGACATGATTTCGTCGATCATGGCCTCTCGGAAGATCGCACCCCGGTTGAAGACGGTGGTGAATTTGGCGATGCGCCGGATGAACGCCATGTCATGTTCGACCACGATCACCGCCGCCTTGCGCGCGGTTTCCAGCACAAGATCAGCCAGTCGATCCCTCTCATCCCCGGTCATGCCAGCGGCAGGTTCGTCCAGCAGCACAAGAGGCGGCTCTTCGGCGAGGACCATTGCAAGTTCAACCAACTGGCGCTGCCCATGCGCCAGCAACCCGACCTCGCGCTTGGCAAGATGGGTGACCCCGCATTTTTCCATCATCTCTTCGGCCTTTTCGCGCGCCATCGGTTTGAGGTGCTTGCGCCGCGCGGCCATGCGGATGTTTTCATAGACCGAGATGCCGTTAAACAGGTTGGGCACCTGCGTTTTGATACCGACACCTTGGTTGACGATGTCATGGGTCAGCCAGCCGGTGATATCCTGCCCGCGCAGTTTGACCGACCCCGATGTCGGCGTCAGCTGACCCGTGAGGCACTTGAAGAAGGTCGATTTCCCCGCGCCATTGGGCCCCAGGAGGCAACGCAGTTCACCCTCTTTCAGCGAGAAATTCACGTTATCGACCGCGACAACGCCGCCAAATCGCATGGTCAGGTTTTCGGTGGTAAGGATATAGTTCTCAGACATCACTCGCCGCCTTTCCTTTGGGGGTGCGTTCTTTCATCTTGCTCTTGCCGATGGTCCACAGCCGCAGCGATAGCGCCTGAAAGGTGGGCAGAAGCCCCTTTGGCAAAAGCAAAACCAGGATCATCATGATTCCGCCAAGGATGACGTAGTTGTTCAGGATGTGCATGGTGCCCAGCTTGAGGGACAACCATTGCAGCAGCACCACGGCAAGGATCGGCCCGGCCAAGGTTCCAATCCCCCCCGCCATGACCCAGACCAACGCTTTAGCGGACATCTCCATCGAAAAAGCGTTCGGGTCGATAAAGGTCTGATAGGTGGCCCACATCGCCCCCGACATGCCGGCAATGCCCGAGCCAATCGCAAAGACGATCACCTTATGACGGCGAATGTCATAGCCCAGCAGAGAAGATCGCTCTTCGTTCTCGCGGATGCCCACCGACACCCGGCCGAAATCGGATGCGATGATCAATCTGAGCACCACGTAAACGATGATCAGGATTGCCATGAAAACCTGGAACATCTGTGCCGGGTCCAGCCATGCGCTGGGGTCTCCGGGGACATTCAGGATCGGGATTGACGGAATTCCATTGAATCCCCCCAATCGCGCGTCGCCAATGGAATACTCGGGCCCCGCCGTGTGATTGATGAGCTTCCAGAAGATCAGGGTCACCACCATGGTCACAACACCAAGGTACACTTCGGACAGGCGCCCGTAGAACATGAAATACCCGAGCCCGGCCCCGAACGCCGCCGGCAGGATAAAGGAGAGCACGAAGGGGAGTGTCGTGTCGCCCATGTTGATCGAGGCGACGGCGAAGGTGTAAGCGCCAAGCCCGAAAAAGGCCGCTTGGCCGAAGCTCAGAATACCGCCGAACCCCCAGATGTAAGCAAGTGACAGTGCATAGACCGAGAGCACCACATACTGGGTGATCTGCATGATCTGGAACAGATCCCAGATTAGCGGCCCGATGAACATCAGCACGAGCCCAATGCCCAGCATCACGTAGAAGCCGACATCCTTTGCAATTGATCTTTCCATCAGAGTTGGCTCCTTAAAGCGATTTCTTGAAGATGCGGCCGGTGATGCCCTGCGGAAGCACCCGCAACAGAACCAGCGCGGTCAGCAACAGGGCTGCGTCGCCGTAAACAGGCCCGCTGGCGAAGGTCACCCCTTGGCTGACCGTGCCCAGCAGAGTGGACGCCGACAGCGTTCCCGCAATCATTGATGCACCGCCTGTGATGACAGTGATGAAGCTTTGTCCGACGAAGTTGACCCCCATCGACGGCACAACGCCGGTAAGCGGGGCAAGCAATCCCCCGGCAAGGCCGGTGACGGCAGAGCCGATACCGAACGTCGCCATATAAACCCACGTTGTTCGCACACCGAGTGTTTCGGCCATGTCGGGGTTTTGCATGGTGGCGCGCGCCACCAGACCGACCTTGGTGAATTTCAGCACCGCCCATGTGGCCAGCATGATGGCGGCGGCAAAGCCGATGATCACGAAGTTATAAAGCGGGATCGAATACTCACCGATGGACACCGCCCCGAATGGGGTTGAGACGCCCTGCACCGTGTTGCCAAAGACGAGCGTCACACCGCCGATCATCAGCAGGCTCAATCCCCAAGTCGCAAGCAGGGAATCGATGATGCGCCCGTAAAGGTGGCGGATCACCAACCGCTCGACCAAGATACCGAAAATGCCCACCGTGAGCGGCGCAAGGATAAGCATGGAGATCCACAACGGGACGCCGTTGTTATGCGTCATGATCGTGATGTAGCCACCAAGCATGAGGAATTCCCCGTGCGCGAAATTGATGACCCGCATCATGCCAAAGATGATGGCGAGCCCCGAGGCCAGCAGCACCAGCCAAGACACCGCGCGAAGCATTTCAAGAAGGATGATCAGGACATAGTCCATCAGTGCACTCCCCTGTGCATGTTCTAGGAGCAAGACGCGGGACGCAGAAAAGCACGTCCCGCGCGGTTTGTTTCGAAAGTCAGATCAAAGCGAAATCTCGTGGTGGACGTTCGCGTCTGGTGTTTCCTTCAGATTGCAGACCATCTGGGTATCGGCGGGCTGCACCTGCGGGAAAGTTTCCTTGATGATGAATTCCTGATCCTGCAATTCCGCAAGATAGACATCGCGGATGGCATGGTGGGTCTTGGGATCAATCGACACCGCCCCGGCAGGCATGTCGTAAGACTTGCCTGTTTCCATGACCTCAAGCAGCGGATCACGTTCGATGGTGCCCGCTTCGCGCACGGCATCGGCCCAGACCATAACGCCCTCCCACGTCACTTCTGACAGTTCGGACAGGATCGGCGGGTTGTCGGGATAGGCGGCTGCAACCTTTTCCTTGAAGGCCGTGTTCGTCGGGTTGTCGATCGACGTGTAGTAGCCATAGCTGGTCAGAATACCGTTGCCTTCCTCGGGGGTCAGGATGACGGCATCGGTGCCGCCCGCCGCGAAAGTCGTCGATGCGATGGGAATTTCCTGTTTCATTCCCGAGGCGACCCATTGGCGATAGAAGCCAAGGTGCGCGGTGCCGACGAGCACGGAAAGAACGATATCGGGCTTTGCCGCCTGAATCTTCGAGATCGTCGAGCCAAACTGCGTCACATCCAGCGGGAAGAACTCGGTTTCGACCACTTCGCCGCCGTTGGCTTCGACATAGCGTTTCACCCAAGCGGCGGTGATATGGCCGTAGTTGTAGTCGGCCGCGATCGTATAGACCTTCTTGCCCCACAGGTTCATCGCATGCGGGATCAGTTGCTCAACGGTTTGAGCCGGTGTCGTGCCGAGCGTGATCTCGTTTCGGTCACAAACGCCGCCCTCATAGAGAGTGTTGTAGAAGTAGAGCGTGTTGTAGCGGTGGAAGATCGGGCGAATGGTTTCACGGCTGGCCGATGTGATACCGCCGAACACCGCGGCGACCCGGTCCTTCAATGCCATCTGCGTCGCGTATTGCGAATAGAGCGACATGTTCGACTGCGGATCGTAGACTACGCCTTCTACCTGCTTGCCCAGCAGGCCACCCTTTTCGTTGATATCGTCAATAGCCAGTTTGAAAACCTGATCCATCGGAATGCCCGAGGCATCCAAAGGACCGGAGAGGTCATGCAGACCCCCGATCTTGATGGTGTCGGCCTGCGCACGCAGGATGGAAGGGGCCCCAAGTCCCGTGGCTGTGACAGCAGCCCCCGTGGACATCAGAAAGTGACGACGATTAAGCTTTTTCATTTTTTGACTTCTCCTGTTGAACGTTTCTGTTCACAAGCCAGCGCCCAACAGCTCAAAAAGTGAATAGTAAAATTTTTAAATAATTAGATCGATAGTGATGCGCCTAAAAAATGGGCTCAATTTCAGCGTTGCTTTGCGATTTTGGCGAAAAGCTAGGCAATCCTTTCCCCGAAACCGCGATTGAAGGGCCTTTCTGGCCGTTCCGCCCTTGCACTTAATCTGGCCTCAGATGCCACGGGAAGGCGGAGCCACCGGGCGCATTTGCCCATGATTGGAGCGTCTGTCCCCCGTCGATAAGCCAATCGGCCCCCGTGACATGCGCCGCTTCATCGGAGGCCAGAAAAGCGACCACCGCCGCTACATCTTCGGGTTTGCCAATCCGTCTTGATGGGATTCGATCCGCAAACTTGCCGACGCTTTCGATGTAAGAGTCACGATCCCCGGCCGGAACGCCAAGTGGCGTTTCGATCACGCCGGGGCATATCGCGTTAACCCGGATTCCATAGCCCGCAGCATCCAGTGCCGCGCTGCGTGTCAAACCGGTGATGGCGTGTTTGCTTGCAATATAGCCTGCGCCCCCTGACAGAACGTCCCATCCCGCCATCGAAGAACTCATGTTCACGATCGCCCCGCCCCGCCCGCCGGCGATCATCGCGCGGATCGAACAGCGCAGAATCAGAAAGGCACTTCGAAGATTGGTGCGGATGACTCGATCCCACTCGTCAGGCTCCAACTCGAACAGCGGGCGCACTGGCCCTGAAATCCCTGCATTGTTGAAAACGCAGTCCAGCCCGCCAAAGGCCTCTTGCGTGCGTTGCACCGCCAGTTCGGCCCCGGCTGTTGAGCCGACATCGGCTTCAATCGCGATCGCCCCCTCTCGATTTGCGACCAGATCAGCAGCGCGCGTTCCGTTCAGATCGGCGATCGCCACGCGAGCCCCTTCGGCCATGAACCTTTGTGCAGCGGCCCACCCGATAGACCCTGCCCCACCCGTGATCAGAACAGCCTTGCCTTCAAACCGCATCATTTGACGCCCCTCTCTGCCCCGTAATCCCGCCAGCTATGGACGGGGGAAAATCCGAACGCCTGCTGCGCAAGGCTGGTATCCAACAGCGCGGCATGGCCCGTCAGGTCCTTCTTGAAGGACACCTTGGCCCCGAATGCCGCTTGGACGATCTGTTGCGTTGGGATCTCGCAATAGCTGTCATGGGCGGACAAGAAACACCGCAGATGTTGCTCTTTGCGCCAGTCAAGCGCCTTTACGAACGCCTGCCCCGCGTCACGCGCATCGAGATAGGCCCAAAGATCGGCGGCGGCATCAGCACTTTCGCGCCTTGGCACAACGTCCCGGGCAAAACTATCGCAGGTTTGAACCCACGGCATTCGAAGACTGATCGCGCGGAAGCCGCCCGCGCGCACTGTTGCCTCGATCAGTTCCTCGCCAAGCCATTTTGTCGTTCCATAGATTTCCTGCGCGGCGATGGGATGGTCTTCATCAACCGGCAGGTAATGGGGAATGGGACAGCGTTTCGCGAACGGATAGCCCAGCACACTGATCGACGACGCATAAAGAAACAGCCCCACACCGCAAAGCCGCGCCGCCTCGACCGTGGCGTAAATGCTCGCCATATTGGTCTTGTACACATCAGAAGGCGAAAATCCGATCGGGCGCGGAAGGCCGGCACAATGCGCAACGGCATCGGCCCCGTCGAACAACTGCACGGCATTACCCAGATCACAGATATCGGTGATCACATGTGACCACGCCGCCGCAGGATGATCCCTTACATCAAGGCCGAGAACATCATGCCCCGCATCAACGTAAGCCGCCGCAACGTGACGCCCGAGCATCCCTGCCGCTCCGGTTACAATGACTTTCATCTGCCCACCCCCATGCAAGTTCCTGTCCGAAACGCTAGCCAGCCAAGCATCCCCCGGTAAAGCGGCTCGCCCAAGGGGGTGTGTGGCGCGATCACGGCTTAGGTGCGCCGGTCAGGACCTCATAAACTATCGTTTTAATTGAACTATTTGGCCTCCAGTCGGGCCGATCCCTGTCCTTGATGGTCACGGCGCGCTCTGAGCACAGGCCCGTTTGACGCCTAAGTTTCCACCAATACGGCGCGAATTCAGGCGGCTTTGACGGCGCGGGCGAGGCGAAACAGCGCCGACTTGCAGCACCGTCCGGGTAATGACCTGCGCGATACGAGATGCAATAAGCGCGGAGAGCGGCCAAGCGCGGCGCCTGTGCCGTCCGCCGGACCAGTGCACGATCGCCCGAAGATCGTGCACTGGAAAAGTCGGTTCTGCGTCTTCAGTCGGCCATCCAGCTTTGGTCGAACCAGCCGGACACATCACCTGGCCATTTGAGGGGCTGACCATCGGCGCCGCGCAACACGCCGCTGTTGTAGAGAAATTGCGCCATCTTTGTCAGCCGGGCTTCGTCTATTTGTCCCACGGGGGTGGTGCCGTCGGTCAGGTAACCGCCCTCGTCTATGACGCGCATCGAGCCGCGCACGAGTTGCTCATTGGGGAAATCGCCCGATTCGATCAGGATCTCGGCCGCGTCTTGCGGGTTTGCGGCGGCCCATTCGTATCCCCGCCGCGTCGCTTGCATGAACGCCTTCACGGTGTCGGGGTCGCTTTTCAGCCTGGCGGTCTGGGTTCCGATGTAACCGCCTTGCGGTTCGGGCACGCCGTAGTCGGCATAGATGAAGTGCGACTGCTCTCGCCCAAGGAGCGTGCTGTTCACACCTTCCCATGTGGCGACTTCCAGCGTGAAATCGACGGCGCCGGAAGCCAGTGCTTCGTAGGCGCCGGTGCCCAGTGTCACGGTGTCGTAATTCGCAGTTCCGCCGTCATTCTCGATCATCGTCGAGATCAAAGCATCTTCCCATGCGCTGCCAAAGCCGGCATAGGTCTTGCCTTCGAGATCCGCAGGTCGCGAGATCGCCTCGTTCCCGCTGTTGTAAACCAGTCGCCCGGCCTCTCGCTGCATCGTGACCCAGAGTGCGGTGATCGGTGCCTCGCCTGCTTTGGCGCTCATGAAACCGAGCGCGGTCATGTAGGCAAAATCCACTGCCCCGGAGGCCAAAAGCGCGGTCGAGGCCGTGTCCGAATAGGGCAGGATCTCGACCTCCAGCCCCGCCTCGGCGTAGAAATCTTTCTCTTGTGCGACGACAAGGCCAATGTGGTTGGTGTTCAGCGTCCAGTCGAGCGCGATGCTGACCTCTTCGGCACAAACGGTAGAGGCCGCGAGGCAGGCGGCAAAGCTGAGGGGGACGATTTTCATGATGTTTCCTTCAGTAGCATGAGTTTGAGTTTTGAGCGGATCTCGGCCAGCGCCGTTTCGCTTCGCTCGGCGCTTGGCATGGGTATGGGGATGTCGGCGACGAGACGGCCGGGACCACTGGCCATGACAAGCACCCGGTCGGCCATCTGCGTCGCCTCAAAGAGGTCATGCGTGACCATCAGAGCGGCGCGCGGGCGCTCGGCCAGCCGCTCGACCAGCCAATCCTGCATGTGCAGCCGCGTCACCGCGTCGAGGGCCGAGAATGGCTCGTCCAGCAACAGCACCCGCGCGTCCTGCACGATGGTGCGCAGGAATGCGGCCCGTTGGCGCATGCCGCCCGAGAGTTGATCCGGGAAGCTCTCTTCGTGACCTTCCAGACCGAATGCCGGAAAGAGCGCCTTGACCCGATCCCGCGCGGCGCGGCGGTCCATGCCGCCGATTTCCAACCCGAGGCAGGCGTTCTCGGCGGTCGTGAGCCAGGGAAACAGCGTATCCTGTTGCGGCTGATAGGCGATGTCCCGGTGTGGGAAGGTTACGGGGGTGCCGTCGATCGTGGCCGCGCCCTCAGCATGCAAATCGGGCGCAAGGACCCCGGCCAGCCATTTGACGAGCGAGCTTTTGCCACAGCCGGAGGGGCCGATCAGGCAGGTCAGGCTGCCTTCTTCGAGGCGAAGCGACAGGTCCTTCACCAGCGTGTCCGCCCCCGCGCGGATCGTGAGTGCCTGCACCTCAAGCATCGGTTTCTCTTCGATAGCGTCGGCTGGTCATCCGTTCGATCCCGTAGATGGCAGCCAGAAGCGCCAGTGTCAGACAAGCCGAGACCAGCACCGCAGACAGGACGAGATCGGCGCGGAAATTGTTCTTGGCCGCGAGAATGTAGATGCCCAGGCCACGCCGCGCCCCTGCGTATTCGGCGAAGATCGTCGCCACGATCGCATAGGTCGCCGATATCCTGAGCCCCGAGAAGAATTGCGCCCGCGCCGACGGCAAGGTGGCGCGGCGAAAGACCATCCACCGCGTGGCGCCCATGGACACCAACTGATCACGGAACGCCCGGGGCAAGCTGGCATAGCCGGTGGTGAGGCTGACAACCATGGGAAAGAAGGTGACGAGGATCACCAGCAGGACCTTCGGCAGAAGTCCGAACCCGAACCAAAGCACCATCAGTGGCGCAAGGGCGACGATGGGCACCGTTTGGCTGGCAACGAGAAGCGGCATCATCCCGCGGCGCAGCCACCCCGAGAAATGCAGGATAACGGAGACGACAAAGGCGAAGACCACCGAAAGACTGAACCCTACAACCGCCACACCCAGCGTCGCCGATGTGTGGCGTGCTATGGCATGTCGTTCGACCCACAGCCCATTCAGCACGTCGCTCGGCGCAGGCAGAACGAGGGGCGAGGCATCGCTCAACGCCACGTAACCTTCCCAAGTTGCGAGGAAGGCCGTCAGTAGCACGAGTGCCGGAAAGAGATATCTTGCGCTTGTCATATCGCGTCGGACGCAGGCGTTATCCGCCCGCCGCCGCAGTCTCAGGCGAGGCTGGGACTGTTGGCCGAGGCCGTCATGTCGATGGTGACATGACCTTCTGCCGGGCCAAAGCGCAGGAAGGCCTGCCGCAAAGTCTCGAACACCGCGCCGGCATCACCGCGTAGGCGCGTGCAGAAGTTCTTTGACTTATGGAACGTGCCGCTGGTCTTGAGGAAATCGATGCAGCCATAGATCTCGTCCATGTGGTCACCAGACCCCATGACATAGAGCGAGAATTGCAGGTCAATCGCGACACCGAGGTCCGGCGCCTGCGCAACCGCCTCGGCCGCGAGGGTTTGCCGGTCCGTCAGGGACTGATCCTGCGCTGTCTCGAGCGTCTCGCACCGACAGTTCGGGTCATCCGGTTCGCCCGGGCAGCCGCGTGAGAACGTGACGTGCATCGTCACATGCTCGGGCCGCTTGGCGGCGGCAGCGAAAAGGTCACGGATCGCGTCAAACAATGGCTCTGGCGCACCGACCATGAGCGTCGACATGTCGTCAGTCTCGATCCTTAGATCAGTCTTGTATGGGGAGAGGGCGTCGAGCCCGGTCATGATGACATCCACGAAATTCGATGTCATCGGATACAGCGACACTTGTGCGCCTATGAACATTTCAGTACCTCGCTCCGCTGGCATTACCCAGATCAGCTGTGAAGGGTCTACGCGTCACGCGCATCTCAGCTCCTGTCGGAGCGCCCCTGGCTATGTAGCGGCACTATCATCCGGCCGTTTTTCGATGTCAACCTAGGGTCAGGATTCACAACCAATAGATTACGGTTGCGGCGAGAGCGATTGCGGACAGAAGGACCTTGGGACAGCGGTCAGAGCGGGTTGCGACGCGCCTCCAGTCTTTCAACCTGCCGAACATAATCTCGATCACTGCCCGCCAGTGCGTTGCGTAGCAATGTCACGCGAGGGGCGGTTGCGCCGCTTGTATCTGCTTTTGTCATATCGGACCGCTTTGGCGCGCGACTTCCGACCGGGGATGCATGGTCGTATGCCCGTGTCATGCAGGGCTTCGCGGAACCAATCAGCGTCGCAACCACGGTATTCAAGCAAGCACTCAACGCTTGGGTCCCCGCTGGCTTGGCAACAGTACTGATTTTCGCGACAGGGCGCTTTGGAAAGCCCCCCTTGAAGGATGCAACCCTGTAATCCTGGTCAACTATCCGAACCCGTGTGGGGGCCTTAAACACCTCTCGTCCTTCTGCAAATGCACCCGTTGGCCGCGTTATGTCAGGACGGCTTGTCGCGTTGTCGTGTCATCCTTTTGTCCGCTCGGTCCGCACAGTGCGACACTCAGCCCATGAACCAATCATCGAGGTAAAGCAAAGCAAATGGCAGACCGGGCTGTGCACTGCCCGTCCTTATATCTGTTTCTTGTATCCAATATGGGTTGGTTCAAAACCCAGACGCTCATAGAAGCGATGGGCGTCTTGCCGGGACTTGTCCGTGGTGAGTTGAACCATCGAACACCCGCGCGCCCGGCATTCGTTCAACGCCCAAACCATCATCGCTTCACCCAGTTTGCCGCCGCGACGATGGCTTGCGATCCGCACCGCTTCGATCTGTCCACGCTTGGTGCCATTGCGAGAGAGGCCCGGAATGAAGCTTAGTTGCAGGGTTCCGACAATCTGCGGCCCCTCTTCGACCACACACAGAAACTGGTTCGGGTCGGCATCAATCTCAGCGAACGCAGACCGGTAGCGATCGTTTACGGCTGGCGACGCGGTTTCCCGCGACGCGCCAAGCACGTCATCGGCCAGCATCGCGACAATCGCCCCCAGATCCGCTGCGGTTGCCCGGCGGTAACGTGGCTCAGCCATGGGAGTATCCCCCTTCTCTCTTTCTCTCGTCATTGCCCTCCGCCTTTATAAGGGCTGAAGGTCGTGAACAAACCTGCCGGCAGACAGGCGACAGTTTCGCATCATCGGGCAGGTTGTCGCTCTGTTGCGGCGCCGTTTTCAAGCCGCCTAAGCCGGGGATTGCGCGGCCCAGGCGAGCGAGAACAGCAGCAGGGCTGCGGACAGTCCGCAGGCAACGGTACGCACCGTATTCCAGAAACTCCAGCGGGGCAGATAGGTGCGACTCCAATAGTCCAGCGTGGCTTCGGCAGAGGTCTCCATACCGGCAAGAGTTTTGTTCATCGGCACGTTGAAGACCGCCGTCACCCCGAAGCATCCGACGACATAGGTCAGGCCCGCCAGCATCATCACGAAACCCGGACCGTGCCCGACGACGAGAGCGCCATAGGCGGCGAGCAACAGCGAGACCGGCACCAGCCCGAGGAAAAGCACCATGAAGACCCAGCGAACCACCTCTCGGTTGATGGCCTGCATCGCTTCTGCGCCACCCTGACCGCTGGTCAGAGACAAGGCGCGCATGATGAAATCCGAGAAGGCAAGAAAGACGCCGCCGACCAACGCATAGGCGAGGACGGCAAAGTGGGCGAGGTAGAAGATAATGGGGGACATGGGATGGGGTCCTTCGAGTGTGGCAGCAGAGTGGAATGGCGGCAGGACGTCAAACGCCGCGCCGCCGTGGCCGGCTCATCGCGCGGGCTGCGCCGAGGAAAGGCCGTGTTTGGGATGCCAAAGGCGGCGACGGAAGGCGGCGAGACAGAGCGCGGCGATGATCAGTTCCGCAACAAGGGCGCCGATGACGTTGCTGGACGGCATCCCGTCCACGGCAATCCCGATCAGCCGCCCGACCGGAAAGGCGAAGAAGACCGTCAGGGCCGCCGCCATGCCGATGGGCAGGACCGCGTGCCGCCAGATGCCAAGCAGCATAAGAAGGCCGAACCCCGCGAGACCGGCGCCGGGGGCGCGCAATTCACTCAGCAGACTGGCGTCTTGACCAAGCGTGATGCCGTAGCTGGCATAGAAGGCGTGCGGCGCGAACAGGATGAAGCCGCCGATGGTAAGCGCAGTGAGGCCGGAGAGACCGAGCGCGATCTTTTCGAACAAGGTGGGTTTCATGTCATGATCCTTTCATGGGGTGGTGTCAGGCTGGGGTGGTGTCCGGCTGGAGTGGTGTTAGGCTGGGGTGGTTTCAGGCTGGGGTGGTGTCCGGCTGGGGTGGTGTTAGGCGGCGCTTGTCCAGGCACCGGACCGGGCCGCGGCGCGGGCGAAGTCCGCAAAGTCGCGGGGGCTACGGCCAAGCGCGCGCCTCACACCGTCCGTGGTGTGAGCGTTGCGCCCGTCCAGTGTTTCGCGCGCGATGGCGGTGAAGACGTCGGCGACGAAGGCACCCCCTGCTTGGGCGATGGTCGCGTGAAACGCCTCGAAGCTGATCGGAATGTGCCGGATCTCGCGTCCAGTGGCCTGCGAGAGTTCACCCGCCATCTCTGCGAAGGACATCAGCCGCGGGCCTGTCACCTCGTAAAGCGTGCCCTTGTGGCCCTCTTCGGTCAGGGCCGCGACGGCGACATCGGCAATGTCGTCGATGTCGATGATAGGCTCGACAATACCGCCGCCGGGCATCGGAAGGACGCCGGACAAGAGCGGATCGCGCAGGTAGCCTTCGGAAAAGTTCTGAGCGAACCAGGCCGCCCGAATGATGGTGAAGTCGAGGCCGGACGTGCGTACCACCTCTTCGCCCAGCTGCGCGTGATGTTCGCCGCGCCCGGAAAGCAGCACGAGGTGCTCGACATCCACGTCGCGGGCCGTCTCGCAGAGGGACTCGAGCTTGTCCACGGCGCCGGGAAAGGCGAGATCGGGAAAGTAGGTGACATAGGCCGCTCGGGTTCCGCGAAGGGCCGGCCCCCAGGTCTCTGGCGCGTCCCAGTCGAAGGGCGTGACGGAGCTGCGCGAACCGCGGCGCACGGTCTGGCCGCGCGCCTCTAGGCGGCTGGCGACGCGGCGGCCGGTCTTGCCAGTCGCGCCGATGACGAGAATCTCTTGATCTTTCATGGGGTGTCTCCTTGGCTTTGGTAACGGTCGCCAAGGGATAGGCGCGGGCATGCCGCGCGGTATTGACCGGAGACGCCAGCCTTTTGACCGCTGTCGCCAATGCGCCGGTCAGCGGCGGGTCATATCCTTGCGATAGGTCGCGGGCGTCGTCCCGACCCAGCGTTTGAACGCCCGGGTAAAGGCGCTCTGTTCGGAGAACCCGGTGAGGAACGCGATTTCGGCCAGTGAATGCCGCTCGTCCCGCAAGAGCCCTTCGGCGAGGTCGCGGCGGGTTTCCTCGGTGAGGCTTTGAAAGCTCAGCCCGTGCTCAGAGAGGCGCCGGTGGAAAGAACGTGCACTCAGTCCGAGGCCGCGGGCGATCTCGGCCATCTTCGGCGCCCCCTCGCTCAGGGCTTGGGCGATTGCGGCCCTCGCCTGCGTGACAAGCGGCGGCTCTCGGGTGATTTCGGACAGTTCCGCGTCAAGATGGCTGGTAAGGTATTGCGAGATCCCCTCGTCCCCGAGGATGTTGGGCCGGGCCAGAACCTCGTCGGTATAAAGGATCGCGTCAAGCTCCGCGCCGAAGCGCACCGGGCAGCCGAACCAATCCTCGTGCGCGGCAATCGAGCGCGGGGCGGGATGCCGGACCAGAACTTCCACGGGCGCGAGAGGCACCGGGCAAACCTGCCTTGCGATGGCAACCGCGCTCACGAGGGTGGCCTCGTTCGACAACCGCATCCCGAGGCGCCGTTCGCCCGACCGATGCAGGATGAAAAGTGTGCCTCCGGTCACCGGCCGCAATTCGTATTCGACGACGCTGGTCCAGAGCCGCGCATAGCGTTCCACCCGCGCATAGGAAGTCCCGAGCGTCGTCGCCGCCTTGAACGCCAGCCCGAGCGCGCCGTATTCGTCAAGGAGCATGGAGGCACCGGTGCGCACTGGCAGATCGGTCACGTCGATCTTCTCGGCGATCCTTTCGAGCATGTCGTAGTAGCGCTCGGCCGAAACCATGCGCCCGGCGTCCGAGGGGTCGTCGGGGGCGATCCCGACACTGGCCAGCATCGCCGCAGCATCGACCCCACCGCCCGCCGCGGCGACCACCTTGTGCGCGAAGAGCGACGTCACATATCCCATGCCCCGCATTCTACGATCCGCGGGGTGAGCTGCCAAGCTCACGCTGGAACCGGGCGCAGGCAGAACGGATCAACGAGCACCGGCCCGCGCGCTTCTGGCGTCATTTACGCCGCAGGATTTGGATCGAAACCCGACGACCACACCCAGTTCAAACGGCGCTTGTGGTCACGCAGCGCGTCGGAAACCAATGCATCCCAGCCCCAATGCCAAATGCAGGCGGTCGGTGTCACGGTCGGCAGGTCAAGCGGGTGTCACAGCCCCAAGATCTGTCTGGCTTCCTGCCATGTTGCGACGGGTCTTTCATGGCGCTCACAAATCTGCGCGGTTCGAGCGACGAGCGCTGCGTTGGATGGGGCCAGAGTATTTCGATCAAGCCTGATGTTATCCTCAAGCCCTGTGCGCGCGTGTCCGCCAGCGGCAATCGCCCACTCGTTCAAAACGCTCTGACTCGCACCAATTCCGGCGGCGCACCAAGGTGCCTCTGACCCAAACAGCCGCTTTACCGTGTGGACGTAGAAATCGAACACCTCCCTGTCCACGGGCATCGCATTTTTGACGCCCATGACGAATTGGACATAGGGCGGCGATGAAAGCTGGCCATCGGCAGCCATCTGTGCCGCTTTCAGAATGTGGCTGAGGTCAAAGGCTTCGATCTCGGGTTTGACATTGTGTGTCTTCATCTCGCTGGCAAGCCAGTCGACCAAATCAGGAGGGTTCTCGTAGACCCGGTTTGGGAAGTTATTGGAGCCCACCGACAAGGACGCCATATCGGGCTTCAGCGACAACATTCCCCCGCGGGACCTTCCCGCCCCCGACCGACCGCCTGTCGAAAACTGGATAATCATTCCAGGGCAATGGCGTTCAATCCCTTCTTTCAGACGCGCGAATTTCTCGGGATCTGAGGACGGGGTTTCGTCATCGTTTCTGACATGGGCGTGGACGATACTTGCGCCGGCTTCAAAGGCGGCTTGGGTCGAGTCCACCTGTTCGGAAACTGTGATCGGCACGGCCGGGTTGTCGGCCTTGCGCGGCAGGCTACCGGTGATAGCAACGCAGATGATGCAGGGCGTGGTCATTTGGAAAATACCTTTGGAAGTTGCGCGCTGTGCTGGCGATTAGGTCGTGTTGGTCAGGGCATCTTGGTCAGGGCATCGACAAAGAACGGACGAAAACCTTCGGGGTGTTCGCTCATCGGGAAGTGGCCCAGTTCGTCCATCACCGCGAGTGTCGCGCCGGGAATGGCCTTGGCCGTGCGCTCCGCGTCTTCGGGTGTGCAGGTCAGGTCATAAGCCCCGACGATGATGTGAACCGGTGTCTTTTGCGTGTCGATATCGGGCAAGCGCGGGATCAGGCTGTCATCTTGGGTGTAAAAGCTCAGATCGCCACGGAACACGCCCGGGCCGCTTTGCATGAACATCCACATGGTGTTCCAGCGTTCGGCATTCGGCGCATAGGGCGAGATATTGGCCGAAACCAGCGCCGCGCCCATCTCTCCACCATGCGCATCCGGACGGTGGAACCAGTCGATGTCATACCATGCCGGTTGGAAATCCGAGGCCTCGATGGCGATGAACCCCGCGAAACGGTCAGGATGCCGTGCCGCCAGTTGCAGCGCGATCCGCCCCCCCATCGAGCAACCGGCCAGGATCGGTTTTTCGAGGCCGAGGCCATCGATCACGGCCAGAACCGTGTCGATATAGCCTTGGGTCGTCAGCAGGTATTCTTGTGTTTCGAACCCTTCCGGCGGCAGGGATTTGCCGTGCCATGGCATGTCGAAAGCGATGATCCGGTTCTCGGCCGTAATCTCGGAATCATTCATCAGGTGGCGCCATTGACGGGTGTCGGCCCCGGCCGTGTGCAGACACAAGACAGGTCGGCCCTGCCCCGCCTCTTCGAAATAGATGCGCTGCGCCGTGCCCTCAACCTCGGTGGTCAGGTAGCGCCCGGTAATTGCCTCGATACTCATTGCGCGGCTTCCTTCTGACTGCGGGGTATAGCCATGATTTCCTTGAAAAAACGCAGGTTTTTGACAAGGCTCAGGATATCGCCATCGACGCGTCCGCGGCCAATCTTGACCAGCCCGAAAATGTCATGGAACCCCGGCTCGGGAAGCGGTTCCCAGAACTTCGCCAAGGCTTCGGCATCGGTGCGCAGGGCAAAACGCCACGGCGTTTTGCGGCTGGGGCCTTGGGCCACCGACACAAGATGCCCCTTGTCGAAGGTCAGGTAGTATTCATCCTCGTCGACTTCGATGAGGACGGTCTCGGAGAACAATCGACCAAGACGCAAGAGGTGTGGCGATTGGTCGAGGCGATCCTTGATCAAACCAAATGTATCAATCACGGTGATGGCTCCTTGGCGCGTTTCGGCTTAGGTAAATTTGGCAGGCAACCTGCGCGGTTGTCCGTTTAGGTGCCACAGGCGGGCTTAACCGCGCCATACCAACAGGGGTATGGGGCGATACTCTAGCGTTCGGCCTGTGCCTGTCCATTGGTATCACCCGATACCGCAGCGGGCATTGGGGTCATGTCGCGTTTCAAAGAATGTATCGGCAACGGGATTGAGGAGCGGTCCCTACTGACCCAAATGCGAGGAGGAGAAACACGCCATGGGAATCGTCACAGAAGACAACATCACCGAAGTGGTCACGGCCAGCCTTGGCAAGTTCGGCGATATCACGGATCGCCAGCGCGAGATCATGACGTCCCTGATCAAGCACATGCACGGCTTCGTCAAAGATGTGCGCTTGCAGCACAGCGAGTTCATGGATGCCTGTTTCTATCTCGAGCGCGCGGGCAAACTCTGTGATGACAACCGGCAGGAATTCATTCTGCTTGCGGACATTCTCGGCATCGAGGTGCTGGTGGACATGATGACCAACCCGATCGAAGGGACGGTCAGTGAATCCACGGTTCTGGGGCCGTTCTACCGCGAGAATCCGCCGGTTCTGCCCAAGGGCGCGTCGATCATCCTCAAGCATTATGACAACGAGGAGACCGCCTATTACGAGGGATATATCAAGGACGAGAACGGCAACGGCATTCCCGGCGTGATCATGGATGTCTGGGAAGACGCGCCCAACGGTATTTATGAAAACCTTGATCCGGACCAGCCCGACTATAACCTTCGCGGCCGTTTTGAAACCGATGAAAACGGGCATTATGCCTTTGTTGCGGTGCGCCCTGTGCCCTACCCGATCCCCGAGGATGCAACCGCCGGCGAGCTGCTGCATTTCATGGGGCACCACCCGAACCGCCCCGGACATATGCATTTCAGCATCTCCAAGGACGGCTACCGCCCTCTGATCAGCCAGATTTACGACGCTGAAAGCGAGTGGCTCGAAAATGACAGCGTTTTCGCCGTCAAGGAAAGCCTGATCGGAAAGTTCCAGCCGGCGAAGGAAGAGCATGGGACCGACCTCTATTTCCCCTTCGATTTCGTGTTGAAGACCGACTCTGCTGCGATGGCGGCCGAATAAACGGCACGCAACACGCGAACGCTTCGGGCCCCCGCATGTAGCGGGGGCCTGTTTTCGTTTGATCAAACCAGCTAGTGTTCGACCGAAGGGAACGGTTTTTGAATTTCAAACAGCTTACATATTTCATTGCCGTGGCCGAAGAGCTGCACTTTGGGCGCGCAGCCGAGCGGCTCAATATGGCGCAGCCCCCGCTCAGTCGTCAGATCAAGCAGCTGGAAGAAGAGCTGGAGGCCACGCTCTTCAACCGGGGCCGCAGTGCCATCAGCCTGACGCAGGCGGGCGAGCGACTTTTGCAGCGCGGCAAATCAATCATGACACAGCTGGAAGACACCCGGCTTGAAGTGCGTCGTCTTGGCCAAGGCGCCGAAGGACGCTTGCGGATCGGCTTTGTCGGATCGGCGACGTTTGGGATTTTGCCCAACATCATCAAATCCTACCGCGCGCATTTTCCCGAAGTGAACCTGAGCCTGCTGCCAATGAATAACGCTCAGTTGCACCGCGCCCTGATATCACGGGAAATCGACGTCGCCTTCGCCCGCCCTGCGTTGAATGACAGCGAGTTCGTGACCCGCCAACTTCTGGAAGAACCCCTGATCGCCGCCGTGCCCGATACCTTGGATCTGGAGAGCGGGAAGCCGATCGATCTGCGGACGTTGGAAAGCGCAAGCTTTATCCTCTACCCCGAACATCCACGTCCAAGCTTTGCCGATGTTGTTCTGTCCTATTGTGAGGCGCAAGAGATCGATACGTCGAAGCGAATATGGACGATGGATTTGCAGACGGCCCTCAGCCTCGTGTCGATCGGAGAGGGGATCTGCATCGTCCCCGAATCCGTCGGATCGGCCAAACGGAACGGCTTGCGCTATCACAAGATCACGCCCGCGCTTGGGACAACCGCATTGTCGGCGAACTACCGGCTGGACGAGCAGGGCTTGCACATCAACAACTTCATCAAGATCGCCCAGCGCGTTGCACGCAAGACGATCTAGGCGCTCATTTCATGGAAACGGCCTTGAGCGATTTCTTCCCGCCGCGTCGGTAGAAATCGACCTTGTCCTGATCAAGTGCAACGCCAATGCCCGGGCCACTGGGAATTTCGACGCAGAAGTCCCGATAGCGCAGCGAGTCTGACAGGATTTCGTCATTGAGCAGGAGCGGCCCGAAAAGCTCGGTCCCCCAGTCCAGTTTTTCCACGGTCGAGAAAAGTTGCAGCGCGGCAGCCGTGCCAAGGCCCGTTTCAAGCATCGTTCCCGCGTAAAGCCCGAGCCCTGCGGCTTGGCCGATGGCAATGACTTCTGACGCCCGCCGCAATCCACCCGATTGCGCGACTTTCACGGCGAAAACGTCAGCAGATTTTCCGGCCGCGACGGCCAACGCGTCTTCGGGGCCATTGAGGGTTTCATCGGCCATGACGGCAATTTCATATCCCGAAGTCAACTCGGCCATGGCGCCGCGATAACGTGCTGGCACGGGCTGTTCCACCAGTTCGCACCCAACCTCCTGTAGTCCTTTCAGGCCCCAGCGTGCCTCGGCGAGGCTCCACGCCTGATTGACGTCGACCCGGATGCTGGCGGCGTCGCCCAGGGCTTGCTTGATCTTGGCAACATGCGCCACATCTTCGCGCACCGGGCGCTTGCCGATTTTCAGCTTGAAGATGTTGTGACGCTTGCTCTCGATCACCTGCTGGGCTTCGGTGATGTCCGTCTCTGAATTGCCTGACGCCAATGTCCAGGCGACGGGCAAACGGCTATGCACTGCGCCTCCGAAAAGCTGGGACACGGGGACGTTCAGACGTTTTCCCAGCCCGTCCCACAGCGCAATTTCGACCGCAGCTTTGGCGATCCGGTTGCCCTGCACGAGTTTGTCCATCAAATGGATCGCACCATTCACGCTATCGCCATCGCTGCCGATCAAGGCCGGGGCGATATAGGTGTCGATCACGGACTGGATGCTTTCGGGGCTTTCCGGGCAGTAGCTCAGTCCGCCGATGGTGGTGCCTTCACCGATGCCCTCTGAGCCGTCGGAAAAACGGACACGCACCAGAACCGCAGACTGGGTTTTCATAGTCGCCATTGAAAGCACGTGCCCACGTATGGTCGGCACATCGACGATCACGGTCTCGATTTTGTCAATTGTTGTCACAGAGTTAGCTCCACTGACTTTCGGTATTTGATGCTCACCATGCGCGGTCGTGCGTGGTTGTGTCGATGTTTTCGAGGGTCTCGGGTGATACCCAGTTTAGCGAGCATCCCTCAATCGCACACGAAACAAGATCCCAAATCGCGGGTATCACTGCATACCCCAAGCGGTATTGCTCGAATGCGCGCCGCCAACCACGCTTTGCGGGAGGCCCGATCCTGACGGACGGGAAGTGGAGGAGGACCCCAATGACCAAGAAGATTACACGCCGAGATTTCGGCCGAGCTGCTGTGGCGATGGCCGGACTGGCCGCCTTGCCGACACGCGCCCTGGCCGCGGGCGACACGATTAAAATCGGTTTCGTCACACCGCAAACCGGGCCGCTCGCGGTGTTTGCAGAATCCGACGCCTTCGTTCTGGATCAATTCCGCACAGCATTGGCCGATGGGCTTGAGATTGCGGGCAAGACTTACAACATCGAGATCATCGTCAAGGACAGCCAGTCCAGTTCGAACCGCGCGTCTTCGGTGGCGCAAGAGTTGATCTTGGATGATGAGGTTCACCTGATCCTTGCAACGTCCACGCCGGACACGACAAACCCTGTCGCGGATCAGGCCGAATTGAACGAAGTGCCCTGCATCACCAATGACACCCCTTGGCAGCCGCACTTCTTTGGTCGCCAAGGCGATCCAGAGAAAGGGTTTGACTGGACCTTCCATTTCTTTTGGGGGCTCGAGGATGTGATCTCGTCCTACACGGGCATCTGGAATCAGGCCGAAACCAACAAGGTGGTTGGCGCGCTGTGGCCCAATGATCCGGACGGAAACGGCTGGGGCCACGAAAAGCTGGGCTTCCCGCCCGTGCTGGCCGCGCAGGGCTACACGCTCGTTGATCCGGGTCGCTATCAGGTTCTGACGGATGATTTCTCGGCGCAGATTTCGGCCTTCAAGGCGGCAGGTGTGGAGATCGTGACCGGCGTTGTGCCGCCGCCGGATTTCGCGACCTTCTGGCTGCAAGCGGCGCAGCAGGACTTCCATCCCAAGGTTGTGACCTTCGGCAAGGCACTGGAATTTCCGCAAGTGATTTCCTCGCTCGGCGCGCGCGGCGTTGATCTGTCCACCGAAGTCTGGTGGTCTCCTGCGCATCCGTTTGCATCCGGCTTCACCGGTCAAACCTCGGCCGAACTGGCCGCGGCTTACGAGGCGGCGACGGGCAATCCCTGGACGATGCCGCTGGGCTTCAAGCATTCGCTGTTTGAGGTGGCGATCGATGCGCTGCGCCGCACCGAAGATCCCAGCGACCCGGCCTCGATCCGCGATGCCATCGCCGCGACCGATTATGCGTCGATCGTGGGTCCGGTGAACTTCCAGACCGGCCCCGTTCCCAATGTCAGCAAGACACCTTTGGTGGGTGGCCAGTGGCGCTTGGAAGACGGCAAGCCGATCATCGATATCGTTGAAAACAGGGATCACCCGAGCATCGCCAAGACGGGCAATGTCCGACTGATCCGGAACTGATCGCACTCTTACTGGGCCGGGCGCGCGGGTGCCCGGCCGAAAGTGGACCATGTCACAGTCAAATCAGACCATTCTTGACGCCCGTGGGCTGTCAAAGTCCTTCGGCGCGCTCAAGGTGACCAATGATGTCTCCTTGCAAGTCGCAACAGGCGAAGCGCTCGGGATCATCGGCCCCAACGGGGCAGGCAAATCGACCCTGTTCAACCTGATCGCAGGAACATTGCCTGTCGATGCAGGTCACATCGTGATTGCAGGGCGCGATGTCACGCGAACAACCGCAGGCGTACGCTGTCGCATGGGCGTGGGGCGCACCTACCAGATTCCCAAGCCATTTGACGGCATGACCGTGCTGGAAAACCTGCTGGTCGCCGCAACCAACGGCGGCGGGCAATCCATGGACGAAGCGACCGCTTCGGCCATCGACATTCTGGATCGTCTGGGGCTGGGCGAATTGGCCGATACACAGGCCAGCCAACTGCGCCTTCTGGATCGCAAGCGCCTTGAAATGGCCCGTGCTCTGGCGACCCAGCCACGGTTGTTGCTGCTGGATGAAATCGCAGGGGGGCTGACCGAGCAGGAATGCGAAGGGCTGGTCGCCACGATCAAGGACATCCGCGCAGCAGGCGTGTCGATCATCTGGATCGAACATGTGGTCCACGCCCTGTTGGCAGTTGTGGATCGTCTGGTCGTGATCAACTTCGGTGAGGTGCTAGCCGAAGGCCTACCGCAAGAGACGTTCAGATCGCGTGAGGTGCAGGAAATCTATCTGGGGATCGAGGCATGACCCACCTGCTGGAAGCAAAATCGCTCGACGCGTTTTATGGTGATTTTCAGGCTCTGTTCGGCGTGGAATTTCACGTCGACCAAGGCGAAAGTGTCGCCCTGATCGGAGCGAACGGCGCGGGAAAGACGACCTTTCTCAAAGTGCTGACGGGGCTTTTGCCCGTGCCGGGGCAATCCTTGTCCCTTGAGGGCGTGGACCTGACGGCCTTGCGCATCCACCAGATTGCGGCGCGTGGGATCGCCATGTCGCCCGAAGGCAGGCGGCTGTTCCCGTCGCTCAGCGTCCGCGAGAACCTTCAGATCGGGGCCAGTGTCAAACGGCCCGGCCCATGGTCCTTGGAAACCGTCGAAAAGCTGTTCCCGATCCTTGCCGAAAAGGCGAATACGCCCTCGACGCTGTTGTCTGGCGGACAACAGCAGATGGTCGCGATCGGGCGCGCCTTGATGGCCAATCCCAAACTGCTGCTCTTGGACGAAGTCAGCCTTGGACTGGCCCCTGTCATTGTGCGCGACATCTATGAAACCCTGCCCATGATCCGCGAACAAGGCACGTCGGTCATCCTTGTGGAGCAGGATATCGGACAGGCCGTCGCCGTGTCGGACCGGCTCTATTGCTTGCAGGAAGGGCGGATCAGTCTTGAGGGCAAATCCTCCGAGCTGGGCCGGGATGAGATTTCAGCCGCCTATTTTGGCCGCGCAAGGGAGGCCAGCTGATGGAATGGGTCAACGCAATCGTGCAGGGTATCTTGTTGGGGGGGCTCTATGCCCTGTTCGCGGCCGGGCTTTCCCTGATGTTCGGCATCATGCGCTTCGTCAATCTGGCCCATGGCGACTTTATTGTCGCTGCTGCATTCGGCACGCTTTTGTTCGTCGATGCCACCGGCGTTAACCCGCTCTGGGCCTTGCTGCCGATTGTTCCGATCATGATGGCTGCGGGCTATGTCGGGCAGAGGCTGGTCTTGAACCGGCTGTCGGGCAAGGACATCCTTCCATCCATCCTCGTCACGTTCGGGCTGTCGATCATCCTGCAAAACCTGATGCTGGAACAGTTTTCAGCCGATAGCCAGCGGGTGAGCGCGGGGGCCTTGGATACCTCGGCCATTTCCCTCGGAGGGGGGCTGACAGTTGGAACAGTGCCCTTTTTGCTGTTCCTTTCGGCGATTGGCGTGATTGCGGTTCTGAACTGGATCTTTGCGAAAACGGCAATCGGCCGACAGTTGAGGGCAACCTCGGATGATCCCGAGACCGTGGGGTTGATGGGGCTCGACAAGCGTCACCTGTTTGGCATCGCCATGGCGCTTGCATCGGCAGTCGTCGCGGTGGCGGGCGTGTTGCTTGCCATCAAAACGAACTTTGATCCGGCCGCCGGGCCGATCCGTCTGCTCTTTGCCTTCGAGGCCGTCATCATCGGCGGGCTTGGCTCGCTCTGGGGAACGCTGCTGGGCGGCGTCATCCTTGGGGTGGCGCAGGGATTGGGGGCACAGATTGACCCCGGGATGCAGATTCTGGCGGGGCATATCGTTTTCCTCGTGATCCTTGTGCTGCGTCCACAAGGGCTTTTCCCAACAAAGCGGGGTTCGTGATATGAGCATTCAGAACTGGGCCCGCCTTGGCCTTTTGATCGTGGCGGTCGCCATCCTCGTTTCGGGCCCATATTGGGCCAGTCGCGGCACCATGCGCCTTTTGATCGAAGTGTTCTATTTCCTTGCATTGGCACAGCTTTGGAACCTGCTTGCCGGCTACTCGGGGTTGATATCCGTTGGGCAACAGGCGTTTGTCGGATTGGGCGGCTATGCCATGTTCTCTCTGGCCATGTTTGCGGGCGTTCCTATCCTGTTTGCGTTGCCTTTGGCGGGGATATTGACGGCCCTGATCGCATGGCCCACGGCCTTTGTCGCCTTTCGCCTCTCCGGGCCCTATTTTGCCATCGGCACCTGGGTGATTGCCGAAGTCTACAGGCTGGTCTTTGCCCAGATACCCGCTCTGGGCGGCGGCAGCGGCATCTCGCTTCCGGCCGGGCTTGTCAAAGCCATGGCCTCGGGGCGGTCCGCCCGCGAAAGCCTGATCTACTGGATCGCACTGGCCATCATGTTGGTTGTGGTCCTTGGCATCTGGATCGTGATGCGATCGCGCGTTGGCCTCTCCCTGTCCGCATTGCGCGACAATGAAGAGGCGGCAGTCAGCGTCGGCGTGCGCACCCGCTCGCTCAAGTTCGTCATTTACATTGCCACGGCAGGTATGACCGGGCTGATTGGCGCGTTGATCTTCGTTCAAAAGCTGCGAATTACCCCCGAAGCGGCGTTCTCGGTAACAGATTGGTCAGTTCTGGTGATCTTCATCGTGGTGATCGGCGGAATCGGGACATTGGAGGGGCCGATACTGGGATGCATCCTGTTCTTTGTCCTGCGCGAGTATCTCGCGGACCTTGGAGCATGGTACATGATCATCCTAGGAACCATCTCAGTGGTCATAATGCTGGTCGAGCCTCGCGGCTTGTGGGGGCTGATCCTGAGATGGCGTAACATCACGGTTTTTCCTGTGACGCGAAGAAAATAGGGACGGGCCGACGCCGCCGTTCTTCTTCGGGGTCCGCCCGGGCCGATTGAAGACAGGCTTTTCAGCGCGCACAGAGGTGGCTGGAGACGCGATTGCCGCGCGGAAATAATTCCGCGATCTCGTGGGTTATGTGCAATCACCTTGGCTGCAGGCCGACCTTGGGAAAACGCCTGAGACGCCCCTCAATTGCCATAAAAAATCTAGGTAGGGATCTGCACACAGTGGCAGAACACAGGACTGCCCGCCCCGCGACACGCGGTCCTTCGCGGCTATCCAAGCCCGTCAAGCGCGCCAAATTTGGCCGCGTATTCGTCTCAGGATTTTTCGAAATTTGTTCGCTTCGGAAAGCATCAACCTTTCTCAGCTAGAGACGGGACCGACAAGCGCGGTGTGCGTCGTGCGTGGCGCGATGTGATCCCCGAACCCAAACGCGGATTCCCGTCCAGCAGGGTATGAGTGAACCAGTGGCCGATGAGTACGACAGGCGAACTAAATAGGACCATGGCGGACGCGACCGGATTTTGCCAAGCAGGGCGCTGCCAGAAACAGGTTCACGCGCGCCCCTGCGCTGATCCTGCCGCCCACGCCTTGGCGACCATCACCGCCCGCCTGATGCACACGTTCCGCGCGCCTGCTTCCTTGACCGGGGGCGTGATCTGATATGGCCACCTATACCGTCACCACAGCGAACTGGAACGATCCCTCTTTCTGGAATTCGATCACCGAAAGCAGCGGCGGGCATACGCTGGACCTGAGCCAGCTCTCGTCCAGCTATACGATCATCTATGACGCCAATGGCGCCATCACCGCAATCAGCGATGGCACAACCACCTTCACCATCGGCGAGTCGGGTACAACCGGAAACGATGCCACCCTCGGCCCCAATACCGACTGGTCCTACTTCAGCCAGATCATCGGATCGCAGGGCAATGAAAGCCTAAGCGGTAGCGCGGGCAGCGACACGCTGGATGGCGGCGACGGGAATGATTTCATCGCAGGCGAAGAGGGTCTCGACTGGATCTTCGGCGGCGGCGGGAGTGACACGGTTGACGGTGGCGCGGGCAACGACACCATCTTTGGGGATAATGCAGACAGCGGATTCGCGACGGGCGCGTCTCTGCGTGGCAGTTATGCCAATCAGGTCAACACCGATCTGAGTGGCTATCAGTCTCCGCCCATCACGCAGGTTTTGCAGACCGGGCAGGTCGCGCACGTCTGGGTCAATGAGGCGACCACAGCCAATAGCCTGAACATCACGCCCCAAATCCGCATTGCGAACGCGGACGGCACTTGGGCAACCGAGCAGGTCGAGTTAAGCAATCTGGTCGCCGTCGACGACAGCAACTCCTATGACTGGGACAATATGGACGTGGACCTGTTGCCTGATGGCAATCTGGTCATTTCCTATGTGCGCAGCTCGGCCGAGTCCGGCGGCGATGAGCCAGTGTTTTCGATCATCGATCCTTCGGCCATTGGCACGCCCGCGCAGTATGTCGTCGAGAACATCGAAATCCAGTCCAACGACACGACCACACAGGAAAGCCCGCCCCTCACCACTGTGCTGGACAACGGCAACGTCCTGTTCGTCTGGAGCAACAACGCCCTTACCGACGACAACCCGACGATGGAGTTGCAGGGCCGGATTTATGATCCGACCACGAACTCCTTCCTCTCCGATCAGTTCACGATCAGCGACATTGCGGTTGACGGCACCGACAGCGCGGATGTGGACAACCTTGATGTCGTGCAGCTTCAAGGCGGGAACGTCGTCGTCTCCTGGGCGCGGAGCAACGTGGAAACGGGCGGAACCGAGCCTGTCTATCGCGCGCTGGACGAGGACGGGACGCCCGTCTCGAACACGTTCGAAATTCAGGAAATCGACGACACCACCTACGAGTCGCCCGCCGATATCGTTGCGCTGCAAGATGGCAACTGGATGGCCTTCTGGATCGACAACGGCTATTCCGACGACAGCGCCACGATGATCCTTGAGGGGCGCGTTTTTGATGCCTCCGGCAATTCTGTCACCGGTGATTTCCCGATCAGCATCGACGCGGTGGATGGGTATGACGGCTATGATGTCGAAAACTTCAGCGCCACATTGCTTGGCAATGGCAATGTCGTTGTCGGATACGTCGAAAACAGCGCCTCCGGCGGCTATGACAACTCCCCCCAGTTCTCCATTGTCGGCCCCGATGGCACGGTTGTCGCGCAGGACGTGGAAATCGCACAGTCCCCCGACCATATTTGGCCAGGCGCGCCCATCATCGCCGCGATCGGTGACAGCGGCCACTTCGTTGCCGTGTTTGCGGATGGCAATCAGGCATCCGGCGGCGCCACCGGCCTGAACTTTCGCATCTACGACGGGAACGGAAACCCCGTCACGGATGAAATCGAACTGACCAATGCTTCGGACGGGTCTGCCCTCTCTGGGCTCGATACCTTCGATTGGAGCCAGGTCGACGTCGACTATAACGCGTTCAACAATACATTCACCGTCAGCTGGGTCGGCGTCGATGACGGCAGCAACTCGGGCGTCTATACCTCTGGTCCCATCGCAGGTGTGACCCAAGGCCAGAACGATGGCGCCGACAGTCTGAGCGGCGGCGATGGCGCTGACGATATCTATGGCCAGGGCGGCGGCGACATTCTTGAGGGTGGCGCTGGCAACGACATGCTGGATGGCGGCACCGGCGACGATACCATCGTGATGGGCGACGGCTATGCCAACGACTACATCATCGGCGGCGAGGACGACGCAGGAACGGACAGGGATCTGATTGATGCGTCCTCTGTCACTACGGACGGTGTCGATGTGGTGCTGTCCGGCTCCGAAAGGGGCAGCATATCCTCGGATGAGGGCAGCGCGAAGTTCAGCGAGATCGAGGATTTCATCCTCACCGAACAGGCGGATTCCTTTCAAGGCACAAACAGCAGCACCGGCCATAGAGTAGATGGCGGCGCGGGCGAGGACACCCTGATCGGCGGGCCGGGGAATGACACTCTGCATGGCGGCAGTGACAATGACACGCTGAGCGGTGGCGCAGGCGACGATGTGCTCTATGGCGGCGCGGGCGATGATGTTTTCACCTACGCGCCCGGCGATGGTATGGACTCCATCGCAGACTTCAATGTCGACAACAGCGGCACGCTGAACGACAACGACAACACCAACAACGATTTCATCAACCTGCGCCCCTACTACAACACCCTGTTCGAGCTTTGGGCCGACCAGCAGGATGACGGCATCCTGAACCAGTCGAACACAACCGACACGAATGGCAACGCTGTCGACTATTCCGGTAACACGCAGTTCGACACCGACGGCACCCCGAACAACGAGGGGCTGTATTTCAAAGGTGCCATTGGCGATGAGACCTTTTTCACAGCCGAGAATACGGGCATTGTCTGTTTTGCAAAGGGCACCCCGATCCTGACGCTGCGCGGCGAGGTGCCGATCGAAACGCTCAAGGTCGGAGACCTCGTCGTGACCCGGGACAACGGCCCGCAACCGATTGTCTGGATCGGTGCGCGTTACGTGTCAGGTGCTCAGATGGATGCCAATCCAAAGCTGAAACCGATCCATATCGCCCCCGATTTATCAGGCGGGCACAGCGCGCTGATCCTGTCCCCCCAGCACGGGTTGCTGATGAATGTCGAAGGCGATGAAACCCTTGTGCGTGCAACCCATCTTGCGCGCATGCAGGGGGGCAAGGCGCGTGTTATGCAGGGCTGTCGCGGTGTCACCTATCTTCACATCATGTTCGAGGCGCACCAGATCGTTTCTGCCGCCGGGGCCCCTGCGGAAAGCTTTTACCCCGGTCCGAACGCGTTTGGCGCGTTGTCCGAAGCGGCGTGCAAGGAAATCACCATGCTGTTTCCCGAACTGGTCCCCCAGCACGCGCAACAGTCCTACGGCCCCCATTCCCGCGAGTTTGCCGCCTTTCGCCAGTTGCCAGATCATCTAAGGGCGCTGTCGCCCCCCGCGTAACATACGGTTCGCAGGCGAACGCCCCAAACGGGCCAAAGCCTCCGCCTATCAAAAGGGATCGTGCATTTCACGGTGGTCTGGCGCTGTTATACAGACGCGTATCCCTTGGTCTTTCAGCGCACCACAGAACCAGTCAGCGTCATAGCCGCGATCCTCAAGCAACCGCTCGACTTCAGGCAAGCTGCCGAGAATATCAATTGATTTAGTGGCGATCCCTGAAGGACTCGAACCCTCAACCTGCTGATTAGAAGTCAGCTGCTCTATCCAGTTGAGCTAAGGGACCGCTGCGCCTTCAATGCCCTGTCTTTAAAAACTTGGCAAGACGGTGAGGGCCATGCAGCCGGTTAGAATTCGGCGCAAAATTCGGTTATGCGGGCGCAGGTGGCCTCTATGTGGTCCGCTTGCGCAAATCCGGTCAGCCGTTTGCGCGGTTTCAGGTCATGATCGCCATCCTCGAGCCAGAAGAGGTCGATTGAAGGCGCGAGCGCGTAGCCTGCCACCTCGCCGCGCGTGCCAAAGGGGTCGCGGGTGCCTTGGCAGATCAGCGCCGGGGTTTGCAGCGCGGTCAGATGCTCTGTGCGCAGGCGGTCGGGCTTGCCTTGCGGATGAAACGGATAGCCGAGACAGACGAGGCCCGCGATCTTACCCGCGCGGTAAAGGTCATCCGCGATCAGGCTGGCCACACGCCCGCCCATCGACTTGCCGCCGATGACCAGCGGCCCGGTGCTGGCCAGCGCGTCAATCGTGGCGCGGTATTCCTCTTGCAGCAGCTCGATCTTGGGCGGCGGTCGTTTTGGCCCGCCTGTGCGCCGCGCCGCCATATAGGCGAACTCGAACCGCGCCACGCGCAGACCCCGCGCGCCGCAGCCTTGCGCCACGGCCTCCATAAACGGCGTGTCCATCGCCGCCCCTGCCCCGTGGGCCAGAAGCAATGTCGGGCCGGGGTTGTCTTCTCCGGTGATCAGGACGTGCATTGCCGGGGTCGCCCTCGCATAAAAGAAAAAGCGCGCCTGCAAGAGGCGCGCTGCATGATGTCAGATCGCCCGGATATCCGCTTAGTGCGACCAAGGCTCGCGCCGGTTGGTGGCGAAATTCTCGCCATAGCCGCCGGGGCGAATGTTGGGCTTGCGCTTGTGCGGCTCGGTCACGACGGCGTCGAGGCCGTTTTCGCGGGCATATTCGATCGCCGCTTCCTTGGTGGGAAATCGCAGACGGACCTGCGCCTGCGTGTCGGAGGAGGAGGTCCAGCCCATCAGCGGATCAATTTCACGCGCGCTTTCCGGCACGAAATCAAGGATCCAGTCACGGGTCTTGGCCATGCCCGAGGACATTGCCGTTTTCGCAGGTCGATAAATGCGCGCCGTCATGTTCGATGCTCCTTTGACGCCCTTGGTTTAGCGCGGCGCGACGCCCGCGCCAAGGCAGAAATCACTGCAATCGGGGCCAAATTCGGGGCCAAATTCGGGGCCGATACCGGGGATACAAGCGGCGTTGGTTGCCTCCACCCGCGGGGAGCGAGGGGTGGGTGCACTGCAGGAAGGGGCAACCAAGCCTGCTGCTTGCCTGTTCAGCCTAGCAACGGGGCAAAGTGTGGCGCAACAATTTTTAATTTACCAACCGGTCAACATCGCATTCGTTGCGCGGCACGTCAGTAGCAGTTGATCAGCACAGTGAACTCCGAGGCGGTCTTGGCCAATGCCACCGGGTCGATCGGCGCGCCGCTGGACGACAGGCGCGGCGTGACGCCGTTCTGGAACAGGAACAGCTTGGCCATTTCGCCACGAATGGCGAAGTTCACGTTCTGCGCGATATCGCCCGAGCGTTCGGCCAGTTCCTTGGCGTTCAGCTTGGACACCACCACCCCAACAACCGCGCCGGTGCGGTCCACCACCGGGCCGCCAGAATTGCCGGGCTGGACGGGGGCGGAAATCTGCATCCGGGTGCCATCGCCGCGCAGCCCCTTGAGAGAGGACACCGCGCCGCGCGTCACGTTCAGTCCGCTGAGCAACCCGTTGAGCGGAAAGCCGATCACAGTCACATCGGAATTCAGCGCGGCGGGCATCGGCGCGAAACTGGCGACCTCAACAACGCGGTTCTCCGGCAGTTGGATCAGGGCGAGATCCCACTCCGCGCTTTGGGCGATCAGCCGCGCCTCGGCGCTGCCCACCTTGAGCCGCGTGCAGCCCTCGACCACATGCGCATTGGTCAGAACATGCCCTGCTTGCGAGACGACAAAGCCGCTGCCCGTGGCCTTGGGTCCGGCGGGGGGTGTTTGCCTTGTAGCGGGGGCCGGCGCAGTGGCGACGCGCGGCGCAGGGGCGGCTGGCGTCAGCTTGTCCTCATCGGCCACCAGCGCCAGCGTCGCCTCGATACTCTGCGCAAGATAACCTTGTGGCTCGAACGCCAGTGACGGCGCATTGCCGCGCGCGATGCTGGCCGTGACCGCGCGAAACAGCGGCAGATCGCGGGATTCGGCCGAAACCAGCACCGATGACCACATTCCATCAATGAAATGCGAGCGCACGTAAAGCTGCCCGCCATTCGGCGTGATCACGGCGGTGACGGCGTAATTGGTCTTGCGCACGGTATAGGGCGCGCCGCGCCCGCCGCGCTCAAGGATGAACCGGTGGATACGCTCGGCCTGGCTTTCTGTCCCGCGTGCCAGCGACAGGCCAAGGGACGAGCGCGTGTGATCGAAATTGGCGAAACTGTCGGACGGCGCGCCATCTCGATAGGCACCGAACGGAAACAGATAAGACATGCGCAAGGCGCTGTTATAGTGCAGTTTCCAACCGTCCCTCTCGAACAGTTCGAACACCTTGGCCGCCAGCATGGTCATATGCCAGTTCTGCGGCGGTGCACTGAATTCGCGCCGCGCGTAGGATTCCATGGCGCGGTCACTGATCCGGCCCCAATCACCATCGAGCAGGCCGTTGTAATCGCCCTCGAACGCCAGCGCGAGTTGCAGGAACCGCTTTTCGGCCTGGCTAAGCCGCCGCGCATTGAAGGGCGCAAGCAGGTCGTCGGCGGGCTTTGAGGGTGCGGGCTGCGCCATACCCCCCGTCGCCGGGTAGCGCCCGACCAGCGCGACATAGCTTGCCCCGCTGGAACAAAGCGCATCGCCCGGCACCCGGCCGCGCGCCTTGAGAGACGCCAGCCGATCCTCGGCCACGGTTTTCCAGACCACATCGCCGGTGATCGCGTACCAGCCATTGCGGCTTTGATAGATCACCGTATCGCGGTCCGACCAGCGCGCGCGCACATCGGCAATCGCCTCGGCGATACTGGGCTTGGAGGCCAGAACGATCACGCATTTGCCATCCGGCACGTAGCCCCGCGCCAGCGCCGCCCCGCCCCAAAGTGCGACACCCAATATCACCGAAAGGAAGATACCGATCCAACGCATTCAGCCGGCCCCCTGCCCTCTATCATCCCTGTTGATCAGGTGATTAGATCACGGGCCGCCCGCTTCGCAAAGCCAATCCAACACTTCCTCGGCGTCATAAGACACGAGGAAGACGTCTTCGCTGTCGATGCCATAGCCGCTGACCACCTGCTGGAACAGGCGCATCGTCGCGTAGCCATCGACATCATTCACCAGAAACCCCCGCCGCGTTCCGACCCTCTCGGGCACCTTGCCCAGCGCATAGGCAAGGGCGCGCGCGAAATTCGCGCTGACCTGCGAGAAATCATGATCACGCATGTCCCATAATGTCGGCAGGTCCGGCCCCCCGTCCCGATCCATGTCGATCATGGCAAGCAGCGCCAGCAATTCACGCACACTCAGATGCCCTTCGCATCGCGCGAAATTCATCCGGTGCACGGGCTGTCCCTCGCCTCCCGAACTGGGCGTAACCTCGACAAGCCAATAGGCGGCCTTGCCCTCGGCACCGGCGAACGGCACCTCGCGACTGACCTGTCGCGTTACAATGTCCGGCATGCGAGCTCCTCCCCGCTTTGCGCAGCATACGCCTTGGAAAAGCGATGGGCGACACCGCGCCCTACAAGGATGCCAAATCAGAATGCACGCATTCGCCCCTGCTGACAACCTGATGTCAGCATCCCTGCCCCGTTTGGCCCTTCCGTGACCGCTTGCCCCTTGAACCCGGGACACAAAAGAACAAATCTGGAACTGACCCGAAGAAAGACGCGCCCCATGCCCTATGCCCATTCCGACAAGACCGAACCCTTGCTGCACGCACAGGCCGCGGATGTGAAAACCCGCGAAAAGCTGGAAGGCGGCAAGCAGATCGTCCTGCATTCGGATTTCGAACCGGCGGGCGACCAGCCCACCGCCATCGCCGAACTGACCGAGGCCGTCAACGCTGGCGAGCGCAATCAGGTGCTGCTGGGCGCGACCGGCACGGGCAAGACCTTCACCATGGCCAAGGTGATCGAGGCCACCCAGCGCCCGGCCATCATCCTTGCCCCCAACAAGACGCTGGCGGCGCAATTATACGGCGAATTCAAGGGCTTCTTTCCCGACAACGCAGTCGAATATTTCGTCAGCTTCTACGATTATTACCAGCCCGAGGCCTATGTCGCGCGCTCGGACACCTACATCGAGAAGGAATCCCAGATCAACGAACAGATCGACCGGATGCGCCACTCGGCCACGCGGGCGCTCTTGGAACGCGATGACGTGATTATCGTCGCCTCGGTCTCGTGCATCTATGGCATCGGCTCTGTCGAAACCTACGGCGCGATGACCCAGGACCTGATCACCGGCAAGGAATATGACCAGCGCGCCGTGATCTCGGACCTCGTGGCGCAGCAATACCGGCGCAACGATCACGCCTTCCAGAGGGGCAGCTTCCGGGTGCGCGGCGATTCCCTCGAAATTTTCCCGGCCCACCTCGAAGATCGCGCATGGCGGCTGTCGTTCTTCGGGGAAGAGCTTGAGGCGATCACCGAATTCGACCCGCTCACCGGCGAAAAGACCGACACGATGGACCGCATCCGCGTCTATGCAAATTCGCACTACGTGACGCCCAAGCCGACGATGCAGCAGGCCATCCAAGGCATCAAGAAAGAGCTGCGCCAGCGGCTCGATCAACTGGTTGGCGAAGGCAAGCTGCTCGAGGCGCAGCGGCTGGAACAGCGCACCAATTTCGACCTTGAAATGCTCGAGGCGACCGGCGTCTGCAACGGGATCGAGAACTATTCGCGCTACCTCACGGGGCGCGCCCCCGGTGAGCCGCCCCCCACCCTGTTCGAATTCATCCCCGACAACGCCATCGTGTTCGCCGATGAATCCCATGTTTCCGTGCCCCAGATCGGCGGCATGTTCAAAGGCGACTACCGGCGCAAGTTTACGCTGGCGGAACACGGCTTCCGCCTGCCCTCCTGCATGGACAACCGCCCCCTCAAGTTCGAGGAATGGGATGCAATGCGGCCTCAGTCGGTGTTCGTGTCCGCCACCCCCGCGGCGTGGGAGATCGAACAGGCCGGCGGCGTTTTCACCGAACAGGTGATCCGCCCCACCGGCCTTCTCGACCCGATGATCGAAATCCGGCCCGTCGAGACACAGGTCGATGACCTTCTGGACGAGGTCCGCCGCATGGCCGAACAGGGGTTCCGCACGCTGGTGACGACCCTGACCAAGCGCATGGCCGAGGACCTGACCGAATATCTGCACGAACAGGGCATCCGCGTGCGCTACATGCACTCGGACATCGACACGCTGGAACGCATTGAAATCCTGCGGGATTTGCGGCTGGGCGCGTTCGATGTGCTGATCGGCATCAACCTTCTGCGCGAAGGGTTGGACATTCCCGAATGCGGGCTGGTGGCCATTCTGGACGCGGACAAAGAAGGCTTCCTGCGCTCGGAAACCTCGCTGATCCAGACGATCGGGCGCGCGGCGCGCAACGCCGATGGCCGGGTCATCATGTATGCCGACCGCATCACCGGCTCGATGGAGCGCGCGATGGGCGAAACCGACCGCCGCCGCGCCAAGCAGATCGCCTATAACGAGGAACACGGCATCACCCCCGCGACGGTGAAGAAGAACGTCGAGGATGTGCTGGCCGGTCTCTACAAGGGCGACACCGACATGTCGCGCGTCACCGCCAAGATCGACAAACCGCTGCACGGCGCCAATCTGGAAGCGGTTCTGGACGGGCTGCGTTCGGATATGCGCAAGGCCGCCGAGAACCTTGAGTTCGAAGAGGCCGCACGGTTGCGCGACGAGGTGAAACGTCTGGAAGCGGTCGATCTCGCCATCGCCGACGACCCGCTGGCGCGGCAATACGCAGTCGAGAAGGCCGCCGAGACAGCCGTAGGCTCACGCGGGCGCTCAACGGCTGGCCGGGCCGGGCAGCGTGGGGGGAATGTGAAGCGGAAGGGGCGGTGAGCCCTGTCGGCATAGCATAATCGAAGACGATCAAGAGCCCTAAACACCCCTTGGCGCACGATCACGGGCAACAGCTCGGCATGACTTACAGAGGGCCCTAAGGTGGTGTGCGCGATTGCGCGATTGTTCTTCGCATGGCTCAATCTGAGAGTTTTAAAAATTAGTGCGGAAACATAAATTACTTCTAGCCTTCAATTTAATACAGCATTAATGATTCCCAAAAATACCGGAATAAAAAGCTCTACGAGGAAAGTAATGCGCAAAATCTTTTGGACAATTCCTCTTTTTGTTGCTGCCTGTTCAGGGACAATTACGGGACAAGTGCGGGGTACAGGCGAAAAGGTACAGATCGAGTTCGAAGAACAACTGGATCATGTTCTGTACAAAGCTAGAATTGGAAACGAATCTTTCGCGGGTAAAGCCATTCAAGATAGTTCCTCGACATCCATCGGGGCATGGATCGGCACCACGAGCACCAATAGCGTGACAGCTGTTATGTTGGGCGACAAGGGAAGCTCGCTCACATGCCAATTGAAATACGCCGACTCAACCGGTTTGACGGCAGCGGGCGGTGTCGGCATCTGTCAGCATTCCGATGGGCGTGTTGTTGACGTTCTGTGGTAGAAACAATGGGGCCTCATGCACCTCAGGTTCTTGAGGCCCGTTTTACCGGCCCTATCCCAAACGCACCGCCCGGCCCCGCCGGGCAGCGCCCGACCTCCCCCCGGAGGGCGCTTTAACACCGTTTCAAATCGCCAATCCCCTGCGCCTCTTCAAAGCCTCCGCCCCTCACAAGCCGCGCGATGCGCCCTCCAGGTCGGGCGCGGCCCGGCTTGTGTTGCGCAAGCTCCGAGAGCGTCGCACCTTCGCGCAGGCCCCATGGCCCCCGTTGCACTCCGTCCTGAACCTCCCTACCCTGCCCCGCAGGCACGCCGCATCGGCTCACCCATCCCATACCCCTTAGATGAGTCATCCCGATGCCCAAGCCCGACACGTTCCAACAGCCCGACGACGCCGCCCGCGCCCTGATCCGCGCCTTGATTGACGGCGCGTCCGAGGCGGCGCTGGCGACCCTGCGCCCCGAAACGCAGACCCCCTCCGTCACCCGCATCGCCATCGCCACCGGCCCTGACGGGGCGCCGATGTCGATGGTCTCAAGCCTCGCCCACCACACCGCCGCGCTTGAGGCGAACCCGGCCTGCGCGCTTCTGATCGCCGCGCCCGAGGACAAGGGCGACGCCATGAATCATGCCCGCCTCACCCTGCATTGCACGGCGCGCCTGATCCCCAATTACGCGCCCGAACGTGCGGACCTGCGGGCGCATTTCCTTGAACAGCGCCCCAAATCGAAGCTTTACGTCGATTTCCCCGATTTCCGGTTTCTGACGTTCGAGATTGAAAACGGTCTGCTCAACGGCGGGTTCGGCAAGGCATATATCCTGACGCCCTCCGACATTCTTCGTCCCTAGGGCCTACTGCCCCAAACCCAGCTTTTCCAGATACGCCACGCTCTCCGGCACCCGTGAAAACTCGTTGATCTCCACGATCAGGTGCGGTGTGGCGTGCAGCGCGCTCAGCGCCTTGAAGATCGCGGGGAAATTGATCGTGCCCTCGCCCAAGACCCAGTGCCGGTCGGCGTAGCCATCGGCATCCTGCAAATGCACATGGCCCAGCATCTCGCCCGCGTCGGAAATGAACCGATCCACCGGCGGCGCGCCCGCGCTGACATGCGCCCATTCGGCGTGGCCGGTGTCGACCGACAGGCGCAGGGCCGGACTATCCGCCGCCTCGACCACCGCGCGGCGCAGGGCCGGGTCCGTGTCCTTGATGTTTTCAAGCACCATCTCGACGCCCAAGCTTTCGGCCCGGGTAAACGCCGGGGCCAGCGTGTCGAGGATCGCGCCGATGCTTTTCGCGCGGTCCTTCGGCCCATTGTCGAGGTTATGCGCATCCCACGGATCATAGGGGGAGTGCAGCACCATCTGGCGCGCAGAAAGCCGTTCGCACACGTCCAGCGCAGCCTCAAGCCGCGCCTGCACCACGGCGCGCACTTCGCGGTCCTTCACGTCAAGATCGAACCCCGCGAAAGGGCCGTGAATGCCCAGCCGCCCGTGCCAGCCCGCAAGCTTGGCCTTGGCCATGTCGATGAACGGATCGGGATTGGCAAGGATATCGGCCAGGCAGAATTCGGGCAGTTCCAGATCGCGGTTCTTCTCGAACAGCCAATCACGGTGCCGGTCGAGATCCAGCACCGAAAGCTGTGCGCCGATCACGGGTAAATCCTTCATCGCCCCTCCTCCCGAAGTGCTTGCAAGTATGCCCGGGGGTCATCCTGCGCCGCGAGATCGTTACTGGCAATCCCACGCACGAAAAGACCCGGCCACCGTGTCCGGGGCCGGGTCCTGTTCCATCCGCCGATCAAGCGATCAGCGCATCAGCCTCAGGCGAGGGCGATGTTCACTGCGCTCTCGCGGCCATCACGGCCAGCTTCGAGATCGTAGGTGACTTTCTGGTCGTCGGCGAGGCCGGTGAGGCCCGAACGCTCGACAGCCGAGATGTGAACGAAAACGTCCTTGCCGCCCGACTCGGGTGCAATGAAGCCGTAACCTTTGGTGGTGTTGAACCATTTCACAGTGCCGTTGGCCATCTGTGTATCCTTTCTGTTTCTCTTGCCGCTCGCACCATTGCAGCGGCCCGGCGTAACCGTGTCTGGGATCGAAGACTGCGTTGCCGGTTAGGGAAGACAGAAGATCGAGTAGAGGGTCGTGCGCGCTTGGAATATTGCAGATTCGAGAGATTCGGGCAATGGGGTTTGCGCTCGGATCGCGGTTGAGGGGTCTATGCGACAACAGACTGGCAAACCCTTGCCTGCCGGGCGGCGTGCGCCCCCCGGCAGGTGGTATCGGCCTGATTTCAAGGTTCAGGGCGCCTTGGCTTCGCGCTTGAACGGGTTTTCGTCGGGCACGTCGAAATCGGGCACCAACTCGCCCTTGGCGCGCGCGTCGGCCATGTAGCGGAACGCGTTGACCGACATCCGCATCAGGTGATCGCCGGCTTTCATCGGCGGGTATTTCGCCTCGGCCTCGGGGGTGCGGAATTTTTCCAGCGGCTCGACGATGGCGTGGTAATCCAAGCCGAAGAACAGCGGCATGGAATAGCGTTCCTTTCCAAGATTGACGACGCGATGCTGGGTCGATTTGAACATCCCGCCCGACCATGTCTCGAAGATATCGCCGATGTTGACGACATAGCAGCCCGGGATCGGCGGCGCTTCGATCCAGACGTCATCGGCATTCATCACCTGCAATCCCGGAGCACTGGTGGCGAGGATGGTGAAACACTCGAAATCCGAATGCGCGTCGATGCCGACCACCTCCTTCGTGGCGGGCATGTCGTTCTCGATATAGCGCAGCAGGCGCAGTTGCGAGGTCGGGTATGTGATGTGACGGGTCAGTTCCTCGGTCTCGACGCCCAGTTCCAGCGCCAGCGCATCAAGCAGCTTCAGACCCAGATCGAACACCGCGTCGTAATAGCCCGATACCGTTTCCTTCCAGCCGGGAATGTCGGGCCAGATATTCGGTCCCGTCATGCGCCACTTGTGCAGGTAATCGGGGTGATCCTCGGGCGCCTCGTAGGACATGTCCCAGGCTTCGTTGAAGTTGATCGACTTGGGGAAGCTCTTGCCATTTTCCTCGAACGGGACATAGCCGCGATGATGGGTGGTGAAGCCCGACCAGTATTTCATCTTGTAGGGGCGCGCCTTGTCGTGAAACGCCTTCGAAGCGGCGAAGGCGGCTTCGATCTGTTCCTCGGGGATGCCGTGCTTGGTGATGTAGAAAAAGCCCGATGTGCGTGCGGCCTCGCCCAGTTCGGCGGCCACGCGGGCCTTGTCCTCGGGATTGCCGGTGAACAGGCCGGAAAGGTCGATCACCGGCAGGTTGGCGTCATCAACGGTCAATCCGCGCTGATCGTCCGAAATGGTTTTCGTGATGTCAGAACTCATGTGTCAGTCCTCTTTCTGGCGCGCGGGTCCGTTCCTTTTGAAATAATCGCCCACTGCGCCGGAATTCCCCACAAGGCCCCGCCGACGGGCCGGATGCTCTGCGGCGGAACGGGGAGAGCCCGAGCGAATCCTCACCCGGATTCGCCGGGCCGGGATAGGTTTTCGGTCGTTTTGCGGCCCCATACGCGGGCGTTTGCGGCCCGATTTGCCGAAAATTTGGTCAGTTGCTGTCATCTGCATCGAAAAAAGCGGCGAAAACGCGGTTCGGGACTCTCTCTTTCGTCCTGCTGCGGTGCAGCGTGATTCCCGAGGGCGGCACTCAGATCGCCCGGCAGATCACCCGGCCAGGCCACCTGACCCCGCTTGGCTGACACCTGACAAAGACCTGACAGAGAGAAGACCATGACCCGTATGAACCGACGCACCCTTCTGAAATCCGCCGCTGGCGCGGGTGGCCTTGCGGCCGCCTCGGCCGTGATCGGCACGCCGCTGATCGCACAGGACCGTAGCCTCAAGATCGGCTCTTACGGCGGCTATTTCGAAAACAGCTTCAAGGAATTCGTCTACCCCGCCTTCACCGAGGCCACCGGCATCGCGGTAGAAAGCGTGACCCAGCCCAACTCGACCGACTGGCTGGTGACGATGACGCAGGCGACCAAGGCAGGCAACGTGCCGGCGGACGTGTCGCTCTATGGCCGTGACAGCCTGATCAAGGCGTCGCGCATCGGCGGGCTTCTGGCTCCGCTCGACAAGTCGAAAATGGCCGCCACATCGAACCTCGACCCCTATTTCGTGTTCGAAGACAGCACCGGCCCGATCGGTGTCGGCGCGATGTCGTGGTTCAGCGCCATGGTCATCAACCCCGGCGAAGTCGAAGCCCCCGCAAGCTGGACCGAGTTCTGGGACAGCAGCACCTATGAGGCCTCTCTCGGGCTGTCCAAGAACTACAACTCGCAATTCCTCGACATTGTCGCCGCCACCTATTTCGACGGGGCCGAAACCCTGTCGACCAAGGACGGCATCATGGCGGTGATCGAGAAGGCCGCCGAGATCAAGCCCAACGTGGCGCTGTGGTGGTCGGCCGAAAGCCAGATGGAACAGGCGATGAAGAACGGCGACGTGATCGGTGGGCAATACTACCTCGACGTGGCCAACCTGATGGCGGCGGACGGCTTCCCGATCAAGCCGATCTTCCCGAAAGAGGGCAACCCGCAGGATTACGGCTCGTGGTGCCTGTCGGCGATCTCCGACAAGGGCGACGAGGCGGCGGCCTTCATGGACTTCTCCTCTGACCCGGCGACGCAGGCCCTGATGAGCCGCAAGATCGGGACCGCGCCGCTTGTCGCGCAGTCCATGACCGACCTCACGGACGAGGAATTCGCCATGGTTTCGGGCGCGCCCTCGATCAAGCCGGCTTACGAGGCCTATTTGGACAACGAAACCTTCATCAAGGAAAACTGGGACAAGATGCTGGCCGGCGCTTGATCCGGGGGAGCCTGCATATGAAGGGCCTCGTTCTCGACAATATCCACAAGAGTTTCGGCAGCGTTCGCGCTGTCGAAAAGACCCGGCTCGACTTTGCTGAAGGCGAGCTCACGGCGCTGCTTGGCCCTTCGGGCTGTGGCAAAACCACGCTGTTGCGCATGATCGCGGGGCTGGAAGAGCCGTCGGGCGGCGCGCTGATCCTTGGCGGGCGCGACATCACCGCCCTGCCCGCGCACAAGCGCCGCTTCGGCATGGTGTTCCAGAGTTTCGCGCTGTTCCCGCATCTTACCGTGCTGGAAAACGTGGTCTATTCGCTGATGATTTCCGGCACCAACAAGGCCGAGGCGCTGGAAAAGGGCGAAAAGCTTCTCGATCTGGTGCAACTCGCCGGTTACGGCGACCGCCGCATCACCGCGCTTTCGGGCGGTCAGCGGCAGCGCGTCGCCATTGCCCGCGCCCTCGCGCAGGAGCCCGATGTATTCCTGCTGGACGAGCCGATGTCAGCGCTCGACGCCAAACTGCGCGAGGACATGCAGGTGGAACTGCGCCTGCTGCAACAACGCCTTGGCATCACCACCATCGTCGTCACCCACGACCAGCGCGAAGCCATGACCATGGCCGACAAGATCGTGGTGATGAGTCAGGGTCGCGTCGAACAGGTCGGCGCGCCGCATGACATCTATCACAAGCCCGCCAACGCCTTTGTCGCGGATTTCATCGGCCGGGCCAATTTCTTCGACGCCGTTGTCGAAAAGGGCAACCTGCGCCTTGGCGACACGCTGATCGAAACCGATGTGCCCGCACAATTCATCAACGGCTCGCCTGTGCGGGTGGCGATCCGCCCCGAAGGGCCGGCCCTCGACACGCCCGACATGAAAGGCACCCGCATTCCGGCCAAGATCACCTTCCTGCGCGATCTGGGTCCGGTGCGCGACATCCACCTCGACACCGCCATCGGCCCGATGATCGTCGAGTATGCCACCGGCGAAACCGACCGCGCCTTTGCCGTGGGCAGCGCCACCGACGTCACCCTGCCGCCCGGCGCGCTGCATATCTTTCCGCGCGAAAACACTGCCCCGTCGGAGGCCGCATGACCCTCGCCTCGGATCACGACACCGCGCCACAGGTGGGCGATCTTGCCCCGAAAAACAGCCTGCCCTCGGGCGAAACGCTCATCCGCGGGCTGATCTGGGCGGTGGTGCTGTTTCTCTGCCTGACGCCGTTCCTCTTGGTGTTCGCCATTTCCTTCGGTCACAAGGTCGAAGGGGCAAGCTGGGTCTGGGGCTTTTCCTTGGACAATTACAAGCGCGTCTTCGTCGGGGCCGAGTGGCCCGACAACGTGACCTTCCTCTACCTGCAAAAGCTTTGGTATTCGCTTTATTACGCGGTCATCGCGGCCATTCTGGCGGTGATCACGGCCTTTCCCTTCACCTATTTCATGACCGGCCTGTCGCGGCGCGCACAGGCGGCTTGGTTGGTCTTCATCCTGTCGAGCCTGTCACTGTCCGAGGTTTTCATCGTGATGGGCTGGGACGTGCTGTTGTCGAACCGCTCGGGCCTTCCGATGCTGTTCAAGGTCTCGGGCGCGACCCAGTGGCTCAAGGATGTGGGCTGGTTCGATACCCTGCGCGACTGGGGGCTGGCCAACCCGCGCAACGTGAAATTCAAGACGTCGGTTTTTGCCACCGTGCTGACCATGGCCTATCTTGTTTGGCCCTACGCGGTGATCCTGCTTTACCCGCCGTTGTCGCGGCTTGACCGCTCGACCGTCGAGGCGGCGCAAACGATGGGCGCGGGCCCGTGGACGGTGATGCGCACGGTGATCCTGCCTTCGGTGCGGTTGCCGCTGGTCGGCTCGATGCTGCTTTTGTTCGTGTTCCTGCTGGGCGTCTACGTGGCGGTGACGGTGTTCGCCGAACCCGCGAAACAGACGATGGCCGTGTCGGTTTACGAGGCGGTGCGCGGCAACACGCTGAACGCGCCGTTCGGCTCGGCACAGGCGATGATCCTGCTGGTGACGGCGGCGGTCTTCCTTGGCCTCGGCCAATGGCTGAGCCGGAGGAACGCATGATGGCGCGGACCTTGAAAACCCTGTTCATGGCGCTTTCGGCGCTGATGCTGGCGCTGCCGATCATGGTGGTCTCGGGCGCGGCGCTCAACAGCGGGCGCACCATGTTCTTCCCCCCGCGCGAGCCGACGCTGGCGCGGTTCAAGGAGTTCTTCATCACCGAAACCGTCTGGGTCACGGCGCTCACCAACTCGATGATCGTGGCCTTCGCCAGCGCCGCGCTGGCGGTGCTGATCGCCTGGCCGCTGGCCTATGCGCTGTGGTCGCGCGGCACGAAGGCAAGCCAGGTCCTCGCCGGGCTTGGTTCCATGCCGTTTGCCCTGCCGCCGATCGTGTTCGGCGTCGGGCTGGGGTTCCTCTGGGCGTTTCTCGGGGTGCTGGGCAGCCTTTGGGCCGGGGTGGTCAGCCATGCCGCGCTGTTCCTTGCCCTGCCGCTGGTGACAATCTCGATCGGGTTGCAGTCCATCGACCGGGCGCATCTGGATGCGGCGGCCACGATGGGCGCCACCCCCGCCGTCACCTTCCGCACCGTGATCCTGCCGCAGACGATTCCTTACACGCTGTCGGGGTTTTTCTTCGCCCTCGTGCTCAGCTTTAACGAGTTCATCGTGATGTTCTTCGTCTCGGCCTCGTCCTATTCGACCGTCACACTGCAAATCTTCAACTCGCTACGCAACGGCTACACCCCGACGATGGCGGTGGCCGCGATCACCTTCATCGTCGTCTCGCTCGCCGTGTTCGGCGCCATCGCCCGGTTCGGCGACCTGCCCCGCCTGATGGGCGCGGAACCGGCCAAGAAATAGCACCTCAAGACAAAAGGAGCACATCATGCCACGCCAACCCACCCTCGTCGGACAGCCCGTCCTGATCGTCGTCGACATCCAGAAAGGCACGTTTCTCGACCGCTCCAACGCGGGCATCCCGACGATGCCGGATTACTTTGACAACATGTCGCGCGCGCGCCGCGTCGTGGATGCGGCTCATGAGGCCGGCATCCCGGTGATCTTCTTCGAGGAAAACCACCGCCGCGCCATGGTCGATTATGGCCGCGAGCTTGACGGCTCCGAAGGGATCCATTGCCTTGATGGCGAGCCCGGCACGCCGGTCGCGGCCGAGGAAATGGACATGCGCGAGAGTGATTTCTTCATCCGCAAGCGCCGCTATTCCTGCTTCTTCGGGACCGAGTTGGAAATCCTGCTCAAGGGGCTGAAGGCCGAAACCCTGATCCTTGTCGGCGGCATGACGGATGTCTGCGTGCATTACACCTTCGTCGATGGCCACCAGCATGACTATTACATGCGCGTGATCAGCGACAGCGTCGGCGGCACCTCGGACGCGGCGCATCAGGCCTCGCTCAACGCGATGGAATACCTTCAGGAGGGCGCGGTGCAGACCACCGACGAAATCGTCGCGAAACTGGGGGCGCTGAAAAAGGCCGCCGCGTGATGGGCGCGCTGACCGACGTGAAAAGCACGGGCCGCACGATCACCACCGCCCAGTTGCAAGGCCACTGGCGGCGCGTCTGGATCAAGGCGCCGGGGTTCGAGGATGCGAGAACCCGGGTGCACTGGATGCAATGCGGCGCCGCCTATGCCGACCTGCGCATTCCCGCCGACCGGCCCCAGATCCGCGGCGCGCATGCGCTCGAAGACCTGCCCGACAAGACCATCGCCCGCCTGATGCAGGCCGAGGGCTTTGCCGGCTCGATCACCGTGAAGGACAGCATCTGCACTTGGACCCGCGCGATCAACTGGCACGGGCCGACCGCGGATGTCGACGCCGGATTGATGAGCTTCGGCCCGGCGGGCGATTTGATCGAAGAGGGCGTGCACGGCGTCTATACAGAGCTTTGGCAGCGCGAAACCGATGCCCCGTTCGAGGCGCTACGCGTGCGCCACGGCGCGCTCGAAGGCTGGCTTCTGGTGACCGAGAACCGCTTTCTTCTGGCCATCGATCGCCTTGACGCGCCGACACAGGCCGAGGTCGAACAGATGCTTGGCAACGGCGCCCGTCACGAGGCGCTCGAGGCGCGGTTCACTGGGGCCTATGTCCTTGGCCATTGGGCGGGCGGCAAGGGCATCGCGCAGGTGGCGACGAACCCGTTTCTGGAAAACCGCCCCCTGCTTGAGCGGCGCCCCAACGGTGCGCTTTACTGGACGACCATGCGCCCGGACGGACACTGGATCACCGCGCCGCTCGAAGCCGAAACAATCGCTCGTTCAACCTGAGGCCTGTCAGTAGGCCTGTCAGCAGGACTTGCCCCCTCAGCCGGATTTGCCCCATAGCGCAAGGTAGTCGTCGATCATCTCGTGCAGCCGGGCCCGCCCGAACGCCGGGTCATGGCCACCATGCACCACCTCGACCGACAAGGCGCGCAACCGTTTCAGCGTCGCGGCGTAGTCGTCGATGCTCATCCCCGCGCCGTCATAGATCAGCGGCCCGTCATAAACCGCATCACCACCGAACAAGGTGCCGCTTTCGCCATGCCACAGGCCCAGTTGCCCCGGCGAATGACCCGGCAGGTGCAGCACCTCTGCCTGCCAATCGCCAAGGTCGATGATGTCGCCATCTTCCACCGTGCCGGTCGCGGGCGCGGGTTTGATTTCATAGGCGGCGAGGTCATATCCACCATACGGTACCGCATCTACAAGATACTCCCAAAGCGGCGCATAGCCTGCCTCGACGAACATCGCCGCCAGCGGCGCGGGAATATCGGCGCTTACCAGCGAATAGGGCGATGGCGCGGCCTGCTCTTCTGCCTCGACCGGGTGCACCAGCCGGGTTTCGAACTCATGCGCCGCGCCGATATGGTCCACATGGGTATGGCTCGACAGCAGGATCAGCGGCTTTTTCGCATCGCCGCGCAGCTTGTCCACCACTGGCCTCAGCGGGGCGATGCCCATGCCGCTGTCGATCAACAGGTCGGCATCACGCCCGGTGACCAGATGCATGTTGGCCGAAAAGATCGGATGCACGCGCGGCTCGGTGATGAGCCAGATGTTCGGGGCAATGTGGCAGGTGTCATACCACGGGTCTGCGATGGGTAAGGTCATGCGCCCGTTATAGGCCCGTTCTGATCCAGCGCTGAAAAATCACATCAAGCCCGCATCCACAGCCACCGCCGCCAAACCCGCCTGCACAAAAATTAATCACTCAAAAGCGCGATCTTTGCATTTTGCGGCATCTCCCCCGGCCCGCCCTATGAGAATCGCCCGAAATTGCCCAATCTGAAGGCGCAGGGTGTCTAGGGTTCCGCCCGTTTTCAAACGGGGCCGCGACCGAGAGACGCCGCCAGCACGGCAAACTCCGTGCGGGTACACGGCGGGACAAAATCCCGGGAGAGTACTGCGTCGGCCCTGCCCGCGCTCAATATGCAAAGACCGCTCCGCGAGGCGCAGGCCCGACATTCGTGAAACGATTGAACGGGAGACAGCGATGTTCAGAAAGAGCGCACTGGCGATGGCCCTCGCGGCGGCCGCATTGGGAACACAGGCTTCGGCCGAGAAAAAGACCGAGTTCAAGGTCGCATGGTCGATCTATGTCGGCTGGATGCCTTGGGGCTATGCCGAGGAAAGCGGCATCATGGACAAATGGGCCGAGAAATACGGCATCGACGTCGAGATCGTTCAGATCAACGACTATATCGAATCCATCAACCAATACACCTCGGGCCAGTTCGACGGCGTCACCGCCACGAACATGGACACGCTCTCCATCCCCTCGGGCGGCGGCGTCGATACCACCGCCCTGATTGTGGGCGATTTTTCCAACGGCAACGACGCGGTGATCCTCAAGGGCGAGGGCGATCTTGCCACGCTCAAGGGCAAGCCGGTCAACCTCGTCGAACTCAGCGTTTCGCATTACCTGCTGGCGCGCGGGCTGGATAGCGTCGGGCTGAGCGAGGCCGATCTCGGCGGGGTCATCAACACCTCTGACGCCGACATGATCGCCGCCTTCCAGACGGCGGATGTGCAAACCGTGGTGACATGGAACCCGCTGGTGTCCTCGATCCTCGAAGACCCCAACGCCAACAAGATCTTCGACAGCTCGCAAATCCCCGGTGAGATCATCGACCTGATGGTGGTGAACACCGAAACGCTGGCCGACAATCCCGAACTGGGCAAGGCGCTGGCCGGGGCGTGGTACGAGGTGATGGGCCTGATGTCCCAAGACACCCCCGAAGGCAAAGCCGCCCGTGAATGGATGGCCGAAGCCTCGGGCACCGATCTGGCCGGGTATGACGCGCAGCTGGCCTCGACCGAGATGTTCTTTGATCCCGCCGCGGCCGTGACCTTTACCCAAGGTGCCGAGTTGAAGACCACGATGACCAACGTCGCGCAATTCCTGTTCGACAAGGGCATTCTGGGCGAAGGCGCGCCCTCGCCCGATTTCGTCGGCGTGGAATATCCCGATGGCACGGTCACCGGCGACAGCGCCAACACCATGTTCCGCTACAACGTGGACTACATGAAAATGGCCGCCGACGGACAGCTTTGATCACCTGACCCACGCGCGCCCCGGACCCTGCGCCGGGGCGCGCCCCTCTCTGACCCGATACGCCCCTCTCTCCCCCGTTACACCCCCGCCCCAACCGGACACGCCATGCGCCTGATCAACAGAAAACCCGGACGCCCGCTTGCGCTGTTCCTACTGATGCTGCCGTTCGCATTGGTGTTCATCGCCTATGCCATCGGCTCCGATATCCGGCTGAGCGAAAACCCGGCGGACAAGCTGCTGCCCGCGCCCTCGAAAATCGCCGCCACTGCCGAGCGGCTGTTTTTCGAACCCGACAAGCGCTCGGGCCGCATCCTTATGTGGCATGACACCGCGATCAGCCTGCAACGCCTTGGCCTTGGCGTCGGCATCGCGGCGCTGATCGGGCTGAGTTTCGGCATGTTGATCGGCCTTCTGCCGCATGTGCGCGCCACATTTGCGGGCTTTGTCGCGGTGATTTCGATGATCCCGCCGCTTGCGATCCTGCCGATCCTGTTCATCACCTTCGGTCTGGGCGAACTTTCGAAAGTCGTCCTCATCGTTATCGGCATCACCCCCTTCCTGATCCGCGACCTGTCGCAACGCACGCTGGAAATCCCGCGCGAGATGATCGTGAAGGCCGAAACGCTGGGCGCCTCGACGCTGACCATCGCGCTGCGCGTGGCCCTGCCACAAGTGCTGCCCCGCCTGATCCAGTCGGTGCGCCTATCGCTTGGCCCCGCGTGGCTGTTCCTGATCGCGGCCGAGGCGATCGCCTCGGACCTTGGGCTTGGCTATCGCATCTTTCTTGTCCGCCGCTATCTGGCGATGGACGTGATCCTGACCTACGTGCTCTGGATCACGCTTCTGGCCTTCGTCATCGACCTTGCGCTGAAAAAGCTGTCAGAGCGGTTGTTCCCATGGACGGAGGCCGCGCTATGAGCTTCGTTTCCGCGAGCAACATCTTTCAAAGCTACAATGGCCGCCCGATCCTTGAACGGGTCAACCTTGAGGTCGAGGAAGGTGAATTCATCTCGATCGTCGGCGCCTCGGGCTGTGGCAAATCCACCTTCCTGCGCCTGCTTCTGGCACAGGAGCGCCCCACGCGGGGGCAGATCACGGTCGACGGCAACCCACCCGCAGTAGAGCCGGGGCTGGAACGCGGCGTGGTGTTCCAGCGCTACTCGACCTTTCCGCACCTCACCGTGCGCGACAATATCGTGGCGGGCGAAAGCTTCCGCCGCCCTTGGGGGCGGTTCTTCGGCGCCGAAAGGAAAGCCGCCCGCGCCCGCGCCGATGAAACGCTGGCCCGGATCGGGCTGGATCACGTCGCCGACAATTACCCCGCCACCCTGTCGGGCGGGATGCAGCAACGCCTTGCCATCGGGCAGGCGCTGGTGGCGCGGCCCCGCATCCTGTTGCTCGATGAACCCTTCGGCGCGCTCGACCCCGGCACGCGGCTTTCGATGCACGATTTCCTGTCCGACCTGCGGGCCGAAACCGGCATGACCGTCTTCATGGTCACCCATGACCTCGAAGAGGGGTTCAAGCTGGGCGACCGGGTCATCGTCTTCGACAAGCCGCGCTGGGACCCGGACGATCCGGGCGCCTTCGGCGCCACCATCACCTATGATTTCGACGCCAGGAATGGCGGCTTCCCTTACCAGACCATCAAGGAGGAAACTCATGTTCTTCGACCGCAATGAGCGCACACGCTCGCATCACCCGGCGGACCTCGCCGGCATGGCCAAGGGCACGGAAAAGCGCCACCACCACCCTGACCTGACCAAGCTGGCCGGGTGGAAAGCCATGCGCAAGGAAGCCGAACTGCCCGAGGGCCGCTGGGACGAAGAGCGCCGCTGGGCCCTGCGCATGGGCCTGACCGGGGCCGACACCATCGAAGACAAGTCGATCCCCACCTTCGCACGCGGTGAGCTGCCCCATTACGCGGGCATCAACACCTTCCTCAAGGCGCCCTATGCCGAGGACGTGCTGGAAGTCTCGCATTACGATGCGACCGTGCTGGGCATCCCGTTTGACGGCGGCACCACCTATCGCGCGGGCACCCGCTTCGGCCCGCAGGGCGTGCGCAAGATCAGCGCACTTTACACGCCTTACAACTACGAAATCGGCGTCGACCTGCGCGAACAGATGACGCTTTGCGATGCCGGTGACGTGTTCACCATTCCCGCCAATATCGAAAAGTCCTTCGATCAGATCAGCCGCGCCGTGAGCCACGTGTTCTCGTCCGGCTCGCTCCCCATCATGATCGGCGGCGACCACTCCATCGGCTTTCCTTGTGTGCGCGGCATTGCCGAATGCACCTCGAAGAAAATCGGCATCGTCCACTTCGACCGCCACGCCGACATTCAGGAAAAAGACCTTGATGAGCGGATGCACACCACCCCGTGGTTCCACTCGACCAACCTGCCCAACGTCCCGGCCAAGAACCTTGTCCAGATCGGCATCGGCGGCTGGCAGGTCCCGCGCGAGGCGGTGAAAGTCGCGCGCGAGCGGGAAACCAACATCATCACCATGGGCGACATGGAGAAGATGGGCATCGACAAGACCATCGAAATGGCGCTGGAAATGGCGTGGGATGGCGTCGACATGGTCTATATGTCCTTCGACATCGACAGCATCGATTGCGGTTTCGTCCCCGGCACCGGCTGGCCCGAACCGGGCGGTTTCCTGCCGCGTGAAGCGCTGGCGCTGGCCTCGGGCATCGCCGCCGAAGGCATCTGCGGGATGGAACTGGTCGAGGTCGCGCCGCCCTATGACGTGTCGGATATCACCGCGCTGATGGGCACCCGCGTAATCGTCGACGTGCTGGGCGCGCTGGTCGCGAACGGCAAGCTGGGCGAGCACCGCAAGCACATCGACAAGCCGGTCAAAATCCCGCATGGCGAGTTCGAGGGCAAGCGCTGGTCCAACGCCGAACCGCACAAGTTCTGAGGGAGGGAAAGATGCCACACGATCACCCACACCATGAACACGACCACGGGCACAGCCACGGGCATGACCATACGCATACGCATGGCCACTCCCACGATCACGGCCACTCTCACGGCCACACCCACGGGCATGGCCACAACCATGCCCACGGCGAACACCTGCATTCCCACATGCATGACGAAGACGCCGCCGCCGACCTGCAAATCCTCGCCACGCAGTTCATCGACGGCTTCGTGCAGGCCGCCGACAAGGCGTCTTACCTGAAACTTGCCGGTGTGCCGTTCGAGCGCCCCGGCAAGGGCGGCGCCAAAGCGCTTAAGCTGGTGGATGTAGAGCTCAAGACCGAATGGCAGGTGGGCACCGCCTCGCCTTCGTTCGGCTCACGCGAGTTGAGCTACCTGCCCTTCCCGGGCGAAATGGTGCGCGAACGCACCAACATGAACCTGATCTACGTGTCGATGGACGAAAAAGCCGCCCTCGACATCCGCGACTATCTCACAGCACGAAAAAAGGAGATCGACCTGTGAAAAAACTGCTGCTTCCCCTCGCCCTGCTGGCGCCCTCGGTGGCCTCGGCCCACACCATCAACGACAGCGTTGGCCACCTGCACCCGCATGGTATCGGCTACGCGCTGATCGCCGTGATCGCTGCTGGCATGGCGCTGCGCGCCTGGCTCAAGCGCTAAGCCAGCGCAGGCACCACAAGATCCTCCGGCGCGCCCTCAAGATGCAGCGGCGCGCCGGTCACAGCCTGCAACTCGTCAAGGCTCAGCGCGGCCAGCTTTTCGCGCAGGACGAACCGGCCCTCGACCACATCCACCACCGCCAGCGATGAATAGATCCGCGTGACACAGCCCACCCCGGTCAGCGGCATGTCACAGCGCGACACCAGCTTTGGCGCGCCCGACTTGGTGACATGATCGGTGACGACCGCCACCCGCTTGGCCCCATGCACCAGATCCATCGCGCCGCCCACCGCAGGCACGCCGCCCTTGCCGGTGCTCCAGTTCGCCAGATCGCCATTCTCGGCCACTTGGAACGCGCCCAAAATGGCCACGTCCAGATGGCCGCCGCGCACCATCGCGAAACTCAGCGCGTGATCGAACACCGCCGCGCCGGGCTTGAGCGTGATCGCCTTCTTGCCCGCGTTGATCAGGTCCCAGTCCTCTTGCCCCGGTTCGGGCGCAGGGCCGAAATTCAGCAACCCGTTCTCGGTGTGAAAAATCACCTCGCGATCCTTGGGGCAATGGTTGGCCACCATCTCGGGAAAACCGATCCCAAGGTTCACATAAGCCCCATCCGCAATATCCTGCGCCGCGCGCCACGCGATCTGGGCATTGGTCAGCTTGATTTCATTGAGCGTGCTCATGGGTAAACCGCCTCCGCGCGGATCAGGTCTTCCTCTTGGCGCGCATCCGGCACCTCGACCAGCGCATCAACGAAGATGCCCGGCGTGATCACGTCCTCGGGCGGGATGCCCCCCGGCGCCACCATGCGGCGCACCTGCGCGATGGTGCGCGTCGCGGCCATCGCCATGATCGGATTGAAGTTCCGCGCGCTCATCCGGTAGGTCAGGTTGCCCATCGGATCGCCCACCTCGCCCTTGATCAGGGCGACATCGGCCTTGAGCCAGCGTTCCTGCACATAGTCCTTGCCCTCGAACCTGCCCACCGCCTTGCCCTCGGCCAGTTCGGTGCCAACCCCCGTCGGCGTGTAAAACGCCGGGATGCCCGCCCCCCCGGCGCGAATACGCTCGGCCAATGTGCCCTGCGGCACCACCTCAAGCTCAAGCTTTCCGGCGGCGTAGGCCTCGTTGAAGCAAACCGCATCGCGGGTGCGCGGATAGGAACAGATCACCTTGTCGACCATCCCTTCGCGGATCATCGCGGCAAGGCCCACCTGCCCTGTGCCAGCATTGTTGTTGATCACCGTCAGATGCCTTGGCCCGGCGTCGATCAGCGCATGGATCAACTCGACCGGCGCTCCCGATCCGCCGAACCCCGCGATCATCACCGAAGCCCCATCCGCGATTCCGGCCACCGCCTCGGCCACAGTCTTGCAGGTCTTATCCATTCAAGCGCTCCTCCCGGCGGACATGATCAGGCAGAAAAAAACGGGGCGCAAGATGTGTGACGCCCCGTTATTACTGGTTAACGCGCGCGTTTCACATTCGCGAATGCTGATCGTAGAGAATCCAGATCGTGCCCGCCACCATCAGCGCCACGATCAAGACGGTAAACAGGATCAGGTAAAGATCATCGCGATGCGATTTCTCAAGCCCGATATGCAGGAAGTAGTGGAAATGCACGACGATCTGCACCGTCGCCAGCACGGACAGGACGGCCAGCGCCGTCAACCCCGCGACAAGCCCCTGCCAGACAATGACAAAGGCCGCCAGCGACAGGATCATCGCCAGCACATAGCCGATGGTATACTGGCGCAGATCACGCTTGCACGCCGCGTCGATTTTTGGGGTAAGCCTTTTGTTCATTGGACAACTCCGAACAGGAAAACAAAGGTAAAGATGCCGACCCAGACGACATCCAACATGTGCCAGAACAGCGCCAACCGCATGATCCGAAGCTTCACCTCACGGCTCAGTCCAAAGACGGCGATCTGCACGAACATCACCACCATCCAGACCAGCGCCGACGCCACGTGAAGCCCATGGGTGGCCACCAGCGCATAGAATGACGACAGGAAACCGCTGGCCTGCGGCGGTGCGCCCTCGATCACGGCAAACTGGTAGAAGTCGCTGATTTCAAAGCCCAGAAACCCCGCACCCAGTAGCCCCGTCACCACCATCCAGAAAACGACAGCGCCGGCCCCCTGATCGTATTTCATGGCGAGAGACGCCATGCCGAAGGTGAAGGTCGAGCCCAGCAAAAGCATGGTTTCGATAAAGATCGACCCCAACTCGAATAGTTCGCGTGGCCCCGGTGCATCGGCCTGTCCGTGGGTGCTCATCGCTGCGTAGGTGGCGAAGAGCACAGCGAACAACAACAGGTCCGACATCAGGAAGATCCAGAAGCCGAAGATCACCGGCTCTGCCGCGTCATGCGAATCCCTGTCCGCCGCCTCAAGGGTCATCCCCGGATAAAGAGGGTCTGTTTGCGCGCTCATATCACCGCCTCCGCATGTCCCAGATTTTCACTTTGTTGCTCGACACCGCGGTCCACCGCGGGCGTATTGCGCACCAGCTCAAGCCATCTCTCATGCTCGCGCTGCACGACATCCGCCGGGATGACGTGGCCCGTGTCGGTCACGAAACTGCGCGCGATGACAACCGCCCAGATGCCGATGAACCCCGCCGCCACCATCCACCAGATGTGCCATGTCAGGCCAAAGCCCAGCGCCAACGCCCCGACCCCGATCAGCGGAGCCATCGCGGAATGCGCGGGCAGGTGAATATCCTCGTAGCGCTCAGGCGGAAGATAGGCCGTGCCGTCGCGCTTTGCCTCAAGAAACGCCTCGCGCCCGTGCACCTCGGGGATCACCGCGAAATTCCATTCGGGCGCGGGGGCCGCGCTCATCCATTCCAGCGAATGCGCGTCCCACGGATCACCCGCAGGCACGCGCAACTGATCGCGGTGCTTCACACTCACCCAAAGCTGGACGAACAGCGCGATCAGCCCGCACAGGATCAGCAACGCCCCCCCGGCGGCCACGACAAGGTAGGGCAGGAATTCGGGTTGATACCACTCAAAACTGCGCCGCATCGCCCCCATCAGACCCAGCGCGTAAAGCGGCATGAAGGCCACGTAAAAGCCGATCGACCAGCACCAGAAGCTGATCTTGCCCCAGCGCTCATCCAGCCGGAACCCGAACGCCTTGGGAAACCAGAACTGCATCGCCGCGATCATCCCGAACAGCAGCCCGGGGATCAGCATGTTGTGAAAATGCGCCACAAGGAACAGCGTGTTATGGGTGGCGAAATCCACCGTCGGATTGGCCAGCATCACACCGGTGATCCCGCCGACGACGAAGGTGACAAGGAACATCACCGAAAACAGCATCGCCGTGGTGAACCGCAACCGCCCGCGATACATCGTCAGCATCCAGTCATAGACCTTCACGCCCGTCGGCACGCCGATGGTCATGGTGGCAAAGCCGAACACCGCGTTCAGGTTGGCCGATTGCCCCATGGTGAAGAAGTGGTGCAGCCAGACGGTAAAACTCAGCACCGCGATCGCCATCGTCGCCCAGACAAGCGAGGTATAGCCATAAAGCCGCTTGCCCGAAAACACCGGGATCACCTCGGAAAACACGCCGAACGCGGGCAGGATCAGGATGTAAACCTCGGGGTGACCGAACAGCCAGAACAGGTTGGCATAGTTCATCATGTCCCCGCCCTTGTCGGTGGTAAAGAAATGGAACCCCGCGTAGCGATCCAGCGCCAGCATCGCCGTGGCCGCGGTCAGCGGGATCATCGCGAAAATCATCAGGATCGCGGTGCAAAGCGTCGTCCATGTGAACAACGGCATCCGCATCAGCGTCATCCCCGGGGCGCGCTCCTTGTAGATGGTGACGGCGAAGTTGATCCCCGAAAGCGTTGTCCCGATCGACGAAAGCGACACCGCCCAGATCCAGTAATCGACCCCCTCGCCAGGCGAAAAGCGAATGCCTGTATAGGGCGGATAGGCGGTCCAGCCGCCGGTCTCGAACTGGCCAAACACCAGCGACACCATGACAAGGACCGCGCCCGCCGTGGTCAGGGCAAGGCTCACCGCGTTCATCACCGGGAACGACACGTCGCGCGCGCCGATCTGCTGCGGCATGACATAGTTAATCACCCCGGTCAGGAACGGCATCGCCATGAAAAAGATCATGATCGTGCCGTGGGTCGAAAAAAGCTGCCCGAAGTGATCCGCGCTCAGGAAACCCGGGTCATTGACGGCAACCGCCTGTTGCAGGCGCATCACCACCGCCTCGGCCACGGCGCGCGCCAGCATGACAAGCGCCACGACGACATACATGATGCCGATCTTCTTGTGATCGGGGCTCGTCAGCCAATCGCGCCACAAGGGCCGCCACCACCCCTTCACCGTCAACAGCCACACCAGCCAGAGCCCGCCAAGGATCACCATCAACGCCGCCCCCGCAGCAATCTCTTCCGAGGCCGAAGGACTCTCGAAGGCGTGGAAAAACACCAGCGAGTTCCATTTCAGGTTTCCGAATATCCAATACCAGTCGCTCATATTCCACAGGTTCCCTTCACCATGGCTTGCTCCACGACGCCCTCGAAGGCCCCGTCAGGCGCGGTTGAAAACAGGTCTGGCGCTTCTGGCACCGATGGCACCTGCAAGGCTGCAAGCATCTTTTCGTCAAGCGCGGGCGCGCCGCTGTCCTTCACATGCGTGACCCACGCGTCAAAGCTCGCCTCGGGCACGACATGCACGTCGAAATGCTGATCGGTGAAGTTGTTGCCGTTATACTGGGTGTTCAACCCGATATAATCGCCCGCCACATCGCCCTTCAGGTTCTGCTTGGTGATCATCCCGGGCATGGCATAAATTTGCCCGCCCAGCTTCGGGATCAGGAAACTTTGCAGCACCGAAGCGCTGGTCAACTCGAACTCCACCGGCCGATTCACCGGCAGGTAAAGCGCGTTTACCGTCGATACCCCCTGCTCGGGATAAAGAAACAGCCACTTCCAATCATAGCCGATCACCTGGATCTGCATCGGCTCGCCGCCCGGCAGCGGCTTGTAGGGGTCCATCTCGACGGTCTCGACCCAAAGGTTATATCCAAGCACCCCGACGATGATCACCGGCAGGCCCCAGATCAGAACCTCGAACTGGTTCGAATGGGTCCAGTCGGGCCGATAGTCCCCCGCACCGCGATACCGATAGCGCCACAGGATCAGCGGCAAGAGCACGAACAGCGGCACCACCACCGGCATCATCCACCATAGGATCGACCAGAGGTGATCCCGCTGCGCCGCCGCTACCGGCCCCGCCGGGTTGATGAAACCCAGGTCGGCGCACCCCGCCAAGGACAAGGCGGCCAGCAGAAGCGCCCCCGCGCGCGCCGCCCCGCCACTGTTCAGATATCTCGCTAGCCTCATGTCTTATCCATCTCCCAAGGCCACACCCGCTCGGCGCTGTTCACAAAAAGAAAGGGCCCGCGCGATGCGGGCCCTTTTCTCTTTTCTCTCCTGCGCCTGTTCCGCTTGGAACCGACGCAGGGTTTCGATGTCGTCGCAGTCGTCCACCACCTCTTGCACCAACACGTTCTCGCGGATCACACGATCCTGCTCGAAACACTGCATCAGGGATTTGGACGAGACGTACATGATCCATCAACGGATTCGCCTTTGCGATGGTTCCAAGGGTGCGACAATCTGTCAGGAATTTCTCGTCCACCACACGCAGCGCGCCAAAGCGTCCCTGCGCGCCGGGGTGGGTGGGAGGCGCGCAGGGACGCTTTAACCATCCGCCATCGCGGCACTCAGCGGCGTCGGCGCACCTCACCCGGCCGCCCGGTCAGGTCAAGCCGCGCATCGCCGCGCGCCGTGCGTGACACGATCCGCCCTTTCGACACCACGGCAAGTCGCGCCGGGCGTAGCCGCAGCGCCTCGACCGGATCCGCGGCATCCAGCACGACGAGCGAGGCAAGCGCGCCCTTGTGCAGACCATAGTCCCCAAGCCCGATGATCGCGGCATTGGTCTCGGTCACCATCTCGAAACAGCGCGCCATCTCATCCGGGTGGGTCATCTGCGCCACGTGCAGCCCCATGAAGGCCACGTCCAACATGTCCGCCGTGCCCAGCGAATACCACGGGTCAAGCACGCAATCCTGCCCCCAGCCCACCGGAATGCCCAACGCCTGCATTTCCTTCACCCGCGTCAGCCCGCGCCGCTTGGGGAAGGTATCGTGCCGCCCCTGAAGCGTGATGTTGATCAGCGGATTGGGCACCGCCGCCAGCCCCGCCTCGGCCATCAGCGGCAACAGCTTCGAAACATAGTAATTATCCATCGAATGCATCGAAGTCAGGTGCGATCCCACCACCCGCCCCTGAAGGCCCAGCCGCTGCGCCTCATAGGCCAACGTTTCAACGTGGCGGCTCATCGGGTCATCCGTCTCGTCACAATGCAGGTCCACGGGCAGCCCGCGCTCGGCGGCAATCTCGCACAGGTCCCGGACCGAGACGCGCCCCTCTTCCATCGTGCGCTCGAAATGCGGAATGCCGCCCACCACGTCCACACCCATGTCGAGCGCGCGGATCAGGTTCTCGCGCCCCGTCGGGCTGCGATACAAACCATCCTGCGGAAAGGCCACGAGTTGCAAATCGAGATACGGTTTCACCCGCTCCCTCACCTCAAGCATCGCCGTCACGGTGTTCAGGTGATCCGGCGTCGTATCGACATGGGACCGGATCGCCAGCAAGCCCATCGACACCGCCCAGTCGCAATAGCGCAGCGCGCGCTCGACCATCTCGTCGACCGTGGCGATCTCACGCAGCTCGCCCCAAAGCCCGATCCCTTCCAGCAGCGTGCCGCTCGCGTTCAGCCGTGGCAGACCATAGCTCAGCGTCGCATCAAGGTGGAAATGTGGGTCCACGAAGGGCGGCGCAACCAGATCGCCCGCCGCCTCGATCACCTCGCCCACCTCGGCCCCCTCAAGCGCGCCAATCGCCGCGATCCGGTCACCCCGAATGCCGATATCGGCCACCTGCCCATCGGGCAGCGTGCCGCCCTTCACCACAAGATCGAACATCATCTCTCTCCCTTGTTGAACGGCACCATCAGCGCCTTTGGCACCTCGGCGCGCCGCGACATCACCACCAGCGCAAGGATCGACAAAACGTAAGGCATCATCAGGAACACCTGATAGGGCACCACCTGCCCCATTGGCGTCTGTTGCAGCCGGATCTGAAACGCATCGAAGGCGGCAAAAAGCAACGCGCCCAGCAATGCCTTGCCCGGCTTCCATGCGCCGAAAACCACCAGCGCGATACAGATCCAGCCGCGCCCGTTGACCATCTCGAAGAAAAAGCTGTCAAACGCCGACAGGGTCAGGAACGCGCCCCCCACCGCCATCAGCCCCGACCCGACGATCACCGCGCCCATGCGGATGCCCGTCACCGAAAGCCCCTGCGCCGCCACCGCCGCCGGGCTTTCCCCCGCCGCCCGCACGGCAAGGCCCAGCGGCGTGCGATACAGCACCCACGCCACCAGCGCCACCACCACGAACCCCGCATAGGTCAGCGCCGTCTGGCTGAACAGCGCCTCGCCCAAGAACGGGATTTGCGACAGGCCGGGAATGTCCAGCGGCTGAAACGCCTCGATCTTGGGCGGCGAAGACACCTCGGGCAGCACCACGCGATAGGTGTAGAAGGTCAGCGACGTGGCCAGCAGGGTCATCCCCACGCCGACCACATGCTGTGACAGGCCAAACGGCACCGACAGCACCGAATGCACAAGGCCCAGCCCCATCCCGGTCAGCATCGCCACCGCCACGCCACCCCACAGCGGCAGCCCGGCCCAGACCGCGATCCAGCCGGCAAAGGCCCCGGCCACCATGATCCCCTCGATGCCAAGGTTCAGCACCCCGGCGCGCTCACAGATCAGCTCGCCCATCGTGGCAAAGATCAGCGGCGAAGCAATGCGCAGCACCGCGGCCCAGAAGCTGGCGGATACGAAGATGTCGAAAAGGTCCATCAGTCCCGCCTCACCCTGAATTTCGTCAGCAAGATCGCCAGCACCATCAACAAAAGCGCCGAGGCCAGCATGATATCGGCCAGATAGGTCGGCACGCCAGCGGCGCGGCTCATGCTGTCGGCGCCGACAAATATCGCCGCCACGAACAGCGCCGCCAAAACCACGCCCAGCGGGTTGAGCAGCGCCAGCATCGCCACCACGATGCCGGTATAGCCGAACCCGGGCGAAATATCCTTGGTCAGCGCGCCCTTCATGCCCGCCACTTCCGAAAACCCGGCCAGCGCCGCCAGCCCGCCCGAAATCAGCGCCGTCTTAAGGATCACGGCGGTGACGGGAATACCGGCAAAGCGCGCCGCGTCCACGTTCTGACCAACCGCGCGCATCTCGTATCCCAGCGTCGTGCGCCGCTCGATCACCCAGACCGTGACGGCGGCAATCAGGCCCAGCGCAAAGCCCCAGTGCAGACGCAGCCCCTCGATGATCCGGGGCAGGCGTGCCTCGGGGATCAGCCGCGCCGACTTGGGCCAGCCCATGCCCATCGGGTCCTTCAACGGCCCTTCCAGAAGGTAGCCCACGAACAGCAAAAAGATGAAGTTGAACAGCAGCGTGGTGACAACCTCATCCACCCCCAACCTCACCTTCAGGATCGCGGGCACCAGCAGCACCAGCGCCCCGGCCAGCATCGCCGCCAGCCCCACCATCGGCAACAGCGCCCAACTGGGCCACGCCAGCGCGCCGGTGCCCAGAACGGCCGTCATCACCGCGCCTGCGTAAAGCTGCGCCTCGGCCCCGATGTTCCACAGCTTGGCGCGAAACGCCACGGCCACGGCCAGCCCTGTAAAGATCAACGGCGTCGCCCGGTTCAGCGTTTCCAGCACCGCGAATTTCGACCCGAACGCACCCTTCAGGATCAGTCCGAACACCGAAAACGGATTGCCCCCCGCGATCATCGCCAGTAGCGCCCCGATCACGAAGGTCCCCGCAATCGCCAGCGCAGGCAGGCCCGCCCGGCGCGCCAGCCCCGGCGCTTCGATCGGTTCAAGCCGCATCGTCATACCCCTTCCCGGCCATCCACTGACCCAGTTCCTCGGGCCGCATCGTGCCGCGCGCGAACGCCGGGCTAAGGCGGCCTTCGGAAATCACGTGGATCACGTCCGACAGGCGCATGATCTCGTCCAGATCTTCCGAGATGAGCAGCACCGCCGCCCCGCGCGCACGTGCCTCAAGCAGCTGGGAATGCACGTAATTCACCGCGCCGATGTCCAAACCGCGCACCGGCTGGTTGGCCAGAATCACCTTGGGCGCGCCTTCCAAAACCCGGCCAAGGATCAGCTTTTGCATGTTCCCGCCCGACAGCAGGCGAATACGTTGCTCCGGCCCGTGACAGCGCACGTCATAGCCCTTGATCAGGCCCTCGGCAAAGGCCCGCGCGCCGCGCCAGTCCATCCAGCCGCCGCGCGAAAATTCACTCTTGTAGCGTTCAAGGATCGCGTTCTCGGTCAGGTCGAAATCGGCGATCGTGCCGGTCTTGTGCCGGTCCTCGGGAATGCGCGCGATGCCATGGCCCACCGCCGCGCGCGGGCTCCATGTGCGCAGGGCCTCACCGGCAATCTCAAGCACGCCCTCGTCCGGCGCGCGCAGGCCCGAAATCAGGTCCGACAGCGCCGCCTGCCCGTTGCCCGACACCCCCGCCAGCCCGGTGATCTGCCCGGCCCGCAGGTCGAGATCGATCCCCTTCAAACCCGGCGTCGTGCCCTCACCCGCCAGCCGTACGGCCCGCAGGGACAACAGCGCCGCCCCCGCCGCGCCTTCGCTCGGCTCGGGCGCTGAAACCTCGGCCCCCACCATCAGCGCGGCCAGTTCTTCGCGGTTGGTGTCGCCCACCGCGCGTTCTGCCACCAGCTTGCCGTGGCGCAGAACCAGCACCCGGTCGGCAATCGCCATCACCTCGTGCAGCTTGTGGGAAATGAACACCACCGACATGCCCAGCCCGATCGCCTCGCGCAGGGTGGCGAAAAGCGCATCGGTTTCCTGCGGCGTCAGCACCGCCGTCGGCTCGTCCAGGATCAGGATCCGCGCATCGCGGTAAAGCGCCTTCAGGATCTCGACCCGCTGGCGTTCCCCCACGGTCAGGCGGCCCACCTTGGCGTCGGGATCGACATGCAGGTGAAACCGCGCCGACAACTCGCGCAGCTTGGCCTTGGCCGCGCGCGCATTCAACGCGGGCGCGCTCAGCGCATCGACCCCCAGCACGACATTTTCCCAAACCCGCAAGTTATCGGCCAGCGTGAAATGCTGGTGCACCATGCCGACGCCGCGATCCAGCGCGGCGCGCGGATTGCCCGGCGGCAAGGGCGCGCCGAACAGTTCTACCTCGCCCTCGTCGGCGGTGTATTGGCCGAACAGGATGTTCATCAGCGTGGTCTTGCCCGCGCCGTTTTCACCCAGCAGCGCGATCACCTCACCGCGATGAAGGTCAAACGACACATCCTCGTTGGCCGTGACTGGCCCGAACCGCTTGGTGATATGGGAAAGGCGCAGGACAACCTGCCCTGCGCCCTGATCTTGCGTGGTCATTTACGACGATTTCGGCTCGGCGTCGTTGATCTCGACCATGTAGTCGCCGCTCTTGATCGCCGCCGTTTTCGCATCGACCATCTCGACCGCCGCGGCCGGGATCTTGCCCTCGAACGTGCCATAAGGCGCCAGCGAACAGCCGCCTTCCTTCATGAAGGAATAGATGCCGTAATCCTCGGCGGCGAATTCGCCCGCCTTCACCTTGGCAATCGCCGTGTCCAGCGTCGGCTCGAAATGCCAGATTGCCGAGGCGACGACCGTGTCGGGATAATCCGGCTGCGTGTCGATCACGTTGCCGATGGCAAGAATGCCCTTTTCCTTGGCCGCATCCGACACACCGAAGCGTTCGGCATAAAGCAGATCTGCACCGTTCTCGATCATCGCAAAGGCGGTTTCCTTGGCCTTGGGCGGATCGAACCACGAGCCGATGAAGCTGACCTGAAACTTGATGTCGGGGTTCATTTCCTTGGCGCCCGCCATGAAGGCATGCATCAGGCGGTTGACCTCGGGAATCGGAAAGCCGCCGACCATGCCGATGTTGCCGGTTTCGGTCATCGCGCCCGCGATGATGCCCGACAGGTAAGCCGCGTCCTGAATATAGTTGTCGAAGGTCGCCAGATTCGGCAGCGCCGGGTCGGATTTGAAGGACGACCCCATCAGGAAGGCGGTGTCGGGATAATCCGGGATCACCTCGCGCGCCTCGGCCTCGACGCCGAAAATCTCACCGATGATGAGGTCATTCCCGCCTTCGGCATATTCGCGCATCACGCGCGGATAGTCGGTATTCGCGGTGTTTTCCGAGAAGGTATATTCGATCTCGCCGCGCTCTTGCGCCGCCAGTGCCGCGATGTGAATCCGGCTGACCCACTGCTGCTCGACCGGCACTGTATAGATGCCCGCCACCTTCAGCTTGCCCCCGTGGCTGGCCGCGCGCGCGCCCAGTGGAAGCGTGGCCACCGCACCCGCGGCAAGCCCCGCGCCCAGAAGCCCACGGCGCGAAATTTTGGAAGTCGACATGTTCAATCCCCCTGTTTGATAGTTCGGGGCGTCATGCCCCTGAACCAAATGGTCAAAAGTGCCGCACCCCGACTGGCAAGCACCACAAGACGCGCCACCCGGGCGCACGTGCATCTGCTTAATAATGAGGCGCAATCCTTCGTATACGCACAATTGTTAGCCCGATTCTCCGCGCTTAGGCCAGTAAATGCCGCCTTATTCCGCGATCAGGCGAGGCGACATGCCCAATTCGCTTGCACATCCGTGGCCGCGAACAGAAAATCATTGCAACGTATCGGGCCTTTCATGCGTTGATACCGAAAGGCGCGCCCAACGCGGGCCGCCGGGAACAGTCATAAAATCCGGTCGCAAGACCGGAGACCTGCGGGGGACAACCAGATCACGGACATGAGCAGCGAAAGCATATTCGATGAAATGTGGGGCCGCGACGAACAGCTTCGCTACCCTTACGCCAATTTCAAAGGGTGGTTCGACGGCGAAGATCCCAAACGCCTGCGCGCCAAGCAGCGCGAGGCCGAAGACCTCTTTCGCCTCACCGGGATCACCTTCAACGTCTATGGCCAGTCGCAGGCCGAAGAACGCCTCATCCCCTTCGATATCATCCCCCGCGTGATCTCGGGGTTCGAGTGGCAGAAACTCTCGCGCGGGATCGATCAGCGGGTGCGCGCGATCAACGCCTTCCTCTATGACATCTACCACCGACAGGAAATCATCCGCGCCGGCCGCATCCCGAAAGAGATGATCGCCCGCAACGAGGCCTTCTTGCCGCAGATGATCGGCGTCGATCCCCCCGGCGGCACCTATACCCATATCGTCGGCATCGACCTCGTGCGCACCGATGACAACCAGTTCTATGTGCTCGAAGACAACGCGCGCACCCCCTCGGGCGTCAGCTACATGCTCGAAAACCGCGAGACGATGTTGCAGATGTTCCCCGAGTTGTTCTCGCGCAACCGGGTGCAGCCGGTCGAGAATTACCCGCGCAACCTGTTGCGTTCGCTCTCGGCCTGCGCCCCGCCTGCGTGCGAGGGTAAGCCCACCGTCGCGGTGCTGACGCCGGGCATTTTCAACTCGGCCTATTACGAGCACGCCTACCTTGCCGATCAGATGGGCGTCGAGCTTGTCGAAGGCAGCGATCTGCGCGTGGTCGATGGCCGCGTTGCGATGCGCACGACGCGCGGCTATGCCCCGATCGATGTGCTTTATCGCCGGGTCGATGACGATTTCCTCGACCCGTTGAACTTCAACCCCGACAGCGCGCTGGGTGTGCCCGGCATCATGGATGTTTACCGCGCCGGCGGCATCACCATCGCCAACGCGCCCGGCACCGGCATCGCCGATGACAAGGCGATCTATTCCTACATGCCCGAGATCGTCGAATTCTATACCGGCGAACGCCCGCTTCTGGAAAACGTGCCGACATGGCGCTGCTCGGATTCCGACAGCCTCGCCCATGTGCTCGATAACCTTCAGGATCTGGTGGTGAAAGAGGTCCACGGTTCGGGCGGCTACGGCATGTTGATCGGCCCCACCGCGACCAAGAAAGAACTCGCCGCCTTCCGCAAGAAGCTTCAGGCGCGCCCCTCCAACTACATCGCCCAGCCCACGCTGTCGCTCTCGACGGTGCCGATCTTTACCCGTGCGGGCCTTGCGCCGCGCCATGTCGACCTGCGCCCCTTCGTGCTGGTCTCGCCCGAGGGGATCAACATCACCCCCGGCGGGCTGACCCGCGTGGCGCTGAAGAAAGGCTCTCTCGTGGTGAACTCGTCGCAGGGCGGCGGCACCAAGGACACTTGGGTGCTGGAGGATTGATGCAATGATGACCCCAGCCCGCCTGCCCCTGCTGATGCAGCCCACTGCCCTTCTTGCGGCAAAACCGGCAACACCCGCGCCCGCAAGCGCCCACCCCAACGAAAAGGAGGCCCGCCATGCTCGGTAAGACGGCAAACGGCCTCTTCTGGATGTCGCGCTATCTCGAACGCGCCGAGAACACCTCGCGCCTGATCGAAACCGGCCAGCGCATCGCCCTCACCCGGCTTGGCGCCACCGACAACGACTGGCGCTCGATCCTGCAAACCGCAGGCGTCGACAAGGGCTTCGAGGCGACCCATGACGAAATCACGCAGGACGCCGCGATCGACTGGATGCTGCGCTCGCGCGACAACGGCTCTTCGGTGCTGTCCTCGATCGCCGCCGCCCGACAGAACGCCCGGCTGGTGCGCACCGCCCTCACCCACGAGGTGTGGGAGGCGATCAACGGCGCCTACATGGACTCGCGCGCGATGCTGGCCCGCAAGGTGCCCGAACGCGACATGCCCCAGACCCTGAACAGCATCCGTCAGCGCGCCGCGCTGGTGCGCGGGGCGGTGCATGGCACGATGCTGCGCAACGACATCTTCGATTTCACCCGCATCGGCACCTTTCTGGAACGCGCCGACAACACCGCGCGGATCCTCGATGTGAAATACTACGTGCTTCTGCCGCAGGCCTCTTCGGTCGGCGGGCAGGTCGACAACGTGCAATGGGAAACCATCCTGCGCTCGGTCTCGGCGCGCGGCGGCTTTCGCACCGCCTATGGCACTGTGATGGACCCGCGCGACATCGCGCAATTCCTAATCCTCGACAAGCGGATGCCGCGCAGCCTTGCCTTCTGTATCGGCAAGCTCAAGGGCAACCTGAACTACATCACCTCCACCTATGGCGAGAGGCCCCCCTCCTACGCCATGGTAAATCACATCGAGCGTCGCTATCTATGCCATGACATCGACGCGATCTTCGACTTCGGCCTGCACCAGTTCATCCAGCAAATGCTGGACCTCATCGGCGACCTCGGACGCCAGATCGAGATCGACTACCGCTTCACCGAATAACCCGACCCGCCCCGGAGACAGAGCCGAAAGAGCCCCGCACATGCGCCTCAAGATCTGCCACAAAACTCGCTATGCCTTCGACACGCCCGTGCTCTACGGGCTGCAACAGCTGCGCAAAACGCCCAAATCCACCCACCAGCAGAACGTGCTGAGTTGGAGCACCTCGATCGAGGGCGGCAAGCAAGAGGTTTCGTTCGAAGATCACCACAACAACCACACCGACCTGATCAGCTTCGACCGTGACGCCACCTCGCTCACCGTCACCTCCGAAGGCGAGGTCGAGCTTAGCGATAATCATGGCGTCCTTGGCCCCCATATCGGCCCGGCGCCGCTGTGGCTTTACGAACAGCCCACCGTGCGCACCAAGCCCGGCCCCGGCACCCGCGCCCTTGCCCGCGCCTCCGAAGGCGAAGGGCTTGAGCGGCTGCATTCCCTGCTGGCCGTGATCCGCGAACAGATCGTTTATGAAATCGGCAGCTCCGACCCCGACTGGTCCGCAGAAGAGGCCGTGACCGAAGGGCGCGGCGTCTGTCAGGACCACACCCATATCTTCCTGACCTGCGCGCGCGAACTGGGCTTTCCGGCGCGCTATGTCTCCGGCTACCTGATGCTTGACGACCGCATCGCACAAGAGGCGATGCACGCTTGGGCCGAGGCCTATGTCGACGGGCTGGGCTGGGTCGGCTTCGACGTGTCGAACGGAATTTCGCCCGACACCCGCTATGTGCGCGTCGCGACAGGGCTGGACTATGCCGAGGCCGCTCCTGTAACAGGAACCAGATTTGGTGGCACGGGCGAGAACCTGACCGTGTCTATCGAAGTGGCGCAGCAATAATCGAACCCATCACAGGACCCGGGGCAACAGCATGACATATTGCGTTGGAATGGCGCTCGATCGCGGGCTGGTTTTCATGTCCGACACCCGCACCAATGCCGGGCTCGACAATATCTCGACCTTCCGCAAGATGCACGTCTGGGAGGAACCGGGCGATCGCGTTCTGGTCCTGATCAACGCCGGCAACCTTGCCACCACACAGGCCGTTGTCTCGATCCTGGAAGAGCGCACCAAGGCGCCCGAAGATCGCGAACCCTCGCTGATGGGCGCGCCCTCGATGTTTCAGGCCGCGCGCATGGTGGCCGACGTCCTGCGCGAGGTGATCGACGAGCACGCCCAGACCGGCCAGCGCGCCGACAGCACCTTCAACGCCACGATGATCCTTGGCGGTCAGATCAAGGGCGGCCCGCCGCGCCTGTTCCTGATCTACCCGGAAGGCAACTTCATCGAAGCGGGCGGCGACACCCCCTTCTTCCAGATCGGCGAAATGAAGTACGGCCGCCCCATCCTTGTGCGCGCCTACGATCCCACGCTCAGCTTCGAAGCCGCGATGAAACTTCTGGTGGTCAGCTTCGACTCGACCATAAAGGCCAACCTCACGGTCGGCGCGCCGTTCGATTATCTGTTTTACGAAACAGATAGTTACAAGGTCGGCCATATCGGCCGCATCAAGCAGGACGACCCCTATTTCAAGACTATTTCCCAAGGCTGGAGCAACGCCCTGAAAGAGGCGCTCGACAGCTTGCCGGATTTCGAAAGCTGACCGCTTTCGCATACGCCTGCGTATGCAATTAGGGTGATCCCCGGCCCCGCCGAACCGGCGGGCCTGCCCCACTCTCATCACACGCCACACCCCATCTGCCCCGCCATATGCGGGCCACAGCACATGCGCACCGACCTCTGAAATTTTTTCTGGACAACTGTCCAAATTATTTGTTCAGCTAGTTTCGCACCTGCCCAGACCGTGTTGGAGGACACCCCGAGGCAACGAAAGTGCAGCGAAAATCCGAGCCCGAAAAACCAAGGGCGCGGCGGCAGAGGAGGAATGCCATGACCACAGCACAATTCGATTACGTGATCGTCGGCGGCGGATCCGGCGGCGCGACCCTCGCCGCACGGCTGAGCGAGGATGCCAGCCTCAAGGTCTGCCTGCTCGAAGCGGGCGGCGGCGGTAATCACATGCTGATCCGCGCCCCTGCGGCAGTGGTCGCCATGTTGCCCGGGCACGGCAAAATCTCGAACTGGTGTTACGAAACCACGCCACAACCCGGCCTCAACGGGCGGCGTGGCTACCAGCCGCGCGGCAAGGCGCTTGGCGGCTCCAGCGCGATCAACGCCATGCTTTACGTGCGCGGCCACCGCGACGATTACGATGAATGGGCCAATCTTGGCTGCGACGGCTGGTCATGGGACGACTGCCTGCCCTATTTCCGCCGGGCAGAAAATAATGAACGTGGCGGCGATGACTTCCACGGCGCCGATGGCCCCTTGCAGGTCTCGGATCAGAAAACTCCGCGCCCCATCACCCGCGCCTTCATCGACGCCGCGACCCAGCTTCAGCACCGCGAAACCGAGGATTTCAACACCGGCGACAACGAGGGCGTGGGCCTTTACCAAGTGACGCAGTTTCACGACAAGGACCGAAACGGCGAGCGGTGCTCGGCGGCGGCGGGCTATCTTTTCCCGATCATGGACAAGCGCCCCAACCTCACCATCATCACCAAGGCGCATGCCACCCGCATCCTGTTTGAGGGCAAGCGCGCCACCGGCATCGAATACCGCAAGGGCAAGGCCACCCACCGCGCCATGGCCGGGCGGGAAGTGATCCTCGCCGGCGGCACCTTCAATTCGCCCCAGCTTCTGCAACTCTCCGGCGTCGGCCGGGCCGAGGATCTCCAGCGTCACGGCATCGAAATGGTGCACGAATTGCCCGGCGTCGGTCAGAACCTTCAAGATCACCTCGACTTCATCCTCGCCTACAAGACCAAGGACACCGACAACTTCGGCATCGGCGTCAAGGCCACGGCGCATCTGATGAAAAACATCCTGCAATGGCGCAAGGACGGCACCGGCATGATCGCCACCCCCTTTGCCGAGGGCGCGGGCTTTCTCAAGACCGACCCGACGCTCTCGCGCCCCGATATCCAGCTGCATTTCGTGATTTCCATCGTCGATGACCACGCCCGCAAGCTGCACCTCGGCCACGGGTTCAGTTTGCACATCTGTGCCTTGCGCCCACACAGCCGCGGCGAGGTGTTCCTCGAAAGCGCCGATCCGATGGCCGCGCCGGGGATCGATCCGCGCTTCCTGTCGGACCCGCGCGATCTCGACACCACCATCAAGGGCGCCAAGATGGCCCGCGCTATCCTCGAAGCGCCCGCCATGGCGAAATACCGCGACAAGGAGTTGCACGGCCTGCACGACAACATGACCGATACCGAGTGGGAAAAGCACATCCGCGCCCGCGCCGACACGATCTATCACCCGGTCGGCACCTGCAAGATGGGCCGCGATGACATGGCCGTGGTCGACCCCGAATTGAAGGTGCACGGCCTCGAAGGGCTTCGCGTCGTCGATGCCTCGGTCATGCCCCGGCTGGTGGGCGGCAACACCAACGCCCCCACCATCATGATCGCCGAGCGCGCCGCCGACATGATCCGTGGTCTGCCCCACCCCACGAAAGGAGCCTGATCCATGGCCCAACCCGCCCAAACCCCCGCCCTGCCCGACAACCACGACGCCCTCGACGAGGCCGTCGCCACGCTCCATTCCGCGCGCGATGACTGGGCCCGCCTCGGCACGCCCGAACGCATCGCCCTGCTTGAGGAAATCAAGGATTGCCTCATGCCGGTGGCCGAAGGCTGGGCCGAAACCGCCGCCCGGCACAAGCTGATCCCCGCCGGCTCTCCGCTGGTGGGCGAGGAATGGATTTCCGGCCCCTATGCCCTGATGTCCGCCTGCAACGGACTGATCGAAACCCTGTCAAATCTTGACGGTAAAACCTTCCTCACTTCGCTGCAAAAGCGCACCACCGCCACCGGCCAACTCGCCGTCAAAGTGCTGCCTCATACCATCTGGGAACGGCTGCTGCTGTCCGGCATCAAGGCCGAGGTCTGGATGGAGCCCGGCGTAAGCGCGGCCACCCTGCCCAGCCACACTGCCACCGCCTATGACACCCCGCCCGCCCAAAGGCGCGGCAAACTCGCGCTGGTGCTGGGCGCGGGCAACATCAACGCCATCTCGCCGCTCGACGTGTTCCAGAAGCTGTTTTCCGAGCATCAGGTCGTGGTGCTCAAGATGAACCCGGTGAACGACTACCTGACCGAATATCTCGAGGCCGCCCTGCGCCCCCTGATCGCGCGCAATGCGCTGCGCATCGTCACCGGCGGGGCCGATGTCGGCGCCTACCTTTGCCATCACCCGCAGGTCGAAGAGATCCACATCACCGGCGCCGCCGCCAGCCACGACGTGATCGTCTGGGGCCCGGGGGCCGAAGGCGCCGCCAACAAGGCCGCCGGCACGCCGAAACTGACCAAACCGATCACCTCGGAACTGGGCGCGGTCTGCCCCACCATCGTGGTGCCCGGCCCCTGGAGCGCCGCCGACCTGCGCTTTCAGGCCGAGCATCTGGCCACCCAGAAACTGCACAATTCCGGCTTCAACTGCATCGCCTGCCAAATGCTGATCCTGCCGCAAGCGTGGGAGGGCAAGGACAAGCTGCTCGCCAACCTCAACGATGTCATGGCCAGCCACGCCCAACGCCAGCCATGGTATCCCGGCGCGCGCGACCGGATGGCGGAATTCGCCCGCCGGGGCGACAACGTCACAACGCTTGATCGCGGCGCGGCCCCTGCCTGCGCCGTGGTGCCCGTGGACGACACCTCCGACGACTGGTTCCGCGAGAACGAGATTTTCGCCCCCGTCCTCTCCACCCACGAAATCGCCGAAACTGATCCCGAGTCCTACCTGCGCGCCGCCATCCGCTATGCCAATGACGAATTGCACGGCACGCTGGGCGGCAACATCCTGATCCACCCGGCCACGATGAAGCAGATCGGGCGCAAGCGGTTCGAGGAAATCATCGCCGAATTCCACTATGGCACCGTCGCCATCAACGCATGGACCGGCCTCGGCTTTCTGCTCACCGCCTGTCCTTGGGGGGCCTACCCCGGCCATACGCTTGCGGATGTTGGTAGCGGAATCGGCTTCGCGCACAACACCTTCATGTTCGACAAGGCCCAGCGCGTCGTGGTGCAGGCCCCGTGGCAACCCTTCCCGCGCAACATCCTGTCGGGGGGGCGCTCGCTTCTGCCGCGCCCGCCGTGGTTCATCACCAACCGGCGGCAAGACAGGATCGGCAAGCTGCTGACCCGCTTCCAATACAAGCCCGGTTGGCTCAAGCTGCCCCGGATCTTCCTCAACGCCCTTCTGGGCTAGGCCCACATTCGCGCAAAGGCATCCCGCCCGTGACCAAACTCGAAAAAATCGACAAGCTTGAGACCAAGGCGCGCAAACGCTCGGCCAAACGCTCGCGGCGCAAGGACGAACTGGCCCTCGCCGCGATCGACGCGCTCAAGCAACTCGGCTATGCCCGCACCAGCCTGCGTGACATTGCCGAAATCTCGGGCGTCTCGGTCGGGATGCTGCACTACTATTTTGAGGACAAGACCGACCTCATCACCTTCTGCGTGCGCAAGTACAAGGCCGGGTTCGTGGCCGATCTCGAAGCCCTGCTCACCGGCGACATCGCCCCCGACGCCCTGCCCCGGGCCTTCGCCGACGGGCTCTGCGCCTCGATCCGGCGCGAGGCCGAAACCCACCGCCTGTGGTATGACATCCGCGCGCAGGCGCTGTTCGACGCCGATTTCACCGATGTCGTGAACGAGATCGAGGACAGCCTTCTCGCCCTCGTCTCGCGGCTGTTCCAGCGGCTTGGCTTGTCACAGGACGGCGCGCTTGCGGGCTACCTCGCACTGGACGGCGGCTTTCGTTATCACCTGCAACGCCACCTTTCGGGCGACGGGGCGGCGATTGACGCTTTCCACCGCTACATCATGGCGCAATTCGGGGGGCTGAACCCGCAGGGGTGACGCGCGCTTTCTCAGTCCGCTCCGCCCTGTGCGACATCTTCGGTCGCCACATCTTCGGGCGCCAAAGCCGTCATCCACTCCAGCCCGTCTTCCACCTTGCCCTCGGGGCGATATTCCGCACCCAAGGGCTGGCTCCAGCCCAACTCCCGCAGGCAAGCGAAAACATACGCATAGTTCAGCTCTCCACGGTCCGGCCTGCCACGGTCTGGCACACCCGCGAACTGGATGTGGCCGATCTTGGGCAAACAGGCCGCAAGCCGCGTGCACAAATCGCCCTCGGTGCGCTGCACGTGATAGCAATCGAACAGCATCTTCAGGTTCTTGGCCCCAACCTCGTCGATGATCTCCAGCGCCTGTTCGGTATGGGTCAGGAAATAGCCCGGCACGTCATGGGCATTGATCGGCTCGATCAGGATGCCGATCCCATGCGGCGCGGCGCGCGCACTGGCATACGACAGGTTGTCGATGAAATGGCGATGCCCGGCGGTGCCATGCGCCAGCCCGGCCAGCACATGCACATTCTGCGCGCCCACCTCGGCGGCGTAATCGACCGCCGCGTCGATCGCCTCGCGCGCCGCCATGTTGCGCCCGGGCAGCGCGGCAAGGCCGAATGCCCCCTCCGGCCCCCGTGTGGTGTTCAGGCTCAACAGCGGCAACCCGGTCCGCTCAAGCACCGTACGCAACTCTGCCGCCGGCACGTCGGGGGCGTGTATCTCGACCGCGTCGAACCCGGCCTTCGCGGCCGCGCGCACCGCCTTGGGCAACGCCAAGTCTGCCCATAGAAATCCAAGATTAGCCGAATAGCGCATCTGCGCCTCCCCCCAAAGTCCGGCCACCCACGGCAACCGCAACCCACACAGCATGCCCCCCGCCTGCCCCACGGCGCAACCCCTAGCGCACCTGTTCGCCCCCCGGCGCGCGAAACCCTGCCACCTGGTAAAGACCCGCGTAAAGACCCACGCAATGTCCACCCACTGTGCATCCCGCCCCGCGACACCGCCATTCAGGCGGCATTCGCACTGCCTCCCCTTTACCTCAGCCCCGCCAGCAGCTTAGCTGGTGCGAACGCGCAACAACCCCGGCCCGCCCATGCCCTCGATCCCACGCCCCGACCGGAAACCGGACAAAAAACCGGACAAAAAACCGGCCTCGCTCAGTCAGCACCTCGCCCAACTGCTGGCGCGGATCTATCCGGATGTCGACTCCACCATCCTCGCCTCCGAGGTGGTCGAGGCCTTCTGGCCCGAGGATCGCCACCACCGCCGCCGCCCGCGCAAACCCGGCAACGACCTGTGGTCGCAAAATGACGCGGTGCTCATCACCTATGGCAATTCGCTGGTCGACGGCACGCACAAGCCGCTGGATCTGCTCTATGATTTCCTGCTCGAACATATGAAGGGCGTGGTCAACGGCGTGCATATCCTGCCGTTCTTTCCCTTCACCTCGGACGATGGGTTTGCCGTCACCGATTACCGCCGGGTGAATTCCGAACTGGGCGACTGGCCCGACATTCGCCGCATCGGACAGGCGTTTCACCTGATGTCGGATCTGGTGCTCAACCACGTCTCGTCGCAGGGGCCGTGGTTCAACGCCTACCGGCAGGGCCAGCCGCCCTATGACCGCTTCTTCTTCGAAGCCTCGCCCGACGATGACCTCTCGGCCACCGTGCGCCCGCGCACCACGCCGCTGTTACAACAGGTCGAAACGGTGAATGGCCCGCGCCATGTCTGGTGCACCTTCTCGCATGATCAGATCGACCTCGACTTCCGCAATCCCGAAGTCCTGCTCGAAATGATCCGCATCATCCGCCTGCACCTCGACCAGGGCGTGCGGATCGTGCGGCTGGATGCGGTGGCCTTCCTGTGGAAAGAGCCGGGCACGCCCTCCATTCACCTGCCCGAAACCCACGCCGTGGTGCAATTGCTGCGCGTTTTGGCCGATTACGCCACCGAAACGCTGGTGCTGCTGACCGAAACCAACGTGCCCAAGGCCGAAAACCTCTCCTACTTCGGCAACCGGAACGAGGCGCATGTCGTCTACAATTTCCCGCTGCCGCCGCTGATCCTGCACGCAATGATGGCGGGCGATGCGCGCTACCTGCTGAAATGGCAGCGCGGCATGCCGCCCGCGCCGCTGGGCTGCGCCTACCTGAACTTCACCGCCAGCCACGACGGCATCGGCATGCGCCCCGCAGAAGGTGTGCTGCCTCAGGGCGAGATCACCCGCATGATCGACACCGCCCGCCAGATGGGCGCGTTGGTCTCGATGCGCACCCTGCCTGATGGCTCGGAAAGCCCCTATGAACTCAACACCTCGTTCTATGAGGCCTGCGGGCGCACCTTCGACGGGCGCGACGATCACCACATCGCGCGCTTTCTCTGCTCCCAGACCATCGTGATGAGCCTTGAAGGCATCCCCGCCTTCTACATCCACTCGATGCTCGCCACCCCGAACGATTACGAAGGCGTCGAGCGGCGCGGCATGAACCGCGCCATCAACCGGCACCGCTGGCACTACCCGGCGCTGCAACAGGCCCTGTCAGACCCCGAAAGCCAGCACGCCCAAGTGCTTGGTGCGCTGAAGGAACGGCTGGCGCTGCGCGCGCAACAGCCCGCGTTCCACCCCAACGCAACCCAGTTCACCCTCAATCTCGACAACCGGATTTTCGGCATCTGGCGACAGGCGCTCGATCGCACGCAATCCATCTTCGCCCTGCACAACGTGTCGGGCGATACGATCACCATCCCCGCCAGCGATCTCAACCTGATCGAGGACGAGGATTGGCACTGCCTGATCAGCGGCGAAGACATCGCGCCGGGCGAAACCGATATAACCCTCGCCCCATATCAGTGCCGCTGGATCGCCAATAGCTGAACGTTCGGCTTTACGATGCAGGCGGACTCGGGGGCTCTGCCCCCAAGGTGCGAATTGCTGTGCAATCGCCACCTTCCCCCGGGATATTTAGCGTCAGATGAAGCAGAGGACGCGCCCCCCGTCTCTTTCTTGGCTCTAAATACCCCCCGCGGAGCGTCCCACCTCGGACGCCCGCGCAGGGGTTTGAAGGATAAGCGCGCCGTTACTCCGCCGCCTCGGCATAGTCTTCCATCGGCGGGCAGGTGCAGACGAGGTGACGGTCGCCATAGGCGTTGTCGACCCGGTTCACCGGCGGCCAGTACTTGTCGACCCGGAACGCCCCCGGCGGGAAGCAGGCCTCTTCGCGGGTATAGGGCCTGTCCCAGTCGCGCACGAGGTCTTCCATCGTATGCGGCGCGTTCTTCAGCGGGTTGTTTTCCGCGTCCATCCGCCCCTCTTCGATGGCGCGGATCTCTTCGCGGATGGCCAGCATCGCGTCGCAGAACCGGTCCAGTTCGGCCTTGGTTTCGCTTTCCGTCGGCTCGATCATCAGCGTGCCCGCCACCGGCCAACTCATCGTCGGCGCGTGAAAACCGCAATCCATCAGCCGCTTGGCGATGTCGTCCACCGTCACGCCCGCGCTGTCGGCAAACGGGCGCGTGTCGATGATGCACTCATGCGCCACCCTGCCCCGCGGCCCCTTGTACAGCACGTCATAGGCCCCTTCGAGGCGCTTTGCGATGTAGTTCCCGCCAAGGATCGCCACCCGCGTCGCCTGTGTCAGGCCCTCGCCGCCCATCATCTTGATGTAGGCCCACGAGATCGGCAGGATCGATCCCGACCCAAACGGCGAGGCAGACACCGCGCCCGCTTTTTCGGGCAGGTGCGGCACCAGATGCGCCTTGACCCCGATCGGCCCCATGCCCGGGCCACCGCCGCCATGCGGAATGGCAAAGGTCTTGTGCAAGTTCAAATGGCTCACATCCCCGCCCAGATCGCCGGGCCGGCTCAGCCCCACCATCGCGTTCAGGTTCGCGCCGTCGATATAGACCTGCCCGCAATGTTCGTGGGTGATCGCACAGACCTCGCGCACGGTTTCCTCGAACACCCCGTGGGTCGAGGGATAGGTGATCATGCACCCGGCCAGCCTGTCCTGATACTTCACCGCCTTGTCGAGGAAATCGTCAAGGTCGATATCGCCGTTCTCGCGGCTCTTCACCGGCACCACGTCCCAGCCCACCATATGGGCGCTGGCCGGGTTGGTGCCATGCGCGCTCATCGGGATGAGGCAGACGTTGCGATGCCCCTCGCCCTTGCTGGCGTGATAATCCGCAATGGTCAGAAGCCCCGCGTATTCGCCCTGCGCCCCCGAATTGGGTTGCATCGAGAAATCGTCATACCCGGTGATCTGGCACAGTTTCTCGCTCAGGTCGTCGATCAGTTCCTTGTAGCCAAGCGCCTGATCTTCTGGGCAAAACGGGTGCAGCATCGAAAACTCGCGCCAAGAGATCGGCATCATCTCGGCCGCCGCGTTCAGCTTCATCGTGCACGATCCCAGCGGGATCATCGCCCGGTCCAGCGCAAGATCGCGGTCGGCCAAGCGGCGCATATAGCGCATCATCTCGGTCTCGGCCCGGTTCATGTGGAACACCTTGTGAGTAAGGTAGTCACTCTCGCGATGCATCGCCTCCGGAATCCGGTATTCGGGTGTAAAATCATCGTCCTTGCGGATGATGCCGAAGGCGCGCCAGACGGCCTCGATATCCTCAGGCCGCACCGCCTCGTCGAGCGAAATCCCGACCCGGGTCTCGCCCACCGCGCGCAGGTTCACGCCCTCGTCCACCGCCGATTTCATCACCGCCGCCTGCAGCGGGCCTACATCCACCGTGATCGTGTCAAAGAACACCTTGGGATCGACGCGGAACCCCGCCTCTTCCAGCCCCCGCGCCAAGCGCACGGTCTTGCGATGAATCCGCTGGGCAATCGCCTTCAGCCCCTCGGGCCCGTGGAACACCGCATACATCCCCGCCATCACCGCCAAAAGCGCCTGCGCGGTACAGACGTTGCTGGTCGCCTTCTCGCGCCGGATATGCTGCTCGCGGGTCTGCAACGACAGACGATAGGCCCGGTTGCCATGGCTGTCGACGCTCACGCCCACGATCCGCCCCGGCATGTTGCGTTTGAACGCATCGCGACACGCCATATAGGCCGCGTGCGGCCCGCCATAGCCCAAGGGCACGCCGAACCGCTGGGTATTGCCCACGGCAATATCGGCGCCCATCGCGCCCGGTTCTTTCAGGATGGTCAGTGCCATGATATCGGCGGCCAACACGGCAATCGCCTTGGCCTCGTGCAGCGCCTCGATCTGCGGTGTGAAATCGCGCACATGGCCATAGGTGCCCGGATACTGGAATAAAGCGCCGAACACTTCGCTCGCGTCCATCTTGTCGGGGTTGCCAACGATCACCTCGATGCCCAGCGGCTTGGCCCGCGTCTGGATCACGGCGATGTTCTGCGGATGGCAATCGCGATCGACGAAAAACGCCTTCGCCTTCGATTTCGACACGCGCTGCGCCATGGTCATCGCTTCGGCACAGGCCGTCGCCTCATCCAGAAGCGAGGCATTGGCGATTTCCAACCCGGTCAGGTCGCTCACCATGGTCTGGAAATTCAACAGCGCCTCAAGCCGGCCCTGGCTGATCTCGGGCTGATAAGGGGTATAGGCGGTGTACCACGCCGGATTCTCAAGGATGTTGCGCTGGATCGCGGGCGGCGTGACCGTCCCGTAATAGCCCTGCCCGATCAAGGACTTGAAGACCTTGTTCTTCTGCGCAACCCGCCACATCTGGTGAAGCAACTCGCGCTCGGAAAGGGGCCGCCCGATGTCAAGCGGCGCCTTCTGGCGGATCGCCACCGGCATGGTCTCTTCGATCAGTTGGTCAAGGTCCGCAACGCCCAGAACCTTCAGCATCTCCGCCATCTCCGCAGGCGAAGGGCCGATATGCCGCCGGTTGGCGAAATCGTAAGGCAGGTAATCCGTCGGTGTGAAACCCATGTCAAATCCCCCGGAGAGACGCACCGCGCCCTCCCTTTCATTTTTCCCTAAATACTCTCGCCGAAGGCGTCCGGATTTTTACAGAAAATCCGCCGCCCCCACGCACAAGGCTCAGCCGATGAAGCTCTTGTAGGCCGCCTCGTCCATGTAGTCGTCCATCTGGCCCGGCTCGCTCGGCGTCATCTTGAAGAACCACGCTTCGCCTTCCGGATCCTCGTTCACCTTGCCGGGGTCTTCCACCAGCGCCGTGTTCACTTCGACAATCTCGCCATCCAGCGGGGCAAGGATATCGCTCGCCGCCTTGACGCTTTCGATCACGCAGACCTCGTCATCCTTGGTGATCTCCTGCCCCTCTTCGGGCAGTTCAATGAACACCACGTCGCCCAGTTGCTCGCTGGCATGGGCGGTGATCCCCACCACGATCAACCCGTCTTCTTCACGCAGCCATTCATGCTCTTCGGTGTATTTCATCATATGCTCCTGATCGCTTGTCTCACCGTTTGAAATTCGCAGGCACGAACGGCATCTCGGCCACCTGCACGGCCATGCGCTTGCCGCGCACCTCGCCGTAAAGTCGCGTGCCCGGCGCGGACAGCTCCGCCGGCACATATCCCATCGCCATCGGCGCGCCCAAGGTCGGGCCGAACGCGCCCGATGTCACCGCGCCCACCGGCTCGCCCCCTGCATCGGCGGCGAACAACTGCGTCCCCGCCCGCATCGGCGCACGCCCCTCGGGGCGAAGGCCGACCCGCTTGCGCGCCGCGCCGTTTTCCAGCTCGTCAAGGATACGCGCCGCGCCGGGAAAATTCCCCTCGCGCGCGCCGTCTTTGCGCCGAACCTTCTGAATTGCCCAATTCAGCGCCGCTTCGACCGGGCTGGTGCTCGTGTCGATGTCATTTCCATAAAGGCACAGCCCCCCCTCAAGCCGCAGGCTGTCGCGCGCGCCAAGGCCGATCGGCTCCACCGCGTCCTGCGCCAGAAGCGCCCGGGCCAGCGCCTCGGCCTGCCCCTCTTCGACCGAAATCTCGTACCCGTCCTCGCCGGTATAGCCCGAGCGGGAAATCCACAACGCGCCGAATTCGCTGTCGAAAACGCCCACATCCATGAACCGCATCGCCGCCACGTCCGGCACCAGCGTGGCCAGAACCGCCTCGGCCTCGGGGCCTTGCAGCGCCAGCAGCGCGCGATCGGTGATCTCGTCCACCTCACAGCCGGGCAGACCCGCCTTCATCAGCGCGATGTCCTGCGCCTTGCAAGCGGCGTTCACCACGACGAACAGGTGATCGCCCCGGTTGGCCACCATCAGATCATCCAGCAGGCCGCCCTGCTCATCGGTGAAAAACGCATAGCGTTGCCGCCCTTCGGGCAAGCCCACGATCGCCTGCGGCACCAGCGCCTCGAACGCGCCTGCGCCGTTGTCACTTGCCCCAGTGTCACTGGCGCCGCGCACGATCACCTGCCCCATGTGGCTGACATCGAACAGCCCGGCGCGCGCCCGGCAATGCAAATGCTCTTTCATCACGCCAAGCGGATATTGCACGGGCATCTCATAGCCCGCGAACGGCACCATCTTCGCGCCAAGCTCGTTGTGAAGGTCAAAAAGCGGCGTGCGATGCAATGCGCCTTCGCTCACCTTTCCTGTGGTCTCTTCGCCCATCTCTCGTCTCCCGTGTCCGGGCCGGTGGCGTAAAAACCAAGCCGGCATCTGTCCCGCGCGATACAATCGCGCGCCGATGCCCCCTCTGTCCGTCCCGGTCAAACCGGGGCCTGAGATCGCTATCCCTTCGGCGCCCCGACCGCCCGCACGAAGCGGGGCCGAGGTCTCTCCAGAGTCTGTTGCCGGGTCGGTCCTTGGGCCTGAGAGTTTCCGGGGCGGTTGCTCCTTCGGCACCACTTGCGTGGTTCTCCCGATTCCGGCGAGTGCGACGACCCTAGCCGCAGCTTCGCGTCGCCGCAAGCCTGCAGAATGTCGTTTTCAAGTGAATTGACGGTCGTTTACAGGCGCTTGCACGCGCATATTGCCCGGCGGATTTGCTTTGAAGCTGGCTTCAGCCCGGCGCGGGACGTGATTCAGGCCGTAACTCAGGTTGTAACTCAGGCCGTACATCAGGCCGTGATTCAGACCGTAACCTTGGGCCGAACTCCACAGCCCCCGCCCGAGCCCATGATCGCGTACAACGGATCGTTGTCGCAACACAGCGCATCCAGCGTCACCCCGTCGAGATGAGCGTAAAACGCCTCGGCCGCGTCCTGAATTGCCATCCGCAACCGGCAGGCGTCGATCAGCGGGCAGGTGTTGTCGACATCGGCGAAACACTCGGTCAGCGGCACGTGGCTTTCAAGCGCGCGAAAGATGTCGCCGATGACGACATCACCGGCGGGCTTCTTCAACTCGATCCCGCCATTGCGGCCACGCTGCGTGTGCAGGTAGCCCAGCTGGCCCAGCTGGTTGATCACCTGCGCAAGGTGGTTTTCGGAGGTGTTGCAGCACTGCGCGATCTCGGACTTGGTCACAAGACGCCCGCGATTGACTTCGCAGAACATCAGCACGCGAATAGCGATGTTGGTTCTCTTGGTCACACGCATGGCTTGGCCTCCTGAAGGCTTGGCGTCAAAAAAGGTGTGCGAGTTATGCCCTTTTTCGAGGGTAATGCAATTGACATAAATCAATAGACGTTCACAATCCGCGGAATGTCTTTAAAATCCGATCCTTCTTCCCCGCCGGCTTCCAGCCTCTCCGATAGCCCGTCTGACAGCCATTCGGACGGCCAACCGGACAGCACGGCGCGCGCCTATTTCTTTGGCTACGGCTCCTTGGTGAACCTCTCGACCCATGGCTTTGCCGAGGCCCACCCGGCCCGCGCCCGCGGCTGGCGGCGCGCGTGGCGCCACACCCACCTGCGCCCGGTGGCTTTCCTGACGGCGGTGCCCGATCCCGGCTGCACCATCGAGGGCATGATCGCCCATGTGCCCGGCGATGACTGGGCTGCGCTGGACGAGCGCGAACATGCCTATGCGCGCATCAAGGTGCCCGACGATGTCGAGCATCCGCTCGGCGGCAAGCTCGACGTGGCGATCTATGCGATCCCCCACGATGCCCATGGCCGCCCCGACGCGGCGCACCCGGTGCTGCTGTCTTATCTCGATACGGTTGTGCAGGGCTACCTGCGCGCCTTTGGAACCGAGGGCGCGATCCGCTTCTTCGACACCACCTCAGGTTGGGACGCCCCGGTGATGGATGACCGCGCCGCGCCCGTCTATCCCCGCCACCAACCGCTCACACGCACCGAAACCGCCTTCGTCGACGATCAACTCGCACGGCTTGGCGTCACCCTGATCCCGCCGCATCCTGTCTGAGGTGGCTTGATCCGATTGCGTGCTGCGCACTCACTTTTGTGTTGGGCAGGGGGCGTTGCCCCCTCTGCGCTGCGCGCATTCACCCCCAGGATATTTGGAGCCAAGTGAAGCAATGGGGGCGGACCTGGCGATCCGCCCTTGTCCCGTGTCAGCCCTTGGCGCGGATCACCTGCATCAACGGCAGCAGCGCGGCCATGTCGGGGCCGTGGTCCATGCCGGTCAACGCCTTGCGGAGCGGCATGAAGAGGCCCCGGCCCTTGCGTCCGGTGGCGTCCTTCACCGCGCTGGTGAACTGGCCCCAGCTTGCCGTGTCGAGCGGGCCTTCGGGGAACAGCGCCATCGCCTCGGCAATGAAGTCGGCGTCTTCCTCGGCGATCACCGGCTCGGCGCCTTCTTGGCAGAAGGCCCACCATTTGGCGATATCGGCGCGGGTTTCGACGTTCTCATGCACCGCGGTCCAGAAATCGCGCGCCTGCGCATCGGGCACGCCGGCGGCGCGGATGTCGCCCTCGACCGCCTCGAAGGGCATCTGATGCAGCAATCGCGCCGTCAGCGGGCCAAGGTCGGCCACGTCGAATTTCGTCGGGTTGGTGCCGAAGCGGGTGATGTCGAACCCGTCGATCAGCGCGCCCATGTCGTCGGTCAGGTCGACCGGATCGGAGGAGCCCAGCCGCGCCATCAGCGACAAAAGCGCCATCGGCTCGATCCCTTGCGCGCGCAGATCGCGCAAGCTGAGCGTGCCAAGGCGCTTCGACAGCGCCTCGCCCTGCGGCCCGGTCAGCAGGCTGTGATGCGCGAATTGCGGCACCGCCCCGCCCAGCGCCTTGATGATCTGAATCTGGGTCGCGGTGTTGGTGATGTGATCGGCCCCGCGCACCACGTGGCTCACGCCCATCTCGGTATCGTCCACCACCGAGGCCAGCGTATAAAGCACCTGCCCGTCGGCGCGGATCAGCACCGGGTCGCTGACCGACGCCGCGTCGATCGAAGTCGGTCCGCCGATGCCGTCGTCCCATTCGATCCGTTCCTGATCGAGCTTGAAGCGCCAGTAGCCGCCGCGCTCCTGGCGCAGGTGGGCCTTTTCGTCCTCGGACAGCGCCAGCGCGGCGCGGTCATAGACCGGCGGGCGGCCCATGTTGAGCTGCTTCTTGCGCTTGAGGTCCAGTTCGGTGGGCGTCTCGAAACACTCATAGAATCGGCCCATCTCGCGCAGGCGATCGGCGGCTTCGGAATACCGATCCAGCCGTTCAGATTGGCGCTCCACCCTATCCCACGTCAGGCCCAGCCATTCGAGATCCTGCTTGATCGCGTCGACGTATTCTTCTTTCGAGCGCTCGGGGTCGGTATCATCGATCCGCAGGATGAATTCGCCGCCTGCCTTGCGGGCGATCAGGAAGTTCATCAGCGCGGTGCGCAGGTTGCCGACATGGATGTAGCCGGTGGGCGACGGGGCGAAACGTGTGGTGACCATCTCTGTCTCCTGGGGGTGCTTGCGCGGCATGTCTCACATGCGGCGCGCATTGTCCAGAAAAGGCCGCGCCGCAACAGGGTTGCGCTTCACGCAGGCGTGAGATTTCAAATTGATCTAGGGTGCTACTCTGAACGTAATTGCGAAGATGCAAATCCAACAGGAGATCCCCAAAAAATGCCCAACACCCCCCGGCCCGCCTTCTCGATCACCCGCCGCTCTGCCCTGATGGGCGCGGCTGCCCTGCCCCTTGCCGCCGCCACATCCTCGCCCGCCTTCGCCGCGGCCGAAATGATGGGCGTCGCCGCCACCCGGTTCAACCGCGTGAAGCTGGGCGACTTCGAGGTGACCACCCTGCTTTCGGGCACCCGCACCGTGCCCGGCCCGCATGGCATCTTCGGCCTCAACGCCAGCGACGAGGACTTCGCCGCCGCCTCCAAGGCCGCCAACATCCCCGACGACAAGGCGCAGTTCTTCTTCACCCCCACCGTGGTGAATACCGGCTCCGAACTGATCCTGTTCGATACCGGCCTCAACCCCGGCCTGATCTCCGGCGCGCTGCAGGCGGCTGGCTATAGCACGGATCAGATCGACAAGGTCGTGCTCACCCACATGCACGGCGATCACATCGGCGGCATGGCCGATGGCGGCACGGCCACCTTTGCCAATGCCTCCTACATCACCGGCGCGACCGAATTCGACGCATGGTCCAAGATGGAAAACGAAGGGTTCGAGGCCAAGGTTCGCCCCTTTGCCGAGAACATGAGCATGATCAAGGGCGGCGACAGCGTCGCCTCGGGCATCACCGCGGTCGAGGCCTTCGGTCACACCCCCGGCCACATGGCCTATATGATCGAATCGGGTGGGGAGCAGCTGATGCTCGCGGTCGATTTCGCCAACCACTACGTCTGGTCGCTGGCGCATCCCGATTGGGAAGTGAAGTTCGATCAGGACAAGGCAAAGGCGGCCGAAACCCGGCGCAAGATGCTCGACATGATCGCCGCCGAGAAGATGCCGTTTGTCGGCTATCACATGCCGTGGCCCGGCATCGGCTACGTCGAAAAGGCGGGCGATGGCTATACCTACGTGCCCACCTCCTACCAGATGATGCTCGACTAAGGGCATCTTCACCAGAGCGACACGATCTCTGTCAAAGGGCTGGCCACTGCGCCGGCCCTTAGCACGTAGTTATGCTGGTGATTGATACTAGGCCTCAGAGCGCATTGTCAGCTTTGAGCCCATTGTGACTAATGCTGCACTTCGAATGAAGGTCCGGATTTGTTGTTGGTTTGAACTTTACCCACGCTGCTTAGCAAGAGCTTGTTGGTTTTATGACTTCGCTCGTTGAAACATCCCGAACAGATCGCGGGGGTCGTCAGGGTCGGCGATCATGTCGAGCTCTGTGAAGAATGGGGTGCCTTTTACCGCTTTCGCGATGTAACGTAGGGCGCTGAAATCTTCGATGGCAAAGCCCACACTGTCGAACAAGGTAATTTGCCTGTCATCCGTGCGTCCGCTTACCTGACCTTCGATGACCTTCCAAAGTTCGGTCACGGCATGGTCGTGCTCCAACTGCTGGATTTCACCCTCCACCCGGGTCTGAGGCGGATATTCGACAAAAATTGACGAGCGAAGCAAAATATCTCGGTGTAGTTCGGTCTTGCCGGGGCAGTCACCGCCAATCGCGTTGATATGCACGCCGCTGCCGACCATGTTGTCGGTGAGGATCGTTGCATATTGTTTGTCTGCCGTGCAGGTCGTGATGATCTGTGCGCCTTCCATCGCCTCCTGACCAGAACGGCACTCCACCACTGTCAGCCCATTGGCCGCAAGATTACCTGCGCAGCGCGTCGTGGCCGAGGTGTCGATGTCATAAAGCCGCACTGTGTCGATACCGCAAACCGCTTTGAACGCGAGGCATTGAAATTCAGATTGCGCCCCATTGCCGATCATTGCCATAGTCCGCGCACCTTTGGGCGCCAAATGTTTGGCGGCCATGGCGCTGGTCGCCGCGGTGCGCAGAGCCGTCAGCAGGGTCATTTCGCTCAGCAAGGTGGGATAGCCGCTATCCACTTCGGCCAAAAGGCCAAAGGCAGTCACAGTCTGAAGACCCTCGGCAGTGTTCTTGGGGTGGCCGTTCACGTATTTGAACCCATAGGTTTCGCCATCCGAGGTCGGCATAAGCTCGATCACCCCCACATCGGAATGCGACGCCACGCGAGGCGTTTTGTCAAACAGGGGCCAGCGGCGGAAATCGGCTTCGATCTCGCTGGCCAGATCGGTCAGCACCTGTTCGATGCCGATATGATGCACGAGCCCCATCATATGTTCGACCGAGACAAAGGGCACATAGGCGCGTTTGGAAGGCGTAAGAGACATGGGAACCTCGTCAGGCGTTTTGAGGGGAGCGGGCGCTCAGATGCAGCCCGGCAATCATGCAGCGGACAGAGCCGCCGGCGTGTTCGATGGTGGGAATGTCCAGCGGCAGCAGCGAGACATGGCGTTCCAGCGTTTTGATCTGCGCAGGCTCCAGCGAGCGCAAAGCCCGGGACGACAAGGCCAAAATCAGCCCATCCCGTCCTTGCAATTCGATGGCATTGCCTGCGAAATTGGCGATTTGCGCGTGGGTCAGATCCACAATGTCCCGCTCGCCCCGGCGTAGCCGCTCGGCCACATCGCGGCGACGGACGGTATCGGGAAGCGCGCTCAGCCCGACCATTGCAAAATCGGTCCCGATGCACATCAAAACGTTGGTGTGATAAATTGGCTGGCCTTGGGCATCCACAGCGTCGAACACCACGGGTTCGTAGTTGAAATGAGTGCAAAAGCGTTCCAGCAGTATTTCACTGGTGCGTTTGGATCGTGCTGCATAGGCGACCCGTTCCAAATGGTCTATCACCATGGCTCCGGTCCCTTCGAGGAACAGATCGTCCTGCTCCAGGCCGGAATAATCAATGATATCTTGGACACGATAGGTATGTTTCAACATCTCCAGCACATCCTGCCGCCGTTCAGCGCGGCGGTTGGGCGCATACATTGGATAAATGGCCACATGCCCGCCGGAATGGGTCGAAAACCAGTTGTTCGGAAAGACAGAATCCGGTGTCGCCGTGCCTTCGTCTTCGAACAGATGCACCCGCAACCCCGCATTCTTTAGTGCCTCGGCGGCGCGGGTCACTTCGTCCAGCGCGGTTCGGGCGACACTTGAGGCGTCTGCGCCACCGTCGGTTTGAAAGTGGTTGTCCCGCGCCGTCAACGTGTTGGGCGTGAAATGATGCGGGCGGATCATGGCGACCGACGATGGTGCCTGAACAGAGGAACGGGGCATGGAAACGAGCCTTGTGCTGCGGGTTGCACAGAAAACATAGACTGCCGTGATGGCAGTTTGCAGACTCAATACACTCAATATTTATATTCATATTGAGCATTCTGCTATGTTTGATTACAAATATTGCCATGCATATCTACGATGACCTTGACCGCAAACTGATCGCGATCCTGCGCGAAGATGGCCGGGCACCCATCTCGAAACTCGCAACACTGCTGCAGGTGTCGCGCGCTACCGTGCAGACACGTCTGGACAGATTATTGGATAGCGGCGCGGTGTTGGGATTTACCATTCGCGCCCGCGAAGATAGCGGGCCAAATGGGGTTCAGGCCATCATGATGATCGAGGTGTCAGGTCAATCGACAACCCAAGTGATACGCAGCTTGCGCGGTATAGCAGCGCTTCATCAATTGCATTCAACCAACGGAAACTGGGATTTGGTTGCGCAGCTTAGCGCAGAAAGCCTCAGTGATTTCGATCGAGTGCTCCGCGAAGTGCGGGGGATTCCAGGGATCACAAACAGTGAGACTTCGATACTTCTTAGCTCGGTATGACAATCAGCAGGCCTTGAATGTGATTTTTGCTCAGTTCTTCGACAGATTCGAGTGTAAGCCGTCATTGGCGCAGCTGCAGCGAAGTGGCACTTTGTCCGCGGAGCGGACATCAAGCATGCTGGTCTCCCTCAGATTTCTTCGAGAGCTTTGGCTCTCTATGCCTGCGCAATCAAAAGCGGTTTCGGCGAAACCTGCCCCCCGAATTGCAAAGCGCCGACCATTGCGCCAGCCCGTTTCGATCCCATATCCCCCTCATGACAAATGCCGCTTTCACCGGGCAATCCGCATCTACCCGGGCCGCCCCCAGTCTTGATCATTTCGAACAGGTCGCGCGCGACACCGTCGCCACCTTTCCCGAACCGTTCCGCAAGGGGGCCGAAGGCGTGGTGCTGCACGTCGCCGACTGGCCCACGCCCGACATGCTGGAAGACCTGCAAATCCCCCACCGCGAGGATCTGACCGGACTCTACCAAGGCATCCCGATGACGCATAAATCCGCCACATGGCCGCAAAGCACGCCCGATATCGTCTGGCTGTTCCGCGAACCAATCCTCGCGGAATGGCGCGCACGCGGCGACGTGGCGCTCGACGACATCATCACCAACGTCACCGTGCACGAATTCGCCCATCACTTCGGCTGGTCCGATGGCGATATCGCCCGCATCGATCAGTGGTGGCTCTGAGCGCTCACGCGAAGCCCGCCCCAGAGCCTTGCGCCAGCACGGATTTACTCGAGTCAGCCGAACCCAAACCCGGCCTCACCCAATCCGGGCCTCACTTCATCGCCGGCACGTCGGCCTCGATCTCGATCACCACGGGCACCGGCGCCGCGCCGTCCTTGGCCTTCGGCTGGCCCTTGGCATAGCCTTCCAGCCGCTGCATCCTGCCCTCGATCCGCGCGCTCAGGTGATCGCCCTCAAAGCTCAGCGTCACCTTGCCCACCTCGCCGCCATCGGGTGACATCACCATCGGCGTGTCGAACCCGCTGTCGAAAATCTCGGCCGAAAGCAGCGTCATCGGCCCCATCTGCTTCTGGAATGTCGCCTGCACCATCGGGTTGCCCGGCGCGCCCTCATCGCCGATCGTCTGGCCCAGCACGTTCACGGTCAGGAAACTGCCCATCACCTTCTTCTGCTCGGCCCCGGCGCGGCCCGTCTCGGTGTCGCGCGTCACCACCAGTTCCATCGGCGCACCGTCCAGCGTGACCGTCACCCGACCGATCTGCTCATAGCGCGGCGCAAGTTCTTCCGCGCGCCCGCCAACAGCCAGCACCGCCGCCAGCGCCAATCCCATTGAAATCCGGCCAATCATCTTGCGCACTCCTCTTCCTCCCAACTCAAAGCTTAACCGGGTCTCTTCGCGACCGCCCCACCTCTGCGCGGCCCTTCTCAAAAGACCGCAGGTTTTAACCGAACGGTGGGCATGAGTATTTTTGGAAAAATGAAAGGCACCTCCCCCCCTTTCATTTTTCTCTAAATACTCAACTTCCAACAGTCGCCAAAATCGCCAAGGTCAGCTTGGGTCGCGCCAGCGGTTCACAATCGGATAGCGCCGGTCGAGCCAGAAACTGCGCGGGGTCAGCCGCGTGCCCGGCGCCGATTGGAAACGCTTGTATTCGCTGATGTAAAGCAGGTGCTCCACCCGTTTCACCGTGTCCCGGTCGAACCCGGCGGCAACGCATTCGGCGACGCTCGCCTCACCATCGACCAGCATGGTCAGGATCGCGTCCAGCACCTCGTAAGGCGGCAGAGAATCCTCGTCCTTCTGATCCTCACGCAGTTCGGCACTGGGCGGTTTGTCGATCACGCGCGGCGGGATCACCTCACCCTCCGGGCCCATCATCCAGTCGGGCCGGTGGTTGGCGTTGCGCCAGCGGCAGGTTTCGAACACCCGCGTTTTGTAGAGATCCTTGATCGGGTTATAGCCGCCCGCCATGTCACCATAGATCGTGGCATAGCCCACGGCCACTTCGGACTTGTTGCCGGTGGTCAAAAGCATCTCGCCGAACTTGTTGGACATCGCCATCAACAGCAGCCCGCGCAGGCGCGACTGGATGTTTTCCTCGGTCAGGCCTTCGTCCAGCCCCTCAAACAGCGGCGCCAGCGTTTCGGTGATCGCGGCGCGGCCCTTGGCGATCGGCACCGTGTCGTAATGACAGCCCAGCGCATCGGCCACCGCGCGCGCGTCCTCAAGGCTCGTCTCGCTGGTATATTCCGACGGCAGCATCACGCAGCGCACGTTTTCCGGCCCCAGCGCATCCACCGCGATGGTGGCCACGATGGCGCTGTCGATGCCCCCCGACAGCCCCAGAAGCACTTTGCCGAACCCGGTCTTGCGGCAATAATCGCGCAAGGATTCCACCATGCAGCGGTAATCCTGCTCCCACGCGTCGGGCTGGTGCGCCTTGTCACCGGGCAGCGCGCGCCAGCCGTCTTCACCGCGCTCGAAATCCACATGCGCGACGCATTCGTCAAAGGCCGGCAGCATCACCGCCATCTCGCCATGCGGGTTCAGAACGAAACTCGCCCCGTCGAACACCTGATCGTCCTGACCGCCCACCATGTTGAGATAGACCAGCGGCAACCCGGTCTCGACCACGCGCGCCACCATCATGTTGGCGCGAATCTCGAACTTCTCGCGGAAATAGGGCGAGCCGTTGGGCACCAGAAGGAACTCCGCCCCGGTTTCCTCAAGCGTTTCGGCCACATCCTCGTGCCACGCATCCTCGCAAATGGGGGAACCGATGCGCGTATTGCCCACCGCATAGGGCCCGCCAATAGGGCCGCTGTCGAACACCCGCACCTCGTCGAACACGGTTTCATTGGGCAGGTGATGCTTCAACACCCGGGTCACGATCCGCCCGCCCTTGCAGATGTAATAGGCGTTGAACAACTGCCCACCCTCGGCATAAGGCCCGCCAATGGCCAGCGCAGGCCCCTCGGCACAGCCCTGCGCCAGCGCCTCGATCGCCGCCATCGCGGTGTCGTGGAACACCGGCTTCATCACCAGATCCTGCGCGTTATAGCCGGTCACGAACATCTCGGGGAAGGCCACCATATCGGCCCCCGCATCGCGCCCCTGTTCCCAGGCGGCGCGCGCCTTGTCGATATTGCCCGCGATGTCACCCACCGTGGGGTTCAGCTGCGCCAGGGTCAGCCGGAACCGTTCCGCCATGTCGTGCCCTTCCGTTTTCCGTTCCGGAAGATGTAGCAGATCATGGCCCGAGGGAAAGATGCTTTGGGTGTGAGGGGGGAGGTTGGCTGGATGAGGCGCAGGGCCGCTCACGGTCCCCACTCCGGGCCTTCGCGAGGTTAATCACCGCTGCGGCGCAGCTTCCCTTAACCGGTCTTCCGTGGCATCGTGAAGCATACTTCGATAGACTAGGGTCCACCGTCCAATGCCCAGGATGCGCTTGAAATGGGCAAACAGCATCTCGACCTTTTTTTCCGAGCTTCATTGAGATGACGTATTGCTTGGTCGCAATCGGAAACTGATGCACCGGATAAGTTTAGGAGTGATCCGCGCAGAAACCAACCAATCGACATACGTCTTCTGGCCTATTGCGCGTCGCCTGCCACTTGGTCTTCGAGAAGTAGCGTTTCGCCCTTGATCAAACGAATTTCGGAGATCAGGTCTCGAAGCTCTCCGATGAGATGTGCTTCGGCCTGCTCAGGACCATCCGCCTCTTCCTCATCGTTTTCGGGTTCCGGGGGCTTCAGATAATCCACCTCTCCACCCTTTTTGCTGAAGTCAACGTATTTCTTCACCGCAGTCTTGAGGTGAGCATCATGCTCCTCTGCGAAGCCCCCGGCGCGATCTTTTAGCCCTGCAATGATGTCGTCGACCAGTGCGCCTTCACGCTTCTTAAGGTCATCGCGCATAGACCTTTCGATGATCTCGTTGGAAATCCGTTTGTGACGAAGGTCTTCGATAACAGTTTGAACTTTGAGCACATCGAGCACAATGCCTGAGACCTTTTTCGACATGAACGCAAAGGCCGAGATCAGAGCCATGCTTCCGGTGACGCAGACGATTAGCGACCCCTTCGAGGCCCCAACGACTTTCATGTCGTGTGGGGTTTCGCCAACTAGGTGACCGATCCCCCGAGCGATATCGTTCCAGTCTGCAGACCACTTTTTCATGTCAGCGATGTTGCCGATAGAAGCATCCTGCCGGAACTGGATCCGCGCCATCGCGCTGCTTTCGTTGATCTCTTCCTCTGTCTGGTCAGCATAGAAACCTGCCGCCCGCAGCGCCGAAGCGAGACTTTCGAGCATACTGGTTACATTGGTTACTTGGTCAGCAGCGGTTTTCATTTCCGACGCAGAGGTCGCGGGATCATAGCCGGCTTCGGTCACCACCCGCTCGACGAATTCCGCTCCACGAATTCCAAGATACTGACCTACCCCAATCTTATCTAACTGTGCGACCTGTTGGAGGTTGAGTTCGGTCATGGGAAGTGACTTCAGACCCTCGACTAAGTCTTGCAGTGGCTCGCGAACTGGCTGCTTCTGGTTTTGCGTGGCATTGTGCTGAAGGACGTTCTGGAGGTTCTGATACTGCTTTCCAACTTGCGGCTCGTTTCTCCGATACCAGTCCACCAAATCAAAAATCTCTGCAACTTCCATCCGCATAACTCCTTATCGACGCACCGCGCTCAAATAGATAGGCTGGTTGAACAGTCTGAATTTCAGGAAGAAACTTCAACCTCCAGAATAAAACATTCCAAACTTTTCGGCCAGACATGGGAAACCGGACTCCGCCTTGTTGACACGTTAGTGAGCAATGACGAGGCCGGAGAAGTTTGCATCTCCTGTTTTGATGCCACCGATCATACAGCGCATGAACGGCCCGGCGTCACACCAGAACCCTCGGTATCCTGCGATGCGCTTCCCTATGCAACTCGGCGTAGTGACCGGCAGTTTAGTGCATGTGCGCGTTCCTGCCGTACGCGACCCAAGCAGCGAACTTCCGCTCCTCGCCCAACCGCCCCCCTTCGGCAAACTTCCGTCCCTCCCTCTCCCATCCCGTGACTCCGCAGTTGCGACTGGCGCGCCCCTCGCCTAGATTTACCCCACCCAGGCGGCCACCCCGCCGAGGCAGGAACGAGAGCGAAAATCGCATCAGGGGGAAAGAACCGCATATGGCCCAACGCATCAGAACCACGCTTGCGGCATTCACGCTGGCCACCACGGCCATCGCGGCCCCTCCGGTCCTGTCTCCGGCCTTCGCGCAGGAGGCGGGGACACAGGTCCTGACCAAGCAGTATGACGATGGCGGCGTTTATGAGGGCACCTTCAAGAACGGCGTGCAGCACGGCACCGGCACCTATCGCCTTCCCAACGGCTATGAATACACCGGCCAGTGGGTCGAGGGCGAGATCAAGGGCAAGGGCGTGGCGCGTTTTCCCAACGGCTCGGTCTACGAGGGTGAGTTCGCCAAGGGCAAGCCCAACGGCATCGGCAAGATCGTGTTCTCGGACGGGGGCACCTACGAGGGCCAGTGGAAAGAGGGCAAGATCACCGGCGAAGGCACCGCCGCCTATGCCAACGGCGTCACCTACGAGGGCGGTTTCCTGAACGCGATGCACCACGGCAAGGGCGTGATGACCTCGCCGGGGGGATATTCCTACGCGGGCGACTGGATCAACGGCGTCAAGGATGGCATCGGCAAGATCGCCTACAAGGACGGCACCATCTATGAGGGCCGCATCGTCAAGGGCGCGCGCGAGGGGAAAGGCACCCTCACCATGCCCGACGGGCTTGTCTATGAAGGCACGTGGAAAGCGGGCCAGATCAACGGCACCGGCAAGCTGACCCAGCCCAACGGCGATGTTTACGAGGGCAACCTCGTCGCCGGGCGGCGTGAGGGCAAGGGCAAGGTCACCTACAAGAACGGCGACATCTACGAAGGCGAATTCAAGGATGACCGCCGTCAGGGTCAGGGCGTCTTTACCGGCGCCGACGGTTATCGCTACGAGGGCCAGTGGGTCGCCGGCAAGATCGAAGGTCAGGGCAGCGTGACCTATCCCGATGGCTCGGTCTATGTTGGCCAGTTCCGCGCCGACCTGCCCGATGGCGCGGGCAAGATCACCTACCCCGATGGCTCCGTCTTCGAAGGCCGCTGGGTCAAAGGCGTGATCGAGGGCGACGGCAAGGCCAGCTATGCCAATGGCGTGGTCTACGAGGGCGGCTTCAAGAACGCCAAGAACGAGGGCAAGGGCGTGATGACCTACCCCGACGGCTATCGCTACGAAGGCGACTGGAAGGCCGGTCAGCGCGAAGGCAAGGGCAAGGCCACCTACCCCGACGGCACCGTCTACGAGGGCGACTTCAAGGCCGGTCAGCGCCACGGCAAGGGCCAGATCACCATGGCCGACGGCTTCAAATACAACGGCGATTGGAAAAACGGCGAGATTTCAGGCCAGGGCGTCGCCACCTATGCCAATGGCGACACCTACACCGGCACCTTCCTCAACGGCAAACGGCAGGGGCAAGGCACCATGGTCTATGCCGATGGCAATCAGGAAAGCGGCACCTGGCAGAATGGCGCGCTCAAGGCCGCGAACTGAGGGGCGCTAGCCCCTGCCGATCTCGGCCCGCACCTCTTTCAACACCTCACCCAAGCGGCGAAACAGCCGCGCCTTCGGGCTGGTCTTGCGCCAGCCAAGGCACACCCGGCGCGGACAGGCCCCCGGCAACGGCGCGATCTCGACCTGTTGTCCCGCCAGCACCCCCGCCGCGACCGCCAGATCGGGCAGCAGCGTGATCCCCAGCCCTTCGCTCACCATTGAAATCAGCGTCGGCAACGACGTGGCGGAAAAGCTTTCGTCCTGCGCGATATCGCGGTCGGGAAAGGCGCTCAGCGCGTGGCGCTGCAAACAATGCCCCTTCTCCAACAGCATCAGCCGCGCGCCCTCCAGCGCCTCTTCCCGCAGCGGCCCCTGCCCCAGCCCGCCCATCGGCGCGGCAAGATGATAGCCGTCCTCGAACAAGGGCATCACCTCGATCCCCTCGGCCTCGAACGGCTGCGCGAACAGGATCAGGTCCAGCCGCCCCTGCTTCAACCCGGCCAGCAACTGCTCGGTCATCTCTTCGCGCAACAACAGCCGCAGATCGGGAAACCGCGCCCGGATCGCCGGAAGCGCCCGCGGGATCAGATAAGGCCCCAGCGTCGGGATCGCACCCAGCCTAAGATCACCGCCCTCGGGCGCGGCCTGCACGGCGGCCACCTCTTCGATCTCGCGCGCCGCCAACAGCACGGCGCGCGCCCGCGCCACGATCTCGGCCCCCACCGGCGTCAGGATCACCTGCCGCTTGGATCGCTCGGCCAGCGTCACCCCCAGCCGCGCCTCTAGTTCCTTCAACGCCGCGCTCAGGCTGGGCTGGGTCACGAAACAGATCTCGGCCGCGCGCGAGATATTCAGCGTGTCGGCCACCGCCACCAGAAACCGCAGCTGGCGCAGGGTGATGCCCGGCATATTGCCCGAAATGTCCATAGCCTACTCCTATATATCGACCCCATATAATCAATTTCACCAAATGACGGCCATCCCCTAAATCTCCCTCATCGCAACGAACAATGGTTCACACACAGGAGATCACACCATGACCGACACCATCGCAAAAACAGGCCCCGTCATGCCGCAACTCAACGCCCCCGCCCCGGCTTTTGATGCCGTCACAACCTCGGGCCGCAAGACGCTCGAAGACTACAAGGGCAAATGGCTGATCCTGTTCTCGCACCCGGCCGATTTTACGCCCGTCTGCACCACCGAATTCATCGCCTTCGCCAACCGCGCCGATGACTTCGCCGAACGCAACTGTGACCTGCTGGGCCTCAGCATCGACAGCCACTACAGCCACATCGCGTGGATGCTCAACATCAAGGAAAAATTCGGGGTCGAAATCCCGTTCCCGATCATCGCCGACCTCGACATGAAAGTGGCCCAGGACTACGGCATGATCCAGCCGGGCGCTTCCGACACCTCGGCCGTGCGGGCCACCTTCGTGATCGACCCCGAAGGCAACCTGCGCGCGATGCTCTACTACCCGATGGTCGCAGGCCGTCAGATCGACGAAATCTATCGCCTGCTGGTCGCGCTTCAGACCGGGGACGAGCACAAGGTCGCGATGCCCGAAAACTGGCGCCCCGGCGATGACGTGATCGTGCCGACGCCCGCCACCCCCGAAGCCGCGATGGCGCGTGCCGACGAAGGTTACAAAACCGTCGATTGGTATTTCTCGACCCGCAGCCTCTGAGGCCGGGACTACCATCAGACTGCAAATGGGGCGCGCCGCTCCCCTCCGTGTCAGGCGCGCCTCTGGCCCCGCTCCGGATCATCCGGGCGGGGCCGCTGTGCATCCGGGGAAAGGTAAACAACCGCCGACCCGCCCGCGCACCGCGTCAGGAAATCGCCGAAAAAGCAAAAACCGCGCCGCGCCCGACGCAAAGCAGACGGATCGCAGACGGTTTGCAGACGCCGATTTTCGGCGCTTTGAAAGGTTAACGAATCAGGGGATCGGTCTCAGAAGACCGGACTCAGAAAACCGGGATCACTGGTTGCGGATGATCTTGGCAAAGCTGTCGAACATCGCCTCGTTCGAGCAAACCACGTTGCCCCGCTCAACGATACGCTCATCGGGGTTGATCGCTTCGATCATCCCGCCCGCTTCCTGCACGATCAGCAGGCCCGCCGCCACGTCCCAGGCGTTCAGACGACGCTCCCAGAACCCGTCATAGCGCCCCGCAGCCACGTAAGCCATGTCCAGCGCAGCTGACCCCCAGCGCCGCACCCCGGCGCAGCCCGGCATCAGCCGCGCAAGGTCTTGCAATGTCTCGGGAAGATCGGCCCGCCCACCAAACGGAAGGCCGGTGGCAAAGATGCATTCGATCATCTTGCGACGCCCCGAAACCCGCAAACGCTGGCTGTCGTTCAGCCACGCGCCCTCGCCCTTTTCGGCATAGAACATCTCGTCCTTGGCCGGGTCATACACCACGCCGGCCACGATTTTTCCCTTGTGTTCCAAGGCGATGGACACCGCCCAATGCGGCAGGCCATGCAGGAAGTTGGTGGTGCCGTCCAGCGGATCGACGATCCAGCGCCGGGTCGGGTCTTCGCCGTCCTCGCCGCCGCCTTCCTCGCCCAGCCAGCCATAGGTCGGGCGCGCGTTGCGCAGCTCTTCCTTGAGGATTTCCTCGGCCTGAAGATCCGCCTTCGAGACGAAATCGCCCGCGCCCTTCATGCTGACCTGAAGGTTCTCGACCTCGCGGAAATCCTTGACGAGTGACCGCCCCGCCTTGCGCGCGGCCTTGATCATGATGTTAAGATTTGCGCTGCCCTGCATGCTCGAGGCTCCTGTGTTTCAGGGCGCGCGTATATCCCCTGCCTGCGCCCTTGCCAAGCCTCTGTGGGGGCTCTGCCCCCACGCCCCCGGGATATTTCCGGTCAAGTGAAGATAGGGATCTCAAGAACAGAAGCCGCGCAGCACCCTAGCCGCGCTGCATCCTGACCGGAATTTCGCGCCCCAGTTTCAGGAAATGCGCCATGTAAGGCTTGTCTCCATCCTCACTGCGGATCGCGGCGTAAAGCCTTTTGGACAAACCTTTTTCCGTGATCTTGCGGGTGATGTAATCACTCGAATAGCGCACGTCCCGCACCACCCAATCCGGCAGCACCGCAACCCCCCGCCCCGAGGCGACAAGCATCAAAATCACCGCCGTAAGTTCCACCTGCCGCACTGCACGCGGTTCGATCCCGGCCGGGCCAAGCAATTCGGAAAACACATCCAGCCGCCCGCGATCCATCGGATAGGTCAGCAGCGTCTCTCCGCGAAAATCCTCGGCCTCGACAAACGCTTTTTCGGCCAGCGGATGCCCGCCGGGGGCGACGAAGACGGGCTCATAATCGAACAGCGGGCGGAACTCGACCCCCGCAATGACCTCCGGGTCGGACGAGATCACAAGGTCCACATCCTCGCGCACCAGCGCGGGCAACGCATCGAAGGCAAGGCCGGGCCGGATATCCACGTCGACCTCGCCCCACGGCTTGCGGAACGCTTCGAGCACGGGAAAAAGCCAGTCAAAACAGGCGTGACACTCGATCGCGATATGCAACCGCCCGTCACTGCCCTCGCGCAGGCCCTCGAATTCGGCCTCTAGCGCTTCGATCTCGGGCAGGACACGCTCGGCGGTGCGCAACAGGCGCTGGCCCGCCGCCGACAGGCGCAGCGGCTTTGAGCGGCGCACGAACAGCTCGACCCCGGCCTGATCCTCGATCCCCTTGATCTGATGGCTCAGCGCACTTTGGGTGATGTTGAGCCGCTCTGCCGCGCGCGCCAGTCCGCCCGCTTCGTGGATGGCGCGGATGGTGCGCAAATGGCGGAATTCGATATGCATGGCGCATCCTCTTGATCTTGGCCGTGATCTAACGTTTTCACGGCCCAATGTGAAGCCCGCTCATGTTGACCATGAATATTATGAACTGGCCTCACACAGCGGCAGGTGCCATATAGGCTGAAATCAACACGTGAGCCCGCAAAAATGACACCGCAAATTTCTTTCGAATTTTTTCCGCCGCAGAACCTCGAAGGCTCGTTCCGCCTGTGGGATACGATCCACGCGCTGTCCCCCCTCGCCCCCCGCTTCATCTCGGTCACCTACGGCGCCGGCGGCACCACCCGCGACCTCACCCGCGATGCCGTGCGCGTGCTGCACCGTGAAACCGGGCTGACGGTGGCCGCTCACCTGACCTGCGTCAATGCCACCCGCGCGGAAACCCTTGAAATCGCTGAGGAATACGCAGCGTCGGGTGTCACCGAAATCGTCGCCCTGCGGGGCGATCCGCCCAAGGGCGAAGGCCGGTTCACGCCGCATCCCGATGGCTTTGCCAACTCGGTCGAACTGATCGAGGCGCTCGCTGCGACGGGCAAGTTCACCCAGCGTGTCGGCGCCTACCCCGAGGTGCACCCCGAGGCGGCGAATGCAAAGGCCGACATCGACTGGCTCAAGGCCAAGCTCGATGCCGGCGCCTCCGAGGCGCTGACCCAGTTCTTCTTCGATAAGGAAAGCTTCCTGCGCTTCCGCGACGCCTGCGCCAAGGCCGGGATCGACAAGCCCATCGTGCCCGGCATCCTTCCGATCGAAAACTGGAAGGGCGTGCGCAACTTCGCGCGGCGCTGTGGAACAGATGTGCCTGCGTGGCTGGATGACGCCTTCGAAACCGCAACACGCGATGGCCGCGAAGACCTTCTCGCCACCGCGCTGTGCACCGAAATGTGCTCGGACCTGATCGACGAAGGCGTCGATGCGCTGCATTTCTATACGCTCAATAAACCCGAGCTGACCCGCGATGTCTGCCATGCGTTGGGCGTCACGCCCAAAGCACAGCTCGAGAACGTCGCGTAACGCTTTACCGTCTTATTCCATGGGCTTAGCGTCCTCCTGCCGACCCAACCGGCAGGAGGAGAGCCCATGAAAGACCGTCGCATCGCCAAATCCCCCGAAGACCTGCCGAAGCTCGACGAGGTTCTCTCGATGTCGGGCCTCGAACTGATGCAGGCCATGGCCCGCGGTGAAATGGCCGGCCCCCCGATTGCCGAAACGCTCGGCTACACGATCAAGAGCATTGATGACGGTCGTGCGGTGTTTGCGGGCACCCCGGAATTCAAGACGCTCAACCCCTTGGGCACGGTGCATGGCGGCTGGTATGGCACACTGCTCGACAGTTGCATGGCCTGCGCGGTGCAGACCAAGGTGCCACAGGGCTCGACCTATACGACGCTGGAATACAAGATCAACATCATCCGCCCCATCAAGCTCGGCACCCCGATCGAGGCGATCGGCACAGCCCACCACGTTGGCCGTTCGACCGGCATCGCCACCGGTGAAATCCGCGGCACCGAGGATGGCAAGCTTTACGCCACCGGCTCTACCACCTGCATCATCATGAAAATCGGCTGAAACCCCAAAATCGGTCTCCGGCCTGAACGCCGGAAAAACGAAAGCGCGTCCTGCCCTTTCATTTTTCCTGAAATACTCCCGCCGGAGGCTCCGACATGGACCACCCGCACCGGAGCATCGGCAGGTCAGTCCGCCATCGCCCCATGCACCAGCGCCTTCAATTCGGCGCGTGACGGATAGGTCGAGGACGGCACAAGCTGGGTAAAGAACACCACCGACATATCTTCGACGGGATCGGTCCAGAAATAGGTGCTCGCCATGCCGCCCCACCCGAAATCACCGACCGAGCCGGGCGCACGCGCGCACGCTGCATTCAGCACGACGCCGCCGCCGATGCCAAAGCCCATCCCCGTCATCGGCATTTCCGAAAACGTCTCGGCCCCCATCGACGCGATATCCCCCGCAAGGTGATTGGCGCGCAAGAAGGCGAGCGTGCGCGCTCCGATCAGGCGCTCTTGCCCATGCAGTCCACCGTTGCGGATCATCTCGCCGAAGGCCATGTAGTCATCCAGCGTCGAACACAGCCCGCCACCGCCCGAAAAACAGGTGACATTGCGTTGAAGGAAGGCGCTGTTATCGGCCGCGTCGAGGCGTTTCAAGGGATTGTCCTCGGTGATCGTATAGCAATCGGCAAAGCGGTCGATCTTGTCGTCGGGCACGCCGAAGAAGGTGTCTTTCATCCCCAACGGCGCGAACACCCACTCATCGAACAGAACATCCAGCGTCTTGCCTGTGATCAGTTCCAGCACATGGCCGATGATGTCGATCCCGACCGAGTATTGCCATTCCCGCCCCGGCTGAAACGCCAGCGGCTGGTCCGCCGCATTGTCACACATCTTGGCGAGCGAGGGCACGCGCGGGCCGAAATCGACCTTTTCCTCGGCATAGATCTCGGCGGCAAGGCCCGGGTTGAAAGCATAGGTCATGCCGCTGGTATGGGTCAGCAACTGGTGAAGGGTCGGCGTGGCCGCCGGTTCCACCTGGTCGCGCCGCGTGGCGCCGGGGACAAGTGCCTTCATGTTCTTGAAGGCCGGGATATACTCGCTCACCGGTGTATCGAGGTAAAGTTGCCCGCGCTCCAGCAGCATCCCGACCACAACCGAGGTGACCACCTTGGTCATCGAGTAGATGCGCACGATGGTATCGCGCTCGTAAGGCAGGTCCTTCTCGATCGAGCGGTGCCCGTCGGCGGCGAAATATGCCTCTTCGCCATGCCGCCGGATCAGGAGAGAGGTGCCGGGATAGCGTTGCCGCTCCCGGTAAGACGCCATCCAGTCCGCGATGCGGGCAAGCCGCGCCGCATCCATGCCGTGTCCCTGTTGCGCGCTCATACTTCCAGCCATTCCTCGCGGATGGCCTTGTTCGCCATCAGTTCCTCGGGCGTGCCTTCGAACACCATGTGTCCGTGGCCCATCACGTAAACCCGCGTGGCCACGCGCAACGCGATGGTCAGTTTCTGCTCCACCAAAAGGATCGAAACGCCGCGCTGCGCGATCATTTCCAGCATATCTCCCACCTGCTCGACGATCTTGGGCGCAAGCCCTTCGGTCGGCTCGTCGATCATGATGAAATCCGGATCGCCCATCAGCGTGCGGCACACGGTCAGCATCTGCTTTTCCCCGCCCGACAACACCGAGGCTTCGATATCCGCGCGTCGGCGCAGGTTCTCGAAGTGATCGAACATCATCTCCATCGACCAGCGGCCCTGCCCGTCCTTCTGCCCCGGCTTCAGACCAAGGATCAGGTTCTGCCGCGTCGTCAGCCCTGGAAAGATATCGCGGTTCTCGGGCACGTATCCCAGTCCCGCCTTGGCGATCTCGTAACTGGGCTTGCCAGCCAGTTCCGTGCCGCGAAACTTAACCGATCCCTTGGGTGTCACCTCGCCCATGACGGCCTTGCAGGTGGTCGAGCGGCCCACGCCGTTTCGGCCCAGAAGGGCCACGATCTCACCCTCGTTGACGTGAAAGTTCACGCCCTGAAGGATGTGGCTCTTGCCGTAATAGGCGTGCAGGTCACTGACCTCGAGCATCTTTTCGCTGCTTTGATCCAGCATCACGCGTCCTCCAATGTGGTGCCGAGATAGGCCTCTTTCACGGCCACGCTGGCGCGCACGGCCTCGGGTGTATCGCTTTCGATGATCTCGCCGTAGACCAGCACGCTGATCTTGTCGGCCAGATCGAAAATCACGCCCATGTCGTGTTCCACGATGATCAGGGTCTTGCCCTCGGTCACCTTGCGGATCAGGTCGACGATCAGTTCGGTTTCGGAATGGCTCATGCCTGCGCAAGGCTCATCCAGCATAATGATGTCGGCCCCGCCCGCGATGGTGATGCCGATCTCCAGCGCACGTTGCTCGGCATAAGCCAGCGCACCGGCCACCATGTTGCGCCGCGAGGTCAGGTTGATCTGTTCGATGATCTCGTCGGCCTTTTCGGTCAGCGCCTTCTGACCGTTGATCATGTGCCAGAAGCTGTACTTGTAGCCCATGCTCCACAACAATCCGCAGCGCACGTTTTCGAACACCGTCATGTTGTGAAAGATGTTAGTGATCTGGAACGACCGCGACAATCCCTTGCGGTTGATCTGGAAGGGCTTCATCCCCGACACGTCTTCCCCGTGCATCAGGACCTGCCCCGCCGTGGGCGTGTATTTCCCGGTGATCAGGTTGAACAGCGTGGATTTCCCGGCCCCGTTCGGGCCGATGATCGCGTGCCGCTCTCCCTTCTCGATGGACAGGTTCACGCCCTGGATGATCTTGGCAAGGCCAAAGCTCTTTTCCAGATTGCGAAGCTCAATGGCAGGCGCGCTCATGATCCGGCCCTCCCCGTATGCGTGGCTTCGTCCCACGCCGCTTTGACGCGCGCGGACAGCCGGTTGATGATGAAAACACTGACGACGAAGACAACGATCGCAGTCGCCATCGGCCAGATCGCATGGCTGTCGAAGGTGATGCCGTAAAGGCTCATCTCGCTGTCGCCCACGCCTGCCTCACGGATGTGGAACAGGATTTCCATGAAGGCCGCGCCGGACAGGATGGCCAGCACCGCCGGGAAGAACAGCATCGCGTAAGGCACCACGAGATGCCCGATCTTGCCCATCTTCCACGGCGCGATATGCATCGCGATCAACCCGGTCAGGCCAAACGGAAAGAACATCACCGTGGCAAGGAACAGGATGCCGAGGTACAGCCCCCAAAGCTCGGTATAGAGGCCCAGAACCGTTTGCAGCAGGGTGAACACGATGGCCCCCACGATCGGTCCGACAAAGAACCCCACACCGCCAAGGAACGTCACCAGAAGGATCGTGCCGGATGTGGCGAGGTTCAGGTTCTCTTCGGTCAGGATCTCGTAGTTGATGGCGAACAGAGCTCCTGCGATGCCGGCAAAGAACCCGCTCGCGATGAAGCTCATCCAGCGCACATTGCGTTGCGAATAGCCAAGGAACTCGGCCCGCTCCTCGTTGTCGCGCACCGCGTTGGCGATCCGCCCGATGGGTGTGCGCGAATAAAGGAACATCCCCAACGCCGCGATCAGCAACCAGAAGATCGTCAGGTAATAGACCTGCTCATGCGAGCCGAAATCCCAGCCAAAGACCTCCGGTCCCATGGTCCGGTCACCGCTCACGCCTTCCTCTCCGCCGAAGAAGATCACGATGATCACCGAACAGGCGGCGACGAGTTCACCGACCCCAAGGCTGATCATGGCAAAGACCGTCCCCGCCCGCCGGGTCGAGAACGACCCGATCAGGAAGGCGAAGAACATGCCGAACAGCCCACCAAAGATCGGCAACAGCGGCAAGGGCAGCCATAGCCCACCTTCGACCATGTTCATCACATGCATCGAGAAGAACCCGCCAAGGCCCATGTAGACGGCATGGCCAAAGGATAGCATCCCGCCCTGCCCCAGCAACATGTTGTAGCTGAGGGCAAAGACAATGGTGATTGCCATCTGGTTGATGATGGTCAGTGCCGAGCGCGAGCCGAAAAGCTGCGGCAAAAGGATCAGCGCCACGGCGGCGATCACCCAAGGCAGGACTGAGTTGAGATTGACAAGCCGCGTCGTGCCCGCGGTCAGGGGCGAATTGGATGAAGTGCTCATGATTCACGCTTCCCGAACAGGCCCTGCGGGCGGAACACAAGGACAATCACCATCAGCAAATAGGGCAGGATCGGCCCGATCTGCGGTAGGGTCAGGGTCCACAAATCCTGCCATGCGCTATCCCATACGGGTTCCGGCTTGGTGAAGCCGACGCTGGTCAGGATGTCTTCCATCCGCACGTTGTAGGTGGCGGCAAAGGTCTGGATCCAGCCGATTAGAAGCGACGCGACAAGCGCCCCCCAGAGGCTGCCAAGCCCGCCGATGACGATGGTGACGAAAACGATCGAGCCGAGCAAAACCGCCATCCCCGGGAAGGTGCCAAGGATTGGCCCGGCGATCACGCCCGCAAGCCCCGCCATCGCCGTGCCCACACCGAACACGCCCATGAACACCAGCGGCACGTTATGGCCAAGGTTCTGAACCGTCTCGGGATAGGACAGCGCGGCCTGAATCGTCATCCCGATCCGGGTTTTCGTCAGGATGTAGAGCAGGGTGATAAAGATGCCCACGGCGATGAAGATCATGAAGACCTTATAGGCCGGGAAGCTGTTGCCAGCGATCGAGAACGCCGCAAAATCAAGCGCTTCGGGGATATTGTAGGGAAGTTGGCTACGGCCCCAGAAGAACTGCACCACTTCCTCGATCAGAAGGGCAAGACCGAAGGTAAAGATCAATTCCGGCACGTGCCCATATTTATGCACTCGCCTGAGCCCGTATCGTTCGATCAGCGCCCCGATCACGCCCACCGCAATCGGCGCCACGATCAATCCCAGCCAGAAGCCGGTGATAAGGCTGATCTGGTAGGCGAAGTAAGCCCCCAACATGTAAAAGCTGGCGTGGGCGAAGTTCAGCACGCCCATCATCGAAAAGATCAGTGTCAGACCGCTGCACAGCATGAATAGCAACAGTCCGGTGACCAAGCCGTCAAGGATATTGACGATTAAGAGCGACATTCGCGGCTCCCCCCCTGCCCGTTTTTCGGTTGTCTGGAAGTTTCTTGAAGTGTCCCGGGCCGCGCGCGACGCGCGGCCCGGGCGCAAGGCGTCCCCTTACGGGCGCTTCATCTTGCAGGTCGTGGCGATATCGGCCGACGCGTTCTTGATCGTCGATTCGACAAGGATGCCGTAGTCCGACGAGTCATAGGTGTAGTCGACACCTTCGTTGGTGTGCATGCCGATGTGCATGTCCTGGATCAGCTGGTGATCCTCGGCGCGCATCCGCAATTCGCCCCCGAAGTAGCCCGGGAAGGTCATGCCTTCCAGCGCCGTAGCGATCGCCACAGCATCGGTCGAGGTGCCAGCCTTCTCCATCGCCGCAGCCAGCATGCCGACGGTGTTGAAGATCCGCGGCATGTCGATGTTGCCATCGGGGAACCGCGCGAGGAAGCCGTCATACAGCGCTTTCGCCTCATCGCTTGCCGGCGGGTTGATCTGGCCTTCCGAGATCAGCCGGATGGAGCCTTTACCCGCTTCGCCGAAGGCCGCGGTGATACCCGAACCCGCTGCGTAGTAGGTGTAGATCGGCCCTTCGAACCCGTTCTCGATGACCGCCTTGCCAAGGCCCAGCATGTCGCTGCCCCAGTTGCCGGTGATCACCGCATCCGCGCCCGACGACACGATCTTGCGCGCGTAGGGGGTGAAGTCTTTCACCTTGCCGATCGGGTGCAGCTCGTTGCCGACGATCTCGATATCAGGCCGCTTCGCGCTCAGCATCGAAACGGCGGCTGCCGCCACGGCCTTGCCGAAGGAATAGTCCTGGCCGATGACGTAGATCTTTTTGATGGCCTCGTTCTTGGCGATCGCGTCGGTCAGCGCGTCCATCTTGATGTCGGCGTTGGCGTCGAACCGGAAGTGCCAGAAGTTGCACTTGTCATTGGTCAGCGCCGGATCCACAGCCGCATAGTTGAGGAACAGAACCTGGCTGTCGGGATTGCGACGGTTGTGCTTGTTGATTGCATCGGTCAGCGCGTTGGCCACACCCGAACTGTTGCCCTGCACGACGAACCGTGCGCCTTGGTCGATCGCGACCTGAAGTTGGATCAGCGATTCCTTGGGGCTGATCTTGTTGTCATAGCCGACAACCTCGAACTTGACGCCATCAAGGATGCCGCCCTTGTCGTTGACCAGCGCATCAGCCGCGTATTCAAACTGCTTTAGACCGTTGGTGCCGGTCGCCGCGAACGGGCCCGACAGCGGATCGATAAAGGCAATCTTGATGTTCTCGGCATAGGCCGCGCCTGCCGTCAGCGCGGCAATGGCGGTGCTGAGCACGAGTTTCTTGATGGATTTCATATGGTTCTCCTCCCATGGTTGAACACTTTGATCCGCCGGAATGTTTTTTGGTCTTCCTGACGCGGATAGGTCCGCCCTCCCACCCCATCACACACAAGGCGCGCAGGGATGCTCCGGCGATATGCATTATCTTTGTTGTCCGGTTTTCCTCCCTCCGGTCCTGCGGGCGGGGTCTCCTCCTCCCGTCCGCGCCCTCATTAAAGTAAGCCCAAAGCCCTCAACTCAAGGCTTGATTTGGGCGGATGATCGTTACGCTACGTCAGAAATTCGTGATCCCGGCCCTCCACCGGTCTCATCTCCGATCGCGTCCGGCACGCCCCACTTCGCAGCCGCTCTCGGCTTGGAAATCGCGCCTCTCCTCTCCCCAAGCACTGTAAGGCCTGCTGGTATTCGCGCAAGGGCGCAGGTGGACGCCCGAACGCCAAGCACAGCTTTTGTGTCGATTTCCAGATAATCCACAAGTTATTGAGGTTATCCCCAACAAATAGCTTTACAGGTCGCCAAGCTGCCCCCACCATATATCGTAGGAAGACGGGGAAATCCCCCCGCTTCTAGAGCAGGCACCAAGAGGTCGCGGTGCTGCCACACCGTGACCCGATAAACCGCAAGAGGTGGCGTCATGGCACTATCAGAGACTTATCTCGAAGACGACCTTCACCCCATCGACATCGTCGAAACCCTCGCCGCACATCACGACTGGGATTTCGATCGCATCGGCGATGATCAGATCGCGATGGCCGTCGAAGGCCAATGGCGCACCTATTCGATCACGCTGGCATGGTCGGATTACGACGAAACGCTGCGCATGGTCTGCACCTTCGAAATGGAGCCCCCCGAGGAAAAGCTGCCCCAGCTTTACGAAGCGCTGAACGCGGTCAACGATCGCTGCTGGGCCGGGGCCTTCACTTTCTGGGCCGAACAACAGTTGATGGTCTATCGCTACGGCCTGTTGCTGGCAGGCGGGCAAGCCGCCTCGGCCGAACAGATCAACACGCTGATTTCCGCCGCCGTGTCATCGGCCGAACGCTTCTACCCCGCGTTCCAGCTTGTCGTCTGGGGCGACCGCCCCGCCGAACAGGCGCTCCAGATCGCCATGGCCGAAGCCTACGGCACGGCCTGAACGATACGGGCCAAATCAGCCTCGCCGATCCGGTCGCAGGCCAAACAGTTGCAGGCCAATCTTCTGCCCGACCCGGCGCCGGTAAGCGCCGCCGGGTCTCTGGCCACAAGGGTCGCTGGCCCGCAAATTACTGGCCTGCAAATTTCTGGCCCGCAAATTACTGGCCAGACGCCCCGTCGCCGCGTCATCAGCGCCCAGTCTCCGTCTCTCCATTGATGCAAACGCGATAGCCGCGTAACACTTTCCCGAAAGTAACAACGGGGAAGTGTGATGGAGTTCATTTCTGAAAAGGGCCTTGTCCTTCTGGGCTGTGGCAAGATGGGCAGCGCAATGCTGCAAGGCTGGCTCGACCGGGGCCTTGCGCCGCAATCGGTCCATGTCGTTGATCCGCAACCCTCGGACTGGCTGAAATCCACCGGCGTGAACCTCAACGGCCCGCTGCCCGAATCCCCCGCTATCGCGCTGATCGCGGTAAAACCGCAAATGATGCGCGATGCGCTTCCCGCCCTGCAAAAGATGGGCAACGGCGACACGGTGTTCCTTTCGGTCGCCGCCGGCACGCCGATTGCCCATTACGAAACCGTGCTTGGCGCCGAAACCCCGGTGATCCGCGCCATGCCCAACACCCCCGCCGCGATCTCACGCGGGATCACCGCGATGATCGGCAACGCCCATGCCTCGGCCTCGGCGCTCGACATGGCCGAATCCCTGCTCTCTGCCGTGGGCGAGGTGGTCCGCCTTGAAAGCGAAGAGCAGATGGACGCCGTGACCGGCCTTTCCGGCTCGGGTCCGGCTTACGTCTTCCACCTGATCGAATGCATGGCCGAGGCAGGTGAAAAACAGGGCCTCTCGCCCGATCTCGCGCTGCAACTGGCGCGCGCCACCGTTGCGGGGGCGGGTGCACTCGCGATGCAATCCAATGAAAACCCCGAACAGCTGCGCATCAACGTCACCTCGCCCAACGGCACCACGCAGGCCGGGCTGGACGTGCTGATGGACGAGGCGACCGGCCTGCCGCCGCTGATCGCGAAAACCGTCGCCGCCGCGACCAACCGCTCAAAGGAGCTCGCCAATGGCTGAGCCGATCGATTTCGACGATTTCCTCAAGGTCGACATTCGCACCGGCACCATCCTGCGCGCCGAACCCTACCCCGAAGCGCGCAAACCCGCGATCAAGATGTGGATCGACTTCGGCCCCGAGCTTGGCGAAAAGAAATCCTCGGCCCAGATCACCGCCCATTACGATCCCGAAACCCTGCCCGGCAAGCAGGTGATCGCCGTGGTCAATTTCCCGCCGCGCCAGATCGGCAAATTCATGTCCGAATGCCTCGTGCTGGGGGTGTCTGACGAAAACGGGGGAATCGTGTTACTCTCACCGGATCACCCCGTCAGCAATGGAAGCCGAATGCATTGACCCGCCTTCTGATCACCCGCGAAATGCCCGAGAGGGTGCAGGCCGCCGCCCGCGCCCTGCCCGGTGCCGATGTCACGCTGCGTGATGACGCCGCGCCGCTTTCGCCCGAAGCGGCGCAACAGGCGCTCTATGACTACGACGTGATCCTGCCCACGCTGGGCGATGGTTTTGGCGAGGCGGCCTTTTCGCGCGCCGATCCACCACGCGCCCGGCTGCTGGCCAATTTCGGTGTCGGCTTCAATCATATTGACGTGGCCGCCGCCCGCCGTCGCGGCATCGCCGTGACCAACACCCCCGGCGCAGTGACGGATGCCACCGCCGATATCGCCCTCACCCTGATCCTGATGAGCACCCGCCGCGCGGGCGAAGGTGAGCGGATGCTGCGCGCGGGCTGCTGGACAGGCTGGGAACCGACACAGCTTTTGGGCCTGCATGTGTCGGGGAAAACCGTCGGCATCATCGGTATGGGCCGCATCGGACAGGCCATTGCGCGGCGCTGTCACTACGGTTTCGGCATGACGGTGATCTTTTCCAATCGTTCGGAAAAACAGCTCGATTTCCCCGCCGAACAGATGCCCCAGCACGAGTTGGCCCGCCATGCCGATATCATCGTGATCGCTGTCCCCGGCGGGCGCGAAACGCATCACCTGATCGGTCCCGGCTTCCTGTCCTCGATGCGCCCGCATGCGCATCTGGTCAACATCTCGCGCGGCGACGTGATCGACGAAACGGCCCTGATCGCCGCGCTTGAGGCCGGTCAGATCGCCGGTGCGGGCCTTGATGTCTACGAGCATGAACCAGACGTGCCCGACGCGCTGCGCAGGCTTGAAAACGTCACCCTGCTGCCCCACCTCGGCACTGCCGCCCTCGAAGTGCGCGAAGCGATGGGCCTGATGGCCATCGACAACATCCGCGCGCTGATCGCCGGGGAAACGCTGCCCAACCCGGTGAACTGAACCGGGCTTTCCCCCTTGATCTCGGGGCTTCGGTAATATCTATGGAAGAACCGCAAGCGGAGGGGTCCAATGTACAAGCCAGCCATCACCGGAACCGGGGTATTCACCCCCGAACATGTCATCACCAACGACGAGCTGGTCGAAAGCTTCAACCAATACGCCACCAAGTGGAACGAAGACCACGCCGCCGAAATCGAGGCGGGTGAGCTTGAGGCGAAAGACATGTCCTCCTCCGAGTTCATCTTCAAGGCGTCCGGCATCGAGCAGCGCTATGTTCTCGACAAGGAAGGCACGCTCGACCCAACCCGCATGTATCCAAAGTTTCGCCAGCGCAGTGATGACGAACCCGGCCTGATGACCGAAATCGCGATGGAGGCCTGCAAGACCGCGCTGGATCAGGCCGGGATCGACGCCTCGGAAATCGATCTGGTGATCTGCGCTGCCTCGAACATGGAACGCGCCTACCCCGCCATCGCCATCGAAATTCAGAACGCGCTTGGCGCGGGGGGCTTTGCCTTTGACATGAACGTCGCCTGTTCCTCGGCCACCTTCGGCATTCAGGCCGCCGCCGACATGATCCGCGCGGGCTCGGTGAAAAAGGCGCTCGTGGTCAATCCCGAAATCACCTCGGGCCACCTCGAATGGCGTGACCGCGATTGCCATTTCATCTTTGGCGACGTCTGCACCGCCACCGTGCTGGAACGTGAAGAGGACGCCAAGGGCGATTACTTCAAGGTGCTTTCCACCCGCTGCGCAACCGAGTTCTCGAACAACATCCGCAACAATTTCGGCTTCCTGCGCCGCAACCGCCCCGACGGCATGAAAGATCGCCGCGACATGCAATTCATGCAGAACGGGCGCAAGGTCTTCAAAGAAGTGCTGCCGCTCGTCGCCGCCCATATCGGCCAGCACATGGAAGAAGAAGGCGTCGACCCCACCACGCTTAAGCGTCTTTGGCTGCATCAGGCCAACAAGGCGATGAACGATTTCATCGGCAAGCGCGTGCTTGGCCGCACCCCCGAGGAGGGCGAACAGCCCAACATTCTTCAGGATTACGCCAACACATCCTCGGCCGGGTCGATCATCGCATTCGCCAAGTATTCCGATGACCTCGCCCCCGGCGAACAAGGGCTGATCTGCTCGTTCGGCGCGGGCTATTCCGTGGGCTCGGTACTGGTGGAGCGCGCCTGAAGCGCGCCCTGATCCAGTTCAGACAGGCTTTCAAACCCGACCCGCGCCCTGAGCACGCAGCCGCTTGACCTGAAGCTTGATGAAAGCGGTCAGGATGCGGCCCGTGATCAGCATCGCAAAGCCCAGAGCGGCGACCCCAATCGCAAGCATCGGTCGATCAAAACTTGCCGGAAGGACGTCGGCAAGCCCCTCTTTGCGGAACAAAAGATAGCACCACAAGATGCCAGCAGCGGCGACGACGCCGCCGAAAAAGTTCAGAAGATGAATAAGTGGAAGCACGGCCACGCTCCTGTTCTCAACGGGTACCCAATCCCCGCCTGAAACACGTCTGACACAGCGGAGCGATCTTCAATCTAGCCACAAAATTAGACAATTCTTTGAAAATGCGATGGCGCGGATTTGCCAAGCGCGGCGGGCGCCAAGCCCTCACCGCGCCCGGTATCAGCCAACGACCGCACTTGTTGAACATCCCTTGCGGCGTTTGAGTGGGTCCGCGCCGCGTTACACCTCTGGCGCATCCGCAGGCGGGACAAGGCCGTAGTCGCCCGGCTTGTGATCGGGGTTCCAGTTCGGGTCATCCCGCTTGATCAGGCGCGAAACGAACGCCCCGGCAGGCACGGCGGCAATTGCGGCCACCACAACGGAAACGATGATCGGCACCGGGCCATAAAGCCCAAACGAAAACGCAACGACGATCAGCGTGCCGGCAATCGCAGGGCCGGCCATCAGGGCGTTGAAAAAGGCAAGTCTGTCCATTGTTTCTCTCCTTGTCTGTCAAAGAGAGAACGCAGCCCCGAAGCGGTGGTTCCCGAACCCGGCGCTCACAAGCCCTTGATCGACAGGCGATTGCGCCCCAGCGTGGCGTATTCGGCCACGATTTCCGCCCCCGGCACGGCCTCAACCACGTCACAGATCAGCCCGGTGGCAATCACCTGCCCGGCGCAAAGACCCTTGCCCTGCCGGTTCAACGCATTGGCAAGCCAGACAAGCACCTCGGCCGGATCGCCCAGCGCCGCCGCACCGGCCCCTCGGGTCGCCTCTGTGCCATTCACCGACACCCGCACCGTTTCGGCAGCCATGTCCATATCCGGCGCATAGGCCCGCTCGGCCCCCGCGATCAGGCCGCGATGGACCACCCCGTCGGCCAACAGCCACTCCGCCGCCTCGCGCAACCCGCCGGGCAAGCGCTTGTTCACCCATTCGAACACCGGCAACACTGTCCCCACCGCGGCCAGCACCTCGGCACGCGCGTACTCCGCATCGCGCGGCGGCAGGTCGGCGCGCATTCGAAAGCCGATCTCGGCCTCGATCACGCCTAGGTCGCCCTCAAGCAGCGGCCATTCTACGCCACTTTCAGCAATCTCGAACACCGGTCCGGCCAAGGGCGCATCGACGCCACAGATCTCTTGCGCCTTTTTCGCGGTCAGCCCCACTTTCCAGCCCAGCACCGGCAGGCCCATCGCCGCCGTCATTGCGTCCTGCACGGCTTGCGCCGCGTCCATATCGGTGGGTTTCGGCCCCGGATAGTCAGACAGCTTGCGCCCATCCCGCCGTGCCTCTGCCAGCGTTGCGCCCATCTCCTGCGGTGTCATGTCCGGTCTCCCCCTTATGTGTCGCCATCAACGGGCCGGTCGCCCATCTCCTCGCGCCAATGTCTGCGGCACAGGCTTTCATAGGTCTCATTGCCACCGATCTGCACCTGCGCCCCCGCCGTCGCGACCCGGCCCTTGCCATCGCGGCGCACCACCATCGTGGCCTTCTTGCCGCAATGACAGATGGTGCGCACTTCGCGCATTTCGTCGGCCAACGCCAGAAGCGTGGCCGAGCCGGGGAACAGCTCGCCCCGGAAATCCACCCGCAGACCATAACACATCACCGGCACGTTCAGATCATCGACCACCCGCGCCAGTTGCCACACCTGCTCGGGCGTCAAAAACTGCGCCTCATCGATGAAAACACAGGCAACCGACCCGCGCGCACGCCGCGCCTCGATCATCGCGAAAAGATCGTCCCCGGCATCGAACATGTCAGCCTCGGCACCAATGCCGATCCGGCTTGCGATCCGCCCCTCGCCCGCCCGCGTATCGAGCCGCGCAGTCAAAAGATAGCTCTCCATCCCGCGCTCGCGATAGTTATGCGCTGCCTGCAAAAGCACGGTCGATTTGCCCGCGTTCATGGTGGAAAAATTGAAGTATAACTTGGCCATGGCCCGGTTTTGCCCCGCCACATTCGGTTTGGCAAGCCTGTGAAGGCACCGTGGCAGAACCCGCCGGGCCAGTTACGCGAAGTCGCAGCAAAAGCGGGAACCACTGGGGATGGACGTCCTCGCTTCCTCGAACTACGCCAACTCACGGCTGGTCGGGTTCTGCCGTCCGGTCGGGCTGATGGCCCCCACTCCCGGGGCCCCCGAACATCTTGGTGCACAAGCGCGGGAGCCATATTCTTCATGACAAATCCAATATAAATCACTAAGGGGAAAGCCAGCCATGGTTTCCCCGCGCCCGTTGCGGGGAGTGCCTGAAAATCAAAGGGGATGACACGCACCATGACTCCGGTTGGTAGCTATTTGAAAAAACACACAGAAGCGCTTGTGAAATCCGTGGGCATCGAAGCCGCCTGCGAGATCACCGGCAAATCCAAGGCCACGCTGGGCCGCTACTACTCTGATGCAGATGAACATGCAGATCGCTTCATGCCGATCGACGCGGTTGCGCTGCTCGAACAGGCCGCGCCTTATCCTCACGTCACCTCTTCTCTGGCCGAATTGAACGGCTCCGCCCTCAGCCATGATGAAACCCGCCGCAACAGCAGCGAAGACAGCGGCGGCGTCAATTCCGACGTTATCGCCCTGTCCCAGCGGTTCGCGCTTCTGATGGGCGAATATCAGCAATCCATCGAAGACGGCATCATCACCGTGAACGAGGCCAAGCGCCTCCTGCGCGAAACGGTCGCCCTGCAACAGGTCCTGATCGACATGAAGCTGCACCTCGAGCAGGAGACCAATTGAGCGGCGCCGACCCGGAACATATCGCCCCGCCCCCGCGCCGTGACGTGGTCGAGGCGGAATGCTACACGCCCGCCCTGTTGCGCGATTTTCTCGTCGATCTCGAAACCACCACGCATTCGCGACAGGTCTGGTCGCTGCTCGTAGGCCTCGGGCAGGCGCTCAACCTGCCGTGCATCGATTTCATCTGCGCCAGTTCGTGGGACCATTTCCGCAAGACGATCTTCGTGCGCACCTCCTATGACGCCAGCTTCCTCAATGGCTGGAACGAGGACCCCGAGATTGCGAAATGGTCCTATTTCCGCAGCCACGCCATGCATCACCTGACACCGATCATGGTGGGTCTCGAATTCATCGATGAATACATCCACCTGCCCGCGCGCCGGGTCGAAGTCCTGCGCGAGGCGGCCGCACGCGGCATCCGTGCGGGCTTTTCCATTCCGTTGCGCCTGCATGCCCCGCCACAGGCCGCACTCATCACCTTCGCGGGCGATCATTCCCGCCGCGAGATGAAAGAGATCGTGCGCGCCCACGGCTGGACATTGTCCCTCGCCGCGATGCACGGCCATCAACGCTACATGACTCATTTCCACGCCGAGTTTCCCGAGCGCAACAAGATATCCGCCAAGCAACTGGAACTTCTGGGAAAAATTGGCCTCGGCCTGCAAGATAAACAGATCGCACAAGAGATCGGCATCTCGGTCTCGGCGGTGCGCCAGCGGATGCATTCCCTGATGGAGAAAACCGGTCTCAACAATCGCGCCGAACTCGCCGCCCTCGCGATGAGCATGGGCGTGCTGCCCGATCCGGTGCACGGCCCCGGCCATAAAGAGGCTGAAATTCTGTTTGAAATGGATGGCAAGGGCACGATCCGCCGCCCTGCTCACAACGGCGACATCTCCGCACCGAACCCCAAGGCCCGCCGGCGATAATCGTACAACGCTAGGGGATACTCCCGGCTACGAACACGCATCCGAGCCCGCAACAGCCACAGCTGAAAATTGAGGCGCCCGACGCTGGTTGCGCGGGGGCGCCTCGGATCGATTGAAATAGAGTGCGCCGCGCCCCCGGTGAACATGCCGAAATTGCCTTGCCGGAAGCGGGTGTGGCCTGGAGGGGGATCATCGCAGCACCGACCAGGCCCTCGGTGTACGAGCGGGCGCAGTCTGGGGAACGTACGCCCCCGAAAACGATCCCCCCCATTTGTTCAGTTTAGGGGAATTGAGCGTGTTACGGGCGGCGAACAGCCCGAAACTAGCTCCTCCGCTCATATAATTTCCGACAGGCACACCAACCCAACCTGTCATTTTCAACAGGTTTAGCCGCCGCTTTGCCCCATCAACCCGCGACGAGGCTCTCGATCACCTTGTCGATCATCCGCTCACAGGCGTCGAGTTGCGCAATCTCAATGAACTCGTCCGGCTTGTGCCCCTGCGCCATGTCGCCGGGCCCACACACCAGCGCGGGCACGCCACGCGCCGCGAAATACCCCGCCTCGGTCCCGTAGGACACCTTGGTCAGCCCCGCATCCGCCGGAAGGAAGCTGCGCATCCGGGCCACCTCGGCGCTGTTTTCCGCCACGGCGAGGCCGGGATAGGCGTTTTCCACCGTGATCGTGGCATCACCAATCCGCGCCCCCTCCTGCCTAAGCCGCGCCATGATCTCTTCGGGATCATCCGCCGCCAAGTTGCGGATTTCAAAACGCACCTCGGCATGATCCGGCACGATGTTAAGCGCGGTGCCGCCCCGCATGATCCCCGCATGTACCGTGGTATAAGGCGTGCCAAAGCCCGCATCGCGCGCCCCCGTTTCGGCCAGTCGCGCCTGTTCCGCGCGCAGCGCGCCTATGAACTCCGCCGCGCCATGCAGGGCATTGCGATACTGCGGCGCGTCGGCGCTATGCCCGGCTTCGCCCGTGAACTCGGCCTTGAGAAAGGTCTTGCCCTTGTGGCCCGTGGCGATCTGCATCTGCGTCGGTTCGCCCACGATACACAGATCCGGCGCGCCCACTGTCTGCTCCAACCGGTCCAGCATCACCGGTATCCCGAGGCATCCCGCCTCCTCATCCCACGAAAAGGCGAATTTCAAGGGCGCGGCCAGCACGGCACCGCCGCCCGCCCGTTCCGCCCCCGCCAGCATCGCGGCGAGAAAGCCCTTCATATCCGTCGTGCCGCGCCCGTAAACGCGCCCGCCCTCGCGGCGCAGACGAAACGGATCGCTGCTCCAGTCCTGCCCCTCGACCGGCACCACGTCCATATGCCCCGACAGCATGATGCCGCCCGGCCCTTCCGGCCCAATCGCGGCGAGTATCCCGCGCTTGTCGCCCTCTTCGATCACATGCACCTGCGCGCCCGCTGCCCCAAGCACGCCCGCCACATATTCCGCGATCTCCACGTTGGAACGCCCCACAACCGAGGCAAACCCAACAAGGCGCTCAAGATGCGCCAGAATCCCCGCCTCACGCATCTCCCGGAACGCCGTAAGACGGCGCCTCCGACGGGTCGAGCGCCCGTGTCACGTAATCCTCAAGCTGCGGTTTATAGACGTCCCACGCCCGTGCCATGGCGGCAATCGGCGCGCCCGCATCATCCCAGTCACAGCGCAACTCGGCCACCGGCCACGCTACCTTGTCCACCAGCATCATCCCCGCTGAATGCACCGGCCCGGCCTCGCCGCCCGCCGCCAGCCCCGCCTGCATCGCCGCGACCAACCTGTCGCCCAGATGCCCGGTCGCGGCCTCGAAACCTGCCACGACCGCCGCCGGCACGCCCGGCGCGGCCAGCAGGTTCCCGGCCGAAACCACGCCCGCGCCCGTCGCCTCGCCCACCACGCCCAGCGCCTTCGCGCCCGAATGGATCGCCACCACGCCGCGCGCGTCCACCGCCAGAAGCTGGCGAAACGCCATGTAATCACGCTGCGAAACCAGTTCGGCCACCGCCTCCCGCGCGCTCGCCCCCGCTTGCATCAGGTCAAGGCACGCTGGCCCCAGTGTCGGGTCGGTCACGTTCTGCGACGCCACGGCCCCCACCCCGGCCCGCGCATAGGCACAGCGCGCCGCCACCGCCGGGGATGACGACGACACCGCCACCCCGAACATCCCCGTCTCGGCGCAGCGCGCCACCAGTGAAAATGTCATTGCCACTCCCCTGCTTCACTTGACCGCAAATATCCTGCGGGGGTGTGGGGGTGCAAAACCCCCACGCACCTCTCAGTCCGGGATCACCGCCGTCGCGTCGATCTCCACCAGCCACTCGGGCCGCGCCAGCGCACTCACGACAAGGCCCGTCGATACCGGATGCACCCCGCGAATATACTCGCCCATCACCCGATAGACCGCCTCGCGGTGGCGCACGTCGGTGATATAGACCACCACCTTGACCAGATGCTCCATCGTGCCGCCCGCTTCCTCAATCAGCTGGCGAATGTTCTGCATCACCTTGTGGGTCTGCTCTGTCGGATCATGGCTGTCGATGTTCACTGCATCGTCAAGGTTCTGCGGGCATTGCCCTCGCATCCAGACCGTGCGCCCGCCGCGCGTGACCACCGCTTGGGCCAGATCGTTGTCGAGGCTCTGTTCGGGATAGGTTTCCTTCGTGTTGAAGGGCCGAATTCTCTCATGTGCCATGTCGCGCCTCCTGCGTGGGGCGAGGGTCGCCTCGCCGCGTTAATGATGCAAATCGAAAAAGTCCCGACAGAACCAGATGAACCGCTCCACCGCCGGCGTCAGGGTCGCCCCCTTGCGCGTGGCCAGCATCACCCGCGCGGGCTGCGCCCCGCCCGTCAGGGGCCGCGTCACCAGAAGCGAGCCATCGTAAGCCATGGTCGAGGCCGGTCGCGTCGCCATCAGCGCAAAGCCAAGCCCCTGCCCGACCAGCCCGCGCACCATTTCAAGGTTGGACGAGCGGAACGCCACCTGCGGCTCCACCCCCGCATCGTGCAACAGGCCAGTGAAATAATCGCTCGACGGCGGCCGCCCAAGCAGGACCATCGCGTGCCCAGCAAGGTCTTCGGGCGCAAGCGCAGCCTTCTCGGCCAGCGGATGATCCTGCGCCAACAGGACATAGGGCTGCAACTCGGTCAGCGGCATCAGGTCAAGACCATCCACCGCGCCCGGATCATAGACCAGCGCCACATCGGCCTCGCCCGCCATCACCGCCTGCGTGATCCGGCCCTGATCGCCCTCGATAAGATCCACCCGCAACCCCGGTTCGGCATCGGTCATCCGCCGGATCATGTCGGGCAACAGGATCGGCCCGAAGGCATGAAACGCTGCCACGCTCAACACCCGGCCCTCGGCCTCTTTCCCGGCCGCGACGCTCACCGGTGCTTCGATCCGCGCCGCCGTGCCATAGCCGCGCCGCGCGTAGATCAGCGGTGAGCCACCTTCGGCGATAAACACATCATCGACCTCACCAAAGAACACGTAATGCGTGCCCACCCGGTCGGCCGACATCACGTGACAATCGAACCCCACCAGCGGATCACGCACCCTTGGCGCCCCCGACGGCATGTCGACCCACTCACAACAATCGAACTTGTCGTCGAGCTGGTCCTTGAACCGGCCCGCGAAGGTATCGCTGATATAGGCCTGATCGTCTTTCAGGATATTGAGCGCAAACACCCCGTTCTCGATGATTTGCTGCGCCACGCTGCTCTGGTGGTTGACACAGATCAGCAGCGTCGGCCTTGGCGTGTCGGCACTGACCGACGACATCGCCGAAACCGTCACTCCGCCGCGCCCCGACGCGCCATTGGTCGTCACCACGTTCACGGTAGCCGCCGTGCGCGCCATTCCGGCGAGAAACTGTTCGCGCAACGGCATCCGGGTCACTCCGTCGGCATCCGCGCCGCAATCCAGCGTGCGAATTCGTAATTCGGTCGTTCCAGATGCGACAGCGCGCCGGGCACGGCATTGCGCGCCTGCATGCCCTTCCACACCCGCTCGGTGCAGCCGCGATCCTCGTCGTTCACCGCATCCAGAAGCCCCTTCAGCGTCTCGAAATGCTGCGGCGCCTCGGCGTCGCGCGCGAAATCCGGGTGTAGCCCCCCACCGTAAAGGATCTTCACGTGGCCCGGCCCGTCCGGCGTCAGGCAGAGATACCAGAAATAGCCGGGCGTCAGCGTGATCAGCAGGCTCGGGTAAATCGCCAAAAGCCATGTGCGATTGCGCTCGTCGCCCTGAAGTTCGGTATTGTCCTTGTGGGCGATCGACAGCGCGATGCTGTCATCCTTCTGGATGTGGTGAAAATTGAACCCCGCGAACCCCTCGGGACAGGTCATCTGGCGCAAATCGACCGCCCCACCGATCGTGCCGCCATGGCACATCGGCAGGTGATAACTCTCCATGAAATTCTCGGCCAGAATCTTCCAGTTGGTGTTCCAGTGATGCTCTTCCCGGAAGGTCTCGACATAATCCTCCATCCGCAGATAGCCCACCAGATCGTCGACCTCGGCCAGCCCCTCGCCCGGCTCCGGCAGGTCCGGGTCCAGCGTCACCATGATCCAGCCCTTCCAGTCGGCGCAACGGATCTGCGGCAGGCCCATCGCCTCCTTGCAAAAGCTCTGGTTCATATCCATCGCCGGCGCCCCGCGCAAACTGCCATCGAGGTTATAGGTCCAGGCGTGATAGGGGCAAGTAATCGCGCGCACGTGGCCGCGCCCTTCCAGCAGGATCGACATCCGGTGCCGACAGACATTCGACATCGCGCGCAACCCACCATCTCGATCCCGCAGTACGATCACCGGTTCGCCGGCAATCTCCATCGTCAGGTAATCCCCCGGCTCCTTCAGGGCATCCGCCCGCCCCGCGCACAGCCAGCTCTTGGCAAACACATGCTCCTGCTCCAGCGCCAGAAAATCCTCGCTGGTATAGACTGAAACAGGCATGGCTCGCGCCGCCTCGAACGGCACCGCCACATTGGCCTTCAACTCAGCGGCCGGATCGTGAATGTTCATCGCCTATCTCCCTGAAATCGCTGCCCCGAAATCGCAGCTCCGAAATCTCTGCACCGGCGTAGCCTCGAATTGGCCCTCGCGCGCAACCAACGTCAAGCCTTTCCCGCGTGCCCGCATCACCCACCGGCATCACCTACCGGTATCACCGCCCTCACCCGGCCCGCGATAGGCCGCATAGCTGCGTTGAATGCCAATCTGGTCGGCGATGAACTTCGCATCGTGCCACACCCCCCAGATGAACGAGGATCCCCGCCGCGAAAGCCACGGCAGCCCAAGGAAATACACCCCGGCCTCGGGCGACACGCCACGCTGGTGCACCGGCTCGCCGCGCGCATCAAACGCATCCACCTCAAGCCAGCCATAATCCCGCTTGAACCCGGTGGCCCAGATCACCGTGCGCACCCCCTCGGCCTCAAGGTCGATCGACAGCACCGGATCGCGCAGGCACGCGGGGTCCGCGCCCATCTCGCGCGCCTCTGGCTCTTCGGGCAGGGTCAGAGCGTGGCGCGTGATATAGGCATCCGCCGCATCCAGCACCGATAGGTAATTCGCATCGCCACCGGCGATATTGTCGGCCAGATCGGGGGCAAACCGCACCACGCTGCCTTCGCCTGCCTCGGTCCGCCCGACAAGCGTCATCATAGCGCCCAGCTTGCGAAAATCCACCGTCTCGCCGCCATGTGCGCCGCTCACCGCGATGGTCACATGCTCTGCGCCCTTGGGCGGTGCCGCCATGTCCCACAGGCCCAGAACCCCCAGCCACCAGACGAAATCACGGCCCCGATAGCTGCGCGGCGGCCGGTCATGCGGACCCACCGACAGGAACACCTTGCGCCCCGCCTCGGCCAGCTCCTGCGCGATCTGCGCCCCGGACGATCCCGCCCCAACCACCAGCACCGCCCCCTCGGGCAGCGCGCCGGGATTGCGATACCCTACCGAATGCATCTGCGTCAGGCCCGCGCGCTCGGGGATCACCGGCGGGATCACGGGCACCTGAAACGGTCCCGTCGCCGCGACGATCCGCTCGGCGGCAATCTCGCCCTCGCTGGTCTGGGCGACAAACCCGCCGCCCTCGGCCCTCTGCACCCGGCTCACCTCGACACCACAGCGCACCGGCAGGGCGAACTTGGCCACGTAGTCCTCAAAGTAAGAAGCCACCCGCTCCTTACCCGGAAACCCATCCGGGTCTTCGCCCTCGAACTCAAGTTCGGGAAACCGGTCATGCCAGGCCGGGCCGTTCATCACCAGATTGTCCCACCGCTCCGAGCGCCAGCGCTCGGCGATCCGGCCCCGCTCCAGCACCAGATGCGGCACACCCATCCGGCTCAGATGCCCGCTCATGGCCAGCCCGGCCTGCCCGCCCCCTACGATCAGCGTATCCGTGCGTTCCATCGCTCATGCCCCCACACTGCGTCTTCGCGCGCAGACTGCCGCCTCCTCGCCGCAGAGAAAAGCGAAAACACGCACAGCCGCGCCTCACCCTTCGGGCGCGAACAAATATTCAGCCAACAGATCATACCGCGCCCCACCCGGCCCCAACTCGGATCGATATAGCCCGATCCCTGCTGCCTGACCCTCGAATGACCCACAAACGCCCAGCCGTCCCGCCAACACCAGTTCGTCCTGCGCACTCAACCCTTGCCGCGAAAACCGCGCCAGCGTCACATGCGGATGAAACCGCTCTCGCCTCAAGGCGATCCCCGCCGCCTCACAGGCCCGCCTGACCGCGCTTCGCGCCGCTGTAAGGCGCGGCTCCGCCTCCACATCCGCGAACACCAGCCCCGGCTTGCGCCCGCCGAACACATCCAGTCCCCGCACCCGCATCTGCGGCGCCGCCAGCCGCAACGCCTCCAGCCGCTCATGCAACTCGGCCAACACCCCGTCCGGCTGATCCCCGAGGAACGCCAGCGTCAGGTGCAGGTCGTCCTCCAGCACATGCCGCCCCGGCATCCCTCCCTGAAGCGCAACCAACGCCTGCCGCATCCCTTCGGGCAGGATCAACGCCACGAACGCCCGCATTACCGCCCCCTTGCTTCACTTGACCAAAAATATCCTGCGGGGGTGTGGGGGTGCAAAACCCCCACTCCGACAGGGGCCGGGCGCATTGGCCTCAGCCCCCCAGACGCGCCGCCAGCCGCAAGCTCACCGCCGCCGCGTCGATTTCCGCCACCGGCATCACCGGATCATAGGCCGCCCTGATCACCCCCGCCACGTCGGGGCGCAACACGACCTGCCCCTCCGGCAACCGTGCCAAGGGCGAGCGCGCGGCAAAGGCCCCCTCGCCCCACAGCAAGATCACCTGCACCGCTTCAGAGAGCGCCAGGTCTTCCGCCGCCATCTTCGCCAGATCGCCCGACACCCGCAGGAACACGAACCCCGCCTTGATCGCACCGCTTTGTTCGAATCGGAACAGGCGATACTGGTGCGCGTCTTGCGCCTTCAGCCGCGCCACCGTCGCGTCCAACTCGGGCAACATCCGATCCAGCCCGTCTAGGTCCAGAAGCTCATCCCACTCGCGGAAAAAGAAAAACATCAGGTTCGAGCCAAGTTCCGGATCGGTCTCGGCCATCTTGTGCCCGGCTAGTGAAACCACCGCCTCCAGCGCGCCCTTGAAGATCGAAAGCGTCTTGTCATCGGCCCCGAACACCACCGGCACGATCGGCCGCGCCCAGCGCGCGAAAAGGAACGTGCCATCGGCACGGGTGAAAAGGGATTCGATCTCATCAGCGGTCATGCGGCCCTCCTGCTCACGCAGATGTCATGCCAAGCCCGCGCGCCAAGCGCAACACTCCACCTCGCGACCGTCCAAAACCCCAATGCGCTTTCCTTCAACGATTTGGCATGGTTCGTCGGGCAAGCTCACCTCGGCCCGCGACCGTCGGGCGCAGCCCGCCGGATTGACAAGGCCCCACCCGAGTCATAAAGGTGACTTAAACAATCGGGAATAGAGAGGCCGCAGCCCGCTGCCGCCGGAAAGCCTGCACCATGATCCGTCACCTCGACCAGTTCTCACGCCCATCCGCCCGCAAGGGACTCGTAACCGGGTTTGTCACCGCCCTGCTCGCGGCACTCTGGCTTGGCGCGGCACAGGCCGAAACCGCCCCGGGCGACGTCGACGCCACCGGCTTTACCGTCCCACTCGACCCGGATGCCGCCATCCCGACCTATCTGGTCGAATTGAACGACGGCGCGCTTTTGCCCGAAACACTGATTGTTCCGGCCAAGACCCGCTTCCGGATTCAGGTGCGCAACATCGGCACCAAACCAAGCGAATTCGAAAGCAACCAGATGCGCCTCGAAGAGGTGCTGTTCATGGGCGCCGAGGCCACGATGATGGTCACCCCGCTCGATCCCGGCGAATATGATTATTTCGACGAGTTCCAGCCCGGCGTCATGGGCAAGCTGACCGCGAAGGAGGCCGAACAATGATGGGAAACGTGATTTTCATCGTCGCGCGCGAAAGCGTCGAGGCGCTGCTCGTGATCGGCATCCTCTGGGCGTGGATGGCCCATCGCCCCGATGCGCGCGCGGGCAAGACCTGGCTGATTGGCGGCATCGTTGCGGGCTTCGCGCTGGCGACGGCACTGGCGCTGGCGCTGGTCGGCGTCGCCACCTTCCTCGGCAATACCGCGCGCAGCTGGTTCGAAGTCGCCATGTTGGCCTTCGCGGCGGCCCTGATCGTGCAGATGGTCTTCTGGATGCGCAAGAACGGCCGCACCCTCAAGCGCGACATGGAAACCGGGCTTGATCAAAGCGTTGCCCGCGCCAACTGGTGGGGCGTCTTCGCCCTCGCCATGATCGCCATCGGGCGCGAAGGCTCGGAAACCGTCGTCTTCCTCTATGGCACCTTCCTGCAACTCAACACGGCAGGCGATTTCACCAGCTTCTTTGGCGCGGCCGCGATCGGCCTCGGCCTTGCTTTCGTGCTGTTCTGGGCGCTTCAGGTGGGCGCGCGCTTCGTGTCGTGGAAATGGTTCTTCCGGATCACCGAATGGATGCTCCTGTTCCTCGGCTCGGCGCTGTTTCTCACCGCGATGGGCAAACTCCTGAACAAGCACCTCGCCGCCTACGATCTACCCGGCTGGATCTATTCCACCGTCTGGGACACCACTTCGATCCTGTCTGACAGCTCCATGCTGGGCAGCTTGCTGGCAACGCTTGCGGCCTACCGCTCACAGCCCATCGGCTGGGACGTGCTGATGCTCGCCCTCTACTGGGGCACCGTCGCCTTGCTGTTCGTCTGGCAGGGCCGCCAAAGCGCCGCGCGCCCGGTCACCACCACGGCCTGACGCGCCTCTTCACCCCCCTCGTCGCGGCCAGCCATCGCCACCCGCGCGACCAAAGCAAACCGACAAAAGGGACCAACCCACCATGAAGACCAACCGCATCGCGATGATCGCCACATGCTTCGCTCTCGGCCTGCCCACGCTGGCCCCGCTCAGCGCCAGCGCCGAAGTGAGCCAGGATCAGAAGATCGCCGCGCTCACCACTTATGCCAGCATCGCACAGGCCAACTACGCCGACGCACTCGCCGATGCCAAGGCGCTGAAAGCGGCAATCAACGCGCTGGCCGCCACCCCGACCGAGGCCACGCTCGACGCCGCCAAACAGGCATGGCTCACCGCCCGCGAAACCTATGGCCCGACCGAGGTTTTCCGCCTGTCCGGCGGTCCGATCGATGCCGAAAACGGCTGGGTCGCCGATAAATACGGCGCGCTCGAAGGTCAGATCAACGCATGGCCGCTCGATGAGAACATGATCGACTACACCGTCGATGCCGATGGCAACAAGACCTCGGGCAACATCATCGACACCATCGGCGCCTTCACTCCCGGCGGCGATCAAGCAGAAGAGATCGACGTGACGGCGATCACCGCCGATGCCATTACCGCGCTCAACGAAAACGGCGGCGAGGCGAACGTCGCCACCGGCTATCACGCCATCGAATTCCTGCTCTGGGGGCAGGATCAGGACTACGCCAACATGATCGAAGACACGATCACCAACGGCCCCCTGACGGCAGGCCAGCGTCCGCTGAGCGACTTCACCACCGATGCGGGCGCCGCCCGTCGCCTCGCCTTCCTGCAGGCCGCCGCCGACAAGCTGGTCAATGACCTCGCCACCGTCGCCAGCGCGTGGGACGATACCGTAGAAGGCGATCGCGGCCTTTACCGCGCCGCGCTTCTGGGCCAGCTCACCGGCGATCAGGCGTCGATGAACATCCCGACGCAGGACGCGCTGAAACAGATCCTCGTCGGCGTCGGCGTCTTCGCCAAATCCGAACTGGCGAACGAACGCATCGCCGTGGCCGTTTTGACCCCCTCCGAGGAAGACGAACACTCCTGCTTCTCGGACAACACCCACCGCGACATCGCGCAAAACTACGCGGGCGTGCACAACGTGCTTCTGGGCGAATACAAGGGCGAGGATATCGGCATGGGCTTCGCGGATGTCCTGACCGGGGACGCCCGCGCCAAGCTCGACAAACTGATGGCCGATATCGACGCGCGCATCGCCAAGGTTGACGAAACCGCGCGCACCACGATGCATTTCGACTACCAGATCCACCCCGAGAACGAGGACAGCGTGCAAAACATCGTCACCCTCAAGAACCGCCTGCGTGCGCTCGGCAATGAAATGGTCGGCATCGCACCGGAATACGGCTTCTCGCTGACCACTGACAACGTGACCGACCCGGAAGAAACCCAAGTCAACTAAACGGCGGACACGCCCATAAACAGGGGCGCGTCCGCCAATCGCGGGCGTGCCCACATCCGTCAAAGGATACACGACAAGATGAACAGGCGGATTTCAGCAGCACTGGCGCTCATCGCGCTCGGCGGCGCGGCCGCCGCCGCATATGCTGGCGCGCCCCGGTTTTCGCATGTCACCGATGCCCGTGGTCCCGCCCCCTTCGCACAGGAAATCCCCACCCCGGACGAGGCAACGCTCGATCAGCGTCTGCTTGGCCGGTCGTTCTTTTCCATCCCATGGGTCGCCGCCCCCGCCGCCACCACCGCGCGCGATGGCCTTGGCCCGCTGTTCAACGCCAACACCTGCACCAGTTGCCACGAGGGCAACGGCAGCGCTGCCACGATCAGCGCCGATGGAAAACCGCTGCGCCCCCTGCTCTTTAAGCTGGCCCGCCCTGGCGCGCATGATCAGCGCATGGATCAAACCAACCCCGAAATGCCCAGCCATGGCCGCATGATTGATCCCACCTATGGCGCTCAGATCGCGATCAACGCCACCGGCCACGCGCCCACCGAACCACGGCCCGAGGCCCGCCCCCGGCTCACCATCACGCCAGAGCGCGTCCGCTATAATGACGGCACCCAACGCACGCTTCAGCGCCTCACCCCCCGGCTCGACGATCTGGCCTATGGCCCATTGGCCGCAGATACCGTGATTTTCCTGCGCCAGCCGCCCGCCCTTGCCGGTCTCGGCCTGATCGAGACCATCCCAGACGCGCAAATCCTCGCCTACGAGGATCCCGAAGACGCGGACGGCAACGGCATCAGCGGGCGCGCCAACCGCCTGCCCTCCGGCCAGATCGGGCGCTATGGCTGGAAAGCCGATGAACCCACGCTTGTCGCGCAAATCGCCAGCGCCGCCGCCGCCGACATGGGCCTGACCAACAGCCACTACCCCGAAGAGCTCTGCCAACCCGGCCAAACCGCCTGCCTCGCCGCGCCGCGTGGCCGCCCCTCGCCGCAAGGTATGCACGATCTTCCTGATGAGCGGCTCAACGCCATCGCCGCCTATCTCTCGGGCTTCAAATCGCCGCACCCCCTGTCCCTCACCCCCGAGGCACAGCGCGGCGAACAGCTTTTCGCAAGCACCGGCTGCACCGCCTGCCACCGCCCCGAGATCAGCACATCCGATGGCCGCACCCTGCGCCCGCTGAGCGATTTTCTCCTGCATGACATGGGCCCCCGCCTTGCCGACGGCGCGCGCGTGCACGACGCCGGGCCCGCCGAATTCCGCACCGCCCCGCTCTGGGGCCTCGGGGCGCGCCTGCGCGCCGGTCACCGCTTCCTGCACGATGCCCGCGCCCGCACCCCCGAAGAGGCGATCTTGTGGCACGGCGGCGAGGCGCGTACATCACGCGAGACCTTCATGACACTGGAGCGCGCCGACCGCGCCGCGCTCCTGACCTATCTGGAGCAGCTATGACCCGGCCCCGCATCTCCGTTCTCGCCCCTGCCTTCACCCTCGCGCTCTTCTTCGCCGCCCTCGGCCTCGCCCTGCGCGCCCCGGCCGAGGCGACGCCCGAGGGCCACCCTGCCCTTGCCGCGATCTACGACGACATCCTCACCAAAGATGCGCACAACGCAGCCCAAAGCTGCCACGCCCTCGAACCCCTGCTCACCCCCGACAGCACGCCCGAGGCCCGCACCCAAGCCTTCATCGCCCTCGCCCAAGGCTGGGGCCGGGTGCAGGCCGCCTATATCCTCGGCGGATACGACATGGACGCGATGGACTACCCGCTGCTGATCGACATGTTCCACCACGGCAAGGAAGACCTGCCCGCCAGCCTCGCCCGCGCCATCACCAGCGACAGCGCCCCCAAAACCGCGCTGTTCAAGAACTCCTACCGCTCGATCACCGCGCTTGACGACCTGATGTTCTCCGGCCCGTGGACACCGCGACGCGCCGCCCTGTCCCAAGTCGCCGCCGAAACCGTCTGCGCCCGGCTCGACGCCATCCATCAGGGCTACACCGCCCACCGCGCCGATTTCCTCGCCGATCCGGACACCGCGCTGGCGCTGCTGATCAATGCCCAGATCCACAACATCTACAAAACCCGCGAATGGCGCATCGCCGAGGTCGTCGGCCTGAACAAGAAAACCCTCGGCCGGGTGCTGCCCGAAAACGCCCAATACCCTAACAACCTCGCCGCGTCTTGGGCCGCCATCGGCGCCATGCTCGACACCCACGCGGCGCTGCTGGACGCGGACAAGCAACCCAACATCGCCACCATCGCCGCAGACGCTGGCAACGGCGGCCTTGAAGAGGTGCAAACCGCCCTCACTGCCGCCAAATCCGCCTATGACGGTGCCAGCGTCGCGGACTACGCCGACACTGCCAAGATGATCCCGCTCTTCGCCGCACTGCAAAAGGTGCAAAAGGCCTTCTACGATCACCTCGCCCTCTCGCTCGGCGTCGCCGCCGGGCTGGTGGATGCCGACGGAGACTGACCCGATGCTCGCCCAACTGGCCCAGTTGCAAAGCCTGCCCACCCCCTTCGAAGGGCTCTTCGACGGGCGCGAGCGGCTGTTCTGGCTCTACCTTCTGGGCAGCGCCCTCATCGCACTTGTGCTGATGCTCGCCGCCGGGAACTGGCCCAGCCGTGCACGCATCCGCGCCTATTGGCTCAGCCGCGACGCCCGGCTCGATGCGCTCTATTTCCTCGTTGCGTGGGGCCTGCGCACGGCGCTGATCATCCCGCTGGTGCTGTCTGTGCAAACCGTGGCGGTCTGGGTGCTGCACGCCCTCAACGCGACGTTCGAACCGCCGTTTCTCGCATGGGCGTATCGCGATATCGTGCTGGCCTACACGCTGGCGCTTTTCCTGCTCAGCGATTTCACGCGTTACTGGCTGCACCGCCTGATGCACCGCTCACGTTGGCTCTGGCCGTTCCACCGCGTGCACCACGCGGCCAAGGTCCTGACCCCGCTGCTGGTCTACCGCATCCACCCGCTTGAAAGCCTGCTCTTCGCTCTGCGCCACGCCGCCGTGGCGGGCGCGGTCACCGGCGTGTTCATCTTCCTGTTCGGCGCGCGACTCGATCTCTTCACCATCTTCGGCGAGAACCTCTTCATCGTCGCCCTCTTCGCCTTCACCGCCAACCTGCGCCACAGCCACGTGCGGCTCAGCTACGGGCGCTGGCTCGAACATATCCTCGTCTCCCCGGCGCAGCACCAAATCCACCATGACCGCCGCCACCTGAACACCAATTTCGGCTCCTGCCTCGCGCTCTGGGATTGGATGTTCGGCACGCTCAAACTCCCGCTCGAAACCCAAGGCGCGCCTGATTACGGCATCGGCCCGCGCGGCACGCGCTATTCCAGCGTCTCCGCGCTGCTGCTCGAACCGTTCCGCGACCTTGGCCGTTTGATCCGAAGGTCCTGACCATGCCCCGCCTCTCCATCCTCTCCGCCACCCTCATCGCCAGCGCGCTCTTGGCAACGCCCCCCGCCTTTGCGGACGATACCCCCCTGAGCGAGGCAGAGCTTGGCGAACTCCTGTTCTTCGATCCGTCCTTCTCGAAAAACCGCAGCCAATCCTGCGCCACCTGCCATGATCCCGATCAGGCCTTCACCGACGGGCGGCAAACCCCGGCCTTCGGCATGGTCTCGCTGGGCGATGACGGCGCGGCGCTCGGCGTGCGTAACGCCCCCACGGCGGCCTATGCGCTCTCTGCGCCGCCGTTTCATTACGACGAAAAGCTCAATGAATACGTCGGTGGCCAGTTCCACGATGGCCGCGCCGATACGCTCGCCATCCAAGCCACCCAACCACCGCTCAACCCGGTCGAAATGATGATGCCCGACCCGGCCTCGGTGGTGAGCCGCATCCGCGAAAACGACGGCTACGTCGCTGCCTTCGAACAGCTCTACGGCAAGGATGTCTTTGCCCCGCCCGCGGATCCGAAAGCCGCCCCCGCCGCCTTCGCCGCCTTCGGACAGGCCATCGAGGCGTTCGAACGCACGCCAGAGTTCGCCCCCTATGACAGCAAGTATGACCGCTTCCTGCGCGGCGAATACGATCTCACCGTGCTCGAAGATCTGGGCCGTACGCTGTTCTTCTCGAACGACAACGTGAATTGCTCCACCTGCCACATGCTCAAACGCGAAGATGCCGAGAACGAGCCCTTCACCAACCACCAGTATCGCAACATCGGCGTGCCACGGAACCCGGCGCTGATCGCGCTCGGGCATGTCGCGCCCGACTATGTCGATCACGGCTTGCTGGAAAACCCCGCCGTCACCGATCCGGACATGGACGGCCGCTTCAAGACGCCGACCCTGCGCAACGTCGCCGTGACCGGCCCCTACATGCACAACGGCGTGTTCAAGGATCTGCGCACGGTCCTCGAATTCTATGACAAGTTCAACAACCCCGAACGCAAGCTGAACCCCGAGACCGGCAAGCCATGGGCCGAGGCCGAAGTGCCTGCCACCGTCGCCTTCGAAGATCTCGGCGCCCAAGCCCTCACCGATCGCAAGATCGACGCGCTCGAAGCCTTCCTCAAAACGCTGACCGACAAGCGCTACGAACCGCTGCTGGAAGACCGGGAAAAGGCGGCCGACTGACCGCCTTCCGATCCGCACCATGACGGCGCGCGGCGCGGCCCTGTCACGCCGCTCTCTCTTTCATTTTTTCCCAAATACTCAAATCCACCGCCCGCCCCACACACCCCGCGCCGCATGCCGGGCGCGCCAAAGAGCACATTCCGGTGAAGCGCACAGCAAAGGTTAACGCGACTCACCCCCGCCGCGCCCACGCCTCGTGCCATACGCAAAGCAGCAAGGGTGCATACGCTTTGCAGACCACTGTTTAGTGGCCAGACCGGGGGTTAACGGCCCGTACGTCAGCCTTCGAAAAGGTCGGTTTGTCCAGGCTTGGCATCGGGCGCAGACAGGCCCAGATGCGTCCAGCCCTTCTGCGCCAGCATCCGCCCACGCGGCGTGCGCTGGATCAAGCCCTGTTGCAGCAGGAAGGGTTCGATCACTTCTTCTAATGCGTCCCGGCTCTCGCTCAAGGCGGCCGAAATGGTCTCGATCCCGACCGGCCCACCCTGATAATTCTCTGCAATAAGAGCAAGATAGCGCCGATCCGCGCCATCCAGCCCAAGGTGATCCACCCCCAGCCGCGTCAGCGCACGATCGGCCAGCGCGCGGGTGATACCGCCGCCTTCGACCACGGCGAAATCCACCACCCGGCGCAACAAACGCCCGGCGATCCGCGGCGTCCCGCGTGAGCGTCGCGCAATCTCGCGCGCGCCCTCTGGGTCGATCTCAACACCCAACTTGCGCGCATTGCCGCTAACAATCTGATTCAGCTCATCAATTTCATAAAACTGAAGTCGCACCGGAATGCCGAACCGGTCCCGCAACGGCGTCGTCAAAAGCCCCAACCGCGTCGTCGCCCCCACCAAGGTGAAGGGCTGCAACTCGATCCGCACCGTTCGCGCCGCCGGCCCCTCACCGATCACGAGGTCCAGTTCGAAATCCTCAAGCGCAGGATAGAGCACCTCTTCCACAACTGGGTTAAGACGATGAATCTCATCGATAAAAAGAACGTCATTAGCTTCCAGATTGGTCAGGATCGCCGCCAGATCACCCGCCTTGGCGAGCACCGGTCCCGAGGTCATTCGAAACCCCACGCCCAACTCGCGCGACATGATCTGCGCCAGCGTCGTCTTGCCCAATCCGGGCGGACCGTGGAACAGTGTATGGTCCATTGCCTCCCCCCGCATCCGCGCGCTCTGGATGAACACGGCAAGGTTCGCCCGCGCCTCTTGCTGGCCCACGAAGTCCTGCAAAAGCTGGGGCCTGAGGGCGCGGTCGAAATCCTCGGGCAATGGCTCGGGGCGCAATGTCGGATCCGGCTCTGACATCTAAATTATCCCTTCGGCGCCAAGAGTTTAAGCGCGGCACGGATCAATGCGGGCGTCTCGGCATCCGGGGCGTCACCCGCCGCCTGCGCGACCGCGCCCGCCGCCTCGCCCGGGGCATATCCCAGGTTGGTCAGCGCCGAAAGCGCCTCGGCCTGCGCCGCCTGTGTGCCGCGGCTTCTGGCCTTGGCGGCGGTCGCGCGCGGCGCCGCTACCGGCGCCTCCACCGGCTCAAGCACGGCGTCGTCCGGCACAAGCGCCACACCAAGCGCGCCGCCCATCGCCATCACCGCCGGCGCCTTGTCTTTCAACTCGTTGACCACCCGCTGCGCCGTCTTCGGCCCGATCCCCTTGGCGGCCTTCACCGCGTTGCAATCGCCAAGCGCGATCGCCCTGTTAATCCCTTCGGCACCCAATGTGCCCAGAATGGCGAGCGAAGCCTTCGCCCCCACGCCCTGAACACTCATGAGCAACCGATGCCATTCTTTTTCAAGCAACGTTGGAAAGCCGTACAACTGCAACAGGTCTTCGCGCACCAGCAGATCGGTATAAAGCGCCACCGCCTCGCCCGGGTTGGGCAGTCCGGCCATCGTGCGCTCGGAACAATAGACCAAATAGCCCACGCCCCGCACGTCGATCAGAACATGGTCCTCACCCCGATAGTCGATCCGCCCTGCAATCTTGCCGATCATGCCCGCGTCCTTCGTCTGTTCGCCTGTGTCGCTGGGACCACTCGCATCGGCGAGCGTGCATGATGCGCGTGGCAAATAGCAATCGCCAGTGCGTCAGCCGCATCCGGCCCGGTGATCTCGACGCCGGGCAGTTGTACCCGCACCATATGCGCCACCTGCTCCTTGCCAGCGTGCCCCACGCCCACAACCGTTTTCTTCACGGTGTTGGGCGCATATTCCCCCACCTGCAATCCGGCTTGCGCCGGCACCAGAAGCGCGATCCCCCGTGCCTGACCCAGCTTCAGCGTTGCTGATGCGTTGGTGTTCACGAAGGTCTCCTCGACAGCGGCCGTATCCGGTGCATATTCCCGCAGAATGGCACTCAGTTGTCCGTGAAGCGAAAGCAGACGCGAGGCAAGGTCATCGCCCGCTGAATGGCAGGTGCCATTTGCAACATGCGACAGACGGCTGCCCGCCGCGTCGATCACGCCCCATCCGAGATGGCGCAATCCCGGGTCGATCCCTAAAACCCGCATGATTTTCCACTGCCCTGTTGCTTTTCGGGATCACTAGCACGAAAGGAGAACATTTGCCAATGTTAATCAGGGCAAGGCACAAAAACGACACGGCCAAACCAGAGACGACAAACCCCGACTGAAAACGTCATACCGTCGCTCGAAAACGACGCCTCCCAGTCGCGTTTAGACCATACTTTTAAGGCTTAAGAGACAGTTTTCCCGTCATGCAGAATTCGCATGGGTGCCCTGCGAAAACAACTGGTTGAGGTTTCAATCCTGCACAATTAGGTGGCGGCTCTGATACGAAATTCATCAACGCCAATCGAAAGGACAATGGATATGGCTGTAATCGAGACCTCCCGCACCCGTGCCACCGGCACCGGCCGTATCGGCCAAGGCTTCGCCGCGCTCTTTGCAACGGTTGCCGCATGGAATGACGCGCGCGTGACGCGCAACGCTCTTGGCAAGCTCTCTGATCGTGAACTGGAAGACATCGGTCTGTGCCGTGGCGACATCGACGCGATCGCCGCGCACCGCTGATCCCACGTCTTCACGCATGCAAAAGCCGCGCTCCCGTTTCGGGATGCGCGGCTTTTTCATTTGGCCCGCCCGGGACGAAGAGGCGGACCGTTTCCGTGGGTCTTAAGTTCGTCCTATCAATTCAGCAGCGGCGCCAGTTGGGCACCGAGCGCGACAGAAAGCTGATCCGGTTGAAGAAGAAAGGCGCCAGCCTGCTCGAACACCGTGCCGGCGCGCAGCATATCAAGGCGCTCTTCGTATGTAGGCAGGCTAACATTCGCAATGGCAACGGCCTTGAACAGGACGAAGCCGGCAATCAGAAGGAAGAGGCCCTTGATCGGCACCCTTGGCGCAACACGGCGCGGGCGCACGGAAATCAGCCCATCCCTCTGCACCACCGGTGTGAAACCGTTGGCCATGCGTTGGTGCTTCCGGGCGACCCGGCGCACACGTTTGTCGAAAAGCTCTTTCTCACGAGCCATGGCAGCCTCCAGCGCTTGCCCCCACTGGATGTGTTAAACATGCGCCGCAAATGTGGCGCGAATGTGGCAAGCCCTTCAAATACGGCGAAAATCTGGTTATTTTCCTTACGACCGGACAAGCATTAGTGTCGTCCAGTCACCAATCTCTTCGGCAACCGAAAGATTGATGCCATGGCGTGCATAATGCGCGATCACCTCCTCCGCCTGCTCATTGAGAATCCCGGAAAGAATCGCGCGCCCTCCCGGCGCCAATGCTTCGGCCATTTCGGGGGCAAGCGCGATCAACGGCCCCTTCAGGATGTTGGCAAAGATCAGGTCGAACGGCGCCGCAGCGGCAAGATCGGGATGATCGAAACCCGCCGCCTCAACGCAGATTACACGCTCTGCCAGTCCATTGGCCGCAACGTTGGCGCGCGCCACATCGACAGCCACCTCATCGATGTCGCTGGCCAGCACCGGGTTGGGCCAGATCCGCGCCGCCGCCATCGCCAGCACCGCCGTGCCACAGCCAATATCGGCCACCCTGTGACCGACAAAACCGCCAGAGGCCAACTTGTCGAGCGCCCTGAGGCACCCCAGCGTCGTGCCATGGTGGCCAGTGCCAAAGGCCATGGCCGCATCGATCAATAGGCCCTCGGCCCCTTCCGGCACCTTGTCGGCATCGTGGCTGCCATAAACAAAGAAGCGCCCGGCTTCGACCGGGGCCAATTCCCGGCGCACGTGGGCAACCCAATCAGTCTCGGGCAGCTCAGAAATCACGAAGGGCTTGGCCCCGTGCAGCGTCTCAAGCAGGGCAAGCCCTGCCCGATCCGGGGCTTCGGTGAAGTACCCACCGACTTCCCACAGGCCCGAGCCATCCTCGATCTCGAAAACGCCCACGCCGGTGGGTTCGGGATCAAGCCGCTCCATCGCTTCGCCCAGCGCCTCGGCCTGGGATTTTTCGGAAAGGGTCGTGAAGGCGGTAAAGGTGGGCATGGGTGGGTTCCTCGTGATGTTGCGCGTCGGGTATGCGCTCGCCCCCCTGCGGTCAAGCCGACTACTCGGCGGGGGTGGGCGCGAACCTTGCGAAGATCGTCTCGTTTCCCGGTTCGGGATGGCGCGGGATCATCAGGGCAAGAATGAGCGATATCGACGCCATGCAAGAGGCCATCGCGAAAACCGCCCCCGGCGACACCAACCAGAGATATCCCAGAAGCGCCGGCAGAAAGACCGCGGCAATATGGTTGATGGTAAAGGCCACAGCGGCAGTGGGTGCGATATCACCCGGATCGGCGATCTTCTGGAAATAGGTCTTCAGCGCCAACGCCAGAGCGAAAAACATGTGGTCGATGACATAGAGAGCGGCGGCAAGCACCACGCCCCAGCCAAAATAGTAGATCCCGCCATAGGCCGCGAACACCAGTACAAGGCCGGTGTATTCGAACATGAGCGTGCGTCGCTCACCAAACCGCGCCACGGCCCGGCCGAAAACAGGAGCGATAATGATGTTCGCAACAAGGTTGATCAGGAAAAGCCCGGTGACTTCATGCACCTCGAAGTGAAACTTTTCGACCATCATGAACCCGGCGAAAACTACGAAGATCTGCCGCCGTGCCCCGGCCATGAATTGCAGCGCGTAATAGAGCCAGTACCGTCTCCGCAGGACCATTTTCTTGATTTGCGGGTTGGGCGCCTCGAACTGAGGATAAGCGATCCATGCGAAAATCGCCAATGCGGCAGTGATTCCACCCGAAACGAGATAGACGAAATTATAGCTTAAATCGAACGCCTGCCACGTCATGACAATCGCACCGTAAGCCACCAGTGTCGCGGCTGACCCAGCGGCCAGCAGCAAGCCCAGAACCTGTGGCGCACGCTCCTTTGGCAACCATTGCAGTTGAAGCGACTGGTTCACCGTCTCGTAGTAATGAAATCCCACCGAGCTGAGGAAGGTGATCATCAAAATCCCTCCCATGGAGGGGAACCATGCGGTCAGTGCCGTCGCCACCCCCAGAAGCACAAGCGAAATCATCGCAAGCACCTGTTCACGCACGAAAATGATGATCGCAATGACACCGACGGCAAGGAAACCGGGGATTTCGCGCACGGTGTGCAGCCAGCCATTGTCCGATCCATCGAACCCGCCCACTTCGATGATGAAATTATTGAGCAGCGCCGACCAAGTGGCAAAGGCGATCGGCATCGCTGCCGCCATCAGGAACAAGAGCGACACCGGCCTGCGCCAAAGCGGCAGGCTGTCGGCCTGATCGAGGGGAATGACGCGTCTCATATCTTTGCTTAATCCTTTGGTGCAACCTTGCCCAGATCAAGGTGCGAGCATATTCCATCGCTTTTGCACCTGATCTGGATCAATGTCGAGATGGCCGTTTTCCGTGTATTGCCACTTCGAAACAGCGGGAACAGGATCAATGGATATCATTGCGCTGATCGAGCGGATCGGGGAAGGCCCGACCGCGGCCGTGTTCGGATTGATCACCGGGATAGTGTTTGGAGTAGCAGCGCAACGTTCGCGCTTTTGCCTGCGTGCCGCCGCGGTGGAATTCGCCCGAGGCATGATGCAGGACAAGGTCGCCGTCTGGCTTCTGACCTTTTCGACCGCGCTCGTCTGGGTGCAGGGCGCGCGCCTACTTGGCCTTTTTGACAGCGAACAGTCGCGGGTGATGGCCGTACCGGGAAGCTGGTCTGGCGCAATCATCGGCGGGCTTCTGTTCGGCGTCGGCATGGTTCTGGCGCGGGGCTGCTCTGGGCGGCTGCTGGTACTGGCGGCGACGGGGAACCTGCGCTCGGTCGTGTCGGGGTTGGTTTTCGCGGTGGTTGCGCAAATGTCGCTCTCTGGGCTTCTGGCGCCCATGCGCGACCGTCTGGCCGGGCTCTGGATCACGAGCGGGGGCCACAACCTCGATCTGCTGAGTGCGCTGCATCTGCCGAATTACGCGGGCTTCCTTCTTGGGGTCATGACGGCCGCAATCGCGCTCTATATCTCTGCGCGGCAGAAAATAGGCTGGTCGCGGCTTGTGTTTGCGTCAGGCGTTGGCTTCGCGGTGGCGCTTGGCTGGGCGCTAACCTACGCGCTGAGCCAAGTTTCTTTCGACCCGATGCCGGTGAAAAGTGTCACTTTCTCGGGGCCGTCCGCAAATACGTTGATGTTCTTCCTCGATCGCAATTCAATCCTCGAATTCGACGTTGGCCTTGTTCCCGGTGTTGTTCTTGGCTCTTTCGGATCGGCCATGCTGACCCGGGAGTTCAAGTTCCAAGGCTTCTCCGATGAATCCATGATGCGCCGGTCGATGTTTGGCGCGGTCCTGATGGGGTTCGGCGCGATGCTGGCGGGTGGATGCGCCATTGGCAACGGCGTAACCGGCGGATCAGTTTTTGCCGGGACCGCATGGCTTGCGCTCTTCTGCATGTGGATCGGCGCCATCGTGACAGACATGCTGGTCGACCAGCACCGGCTGGCGGCGACGGTCTGAGCTTTCAGTAAAAACTCTGCGGGTCGATATCGACGGTCAGGCGGGTCTGGTTGCCCGGCCTGACCTGCCCCACCCATTGCGCCACAGCCTTTTGCAGCGGCGCACCCTTGGGTGCCTTGACCAGAAGCCTGACCCGATGTCGCCCACGAATACGCGCAATCGGCGCGGGCGCCGGCCCGAACACCTGTGCGCCGATGGCCCGGATCGGTGCATCCCGCCGCGCCAGATCGTTGCCCAGATCGAAAACCTCCTGCATGTCGGGCGACGACAGGATAATGCCCGCCATGCGGCCATAGGGCGGCACGCCCGCCTGTTCACGCTCGGCAGCCTCAGCGCGCCAGAACGCCTCTTCATCGCCGCCCAGAATTGCCCGGATCACCGGATGCTCGGGTTGATAGGTCTGTAGCAAGGCCTGCCCCGGCTTGTCGGCCCGCCCGGCGCGGCCCGAGACCTGTCGCATCAATTGAAATGTGCGCTCGGCGGCGCGCAAATCCGACCCTTGCAGGCCCAAATCCGCGTCGATCACCCCCACCAGCGTGAGCAGGGGAAAGTTATGCCCCTTGGCCACCAATTGCGTGCCGATGATGATATCCGCCCCACCCTCGGCGATGTTGCGCACACCCTCCTTCAGCGCCCGTGCCGACGAGAAGAGATCGGACGAAAGCGTCGCCACCCGCGCCTCAGGGAAAAGCGCCGTCGCTTCCTCGGTCATCCGCTCCACGCCGGGGCCAACAGCCGCAAGGCGACCCTCGGCCTCGCAGGAGGGGCATTTTTCAGGCATCGGACGGGTTTCACCGCATTGGTGACAAACAAGGCGCTTGAGGAACCGGTGCTCGACCATGCGCGCATCGCAATGCTCACAAGCGATCTGATGACCACAGGCACGGCACAGCGTAACCGGCGCATAGCCCCGGCGATTAAGAAAGATCAGCGATTGCTCGCCCTTCTCCAGCCGCGACGAAATCGCGCCCTGCAAATCAGGCGAAATCCAGCGGTTCGACGGCAATTGGACGCCGCGCATGTCGATCGCCTGCATATCGGGTAGCACGGCGGCCCCGAACCGCGAGGTGAGGGTGATCTTGCGGTATTTCCCGGCCTCCGCGTTGGTCCAGCTTTCAAGGCTGGGCGTAGCCGAAGCCAACACCACCTGCGCCCCGGCGATCGAGGCACGTAAAACGGCCATGTCGCGGGCATTGTAGAGCGCGCCATCCTCTTGCTTGTAAGAGGTGTCATGCTCTTCATCGACAACGATCAGGCCGAGGTCGAGAAACGGCAAAAACAGGGCCGAACGCGCGCCAACGACAACCTGTGCCGCGCCTTGCCCAACCATTTTCCAAGTCCGGCGGCGTTCGGTCATCGTCACGCCCGAGTGCCATTCGGTCGGGCGCGCGCCGAAGCGCTGCTCGATCCGCGTCATGAATTCGGCAGACAGCGCGATTTCTGGCAACAGGACAAGGGCTTGTCGCCGCTGGCGCAGGGCCTCGGCCACCGCTTCGAGATAGACTTCGGTCTTGCCCGACCCGGTAACACCGCGCAGCAAGGTCGTGCCATACCGGTCACTCTGGATCCCTTCCCGGATTGTCGCGGCGGCTTTTGCCTGTTCCCCGGTCAGGGTCTTGCCCGGCAGATCGGGGTCAAGATGCGGAAAAGGCAGATCGCGCGGCGTATCCTCTTCGAAAACCGCGCCCTGCTTGACCAGGCCCTTGACCACCGAAGCGGTCACGCCCGCCTCATCCGACAACTCCTTGAGCGTAAAGGCCGGGCCGCCGTAACTCTCCAACACTTCGAGCACACGCGCGCGTGCATCGGTCATTCGGGCGGGTTCTCCATCGCCACGGCGATAGACCTTGCGCATCGAAGGCGGATCGGACAGGCCCGGTGCGCGGGTCGCCAGTCGCAGCATCGCAGGCAGCGGCGTGAGCGTATAGGCCGCGGCTTTTTCAAGGAAAACCTGCATCTCTTCACGCATCGGCACCAGATCGAGAACCCGGATCACAGAGCGTGCTTTCTTCAGGTCGAACCCGCCCGCGCCCGGCCCCCAGACCACACCATGCACCTTGCGCGGCCCCAGCGGCACCTCGACGTAGGCGCCCAAATGGCAGCCGCCTTCCGGCGCGCGGTAGTCGAGCGGACGGTCAAGCGGTTGCGTCGTCAACACCGCGACCAAATCACCTTCGTCGAAGAAATCCTTCACGCCTCTGCCGCTCCCTGCCGGAAAGGGGGTTCTCGCTCCCCTGCCTATCGGTTAAACCCGGCGTCAACAAAACCCAACCCACACGAGGTTTGAAAGCATGAAATTCTTTGTCGATACTGCCGAAGTGGACGCAATCGCCGAATTGAACGACCTCGGCATGGTGGATGGCGTCACCACGAACCCCTCACTCATCATGAAGTCAGGCCGTGACATCCTTGAAGTCACGAAGGAAATCGCCGCCATGGTCGATGGCCCGGTCAGCGCCGAAGTGGTCGCCCTGGAGGCCGACCAGATGATCGAAGAGGGCCGCAAACTGGCCAAGATCGCGGAAAACATCGCCGTGAAGGTGCCGTTGACATGGGATGGCTTGAAGGCCTGCAAGGTGCTGTCGGACGAGGGCAACATGGTCAACGTGACGCTGTGCTTCAGCGTCAATCAGGCGCTTCTGGCGGCCAAGGCGGGGGCGACCTTCATCTCTCCCTTCATCGGCCGGCTTGATGACATCAACCTCGACGGGATGGAATTGATTGCCGATATCCGCACCGTTTACGACAATTTCGGCTTTGAGACCCAGATCCTCGCCGCATCGATCCGCAGCGTGAACCACATCGCGGACAGCGCCCGCATCGGCGCCGACGTGATCACCGCGCCCCCCAATGTGATCAAGGCGATGGCATCCCATCCGCTGACCGACAAGGGCCTTGCCACGTTCATGGCCGATTGGGAAAAAACCGGGCAGAAAATTCTCTGACCTGTGCTATAAGCCAGCAAAAGACTTAACGAGGCGTCAATGAGCAGTTCGGCACGGATCGAAGACCAGCTCCGCGAAAAAATCATCGCGGAGCCAGAAGTAATCCTTGAAGATCAGGATGTTATGCGTGCCCTCATCGCCGCGAACGAGCGTTCTATGGGTGGCAATATCGTCGACCTGCGCGGTATTGCGATGGAACGGCTCGAGGCACGGCTGGATCGGCTCGAAGATACCCACCGTAGCGTAATTGCCGCAGCTTACGAAAATCTTGCCGGTACGAACCAGGTGCATCGCGCCATCCTTCGGATGCTTGATCCGGTCGAATTCGAGGTGTTTCTGCGCGATCTGGGCGGCGAAGTGGCCGAGATCTTGCGCGTCGATACCGTGAAGCTGGTGTTGGAGTCTGTGCAGAACGACGAGGACCCGGCCGTGAAGCGGCTGGGTGATGTCCTTTCGGTGGCTGAGCCGGGCTTTATCGACGGCTATGTGACCGGCGAACAAGGCGCGCCCATGCGGGCCGTGACCCTGCGCCAGATCGATGAAGGCGACGCTGCGATCTTTGGCGACAAAGCCGGATATGTGCGCTCGGAAGCCTGTTTGCGGCTTGATCTGGGCGAAGGGCGGTTGCCGGGGATGCTGATCATGGGATCGGAAGACCCGCATATGTTCACACCACAGCAAGGCACTGACCTTCTTGCGTTTTTCGCAGGCGTTTTCGAAAGGGCGATGCGCCGCTGGCTGTCATGAACAGCGCTGCGATTTCACCCGCGGCGCGCGATGCGCTGCAAGACTGGCTGGCGCGCCAGACCGCCCTTAATGGAGCCTCTCCCAATACGATCGATGCCTACGCGCGTGATCTGGGCGAATTCCTGAGCTTTATGACGATGCACAAGGGCGCAGCACAGGGGCTGGGTCCCTTGATGCGCCTGACGGTCTCTGACATGCGGGCATGGATGGCGCATGTGCGCGGGCGCGGCGTTGCGGCGCGTTCGCTGGCGCGGAAACTCTCGGCGGTGAAGTCGTTTTTCCGCTGGCTGAGCGAGCGGGAGGGCGCCGAGGTGAGCGCCGTTCTGGCGGCCCGATCACCAAAGTATCAACGCAAACTGCCCCGCCCGCTGGCCGAGGACGCGGCAGCGACCATGATCGAGACGATTGATTTACAGACTGAAAATCAATGGGTTGCGTCACGCGATATGGCGGTTATGACCCTGCTTTACGGTTGTGGCCTGCGGATTTCCGAGGCGCTGGCCCTGAACGGGCGCGATGCGCCGCTGCCATCGGTCATGCGGATCGTCGGCAAGGGCGGCAAGGAGCGGGTCGTGCCGGTGATCGATGTGGCGCGTGATGCGGTGGAGCGATATCTTGCCCTTTGCCCATGGCCGCAGGAGGCGGATGCGCCCTTGTTTCGTGGGGTGCGCGGTGGCAGGCTTGGGGCGCGGGCGGTGCAGAAAGCGATGGAGCGGGCGCGAGCGCAGCTGGGCCTGCCCGCGAGCGCCACGCCACATGCGATGCGGCACAGCTTTGCCACGCATTTATTGAGTGCAGGCGGAGACTTACGTGCGATACAAGAGCTTTTGGGCCATGCCTCGCTGAGCACGACGCAGGCCTATACAGCGGTCGATCAGGCGCGGTTGATGGAGGTTTACGACCGTGCCCATCCGAAGGCTGGTTGAGCCGCGAGGGGGAGAGTATGACGAACCATTTCAAGGCTTTGGCCGTCCATTTGTTAACAGCGACCGGCGCGGTGTTCGCAATGCTGGCGATGTTGGCGGCGGTGGATGCGGAGTGGGACTTGATGTTCCTGTGGCTGGTCGTGGCCTTTGCCGTCGATGGAATCGATGGACCGCTGGCGCGAAAATACGATGTAAAACAACACGCTGGAGAGTTCGATGGGGTCCTGCTGGACCTGATTATCGACTATCTCACCTACGTTTTCATTCCGGCCTTCGCGCTGTTCAAATCGGGCCTTTTCGAAGGCTGGACCGGCTGGTTCGTGATTATTGTGATCACTTTTGCCAGCGCGATGTATTTTGCCGATACCCGAATGAAAACAAAGGATAATTCCTTTGCCGGCTTTCCCGGGTGCTGGAACATGGTGGCGATCGTGATGTTCGCGCTGCATCCCAATTTCTGGGTGATTCTGGTGCTTGTCGTGCTGCTGGCGGTGGCGATGTTCACGCCATTGAAATTCGTCCATCCGGTGCGCACGGAACGCTGGAGAATCCTAACGTTACCAATGGCTTTGGCGTGGACCTTCTTTGCGGGCTGGGCGGCGTGGGGGGATTTTCATCCCGAAAGCTGGGCCAGTTGGGGCCTGATCATCACCAGTATTTACCTGCTTTTCGCGGGGATCGCGCAGCAGGTCATTCCACAGCGATCGTAAACGGCCCGTCCCGACGGGTTAATGCAGCGGGAGGGCGCTGAAACGGGCGGTGTATGCGCGCCGCCTGCAAACTGTCTGCTTTGCGTATGGCACCGAAACCCGGCCAAATATGAACGGCACGTTAAGTTAATCGGCCGCGCGGAGCCTTTACCGGGCGGTATCAGATCAGCAAACCGCCCGCCCCTTCGTGCCGCAGCAGCCAGACCTTGGTTTCCACGCCCTCGCCGCCCGAAAACCCGCCCAACCCACTGGCCCCGAGAATCCGGTGACATGGGATGATGACGGGGATCGGATTGCCACCGCACGCCTGCCCCACGGCCTGTGCCGGAACGCCCAGATCGCGGGCCAGCTCGCCATAGGTGCGGGTTTCGCCCAGCGGGATCGCCTGCATCGCGGCACAGACCGCGCGCTGAAAATCAGAGCCGTGCACCAGCAGTGGCAGATCGAAACCTTGGGAAGGGTCGGTGAAGTAGGCGGTAAGCTGTCGAGCGGCCTCGTGCAGGAGCGGGGTGTGATCCCCTGCCCTCTCCGCCCCCCAAACGACAGCCGTGATGGCGCCCGCCTCTTCGGTGAGGGTTACGGGGCCGGTGGGGGTATCGACGGTGAGGTGGGGCATGGATCAGAGCTGGCGCGAGACGAACCATTGCGTCCCGCAAGGGGTGCGGAAGCCGCCGCGGCGGTCGCCGTCGCCCTTTTCCATCATCGGCTGGACCTCCTCTGCGCCGCGCGCGAGGGCTTTGTCGAAAGCGGCATCGGGGTCGGGAAGGTAGAGGTGAAGCATCGCGCCTGCCCCGCCCTCACCGCCGCCGATCATCAGCACGGTATCGTCGATCCGGCATTCGGCGTGCATGATCCGGTCGCCCTCATGGAAAACGCGCAGTTCCTCGGCTCCGAAAACCTCGGCACAGAAATCGAGCAGCGCGCGCGGATCAGGCACGGAGAGATAGGGCGCGAGCGAGGTATAGCCTTCGGGTTTCCATGACATGGCGAGAGCGTCGCACATCTTGGCGGGGCTTGGGAAGAGCCAAGCCCCGCGATGCGTGATCCCTTGCCGACCTAGCCCAGCGCGGCGTCGCAGCGCCCGCAGACGCCCGGATGCGCGTGGGTGCCGACGTCGGGCAGGATTTTCCAGCAGCGCTGGCACTTTTCGCCATCGGCCTTTTCGAACACCACGCCGACGCCTTCGACCTCGGGGAGGCGGAAGGCCTCTTGCGGGATCGGGTCATGGGTCAGCGAGATGGCCGAGGTGATGCAGAGATCGGCGAAGTCGACCGATTTCAGCGCGGCGAGCATCGCCTCGTCGCGCACATGCACCACCGGCGCGGCTTCCAGCGAAGCGCCGATCACCTTGTCGGCGCGCTGGATTTCCAGCGCGGCGGTGACGGCACGGCGGGCGCGGCGGATCATTGTCCATTTCGCGGCCAGATCCTCATCCCGCCATGCTTCGGGCGTTTCGGGGACGTCCTGCATGTGCACCGAGCTATCCTCGCCCGGGAAGCGCGAGAGCCAGACATCCTCCATCGTGAAGACGAGGATCGGGGCGAGCCACGTGGTGAGCCGGTGGAACAGGATATCGAGCACGGTGCGCGCGGCATGGGCACGGGTGGATTCACCGTCGCAATAGAGCACGTCCTTGCGGATATCGAAGTAGAAGGCCGACAGATCGACGGTGCAGAAGTTGAAGATCGCCGAGAACACGCCCTGGAAATCGAAGCTGCGGTAGCCCTTTTGCACAGTGGCGTCGAGTTCGGTCAGGCGATGCAGGACCCAGCGTTCAAGCTCGGGCATATCCTCGGGTGCGACGCGGTCTTTTTGCGAGAAATCCGCAAGGCTGCCGAGCATGAAGCGCATGGTGTTGCGCAGGCGGCGGTAGCTGTCGGCCACCCCTTTGAGGATTTCCGGGCCGATGCGCTGGTCGGCCATGTAGTCGGTCTGGGCCACCCAGAGGCGCAGGATATCGGCGCCGTATTGCTTGATGACCTCTTCCGGCACGATGGTGTTGCCGAGCGATTTGGACATCTTGTTGCCCTTCTCGTCCAGCGTGAAGCCGTGGGTGACGACGTTGCGATAAGGCGCGCGCCCGATCGTGGCGCAACCTTGCAGCATGGAAGAGTGGAACCAGCCGCGGTGCTGGTCGGTGCCTTCCATGTAGACATCGGCGATGCCGTCTTCGGTGCCGTCTTCGCGGTCGCGCAGGACGAAGGCGTGGGTGGAGCCGGAATCGAACCAGACGTCGAGCACGTCGAACACCTGTTCCCAGTCATCCGGGTTGTAGTCGGTGCCGAGGAAGCGCTCCTTGGCGCCGTCTTTGTACCACGCATCGGCACCTTCGGCTTCGAAGGCGTCGACGATGCGCTGGTTCACCTTGGGGTCGCGCAGCAAGAAGTTTTCGTCCGTGGGCAGCGCGCCCTTGCGGGTGAAGCAGGTGAGCGGCACACCCCAGGCGCGTTGGCGCGAAAGCACCCAGTCGGGTCGGCTTTCGATCATCGAATAGAGGCGATTGCGGCCCGACTGCGGAGTGAATTTCACCAGATCGTCGATCGAGGTGAGGGCGCGGGTGCGGATCGTCTTGCCGTAGGTGTCATCGCCGCCCAGCGGCACGTCGATCGCGGCGAACCATTGCGGCGTGTTGCGGTAGATCACCGGCGCCTTGGAGCGCCACGAATGCGGGTAGGAGTGTTTGATCTTGCCGCGCGCTAGAAGGCCGCCGACAGAGGCGAGCTTGTCGATGACGGCTTTGTTGGCCTCGCCCTCGCCGCCCTTGCGGTTGAGGATGTACTTGCCACCGAAGAACGGCAGGTCGGGGCGGAAGGAGCCATCGTCGAGCACGTTGTAGGTGATGACTTGGTCGAGCATGCCGAGATCGCGGTAAAGCTCGTATTCCTCCATCCCGTGGGAGGGGGCGCAGTGGACGAAACCGGTGCCTTCCTCGTCCGTCACGAAATCGGCGGCGCGGAAATCGCGCAGGTCGTCCCATTCGCCCTGCCCGCCTTCGGCCCCGGCGAGCGGGTGCTGCAGGCTGAGGGTGGCGAGTTCGTCGGCGGTCACGTCGCGGACGCGTTTCCACATCGCATCGCTCAGGCGGGCGCGGGTGAACACGTCAGCGGCCAGCTTGTCGGCGAGGAGGAAGCGCTCGCCCTTGGTGGCCCAGCATTCTTCGGGCGTGTCGGTGACCTCGTAGAGGCCATAGGCGTAATCGGCGCCATAGACGACGGCCTTGTTCGAAGGGATCGTCCAAGGGGTGGTGGTCCAGATGACGACGTTGGCGCCCAACAGGTCGGTGTCGATACAGGCGCTCTTGTCGGTGAAGTCGGACGCGGCGGCGACGCGAAATTTCACCCAGATGGTGAAGCTTTCCTTGTCGTGATACTCGACCTCGGCCTCGGCCAGGGCGGTTTGTTCGATGGGCGACCACATGACCGGCTTGGAGCCTTGGTAGAGCGAGCCGTTCATCAGGAATTTCTGGAATTCCTCGGCGATCACGGCCTCGGCATGGAAATTCATCGTCAGGTAGGGATCATCCCAGTTGCCGGTGACGCCGAGGCGCTTGAATTCCTCGCGCTGGATATCGACCCAGCCTTCGGCGAAGCGGCGGCATTCCTGACGGAAATCGACGACCGGCACGTCGTCCTTGTTCTTGCCCTTCTTGCGGTATTGCTCTTCGATCTTCCATTCGATGGGCAGGCCGTGGCAATCCCACCCCGGCACGTAGCGGCTGTCATAGCCCATCATCTGGTGCGAGCGAACGATCATGTCCTTGATCGTCTTGTTCAGGGCGTGGCCGATGTGCAGGTGGCCGTTGGCATAGGGCGGGCCATCGTGCAGCACGAAGGAGGGGCGGCCCTCGGTCCGGCCTTTTTCGCGCAGGCGGTCGTAAAGGTTCATCGCCTCCCATTTGGCGAGCCACTCAGGCTCGCGCTTGGGCAGGCCCGCGCGCATCGGAAAATCGGTTTGCGGCAGGTTGAGCGTGTCTTTGTAATCGGGAGTCTGATCGGTCATTGCCCGTATCTTTCTATCATGTCGGAATGGTCAGGGTTCGGTGATCGGCGCGGGTGCCCATACGCCTTTGCCCGGCGGCCCTTTGGATCAGAGCGCCGGGTTCGTAATTCGAATGATGATCGCGAACCGTGTCATGCTGCGCCGGGTTATAGGGCGCGGATATAAGGGCGTAAAGCGCGTTATCGGGGGATTTTCGGTGCGCGCGAGCGTCGCGCGGTCGGCAGGACCACCTTACCGGCGCGGCAGGGCGATCAGCACGATAACCCCCAGCATGATAACCGCCAGAAGATTGAGCAGCGGCACCATCGGATCGAACCAGAGCGTCGGGACAACACGGGTGGCCGCCACAAGGAAGATCAACGCCAAGGTAATGACGCCCCACGCGGCCATGCGCGCGGTGCGCCGCATCAGCAGCATCATCCCCAAGCTTACCTGAATAAAGACCGTGCCATAGACCAGCGCATCGCGCAGGTTCTGCGGCAAGCCAGTGCCCTCTAGCAGGGCATAGAGCGCTTCCCGTTCAAACCACGACGCCACGCCGGAAGTACCGGTGATCAAGGCCAGAAGGATAACGATCAGCGGCAAAAGCTGCGCCAAACCAGCAGCGGCGCGGGTGTCCGAAGTGGCGGGCAGCATGGCGAGGTTGCGCGCCATCGGGCGCGGTGGATCGCCCCCCGCCGCCACCCATGGTGCGGGATCGCCCAAGACATCGCGCGACAGGCGGCGCAGCGTGGCCAGTTGCAACGCGGGCCGCCAGCCCAGCGTCGCCAGAACCGTTCCGCCCAGCGCCAGAGGCCAGAGCAGCACGGCAGGCAGGTGCAGCGGCAGCCCCCCCGGACCGATCCCGAGCCAGACGCGCAGATCACGGATCAGGGTGGTCATTGCCTGCGGCTCGGCCTCGACGATATCGGCGATGGTGCCTGCGGCGATGTCGCCGTCGAGACATTGCAGCACCGCATCCGCCAGATCCGGCAGGGCGACGGTCTGCACCCGGCGGCGGGCAAAAGCGGTGAGCCGGAACAGCCTTACCGCGGCCAGCGCGCGCAGGACGCGACCGGGTGCCGAGGCCCCCTCGCCCAGCACGAGGCCGGGGCGCAGGATCCAGTATTCGCCGCCGAAGACCGCCACCGCCGCATCGCCCGCGCCGATGTGGCGCAGATGCGGATCGGAGGAGTCGACCGACGCCCCGGCGCAGGACATGTGGATCAGGCCGATGCCCGTATCAGCACAGATCGAGGCCAGCGCAGCGACCGCCGAATGATGCACCAACTCGGCTTCGACCCGGCCACCGATGCCGTGGGTGCCGGCGCAATTGACGACAAATTCGACCTCGTCCAGCACGTCCGCCCATGCGCGCGGTTCGGTCATGAAATCGAGATCCTGAATGAACCAGTCGATCATCGGAAAGGCGCGCAGGGCCGCGTGGCGGTTGCGGCCAAGGCCGATCACGCGGTGCCCTTCGGCGCGCAGCGCGCGCACGATGCCGCTGCCGATCATGCCATAGGCCCCGATGACGAGGACGGTTTTCATAGGCGGTCCTTGCCTGCTTGCACGCCCGCGCCCATCCGGGGCGCCGTGAAGCGGACCCCTAGTCGGACGCCGGTTTTTCCTTGCCCGAGCCGAACAGCCCGGTCAGCGCGCGCCCGACCAGCGCCGAAACCGAGGGCCTGCGCCCCTTGCCGAAAGGCAGAGGGCGGCACACCTCGATCGCGGCAACGCCGACTCGGGCTGTGAGCGCGCCATTGACGACACCTTCACCAAATCGGCGTGAAAGTTTGCTTAACAACCCTCCGCCCGCGAGGCTTCCGATCATGTCATCGCCCACCGCGACGGCCCCGGTGGCGACCAGATGGGTCAACACCGCGCGCACGAGGCGCAGCGAGCCAAGCGTGCCGGAGCGCCCGCCATAGACCTCGGCGATGCGGCGGATCATGCGGATATTGGCGGTGAGCGCGGCAAAGACATCGGCCAGTGCCAGCGGCACGATGGCGGTGACGGTGGCGACCTGCCGCGCCGCCGCCTCGACATGGGCGGTGGCCTGTTTGTCGAGCGGACCAAGCAGTTCGGATTCCGCCAGCGACAGGATCGTGGCGGCGTCGAATTGTTCGTCGGTGCGGGTTTTCAGAGTTTCGCGCGCCAGTCGCAGCGCCGGGCGGTCGGCATAAAGCCGGTCGAGTTTCGCGGTGACGGCGCGGGCGGCCTTGATGTCGTCCTGGGCCAGTGAGGTCGCGGCCTCATGATGCAGGGTGTCGATGCGTTTGAGGCGGGCAAAGGCGGCGAGTTCACGCAGAGCGATGATCAGCAGGGTCAGCAGCAGCCCCGCGAAAAGCGCGGTGACGAACCAGCCTAAAAGCGGATTGGACGCGATGAGAGAGGTGGCGAATTCCCACGCCGCGATGGTGATCAAGGTCGAGAGCAGCGCGCCCAAGAGGCCCCAGAACCAGCGGGCCAGCCGCGAGGGGCGCGCCGTGACCAGCGCCGCCGCCTGTTGCATGGCGCGCGGTTCGGGGATTTGACCGGGCAGGTGATCCGGAACCGGGGGCGCCTCGGCCGGGTTGGGGGCGGGATCATCCGAGAGGTCGATCAGGATCGGGCCCTTGGTCATGCGGCGTTCCTTTTCCAGACAAGGCGCATGTCGGGCAGGCCATCGTCGTTGCCCTCGCCATTGGTGAAGGCCGTGGCGTGAAAGCCATGCGCGGCATAAAAGGCGCGGGCCGGGGCGTTGTCCTGCGCGGTGTAGAGATCAAGGCTTGCGGCGTGGGCCTGTGCCGCGGCCATCAGGCGCGAGGCAAGCCCCTGTCGGCGGGCGCGCGGGTGAATGTAGAGCGCGTGGATACGGCTGCCTTCAAGCGCGATAAAGCCGCGCGGGCCGGTCACGGCGGGGATCGGGCCGGGGATATGCAGAACCGCGCCCCGGCGGATCAGGCGGGCCAGCGCGGTGAGGTCGGTGGCGCGATCGCGGGTGCGCTGGCGCGGCTCAGCGGCCCAGAGGATGCGGGCGAGGCGCGGCAGGTGCCAGAGCCTTGCGCGGCGCGGGATCCGGCGGGTCATAGCCGGTCTCCGATCAGGAATTCGGCGGCGCGGTCGAGGCGGATGTGGGGCGGGCCTTCGCCGGGTTTGAGGGTCAGCCGGGCGGGGGCGAAATTCATCACGCGGTAATCCGCATCAAGCCATTTGTCGGCCCCGTTGCGGGCGTGCGACAGAAGGCTTTGCGGATCTTGCGGCAAATCGCCGGGGTAAAACGCCGCCTGCTTGCCGGTTTCGAGCAGCGTGCCACGGACGCAATCGAGCGGCTGGCCCTCGTGCTGGATCGTTTCTTCGGTGGTGGCGCGCAGGGCGGCCAGCGCGATGGATTGGGTTTTGGCCCCGGCGAAATCGGCGCGATCCGAGGCCTCGCGTACCAGCGCTTGCATGATGGCGGCAAGGCGGGGGTGTTGGGAATGGTGCAGGTGGTCGGCCTTGGTGGCGGCGAACAGGATACGCTCGACCCGCTTGCCCAGCAAAAGCCGCGTGAGGAAAGCGTTTCGACCGGGCCGGAACGCGCCGAGGATGTCGGCCATCGCGCCGCGCATGTCATCCACCGCGCGGGGGCCGCGATGGATCGCCGTCAGGGCATCAACCAGCACGATCTGCCGGTCGATGCGCGAGAAGTGATCGCGAAAGAACGGCTGCACGACGCGGGATTTATAGGCCTCGAACCGGCGTTCGAATTCACGCCAGAGCGAGCGGCGCTGGGGTTTGTCGGGCCGTGGCAGCGGCGCGAAGGTCAGCACGGGCGAGCCGGCCAGATCACCGGGCAGAAGGAAGCGCCCCGGAGTGCAATCGTAAAAGCCCGCGTCACGCGCGGTGTTGAGGTAAGTGGTGAAGCTTTCGGCCAGCGCCTGTGCCTGCGGCTCATCCAGCGGCGCGTCGGCGTCGGTCTGTTTGGTAAGGGCAAGGAAGGCGGCGGCCTGTTCGCGCGGCGCGATGCGGGTGAGGGTTTCGGCGCTCCATTCAGCAAAGCTTTTGTCCAACAGGCCAAGGTCGAGCAGCCATTCGCCGGGGTAATCGACGATATCGAGATGCATGGTGCGCGGGCCTTGCAAGCCCGAGAGCATCCCGGTGGGCCGGACCCTGAGCGACAAACGCAATTCGGAAATGGTGCGGGTGCTGTCGGGCCAATGCGGCTGTGGCGCGGTGAGGGCGGCGAGGTGGTGTTCGTAATCGAAGCGCGGCACGGTGTCGTCAGGCTGGGGCTGAAGGAACGCGGCCTCGATCCGGCCCTCCTGTGCGGCGACAAGGCCGGGCATACGGCCCCGGTCCATCAGGTTGGCGATCAGCGAGGTGATGAACACCGTCTTGCCCGAGCGCGCAAGCCCGGTCACGCCAAGGCGGATGGTGGTATCGGAGAAAACCCCCGTCACCGCATCGCCCAAGTTGCCGACGCTGCGCGTGATACCGTCTGCGATCTCGGAAATGACCACCGAAGCCCGTCCTTTGTTTGCCTGCTCGCCCCTAGATAAGCCCTGCCCGCCTGTGACGCCAGCCCTTGCGCAGCCGGGCGGCGGCACGATAAGGGGCGGACATGCCCAGATATGCCCTGAAAGTCGAATATCACGGCGCGCCCTTTGCCGGGTGGCAGCGTCAGGCCGATCAGCCCTCGGTGCAGGGCGCGATCGAGACGGCTTTGGCCAAGTTGGAACCCGGACCGCAGGACGGCGCGCATACGATTGCCGCCGCCGGTCGGACGGATGCGGGGGTGCATGCGCTGGCGCAGGTGGCGCATTGCGACCTTGCGCGCGACTGGGAGGCGTTCCGCCTGATGGAGGCGCTGAACTACCACCTGAAGCCCCTGCCCGTTGCGATTGTCGATGCGGCCGAGGTGGGCGAGGATTGGCACGCGCGGTTTTCGGCCCGCGAGCGGCGGTATTTGTTCCGCCTGCTGGTGCGGCGCGCGCCCGCGACCCATGACAAGGGACTGGTGTGGCAGGTGAAGAACCCACTGGATTTGCAGGCGATGCGCGACGGAGCGGCGCATCTGGTGGGGCGGCATGATTTCACCACCTTCCGCTCGACCATGTGCCAAGCCGACAGTCCGGTGAAGACGCTGGACGAGATCACCATCGAGGAAATCGCGCGCGAGACCGGGGTTGAGTTCCGGTTCCGCCTGCGGGCGCGGTCGTTCCTGCATAATCAGGTGCGCTCTATCGTGGGCACGCTGGAGCGGGTCGGCGCGGGGTCGTGGCCTGCGGAGCGTGTGAAAGAGGCGCTGCGGGCAGCGGATCGTGCGGCCTGTGGTCCGGTATGCCCGCCCGAAGGGTTGTATCTAGCAGGCGTTGGGTATCCGGAAGATCCGTTTGAGGGGTGAACTCCATGCGCGGAATCAAGGCCGAAGGCCGCCGCGCATCGCCGGGCCGCCCCCACGGCCCGGCGATGGGTTAACGAAAGCGCTCTGCTAGGAGGGTGTCCGAGGCTTCACCATAAAGTAAATCAAACACCTGTAGTATCGCCGCGCCGCGGCCCGTCGCTGCCCGGCTCATCACTTAAACCCTATCCCCCTACTGTCGCGAAATCATTCCGACATGCCGCTCCACGTCTCGACACCCGGCGGGGTTTCTGAGAACAGGAACGTCAACAGACCTTACCTTCCGAAAAAGGATCTTAGATGAGCACCCTCGTTCTGACCGTTCAATGCCAATCCCGCCGCGGCATCGTCGCCGCGATCTCGGCCTTTCTTGGCGAAAATGGCTGCAACATCACCGATGCGGCGCAGTTCGACGACATGGAAACCGGGCAGTTCTTCATCCGCACCAGCTTCAACCCGGAAACTGGCAAGTCGGCGGATGAGCTGCGCGAGGGGTTCGCCGCGGTGGCGGAAGAGTTCGGCATGGAGTGGGGCATTCACGACAGCGCCGAGCGGATGAAGGTGCTGCTGATGGTGTCGAACTTCGGCCATTGCCTGAACGACCTGCTCTATCGCTGGCGGATCGGGGCGCTGCCGGTGGATATCGTCGGGGTGGTGTCGAACCACCTGACCTATCAGAAGGTTGTGGTGAACCACGACCTGCCGTTCCACCACATCAAGGTGACGAAAGAAAACAAGGCCGAAGCCGAAGCGCACCTGTTGCAAGTCGTTGAGGAGTCCGAGGCCGAACTGGTCGTGCTGGCGCGCTACATGCAGATCCTGTCGGACAAGCTGTGCCAGAAGATGTCGGGGCGGATCATCAACATCCACCACTCCTTTTTGCCCAGCTTCAAGGGGGCGAACCCCTACAAACAAGCCTATCAGCGTGGTGTGAAGCTGATCGGGGCGACGGCGCATTACGTGACCGCGGACCTTGATGAAGGGCCGATCATCGAGCAGGACACCACCCGCGTGACCCATGCCCAGAGCCCGGGCGATTATGTCTCGCTGGGGCGTGATGTGGAAGCGCAGGTGCTGGCGCGGGCGGTGCATGCCCATGCGCAGCGCCGGGTGTTCATGAACCGCGACAAGACGGTGGTTTTCCCGGCCAGCCCCGGGGCCTATGCCTCGGAGCGGATGGGCTGAACGCGACTAGGCAAGGCTGACCGGCTTTGGACTGAATAGAAAAACGCCCGACCGTTGCAGCGGCCGGGCGTTTTGCATGTGGTAGGGTCGTTCTGGGCGGCGGCGCGGCCTAGTGCCCGCCGAGGATACCGGTCCGAACCGAGTAATCCGCCGCGACCGCGTAATCGGGATCGTCGTCGGAATCGATTATCAGGTGGCCTGCCTTGGTCAGAAGCTTGTGGCAATCGCGGGTCAGGTGACGCAGTTGGATGTCCTTGCCCTCTGCCTTGTACTTGGCTGCGATCTGCTCAATCGCTTGCAGGGCGGATTGGTCGGCGACGCGGCTGTCGGCGAAGTCGATGATGACCATCTTGGGGTCGGTCTTGACCTGGAACAACTCGATGAACCCTTCGCTCGAACCAAAGAACAGCGGGCCCTGGATCTGATAGACGCGGGCGCCTTCGGGGGTCTCATAGGTCTTGGCGTGGATCCGGCGGGCGTTTTGCCAGGCATAGGCCAGTGCCGAGACGATCACCCCGACGACCACCGCAACGGCAAGGTCGTATTCCACCGTAACCACGGTGACGAGGACGATGACGAAGGCGTCGATCAGCGGCACCTTGAACAGGATCCGAAGCGAGTTCCACGCGAAGGTGCCGATCACCACCATGAACATCACCCCCACCAACGCGGCGAGCGGGATCTGTTCGATCAGCGGCGCGGCGTAGAGGATGAAGCTGAGCAGGAAGAGCGCCGCGACGACACCGGCGATGCGGGTGCGCCCGCCCGACTTCACGTTGATCATCGACTGGCCGATCATGGCGCAGCCGCCCATGCCACCGAAGAAGCCGGTGACAGTGTTGGCGAGGCCTTGGGCGATACATTCCTGGCTGGCACCGCCGCGCTTGCCGGTGATGTCGCCCACAAGGTTGAGGGTCAGCAGGCTTTCGATCAGGCCGATGGCGGCAAGGATCACGGAATAGGGCAGGATGATCTGGAAGGTTTCCCAAGTGAACGGCACGGAGGGGATGTGGAAGGCAGGCAAACCGCCCTCGATCTGGGCCATGTCGCCGACGCGGGGCACATCGATGCCGAAGCCGATGACAATGGCGGCCGTGATGCCGATGCCCGCCAGCGGCGCGGGGATCACGCGGGTGATGCGCGGCATGACCCAGATGATCGCCATGGTCATGAAGACCAGCCCCAGCATGGTCAGCAACGCGGTGCCGGAAAGCCACTCACCCCCGCCGACTCCGTGGCCTGCGGCCTCGGTCGTGCCCGGCACCTTGAACTGGCTCATCTGGGCGAGGAAAATCACGATGGCGAGGCCGTTGACGAAGCCCAGCATGACCGGATGCGGCACGAGGCGGATGAACTTGCCCCATTGCAGGACGCCCACGGCCACCTGGATGAACCCCATCAGCACCACGGTCGCAAAGAGGTATTCGACACCGTGATCGGCCACCAGCGCCACCATCACAACGGCCAGCGCGCCGGTCGCGCCGGAAATCATGCCGGGCCGCCCGCCGATCAACGCGGTGATCAGGCCGACGAGGAAGGCCGCGTAAAGCCCCACCAACGGGTGCACCCCTGCGACGAAAGCAAAGGCCACCGCCTCGGGCACCAGCGCGAGCGCCACGGTAAGGCCCGAGAGCACTTCGATCCTGAGACGTGAGACGGTGAGTTTTTCGTCCGGCAGCAGGCTGAGGTCGGGCATGGCGAGGCGATTGGCGAATGCCGCCAGAATGGTGCGCTTCATGGGCTGTCCCTTGGGTATTGTGGGGTTGTCGTTCTTGTTCGCTTGCGCCCGCATAGTGCAAATGCTGCAATTGCACAACCGCCCTGCCCCGCCTTGCGCCTTGTCGTGCGGTTGGGGATGCTGGGGGTGTCAGAGCGAGCAGAGGGGGGCCGGAGAGCGGCTTGCAGTCCGGAGCGGGTCTCTGTGGTAAGCACGACAAGTGGCGGCTCCCCGCCAAAATCGTTTCTCAAAAATGAGTTTGCCTGATACTTTTCGAAAGGCTTTTTCGAATTCGCGAATAAGAGTGTGGGTAGTTTTTCTTGGGCAACTGTCTTAGCACAGTCAGAACAGGTTCTAGCCTCTTTATGGATTTTTGCCGATTTACAAGCAACTCCGCCTTAGATCGGTCTGCCACTGGGACATTTAAATGATCATGCAGGAGCTGCTCAGCAGTATCTGAAGCGACAAGGTCCACTTCCATAGCCCATCTAAAACAATAGACATTGACGTCAGCAAGCGCCTCCATGGCCCTAGAATGATTTGAGTGTAGTTTGCCTAGCAGATCTGCTTGAGAGGCTGGGTCCGGAATCATATCCCCAAGCAAGGTCCCCGCCTTGAATTCGCGTCGATACCTAGGAAAACCTTGCTGATTGACGCTCAATTTCCGTTCGTCGTGGAGATAGGGAACAAAGTAGTCCTTGTCCACGACGACTGAAAAATTCATATCAAGCTCCTTTAAGAGCTTATATGCATATGGGAGTGATTTTACGCCACCCACGCTAAATATGGATACAGCAAAAGTTGACTGATCGATGCCCTCTTCTGTCAAGATGTGCTTAATGACCTCGCCGTCGATGGGGCTTTCAACTAAAACCACGTGGCTCGAAAAGAAGAAATCTGAATTCCGTTGCTTGTGGAAGAGATAGTAACGTTCTCGGTCAAAACCGACGCCTGACCAGAAAGCGCTTTTTATCTGCTTCGTCGTTACTTCCACCCCCCTCGTTGATGAAGAAACTCTACGGCATAAAACAACTTCTTCGTGATCAAGCTCGTCAACCATAACGGTTGAATGGGTCGTAAATACGACCTGAAGCGGCAATTCTCTTAGGCTCTTAATCAGCTCGCGTTGAGCGTGGGGATGGAGATTCTGTTCTGGTTCTTCAATCCCGAGGACATAGGTACTTCCTTCCAACTCTGCTAGATAAGAGTAAAGACCAAAGGCAGTCAAACTCTGCGTTCCACTGCCACAGTCCTCCAAGTCAACCTTGGTATCCCCCTCAATAACCTTTAGGACTAAATCACGCAGGAAGAGCGAATAATTCGGAGATGGCTCATACTCCAAAGCGTAGGTGAAATTTCCCTTTATCGGAGTGCACTCTCTTAACTTCTTGCTTAGACCATTGAATGCTTGCCTTTGAATCGCATTACTGAGGTCAGTGACTTTTGGCGTGATCCTATCCCGTTTTTGCGTATGAGTTTCTAGCCATGTTTCAACTACGTGTTGTAAAAGACCAGTGTCTCCCCATGCGGAAACTTCATGATCCCTTTTCATTGGTATGTAAACATAACGTATATTTTCAGATATGAGCGCATGCATATCGCTAGGAGCGCTAATCCAACTTCCATTCTCATATATCTGCCAAAGGGCTTGTTTTCGAAATTTCAGACGAGCGCGGACTTTGTCCGTGCCCGCGGCGATCCGGGGCAACGTACAACTCGCTGGAACTTCAGAAAAATCAAGCGTCACTATAGATGTAGTGGTTTTCTGAAAGGCGTGTCGACCCTCATCAAAAGACTTACGCTCCTTCGGAAAATTAAAGAATGCGTTCAAAGCCCTAAGAATCGATGACTTCCCGGCACTGTTCTGTCCAACCAAGGCGGTTTCTTGGCTAAACTCAATTTCCGAAAGTCTAATCGCACGGAATTTCTCAATCGTCAGTTTCTCTATTTTCATTGATCTCACCACACCAGCTCACTGACAGTTTGCTTCTACTGTGAAGCAACCACAAGGTGCATTGCTGCCTAAACCTCCGAGGCTTTTTAGAATGCGTCTTACATATTGCAGATAATGGCGCAAATCACATCGAACTTCCTCTTCCCGCCCTGTTTTCAAACGCTCGCCCCCGACCGAACGGCCTTTCCATACCGCGTCCGTGCCGCCTTTCGGCGCGCTCCTTAGGCGGGCGGCGGGTTAGACGACCTCATAAGGGCCGGGGTGCTTGCCTTTGGCGTGGGGCGCGGTCAGAAATGGCGCTGAGCGGAATAAGACCAGCGGGGCCGAAGAGATGACTGACACCATGATCGCCGTGATCGGCGGATCCGGGCTATACGAGATCGACGGGCTGGAGGGTGCGACGTGGCAGAGTGTCGAGACGCCTTGGGGCGCGCCGAGTGATCAGATCCTGACCGGCACGCTGGGGGGCGTGAAGATGGCCTTCCTGCCCCGGCATGGGCGCGGGCATGTGCATTCGCCTTCGACCGTGCCGTATCGCGCCAATATCGACGCGCTCAAACGGCTGGGCGCGACGGATGTGATCAGCGTTTCGGCCTGCGGCAGTTTCCGCGAAGAGATGAAGCCTGGCGATTTCGTGGTGGTCGACCAGTTCATCGACCGGACCTTTGCGCGCGAAAAGAGCTTTTTCGGCACCGGCTGCGTGGCGCATGTGAGCGTGGCGCATCCGACCTGTGCGCGGCTGTCGGAAGCCTGCCTGAAGGCGGGCTGGGACGCGGGGATCACGATGCATGACGGGGGCACTTACCTTGCCATGGAGGGGCCGCAATTCTCGACCCTCGCGGAATCGAAGATGTATCGCGAAAGCTGGGGCGCGGATGTGATCGGGATGACGAATATGCCCGAGGCCAAGCTCGCCCGCGAGGCAGAGCTTTGCTATGCGAGTGTCGCGATGATCACCGATTACGACAGTTGGCACCCCGATCATGGCGAAGTGGACGTGACCGAGATCATCGCCACATTGATGGGCAATGCCGACAAGGGGCGCGCGCTGGTGGCGCGGTTGCCAAGGCTTCTGGGGGCCGAGCGGCACCCCTGCCCGCATGGCTGTGACCGGGCGCTGGAATATGCCATCCTGACCGCGCCGGATGCGCGCGATGCGGCGATGGTGGCTAAGCTGGATGCCGTGGCCGGGCGGGTTTTGAACGGGTGAGTCTGTGATGGATGTGAACCTCTGGCTGGCCTTCGCGGCCGCCTCGACCGCTTTGTTGATCATACCGGGGCCGACGATCCTGTTGGTGCTGTCCTATGCCCTGTCGCAGGGCAAGCGCGTGGCGGTGGCGTCGGCCAGCGGGGTCGCCTTGGGCGATCTGGTGGCGATGAGCGCGTCGCTTGCCGGGTTGGGGGCGCTTGTGCTGGCCTCGGCGACGGCGTTCACGGTGCTGAAATGGGTGGGGGCGGTTTACCTTGTCTACATGGGGGTGAAGCTGATCCGCTCGGCCCATTCCGGGGGACTTGCCATGCCGGACGCGCCCGAGGGGATCCGCGCCGGGGCAATATTCTGGCACGCGGCGGCGGTGACGGCGCTGAACCCCAAGTCAATCGCGTTCTTTATCGCCTTCGTGCCGCAGTTCATCCGGGCGGATGCGCCGCTGGCGCCGCAGTTCGCGGTGTTGATCGGCACCTTCGTCAGCCTCGCGGCGCTGAACGCGCTGGCCTATGCGCTTTTGGCCGACAAGCTGCGCCGCACGATCACCCGGCCCGGCGTGGTGCCGTGGTTGACGCGGATCGGGGGCGGGGCGCTGATCGGGATGGGGATCGTGACGGCGAGCCTGCGGCGCGCGGGCTGAGGTTGCGGGCCGAGGTTACGGGCTGAGGTTACAGGCTGAGGTTGGGGGCCTTGCGTGTCGCGCTTGGATCGTCCAGACAAGCAGCCATCCCGATCAAAGAGGCACCGAAATGGCCCGAGACACCCACCCGACCAAGACCGTCAAGGATTACATCCGCACCATCGTGGATTTCCCGCATGAAGGGATCATGTTCCGCGACGTGACCACACTTTTCGCCGATCCGCGCGGCTTTCGCATGGCGATTGACCAGATGTTGCATCCCTATGCCGGGATGCGGATCGACAAGGTGGTGGGGCTTGAGGCGCGCGGTTTCATCCTTGGCGGGGCGATTGCGCACCAGTTGACCGTCGGATTTGTTCCGATCCGCAAGAAAGGCAAGCTGCCCGGCGCGGTGATTTCCGAGGAATACACGCTGGAATACGGCGAGGCCGTGGTCGAGATCCATGACGATGCGATCCGCCCCGGCGAGACGATCCTTCTGGTTGATGACCTGCTGGCCACCGGCGGCACGGCCGAGGCCGGGATCAAGCTGATCGAGCGGCTGGGCGGCGAGATCGTGGGCTGTTCCTTCATCATCGACCTGCCCGAGCTTGGCGGGCGCAAGCGGCTTGAGAAGATGGGGATGGATGTGCGCGCGCTGTGTGATTTCGAGGGGCTTTAAGGCGGTTTCCGACCGACAAGAGATGTAACCGGGGCATTGGATGAGGGCTGCGAACAAGCTAGCGGGATGGATCGTCAGTGCCGCGCTTTGCCTTGGCAGTGCGCAACCGGCCATGGCCTGTGCTTTTCACACCTATACGCCCGACCCGACGCTTGTTGATGCCTTGCTCGCCACCGAACAGGTGGTGATTGCGCGGCGCGATCCGTCCGATCCGGGCCGTTATGTTCCGGTGGAAACCCTGATGGGGCCCGAGGTATCAGAGATCACGATTGCGACCGGCGCTGGGATGCGGCCCCGATTGGCGGCCCCACCCGGGGCGATGCTGCTTTTGCTACGCGACGAGGCCTATGGTCCGTGGATCGAGGCCGAGGTGCTGGATCAAGAGTTTCGCGCCGTGATCCAGCGGGTTCTGGCGCGGCAATCGGCGTGGATGTATGAAAACGATGATGATCGCCTGCCCTATTTCGCGGGGCTGGTGAATGCGGACTCGCCCGCGATACGGCGGCTTGCCCTGCTGGAACTGGACCGCGCGCCCTATAGCGACCTGCGTGCGCTGCGCCTTGCCGGGGTGGCGACCCTGAAACAGGATCTCGAAAGCGGGGAAGAGGCGTTGCGTCCCATTTGCATCCTGCTGGCCGGGCTGTCGGGAGAGCCGGGCTTTGTGCCTTACCTGAACGCCGGTCTGAACGTGGCGTTGCGCGACGGCACACCCTATGCCGGGGCCTATGCGACCGCCCTGATCGAATTGGAGGGCGCGCCCGCGGCGCACCGGATCATCCGCGACCTGCGCGACGCGCGCCTGCCCGTGGCCGCGCGTGAGAAGCTGCTTGAGGCGCTGGCCATCCACTACAAAAGCGCGCCGGGCGAGATGCGCGGCCTGATCGCGCGCGAGGTGGCGTCGAGTTTGCGCGCAACGCCCGAGTTGGGCGAGGCCGCCGCGCGCCAGTTCGGCTTTTTCCGCCGCTGGGCACCTGCGACGCAGATGCAGGGGGGCGACGAGGACGCCGGCGTTGAAGACGGCGCGCCGCAGGTTTTGCAATAGGATCGGCTCTGTCGCGCCCACCTGTCAGCCCGGAGTGCGCTGCTGATACCGGGCCAGCGCCCAGAGCAGGTAGGCCGACAACCCAGCCGCGAAGAAGCACCAGACCGAAATGAACGCATAGGCGAAGAACGCGTAGGTAAACAGCACCGAGACGAGGATCAGTATGGCAAAGCCCCGGATCAAACGCTCGCTCGATACGAACAGGGCCGACAGGATCAGCAACGCGTAGAAAACCCGCAGGGCGCTGCGCGGGATGATCCCTTCGTAGATCAGGTAGGTGTGGTATTCGAGCGAGTGGTGAATGACCTCGATCCTGAGCCCGCCCTGTAGAAGGAAAGCGGGCAGGAAAATCGACAGCCCGTAAGCAAAGCCCAAGGCGGACAGCCATGTGAGGATGCGTTTGCGGTCCGGTTCCCGTTCAAGCATGCGGGCGGCGAAGGGCACCCATGCCAGCCAGAAGAAATGCGAGAAGAACAAAAAGCCGCGTGACGCCGCCGAAACCATCGCCGGGTCTTCGCGGTTCAGACCGACCCAGACGAGCCCTTCGACCAGTTGTTGCAGGCCAAAGGCCAAGGGGAAAGCGGCAAAGCCGGTCCATTCGGGCGCGTCGCGCCGGGCCTTGACCAAGGTATAGATGCCGAGCGGAACAAGCACGCCACCAAGGGCGAAACTGGCGGGAGCGGAAAAGCACATGTGGGGGTCCTCCATCATCAGATCGGAACGGAGGGCCGGGGAAATGGATAAAACAAGCAACGGGCAAACGGCCCTATTTGCCTAGGATAGGACAAGGCGGCGAGGGCCGCCTTGTTGCAGGTCATTGTGAGGTGAAGTTCATCCGTGCCTCAGGCCGCAGCGCCGCCTACTCCCTCTCGGCGGTAAAACCGCCTGTCAGGCTCAGGCCGCAGCGCCGCCTACGGTCAAACCGCCGATCAATGTCGTCGGCTGGCCCACGCCGACGGGCACCCATTGCCCCGCCTTGCCGCAGTTGCCCATGCCGGGATCGAGCGCCATGTCGTTGCCAAGGCCACGAATGTTGTGCAGCGCCGTGGCGCCGTCGCCAATCAGAGTGGCCCCGCGCACCGGGGCGCCGACCTTGCCATCCTGCACGCGGTAGGCCTCCGTGCAGGAGAAGACGAACTTGCCATTGGTGATGTCGACCTGTCCGCCGCCAAAGCCCACGGCATAGATGCCGTCCTTGAGCGACGACACAAGATCATCCGGCGTCGCCTCACCGCCCAGCATGTAGGTGTTGGTCATGCGTGGCATGGGCGGGTGGGCATAGCTTTCGCGCCGCCCATTGCCGGTGGGCTGTTGCCCCATCAGACGGGCGTTTTGGCGATCCTGCATGTAGCCGACGAGGATGCCGTCCTCGATCAGGGTGGTTTTCGAGCTTGGCGTGCCTTCGTCATCGAACGAGATCGAGCCGCGCCGGTCGGGAATGGTGCCATCGTCGAGAACGGTCACGCCGGGGGCGGCGATGCGTTCCCCGATGCGGCCCGAGAAATTCGAGCTGCCCTTGCGGTTGAAGTCGCCTTCCAGCCCGTGTCCGATCGCCTCGTGCAGAAGAATGCCGGGCCAGCCCGGACCAAGGACCACGTCCATCACCCCGGCGGGCGCGGGTTCGGCGCGCAGGTTGACCAGTGCGACGCGCAAGGCCTCGCGCGCCTTGGCCTGCCAATCGGCGGGGTCGAGAAGGCCCGAGAGCGCGACGCGCCCGCCGCCGCCCGCCGTGCCGGATTCGCGGCGGCCGTTTTCCTCGACGATGACCGACACGTTCACCCGTGTCATCGGGCGCACGTCGCGCAGGTGCTGACCATCGGGGCGCAGGATTTCGACCTCCTGGCAGGAGGCGGCGATTGTGGCCGAGACCTGCACCACCCGCGGATCGAGGTCGCGCAGGAAAGAATCGATTTCGCGCAGGGTTTCGATTTTGACCGGGAAGGGCGCGTCGGAAATCGGGTCGTGATCGGCGTAGAGGCGGCGATTTGTCGCGGCTGGTCCGGCGGCCAGCGTGCCACCGCCCTGCCCCACCGCCAGACGGGCGGTTTCGACGGCGCGGGTGAGCGCGGCTTCGGAGATCTCGGTCGAGTGGGCGTAGCCCGCCACTTCGCCGTTCACCGCGCGCAGGCCGAATCCCTCGGCGGCGTCATAGCTGGCGGTCTTTACGCGGCCATCGTCGAATACCAGCGCCTCGGAGCGGCGGCGTTCGAGAAACAGCTCTCCGTCCTCGGCGCCATCAGTGGCCTGACGCAGCAAGGACAGGGCGCGATCGGGGTCAAGGGCGCTGTCGAAAGGGCGAAAAGAGATATCTGTCATGCGTCATTCTTCCTGCTTCCATGCCGTAGGAATTTGATCTATGTCAAAAAGACAGTCTGTAAGCGGCGTTTGGAATTTGTTTCCTTGAGGGGAATATGGGTTCCGTGGACGCAGAGCACAACGGGCTTTTCCATTCGGGTGCCGTGAGGAGCGGTGCCGCCGAGATACACACAAAGAACCGACGTAAACGACCAGGGTGCCAAATGCGAATTCTCTCTCACCTTCTGACCGCTCTCGCCGCCTTTGCCGCCGCTCCGGCGTTGGCGCAGGACAAGCTCGAGACGATCGGCAAGCCTGTCGAGGGGGCCTATGGCTTCCAGCCGGCGGCGACCGAACTGGCCAGTGACATTCATTTCCTCGACGGGATGATCAACATCATCATCTTCGGGATCTGTGCGCTTGTGCTGGCGCTGATCCTTATCATCGTGCTGCGCTACAACCGCCGAGCCAATCCGAACCCATCGACCTTCACCCACAATACGCCGGTCGAGGTTCTCTGGACCATTGGACCGATCGTGATCCTTGTGTTCATCGGGGCGTTTTCGCTGCCGGTGCTGTTCAAGCAGCAGGAAATTCCGGATGGCGACATCCACATCAAGGTGACGGGCCACCAGTGGTACTGGACCTATGAGTACACCGATGACGAGTTCGAATTCGACAGCTACATGATCGGCCAGCCCGCGTCGCTTGACGAGGACCTGCGCCCCGCCGATGCCAACGTGACGCCCTATATCCTTGACGACGAAATGCGCGCCAAGCTGGTGGATGCGGGCTTCAACGACGACGAGTTCCTGCTGGCGACCGACACTTCGGTGATCGTGCCGATCAACAAGGTCGTAGTGATGACCGTCACCGCCGATGACGTGATCCACTCGTGGACCATCCCGGCCTTCGGTGTGAAGCAGGATGCCGTTCCCGGCCGCCTCGCGCAGCTGTGGTTCGAAGTTCAGAAGCCCGGCATCTATTTCGGCCAGTGCTCGGAACTGTGCGGCAAGGATCACGCCTATATGCCGATCACGGTCAAGGCCGTGAGCCAAGAGGAATACGATCAGTGGCTCGCCGCCATGAAAGACGGTGACGAGTATGTGCAGCTTTCGCAGCTGAACGACTGATCCAAGAGATTGCCCCGGCCCCGTTTGCGCGAACAGGGGGGCCGGGGTGAGCCTTTAGCAAAGCGCCAAGGCAGGAAGGCCCCGGAAGAGCAATGAGCGATACCAGCGTCAATAATACGAGCAAAGCAGCCCAGGTCCAGATCGGGCAGGTCCAGATCGGGCATGGCGATGCGGGGTTCTCGGATTTCTATGCCTTGCTGAAACCGCGGGTGATGTCACTGGTCGTGTTCACCGCGCTGGTGGGCCTGTTGGCCGCGCCGCAGCCGGTGCATCCGTTCGTGGCCTTTGTGGCGATCCTGTTCATCGCATTGGGCGGCGGCGCGTCAGGCGCGCTGAACATGTGGTGGGATGCGGATATCGACCGGATCATGAAGCGCACCCAGAAACGCCCGATCCCGGCGGGCCGTGTGACCGAGGGCGAGGCGCTGGGCTTTGGCGCGTTCCTGTCGGTGTTCTCGGTCGTGATGCTGGGGCTGGCGGCGAACTGGGTTGCCGCCGGAATTCTGGCCTTTACCATTTTCTTTTACGTCGTCGTTTACACCATGTGGTTGAAGCGCACGACGCCGCAGAACATTGTCATTGGCGGTGCCGCCGGGGCGTTTCCCCCGATGATCGGCTGGGCCGTGGCGACGGGCGGGATCAGCATCGAATCCGTGCTGATGTTCTGCCTGACCTTCATGTGGACGCCGCCGCATTTCTGGGCGCTGGCGCTGTTCATGAAGTCCGATTACCACGAGGCGAAGGTGCCGATGCTGACCGTGACGCATGGCCGTAAATCGACCCGCCTTCATATCCTTGTCTATACCCTTCTGTTGGCCCCGGTGGCCATCGGCATCAGCTTTACCTCGATCGGTGGGCCGGTTTACCTTGCCGTGTCGCTGATCTTTAACGCGCTGTTCGTGAAGGGCGCGTGGGACATCTGGCGCCGGGACGAAGCCCAGGCCGAGGCGGATGGCTATCGCACCGAGAAGAAGGTGTTTGGCCTGTCGCTGCTTTATCTCTTTGCCCAGTTCGGCGCGATCCTTGTGGAGAGCACGCTGCGCATTTACGGCATGGGGGGCTGGTAAGATGGCGTTGAAAGTCGAACACGAACTGCACCGCCGCCGGTTGGGCCGCAACATCGGGCTTGGCCTCGTGTTGCTTGCCTTTGTCGGGTTGGTCTTTGGCCTGACGCTGGTGAAAACCAAGCGCGGCGATTTCAACATGCAACCCGAGCAAAGCCAGACACAACAGGGAGCAAGCGGCTGATGGCGATGAAACCCGAGCATAAGACACTGGCCTACACGGTGAGCCTTGTCCTGTTCATGGGGGCAATGGCCTGGGCTGCGGTGCCGTTCTATAACTGGTTCTGCCGCGTGACCGGCTTTGGCGGTGTCACGCAGGTGGCCGAGACGGGCAGCGATGTGGTGCTGGAGCGCAAGATCAAGGTCCGCTTCGATGGCTCGAAGGACAAGGGCTTTGCCTGGGAGTTCAAGCCGATGCAGCGCGAGATGGAGCTGCGCATCGGCGAGACCGGACTGGCCTTTTACGAGGCCTACAACCCGACCGACCGCCCCGTCTGGGGGCAGGCCAGCTATAACGTGACCCCCTATGATGCGGGCGGCTATTTCAACAAGATCGAGTGTTTCTGCTTTACCGAGCAGCTCTTGATGCCCGGTGAGCGGGTCGAAATGCCGGTGTCGTTCTATGTCGATCCCGAGATCGTCAACGACCGGGACGCGAAATACATCAATACGATCACGCTGAGCTATACGTTCTACGAGATTGACCCACCGGAAGACGCTGCCAAGGAGGAAACGCAGGCCGCTCTGAAAGGCGCCCCTGTTAAGGACAGCGAACTTCCCAAGACAACCAACCAAGCCTCCAACGAGGGATAATATGGCGCACGAAAAGAACCATGACTATCACATCCTGCCCCCGTCGCCCTGGCCTTTGCTGGGATCGCTCGCGGGTTTTGTGCTGCTCTTCGGGGCTGTTCTCTATTTCCATGACGTGACCCCTTGGGTCATGATCGCGGGTTTCCTTGGCACCTTCTATGTCATGTATGGCTGGTGGTCCGAGGTGGTCGCGGAATCCAACGTGGGCGATCATACCCCGGTGGTGAAGATCGGGCTGCGCTACGGCATGCTGTTGTTCATCATCTCCGAGGTGATGTTCTTCTCGGCGTGGTTCTGGACCTTCTTCAAGCACGCCATGTACCCGATGAGCGACAACTACCCCGCCGTCGATGGCCAGTGGCCCCCCGCCGGGATCGAGACATTCGATCCGTGGCACCTGCCGCTGATCAACACGCTGATCCTGCTGTGTTCGGGGATGGCCGTGACATGGGCGCACCATGCGCTGGCACATGAGAACAACCGCAAGGACCTGAAGACCGGTCTGATCATCGCCGTTGTTCTGGGTGTGCTGTTCACCATGCTGCAGGCTTATGAATACACCCATGCGGCCTTTGGCTTTGACGGCAATATTTATGGCGCCACCTTCTTCATGGCGACGGGCTTCCACGGGTTCCATGTGGTTGTCGGGACGATCTTCCTGTTCGTCTGCCTGATGCGGGCCTATGCCGGGCACTTCACCCCCGAAAGCCATGTCGGCTTCGAGGCGGCGGCGTGGTACTGGCACTTCGTTGACGTGGTGTGGCTGTTCCTGTTTGCCGCGATCTACATCTGGGGCGGCTGACAAAAACGACTGGACGGGTCTTTCGGGACCGGCCTTTCAGGAAACGCGCGATCCGAACGCCCTGCCCTTCGCGGCGGGGCGTTCTCTTTTTCGGGGGGTATTTTCCGGACGTGGATGCAGAGGATTGAAAGCGGGCGCGGGCAGGCATACACCCGGGGCCATGAGCAATGCACCGGATGCCTCCGTGAAATCCTTTCTCAGGGCGAACCTGCCCTTCCTGATCCTGTCGGCCGGGGTGCTGGCCGTGCTGCTGAGCCTTGGCAATTGGCAGGTGCGGCGGCTGGCCGAGAAAGAAGCCTACCTCGCGCAGATCGAGGCGATGATCGGGTCCGCGCCGGTGGCGATCCCCGATGCGCCCGACCCCGAGAGCGACCGTTTCCGTGCCGTCGAAGCGCGTGGTCGGTTGAGCGGGCCAGAAGTGCATGTGCTGGTTTCGACCCGCGATTTCGGGGCGGGCTATCGCGTGATCCAAGGCTTCGAGACGGGCGGGCACAAGATATTGCTCGACCGGGGGTTCATCCGGCTGACCGACAAGGACCGCCTGCGCGAACCGGGCGAGATCGACGTGACCGGCAATCTCTATTGGCCCGATGAGATCGACGATTTCACGCCCGAGAACGATCTGAAAGCCAACATCTGGTATGCGCGCGACGTTGGCCCGCTGGCGGCGCATCTGGGCACCGAGCCTGTGATGCTGATCGCGCGGGAAACCGTGCCGAACGATCCGTCCATCGCGCCCCTGCCCGTCGATACGGCATCGATCCCGAACCGGCACATGGAATACCTGCTGACGTGGTATGGATTGGCAGCGACTTGGGTGCTAATGACCCTCTACTTCCTGATGAGGCGGCGAGCGAAAGACGCGACATGAACTATATCTCGACCCGTGGCACGGCCCCGGTTCTGAACTTCGAAGAAACGATGCTGACCGGGCTGGCGCGCGATGGCGGGCTTTACCTGCCCGAGACGATCCCGACCCTGAGCGCCGATGAGATCGCCGCATTGGGCGGGCTGTCCTATGAGGAAACTGCGTTTCGGATCATGCGGCCCTTCGTGTCGGACAGTTTCAGCGATGACGAATTCCGCGGGCTGATCGACAAGGCCTATGCCGGGTTCAATCACGCCGCGCGCGCGCCGCTGAAGCAACTCGCACCCAATCATTTCCTGCTGGAGCTGTTCCACGGGCCGACGCTTGCGTTCAAGGATTTCGCGATGCAGCTGATCGGACAGCTGTTTCAGGCCGCGCTTGAACGCTCGGGCGAGCGGGTTACCATCGTCGGCGCGACCAGTGGCGACACCGGCAGCGCGGCGATCGAGGCCTTCAAGGGGCTGAGCAATGTCGATGTGTTCATCCTGTTCCCGCATGGCCGGGTGAGCGAGGTGCAGCGCCGCCAGATGACGACGCCGTCCGAAAGCAACGTGCATGCGCTGGCCGTGACCGGGGATTTCGACACCTGTCAGGCCCGCGTGAAGGACATGTTCAACGATTTCGAATTCCGGGATCGGGTCGGCCTTGCCGGGGTGAATTCGATCAATTTCGCACGGGTTCTGGCGCAGGTGGTTTATTACTTCTCGTCCGCCGTGTCGCTGGGCGCGCCGCAGCGCGAGGTCAGTTTCACCGTGCCGACCGGCAATTTCGGGGACATCTTTGCCGGCTATCTGGCCAAGCGGATGGGCCTGCCGATTGACCGGCTGGTGATCGCGACGAACCAGAACGACATTCTGGACCGGTGTATGAAGGCCGGGGATTACACGCCCGATGGCGTCACCCCGTCGATCAGCCCGTCGATGGATATTCAGGTGTCTTCCAACTTCGAGCGGGCGCTGTTCGAGGCCTATGGCCGCGATGGCGGGGCCGTGGCGCAGTTGATGGACGAGATGAAGGCCGGTGGCTTCAAGGTGTCCCAAGGCGCGCTTGAGGCGCTGCGCGAGACCTATGACAGCGGACGCTGTTCCGAGGCCGAAACCATGGCGACGATCAAGCGCGTGCTGGCAAGCAGCGGTGAGTTGCTGTGCCCGCATGGTGCGGTGGGCGTAAAGGTGGCCGAAGAGCTGCGCGATCCGGCGGTGCCGATGATCACGCTGGCCACGGCGCATCCGGCGAAATTCCCCGATGCGGTGGAAGAGGCGAGCGGCATCCGCCCTGCCCTGCCGCCGCATATGGCCGATCTGTTCGAGCGCGAAGAGCGCGTGACACGGATCGAAGACGACCTTTCGGCCATCGAGGCCCTGATCGAGGAGCGGCGCGGCTCGTGAGCGTTCAACAAACCACACTTTCCAACGGCTTTCGCATCGTGAGCGAGCGGATGCCATCGCTGCAATCGGCGGCGGTCGGTATCTGGATCACCGCCGGGGGCCGCAATGAGCGCGAAGAGGAAAACGGCATCGCCCATTTCCTTGAGCATATGGCATTCAAAGGCACGGCGAAGCGCACCACGCTTGAGATTGCCGAGGCGATCGAGGACGTGGGCGGATATATCAACGCCTATACCAGCCGCGAGGCCACGGCCTATTACGCGCGGGTGCTGGGGGGCGATGTGCCTTTGGCGCTGGACGTATTGGCCGATATCCTGATGAACCCAGTGTTCGACCCGGCCGAGATCGAGGTCGAGCGCCACGTGATCCTGCAGGAGATCGGTCAGGCGCTGGACACGCCCGATGACGTGATCTTCGACTGGTTGCAGGAAAAGGCCTATCCCGGGCAGCCCATCGGGCGCACTATTCTTGGCCTGCCCGAGCGGGTGAAAGGCTTTGGTCGCGCTGATTTCGAAAAGTTCACGGCCGAGCATTATGGCCCGGGGCAGATGATCCTTGCCGCGGCAGGCGACGTGGATCACGACGCCTTGGTCAAGCTGGCCGAGGGCTATTTCGGCACGATGTCACCCAAGCCGCAGGCCACGCCCGACGTGGCGCGGTTTGTGGGCGGCGAGGTGCGGCGCGACAAGAAGCTGGAACAGGCGCATATGGCGCTGGCCTTCGAGGCGCCGGATTACCGTGATCCGTTGATCTATACGGCGCAGGTCTATTCCAACGCCTTGGGTGGGGGCATGTCTTCGCGGCTATTTCAGGAAATCCGCGAAAAGCGCGGCCTGTGCTATACGATTTTCGCCCAGACCGGGGCCTATTCCGATGCCGGGCTGATGACGATCTATGCCGGCACCTCGGGCGAGGAAATGCCCGAGTTGATGCGGATCACGCTTGATGAGATGCGCCGCGCCGCCGATGACATGAGCGCCGAGGAAGTCGAGCGCGCCCGCACCCAGATGCGCGCCGGGATGTTGATGGGGCTGGAAAGCCCGACCAACCGGGCCGAACGCATGGCGCGGATGGTGCAGACCTGGAACCGCGTGCCCGACCCGACCGAAATCGTCGAAAAGATCGACGCCGTGACGCTTGAAGGCGTGCGCGATTTCGGGGCCGAGATGATCAGCCGTTCGGGCGCGGCGCTGGCGCTTTATGGCCCGGTGGCCGATGCGCCGGGATTGGATCTGTTGAGCCAGAGGCGCGCTGCCTGATGCTGGGCCGCGGCCCGCGCAAGTTCCGGATCGAGACCGAGCGGCTTACGCTGCGCCCGCCCGTGCAGTCGGATTTTCACGCATGGACCAGCCTGCGCCGGGATAGCGCCGGATTCCTAAAGCCGTGGGAGCCAGCATGGGCCGACGATCATCTGAGCCGACGTGCCTTTACCAACCGGGTCTATTGGGCGCAGCGCGCGATCCGGGGCGATACCGCGCTGCCGCTGTTCCTGATCCGGCGCGAGGATGACAACCTTGTCGGGGCGATCACGCTGGACAATATCCGGCGCGGTCCGGCGCAATCGGGCACTCTGGGCTATTGGACGGGCGAGCCTTTTGCGCGGATGGGCTACATGGGCGAGGCGATCATTGCCGTCGTGCATCACGCGTTTCACTTGATGGACCTGAGCCGGATCGAGGCCGCCTGCCTGCCCGAGAACGGCGCCTCTCGCGGGTTGCTGGAAAAGAGCGGGTTCAAATACGAGGGCGTGGCGCAGAGCTATCTTCAGATCAACGGGCGCTGGCGGACGCATGTTCTTTATGCCGCACTAAGGGGCGATCGGCGCGGCAAGACGCTTGTGGGGCAGGCCTAGTAGCCGTCCTTAACGCGGCCCTGAACGGGGTCTAAACGCGCGAATGATGGGCAGATGGCCCGCCCGGCCCGTTCAACCTTGCGTGAGGGGGGGCCCGAACGCGGGAATCATGCTAGGCTGGCTTCCATGCGTATGATCCTTGCCCTTTGCCTGAGCCTCATCGCCGCGCTGCCAGCCGCCGCCCAGCGCATGCCGAGCCATTGCATCGCCATCGCCGATGCCGCGCCGGGATTACAGTATCTTCAAAAGGCCAGTTTTCGCGATCCCCTGCCCGATTACGTGGTGCGGATCAGCTATATCGCCCACGCGCAATTCCTGATCCAGAGCGCCAGCGGCGTCGATGTGGTGACAGATTACACCGGCTATATCGGCAATACCGATCTGGTGCCCGACGTGGTGACGATGAACCACGCCCACGACACCCATTGGACGGCAACGCCCGATCCCAAGATCGCGCATGTGCTGCAAGGCTGGAGCAATGAACCGGGGCGCGGCGTCGATCATCAGCTTCTGGTCGGCGACATGCGGGTGCGCAATGTGCCGACCGATATTCGCAGCTTTAACGGGGTCGAGCCGAACGGAAATTCGATCTTCGTTTTCGAGGTGGCGGGCCTGTGTATCGGGCATCTGGGCCACCTGCATCACGAGCCGAGCGAGGCGCAATATGCCGCGCTGGGGCGGCTGGATGTGGTGATGGCGGCGGTCGACGGGTCGATGACCGTGGACCTGCCGACGATGATCCGGATCATGAAGCGGCTGAAGGCCTCGGTCGTGATTCCGATGCATTGGTTCGGGGACGGCACGTTAGAGGCCTTCGTCGCCGGGATGCGCGATGAGTTCGAGATCGTCGACAAGGGCGAGACGGATTTTACCGTATCGCTCAACACCCTGCCGAGGCGGCCGACGGTGCGGGTGCTTTACCCGCGCTACCTGCGCGATCCAAAATAGGACTTTTCCGGCGCGCATGGCCTGCTAAAGCTTGGGCATGACTTTGAACCCAGCCGACCCCGCCTTTGCCGCCCGCCTGCGTGAGCTTTTGCCCGAGCAGGCGTTTCGCCCCGTGGCCCCACACTACCTTGAAGAGCCGCGTGGCAAATGGACTGGTCAGGCCGGATTGGTCGTGGCACCGGGATCAGTGGACGAGGTGTCACGCGCCCTGCGCGCCGCGCACGAGGCGCGGGTGCCGGTGGTGCCCTATGGCGGCGGGACCGGGCTGGTCGCGGCGCAGGTCATGCGCGAAGGCCCTGCTCCGATGCTGCTTTCGCTGGAACGGATGAGCGCGATTCGCGGTGTTTACCCCGAAGAGAACGTGCTGGTGGCCGAAGCCGGGGCGATCCTTGAAGATATCCACACCGCGGCCGAGGCCGAGGGGCGGCTTTTCCCGCTGACCATCGCCGCCAAAGGCTCGGCCCGGATCGGGGGCAATCTGGCCACCAACGCGGGGGGCGTGAACGTTCTGCGCTATGGCAATGCGCGCGATCTGTGCCTTGGGGTCGAGGCGGTCTGGCCCGACGGGACGATCTTTAACGGGCTGACGCGGCTGCGAAAGGACAACACCGGCTATGACCTGCGCAACCTATTGATCGGGTCGGAAGGCACGCTGGGGGTGATCACGGCGGCGGCGCTGAAGCTGGCCCCGATGCCGGCCGAGGTGGGCACCGCACTTTTGGTGGTGGAAAGCCCGGCGGCGGCACTGAAGCTCTTGTCACTGGCGCAGGCGCGTGCGGGCGGCACCGTGAGCGCGTTCGAGTTGATCTCGGGCGTGGGGCTGGAGTTCCTGAAAGAAGCGCTGCCCGAGATGCGCCGCCCGTTCGATCCGGCGCCCGAATGGATGGTGCTGATCGAGTTGGGCATGGCCGAAGGCCAAGACCCGCAAGCGATGCTGGAAAGCCTGTTCGAGGCCGCGCTTGAGGCGGGGCTGGCCGATGACGGGGTGATCGCGCAATCGGGCCAGCAACGCACCGACCTGTGGGAAATGCGCGAGCAGATCCCCGAGGCGAACCGGCGGATCGGGGGGATCTCCTCGCATGACATTTCCCTGCCGCTGAGCGAGGTGCCGGGATTTATCGAGGCGGCGGGCGCGGCATTGCGCGCCCGGGGCGATTACCGGGTGAATTGCTTTGGCCATCTGGGTGATGGCAACCTGCATTACAACGTGTTCCCGACGGTGGGTAAGACGCGGGCCGACTATCCCGGCGAGGCGGCGCAATTGCAGGCGATGGTGCATGACATGGTGATGGCGCGGGGTGGATCGTTCTCGGCCGAGCATGGCGTCGGGCGGCTGAAGGTGGACGATCTGCAACGCTATGGCGATAAGGGCAAGCTGAGTGCGATGCGCGCGATCAAGGCGGCGCTTGATCCGCATGGCATCATGAATCCGGGCGCGGTGCTGCCTTTGTCGTGACAGGTCTGTTTTCGCGGTTTGGTTTACCGGCTGTTAACCCTGAGCGCGCTATAGATGATTCCGCAAGCAAGCGGAGTCACGATGCCCGAAGAGTTACCCTCTTCCACACCCCCCCCACTCCCACCCACCACGGAAGATGATCGGGTGTCGTGGCTTCGTTTGCTGCGTTCGCGCAGGGTTGGCACTTCGACGTTCTACAGGTTGATCGCCGAACATGGCAGCGCCCGGGCGGCGCTTGCCGCGCTCCCCGAGGTGGCCAAGGCCGCCGGGATGAAAGACTATTTCCCATGTTCCGAGGAGCGCGCTCTGGGCGAATACCGCGCCGGAATGAAAATCGGTGCGCGCCTTGTCTGCAAGGGCGAGGATGCCTATCCGGCGGCGCTGTGCGATCTGAGCGATGCGCCGCCGTTTTTGTGGATGAAGGGCGATGTTTCGGTCTTGCAGCGGCCGTTGATCGCCATGGTGGGCGCGCGCAATGCCTCGTCACTTGGCACACGGATGGCGCGGGCGCTGGCGGTGGATCTGGCCAAGCGCGGCTATGTCATCGTGTCGGGGCTGGCGCGGGGGGTGGATACCGCGGCGCACAAGGCCACGGTCGAAACCGGCACGGTTGCGGTGATGGCCGGGGGCGTCGATGTGATCTACCCCTCCGAGAACACGGTTCTGGCCCAAGAGATCGAGGCACATGGCCTGCGAATATCCGAGCAGCCAATCGGGCTGGTGCCGCAGGCGCGGCATTTCCCACGGCGCAACCGTCTGATCTCGGGGTTGGCGCGCGGGGTGATCGTGGTCGAGGCGGCGGCTAAGTCCGGCTCGTTGATCACGGCGCGCAACGCGCTTGATCAGGGGCGTGAGGTGATGGCGGTGCCGGGGCATCCGTTCGATGCGCGCGCCTCTGGCTCGAACATGTTGATCCGGGACGGGGCGCATCTAGTGCGCGGCGTGGAGGATGTGCTTGAGGCGCTCGGCCCGTTTGCCGGGATCGTCGGGGATCAATCGGCGCAGGGTGAACGAGTACAGGGCGACCTGCCGCTTGAACCGCCCGCGAACGCGGCGGTTGCGGAACAGCACGCGACAGGCTCTGGGGACGCGGCGGCGCGTAATGGCCTCATCACCCGTGCGGTCGAGGCAGTGACACAGCGGCGGGGAAGGACGCCGACCACGCCGGACGCTGTGGTGGATGTGCCTGCCCAGACACCCGAAAAACGTGGCCTGCGCGAGACAGCGCAGTTGCACCAGATGATCCTGGATCGACTGGGGCCATCGCCGCTGGCCGAGGATCAGTTGATCCGCGATCTGGCGCATCCGGCAAATAGGGTGGCGCCAGTGCTGTTGGATATGGAACTTGATGGGCTGATCCAGCGGCAGCCCGGCGGATTGCTGAGCCGCGAGGACAAGACGGGTTAGGCGGCTGGTTGGGGTGAGACAGCGTTACCCCCCACCTTTGCTAGGCGGATGGATGCAGGTCGGCTGGATGCAGGTCGGCTGGATGCTGGGCGGCCAAGGCGGCAGCGCCTTGGGTGATCACCCGGCGCAAGCCTCGGGGATGACGGCGAAATACTCTTCGCAGAGCGCCGGGTCATACCACCAGGCATCCGTTGCGCCCACTTCCCAATGCACGGCGACCCATGTGTCGCTCACCTTGCGATAGAGCGCCTGGAAACTGCTGCCGTCCATGTATCCCGGATCGTAATCGCCGCGCTTCACACCCGGCGTCGTGGTGAGGTCGATCTTGCCGCCGCCGGGGCGCTGCGCGCGCACCATGGCGAAGGCGACCGGCCCGGGAAGGCCCTGCCCTTGGGCGAGGCGCAATTCGCTGATCACGAATTCGACGGGCTTGCCCAGAACCCATTCGGCATGTGGCCTGAGCGCATCCATCAGCGCCTTGCGATCCGCCGATCCGCGCGCTGGTTCAACGTAATCTGCACGCGCCATAGTGGCGCAGATCAGCAGAAGAATACCCGCAAATGCCCGCTTCTTCATCGCATCTCTCCTTGCAAAATGGCCTATCGACCCCAGATCACACTGCAACTATTGAGCTTTTCAGGGCGCATTGACAATACCCCCCTGCCCCGCCCATGTTCCGCCGCCAGAGGGCCAGCCCCGAGTCGAGCGAATGTGTCGCGCCGGAATGTTGCCTGATGTGGCCCACGGGGCACCGCCCCTAAGCCGACCTGTTTTGAAAGGAAGTCCATGCCAGTTGTCGTTGTCGAATCCCCGGCCAAGGCCAAGACGATCAACAAGTATCTGGGCAAGGATTACGTCGTGCTGGCCTCTTACGGTCACGTGCGCGACCTGCCGCCTAAGGATGGATCGGTCGATACCGAACACGGCTTTGAGATGACGTGGGAGATCGGCGCCGACTCGCGCAAGCACGTCAAGGCGATCGCCGATGCGCTGAAGAATGACAACGAACTGATCCTCGCAACTGACCCCGACCGAGAGGGCGAGGCGATCAGTTGGCATCTTGAAGAGGCGCTGCGCAAGCGCAAGGCCCTGAAGAAGGACAGCCCGGTTTCGCGCGTCGTGTTCAACGCGATCACCAAGGCGGCCGTGACCGAGGCGATGAAAAACCCGCGCGAGATCGACCAGCCTCTGGTCGATGCCTATCTTGCACGGCGCGCGCTGGATTATCTTGTGGGCTTCAACCTGAGCCCGGTTTTGTGGCGCAAGTTGCCGGGCGCGCGCTCGGCTGGGCGGGTGCAGTCGGTCTGTCTGCGCCTGATCGTCGAGCGCGAGATGGAAATCGAAGCGTTCAACCCGCAGGAATACTGGACGGTGAAGGCCGTGTTGAGCACACCGCGCGGTCAGACCTACGAGGCGCGGCTGACCACCCTTGCCGGCGACAAACTTGATAAATACAGCCTTGCCAACCAGACGCAGGCCGAATTGGCCGTGCAGGCGATCGAAAGCCGCGATCTGAGCGTGCAGTCGGTCGAGGCGAAGCCCGCCGCACGCAATCCGTCGGCGCCTTTCATGACATCGACGCTGCAACAGGAAGCCAGCCGCAAGTTCGGCATGGGCGCGCGCCAGACGATGGCCGCGGCACAGCGTCTTTATGAGGCCGGGCATATCACTTACATGCGGACCGATGGTATCGACATGGCGCCCGAGGCCGTGACTGCCGCGCGGGCCGCCATCGCCAGCCGTTATGGCGACGAATACGTGCCGAAAGAGCCGCGGGTCTACAAGAACAAGGCCAAGAACGCGCAGGAGGCACACGAGTGTATCCGCCCGACGGATATGGAATCGGATGCCGCCGCGCTGAAACTGACCGACGCCGATCAACGCAAGCTTTATGACCTGATCTGGAAGCGCACGCTCGCCTGCCAGATGGCCAGCGCCCGGATGGAGCGCACCACGGTCGATGTGGGCAGCAAGGATGGCCAAGTGGTCCTGCGCGCGACCGGGCAGGTCGTGCTGTTCGACGGCTTCATGCGGGTTTACGAAGAAGGCCGCGACGACGTGGTCGTGGATGACGACGACAAGCGCCTGCCGCAAATTTCCCAAGGCGAGCCTGCCGCCAAGAAAAGCGTCACGCCGGATCAGCATTTCACCCAGCCCCCGCCGCGCTATACCGAGGCGACGCTGGTCAAGCGGATGGAAGAATTGGGCATCGGGCGCCCGTCGACCTATGCCAGCATCGTCACCACGATTCAGGAGCGGGAATACGTCCGCAAAGAGCAGAACCGCCTGATCCCCGAAGACAAGGGCCGGATCGTCACCATCTTCTTGCTGAATTTCTTCCGCAAATACGTGGGCTATGAGTTCACGGCCGAGCTGGAGGAAGAGCTGGATGACGTGAGCGCGGGCCAGCGCGACTGGAAAAGCGTGATGGAGCGGTTCTGGCGCGACTTCTCGGTCGCGATTGCCGAGACCAGCGACCTTCGGATTACCGAAGTGCTCGACGTGCTGGACGATGCGCTTTCGGATCAGCTTTACCCGCCGCGCGAAGATGGCAGCGATCCGCGGATCTGCCCCAAGTGCGGTGTCGGCCAATTGCACCTGAAAACCTCGCGCACGGGCGGGTTCGTGGGCTGCGGTAATTACCCCGAATGCACCTATACCCGCCCCATCGCGGGTGAGGGCGCCGAGGGCGATGAGCGTGTTCTGGGCGAGGATGCGGGCGACGAGATTTGGCTCAAGTCGGGCCGGTTCGGGCCTTACGTGCAGCGCGGTGAACCGACGCCGGAGAACAAGAAGCCGCCACGCGCCAGCCTGCCTAAGGGGTGGAACAAGGATGAGATGGACCTTGAAAAGGCGCTGACCCTGCTGAGCCTGCCGCGTGAGATCGGGATGCACCCCGAGGGCGGCATGATCTCGTCCAATTTCGGACGGTTCGGACCTTATGTGATGCACCAGCTGCCGGATGAGGCGAAGCCGGTCTATGCCAACCTGAAAGACCCGAACGACGTGTTCGAGATCGGCATGAACCGCGCGGTCGAGATGTTGGCCCACAAACGGGCGAATCCGGGTCGCGGGCGCAGCGCCGCCGCCAAGCCCTTGAAGGAACTCGGCGAGCATCCCGAAAGCGGCGGGCCGGTCAACGTGATGGAGGGGCGCTACGGGCCTTATGTGAAATGGGAGAAGGTGAACGCCACGCTTCCCAAGGACGTGAAGCCCGAAGACGTGACCATGGAGCAGGCCGTTGCCCTGATCGCCGAAAAGGCCGCGAAGGGCGGCAAGAAAGCCCCCGCGAAGAAGGCGGCGGCAAAGAAGCCCGCGGCCAAGAAGGCGGCTCCGAAAAAGACGGCCGCGAAAAAACCGGCGGCGAAGAAGAAAAGCGCCTGAGGTTCAGGCAAGTCGATTGCTGAACGGGCGGCCGGGAGGATCCTCGGCCGCCCGTTCGCGTTCCGGGCCGCCATGACAGCCGAAAACCGCCGTTCGGGCGTGGCTTTTATGCACTCACATTGACTTTCAAGCATACGTGATTGGTATTTCGGCGCCGTCCGGCACAGCTTGCAGTCAAGAACGAACAGGCAGAAAGGACACATCCCGTGACCATCAAGATCACCCGCCGCCATATCCTTGGCGCAGCTGGCGCCACGCTTTTCACCCCGGCGATCCTGCGCGCTGAAACCGGCGAGACCGAGGCCTTTACCCGGCATAATATCTCGAGCTTTGTTGCGCAGGACTGGCGCGATCATTTCGACACGCTTGGCAAGGGCGCGATCGTGGCCGATACCAATTCGCGCGCGCTTCACTATTGGTCGGGCGATGGTCAGGATTACCGCATCTATCCTACCTCGGTGCCGAAGACCGACGAGTTGACCAAGCGCGGCTATACCTCGATCGTGCGAAAGAAAGAGGGGCCGGACTGGACACCGACGCCAAGCCAGCTTGAGCGCTTTCCCGATTGGAAATACGTGCCGCCGGGGCCGGACAATCCGCTTGGCACTCATGCGATGTACCTTAGCTGGCCCGCCTACATCATTCACGGCACGCATGACACGCGCAAAATCGGGCGGCGTTCGTCGGATGGCTGTATCGGGTTGTTCAACGCCAACATCGCCGAGCTTTTCGAAATCACGCCGGTGGGCACGCAGGTTCGGCTGATCTGAGCCTGATCTGGCCCTGATCTGACCCTGATCTGACTCTGCGCCAGACCCTGCCCCAAGAAGAAATCGATGCGGGCGGCTCCGGAAGGGGCCGCCCGAATTGACTCTTACCTTGCGTCACGGCACAAGGGCGCAAGTTCTGAGCCAAGCGGAGATTTCCATGAGCAAGGTTTACGCATCTGCCGCCGAGGCACTCGATGGCATTCTGAAGGACGGCATGCTGATTGCCGCGGGCGGTTTCGGCCTGTGTGGCATTCCCGAGTTGCTGTTGCAGGCGATCAAGGAAGACGGGGCGAAGGACCTTACCTTCGCGTCGAACAACGCGGGTGTCGATGATTTCGGCATCGGTATCCTGCTGCAGACCAAGCAGGTGAAAAAGATGATCTCGTCCTACGTCGGCGAGAACGCGGAATTCATGCGCCAGTATCTGTCGGGCGAGCTTGAGCTTGAGTTCAACCCGCAAGGCACGCTGGCCGAGCGGATGCGCGCGGGCGGTGCGGGTATTCCGGGCTTCTACACCAAGACCGGCGTCGGCACCGTGATTGCCGAGGGCAAGGAGCACAAGGATTTCAACGGCGAGACCTACATCATGGAAGAGGGGCTGTTTGCCGATCTTTCCATCGTGAAGGCGTGGAAGGCCGACACCACCGGCAACGCGATTTTCCGCAAGACGGCGCGCAACTTCAATCCGCCGGCGGCGATGTGCGGCAAGGTCTGCATCATGGAAGTCGAAGAGATTGTCCAACCCGGTGAGCTGGACCCCGATCACATCCACCTGCCCGGCATCTACGTGCACCGCCTGATCCAGGGCGAGCACGAGAAGCGGATCGAGCAGCGCACCACGCGTCCGGCGGCGTAAGGGGCAGCAGATGGACCGCGAGGACACCCTCAAGAAACGTGCCGACCAGATCGAGCGTCGCACGCAGGAATACGTTCACCGTGCAAAGCGCATGGTACTTGACGTGTTCGGGATCGAGGCGGCCTCGGAACAATCGCTGGTCACGGCACAGCTGGCCAGCGCGATGATCCAACTGGAGGCAGCCGAGTTGAACGCGGCCAGCCTGCGCCGGATCGCGAAAATCATTCATGAAAAGGGAGAAGGCTGATGCCTTGGGACCGGAACCAGATGGCCGAACGCGCGGCCAAAGAACTTGAAGACGGCATGTATGTGAACCTTGGCATCGGGATTCCGACGCTGGTCAGCAACTACATTCCCGAAGGCGTTCACGTGACGCTGCAATCGGAAAACGGCATGCTGGGCATGGGCCCCTTCCCGATCGAGGGCGACGAAGATCCCGACCTGATCAACGCCGGCAAGCAGACCATCACCGAACTGCCGCACACCGCCTATTTCGATAGTGCGACCAGCTTCGGCATGATCCGGGGCGGCAAGATCGCGATGGCGATCCTTGGCGCGATGGAAGTCAGCGAAAAGGGCGATCTGGCCAACTGGATGATCCCCGGCAAGCTGGTCAAGGGCATGGGCGGCGCGATGGACCTTGTGGCCGGTGTCGGCCGCGTCATCGTGGTAATGGATCACACCAACAAGCACGGTGAATCGAAGGTGCTGCCGGAATGCACCCTGCCGCTGACGGGCAAGGGCGTGGTCGACATGATCATTTCCAACCTCGGCGTGCTGGAAGTGGGCAAGAAGGGGCTGCATATCGTCGAGCTGGCCCCCGGCGTGACCCGCGAAGATATGCTGGCCGCGACGGAAGCCAAGATCGTCTGATCGCGGGCTGAACGGAATTGAAAGGGGCGCGCCACGGCAATGGCGCGCCCCTTTTTCGTTGAGCGATTGCCTTGGCGGATACCCCGTCAGATGCCCTGTCGAATCCCCTGTCGAAATTTGTTTCCGTATTCGCAACAAATCCATATTGTCGCCCCAATCCGTTCCTAGAACGGCGGCAATGAGCATGAGCACCCCATATCCCGGGCCCACTGATGGCCCCAATGATGCCCCCGGTGAGCCCACCGGCCCCCAAGCGCGTCCGCGAAAGCTGCGTGATCTTGCCCTGATGGGTGGGCTGTTCGCACTGGTCCTGCTTGGGCTGGCGGGGCTGGCGGCGGCGACCGGCTGGGAAGAGACGCTGGAGCAATTGGCCAAGCTGGGCGTGGTGCAGGTTGTCGTGCTGCTGGCGCTTTCGCTGGTGAATTACGGGCTGCGCGGTATCCGCTGGCATATCTTCGCGACGCGGCTGGGGCTTCCGCTGGGGTTGGGCGCGAACCTGCGGCATTTTCTAGGCGGCTTTGCCATGTCGGTCACGCCCGGACGTGTGGGCGAATTGATCCGGATGCGCTGGATCGCACGGGAAACCGGCTGGGCGTTCGAGCGCACCGCGCCACTGGTGCTGATCGATCGGGCGTCGGACCTTGCGGCGATGGGCCTGATCCTTGCGCTATCGCTGGCCTTTGCGGCGGGTGGTGTCGACTGGGCCTTACCCGTGGCGCTGCTGGCCATCGGGGCATCGGTGATCGTGACGCGCCCTGCCCTTCTGGCCGGGATGGCGACGCGGTTCTATCGCGCGACCGGGCTTTTTCCGCGCCTTATGATACGGGTTCGGCGCGCGGCGGGATCGCTGCGTCTGTTCTCGCATCCGCAGACACTGGGCTTTGCCGCCGCGCTTGGCCTGCTGGGCTGGTTCGCCGAGGGCTATGCCTTTCACCTGCTTCTGGGCTGGTTCGGGGCCGAGATCGGCTTTTGGAAAGCGGTGATGATTTTTGTCTTTGCCACGCTTGCGGGCGGGTTGACCGGCGCTCCGGGCGGCATTGGCGGGGCCGAGGCGGCGATGATCGCCCTTCTCTACATGGACGGGGTGGGACCGGAGATTGCCGTCCCCGCCACCGCCGTCATTCGCGTGACCACCTTGTGGTTCGCGATCCTGATCGGGCTTGCGATTTTCCCGCAGGCCGAAACGAAATCGAAAGGGAGGCGCTGATGCGCTGGAAGACCGACACCTATTCCGGCTGGGGCCGGGCATTGAAAGCCGAGGGCGAGTTGGCCCGCCCCGAACGTATTTCGGCGCTGAAGGCGCTGCCGCTGGCCCCGGCGATGGGCGCGCGGCGGTCCTATGGCGATGCGGCGCTGAATGACAGCGGTCGCGCGGTGGATATGACGCGGCTGGACCGGATCATCGGTTTCGATCCCGAAACCGGGCTGCTTGAGGCCGAAGCCGGGCTTTCGATTGCCGAGATGGTGCGGATCTTCGTGCCGCGCGGGTTTCTTCCCGCGGTGATGCCCGGCACCGGTTTTGCCACGCTGGGCGGCTGTATCGCGATGGATGTGCATGGCAAGAACCACCATCATGACGGATCGTTCGGCGCGCATGTCGAGGAAATCCGCCTGCTGCGCGGCGGCAAGGACGTGGTTATCAGCCGAGAGAAGCAGAAAGAGGTGTTCCGGGCCACGCTGGGCGGGTTGGGACAGACCGGGGTGATCATGTCGGCCAAGATCCGGCTGCGCGAGATTCCCGGGCCTTCGATGCAGGTGCAGGAGCGCCGCGCCGAAAGCCTGGAAGAACATCTCAACATGCTGGATGCGTCGCAGGCGCGCTATACGGTGGGCTGGCTGGACGCGACGGCCAAGGGGGCCGCGATGGGCCGTGGTATCGTCGAAGAGGCCGAGCATGGCCATGCCGACGCCCCGGCCGAGGAAAAGGCCAAATCCGTGCCGGTCGATGCGCCGCGCTTTGCCCTGTCCAAACCGGTGGTGAAGGCGTTCAACGCGCAATATTACCGCCGCATCCCCGAGGGCGGGCAGCGGCGGATGCGCTCGATCCCGGATTTCTTTTTCCCGCTGGACCGGATCCACGACTGGAACAAGCTTTATGGCAAGCGCGGGTTTCACCAGTTTCAATGCGTGATCCCGCTGTCCGGGCGCGACGCCCTGCGCGGAATCGTCGAGGCGATTGCCAGCTCTGGACTGGCCTCGCCCTTGGCGGTGTTGAAGCGGTTGGGGCCGGAAGGCGAAGGGATGCTGTCCTTCCCGATGGAGGGCTACACGCTGGCCGTGGATTTCCCGGCCCGGGCCAAGACACCGGCGCTGATCGAAAAGCTGATCGCCCTGACGGCCGAGGCCGGTGGGCGGATTTATCTGGCCAAGGATTCGCTGGCCGATGGGGCGAGCGTGCGGGCGATGTACCCGGGTCACGCGAAATGGGCCGCGATCGCCGCCAAGGGCGATCCGGCGGGCGCATTGCAAACCGATTTGACACGGCGACTGGGCCTGAGGAGCGCGACATGAACAAGAACTGGATCATTCTGGGCGCCACATCCTCGATGGCGCGGGCGCTGGCGCGCGAATTGGCCGGGCGGGGCGACAACATCTTCCTTGCCGGGCGGGATATGGACGATCTTGAGCGGATCGCAACGGATTGCAGGATGCGCGGTACGGGTGAGGCGCGCGCGGTGAAGTTCGATGCGCGCAAGCTTGAGACATTCACACCGCTGATCGAAATGCTTTCCGATCAGGAGGGTGAGATCAACGCGGCGGTGTTCGTCGGCTCCATGCCCGAACAGGAGGAGATCGACGCCGATCCCGCGCTGGTCGACGGCACGATCATCGACAGCTTTACCGGACCGGCGCGGTTCCTGACCATGCTTGCGCCCCTGATGGAGGCGCGCGGCGGCGGCACAGTTGTGGGTGTCGGTTCGGTCGCGGGTGACCGGGGCCGGGTTGGCAACTACGTCTATGGCGCGGCGAAGGCGGGGTTTCACACCTACCTCAGCGGCTTGCGCAACCGGCTGACGCGGGCGGGCGGGCATGTGGTGACGGTGAAGCCCGGCTTCGTGGATACGGCGATGACATGGGGGATCGAGGGGATGTTCCTTGTCGCCCCGCCCGAGAAGGTGGCCGGGGACATCCTGCGCGCGGTCGAGAAGCGCAAGAACGTGATCTATACGCCGTTCTTCTGGCGCTACATCATGTTGATCATCCGCTCAATCCCCGAGCCGATCTTCAAGAAGCTCTCGATCTGAAGGGTTGGGCCTTCACAGGCCCAACCATTTGCCCCAAAGCCCCGCGGCGTAGAACATCAGCGCCAGCGTGATCATGATCAGGCCAATCCCGCGCTTGTCGCGCATGGCAAAGACGATCGGGTCGTAATCCTGCTTGCCGTAAAAGCCCAAGCGCACCATGCGGAAAAGCCAGCCCGCCAGCGGGATCATCGCCACCCACAGCCACCAGCGAGCGGGATAGAGCGCGATGGCCTGCGGGCTGATCGTATAAAGAAAGAAGATCAGCAGCGACGCCGCCATGCCCAGCATGGACAGATTGAGCAGCGCGCCGCGATCCGGCCGCCCATAGCCCCGCCCCGGCAGGCGTTCGTCGCTGGTGGCCAGCGTCAGTTCGGTCAATCGCTTCACCGCGCCCAGCGTGATGAAGACCGGAAAGACGAAAACGATCATGTAAAGCGAGGTATCGACCGAAACCGCCGCCGCCCCGGCCACCACGCGCACAGTATAGAGAGAGGCCAGCGTGCCGATATCGACCCAGCGCGCGCGTTTGAGCCGAAAGGAATAGACCAGCGACAGCGCGACATAGCCCAGCGTGATCGCCACAAAGAGCCCGCCCAGCGCCGCGCCCACGCCCAGCGCGATGGCGGCAAGGACAAAGAAAGCGGCGATGCCCACCCGCAATGGCACCGCGCCGCTGGCGAAAGGGCGCTTGCATTTCTTGGGGTGCAGGCGATCCGCTTCCAGATCGAGCAGGTCGTTGACCATATAGATCGAAGAGGCAGCAGCCGAGAAGGCCACCATGCCCAGCGCCACCTGTAGCAACGCGGCCCATTCAAAGCGGTGCGCGGCCAGCAGCGGAAGCAGCAGCAGGATGTTCTTGACCCATTGATGCGGTCGCATGGCGCGCAACAACCCGCGCGCCGACCAGTTCTGGCGGATCTTCTCACCGGGGCCGGGGGCGGTGCCGTCAAGCCCGTGATGCGCCGCAAGCTCGGCGGCGATGGGATCGCTCTCGGCAAGATACACGCGGCGGCCCTCGGCGCGGGCCGCTTCGATCCGGGCCATCGCCTCGGAGGCGACGGGCAGAAGATCGGCGCGCAAGATGCCATCGCCGGTGATCGCGTCGAGCCGTCGTTCAAGCGCCGGATCGGTTTTCAGGAATCCCCCGCGCAGCGCAAGGACAAGTGGCGCGGTCTCACTCGGTGTCGCAGGCATCAGTTGCCTCCGCTCACATCTATATTGAAGACGCAGCCATCGGAAAGCAGTTGCGGCGGTGTGCGGCACAGGCCCTTGGCCGTCTGGAACGCGGCCAGCACCTTGGGCACGTAATCGCGGGTTTCGACATAGGCCGGGACGCCCTTGGCGTTCTTGACCGCGTTTTCGCCCGCGTTGTAGCCCGCCAGCACCAGCATCGGGTCACGGTCGAATGTCTTCATCAGGTGATCGAGGAAAGCGACACCGCCTTGGATGTTCTGATCGGGTTTGAGCGCGTCTTCGACACCGAAACGGGTGGCTGTGACCGGCATGAGTTGCATCAGGCCCTGCGCCCCTGCCCCGCTGACCGCGTCCGCACGGCCCGCGGATTCGACCGCGATCACGGCCAGCACCAGCGCGGGCGACACTTCGGTTCCCACCGTGGCGCGCAGGATGTGCGCGCCTTGGGTGCGGGCGATCTCTTGCAGGCCTTGCAGGCGGGGGGTGGTGACCGGGGATTTGCCGCCCGGCGGGTTGGCCACGCGGATCAGCGCCGCTTCGAGCCGCGCTGGCGCACCCTTGTCGAGATCGGGCGAGATGCTGTCCCAGAACCAGCTGTAGCGCCCGGTTGCGGCCGCCTGGGGCTTGGCAGGGGCAAGGGCGGCGACCTTGGGTTCTTCGGCCTTCTTGTTCAGCCGGGGGTTCTGTCGCGCCATGTCTTCGGGCGTGATGTGGATATTGATCCGCTTCTTGCGGCTGCCCTTGGAGGGGGGCGCCACTTTCTTGAAGGTGAAATCTTCGAACGGTTTGGGCGCCTCGGCCACGGCGGGTGCGCCAAGTGCAATGCCACCTATAAGGGCGAACGCCGCCCGCGAAATGCTGCGTCCCATGAAACCTGCTCTTTTGCCTCGTTTATCGTTGGCAAGAGTATCGCAAATCCGCAGCGCTCAAGCCAGATGGACCCTCGCAGAGCGCCCAAAACCCCGAAATTTATGCCACATTTACCACTATTCGGGCGCCCCCAAGAGCCAGATTAAGTTTTTCTTCACCTTTTATTCGTTGCAAAACAATAGCTTAAAGAAAGGTTTAAGCTGCCCTCCAAAAACACCTGAATTGCTAAAATCGCGCCCCAATCCTGCCCGAATCCGGGGGTTATATATGCTCATACCAAGTCGGCAACGGACCAAACGAGAGAGAAACGGTCCATCAAGTTTGCCGCCAAGGTCTGAGAGAGAAACCTAACTGATCCTTTGGAGGGACGTACCATGATCAAGTTCATCAAGAATTTCCGCAAAGACGAAGACGGCGCTGTCACGGTTGACTGGGTTGTGCTGACCGCCGCTGTTGTTGGCCTGGCCGTTGCAGCTTACACCTCGATCGAAACCGCCACCACCGGCCTGACGGCTTCGACCGCAACCTACATCGGCAGCCAAGCACCGAACTAAGTTCGGCGCGACGGACCTGACGAAAACGACGGTCCAGACTGCTCATATCCGGGTTTGACATAAACCCAAACTAATCCTTTGGAAGGACATACCATGATCAAGTTCATCAAAAATTTTCGCAAAGACGAAGACGGCGCTGTCACGGTTGACTGGGTTGTGCTGACCGCCGCTGTTGTTGGCCTCGCCGTCGCAGCTTACAGCTCGATCGAGACCGCCACCACCGGCCTGACGGCTTCGACCGCGACCTACATCGGCAGCCAGGCACCGAACTAAGTTCGGCGCGACCTGCCAAGGTCTTGAGGGGGCGGCGCCCATTCGTGGCGCGGCCCCTTTACCCTGAATGAAAGGGCGTCTGCCAGTTGCCCTGCCTGCCCCAGAGGGGACAAGCGAAACCAATGCCAGTTCTGTTTCACCGCCGGGAGGGTGATATGAAAAAACGTTTTGATGCTTTCATCCGCGACGAAGACGGTGCTGTCACAGTCGACTGGGTCGTTTTGACTGCCTTTGTCGTCACATTGATGGGCCTGGGATACGGCGCGCTCGAAACGTCGACGACCGATCTTTCGTCGCGTACCGGGACCTACATCTCGAGCCAGACACCGAATTGATCTGCCTAAGCGGCCCGCAAACCGGACATCTTTACCGGAGTCGCGGAACGGCCATTGTAGCCGGTGCGCTAGGCGATCCATTTCAGCGCCAGGATGACAGCCTGACCTTTGCCGGTCGGGCTTGAGGCGTTTTCAGGTCAAGGCCCGGCGCTGTGGGAATGACGCGCGACACCCCTGCCCCGCCTGCGCCGCGCCATGACAGCCCGGCCACCGCGTCAGAAGACGCTTTCGATGCCAATCGCTCATAAAGAAACACTGCGTTTCCCTTTTTCTGACACATTGGCATGCAACATCGGTCTTTAGAACAGCTGCCGCTCAACGGTGGCATTCCGGGGGACCCCGGAGAGCAGATAAGGAAAGGTAAAACCCATGCGAGCCGTATTCGGACTTGTCCTGATCGTGGGCCTCGGCCTGGCTGGCTTCGCCGTCTACATGACGAAGAACCAGTTCACCGCTTACGAGAACGAGATCGCCCAGCTGAGAGCCTCGGGCGGTGGAACGATCCCCACCGTCGATCTCTATGTTGCCAATAAGGCAATGCAATATGGAGATCCCGTCACCCCGGAAGACGTGCGACTGGTCAAATGGCCCGCCAATGTGCAGCCAGAGGGTGTGTTCTATACAGAGGAACAGCTTTTCCCGATCCCGGGCGAAAACCGGGTGATGCTGCGCACGATCGACGCGAACGAAGCGCTGACCGCAGTGAAGGTGACCAAGCCGGGCGAAACCGCCGGGATTTCATCGGTTCTTGCCCGTGGCATGCGCGCCTTTACCATTAAGGTTGACGTGTCCTCGGGCGTGTCTGGTTTCCTGCGTCCGGGCCACAACGTTGATATTTACTGGACCGGTGAGGTCAACCCGTCGAGCGGGGATCGCCGCGAAGTGACCAAACTGATCGAAGCGGGTGTCGGGATTATCGCGATCGACCAATCGGCAAATGTGGATGCGCCGGCCAATACCATCGCCCGCACCGTGACCGTGGCGATCCGCCCCGAACAAGTGGCCGGCCTGGCACAGGCGCAATCGACCGGGCGGCTTTCGCTGTCGCTTGTCGGGGCAAATGACGACAGCATTTCGTCGAATATCGAGATTGACCAGAACAAGCTGCTCGGAATTGTCGAGGAAGTGGCCGCGCCAGAGCCCGAGGTGATCGAGAAGAAAGTCTGCACCATCCGCAAGCGGCAGGGTGTGGAAGTGATCGAGATCCCGATCCCCTGCACCAACTAAGCAGAGCGGAAACGGCGGCTAAGTTGCCAGCACGAAACAGGAAAAGGCAGGGTCGTTCAGCGCCCTGCCTTTTTCGTTTGGGTGAAATAAATGCGAAAATCAAACCGGCCCGCATTTCCGTCTGTTGCGCGTTATCCACATAAACTGCCGGGTGGAAGCCTTTGATTATTGCAATAAAATGCGTTCTCACGCATGGTGCTGCACAATACGGGCGATAAGACCCACAAACGAGGCGTGATCGGAGAGGCAGGTCACATGAAAAAGAGCAATGTCATTGCAGCGGCCCTTATGGGTGTGCTGATGGGATTTGGCCACGCGCCAGACCGCGCCGACGCGGAATCCCTGCGTGTCGTTCGTAGCGGCACTTCATCTACACTGAACGTTCCGATGAACCGCGCAGTTGTCGTCGAAAGCGACAGCCCCTTCGCGGAACTTTCCATCGCCAACCCGGCCATCGCCGACATCTCGTCGTTGAGTGACCGGACGATCTATGTGCTGGGCAAATCGCCGGGTCTGACGACGCTGACCCTGCTTGATGCCAATGGCCAGTTGATCACCAACGTGGATGTGCGCGTGGCGGCGGATATCAGCGAATTCAAGGAACGTCTGCGGCAGATCCTGCCGGGCGAGAAGATCGAAGTGCGCACCGCGAATGACGGTATCGTGCTTTCCGGCACCGTGTCCTCGGCACAAAAACTGCAACGCGCGATGGATCTGGCCGAGCGTTATGCGCCCGAGCGGGTGTCCAACCTGATGAGCGTGGGCGGTGTGCAGCAGGTCATGCTGAAGGTGCGCTTCGCCGAGATGCAGCGCAGCGTTTCGAAATCGCTTTCCACCTCGCTGGCGCTGAACGGCAATATGTTCGGCGGCGGTATCGGGGTGAACGGCGGCACCAATACAAACAACAACTCCGGTTCGATCGGCACGTCGCTGGGCGGCAATGTTCCGGCCAGCTCGGACGCGAATGGCACGATGCTGTTCGGCTTTAACGCCGGATCGGTCGAAGTCGGCGTCCTGCTGGAAGCCCTTGAAGCCAAAGGGGTTGTTCGCACGTTGGCAGAGCCGAACCTGACCGCCCTTTCGGGTCAGGAAGCGAAGTTTCTTGCCGGTGGCGAGTATCCGATCCCGGTCAGCCAAGACCAAGGCACCGTCACGATCGAGTTCAAACCCTTCGGCATCGAGTTGAACTTCACGCCGCGGGTTGTCGATGGCGACTTGATCAACCTCGAGCTTAACGCGGCGGTCAGTTCGATCGACCCGACGAACTCGGTCACGTTCAACGGCTTTTCGATCGACGCCTTCAAGCGCCGCGAAACATCGACAACGGTGGAAATGCGCGACGGCGAGAGCTTTGCCATCGCGGGCCTGTTGCAGGATGACTTCACCGACCTGAACGGTCAGGTGCCGTGGCTCGGCGATGTGCCGGTGCTTGGCGCGCTGTTCCGCTCGGCCAGCTACGAGCGCAACCAATCGGAACTGGTGATTATCGTGACGGCACATCTTGTGACGCCGACACGCGGCGAGGCCTTTGCCCTGCCGACCGACCGGGTGCGCCCGCCGACCGAAAAAGACCTGTTCCTGAATGGCAAGGTTTCCCGCGAGGGCAAGCGCCCGACACGCGGTGCGGCCGGCGAGGTTGCCAAGCAGGATTTCACCGGGTCTTATGGCTACGTGATGGATTGAGATGAAACGGGGGCTTGATCAGATGAGAAAGATACTCGGAGTGACCGCATTGCTGGCGATGGCCGGCTGCGGCGCAACCTCCCCCGGCGGGCAATCCTTTTACCGTGAAGCCGGGTCCAACCTTGACGGCGGATACTTCGGCAACGCCACGATGAACAACACGCAGATCATGTCGGGGGAGCGCAGCTTCGTTTACTCCCTCGCCAACAGGTTTGCGCAGGAAGTGCCATCGACGGTGAACTTCGCCTTCAACTCGTCCACTCTGGATGCCGGCGCCCGCGACTCCCTGCGAGAGCAGGCCCGCTGGATCCGTCAGTTCCCCGAGGTGCGCTTCCGGGTCTATGGCCATACCGATCTGGTTGGATCAAACGCCTATAACAAGCGGCTGGGGCTGAAACGTGCCCAGGCGGTCGTGAGTTTCCTTGCCAGCCAAGGCATTTCACGCTCGCGCCTCGAAGCGGTGGCCAGCTTTGGCGAGACACAGCCGCTGATCGTGACGCAGGGCCGCGAACGCCGCAACCGGCGCACCGTGACAGAGGTGACGGGATTCGTGAAAAATCACCCCGCCCTGCTGGATGGGAAGTATGCGCAGGTGATCTATCGCGAATACGTCAACAGTGGCGTTCCGGCGACCACCCTAAGCGGAATCGAGAACAGCGTGACGGACGGCGCCAACTAGGCCCGCTTTCCTTCCCGTCACAACACAAGCGGCGCCCCTCGGGGCGCCGTTTTGCGTCTGAACCTCATGTTTTTCACGCGATTTTGCCCCTCCCCCGCCCCAATCGGCGGCCAGAATCACGCAAGTGGCTAAAACTCACTGGTTTCCGATTAGGAAACGCCCGGCATGGGTAACCTGCCACCGTCGCATAATTCCGCACAATTACGATTTTTTGGCCCCAATGTTGCCCCAGTCCTCACCGACATTGCCTGCAATAGAACAGATGCGTCTTCAAGCGAGAGGCGCCTGATGGGGCGATGCCCCCGACGGCAAAAGGCCCGACGAAGGCGAATTGTGAAAAGGAACCGAGGCATATGACGAGTGAAGCGATCATGGAGTCCGATCTGAGCCCGCTGGTGGCGTGTACGATCAGCCGCGACGTCCAGAATTTCGATCTGTTGATCGAAGATATGGAGGCCGCCCTTGGCGAAAGCTGGGGAGATCTCGGGTTTGCCGAGGCGAAGGCGTTCTTCAACCAGCCCGAGGCCGAAGCGCTTGAATTCGTCGCCATCGCGATTGACGAAAGCGACGAGGAAAAGCTCGTCATGCTGGGAGAAATCATCGAGGCCTCGAAGGAAAAAGGGATCAAGGTGATCCTGATCGCCGAAGACGTGAGCCCCGCCGCGCTGCACCAGTTGCTGCGCCAGGGCGCCGATGAATTCGTGCCCTACCCCCTTCCCGAGGGCGAGCTGATGGCCGCGATCGCGCGCCTTCAGGAGCCCGAGCCCGAACCGATGCCGATGGCCGCCCCGGTGTCTGCTGCGGCGTCCGAAGGCAACCGCAACGGCGTGTTGATCGCTGTGCACGGGTTGGCCGGGGGCACGGGTGCGACGACGCTGGCCGTGAACCTCGCATGGGAACTGTGCACGATCCAGAAAGAGGATGCGCCCAAGGTTTGCATCATCGATCTTGATCTCCAGTTTGGTGCGGTTTCGACCTATCTCGACCTGCAGCGCCGCGAGGCGGTTTACGAGATGCTGACCGATACGGACGGCATGGATGACGACGTCTTCAAACAGGCGCTTGTGGGTTACGAGGACAAGCTGAGCGTGCTGACCGCGCCGCCCGAAATGCTGCCGCTTGACCTGATCTCGTCCGAGGATGTGAACGCGGTGCTCGACATGGCGCGCCGCCACTTCGATTACGTAGTGGTGGACATGCCGTCGACGCTGGTGTCGTGGTCGGAAGCGGTGCTGAACGCGGCGCATGTTTATTTCGCGACGCTCGAACTCGACATGCGCTCGGCGCAGAACACGCTGCGCCTGAAGCGGGCGTTGCAGGCCGAGGAACTGCCGGTCGAAAAGCTGCGCTATGCGCTTAATCGCGGGCCGAAATTCACCGACCTGAGCGGCAAGAGCCGCGTGAAGTTGCTTGAGGAAAGTCTCGACATCTCGATCGAGGTGCAGCTTCCAGATGGTGGCAAACCGGTGGTGCAGGCGGCCGATCACGGCATGCCGCTGGCGGAAGCCGCCGCAAAGAACCCGCTGCGCAAGGAGATCGCCAAGCTTGCGGCCTCGATCCATCAACATGGACAGGACGAGGCCCAGGCCGCTTGATCCGGAAGGAGTGAAACGACATGTTTTCGCGTTACAAAAAAGAAGGTGCCGCACCGAAATCCGCAGGCGAGGGCAAGGCCAAGGCGCCCGCGCCCGCCGCCGCAGGCAAGGTGACCAAGCTTCCCAAGAAGGCCGCGCCGCAGGCCGCACCGGTCGAGCCCGAGGCCTCGACCTCGCTGCGTCGGGCTGCTCAGGCCACCCCGGCCCGTTCGGCGACCTTTGACAAGGACCAGAAGCGCAAGGAACGCATGGGCGAGCTGAAGCTCGAACTGCACCGCGAGTTGCTGGAAAACCTGAACCTTGCCGCGCTCGATACCGCGAGCGAGCAGGACCTGCGCGCCGAGATCAACGAAATCACGACCGAGGTGCTGAATCAGAAGGCGATGGTCCTCAACCGCGAGGACCGTGCGCAGCTCAACAAGGAGCTGTATTTCGAGGTGAAGGGCCTTGGCCCATTAGAAACGCTTCTGCAGGACGACACCGTCAACGATATTCTGGTGAACGGGCCGCAGCAGATTTTCGTCGAACGCTCGGGCAAGCTTGAACTGACCGATGTGACCTTCAAGGACGAAAAGCACCTGATGCGGATCATCGACAAAATCGTTTCGGCCGTTGGCCGGCGTGTCGATGAATCCAACCCCTATGTTGACGCCCGTCTTGCCGATGGGTCGCGTTTCAACGCCATGGTGCCGCCGATCGCGGTCGACGGCAGTCTGGTTTCGATTCGTAAGTTCAAGAAGGACAAGCTGGGCATTGATGACCTGGTGCGGTTCGGGGCGTTCTCGGAAGAGATGGCCGCCTATCTTCAGGCCGCGGTGGCCTGCCGACTGAACATCATCGTGTCGGGCGGGACGGGTTCGGGTAAGACGACGACGCTCAACGCGCTGTCGTCCTTCATCGACAATGCCGAACGCATCCTGACAATCGAGGATACGGCAGAACTTCAGCTGCAACAGACCCATGTGGGCCGGATGGAAAGCCGCCCGCCGAACGTCGAAGGCAAGGGCGAGGTTTCGCCCCGTGACTGTCTGAAAAACGCGCTTCGTATGCGACCCGACCGGATCATCGTGGGGGAAACGCGGGGCGAAGAAGTTATCGACATGCTTCAGGCCATGAACACCGGCCACGACGGCTCGATGACGACGATCCACGCCAACAACGCCCGCGACGGCATCAGCCGTCTGGAAAACATGATCGCCATGGCCGGGATCGAAATGCCGCTCAAGGCGGTGAGAAGCCAGATTTCATCGGCTGTGAACCTGATCGTGCAGGCCTCGCGTTTGCAGGATGGCTCGCGCCGGATGACATCCATTACCGAAATCACCGGCATGGAGGGCGATGTGATCTCGATGCAAGAGATTTTTCGGTTCCAACGTGTCGGCCTGACGCCCGAAAACAAGATCATCGGACATTTCACCGCCACTGGCGTGCGTTCGCACTTCTCGGAACGTTTCCGCCTTTGGGGCTATGACCTGCCGCCCTCGATCTTTGATCCCATTGCAGCGGAGTAAATGAAATGACGATCAGTGCAGAACCGCTAATTTACGCGATTGTCTTCATCGGGGTGCTTGTCCTCGTCGAGGGCCTTTACCTGACGGTCTTTGGCAAGTCGATCTCGCTGAACAGCCGGGTCAACCGCCGACTTGAGATGCTCGAGAAGGGCTCGAACCGTGAAGAGGTGATGGAGAAGCTCCGCAAGGAGATGCACCAGCACATGAAATCGCGCTCGATCCCGCTTTATTCGCTTCTGGCGGACAAGGCGCAAAAGGCCGCGATCGCATTTTCACCGCAGCAGTTGATTTTGCTGATGTTGGGGCTTTCGGGCCTCGCCTTTGTCGGTCTGACCGTGGGCACCGAAACCGAAGTTCCCGTGCGGGCCGCGATTTCCGGCGCGATGGGCATTGGCGGCGTTTACTTCTGGGTCAATAACAAGGCCAAGAAACGCCTAAGCATGATTGAAGAGCAGCTTCCTGATGCAGTAGAGCTTATGGTTCGAAGCCTGCGCGTGGGGCATCCCTTCTCGTCTGCGATCGCGATCGTCTCGAAAGAGGTGAAGGATCCTCTGGCCTCGGAATTCGGCGTTATCGCGGATGAAAGCGCTTATGGCCGTGACATGGGCGAAGCGCTCAAGGACATGGCAGAACGGATCGGATTGCAGGATTTGCGCTTCCTTGCGGTGGCGGTGACCATCCAGCAGCAATCAGGCGGTAACCTGGCCGAGATTCTGGCCGGTTTGGCCGCGGTGATCCGGGCGCGCTTCCGTCTGTTCCGCCGGGTCAAGGCGATCACCGCCGAAGCGCAATGGTCTGGCAAGTTCCTGTCGGGGTTCCCGATCTTTGCCCTGATCGCGATCAACGTGATGGATCCGCACTACTATGACGACGTGATGGATCACGAGCTTTTCATCCCGGCCTGTTTGCTTGTGGCGGGCTTTCTGGTCGCCAACCTGCTGGTCATGCGTTGGTTGACCAACATCAAGGTCTGATCCGGACAGAGCAAGGAAGATAACTATGGAAAACATCAACCAGTCGCTCACCGATGCCCTCGGACCAATGGGCCCGCTGATCGCGGTAGGGTTGCTCGGGGTCGTGCTGATCCTGCTGACTTTGCCGGTGTTGCTGCGCAAGCGCGACGATCCGCTTGAAAAGCTGCGCAAGAACGCCAAGGCGCCGAAAGGAAGCACTCAGGTCAAAGAAGCGCTGCGCGCCAAGCAGCGCAACGACAAGCTTGAGAAATACGCCAACTTCCTCGAACCCAAGAGCGAAGAGGAACTGGAAGGCATCAAGCTAAAGCTGATGCAAGCCGGCTATCGCGATCGGGATGCGGTGCGCTATTTCCACTTCGCGCAATTCGCACTGGGCATCGGGTTTCTGGTGCTGGGCGTGATCTATTTCCTGCTGTTCAAGTCAGGCGAAGAGGCGACCACCAAGCAGACAATCATGTATATCCTCGGCCCCGGCGCCGCGGGTTACTTGTTGCCCAAATACTGGGTGAATAAACGCCAGAAGTCGCGCCAGCAGGAAATTCAGGACGGTTTCCCCGATGCTCTCGACATGTTGTTGGTCTGCGTCGAAGCGGGCCAGTCGATGGATCAGGCGATTATCAAGGTTTCATCTGAACTCCGTGCCTCCTATCCGGCGCTGGCCGATGAATTCGAGATCGTTTCGCTGGAAATGAAGGCGGGCAAGGACAAGACCGCCGTGCTGAACGACATGTCCGAGCGTTGCGGCGTGCAGGACGTGGCCAGCTTCGTGACCGTGCTGATCCAGTCGCAGACCTTCGGCACGCCGATCTCGGATGCGCTTAGGGTCTATGCCGCCGAGATGCGCGACAAGCGGGTGATGCGCGCCGAAGAGGCCGCCAACAAGCTGCCGACCAAGATGACGCTGGTTACGATGATGCTGACCGTGCCGCCGCTTCTGATCATCCTGATCGCGCCCTCGGCGCTGGGGATTGCGGAACTGGGCAACATGGGCAACTGAACCGGTTGCACGCACGCAAGACAACGCAGAGGGCGGGGATTTCCCCGCCCTTTTCGCGTGTCACATATGTTGCAATGCGGATGCATCCCGCCCGTCATCGCGCGGCTGCCCCTTTGCCTGCGCGCATGGTTTGGCCTAACTCTTGGGAAACGCGCAGATACAAACGATCCTCGAACAGGTTTCATGACAGCAAAAACCCCCTTCATCGCCCTTACGGCCGCGCTTGTTGCGCTGGTGCTTTCGGGCTGCGCCCCGAAACTGGACCGCACCGATGGCGGCCCCTATGCGCCCGGCGTGAAACGCGGCGGCGAGGCGGTGGACGGGTTGGTCGTGGGGCATCGCCTGATGGCTGCGGGCGAATATGAACTGGCGCTGAGCGCCTTCACCCGCGCCGCCGCCGAACAGGGGATGACGAATGACATTCGCCTTGCCCTTGGCACCGCGAACCTTGGCCTTGGCCGATTGGGCCAGGCCGAAACCCTGCTGCGCAAGGCCGTGAAGGAAGAGCCGACCATCCCCGAGGCCTGGAACAACCTTGGCGTCGTGCTGATGGAGAAACGCGAATACGCCGAAGCGGCACAGGTGTTTCGCCGGGCCTATGCGCTCGACAATGGCGAAAGTGACTCAGTGCGTGACAATTTGCGCAAAGCACTCGCAAAATCGGAAAATCCCGATTATGCTGACGAGACAGAACAAGACTATAAATTGGTGCGACGCGGCAGCAGTGATTTCCTGATCCGCCGGATACCATGAATAAAAAGAGCTGAGACGAGGCTGAGGCAGTAAAAGGACGCAGGCAAAATGCGCCATTTCAAGTTGATTTCCCTGTGCCTGACAGGCGCGGTTGCGCTGTCGGCATGTGAAAAAACCGCCAACGGGGACGTGAACCGCGCGTTGCAGAACGTCAACGTGGTGGATGAAAGCAATCTCAACGACATCATGCTGACGGTGGCCGACCCGAACGAGGCCGTCACCTATTTCCAGCGCTCGACCAAGGATCAACCCGATCGCGTCGATCTCCAGCGCGGTCTGGCCACGTCGTTGATCCGGGCCAAGCGCAACAGCGAGGCGGTTCCCGCCTATGAAAAGCTGATCAAGATGGAAGGCGCGACCACCGATGATACAGTCGACTTCGCCGATGCGCTGATCCGGGCGGGCGACTGGAAGCGCGCCGAGAAGATCCTCGACGAGGTTCCGCCCACGCACGAGACCTTCAAGCGCTATCGCCTTGAAGCAATGGTGGCGGACAGCAACAAGGAATGGAAAAAGGCCGACAGTTTTTATGAAATCGCGGTCGGCCTGACAACGCGGCCTGCGGGCGTGCTGAACAACTGGGGCTATTCCAAGCTGACGCGCGGCGATTTTTCCGAGGCCGAACGCCTGTTCGGCGAGGCGATCACGCAGGACAAGACCCTGTTCACCGCCAAGAATAACATGGTTCTGGCCCGTGGCGCGCAGCGCAACTACAACCTGCCCGTCATCCCGATGGACCAGAGTGAGCGTGCACAGCTTTTGCACACACTGGGCCTTTCGGCGATCAAGCAGGGCGATGTCGAGACCGGTAAGGGCCTGTTGCGTGAAGCCATCGACACCCATCCGCAACATTTCGAAGCCGCTGTCCGCTCGCTTCGTGCGTTGGAAGACAACGTCAGCAACTGATCCGCGAAAGGCCGCGACATGGCGATCACGAGCCTTTCTGCGCTGATCTTTGCGCTGCCGGTCTGGATCATCTGCATCTGGGTCGCGTGGTCGGACATGGCGCGGATGAAAATCCCCAACCGGGCCGTGATGGCGCTGGTCGTGGTGTTCCTCGTGCTGGGGCTGTTCGTGATGCCATGGGACGTGTTCCTGTGGCGGTTGTTGCACCTTGTCATCATCCTGTTGGTGGGCATCGTGATGAATGCCGCTGGCATGATTGGCGCGGGCGATGCGAAATTCGCCGCCGCCACCGCGCCCTTCATCGCGCTTGGCGATCTGCGGCTGGTGATGGCGCTGTTCGCGGCCAATCTTCTGGCCGCTTACGTCACCCACAGGATCGCGCGGCACACACCGCTGCGCAAACTGGCCCCGAATTGGGAAAGCTGGCATCGCGGCTGGGATTTCCCGATGGGCCTGTCGCTGGGCGCGACCCTGGCGATTTATATCGGTCTCGGCATTCCCTACGGCAGCTGAGGGGCAAGCCCTCGCTTAGCGCTCCACGCGGTAGAGCGTGAAATCGGTGCCCCGGAGCACCTCGGTCACGCCCCTGCCCTGCTTTCCTTCGATCCATGACTCGATGAGGTCCAGCGCTTTCTCTCGTGCCTTTGGCATGAATGGGCAATCAGGCACCAGCAAGTGAGTTGCATTCTTAAAGCCGGGCAGGCCGCCGTAGTACCACGGAGCAGACCCATCAAGCGGATCCCAACCCACCATCATCCAATGCGGTGAAAACAGATCGGCGACGTAGGGCTGCGTCGTGAGGCCCAGTGCCGCTGCGTCGATCTCGGCCACATGGGCGCGAACCTGTGTTATCAAGCCACCGGTTACTCCGCATCTTGCTAGCGTGCGTCCGGCAAATTGAGATGGCTCAATCGCAGCTTTGCCTTCAAGGTATTTGCGCGTCAGCAAACGCTCACTCACCCGTGAGGCGGGCATTTGCAGATCGCCATGCTGCGGCGCGGCCAGCACGAGCGGCACGAAGCCCCCCGGCGGCGTTTGCAAATGGCGCAGCGGCGACAGGGCGAAATTGAACAGCACGGGGGCCACGATCACCGCCGCCGCCAGCGCCTCGAAGCGCAGCACATTGGCCCACTTTCCGGCGATGGGCCCGGCAATGGGCCGCGCGCCGGTGTCCCACAGCAACAGGCCCAGCGGGATCAGCCAGAGCGGATCATTGCCGTAATTCTGGAACGTCGCCCAATAGGCCCCCAACAGCAGAACGAAAAGAAGCGGCAAGCTACCGGGCGAGACCCGCCGCATGGTCAGCAGCGCCGCAATCGCCAGCACCGTCACCGGCAGATGCGCGGGCGAGGCCAGCAATTCCGGCAAGCTGGCCCCCGGCGCGGTGCGCAATTGAGAGCGCGACACGACCAGCAACTCATCCGCATAGGCAAGGATAAACGCCACGCCACGGGTCGCCACCAGCCAGACCAGCCCGAGCGCCCCGACGCCCAGCGCCACGGCAAGCCCGCGCCAGTTGCGCGCGAGCACCAACCCGAGGATGACAATCGGGGCGAAGGCCATGAAACTTGATGCCTTGATCATCGCCAGCGCGAACATCGCAGCACCAATCACCAACCCGTCGATCAGCGGCGGCCAGCCATGGCGCGCGTCCTCGGAGCGTGGCGGCAGAAGTACCAGCACCAGCACCGGCAGCAGAAGCGCCCAGCTCCAGCGATTGTAGTGCATGGCGAAGGTGACAGAGGCATCGGTGCGCCCATAGGTCAGCCCGGCCATGATGATCAGCGCCGACGCGCCCAGCGCGATTGCGCCACCGGTTCTGAGCCGGCTTGTCCCGGCCCACCAGAGCAGCGGGATCAACAGCGCACCCACCAGCGCCTGCCCCCAGATCAGGGCATGACCCATCGGCACCCCGGCCCGCATCAGCACCTCGAAGGGGGCAAAACCCCACGCGCCCAGCGGCGTGGAAATATCGGAATGCAGCTGCGCGCCCTGTTCAAGCCGCAACAGGATATCGGCCAGATGCGCCATGTCGGTCTCAAACGTCAAAAACCGAAACCCGCCCGGCAACGCCGAAACCCCGGCCAATACCGCCCACAGCACCAACAGTGTGCCCAGAACTTTCCCCGAATTTGCCATGAACCCTGCCCGTCTCTTCATTTTTTCTGCACTTTATGAAGCCACACTGAGCATTGCACGGTTTTTGTGTAGGGGTTTGCGCGGTTTCGCGGTAAACTCGGCCCAATAACACGGCAAACGTGAACGAGCACATAGCGACAGGCATTTCAGAATGAACATGCAGCCCACGGCGGTCATGGCACCGCCCCCGCCCAAGACACTGGAAGATATGTCTTTGCCCATCGCCATGATGCGCGACATTCTTCTCAAGACGATTTTCCGCCGCTCCCTTGCGGAAGTGACGGAAATCGCCAAGACCGTCTGCCTGCCCCGGCAGGTGACGCAGGAACTGGTCGATCTGTGCCGTGAACAGCGCCTGTTGGAGGCGACTGGCACGCTCAACGCCAATTCGGGCGGCGAAATGGGCTATCAGTTGACCGATGCGGGCAAGGCGCGCGCGCTTGATGCGCTGGCACAGTCAGAATATTTCGGCCCGATGCCCGTGCCGCTTGAGGTTTACCGCGAACAGATCAAGCGCCAGTCGATCCGCAACATCCAGATCACGCGCGAGCAGCTGACCAATGCCATGGGGCATCTGGTGCTGCCGCCCGAATTGCTGGATCACCTTGGGCCGGCTGTGGGCGCCGGGCGTTCGATCCTGATGTATGGCCCGCCGGGCAATGGTAAATCCTCGATCTCGAACGGGATCCGCGACGCGATGGGCGACAAGATCTTCGTGCCGCGCGCGATCGAATACTCGGGGCAGGTGATCACGGTCTATGACCCGATTGTGCATTCCTCGGCCGAGGAAGAGCAGGACGACCCAAATTCGCTGCGCCGTCGGCGCACATGGGATACGCGCTATGTGCGGTGTGAGCGGCCCACGGTCATCACCGGGGGTGAGCTTTCGCTCTCGATGCTCGATCTGGTCTATAACCCGACCGCGCGCACCTATCAGGCGCCGCTGCAGCTTAAGTCCACCGGCGGCATCTTCATCGTCGACGACCTTGGCCGCCAGAAAGAACCGCCACAGGCGCTGGTCAACCGCTGGATCGTGCCGCTTGAGGAAAACAAGGACATCCTCGCCCTGCAATCGGGCGAGAAATTCGAAGTGCCGTTCGACACCTTGGTGATCTTTTCCACCAACTTCCACCCGAACGAGATCTTCGACCAAGCCGCGCTACGCCGGATCTTCTTCAAGATCAAAATCGACGGACCCAATCAGGAGGATTTCCTCAAGATTTTCGCCATGGTCGCGCGCAAACGCGGGATGGAACTGGACGAGGCCGCGCTGGTGCACCTGCTCAAGGTGAAATACCCGACGATCAAGAACGTCTATGCGAACTACCAGCCAATCTTCCTGATCGATCAGATGATCTCGGTCTGCGATTTCGAAGGCATCCCATACAAGATGTCGCCGGAACTGGTGGACCGGGCATGGGCCAACATGTTCGTGAAAGAAGAGAAAATCGTAAGATAAAGCGCGCCCCTTGGACGTGCAAAAGGCCGGGGCCGCAAGGTGCCCGGCCTTTTTTTCATGCCGCGCGCGCTGGCAAATATCGCTTTTGCGGACCGCGCCCCCTGCCCCGCGATCCCGAAAACCGCTTCCGGCGCGGCCTGTGGCGGAGGGCGGTTTCCCCCGGTCGCGCGATTGGCTAGGTTTGTGCGGACGGCCCCGACTGCGCGGGCGTCAGGGAGCGGACCTTGGCCTATTTTGTCCTGTTATCGAGCCTTCTTCATTTCGGGCTGATCATCGCGGCGACGGTGCGAATCCTCCTGCGCGAAACTATTTCGGGGCCGGGGCGGCTGGCCTGGTTCGTGGTCGTGGCGACGCTGCCTTACGTGGGTTTTGTGCTTTACGTGCTGGTGGGGGAAACCTTCCTCAAGAAAAGCCTGCGCGCGCGCCACAAGGTCTTGGCCCGCGAGGCGGCGCTGCGCGGTCGCAAATACCTTGAAGAGATGCCCGGACCCGATCCGCTGACCACGATGCCGCCTGATGACCGACAGCCGTTTCGCTATGGCATGTCGGTGAACGGGTTCGCGCCGCTGGGGGGCAATCACGCGGCGCTTTACAGCACGGCCAAGGGGATCGAACAGGCGCTGATCGAAGCGATCGATCACGCCAAGGACACGGTCAGCCTGCTGACCTATATCTGGCTTGAGGATGATTTCGGCACGGAGGTCGCCCGTGCCCTGATCCGCGCGTCACAGCGCGGGGTGGTGGTGCGCGGCATGGCCGATCACGTCGGTTCGCGCAAGCTGATCCGCTCGAAACTCTGGTCCGAGATGGCCGCATCCGGCGTGCAACTGCGCATCGCGATGCCGCTGGAGAGTTTTTACGGCTTTCCCATCGTCACCCGGCCCGACCTGCGCAATCACCGCAAGATCCTTGTGATCGACGGCGAAAACGCCTTTGTCGGCAGCCGCAACATCGCCGATCCGGAATTCGCGCCCAAGCGCCGTTTCGGGCCGTGGATCGACGTCATGCTGCGCCTTGAGGGGCCGGTGGTGAATCAGGTGAACCTGTTGTTCGCCTCTGACTGGTGCCTTTACGGGGACGGCACGTTGGAGGAGTTTCCGCTCAGGGCCACGCCGCGCAAGAACGGCTTCAGCGCGCAGTTCCGCGCCACCGGGCCGCTGGCGGCGCGCGACAGCTCATCACAGATGTTCTGCACCCTGATCGAGCGCGCGCATCATACGTTGATCATCACGACCCCCTATCTGGTGCCTGACATTCCGGTGCTGCATGCGCTGAAATCGGCGGCACGACGGGGGGTGGACGTGCGCCTGATCGTGCCGCATCGCAACGATTCATGGATCGTGAAAGGGGCGAGCAAGGGCTTCTATCACCCGCTGCTGAGCGCCGGTGTGCGGATCTTCGAACATGGCCCCGGTCTGTTGCACTCCAAGACGCTGACGATTGATGGCGAGTTGGGCTTTGTCGGCTCGTCGAACCTCGACATGCGCAGTTTCGATCTGAACTTCGAGGCCGACCTGCTGTTTCGCGATCACCCGCTGGCGGTGCAGATCGGCGAGTTGCAGGCGCATTACCTTGCGCAAGCGCGCGAGGTCGAGTTTTCCGACGTTCTGGAATGGTCGGCGGCGCGGCGCGGCTGGTATAACGTCATGGCCACGCTGGGGCCGATCCTGTGACAGGGCGGGGGTATCGGGAACCCGATTGTGCGGGCCGCGTTGGCATTCCGGGCGGACGGAACGGGCAAGACAGGGCAGGATAAAACGGGCATGAATGCACCCATCCCTTACAGCGCCGGGTTCGCATCCGGGCAGACGGCGGCGCGCCTCGCGCGGCCAACGGGCGCCTGACGCATGGCCAATCTGCCGCCAGAGATCGGCGCGTGGTTCGATGCGCGCGGCTGGGAAATCCACCCGCATCAGCGCGCCATGCTTGCACGCGCCGCCGACCCGGCCACCCTTTTGATCGCGCCCACCGGCGGCGGCAAGACGCTGGCCGGCTTCCTGCCGACGTTGGCCGAGCTGGCGGATGGGGGCCATGTGGGCCTGCATACGCTTTACGTATCTCCGCTCAAGGCGCTGGCGGCGGATATGAAGCGCAACCTTTTGATGCCGGTGACCGAGATGGGCCTGCCGATCCGGATCGATGATCGCTCGGGCGACACCCCCGCCAGCCGCAAGAGGGCGCAGCGCGCCGATCCGCCCCATATCCTTTTGACAACGCCGGAAAGCCTTGCGCTGCTGATCTCTTACCCCGACGCGCCGCATATTTTTCGCGGCCTGAAACGCGTGGTGATCGACGAGGTGCACGCGCTGGCCGAAAGCAAGCGGGGCGATCAGTTGTTCCTTGCCCTGTCGCGGCTGGAAACCCTTGCGCCCGGGCTGCGCCGGGTCGGGCTTTCGGCGACGGTCGACCGGCCCGAAGAGATCGCATCGCTGATAGCACGTCACCCCGCGCCCTGCACCATCCTTGAGGCCGATCCCGGCCCCGCCCCAGATATCGACATGCTTCGGATCGACGACGCACCGCCTTGGTCAGGCGGCGGCGCGGCCTATGCGATTCCGGCGGTGCTGGAGGAGGTGCGCAAACATCGCACCACCCTGATCTTTCACAACACCCGCGCGCAGGCCGAGATTTTCTTTCACAACCTGTGGCTTGCGAATGACGAGGGGCTGCCGATTGGCATTCACCACGGCTCGCTCGCGCGGGAACAGCGCGAGCGCGTCGAGAAGGCGATGGTGGCGGGCGAATTGCGCGGGATCGTGTGCACCGGAAGCCTCGATCTGGGTCTTGATTGGGGCGATGTCGATCTGGTGATTCAGGTCGGCGCGCCCAAGAACGTGAAGCGGCTGATCCAGCGGATCGGGCGGGCGAACCACCGCTATAATGCGCCCTCGAAGGCGCGGCTGGTGCCGGCCAACCGCTTCGAGGTGGTCGAATGCCAAGCCGCGCTCGAAGCCGCGCGCGAGGGCGATCTTGACGGTGAGCCACGCGGGCCGGGGCCGCTTGACGTGTTGTGCCAGCATATCCTGATCGCCGCCTGCGCCGCCCCCTTCGACGAAGAGGCGCTTTATCACGAGGTGAAAAGCGCCGGGCCATATGCCGGTCTGACCCGGGCGCAGTTCGACGATTGCCTGTCCTTCGTGGCGACGGGCGGCTATGCGCTGCGCGCCTATGACCGCTGGCAGCGATTGATCGCGCGCGACGGGCTTTGGCAGCTGCGCGATCCGCGCGCCGCCGCGCGCATCCGGATGAACATCGGCACAATTCAGGACAGCGACCTTCTGAAAGTGCGTATGCGCGGGCGCGGCCCCGCCCTGGGCGAGATTGAGGAAGCCTTTGCCGCCTCTCTCACCCCCGGCGATACCTTCCTGATCGGCGGCAAGATCGTGCGCTACGAGGGGCTGCGCGAAATGACGGTCGAAGTGACGCGCGACAAGGGGCGCAAACCCAAGGTGGCGACGTTTTCGGGCACCAAGTTCGCCACCTCGACGCAGCTTTCGGAACGGATCTTGCGGATGTTGCAGGCGGGCGCGTGGCCCGACCTGCCCGCGCACACGCGCGACTGGCTGGCGCTTCAGCAAGAGATGTCGCGCCTGCCCGACGCCGACAGCCTTCTGGTCGAAAGTTTCCCGCATGACGGGCGCGAGCATATTTGCGTCTATGGTTTCGCGGGGCGCAATGCGCAGCAGACGCTGGGCCTGCTCCTGACCAAGCGGATGGAGGAAGAGGGGCTTGCGCCGCTGGGCTTCGTTGCGACAGATTACGCCACCCTGATCTGGGGTCTGGACCCGGTGCAGGACGCCGCACCGCTGTTCGATCTCGACCGGCTGCGCGCGGGGCTTGATGGCTGGCTGGCGGGCAACGCGGTGATGAAGCGGACCTTTCGCGCCGTGGCCACCATCGCCGGGCTGATCGAGCGCAACACCGTAGGGCAAAAGAAAAGCGGGCGGCAGGCGACATTTTCCTCGGACATCCTTTACGACACTCTGGCCAAGTACGACCCCGATCACCTGTTGCTGCGCATCACCCGAGATGAGGCGATGCGCGGGCTGGTCGATTTCGCCCGGATCGAAGAGATGGCCGCGCGTGTGCAGGGCCACATCGAAACGCGGCGCCTGCCCCGGGTCACACCGCTCGCGGCGCCGCTGTTCCTCGAGGTGGGCAAGGTGCCGGTGTCAGGGGCGGCGGAAGAGCGGCTCTTGCGCGAAGAGACCGAGCGGTTGATGCAGGCCGCCGGACTGGCGTAACGCCAGACCAAACCCCAGATTTTGCTTGCAAACCGGGGCTTTCCGGGCAACCAACGTGGCATGAAAGCCCATGATTTCAACATCTCCGGCATGCGTCTTCAGGCGCGCGGCGCGGGCGCGCTATATTGGCCCGAGCGGCGGCTGCTTTGTGTGTCGGACCTGCACCTTGGCAAATCCGAGCGCCGCGCGCGGCTGCAAGGCGCGACCCTGCCGCCCTATGAAACGCAGGACACGCTGTCGCGGCTCGATGCGGAGCTGGCGGCGGTCGAGCCTGAAATCGTCGTCTGTCTCGGCGACAGTTTCGACGATGCCGAAGCCGCGCTGTCGCTTTCGGATCAGGAAAAGATCTGGATCACCCGGATGCAGGCCGGGCGGCGCTGGGTCTGGATCGAGGGCAACCATGATCCCGGCCCGGTCGATCTGGGCGGCACGCATCTCTCGGAATTGCCGATCGGGCCGCTGACCTTCCGACATATTGCCCAGAAGGGCGCTTCGGGCGAGGTGTCGGGCCATTACCACCCCAAGGCGCGGCTGACCGCCAAGGGGCGCAGCATCACCCGGCCCTGTTTCCTGATCGATGACGAGCGGGTGATCCTGCCCGCCTTTGGCACCTATACCGGCGGGATGCACTGCGACGAGCCACCGCTCAGCACCCTGATGGGGGCCGAGGCCACAGCAGTGCTGACCGGCCCCTTCCCTGCCCCCATTCCCATGCCGCGATAGAGTGGGCCGCGTTAAGCCGTCAGCCCCTCGGGTGCAGGCAGGCCGTTGGCGCGGCAACAGGCGGTCAGCGTGTTTGCCAGCAGGCAGGCGATTGTCATCGGGCCAACCCCGCCCGGCACCGGTGTGATCGCCCCGGCCACTTCGGCGCAGCTGTCGAAATCGCAATCCCCCACAAGGCGCGTTTTGCCTTCGCCACGCTCGGGCGCGGGGATGCGGTTGATGCCAACGTCGATCACCGTCGCACCGGGTTTCAGCCAGTCGCCCTTCACCATCTGCGCCCGGCCCACGGCGGCCACGACGATATCGGCGCGCCGCGCCACCGCCGCCAGATCCGCCGTGCGCGAATGCGCGATGGTTACGGTGCAGCTGTCGCGCAGCAAAAGCTGCCCCATCGGCTTGCCCATCAGGTTCGAGCGCCCGATCACCAGCGCCTCTTTTCCCGAAAGATCACCCAACCGGTCGCGCAACAGCATTAGGCAGCCCAGCGGTGTGCAGGGCACCATCCCCTGCTGCCCGCTCGCCAGCAGGCCGATATTTTCGACATGCAGCCCGTCCACGTCCTTGGCCGGGTCGATCCGCGCCACGATCTCGGTCTCGCTCAGATGATCCGGCACCGGGAACTGGCACAGGATGCCGTGCACCGCCTCATCCGCGTTGAGCCGCTCGATCAGCGCGGAAAGCTCTTCCTCGCTGACATCGGCGGGCAGCTTGTGTTCATAGGAATTCATCCCCGCCTCGACGGTCTGAAGCCCCTTGTTCTTGACGTAGACTTGGCTTGCCGGGTCTTCGCCCACAAGGATCACGGCAAGACCGGGGGTGATGCCATGGCCCTGCTTCAGCCGCGCCACCTCTTCGCCGACGCGCGCGCGCACACCTGCCGCAAACGCCTTGCCGTCAATGATCTCTGCCGTCATGGCGCCACCCTTTCATTTTTCTCCAAATACTCCCGCCGGAGGCCAAGGCCAGACCAGCGCGCGCACGGTATGGCCCCTCTCAGCGCCTAGAACAAGCCCTCGATCTGGCCAAGGTCATTCAGTCCGATATCCAGCGCCGCCGGGTGGCGCGGCAGGCCCGGCATGGTCATGATCTCACCGCAGATCACCACGACGAACCCGGCCCCGGCGGACAGCCTGACCTCCCGGATCGGCACCGAATGGCCCGTGGGCGCACCACGCAGGTTGGGATCGGTGGAAAAGGAATACTGCGTCTTGGCCATGCAGATCGGCAGGTTGCCGAAACCCTCGGCCTCCCATGCACGCAATTGATCGCGGATCTTCTTGTCGGCCAGAACTTCGTCGGCATGATAAATGCGTGTGGCGATGGTTTCGATCTTTTCGAACAGGCCCATCTCGTCGGGATAAAGCGGCGCGAATTGCGCCTGCCCGCTGTCGGCGATCTCGGCCACGCGGGTGGCCAAATCGCGTGTCCCAGCAGAGCCGTCGGCCCAATGGGTACACAGGATCGCTTCCGATCCCATCTCGGCCACGTAGTCCTTGACCGCCTGCACCTCGGCCTCGGTATCGGTGACGAAATGGTTGATGGCGACGACCACCGGCACGCCGAACCCCTTCAGGTTTTGGATATGACGCCCAAGGTTGGGGCAGCCCGCCTTGATCGCATCGACGTTTTCTTCCCCCAGATCCGCCTTGGCCACGCCGCCGTTCATCTTCATCGCGCGAATGGTGGCCACCAGCACCACGCAGTCCGGCGCAAGACCCGCCTTGCGGCACTTGATGTCAAAGAACTTCTCGGCCCCCAGGTCGGCGCCAAACCCCGCTTCGGTGACGACGTAATCGGCCAGTTTCAGCGCCGTGGTGGTGGCGATGACGGAGTTGCAGCCATGGGCGATGTTGGCAAACGGCCCACCATGCACGAAGGCCGGGTTGTTTTCCAACGTCTGCACGAGGTTGGGCTGCATCGCGTCTTTCAGCAGCACGGTCATCGCGCCATCGGCCCCGATATCGCGGCAATAGATCGCTTTGCGCTCGCGGGTATAGGCCACGATGATGTTGCCCAGCCGCTTTTGCAGATTGTCCAGATCGCGCGCAAGACACAGGATCGCCATCACCTCCGAGGCGACGGTGATGTCAAAACCGGTTTGGCGCGGGAACCCGTTGGTCACACCGCCAAGACTGACCACGATATCGCGCAGGGCGCGGTCGTTCATGTCCATGACACGGCGCCATGCCACCCGACGCTCGTCGATCTGAAGCTCGTTGCCCCAGTATATATGATTGTCGATCATCGCGCTCAGAAGGTTATGCGCGCTGGTAATCGCGTGGAAATCGCCGGTGAAATGAAGGTTCATCTCTTCCATCGGCACCACCTGAGCATAGCCGCCCCCCGCGGCCCCGCCCTTCATCCCGAAGCACGGCCCAAGGCTGGCCTCGCGGATACAGATCGCCGCCTTCTTGCCGATCGCGTTGAGGCCATCGCCAAGGCCGACGGTGGTGGTGGTCTTGCCCTCGCCCGCCGGCGTCGGGTTGATCGCGGTGACAAGGATCAGCTTGCCATCCGGGCGCGCCTGCACCTCGTTGATGAACTCTTGGCTGACCTTGGCCTTGTCGTGGCCATAGGGCAGAAGATGCTGCGATGCGATGCCCAGTTTTTCGCCGATTTCCTGAATCGGGCGCTTTTTGGCGTCCCGGGCGATCTCGATATCGGATTTGAAACTCATAGGGCCGCACCCTCCTCCATGGCGGTCAGACATATCGTCTCCTTCCGCTATATCCCTGCAAGCGCGTGGCGCAACGGACCGAATCCGACACAATCAACCGCGCAAGCGGCGCGCTATCTGTAACTGCGACCAGACGGGTTGGTCTGGAACGTGCAGGCGCAATCTGTCGCCAATACGCAAGGCCCCGGGCCGTTCAACCCAGGCGGTGACGCCGCGCCGCCCCTCGGCTGCGGGTTTGAACAGCTTGCCCTTGCCCGGATGCTCCGCTTCGATTCCCGGCCCCGGAAGAACGCAAGGCCGGTTCTCCATATCGATCACCAGCGTCGCGCCGCTTTCGCCCTGCAGGCGCGATGAGGGCGGCAGATGGGTGAAATCCGCAATGCCGCGCACCGCCATCGAAGCGCCCAGCAGCCCCGGTGCCAACCGCTCAATCCCCATCTCGGCGGCGATCAGCGCCAGATCCTCTTCCGACACGATCGAAAGCTGGCGCACGTTGCGGATTTCGGTGCCGCGCGGATGCTGGCTTTTGACGCGCGAGCAGCTTTCCCGCGTCACCCCGCCGTGCTCTTCTCCCTCGATCCCGGCCCAGCCAAGCTCGACCGCCTCCAGCGGCTCGGATGCCAGTGCCGCGCCCCGGTCCGCCACCCGGCCCAGCCATGTGATCTCGCAAGTGAACTCTGTCGGTTTCAATGCAGGCATCTTTGCCCTTTCTTTTTTCTCCAAATACTCCGGCCAAATACTCCGGGTTGGCGACAAACGCTGCGCGTTTTGCGCCCGGGGCAGCGCCCCACTCCAACACAGGCCACTCAGCGCTCTGTCAGCTTCAACTCGATCCGGCGGTTCTGGGCGCGTGCGGCCTCGCTATCGCCGGCGGCGATCGGCTGGAACTCACCGTAAGCGTTGGCTGACAGGCGCATCGGCGGCACGCCAAGGTCATCGGCCATGAAGCGCACCACCGATAGCGCGCGCGCCTGGCTGAGTTCCCAGTTGTCGGCAAATTCGCCCAGCCCGGAAAGCGGCTGGTTGTCGGTATGCCCGTCGACCTGGATCACCCAATCGATCTCGGGCGGGATGTCGGCGGCCACTTCCTGCAACAGCCCGGCGATGCGCGCGATTTGCCCCTTGCCCGCGTCCGAAAGATCGGCACTGCCCGGCGCGAACAGCACTTCCGAGGAAAAGACAAACCGGTCGCCCACGATCTTGACCCCTTCGCGCGCGCCGATCACCTCGCGCATACGGCCAAAAAACTCGCTGCGGTATTTCTCAAGGTCCTTCTTCTCGGCCTCCAACCGGGCCTTTTCTTCGGCCAGCCGCCGCGCCTCGGCCTCTTCCAGAAGGCGACGTTTGCGTTCTTCGGTGGCCGCGCGCGCAAGGGCGGCGTTCAGGTCCGTGCCCAGCGACTGGATCTGCACGTTCGAAGCCGCCTCGCGTTCCTTGTAGTCATCCAGAAGCGCCTGCAACGAGCCCAGTTGCGAGCGAAGCGCCGCCACCTGCTGGTTGAGCAGCGCCTGCTGCTTGGCGGCTTCGTCGCTTTGTGCCTTGGCACCCTGCAACTGATCGCGCGCCGTGGCCAGAAGGGCGGCGCGGGTTTCGGCCTCGGTCAGGGCCTGACGCGCCTCCTGCTCGGCGGCAAGCTTCGCGGCCAGCGCCTGTTTAAGTTGTGCGCGCAGGGCGTCGCGGTCGACGCCTTCGGATTGCACCGCGTTTTCCGCCGCGGTTTTCGCGGCCAGCGCGGCGGCAAGCTGGTTTTCCAGACGCGTCTTGTCGGCGGCGGCGGCCTCGCGCGTTGTCTCAACCTCGGTCTGGGCGCGTGCCAGCGCCGCTTCGGCCTTTTTCAGTCGCTCTTCGAAATCGGCGCTGCGCGTTTCCAGAAGCGCACGACGGTCCTGCGCCTGCGCCAGCGCCGATTGCGCCGCGGCAAGGCGTTCTTCAAAGGTTTTCTGCTCGGCATCCTGTGCCTCGTGCGCCTTGGCCAGCGCGGCCTCGGCGGCGGCAAGCCGCGCCTCAAGCCCGTCCTTCTCGGCCTGCAACTGCGCCGAAAGGCCCTCGGCCTCAGTCTTGGTCTCGTCCAAGGCTTTTTCCAACGTGGCGAGCTGCGCCGAAAGCTGCGCCACCTCGCCGCCCTTCGCATCGGCCAGCGCGCGCGCCGCTTTCAGGTCGGCCTGCGCCGCCTCGAGCCGCGATTGCCAGCTTTTCGCCTGTGAGGTCAGTTGCGATTGCAGCCCCTCGGCCTGGGCCTGCGTGTCGTTCAGGGCCACTTCCAGCATCGCCAGCCGCTCTTCGAGCGTGGCGATGCGCCCGGCCTGCGCCTTGGCCGTGGCCCCCGCATCGCCCAGCGCCGAAGTCGCCTCTTTCTCGGACAGAAGCGCAGCGGCAAGGCGCAGTTCAAGATCATCCCCGGCGTCCTGCGCCGCCGCCAGAAGCGTCAGCGTTTCCTCGGCTTTCTTGCGCTGTTCTTCCAGCGCCAGTGTCATCGCCGTCAGTTCCGCATCGGCGTTTTTCAGTTTTTCGCGCAGCGCTTGCGCCGCTGCGGCCTCGGCCAGACGGCCCTGCTCTTCGGTCGAAAGCTTTTCTTCCAAGCCGGTCTTTTCCGCCTTGAGGTCGGCCACCAGCGCCTCCAGCGCCTCGCGTCGGGCGGCGGCGAGCCGGGCTGCTTCGGCCCCGGCGTCGATCTCGTCACGCGCCGTGGACAGCGCCAGCGACAGCGCGTCCTTCTCGCTCATCAATTCGGTTTCACGCTGTTCCAGCCCCGCGATCGCCGCGCGATCCTTGGCCTGCGCCGCCAAAAGCCCGGCCACCTGTTCTTCGAACGTGGCGATGCGCGCCGCCTGCGCGCTGCGCTCGGCGGTGAGCGAGGCGATCAGCGCGGCCTGCCTGTCGGCCTCTTCCCTTGCGGTTTCGATTGTGGCCGAAAGCTCTCCGACGCGGGTTTCCAACCCCGAGGCGCGCCGTTTCTCAAGGCCCAGCGCCTGTGCAAGGCGGGCCACTTCGCCGGACAGCTCGTCAAGTTCGCTTTCCTGCCCGGTGATGGTTTCGCTCAGCGTGAACTGCACCACCATGAAAATGGTGAGCACGAACATCAGGACCAGCAACAGCCCGGTCATCGCATCCACGAAGCCGGGCCAGATCGACGCCTGAAACCGTTGCCCCGTCCTGCGCGAAAGGGCCATGGATCAGCCCTCCTTGCGGTTCTGTTTTGCGCCCAGCACCCGCACCAGCGCGTTAATGTCGGTGCGCAACTCGGACATGGTTTCCTGTCGCCCGGCGCTGATCTCTTCGAGAATGCGCAGCATCTGCACATCGATCGAGCGCAGGCGCATCCGGCTTTCCGCATCGATCCCGGGTTCGCCATTTTCGCGGCTTTTCAACTCTTCAAGCAACTGCTGCTGGCCTTCGGCGACACGCATCAACGCGGCGCTGACCGGGGCCTGTTCGCCCATCCGGTGGGTCATGCGCTCGACCGCATCGGCCAGCTTGCCCAGCTTTTCGTCGACCATCGAGCGGCTGACATCGGACTGGGTGAACATCTGTTGCAGATCTTCCATCTGCTCGGCCATCGTATCGACGATGCCGGCAATCATCGCATGTTCGCCGCTCTCGCCCTCGCCGGTGGCAAAGCCCAGTCGCGTGATCGAGGACATCCACTCTTCGAGTTCACGGTAAAACCGGTTCTGCCCATGCCCCGCCAGCAATTCGAGCAAGCCGACGATCAGCGATCCAGCAAGGCCCAGAAGCGAGCTGGCAAAAGCCACGCCCATGCCGCCCAATTGGCTTTCCAGCCCCGTCATCAGCCGGTTGAACACGTCTGTCGCGCCTTCGCCCTCTTGCGGGGCAAGGCTGCGAATGGTGTCGACCACCGCCGGAACGGTCGTGGCAAGGCCATAGAACGTGCCCAGAAGCCCAAGGAAGATCAGCATATTGACGATGTAGCGCGTGATCTCGCGCTCTTCGTCGATGCGCTGCGCCACCGAATCAAGGATCGAGCGCGCCGAGGTCGACGAAATCTGCATCCGCTTGGAGCGTGATCCCAAAAGCGTGGCCAAGGGGGCCAGAAGCTGTGGCGCGCGCATCCCCTCGGCCCGTTCGCCGGTAAAGGCCTCGATCCAACTGACCGAGCGCGACAGCTGGAACACCTGCCAGAAGCAGGCCAGCAGGCCGATCACGAAGACGAAAAAGATAAACCCGTTGAAATAGGGGTTGGCGATGAACACCGGCAACACCCGCGGCAGGGCGAAAAACACCCCGGCGGTGGCAAGCCCCAGCACGGTCAGCATCATGACGATCTGACGCACGGGGTGGGAAAAGTGCGGCTCTGCCTCGCGGTCTGGCTGGTCCATGTTGGGCCCGGCTCCTGACACCGATGTTTCTTATGGGCAAAACATATGCGGAACCGGGGCTTAAGCCAAGGAGTTAACGCATCTGCCGGCCCCTTGGCGGGCGTGGTGCCTACATCACCCGCACGCGGCGTGCGATCCACGCCAGATCGGCGTCGCTGATCCCCAGTTCATCAAGATGCGTAACCGTGTTGAACAGGTATTCATCGTTCGGCCCCATGCCGCCCGTGGCCCGCGCGATGATGCGCGCCTGCTCTTCCTTGTCGAGCCCGCCACAATATTGCACGTGATCGATATCCACCACGAAAGTGACCGCCTCGACCCAGCGTCCATCGGCCAATTCGACCTGCACACGCTGTTCAAGATAGGCCGAAGAGATCAACTCGCGCTCGCGCAGGTAGGCGAGAACCTTTTCTTCATCGCCTTCGGGCACCCGCAACGCCACGCCTTCGCAATATTGGCCCTCGGCCTCGTCCAGCGCCAGCACGAGGCCGGGGTTTTCCGGCGTGCCGCGATGGTGGATCGACCGCATGCAGAAGCTGCGATGATAGTTGTAAAGCCGCGCCAGCCGCCGCTCTTCGACCTCGAATCCCGGATGCCAGATCAGCGATCCATAGCCGAAAACCCACATCGTCATGCGCACGCTCCTTCTTACCGCCAGTACCAGTTCCCGCTGGCCCTACCTGCCGCGCGCAGGTAAACACCATCGCGCAGCAAAGGGAAAGAAGCCGCATGAAACGCCTGCTTGCCGTGATTGTCATCGCCGCCGCGCTCTGGTCGGGCTATTGGTATATCGCGCAACGGGGCGCGCGGGCCGGGATCGAAAGCTGGTTCGACGCCCGCCGCGCCGAAGGCTGGCAGGCCGAGTACAAGGAACTTGCGACCCAAGGCTTTCCCAACCGGATCGACACCACCCTGACCGACCCGGTGCTGGCCGATCCCGAAAGCGGGCTGGCGTGGACCGCGCCGATGTTCAAGCTGTTCGCGCTCAGCTACCAACCCAATCACATCATTGCGGTCTGGCCTGAAACGCAGGTGCTTTCGACCCCCACCGCCCGCTACGAGATCTCCAGCGCCGACATGCGTGCCAGCCTTGTGATGCAGCCCGCGCCGCAACTTCCGCTCGAACGCGCCAACCTTATCTCGGACGCGCTGGCCATCGAAGGGCCCGGCGGCACGACAACGATGGAGGGGCTGCAAATCGCGATCCTGCGGCAAGAGGGCGGCGAGAGCTATCACCTTGGCCTCAACGCCGATGGCTACGCCCCGCCCCTGCCCCGCGGCCTTACCCTGCGCACCGGCGGCACCCTGCCGCAGAAGCTTTCTTCCCTGCGGGCTGATCTGGAACTCGGGTTCGACAAACCGATCGACCTGACCGCCCTGTCCGAGGCCCGCCCCCAGCCCCGCCGGATCAAGGTCACCCTGGCCGAAGCGAAATGGGGCCAGCTTGAACTGGCGCTGGCCGGCACGCTCGACATCGATGACCTGGGCCGACCCAAGGGACAGATCACGATCAAGGCGCGCAACTGGCGCGACATGCTCGAACTGGCGCGCCAGATGGACCTGCTGCCTGCCGAATGGCTCAACCCGGTCGAACAGGCGCTCGGCCTTGCCGCGCAACTGAACGGCAATACCCGCACGCTTGACCTGCCGCTGACCTTCAACCGCACCACCATCTCGCTCGGCCCGATTCCGATCGGCCCCGCGCCGATCATCCGCCTGCGCTGAGGCGGCCGCCTGCTTCATCTGACCCCAAGTATCCCGGGGGTGCGGGGGCTGGCCCCCGCTGGCGCACCCGGTATCGACACGCACCACACCTGCGCGCTTGACTCGGGGTGATTCCCAGCTATAAGCGCGACTTCATTGGTGTTGGCGGACCCCGCAAGGGGACTCCTGTCATGGCTTCGGCCAAGAGGACAACGCCCTTCGAAACCTGAACGAAGGAGATCAGCCGTGACCAAACGCACGTCTGCCAAGTACAAAATTGACCGCCGCATGGGCGAAAACATTTGGGGCCGCCCCAAATCCCCCGTCAATCGCCGTGAATACGGCCCCGGCCAGCACGGCCAGCGCCGCAAGGGTAAGCTCAGCGATTTCGGCATCCAGCTGCGCGCCAAGCAGAAGCTCAAGGGCTACTACGGCGACCTGACCGAAAAGCAGTTCCGCCGCATCTATGGCGAAGCCGAGCGTGTGAAGGGCGACACCGGTGAAAACCTGATCGGTCTGCTCGAGCGCCGTCTCGACGCCGTTGTGTACCGCGCCAAATTCGTAGCCACCGTCTTTGCCGCACGTCAGTTCGTGAACCACGGCCACGTGCTGGTGAACGGCAAGCGCGTCAACATCCCCTCCTACCGTGTGAAAGAGGGCGACGTGGTCGAGGTTCGCGAGAAGTCCAAGCAGATGGCGGCGCTTCTCGAAGCCACCCAACTGGCCGAACGTGACGTCCCCGATTACATCGAGGCAGACCATTCCAAGATGACCGCACGGTTCGTGCGCACGCCGAACCTCGGCGATGTGCCTTATCCGGTCATGATGGAACCCAACCTCGTCGTGGAATTCTACGCGAAGAACTGATCTTCGCAGCATCGAAATCCAAAGCCGCGGCGGGAAACTGCCGCGGCTTTTTTCGTTCCTGCTTTGGGCCCGCATTGGGCCCGCATTGGGCTAGCCTTGGCGCATGTGCCCGCTTATCAAGGTCGCAAAGGAGACCTCGGATGACCAAGTTCAGCCCCCAGCCGGGGATCATGGAGATTGACCTCTACGTCGGCGGAAAATCCGCGCTGGCCGGACATGCCGAGGTGCTCAAGCTCAGCTCGAACGAAAATCCACTCGGCCCGCCCCCCTCCGCCATCGCGGCGATGCAGGAGGCGGCGCCGCGCGCGCATCTCTACCCCTCAACCGATCACGCCGCGCTGCGCCACGCGATCGCCGAGGCGCATGATCTCGACCCCGAACGCATCATCTGCGGCGTCGGCTCGGACGAGGTTTTGCAATTCGTGACACAGGCTTACGCCGGTCCGGGGGATGAAATCATCCACACCGAACACGGCTTTTCGATGTATCCGATCCTGACCCACATGGCCGGGGCAACCCCCGTGCGCGTGCCCGAGAAGGATCGCGTCGTCGACGTCGATGCCATCCTTGCCGCCGTGACGGAACGCACCCGGATCGTGCTGCTGACCAACCCCGGCAACCCGACCGGCACGCGGCTGTCCGATGCCGAATTGACCCGGCTTGCCGATGGCCTGCCCGGTGATGTGATCCTTGTGATCGACAGCGCCTATGCCGAGTATGCCGAAGGCTACGACGGTGGCAAATCGCTGGCAGAAACCCGCGACAACATCTTGATGACGCGCACCTTTTCCAAGATCTACGGGCTGGGCGGTCTGCGCTTGGGCTGGGGCTACGGCCCGCGCGGGATGATCGAGGTGATGACCCGTATCCGCCAGCCCTTCAACCTGTCGGTGCTGCATCTTGCGGCGGGCGAGGTAGCCGCACGCGATCAGGACTGGGTGTCGCACTGCGCCGCGCTCAACGCGGATCAACGGGCACGCCTGACCGGCGCGTTGCGTCAACTCGGCATCGCCTGCGACGACAGCGACACGAATTTCGTCCTCGCCCGGTTTGCCGATGAAACTCAGGCCATTGCCGCCGATACCGCGCTTCAATCCGAAGGCATCATCGTGCGGCGCGTCGGCGGCTACGGCTTCCCCGAGGGGTTGCGCATCACCGTGGGCGACGAGGCCCAGACCGGGCGCGTTATCGCCGCCCTCACCCGCTGGCGCGAGGGCATGGCATGAGCATTTCGTACAACCGCATCGCCCTTATTGGCCTCGGCCTGATCGCCGGTTCAATGGCCCACGCCCTGCGCCGCGCCGGTTTCGAGGGCGAGATCACGGGCTATGCCAGAAGCGCCGAGACCCGCGAAATCGCCCGTGAAATCAACCTTGTAGACCGGGTTTGCGAGAGTGCCTCCGAGGCCGCCCAAGACGCCGATCTTGTTGTGCTCTGCGTGCCGGTGGGCGTGATGGGGGCCGTGGCCAAGGAAATCGCGCCTGTGCTGAAGCCGGGCGCCACGGTCAGCGATGTCGGCTCGGTCAAACAGGCGGTGATCGACTCGGTCGCGCCGCATATTCCCGAAGGCGTCCACTTCGTGCCGACCCACCCGATGGCCGGGACCGAACATTCCGGCCCGCGCGCGGGCTTTGCCGAACTGTTCGACAACCGCTGGTGCCTGATCGTTCCAGCGCCGGGGTCTGACCCGCAAGCTATTGATAAAATAGATGAACTCTGGCGTGCTCTGGGATCCACCACCGAGGTGATGGAAATCGCGCATCACGATCTTCTCTGTGCCATCGTTAGCCACGTGCCGCACCTGATCGCATACACGATGGTCGGGGTGGCCGATGATTTCAGCCGGGTGTCGGAACAGGAAGTGATCAAGTTCTCGGCGGCGGGCTTTCGGGATTTCACCCGGATCGCGGCCTCGGACCCGACAATGTGGCGCGATGTTTTCCTAGAAAACAAAGAGGCGACGCTGGAAATCCTTGGCCGCTTCACCGAAGAGCTGTTCGCGCTTCAACGGGCGATCCGAACCGGGGATGGGGAACAGCTTTTCGACTATTTCACCCACACCCGCGCGATCCGGCGCGGCATCATCGAAGCGGGTCAGGATACCGATGCACCGGATTTCGGGCGGGGCAAATCGTGATGCGTATCCTTTTGATTTCATTAGCCTTGTCTCTTGCCCTTTCGCCTCTGACCGTCACGGCAGAGGCCCCGGGCCTGTCCCTGCGCCCAATCCTGCGGCCGGGGGCCGAGGCCACGGTGACCGACCAATCCCCCCCGCCCCCCGTGGTCACCGCACAGACCACAGAGACCACAGAGACCACAGAGACCACGGTGCAAGCCGAGCAGGCGCAGGAAAAACAGCCCAAGGGCCTCTTCAAGATGCTGCGCCCCAAGAAACGCACGGAACGCGTAAGCCTTTTTGCTTCCAAGAAAAATCGCGCCCTCGACAAGGGCAAGATCTGCGGCGACCGCGCCATTCAGGGCGAGGCGATCGGGCGGGTGCCGGGGCGCATTCGCGGCTGTGGAGTCGAAAGCGCGGTGCGGGTGAAATCGGTCAGCGGGGTGGCGCTGTCGACCCCGGCGACGATGGATTGCGCAACGGCCAAGTCCTTGAAATCATGGGTGGACAGGGGCCTCGCCCCGGCAGTGGGCCGGCGCGGCGGGGGCGTTGCCCGGATCCGTGTCGCGGCGCATTACGCTTGCCGCACGCGCAACAACCAGAAAGGCGCGCGGATCTCAGAGCATGGTAAAGGCCGGGCCATCGACATATCCGCCTTTACCCTGAAAGATGGCAGTGAAATCAGCGTCTTGAAGCACTGGGGCAAGGGTTGGCGCGGCACCGCCCTGCGCCAGATGCACAAGATCGCCTGCGGCCCGTTCGGCACGGTTCTGGGCCCCAATGCCAACCGGTTCCACCGCGATCACTTCCATTTCGATACGGCGCGCTATCGCTCGGGCAGCTACTGCCGCTGACCCCCACCGTCCCGGCAGGTTAACGCGCCAAAAGGCCCAAAATCCGGCGTCTGCACTGCGCCTGCAAAGCGTCTGCCTTGCGTATGGCGCCGCCCCCCGCCCAACACAGGGCGCAAAGGGTTAACGGCGCGCGCGCCGCCCCCCTTTCATTTTTCTTCAAATACTCAAATCCCGACGCCTGCGGATCAGGCCGCGTCATGCATCAGGATCGCCGCCTCCGAGCTGGTCAGATTGCGCCGCGCGGGCACGCCATAGGATTGCGGATCGGCATCGAACTGCGGGAAATGGTCGAGAAGCCGGGCGCGATCATCGTCCGAAAGCGTGGTCAGCGCGGTATGCGCCGGATGGAAGCTTTCGGTTTCGATGTTGTTGGCCCAGACCACCTGATGCGCGGGCAGCAGCAGGTGCACGTAGGTCACTTCGCGCAGGGTGCTGTCGACCACGATGTTGCGCCCGTTCACCAGATCACGCGCCTGCACCAGCACCTCGTCGGTATTGAACAGCGCGCGCGCCACGTCGCCCTGAACCAGCATCCGGTGCTGCGGCGAGACGATCAATTCCTGATCCGGCCGCTCGACGCCCAGCGCGCCGGGGCGGAAGCGGATCGGGCGCAGCTTTGGCATGGCATAGAGCCGCGCGCCCGTCATCCTGCGCGCCCCGATCCAGAGCACCTCTTGCGCGCCGTTGTCCTTGGTCAGCACTTGGTCGCCTTCGCGAAGTTCTTCGATCAGGCGCGGGCCGTCGGGTGTGGTGATCCGGGTGCCCGGCGTGAAACAGATCACACCCGCCGCCTCGGGCGAGTCGGCTTGGGTGACCCGTTCGCAATTTTGATGAACGATCCAGAGGGCCCGGCCCTTTGGCGGGATCTCGTCATGGAACATCAAAAGCGGCGGTTGCCCCTGCGCCACTTCGATCAGGGTGATCGTGTAGGTTTCGGTCCCGTCGGTGACCACGAAATGATTGTCGAACAGGGGCGCATCCTGTGCGTCCGCCTCTTCCAACCGTGTCTTGTTCGCGACCGCAGCCCCGACCAGCCGACGCACCATCTTGGCCGCACGTCTGCGCAGCCGTTGTTCTCCGTCCGCACCCTCGAGTCGCAAGAGTTCTCCGGGGCCATCCACCCGCACCACGTCCCCATGCCAGAGCCACGAAGCTCCGGCGCGTAGTGCTTGTACGGGGGCGGTTGAAAGCCCGTCGAGTTCTGTTTGCGACCAAGCGATCACGAACGTGCCTCGAAAGCCCGTTCCCATTGCCTGTCTGCCTGCCTTTTATTTTATTATTACCGGGAGGTTAACAAACAGAGTTCATGTGGCCAACAGGGTAATGAACGCGAGAGTCCAATACTGTTGCTGAAATGCCTAAGCGATGGCCGCGACCAAACCGCGCGGGGGGAGTGCGGTGGCCTTAGAAGTTGAGCTTGATGCGGAGGGAGCCGACAAGCTGTCCCTCGCCTTGCCCCTGTGCCTCGGGGCCAAGCCAGGTGACGCCATAGAACCCGGCGTAGCCACTTTTGTTTTGAAAGTGCAGCCCGGCGCGCAGGCGCGTGCGATCCTGCCGCAGGAGCGCCCCGGGAAGGTAAATGCTGTCCTCGACATGGGCGATATCGCCGCCCAGAACGAAGCCAAGCCCGGATTTCCCCTGCTGGCCAAGTGTGCGGTAGCGCTGGCCGGTCACGCCGTCGCGGATCAGCAGCTCTCCGGCACCGCCGAGGCGGCCAAAGCTCAGGTCGACGCCCGCACGCACCAGCGTTTCGACGCCGGCCTGTGCCTCGACGAAGGGGCGCAGTTCGGCCTGCGGGCCAAGCGCGATGGGACGGCCCGCTTCAAGCACGAGTTGGCCGTAAAAGCCGTTGCCGATTTGGCTGGCCTTGACCGCGGCCGAGGCCGGGGCGATGCCTGCGGCCTCGTGGGCGGCGCGCTGCACGCGCTCAAGCCCCGTCTGTGGCCCGGTGATCACGGCGTTGAGCCCTGCCGCGATGTCGACCCCGCCACGCCGCGCATGGCTGTGCAAGCCAAGGCTTTCGGATGTGGCATAGGGCCGGTCGATCGCCCAGGCCGGGGCGTTGATATAGCGCGGCGCAATGATTTCAGCGCCGAGGCGGAATTCGAGAAGCTGGCCCAGTCGCGCCGGGGGCTGGCCGGTCCATTCGGTGCCAAAAAGGCGCGACGACACGAACGAGGCGGTGCGCCATCGATCCTGTCGATCCCCGAAGAGATCGTTGCTGATCAGGCGACCATAGCCGAGATAGCGATAGGACGATGGCGGTTCGGCGCTGGCCTGTGCGGCCAGCACGGCCAAAATAGGGGCGAACAGCATCGCGCGGACGCAGGACAATTTCCGCATCTCGAATCTCCGGTTGCGCCCCCACGGCACGAGGATCACCTTAGGCGGGAACGACGCGCGCTGGCTAGTGCGCGGGCGCAACAGGTTCGCGGCGATTTCGCCCCGCAATGACGCAGGGCGCGCGCCGTCAGGGCCGCGCGCCGCCCCCGGCCCCCTTGGTCCAGAGCGTGCCGGCGATGCCCTTGGGGAAGAAATAGACCAGCAGGATGAAGATGATGCCAAGCCACAGCATCCAGCGATCCGGCGCGAACAACTCGGGCAAGAGCGGCAGGCCGGTCATCGCGTCGGACGCAAGGCCCATGAGGTCTCGCAGGTAATATTGCGCGATCACCAGCAGCACCGCCCCGATCACCGCGCCATACATCGTGCCCATGCCGCCGATCACCACCATCAGCAGGATATCGATCATGATGGTGAAGCTGAGCGCGGTGTCCGGCCCGGTGTATTTCAACCAGACCGCATAGATCGTGCCCGCAAGCGAGGCGATCACGGCCGAGATGCAGAACACAAAAGTGCGATAGGCGACAACGCGGTAGCCGATCGCCTCGGCGCGGGCTTCGTTTTCGCGGATGGCTTTTAGCACGGTGCCAAGCGGCGAGGCGACCATGCGCAGGCAAAAGATGAACAGCACAAGCGAGGTGGCAAAAACGAAGTAATAGGCCGCCAGCTTGCCGTTGAGCTTAACGCCCATGATGCGCAGCACCTTGCCGTCCTCGTCCACCGCCAGCTTGGTCGCGGTCTTGAACAGGTCGGGCGCGCGGTAGGTGATGCCGTCTTCGCCCCCCGTCAGCCCCGAAAGCTGCGAGGCGAGAACCAGCGCGACCGAGGCCGCCGCAAGGGTGATCATGGCAAAGAAGATCGCCTTCACGCGCAGCGACAAAAGGCCGATGGCGATGGCGATCACGATGGACACGGCAAGCCCCGCCAAAGCGCCCAGAAGCACCGCATCCCAGCCCGGCCCCATCTGCTTCAGGGCGATGGCCGCGCCATACGCGCCGAAGCCGAAGAACATGGTATGGGCAAAGCTGACGATGCCGGTATAGCCGATCAACAGGTCATAGCTGGCCACCAGCACCACGAAAATGCAGATCCGCGCCGCCACTTCTAGCGAGCGAGTGTCCTGAAACAGGAACGGGGCGAACAGCAGCACCGCGCCGATCAGAAGGACGGTGGCCTTGATGAAAAGCGCGCCTTTGGGAAGGGCCGGGGTGGTTTGTGTCATCTCAGCGCTCCTCAATTCACGGCCGGTTTGAGGCCGCTTGGCCGCCACATCAGGATCGCCATCATCAGGATCATGTTCGACGCCAGCGCCAGTTTCGGGGCGAGAAAGCCGATGTAATTGGCCATAAGGCCGACCATGATCGCGCCCAGAAGCGTGCCTTCGACCGAACCGAGCCCGCCGATAATGACGACGATAAAGACGACGATCATCATCTCGCCGCCCAGCGCGGGGGTGATCAGGGTTTCATAGCCCGCCCACATCGCCCCGCCCAGCGCGGCCAGCGCCGAGCCGACCATGAAGACACCGACGAACAAGCGGTCGATGCGAAAGCCCAAGGCTTCGACCATCTCGCGGTTTTCGACGCCCGCGCGGATCAAAAGGCCAATCCGGGTGCGCTTGAGCACGAGGAAGAGCGCGACGTAAACCGCCAGCCCCAGCGCGAAGGCGAAGGCGCGGTAAATCTCGACCGTGACATCACCGATCAGCCAAGACCCTTCGAGGAAGGCCGGGCGCGGCACCGAAACCGGCGCGCCGCCCCAGATGGCGAGGATGATCTGTTCAGATACGATCAACGCGCCCATGGTGATCAGGATCTGGCGCAGGTGGTCGTGATAGACCGGCTTGATGATCACCACCTCAAAGAACCAGCCCGCGACAAGGCCAAAGGCAATCGCCGCCGAAAAGGCAAGGAACACCGCCAGCAGGTTAAGCGCGATGCTGTCGGCGGTCAGCCAGCCCGACATATAGGCCAGCGCCGAGGCGGCGACGAAGGCGCCGAAGCTGACAAAGGCGGAATGGCCGAAGTTGAGCACGTCCATCAGCCCGAAGATCAGCGACAGGCCCGAGGCCATGAGAAAGATCATCATCCCCATCGCAAGCCCCGCAACCGTAAGCGTGACCCAGCTTGACGGCACGCCAAGCGCGACGAAGGCGATCAAGGCGGCCAGCGCCACCGCGACGGGCAGAAGATACACCCCGCCGAAGCGTTCGATCGTCTGTTTGAGGGGGTCCATCGTTTGTCTCCCTTTACGCTGACAGGCTGAGCAGTTGGTCTTGCAGCTTGGTATCGGCGGCAAACGCCGCCATGCTGCCGGTGTGCACGATACGGCCATCGTCGATCACCGCCATGCCCTGCCCCAGCCGCTTGGCGAAGTTGAAATTCTGTTCGACCAGCAGGATCGTGGTGGTCTGGCCCACTTCGAGGAAGGCCTCGGCCATGCCGTCGATGATGGCGGGGGCAAGCCCCTTGGTCGGCTCGTCGATCAGGATCAGGCGGCGCGGCTCGATGATGGCGCGGGCGACCGAAAGCATCTGTTTCTGTCCGCCCGAAAGCGACCACGCCTGTTTCGTCCAGAACTTTTCAAGCGCCGGGAACAGGTCGTAGATGCGTTTCAGCCGGGCCGGATCGAACTTGCCCTTGGCGGTGGCAAGGACGAGGTTTTCCTCGACCGTGAGACCGCCGAAGATGCCCATGTTTTCCGGCACATAGGCGATGCCCTTGCGGGCGATGGCCGAGGCGTGCAGCCCCGAAATATCCGCGCCCTCGAACAGGACCGAACCGGGGCTGGGCGTCCACAGCCCCATGATCGAGCGCAGGGTCGTCGTCTTGCCCGCGCCGTTGCGCCCCAGAAGGACGAACACGCCGCCTTCGGGCACATCGAAGGTCACATCATGCAGCACGTGATACTGCCCGATGGAGGTTTTCATATGTTGCAGCGACAGAAGGCTCATGCCGCGTCCTCCCCTGACGAGCCGAGGTAGACATCGCGCACGATCTGGCTTTGCATCACCTCGTCGGGTGGGCCATCGGCCAGAAGTTCGCCGTTGTGCAGCACGATGATCCGGTCGGCCAGCGCGCGCACGACGCTCATCTTGTGTTCGACCAGAAGGACGGTTTTGGTCTTGTCCTGTTTCAGCGCGGCAATGAGGTCGAGAACGTCGGGCGTGTGATCAAGGCTCATCCCCGCTGTCGGTTCGTCGAACATGTAGATGTCGGGCTCCATCGCCATCAGAAGCGCGACTTCAAGCTTGCGCTGATCGCCGTGGGGCAATTCGGCGGCGAGCATGTCGGCCTTCTCGGACAGCTTGGTCGCCTCAAGGTAATGGCGCGCCTCTTGGGTGAGCGTGGAAAAGCGCCCAACATTCGAGAACATGCGCCAACCATGGCCCGAGCGCGCCTGCACAGCGAGGCGGATGTTTTCCAGCACGCTGAGGTTGGGAAAAAGGTTGGTCAACTGGAAGGCGCGGCCAATGCCGTGACGGGCGCGCGCCGAAGGGGCCATGCGCGTCAGGTCAGTGCCGCCCTTGCGCACGGTGCCTTCGCTGGGGGAAAGCTGGCCGGAGATCAGGTTGAAATAGGTGGTCTTGCCCGCCCCGTTGGGGCCGACGATGACCGTCAGTTCGCCGGGATGAAAGGCGCAGCTGACGTTGTTGACCGCAACATGGCCGCCAAACCGGATTGTCAGACCTTCCGTAACGAGGGACGGATCGGGCATGGGCACACTCGAATGATTGGGGGGAAAGAGGGCCCCGGCGGTGATGTGCCGCCGGGGCAAGGCTTGGGTTGGTCCCGCGCCGCTTACTCTTGGTTGTTGCGACCGATCGGGATGGTCATTTCCTCGGGCTTGATCTCGCGCACCAGCTCGGGGATGGCCCATTCGACGTTGTCATCGACCTTGATCTTGAAGTGATACATCGATTGCAGCGCCTGATGATCCTCGGGGCGGAAGGTCATCGTGCCCTTGGGGGTTTCCCAGCTCATGCCTTCCATCGCAGCGATCAGCGATTCGGTCTCAAGCTCTTCTGCGGTTTCGAGCGCCTTGACCACGGCCAGGGCCGCCGCCATGCCACCGGCGGTGAAGAAATCGGGCGGGCCGTCGAAGCGTTCCTGATGGGTTTTCACCAGCCAGTCGTTGATCTCGTTCTTGGGCGCTTCGTAGTAGTAGTAGATCGCGCCTTCCATGCCGGACACCCGCTTGTAGGTGGGCAGCACGGGCAGGATATGACCCCCGGTCGAGATTTCGATGCCAAAGCGTTCGGGCTGCATCGCCTTGATCTTGCCCATCGGATCGCCGCCCCCGGCGACATAGATCATGATGACCTTGCGGCCCTCTTTATCCTTGAGCGCGTTGAACATGCGCTCGGTCGCGGCGGTGAAATCCGAGGTGCCTTGGGGAACGTATTCCTCGGCCTCGAGCGTGGCGCCCGAGCCGTCGAGCGCGGCCTTGAACGCGGCGATGCCGTCACGCCCGAAGGCGTAATCCTCGGCCAGGGTGGCGACGTGCAGGTTGGCGTCGGGCTTGAGCGCGAGGGCCTGTGCCTGCATGTCCATCGACGAGTTGCGCGAGGTCTTGAAGACATAGCGGTTGCTGTCTGGGCCGGTCAGGCTGTCGGCGACGGCGGGTTCGATGATCAGAAGCTTTTCGTATTCCTCGGCGATGGGCAAAAGGCCCTTGGTCACGCCCGAAGAGGTCGCGCCGACCGCAAGAAGCACGTCGTCATCACCATACGCCTCGGCCAGAACGGCGCGGGCGACATCGGGTTTGAACTGGGTGTCCTTGTGGATGATCTCGATCTTGTGGCCCTTGACCATGCCGGTGCCACCGGTGGCGTATTCGATGCCAAGCTCGAACCCAGTTTGGGACTGTTTCGAGAACGCCTCGAAGGCGCTGCCGGACATGCCGTGCACCAGCGCGATCTTGATCGGGTCCTGCGCCCAGGCCGCTGTGGCCAGCGCAACACCCGCTGCGGCGCCCGCAAGCAGTTTGACGAATGATTTCATGGTTTCCTCCCGGTTATATATTGTTTTCTTTCCCGTCCGTCATGCTCCCGACACGAGCGGAGGGTCGGCGTATTCGGCGCGTTATCTTTTTCTTATTCGTGCACCGAAGGGGCCTTTGTGTTTCCAATCGTTGCGCATGTGCGCACACAAAGCAACATGTGGAAAATACTTATTGCGCCTAGAAAAGTGGCAGGGCGGGGCAATTGCCTGTCAGCGTTGCCTGTGGCGTGTTCGAATTGGCCCCGGATTAGCCCTGCATCTGGCCTGTGCGGTGGCAAAGATCCGGCATGGCCTGACATCCGTCAGAAAACCGAATAGCTATCACCTCGTCCACGCAAACGAGGGAAGACGACTGTGCAGACCATCACCACGGCCAATCCGGATTTCACACTTCGACACGCCACACCGGACGACGCGGCGCTTGTCGTTCAGTTCATGAAAAAGCTCGGGGCCTATCAGAAGATGGAGGACAAGATCACCGCCACCGCGCCCCAGATCGCGCGCCTTCTGGAAGAGAATTTGGGCGAGGCGCTGTTTGGTTCTTACAAGGGTGAGATCGTCGGTTTCGTCTATTACTGCCAGAAGTCATCCGCCTTTACCGGGCGCTCTGGCCTTTATATCGACGGGTTTTTCGTGGACCCCGACATTCGCCATCAAGGGCTTGGCAAGATCATCATGGCCTATCTGTGCACGCACGCCCAAAGCCAGGGGTGCGAGTTCATGGAATGGGGCGTTCTGGACTGGAACACCCCGGCGATTGATTTTTATCGCGGGCTTGGGGCCTATAGCGTCGACGACATGACGATTTTCCGGTTCACGCCCGACGCCCTGAAGGACAATGCACGTAGGTTCGAGGGGCAGCCCTAACAGGTGAGCCCACACAGCCCGCGTGAGTGGGGCCCCTGCGGGACCTTACCATCGCTTTATCCCGCCGCTTCAAGCACCGAGCAATAGTTGGCCACGCCAGAGCCGCCCATGTTGAAGACGCAGGCAAGATTGGCGTCCTTGTGCTGCATGTCATCGGCCATGCCCATGACCTGACGCGCCGCCATGATGTGCATCGACACGCCGGTCGCGCCGATCGGGTGGCCCTTGGCCTTGAGCCCGCCCGACAGGTTCACCGGCAAGGTGCCGCCGCGGGTGACGAGGCCCTCGGTGATGGCGCGCGCGCCCTGCCCCGGCGCGGCGAGGCCCATCGCCTCGTAAATCATCAATTCGGCGATGGTGAAGCAATCGTGCACCTCGGCCACGTCGATGTCGTCGACCGTCACCCGGGCCTGCGCAAAGGCCTGTGCAAAGGCATGGTGCGCGCCGGTCAGTTCGGTCATGTCGCGGCGCGACATTGGCAGCACGTCGTTGACCTGTGCCGCGCCGCGAAAGCGCACGGCCTGATCGAAATCGGACGCGATGTCATCGGCCACCATCACCAGCGCCGCCGCGCCATCCGAGATCAGCGAACAATCGGTCAGCCGCAGGGGCGACGCGATCAACGGGTTCTTGTCACTGACCGAGTTGCAGAATTCGAAGCTGACATCGCGGCGCATCTGGGCCAGCGGGTTGGACAGGGCGTTCTGGTGATTCTTGACGGCGATCCGCGCCATCGCCTCAGAGACATCGCCGTATTTCTGGAAATAGCCCTGCGCGATGCGCCCGAAAATCTGCGGGAAGCTGACGCCGCTTTCCTCTTGCGAATAGGACGCGCCGGCCAATGCCTCGGTCACGCCCTTGGTGTCGAGCTCGCTCATCTTTTCGGCCCCGATCACAAGCACCCGGCGCGCCGATCCGGCGCGGATCGCATCGCGCGCGGCAAAGATCGCGGCAGAGCCCGAGGCGCAGGCGTTTTCAACCCGCGTCGCGGGCTTGAAGCGCAGCCCGTCATCCAGCCCCAGAACGAGCGAGGCGGCGAAAGCATCGGGCACCATGCCGGAATTGAAATGCCCCAGCCAGATCGCGTCGATATCGCCGGGCGCAAGCCCCGCCATTTCAATCGCCTCGGACGCGGCGGCGAAGATCAGGTCTTCGAACGTCTTGTCCTTGTGAAAGCCGAACGGGGTGTGCCCCCAGCCTACGATCTGTGCGTCCATGTCAGTCTCCTCCGATTGGGCGGAGTATAGATCAGAGAGGGCGACGGGGGCGATACCGTGAAAATACGTATCGGCAAGAAACAGCCCTTGATCGGGCGTCAGTAATGCGGCGGTTTTTCCTGCCCGGTAAAGATATGGCTGCCTTGATCGGCCTCGCGCTCGGCCTCGCGGTGCATCAGCATGGCGATGCGGCGTTCGAGCAGCTCGATCCGCTTGTCCTGATCGGCGATCACGCCCGACATATCGTCGACGGCGCGTTCGAGATGGGCGATTTTTTCTTCCAGCTTGTCCATGGCATTGGCGTAATCCAGCCCCCGCACCGGGGCAAGCGTGAAACGCTGTATTGCTTCGCCGTGCCTTTCCTTGCGCTGCCTCCCCTTGCTCCCCTGCGCCCCATCGTCTAAGCCCCGAGCCGAGCCCAAGCCGAGAGGTGACCCATGGCCAAAGTGAAGAAAACCCCCCGCCCCAAGGCCGAAACGCCCAAGGGGTTCCGCGATTATTTCGGCGCCGAAGTGACCGGGCGCGCCGATATGCTGCGCAAGATCGCCGGGGTCTATCATCGCTATGGCTTCGATGCGCTGGAAAGCAGCGCGGTCGAGACGGTCGAGGCGTTGGGAAAATTCCTGCCCGACGTGGACCGGCCCAACGAGGGCGTATTCGCGTGGCAGGAAGAGGATGACGGCAAGTGGCTGGCGCTGCGCTATGACCTGACCGCGCCGTTGGCGCGGGTTTATGCCCAGCACCGCAACGATTTGCCCACGCCTTACCGCCGCTACGCAATGGGGCCGGTGTGGCGCAACGAAAAGCCCGGACCGGGGCGGTTTCGCCAGTTCTATCAATGCGATGCGGATACGGTCGGCACGGCATCCCCGGCGGCGGATGCCGAGATTTGCGCAATGCTGGCCGATTGCCTTGAAGAGGTCGGCATCCCGCGCGGCGATTACATCGTGCGGATCAACAACCGCAAGGTTCTGAACGGGGTGCTGGAAACCATGGGCGTGTCTGACGAAGGTCAGGCGGCGGATGTGCTGCGCACCATCGACAAGTTCGACAAGGTCGGCGAAGCGGGTGTGCGCGAGCTTCTGGGCAAGGGGCGGCTTGATGCTTCGGGCGCTTATATCGACGGCGTGGGTCTGAATGATGCACAGGCCGAGCCGGTGATCGCCTTCCTCACCTCGAAAGGCGCGGGCAATACCGAAACGCTGGCCAACCTGCGCGGTGCCGTGGGCGAAAGCGCCATCGGCGTCGAGGGCGTGGACGAGTTGGAACAGATCGCGGCGCTTCTTGAGGCGCAGGGCTATGGCCCCGACCGCATCGTGATCGACCCGTCGGTCGTGCGCGGGCTTGGCTATTACACCGGCCCGGTGTTCGAGGCCGAGCTGACCTTTGAAATCACCGACGAAAAGGGCCGTCCGCGCCAGTTCGGCTCTGTCGCGGGGGGCGGGCGCTATGATGACCTTGTGAAGCGTTTCACCGGTCAGGCGGTCCCTGCGACCGGCGTTTCCATCGGGGTGGACCGGCTGTTGGCCGCGCTGCACGCCAAGGGGCGTGTCGAATCTGAGGCGCATGGGCCAGTCGTCGTCACCGTGATGGATCGCGAGCGGATGGCCGAATATCAGGCGATGGTCGGCGAGTTGCGCCGCGAAGGCATCCGGGCCGAGGTTTACCTTGGCAATCCCAAGAACTTCGGCAACCAGTTGAAATACGCCGACAAGCGCCAAAGCCCGGTCGCCGTGATCGAAGGGGCCGAGGAAAAAGAGCGCGGCGTGGTGCAGATCAAGGACCTGATCCTTGGCGCGCAGATCGCGCAGAACGCCACGCTTGAAGAGTGGAAAGACCGCCCCAGCCAATACGAGGTGCCGCGCGATCAGATGGTCGCGAAGATCCGTGACATCCTGTCCGAACATGGGCTGAGCGAGGCGCTGTGATGCCCGACCAGACGATTTCCAAGGCCGCCGAGCGGGCCTGTGCCGCGCGGCTGCGTGCCCGGTTCGAGGCCGCGGGGGCCGAGGTGGTGGACGCGCCGATGCTGCTGCCTGCCGAAACGCTTCTCGACCTTTATGGCGAGGATATTCGCGCGCGCGCCTATATCACCTCGGACGCGCTTCGCGGCGAACAGATGCTGCGCCCGGATTTCACCGTGCCGGTGGTGCAGATGCACATGCAGGAGGGCGCCGAGCCCGCCCGCTACACCTATTCCGGCGAAGTGTTCCGGCGGCAGGAAGACGATGCCGCGCGGGCCAATGAATACCTGCAAGTGGGCTACGAGGTGTTCGACCGCGAAAACCCGGCGGCCGCGGATGCCGAGGTGTTCGCGTTGATCTCGGACCTTTTGGACGGGCTGTATCTGCGCGCGGCGACGGGTGACATCGGCATCCTGACGGCGGCGGTCCAAGGCCTGCGCACGACCGAACGGCGCCGCGCGGCCCTGATGCGCCACATCTGGCGGCCGCGCCGGTTTCGCGCCCTGATCGACCGCTACGCAGGCCGAAGCCCGGTCCCCGAAGCGCGCGCCGCCCTGTTGGCAGCAAGCGATCCCTTCAAGGACGCTGGCCCCGAGATCGGCCTGCGCAGCCGCGGCGAAGTGGCGGCCCGGATCGCGATCCTGCACGAGGATGCGGCAGCGGCCCCTCTCAGCGGCGAGGAAGTCGCCCTACTCGACGCGCTGCTGGCGGTGCGCGAGACGATCCCGAATGCGCTGGAACACCTGCACGACCTGTCGGTCGACCTGCCCGCGATCAGCCCGGCGGTCAGCCGGATCGAGGCCCGCGCCGAAGCGATGGAGGCACGCGGCATCGCGGTCGACACGCTGGAATTCGAGGCCTCTTACGGGCGCACGCAGATGGAATATTACGACGGTTTCGTGTTCGGCTTTCACGCCGAGGGGCGGCCCGATCTGCCCCCCGTGGCCACCGGCGGGCGCTATGATGCGCTGACCCGGCGGCTGGGCGCGGCGGCAGGCCACCCCGAACGCGAAATCCCGGCGGTGGGCGGCGTGATCCGGCCCGCGCTGATGCTGACCCTCGAGGAGGCAGGCGCATGACGATCAAACTGGGCGTGCCCTCGAAGGGGCGGTTGATGGAAAAAACCTTCGACTGGTTCGGGGCGCGCGGCATCGCGCTGTCCCGGGCTGGATCGGAGCGTGAATATGCGGGCGCGGTTGATGGCATCGACGGCGTCGAACTGGTGCTGCTTTCGGCGGGGGAAATCCCGCGCGAACTGGCCGCCGGGCGGATCCAGCTTGGCGTGACGGGGACCGACCTCGTGCGCGAAAAGCTGGGCGCGTGGGACAGCGTCGTGGAAGAGATCGCGCCGCTGGGCTTTGGCCATGCCGACCTGATCATCGCGGTGCCCGCGCTTTGGGTCGATGTCGATACGCTTGACGATCTGGATGCGGCGGCGGCGGCATTTCGTGCGCGTCACGGAATGCGATTGCGGATCGCGACCAAGTATCACCGGCTGGTGCGTGATTTCCTGCGCGAACATGGCGTTGCCGATTACCAACTGGTCGACAGCCAAGGCGCGACGGAAGGCACGGTCAAGAACGAGACGGCCGAAGCGGTGGCCGACATCACCTCGACCGGCGACACGCTGCGCGCCAACCACCTCAAGGTGCTGTCCGACGGGCTGATCCTGAAAAGTCAGGCAACGCTGTTTCGTGCCCGGCGGGCAGAGTGCTCCAAGGACGATCGCGCGGTGATGGCCGACTTGCTGGTCCGGTTGAAGGTCGACTGAAGGCCCCTGCCCTAAGGCAAACGATCTACTTTTCTCAAAGTTTCTTCTTTCTACGCCGGTGTTTATGGCCGACGTCGAATAGCCATATTTAACCGGTCTTTTAAATTCCATTCAACAAAGTGTGGAATTTAAAACACACCCCAACAATGAAATGCCGAGTTAATTTGCAATTATTAATTCTCTATTAATAAATAGCTCCCAGCGGACGGGATAAAACAGGAAACGCCCGCCGAGCAGTTAATGGAGAAAAATATGAATATGAAACTTGTTGTTGCAGCAGGTATGGCAATTGCAATTCCGGCGACCCTTCAGGCCGACGATTGGAACGGGGTCGTGACGCTTGGTTATTCGCAGACCGACATTGGCGGAACCGGGGCCGATGCATCGGCGGGAAGCCTTGATTTCAATGGCGTTTACAACTTCGACACCGGGTTTTCCCTTGGCTTCGACGCAAGCCTTGTTGTCGCCGACATTTCCAATGGTGGCGGCGATATGGACTTGAACTACCTTGCGCTGAATGGGGAATACAAGCTTCAGAACGGCGTCACTTTCGGTGGGTATATTGAACGCGGCGAAGTCGATGACAATGGCCTTCTTCTCGGGAATGCGCGACTGACGTCTTATGGTCTGACCTTCGGCTACGAAGTCGAAAACCTCGATGCCGAGGCCTATATCGGTGCGAGCGATACCAGCCCATCGCTGGGCGGCGGCACGGATATCAACGACTTCGGCGTGCGCGTCGGATACCAGATTTCGCCGCAGGCTTTCATGGTGGGTTCTCTTGCGCGGTCCGAGATCAGCAACACCGGGGTGAGCGTCGATATCGACATGATCGCGCTGGGCGGCGGCTATGCCTTCAACAACCAGTGGAGCGTTTACGGCGGTGTGCAGCGTATTTCGGTCGATGCCGCCAGTCTGGACGAAACGACCTATGGTCTTGGCGTCGCCTACAGCCCGGCCGCGATTTCGGCCATGCCGATGACCCTGTCGCTCGAACTGGCGCGCACGGATGTCGACCTCGGCGGGGCGAGCAGCGATCTCGATACCGTTCGCCTCGGCCTGACGGTTCCGCTTGGCAATACCAAGAAAAACGTGCCCGCGAACAGCGTTGTGAACAACATCGCCAAGGGTGGGCATAACGTCGTTACTTCGGGGTTCCTCGGCGCGTTCTAAGCGCCCGGTCCTCCAGTCAGGGAAAGCCGGTCGCGTTTGCGGCCGGCTTTTTCTTGTCCGGGATATCTGGATGTCTTGCCGGTTGGCCGAGGGGCTTTGCCGCGCGGGTTACAGCACCCCGATCTCGGCCAGCTTGGCCGAAAGGTCGGGCGGCAGGTCGTCGTCCTTGGCGCGGCTTTCGCTCAGGTCGGGGGGCGCATCCTTGGGGTCGAGGTAGCGCCAGCCCTGAAACGGGCGGCGCAGCGCGGGGGCGGTGCGGATCAACTCGGGTTCAAGCACGATGGCGCAGCGGCGGATGCCGTCCTGGCCGATCACCTCGTCGAGCCGCAGGATTTTCTGACGCGCCTGCACCACACCCTTGATCACCCAGTAGATCGAGCCGCCGGAAAGCACCTCACTCTCGCGGCGGGGCCACATGCGGGTGATATGACGGGGATAGCCATCCGCCGTCTGCACACGTTTCTGCCCCTGCCATGCGGCAAGGTCATCGACAGTTTCTGTGCCGACGCTGAGTTTCACCAGATGGGTTATCTTGTTCGTCAATTGTTCCGTGCCCCCATATATGGTAGGGTATCCCCTCGCGAACGATTCTGCCACAGCTTGCAACACCCCCGACATCACAAGTGTGGGGGCACAAGTTTGAGGGTTTACCGCTGACGCCCGGACGCATAGTTTGCCGATTCTGCAAACTGCCCCCAAAACCAAACAGGAGAGACTTTCATGAGCCGATTTTCTGCCCCCATCGCCGAGCAGATCTGGGACATGAAGTACCGCCTGAAGGAGGCCGATGGCACGCCCATCGACCTGAGCGTGGAGGACAGCTGGCGCCGAATCGCGCGCGCCCTGGCCGTGGTCGAGGACGACCCCAAGACATGGGAAGAGCGGTTCTACAGCGCGCTTGAGGATTTCAAATTCCTACCAGCGGGCCGGATCACGGCGGGCGCGGGGACGGGCCGCAACGTGACGCTGTTCAACTGCTTCGTCATGGGTACCATACCCGACAGTATGGGCGGCATCTTTGAAATGCTGCGCGAAGCGGCGCTGACCATGCAGCAGGGCGGCGGCATCGGCTATGACTTCAGCACCATCCGCCCGCGCGGCGCGGATGTGCTGGGCGTGTCGGCGGATGCCTCTGGTCCGCTCAGCTTCATGGATGTGTGGGACGCGATGTGCCGCACCATCATGAGCGCGGGTTCGCGCCGGGGCGCGATGATGGCGACGATGCGTTGCGATCACCCCGATATCGAGGATTTCATCGCCGCCAAGCAAGACCCGGCGCGCCTGCGTATGTTCAACATGTCGGTGCTGGTGACCGATGATTTCATGGCCGCCGTAAAGGCCGATGAGCCGTGGGAGCTGACCTTCGGCGACAAGGTCTATCACACCATTCAGGCGCGTGACCTGTGGAACCGGATCATGCGGGCGACCTATGATTACGCCGAACCGGGCGTGATTTTCATCGACCGCATCAACGCGATGAACAACCTGAACTATTGCGAGACGATCGCGGCGACCAACCCCTGTGGTGAGCAACCCCTGCCCCCCTATGGTGCCTGCCTTCTGGGCTCGGTTAACCTTGCGCGGCTGGTCAGCGATCCGTTCGGCGAGGCCGCACAACTGGACGAAACGGCGCTGGAAGATCTGGTCACCGTGGCGATCCGGATGATGGACAACACCGTTGATGCGTCGCGCTTCCCGCTGGAAGCACAGGCGCGCGAGGCCGAGGCCAAGCGGCGGATCGGGCTGGGCGTCACGGGCCTTGCCGATGCGCTGCTGATGGTGGGCCTGCGCTATGGCAGCGACGAGGCGGCGAAACAGACCGAACGCTGGCTGCACCTGATCGCGCGGGCGTCTTACCGCGCGTCGGTGGCTTTGGCGCGCGAAAAGGGCGCCTTTCCGCTGTTCGATGCCGAGAAGTTCCTCGCCTCGGGCGCGATGCAGGGCATGGACGAAGACGTGCGCGCCGAGATTGCCGAGCATGGCATTCGCAATGCGCTTCTGACCTCGATCGCGCCGACCGGGACGATCTCGCTTTATGCCGGGAACGTTTCGAGCGGGATCGAGCCGGTGTTCGCCTATGCCTATACCCGCAAGGTCCTGCAAAAGGACGGCTCGCGCACCGAGGAAGAGGTGGTCGATTACGCCGTGCAGATGTGGCGCGAGAAGAAGGGCGATGCCCCCCTGCCCGACTATTTCGTCAACGCCCAGACATTGCCCCCGCTGGACCATGTAAAGATGCAGGCAGCGGCGCAGAAATGGGTGGATTCGTCGATCTCGAAAACCATCAACGTGCCCGAGGACATCTCGTTCGAAGACTTCAAGGACGTGTATTTCGAGGCCTACGAGACCGGCTGCAAAGGCTGCACCACCTATCGCCCCAACGATGTGACCGGGTCGGTTCTGAGCGTGAGCGAAGAGAAGAAAGACAAGGATAAAGCCCCCGAAGTCATCGCCTTCCCCGACACCGAGCCGCAGACCCCGCATGGCGATGTGGTCTACATGGCCGAGCCGCTGGACCGGCCCAAGGCGCTTGAGGGGATGACCTACAAGCTGAAGTGGCCCGACAGTGAGCACGCGATTTACCTGACCGTGAACGATGTGATCGTGGGCGGGCGGCGCACGCCGTTCGAAGTGTTCATCAACTCCAAGAACATGGAGCATTTCGCCTGGACCGTAGCGCTGACGCGGATGATCTCGGCGGTGTTCCGGCGCGGCGGGGATGTGTCCTTCGTGGTGGAAGAGTTGAAGGCCGTGTTCGACCCGCGCGGCGGGGCGTGGATGGAAGGGAAATACATCCCCTCGATCCTTGCCGCGATCGGCAGTGTGATCGAACGGCACATGATATCGATCGGATTCATCGAAGGCGAAGGCATGGGTTTGAAGACCGACCCACAGTCGCAGGTCGTCGGCCTTGACAGCGCGCCGCGCGGCCCTGCCTGCCCGTCTTGTGGACAGTTCGGGATGCACATGGTCGAAGGCTGCATGACCTGCCCGTCCTGCGGGCATTCCAAATGCGGCTGAGACGTGCCGCTGGGGGTATTTGAAACTGAAAGGGCGAATTGTCCTTTCAGCATGGTTTCTTGGTCCTTTTGCTATCCCTGATACGACCGCATCGGGCGAAAGCACTGGGTGAGAGCGTCGAGATGGCCGAAATCAGCCGCCAGTCATAGGGCGATCACACGCGATTGCCGCGATATTCAGAACGAGCGAGTAAATCCGATACTGGTCGCGACGTTGCGATAGCTGTTGAGGACGATGCTTGAATCCTGACGCTCGACCCCGATCCTCAGCACCGGGGCAAAGCCGCGGTAGTTCCAGTTCTGGTTGGTGAACTGCACCGTTGCAGACGTCTTGCGATCGGTTCGCCCCACGCCGAACAGGGGGTGAATCCCGTCAAAAGCATCGTGATCATAAGACAGATCCAGCCCCACCCGCAGACCGCCGACGAAGGTGTAATCTCCGCCGATGCTTACCCCCTTGGCCACCCCCGCGGCGAGGGTGTAGCTGCTGGTCCGGTTTTCCACCCACGCACCCGCGCGCAGCAGTAGTTGCGGGGTTGCGGCATAGAACACGCGCACATTCGCCGCCGTGCGGCGCACATCATATGCGCCAACGTCGTAGGAAATCCGTTCGTTCTGTGCCCCGAAGGCCAGACGTGTGCGCCGGCCCAGCGCGAGGTTGTAGCTTAACGCCACCCCGGCAGAGCGGGCATAAGGCGCATCGGAAAGCCACCGCTGCGAAGCAAAGACCTCGGCCGAGAGCTGTCGGCCGGCCGTATCATAGCGCAGAACCCCGGCAGAGGTGCGCACGAACACATCGTTGGGGGCGCGCCCGTCAAACAGCCGCGCCTGAACATCGACGCCAAAGCGCGCCCGGGTGCGGTCATTGAGGATCGGAAGCGCAGCAAGGCCAAACCCCAGTTCCACGCCATTCGCGGGCTGTGCGCGCGCGCCCGGTTTCAGGCCGAAGACCAGCCCGCCAATCGGCACGGTTTCTGCTTGGGTCCGGCGGGCGGCATTGCTTTCGGGAACGAGGGCAAAGCGAAAATAGCCCTGCCAGTTCTTGGGCCTTTGCAACTGGTTGATCTGCGCCTGCACGCGATCGTGCACGGGTTTTGGCAGGCCCGCGCCCTTGGCTTGTTCAAGATGATAGCGCGCGCGCTCGCTTTGCCCTGCCGCGATCAATGCGTTGGCCAGTTCCAGACGGAACAGCGGGCTGGAAGGCACTTTTGCGACCAGTTTTGCAAGCGGGTCGATGGCCGCTTGCGGGCGGCCTGCCCGCGCGTTGGCCACGCCCAGAATCCACAGGCGGCGCAACGCCTCGGTCTGGGTTTTCGGCTGATAGGCGTCGAGAGCAGGGATCACATCCGCCGCGCGGCCACTTTTGACGGCCTGTTCGGCCTCGTCCAGGGTGAAGGCATATCCCGCCTGCGGCGCAGCGAGTGTCACCGACCAGAGTGCCAACATGAAAAGCAACCGCGAAACTGCTGTCACAGCGTTTCCCCCTCTTTGACCGTTGGCAAAACGATCGGCGAGTGACCCCGCCGATCGCCAGTGCACCTTCTACGCCGCGTTATTGCGTGGCGTAAAAGGTACCACCCAGACCCGCGTCGAAAATCTGCGGGCCGGGATTGTTCACGTCCTTGATGCCGCCACTCACGGCCCCCACCATCGCGTTGCCGCCCGGGCCGAAGAAATTCCCGCCAAGCTGCACGGTCGCGTCGCCTTCTTCGCCGCCGTTTTCAAGCCGCCCGGTCATGTGAAACAGGAAGGCCCCGGTGTTGACTTCGGGAATCGTGTGACCTGCAATCACCTGCGACGGCGTATGGACGCGGCTGATCGAGGCCGGCATCGAATTGTCGACCGCCAGTTGCCCGTTGAGCGCGACCGAATTGGTCGTGCCCGCTTCGGTCGCGACGATGTTGCTTGCGGTTCCCGAGAACGGGTTCGCGGCTTGGCCGTCGGTCCAATCGACATCAATATCCAGATCGCCCACGATTTCCGCCATCTGCGGATTGACGTTGGTGCCGAAAACCTTTGCCGTGCCCTGATTCACACCGACCTTGAATTGGCCCGTGTAATTGGCGTCGAGACTGGTCGGCATGTCGGACGTGGGCGCACGGGCCGTGGCCGCATCATACGCGGTCTCGAAATCCTGCCCGCCGCCGCCTGCACCACCGGCTCCTGCACCACCGCCACTCGTCGTGCATCCCAACAAGCCCATCATCAAGCCAATCGACGCGACTGGCACCAGAATTTTCTTGCTCATTCGTGTTATCCCCTCACAATAAAAAGCAAAAATACGTGATCTACTATCCCTGGAGGCGGGCTTGGCGTCTCCCCCCTGTTCAGGGGGGTGCAAAGCAACAGCATAGATTTAAGCATATCGCCAGGAACGCTGAGAAAGCGGCTGGCGCACCAAATGTTCGTCGGGCTGACGCCATCCTTGGGCATCGCCTGAAAAGGAAATGGCGATATCGACGGGGCATCCCGAGGTCGCCGCGAGGAGATGACTGTGCGCAGGTATTTCGCCCCCGGAACGCATTTTGCGATGATCGTGATTTTCTGTCTCGCTCTGGCGGGGGCCTTGGTCTGGCTTGCAACACAGCAGGCATGGCTTGGCCTGCGTCTCGACGTCGATACGAGCGGCAATGTGGTTATCGAACGGATCGCAAAAACCGGGCCTGTTTCGCAATCCGTGCCCGGTTCTTTGACAGGGGCTCTGGTGGGTTCACGTTTGATCAGCCTGGCGCCGGTCCCTGCCTCTCAATCCGGCGCGCCATCGGTGCTTGAGATCGAGGCGAATGACCTAATCGAAGAGCCCGACGCCATCAGATCGCCAGACCTGCTGAGCCGGTTTTACGAGCGGCAGGATCAGATCAGCAAGGCCCTGCGCCACGGCCCTGTCACATTGGAAATCGAGCGCGCCGGCCAGCGCGAGACGATCACCGTGCAAGCCGCGCCCAAGCGCCCGCTGGTGGATCTGCCGCTGAAACTCTGGCTGCAATTGTTCGTGGCGCTGACAGGTGCGCTTGTCGGTGCATGGGTCGTGTGCCTGCGCACACGAGATCCGGCGGCGTGGATGTTTCTTGTCGCGGGGGTCGGGCTTGCCATGGCCTCGGCAAGTGCGGCCCTTTACAGCGCGCGCGAACTCGCCCTGAGTGGGCCGGTTTTCGCAGTTGCAAGCCGGATCAACAGCAGCGGGTCTTTGATCTTTGGCATCGGTATGGTGACCCTGTTCCTGCTTTACCCACGCCGAATCGTGCCACGCGCCGCGCTTTGGCTACCGGCGGCGGCGATCGGCGGGGCGGTTGCATACATCCAGCTGGTCGACTGGCCCCGGAACCTTGGCCTGCTACAGGATGTCATCGCGGTGACCATGGTCGTCTTGCTGGTGGCGATCATCGCGCAGGTGATCGTGAACCGGCGCGACGCGCGGGCGCGCGCGATGCTGGGCTGGCTCGGCTTGTCGATCGGGCTTGGCGCGGGCGGGTTCGTCTTTACCTCGATTGTGCCGACCTTGCTGAACCTGCCAGCGATCCTTGAACAAAGCACCGCGTTCCTGTTCTTTCTGCTGATCTATGTGGGCATGGCGATGGGGGTGCTGCGCTATCGCCTGTTTGATCTGGCCACGTGGTCGTTCGGGATCATGTTCTATGGCTTTGGCGTGGCGCTCTTGCTGTTGCTTGATGCGGCGCTGATCTTTGGGTTGTCGCTGGATCGCGCCCCGGCGCTCGGGATCGCGCTGGCGACGGTCGGCATCGTCTACCTGCCCCTGCGCGAGGCCTTCGGGCGATGGCTTCGGCGCAACCGCACATTCCCGGCTGAAGTTCTTTACAAACGCATCACCGAGATCGCCCATGCGATGGACCCCGTGCAGCAACAGGCCCTGTTGCAGGCCTTCTGGACAGACCTGTTCAACCCGTTGCGCGTGACCGCCCTGCCCCGGCGCACGCCGACGGCAACGGCGCTGCTCGAAGATGGGGCCTCGCTCACCATCGCGCCGGTCGGCGGGTTAGAGGGCGTGCGTCTGGATTGGGCGCAACAAGGCGCACGGCTGTTTTCCTCGGCCGATCTGGCGCGGGCGGTGACGCTGAACGCGATGATCGAGCGTAGCCTGCAACAGCATCTCGACTATGTTGAGGCGATCACCCGCGAACGCCTACGGATCAACCGCGACATGCATGATAACATTGGCGTTTTGCTGCTTGGGGCGCTTCATGCCACGTCCCACGAGCGCAAGGACCTTTTGATCCGACAGACGCTTTCCGACCTGCGCGAAATCATCTCTAACCCGGATCAGACAAACCTGCCCCTGCCGCAACTGATCGCCGATCTGCGCGCCGAGATCACCGATCATCTAGAGGCGGTGGACATCAATGTGCGCTGGCGCGATCACGGTTTGCCCAACGCGTTGTTGCCGCCCAAGGTCGTGCATACGCTGCGCGCGTTCCTGCGCGAATCCACAAGCAATGTCGTGCGCCACTCAGCCGCCAGCGCCGTTGAGGTCGAGCTTCGCGAAGAGGACGGTCAGCTGTTCCTGACCCTGCAGGACGACGGCAAGGGGTTTGACGCGCAAACCGTGCGCCTTGGCAACGGGTTCAAGAACCTTGCCGCGCGCGTCGATCATCTGGGCGGAGCGTTCGATATCGCAAGCACGCCCGCAGGCACGCGCATCAGCGCCCGGATACCGCTGCAAGTCCCGGCCGAAGGCCCGAACATCGCCGATGAAAGGAGCGCCGCGGAATGAAGCAGGTCCTGATCGTCGAAGACATTGCCGAGACCCGGCGTTGGCTGGCGAAAATCGTGCTGCAAACCTATCCCGAGGCCGAGATCTCGATGGCGGAAACGGTGCGCGCGGCGGCGACGTTTCAGGGGCGCGGTTTCGATCTGGCCCTGATCGATCTGGGGCTTCCGGATGGGTCTGGGCTGGATGTCTTGCGCATGATCCAGCGCAGCAGCCCCGATGCCATAAAGGTCGTCACCACGGTGATGGGCGATGATGCCAGTATCGTGGCAGCGCTTTCGGCGGGGGCGGATGGCTATTTGCTGAAGGAAACCGCGCCTGCGGTTCTGGCCCGCCAGCTTTCGCAATTGTCGGACGGGATCCCGGCGATCGCCCCGTCGGTCGCGCGCCGGATCATGGCGCATTTCCGCCTGACCGGCCCCAGCGCGGGTGAGGATGCGCAGCTTACCGAGCGCGAAACCGACGTGCTGGGCCTGATTTCGCGGGGCTTGCGCAATTCCGAAGTCGCCCACGAGTTGGGTATCGCCGAGACGACCGTGGCGGGCTATATCAAAGTGATCTATCGCAAACTGGGCATCGGGTCGCGCGCCGAAGCCGCATGGCATGCCTATCGTCTCGGCCTGCAAATGGGGCGAGACCCAGAGTAAGCGGCCGGGGATTGGCAATCTGTCGGGGCGTGCTATTGGGCGAATAAAGCGGCGGCTCAGCCGCCCTGATCCATCGCCAGAACGGCGCCATCCGCAACCAGCAGGTTGGACCAGCCATCCGCGCCTTCGAAGCGGTTATAGACCGACAGGAACACGGCCGTCTTTTCCATCTGGCCGATCTTGTTGCCGCAGGGTTTCTTGCGGCCCACCTTACAGACACCGGATTTCAGTTTCTCATAGGCGGCATCGGTGGGGCGCTTGCTACGGGCGTTTTCGGGCAGGCCATAGCGCAGCGCCTCGTACATCGAGGCCGAGCCGAACACGACAAGCGCGGCGGTGACCTGACGCGGGCAGCCATCATCGAACCCGGTGATATAGAAATTGTGCAGGGCCTGATTGCCCGGCGCGCTGTCATAGATGCGATACTTGGCGCGTTTCTCGGGATATTGCGCCACCTCGCGGCCAAGATCGCCGCGCCCCAGGTGACATGCGCGCGCGACGGTGCCGAAGGGAAGAACCTCGCCCGGTGCAGCCATGCGGGCATCGGGCCCGGTGACGCGGGCAGCCTTGCTGCGCGAGAACAGGCCGCCGCGGGGTTCGCCGCGGGGTTCGGCCCGAGGATCAGCCTTTGGTTCAGCGCGGGGTTCAGCGATGCTCTCCGCCGCAATCGCGGGTTTCGAAAGCGAGGCCTGAACGACCTCCCCATCCTGCGCGCCTGTTACGGCTTGGGCCTTGTCACGCGAGAACAGGCCAAGGAAGCCGCCCCGCTTTTGCGCCGTGGCCTGTGGGGCGGTCTGGGTGTCAGGGACGACGACGGGGGTTTGTGCCGTGACATCCGGCGCAGTATCGACTGCGACGGAATCGGCTGGACTGCTTGGACCAACCTCGCGCTTGCGCAGCAAACGGGCCATGAAGCCAGTATCCGGGTCGGTTTCGACCGGGGCGGCGACGGCTTCGACCATCGGCTCGGACCCCGCGACATCGACATCGCCAAGGCGCGGCACGGTTTTGAGCGGGTCGGAACAGCCAGCCAGAAGCGCAAGCCCCAGCGCGGCAACAGTTAATCGGATCACGGGATACATCCCCTCCCCCGGAGTGGTTTACCGGGTCTTAACCGATCGGGGGGCATGCGGTCCAGTCTTGTGGCGGTGCGGGCGGCATTGACGCAGGATTCAGCCAGTCGGCTGCCTGTTATCCTTGCGCCGGGATCTCGGGGCCGCGACGCAGGCGAACCACCAGATAGACCAGAGCCGCCACAACGAAGACACCCACAGCCAGCGCCAGAACCCCGGCAAGGAACAGCCCCAACGCCAGCGCGACCGAGGTCGAAGACACCACCGCCGCCGGCAGCACCAGCGCCAGCCCGGGCCAAAGCGCGCCGTTCCACGCCAACGCGCCCAGCGTCGCCGCCAGCCAGCCCAGCATCGCCAGCAACCCGATCCAGACCGCGCCCTGCACAATCCGCGCGCGGCGCGTGCGCATACCGTGGCGCAGGGCGGTGACCTGGCGGCGCACGTCAAGCTGCATTGCCAAAAGCGCGGGCACCACCATCAGCACCAGCACCACCCCGAAGCCAAGACCATAGACCAGCGTGATCACCGTCGGGCGCAGGAACTGGGCCTGTTGCGACTGCTCGTAAAGCAGCGGCGCAAGGCCCAGAACGGTCGTCGCCGTGGTCAGGAACACGGGCCGCAATCGATCCGCCGCGCCGTCGATGATGGCGTTGAACAGGCTGCGATCCTCGGCATAGTCGTCGATGGTGGTCACCAGAACGATAGAGTCGTTGATGATGATCCCGGTCATGCCCAGTATCCCCACCACCGAGAACATCGAAAGCGGCACGTCCCACAGGTAATGGCCATAGACCGTCCCGATCAGGCCAAAGGGAATGATCGCCATGACGACGATGGGCCGGGTCCAGCTTGAAAACACCCACGCCAGCGTGAGGTAAATCCCGATCAGGCAGAGCGAGAAGCCAAGCAGCGCATCGGACAGGAATTCGCTTTCCTGTTCGGCCAGCCCCGAAAGCTGCCATTCCACCTGATAGCGCGAGGCGATGTCGGGCAGGATGGTGGCTTCGAGCGCGTCCATGATCTCTTCTGCACGGGCAGGATCGTCTTCGGAAATGTCGCCAGTGACAGACACGGTGCGCAGGCCATTTTCGCGCCGCACGGTCGAGAACCCGGCACGGGTTTCGACGGTGACCAGATCGGACAGCGGCACATAGGTGCCCGACGGCGTGCGCATCTGCATCCGCTCGATGAAATCGGCGGCCAGTTCCCCTTCGGGAAGCTGGATACGGATTTCGGCGCTGCGCGGCCCGTCGGGATAGGTCGCGGCCTCAAGCCCGTTTAGACGATGGCGCAGAACCCGGCCCAGCCCGTCGATGGTGAAGCCCAGCGCATGGCCCTGCGGGGTGAGTTCAAGCACCATCTCGTCCTTGTCATAGGCGAGGTTGTCTTCGACCGCCGAAACCTCGGGGTAGCGCGACACCTGCCGCTTGAGATCTTCGGACGCGGCTTTCAGCACATCGGCCGAGGCACCGTAGAATTGCACATCAAGCGCCTCGCCGCCGGGGCCGGAGCGCCAGCCGCGGAACGACAGCACCTCGGCCTGCGGATGGCGGGGGATGCGCTCTTGCAGGGTGCCAAGGAAGGCGAACGACGAATAGGGCCGGTCGTCGGCATCGATCAATTCGATGGCGATCCCGCCCAGAAGGTCGGTGTCCTTGGTATCGGCGCCGGGCAGTGGGCGGCCCGAGTTGCCGCCGACTTCGGCGACGACGTAAAGGATCGGGTTGGTGCCGTATTCCTCTTCGTATTCGCGGCTCACGTTTTCGACGGTGGCCTGCACCTGCCGCATCTGTTCCAGCGTATCGGCGCGGGTCGCGCCGGGAACCATCGCCCAGTTGCCGGTGATCGACGCGCGCTCGGGCGCGTTGAAGAAGCGCCATTTCACATGCCCGTCGATGAACAGCGCGGCTTGGCTGGCCAGCAAAAGGACCGCCCCCGCAAGCACCGGATAGCGCAGCCAGACGACACCGGCGATGAATGGGCGGAACAGGGTTTCGCGTACCCAGTTGAAGCCACGCGTCACCACCCGCGAGGGCCAGTCATACCAGTGATCGTTGCGCAGCGAATGGCGCAGCGAATGCGCCATGTGGTTGGGCAGGATCAGGAAACATTCGACAAGGCTGGCCAGCAGCACGGCGATGACGGTGATCGGCAGATCCCCGATCAGATCGCCAAACCGCCCGCCAATCGCCACGAGGCCGAAAAAGGCGATGACCGTCGTGACGGTCGAGGAAAACACCGGCAAAGCCATGCGATGGGCGGCATTTTCCGCCGCTTCGAGGGGCTGTTCGCCGCGTTTCACCCGCGCGTCGGCATGTTCGCCCACGACGATGGCATCATCGACCACGATGCCCAGCGTGATGATCAGCGCGAAAAGCGAGATCATGTTGAGCGTGATCCCGAACAGATACATCAGCGCAATCGCCGACAGCATCGCCGTGGGAATACCCATCGCCACCCAGAACGCGGTGCGCGCGTTGAGGAACAGGAACAACAGCACCACCACCAGCGCGAGACCCTGCAAACCGTTGCTCAAAAGGATGTTGAGACGGTCGCTGATCGCTTCGGCGCGGGTGCGGATTAAATCGATCGTGGTGCCCGAGGGCAGCGTGCCTTCCATCTTTTCGGCGACGTCCTCGACCTGTCGCTGGATGGCGATGGCATCGCCTTGGGCCGAGCGGTCGACCCGGATCGAAACGGCCGGGTTTTCGCCCACGAAATAGGTGCGGTTGCGGTCGGCCCCTTCGACGATGACGCGGGCCACGTCGCCCACCGTCAGCTTGGAGCCGTCATCGTTGACGCGCAGCACCACGGCTTCGATTTCGCTGGCGCTGCGTTTCTCGACGCCGGTGCGCACGCGGGCGTTCGCCCCATCCACATCGCCCGCCGGATCGGCGTTTACCTCTTCGGCGATGGCGGTGGCGATCTGAAGGAAGCTGACGTCATGCGCGACAAGGTTGACCGAGGGCACCTCGATCACCGTGCGCGGCGCGGCGACACCGCGGATGGTGGTGCGGGTGACGCCTTCGGCAAACAGCCGGGTGACGAATTCATCGGCGAAGCGGCCCAGTTGATCGGGGCCGACCGGGCCGGTGATGACCACGTCAGTGACCCGGTCGCGCCACGCGCCCGAGCGGACCGTCGGCTCTTCGGCCTCGTCCGGCAGGGTGGTGACAGCATCGACCGCCGCTTCGACATCGGCGGCGGCGATCGTCATGTCATAGCCCGGCTCGAATTCAAGGTTCAGCGAAGCGCTGCCCTCGGACGAGGTGCTTTGCGTGCTTTCCACCCCATCGACGGCAAGCAGCGCAGGTTCCAGCACCTGCACGATGGCACGGTCGACATCCTCGGCCCCTGCCCCTTCCCAGGTGACGGAGACCGACACTTCGCTGCTGACCACATCGGGAAAGAACTGCGCCCGCATCTGTGGCAGCGCGGCCAGACCCGCGACCAGCAGGATGACCAAAAGCAGGTTCGCCGCCGTGGCATGGCGGGCCATATAGGCAAGAAGGCCACCGGACGAGCGCGGTTTTGGCAGGCTCATGGCTTATCCCCCGATCCGGGATTCGATGCGTTCGACCGTAGCGGCGGGCACCTGCGGCTTGGCCAATTGGGCCAGCAGGCGGGCCTTGGCCTCGTCCGGCATGCGGCTGTTGCCCTCGACAAAGGCGACCAGCTTGGCCCGGCGTTCTTCTGAAAGTTCAAGCATTTCGGGCTGTTCGGGGGCGGCCTCTCCTGCGCCAGCGGCGCGGATCGGTTTCACCTTGATCCCCGCGCCCAGAAGCGGGCTGCGCCGGGTGACGACCTCTTTCCCTTCAAGCGCCTGCGCACGCACCAGCACCTCGTCGCCTTGACGCCGCTCAAGCCGGACCTCGACGGTTTCAAGCCTGTCATCCGCGCCAAGGATCAGCACATCACCCCCCGGGCCAAGCGCGCCTGCAGGCAGGCGATACACCCCGGTCAGCGGCGCTTCCTCGATCTCGACGGTGACGAAATCACCGGGTTTGAAGCCGCGCGCGCGCTCAAGCTGCGCATAGACAAGGCGGCCGGTCTGCCCCTCGCCCACCTGCGCCGAAGCGCGTGCCAGCCGTCCGTTGGCGGTGACGCCTGCGCCATTCTGACCCGTGCCGTTGCTCGCAAGCACCGCGCGCACCGGGGCGGGCGTCAGGTTGCCCGCCGCGTCCAGAAGCCGCGCATAGCCCTGCGTCGACAGGCGGAACGCCACTTCAAGCGCATCGGCATCCACCAGCGTGGCCAGCTTTTCATTGGCCGAAACCAACCCGCCTTCGACCACGATCACATCCGACAGCGTGCCGGAAAACCCGGCGGCAATTTCAGTATCGGCCAAGTCGCGCTGCGCCTCTTCGCGCGCGATTTCCGCGCGTGAGGTCAGCGTGGCGGCCTGATCGATCCGCGCCTCGGCCTGTGCCAAGGCCTGACGCTTGGCCAGAACGGCGGCACGGGCGGCGGCGGCAGCCAATTCGGCGGTCTCGACCGCGGCATCGGTGCCCACCCCGCGTGTGCGCAGATCGCGAGCGCGCTCAAACGCGCGTTCGCGCAGCTTGGCCTGATCTTCGGCGGCAATCAGTTCATCCTTGGCAATGGCCAGCGCGCGCGCCCCATCGCGGGCCTCGGCGCGGGCATCCAGAAGCGTGCTTTCGGCCCGATCAAGTGCCGATTGCGCATTGGCCGGGTCGATCCGCAGCAGCGGCGCGCCCTTTTCGACCCGACCGCCATCGACGAACCCGGGCGCAAGCCAGATCACCGTGCCGCCCACCGCGGCACGAATATCAAGCGTGCGGCTGCTTTGCACTTCGCCATAAGCGGTAAGGACGGGCTGTTCGGTGCTTTCGCGCGCGGTCACGACATTGACGGAAAACACCCGTTCGCGCGACTGAGGCGGGCGCGCTTCGCGGGCCATGCGCGCCTCGAGCGCGTTTTTCACGGTGATGCCAGCGTAAAACAGCACACCAAGCGTGATCGCAAGAAGGACAAGCCCTGTCAGGCTTTGACGCAGAAATCTCATCGGGTTCGCTCTCTCCTGCTGACCGTCCTAAAACAGTTATGACAGATTACCCTTTGGCCGAATTTTGCCAAGCCACAAGGCTGTTACGCGCCAATTGCGTCTTTCCGTCGCGCTGCGGTGGGCATTTTAGTGATTTATCCGCAAAACCCGCCCGGTTTCAGGGATCGGACGGGGTTTTCAACGGCTTGTTCCGGCACGATCAGAAAGCCCCGCTCAGGGCGCGAGATGATCCAGCCCAAGAAGGATCTCGCGAAACCCTTCGATCAGCGCGAAACTTTCGACCTGCCGCCGCGTGAGGAAGGCAAACCCGGCACCTTCGCCAAGGCGCGGCTCATGCGGAGCGACAGTCCGGTGCAGGCGATAGACGTGAATCACGCCATTGTTGCGAAAGACCGAGGCAAACCGCGCAACCGGGCTGATCTCGTCTTGCGCAATGTCGATGCCGGTTTCCTCAAGAAACTCGCGCCGTGCGGCGGTGTCCAGCGCTTCGCCGGGATCGACCGCGCCGCCGAAAAAGCTCCACTTTCCCGGCGCGGCGATCTGGGGGATGTCATCGCGCAATTGCATCAGCGCGCGGCCCGTGGCGTCGAACGCCATGACAGCCGCCCCGCGCCATTCGATCCGCTCGGGGATCGCCCCCATATCGCGGAACCCGCTCATTTGCGGCGCAAATGTTCGTCGAGGCGCGGCATGATTTCCACGAAGTTGCAGGGGCGGTGGCGGTAATCGAATTGGAATGCGAGGATTTCGTCCCACGCATCCTTGCAGGCGCCGGGACTGCCGGGCAGCGCGAACAGATAGGTGCCGCCCGCGACGCCGCCGGTGGCGCGGCTTTGCACGGCGGATGTGCCGATCTTGTTCATCGAAACGATGGTGAAGACGGTGGAAAAGGCCTCGATCTCTTTTTCATAGACATCGCGATGCGCCTCGACCGTCACGTCGCGCCCGGTCAGGCCGGTGCCGCCGGTCGAGATCACCACATCGACATCCTCGCGCGCGATCCAGTCGCGCAGGTGGGCGGCGATCTGGTCGCGCTCGTCGCGCACGATCATCCGGTCGGCAAGGATATGGCCCGCCGCTTCGATCCGGTCGCTTAGCGTATCGCCCGAGCGGTCATCCGACATATCGCGGCTGTCCGATACCGTCAAAACGGCGATGCGCACGGGGATGAAATCTTTGCTCTCGTCGATCTTGCTCATGTCGTCTGCCTCTCGATTTCGAACCAGTTGGGCGTGGGGCCAAGGTTGGCCACCTCGGTGGGGCCGATCTGGCCCCGCGCGCCCCAGCTGTCATGGATATGACCGCAAAGCGCAAGCCGGGGCGCGATGCGCGAAATGGCTGCGGCGATGGCTGTTGAGCCGACCGAGGCCCCTTGCGAGGTGAGATCGCCCACGCCCTTGGGCGGCGAATGGGTGATCAAAAGATCGGCCCCCTCGCAGGCGGCCAGCGCGGTTTCGGCTGCGTCCTCGGGCATGTCGCAGGACCACGCGCCAAACGGTGTCAGCGGGATGCCGTAGCCAAGGCCAAAGATCGACAGCCCGGCGATGCTGGCCCCTTCCCCGTGCAGCACGTGCCAGTGGGCGCGGCCCGTCTCCGCGACGGCGGCGCGCAGTTCATCGGCACTTTCGGCATTTCCGGGCACCATCACGAAGGGCGCGTCAATGCCGGACAGCATTTCCATCGCGTCGCTCAGCCCTTCACGGTGGTTGCAGAAATCCCCCGCCCCCACCACCAGATCGGCCCCGGCGCTGGCTGCAACCAGCTCTGCCGCGCGGCTGCGGGCGAGGTGGAGGTCGGAAAAGGCCATGATCTTCATCGGCTTACCTTTCTTGCCGTTGGCATTCAGTTACAGGTCAGTCACAGGGCTGCATCACCGGCAAACGCGGCATCGCCAACGCGCGCTTCAGCGCCCCAATCCCACCCGGGCGCAGCATCGCCTGTAGCCGCGCGCGATTGTCCTGCACACCGCTCACCGGCGCGGGACAGCGCACCCGAATGCGCGCGGCCCGCTCGCGCACCACGGAACGCAGTCGCGGCTCGACCGCGCGCACGGGCAGTGGCGGGGCGGCATTGGCGGCGACAAAACGCGCCATCGCGCGGGTCATCGCGTCAAGCTGCGCCGAGGAGGTCGCATCGAGCATATCCGGGCAAAGCCCCGCGATCACCGTCGCGTCGATCAGCGCATCGAACATGCATCCAGCCGCGCCCCGCCCGCTGTGATCCTCGGCGCGGTAGTGCCGGGTGCCATCGCTGGCCGTATCTTCGTAGATAATCACCGGACCGGGCATTTCCAGAACCCGCATACCCGGCGCGGGCTGTTGCACACGGCCCGCATGGCTGGTGAAAAGCGCCCGATAGTCGTTTTCGAACCCCGCAACATCGGCGCGCACCGGCCCCGCCAGCAGCCCCGTCAGCAGCCCGGCCAGCAGCGCGGCAATCAGCACCAGAGTTTTCATCCCAGCCCTTCGAGCCGCGCTTGCAGGCTCAGAAGATCGGCCCATGCCTCGCGCTTGGCCGCCGGGGTGCGCAACAGGTAAGCCGGGTGGAACATCGGCAGCGCGGGCTTGCCGAACGCCTGCCCCCACTGGCCACGCAACCGGGTGATGCCGCGTTTGCCCAAGCCCGCGACGCAGGCGATATTGCCCATCAGCACGATCAAGTCGGGATCGACCAGCGCCACGTGCCGCTCAAGAAAAGGCAGCATCATCGCCATTTCCTCGGGCTTAGGGTCGCGGTTCTGCGGCGGGCGCCATGGCATCACGTTGGTGATGTAAAGCGGCGCCGCCTCATTCGCGCGGCCAAGGCCGATCGCGTCGAACATCCGGTCAAGCATCTGGCCCGCCGGGCCAACGAAGGGCCTGCCTTCGCGGTCCTCGTCGCGGCCCGGCGCCTCGCCCACGATCATGACACGGGCGGCGGGCAGCCCGTCGGAAAACACCAGATTCCGCGCCCCGCGCTTCAACTCGCAATGATCATAGGCGGTCATCGCGGCTTTCAACGCGTCGAGATCGGCAGCGGCACTGGCGGCGGCGCGCGCAATGCCGACGGTATCGACCTCGGGCTGTTTCACGGGGGCGGCGGCGCGCGCGGGCGATGCGCCGGGGCGCGCAGGGTCAGCACCCGCAGCAGCAGGCATCGGCGCGGGCGAACGGGTTTCGGTCGCGGGCAATTCATAGCGGTTGACCGGCGTCTCGGCCATGGCGCAATCGACACCCAACTCGACCTGCCAGGCGAGGGCATCCAGAAGCTGGTGATATGTGGCCTGCGATTCCATCGCCGCCACCCTAGCGCAGTCAATCGGAAGCCTGAACCGCAGAAATATCGCGCATTTGCCCCCCCGATGCTTGGGTTTCGCCACGGTTCGGCGCAATAAGGGCGGACGGTTTTCCGAGGAAGGGCCCGACGTGTCGCCATTTTACCAGATGCTGCTGATCATTTCCGGGCTTTGCCTGCCGTTCTTCCTGCTGCCGTGGCGATACGCGCTCAGGCTGGCTTGGGCCGAAAGCATCGCCGGTGTCCTGATCTGGCGACTGGTGCCGCGCGTCGCCGCCAGCGACATGAATGTCGGCACGACCATCCTGCAGGCGACCTTCGCCATGGTGCTTGTGGCGGTGGCGATGGCCTTTCTAACCCGGCTTGCGATCGAGGCGGTGCGCCGCGCCCGCGCCGGGCAACCGCTTTACGAGGCGATGCCGCGGATCGACCGCATCCTCGCCCTTCTGACCGGGGCCACGCTGGCCTTTATCTACTTCATCGCGCTGGGCTGGATTTTCGCCGGCAAGGGGAACGTGATCGCGCTTCACGCCGGGCTGGTGGTGATCGCGGGGGCGCTGTTCTGGCTGGCATGGCGGCGCGGCCCCGGCCCCGCCCGCTGGAGCGCGGCAGCAATGGGGGCGACGATGCTGATCCTCGTGCTGGGCAGTCTGGCTTATCCTTGGGTGATGCTGCGCTCGGCCACGGCGGTGGCGGGGAACGCGCCCTATTGCATCCACCTCAACCAGCAGGGACGGTTCGCGCAATCGCCGATGGACCTGACCTTCCTGACGGCGGACAAGCAGCGCCTGACCCCGCATATGACGCTGGTGATCGTCGGCAAACCGCAATTGCGCATGGCCGGCCCGCATTATGGCCCGCATGTCTGGTCCTATTACCGGATGCAGTTCCAGAACGAGACCTACGCCCTACCCGGCCCGACCTGCCCCGAGGGCGGCGAAACCAGCGGAATCCTCTGGGCGGCGCGCTCTTAGGCGCAACCAACAGAGCGCGGGGCGACATAACTCACCGGTAGACTCCGTTTCGCCCGCTTCCTATAACCCGGAAAGGTCAAGCGAGGGCGGGTTATGAGCTATCCACATCGGCATCTTCTGGGGATCGAGCCGCTGCGCCCGGAAGAGATCACCACCATCCTCGATCTGGCCGAACAATACGTGACGCTGAACCGCTCCTCCGCCAAACATTCCGAGGCGCTGGCCGGGCTGACGCAAATCAACATGTTCTTCGAAAATTCCACCCGCACGCAGGCCAGTTTCGAACTGGCCGGAAAGCGGCTGGGCGCGGATGTGATGAACATGGCGATGCAGGCGTCGAGCATCAAGAAAGGCGAAACGCTGATCGACACGGCGCTGACGCTGAATGCGATGCACCCCGATCTTCTGGTCGTGCGCCACCCCAATTCCGGCGCGGTGGACCTTTTGGCGCAAAAGGTGAATTGCGCGGTGCTGAACGCGGGCGACGGGCGGCACGAACACCCGACACAGGCGCTTCTGGATGCGCTGACGATCCGGCGCGCCAAGGGGCGGTTGCATCGGCTGTCGATCGCGATTTGCGGCGATATCGCGCATTCGCGCGTGGCGCGGTCCAATATCCTTTTGCTGGGCAAGATGGAAAACCGCGTGCGCCTTGTTGGTCCGCCCACGCTGGTGCCCGGTGCGTTCCGCGAATTTGGCGTCGAAGTGTTCGACGACATGCGCGAGGGGCTGCGCGATGTCGATGTCGTGATGATGCTAAGGCTTCAGAAAGAGCGGATGGATGGCGGTTTCATCCCGTCCGAGCGCGAGTATTTCCATCGCTACGGCCTTGATGCCGAAAAGCTGTCCTTCGCCAAGGAAGACGCCATCGTGATGCACCCTGGTCCGATGAACCGGGGCGTGGAAATCGACGGCGAGATCGCCGATGACATCAACCGATCCGTCATTCAGGAGCAGGTCGAAATGGGCGTCGCCGTGCGGATGGCGGCGATGGACCTTCTGGCCCGCAACCATCGCGCCCGCGCCCAACCCGAAGGGGTCATGGTATGAGCGGGTTCGAAATACCACCGCAAAGCCGCCCCGGCGTCTGGGTGTTTCATGTCGATCTGCCGGAACACGCGCTTGACGCGTTCAAGACCGCACAAACGGACGAGGCCACAGGCCGCCATCATTGGCCGCTGGCCGAAGCGCTGGGGCTGAACTGGCTCGACCCCGAACATATCGAGTTATTCGATGCCAACATGATGAAGGAATACGGCCTGTCGCGCTATCTGAGCGATGCCAACGGCATGGACCTGTCGACGATGAACCCGGCGGGTGCGCCGATTGATCGCCTGTCCGGGACCGTGCTCTTGCTGTTTTCCAAGGCTCTGCCCGAGGATGCGACCTATATCACCCCGCGCGCACCGCTGGAGTTCGTCGCCCATCTTGAGGCCGACCAACCCGCGCCGGACCTGACGCCGTTGCCCAGTGCGACCGCATTGGGCCACGTGGAACCGGGCGGGCGCGCCGATGCCGGGGCCGGGCCGGGGCGCGGCTGGATCCTGCCCCTCGTCTTTCTGGCCGGGGCCGTGCTTGCCACCCTCATCTTTCTGGTCGTTTCATGAGCTTTCGGCGCAATCCGGGACAGGACCTGCCGGACCTGCCGCTGCGCGAGGGCGAGCGGCTTCTTGGCATGTGGCGTCCGCAACTGGCGCTGTTCCTGCAGCGCGCGGTGCTGCTGAGTTTCGCCACCGCGCTGGTGCTGGCAAGCCTTGGCTACCTGTCGCTGGTGCAATGGCTGATCGCGGTGCCGGTGTTTACGCTGCTGTTCATGGTGGTGTTCGATGATTTTTCCGTGTGGTTCAGCCACCGCAACGAAATCTGGTGGCTGACCGATCAACGGCTGATCTTCGAGCCGACGGATGACGTGACCGAGACGACCTCGGTCGGGTTGGAACGGATCGTCTGGACGCGGCCGTGGTTCTGGTGGGCGCTACAGATCGGATTCGATGACGGAATGTCGGTGGTCATGCGCTATGTCGCGCGCCCACGCGCCATAGGTGCGCGCATCGAAAAGGCACAAGAGAGGTTCGGCAATGGCTGAGCGCGACAAGACACGCGGCGACCTGCATTACGACGTAGAGCCGAACGCCCCGCTGCACGCGGGCGAAGAGGTGCTCTGCGCCTTCACCTCGGATCGTGGCACCTACCTGCGCGATCACGCGTGGCTGGCCGCACTCGCCATGGCAATCGGCATGGCGATCCTCTGGGCGCTTGGCAATCCGCACGTCTGGACCGGCGCGGTCGGCGGGCTGTTCGCCGTGGCGGTGCGCGGGCTTTACCTTGCCTCGGACGACCTCAAGATGCGCTGGGACCTGACCGAGCGCCGCCTTCTTGGCCCCGGCGGACGCGCCATTGGCCTGCGCGATATCAAGGAGATCAACACGCTGGTTTCGGTGGTGCAGGTGGTGACGCAAACCGGCGGCAAGCACCTGATCAAATACCAGTCCGACGCCAAGGCAACCAAGGCCACCATCGAACGCGTGATGGCCGGGGGGCGCCCTTGAGCGAGCGGATCACCGATGACGCAACCGACCTTCCGCCGCCCGCCCCGGCCAAAGCCGCGCCCCCTGCGCCGCCCGGTTGGGAAGGCATCCTCGACCCCGGCGAGCGCATCCTCTGGCAGGGCAAACCGGTGAGAGGCATCGACGGCGATGATTTCAACCCGATGCGCAGCGCCATGGGCGTGCTCATGACTGGCTTTGCGATCTTCTGGCTGACCAAGCTCAACACCATGCCCGACATGAAGGACGGCGCGCCGATCAAGGCCTTCATGTCGCTCTTTGGCCTGTTCTTCGTCGCCATGGGCATCAACACGGCGGGCGGCTACATGATCGGCAACGCCCTGAAACGCGCCCGCACCCATTACACCCTGACCGACCGGCGCGCCTTCATCGCCAGTTCGACGCTGTGGGGAAAGAAATCGTTGAAATCCTACGCGATCGGGCCGAAAACGCCGCTTGAATACGACGGCGCAGAGCCGGGCACGATCCTGTTCGCGCGCGAGACACGCCAAAGCAGCAAGGGACGGCACTATACCGTCACCGCCGGATTTCGCCGGATCGCCGACAGCCGCGCGGTCTATCGCAAGATACGCGACGTCCAGACCGGAGAGATGACCAGATGACCACGCTTTTCACCAACGCCCGCCTGATCGACCCCGAGGGCGACAGGGATGCGCCCGGCTGGCTCTTGCTCAAGGACGGCGTGATCGCAGATGTGGGCTTTGATGCCGCGCCCGACGCCCCTGACGGGGCCGCGCTGGTGGACTGCGCCGGAAAATGCCTTGCCCCCGGGATCGTCGATATCGGGGTGAAGGTCTGTGAACCCGGCGAGCGGCACAAGGAAAGCTATCGCTCGGCCGGGCTGGCCGCCGCCGCCGGGGGCGTCACCACGATGGTGACGCGCCCCGATACCCTGCCCGCGATCGACACGCCCGAGGTGCTGGAATTCGTGCGCCGCCGCGCCAACGAGGTGGCCCCGGTCAACGTCCTGCCGATGGCGGCGCTGACCAAGGGGCGCGCGGGCCGCGAGATGACCGAGCTTGGCTTCCTGATGGATGCGGGCGCGGTGGCCTTCACCGATTGCGACCGGGTGATTGCCGACACCAAGGTGTTCAGCCGCGCTCTGACCTATGCCAAGGCGCTGGGCGCGCTGACCATCGCGCATGTGCAGGAACCGGGCCTCTCTGCCGGGGCCGCCGCCACATCGGGCAAATTCGCCACCCTGCGCGGGTTGTCCTCGGTCACGCCAATGGCCGAACGGATGGGGCTGGATCGTGACATCGCGCTTCTGGAAATGACCGGCGCGGCCTATCACGCGGATCAGATCACCACTGCGCGCGCCCTGCCCGCGCTAGAGCGCGCCAAGGCAAACGGGATCAACATCACCGCTGGCACCTCGATCCACCACCTTACGCTCAACACGCTGGACGTGGCCGATTACCGCACCTTCTTCAAGGTAAAGCCGCCGCTGCGCGATGAAGAAGACCGCATGGCCACGGTCGAGGCGATCGGCACCGGACTGATCGACATCATCAGTTCGATGCACACGCCACAGGACGAGGAATCAAAGCGCCTGCCATTCGAAGAAGCGGCCAGCGGCGCGGTCGCCCTGCAAACCCTGCTTCCCGCCGCACTGCGGCTTTATCACGCCGACAACCTGTCGCTGCCACAGCTGTTTCGCGCGCTGTCGATGAACCCGGCGAAACGGCTTGGCCTTGCCTCGGGGCGGCTGGCCAAGGGGGCACCGGCCGATCTGGTGCTGTTCGATGCCCATGCGCCGCTGATCCTTGACCGGTTCGCGCTGCTATCGAAATCCAAGAACACCCCGTTTGACGGGGCGCGCATGCAGGGTAAGGTTCTGGCGACCTACGTAGCGGGTGAAAGGGTGTTCGGCTGATGCCTGAGATCATGGCGAATTACAGCACTTTGGCGCTTTGGGCGGTGCTGGGCTACGTGCTTGGCTCGATCCCGTTCGGGCTGGTGATCACGCGGCTGATGGGGCTGGGCGATCTGCGCACCATCGGGTCGGGCAACATCGGCGCGACCAACGTCTTGCGCACCGGCAACAAGTTCGCCGCGCTGCTGACGTTGCTCTTGGACAGTGGCAAGGGCGCGATCGCGGTGCTGCTGGGCCGGATGATCGTGGGCGAGGACGCGGCCCAGATCGCCGGGCTGTTCGCCTTTGTCGGCCATTGCTGGCCCGTCTGGCTGAATTTTCGCGGCGGCAAGGGCGTGGCGACCTTCCTTGGCACGGTGTTGGCGCTGGCGTGGCCGGTGGGCATTGCGGCCTGTCTGACGTGGCTGTCCGTGGCGCTGCTCAGCCGGATTTCCTCGCTCTCGGCCTTGGTGGCGGCGGCGTCGGCCCCGCTTTGGGCCATCGCGCTGGGCCGGGAAGAGGCGACTGTGCTGTGCCTGTTGCTGGCGCTGGTCATCATCCAGCGTCACCGCGCCAACATCACCCGCATCCGCGCCGGAACCGAACCCAAGATTGGCAAGAAGTAGGCCCTTCGCGCCGCGTCTTGCCTTCGGTATCGCGCCCCTAGCAAATCCTGACTCGACCGGCCGCTGCCCCGGTTAACCTTTTGCGCCGATTTCCGGGTTGGTTTTCACCGCCATACGGAAAGCAGCCAGAATGCAGACGGTTTGCAGACCGGCAATTCTCGCCCAAACAGCCGTTAGGAAAGGTTAACGCGGCCCCCTGAAAAGGACCGCGTTTTCCCCGTTCCATCGGTCTTTCGGATCAATAGGCCCAAGCGTCGTAGATGTGGCTCAGGTCGTGATCCCAGTCCTTCTCGTAATGCTCAAGAAGTTCGTCGGCGGGCACCTTGCCATCGGTCACGCTGTCTTCGAGCGCGTGCAGGAAATGCCGCTCGTCGGGAATCATGCCGCCTGCGCCGGGGCGGTTGCGCGCGCGCAGACCCTCACGCGAAATCGCCAGAACCTCACGCGCGAGGTCGCGCATGTCGATCAGGCCGGTGTTGCCCTCGACCCGCGCTTGCAGCGCCTGATCGCCCGCCGCAACGCGCAGCGCCTCGCGGGTCGGGGCATCCCAATGCTTGACCAGATCCCACGCCGCATCCAGCGCGCCTTGATCGTAGGTCAGCCCGACCCAGAAGGCGGGCAGCGCGCAAAGCCTGCGCCACGGGCCACCATCGGCGCCGCGCATCTCGATGAACTGTTTCACACGCGCTTCGGGGAACAACGTGGTCAGGTGGTCGGCCCAATCCGAAAGGGTGGGCGTCTCACCGGGCAGCGCGGGCAGCTTCCCGTCAAGGAAATCGCGGAAGGACTGGCCCAGCGCATCGATGTACTTGCCGTCGCGGTAGACAAAATACATTGGCACATCAAGGGCATACTGGACCCATCGTTCAAACCCGAATCCCTCTTCGAAGACGAAGGGCACCATGCCGGTGCGGTCGTTATCAAGGTGCCGCCACACCCACGAGCGATAGGATTTCATGCCGTTGGGCTTGCCCTCGAAGAAGGGCGAATTGGCGAACAGCGCGGTGGCGACGGGTTGCAGCGCGATGGCGACGCGCATCTTCTGCACCATGTCGGCCTCGCTCTCGAAGTCGAGGTTCACCTGCACGGTGCAGGTGCGGCGCATCATGGTGGTGCCCGCTTCGCCCACCTTCTGCATGTAGCCGTCCATCAGCTTGTAACGCCCCTTGGGCATGAGCGGCATGTCGTCGTGTTTCCAGATCGGCGCGGCCCCAAGGCCAAGGAAGCCGACACCGACCTTGTCGGCGATGTCCTTCACGTCGCGCAGGTGCTGGTTCACCTCGTCACAGGTCTGGTGGATGGTTTCCAACGGCGCGCCCGAAAGCTCAAGCTGCCCGCCGGGTTCAAGGCTGACATTCGCGCCGCCCTTGGTGAGGCCGATCAGCTTGCCGTTTTCCTCAAGTGGCGCCCAGCCATGCAGATCGCGCAGCCCTTCCAGCACGGCCAGAACGCTGCGCTCTCCCTCGTAGGGGATGGGCTTCTGGGTGTCCTTGCAATAGCCGAATTTCTCGTGCTCGGTCCCGATCCGCCACCGTTCCTTCGGTTTACACCCGTCGGCCAGATATTGGGCAAGTTGCTCGTGCCGCTCGATCGGGCCGCCGCCGGACTGGGGAATGGACATCGCTTAGGCCTTTCGGAAGTGTTCTCTTGGGTTCGGGGGACAGAAGTGCGCGGAATGGCGCGGGGTGTCAATGCGGGGTCAGTGCGGGGATCCGTTCAGGCGTCAGTGCAGGCGCCGCGGGATTTGCGCACTCTGCGTTAAGGAAGTTGCCGCCCGCTGCGCCCTGCCAAGCCGCCAGATCAGGAAGGTGGCCGTCGCACCGGATCGGGACGCCTCAGCCACCCGCGCATAGTCGGCACCGGGAAAATGCGCCAGCGCGTCGATCAGGCGCTCGGCCCCTTCGGCACTTGCCGGAATTTGCGCGGTGCGGCCTTGTTCGTCAGTGAAACACCACGTCGGGACACGGCCGCTTTCAATCTCGATCCGGATAACAGAAGGCAGCGGCACGGTCACGCCACCCTGCCCCGGCAGGAAGCAGGTAAGCTGCGCCTCGTCGAGTTCGATCAAGCCCACGCCGCCGCTTTTCAACCGGATCCGCGCACGCTGAAGACCAGCAATCAGGAAGGCCAAGCCCAGCGCCGCGATCGGCCAGCCAAGCCAGTTCAAAACACCGTGAGCGGTGAGGATCAGCCACAGGCCCAGACCCGCGACGAGCGCGCCGAGCGCCACTTCGCGCCAGCGCCAGAGCGCGGTGCGGGCTTCGGGGCGGATGAAGCTCATCCCCAATCCCCCAATTGACGCTGCCAAAGGGTAAGCGCGGCGACGGCGGCGGTATCAGCGCGCAGGATGCGCGGACCAAGCGCCACCGCGTGCGCCTGTTCCATCGCGGCAAGGCGTGTGCGCTCGGCCTCGGAAAAGCCGCCCTCGGGGCCAATGAGAATCGCCCAAGGACGAGGGTCGGTTTTGGCAAATGCGTCCGGCAGGGCAGAGGAGCCGCCGGCCAGCGCTTCGTCGCAAAACATCAACTGGCGGTCCTCCGGCCAATCCGAGAGCAACCGGTCAAGGCGGGTGAGGTCGGCCACCTCGGGCACCCATGTGCCGCCGCATTGCTCGGCCGCCTCGACGGCGTGGGCTTGCAGGCGGTCCTGACGAATGCGTTCGGAATTGGTGTGATCGGTTTGCACGGGCAAGATACGGGCGGCGCCCATTTCGGCGGCCTTCTCGACGATGAAATCGGTGCGCGTCTTCTTGATCGGGGCGAACAGCAGCCAGAGATCGGGCGGCAGGCGCAATGGTGCGCTTTGAACGGTGCAGGCCAGCGTTCCGCCGCGTTTTCCGGCCTCGGCCACCTCGGCTTGCCATTCGCCGTCGCGTCCGTTGAAGAGGGCCACGCCATCGCCCATTCCCAGCCGCATCACCCCGAAAAGGTAATGCGCCTGTTCCCGCGACAAAGGAACGGTTTGCCCTTCGCCCAGCGGGTGATCTACATAAAGCCTGACTTTTGCATTCATGGACGTGATCCTATGACCCAACCGGACAAGACACCAGAACCAGAAGGCCAGGTTTCCGACGCGGTCAAGGGCAATTGGGTCGATAATTACGCACCCGAGGGACTTCGCCCCTATCTGCGGCTGTCGCGAGCGGACCGGCCCATTGGCACGTGGTTGCTGCTTTTGCCGTGCTGGTGGGGATTGGCGTTGGCGATCCTGCATGACGGGCAAGCAAGATGGATGGACCTGTGGATTTTCGTGGGCTGCGGCGCCGGGGCGTGGCTGATGCGCGGGGCGGGCTGCACTTGGAACGACATCACCGACCGCGACATCGATGCCGCCGTGGAGCGCACCCGCTCGCGCCCGATTCCGTCAGGTCAGGTGCTGCCGACGCAGGCGGCTGCGTGGATGATCGCGCAGTCGATGGTGGCTTTCGCCATCCTGCTCACCTTCAACTGGAATGCCATCGCACTTGGCGTGCTGTCGCTTTTGCCCGTGGCGATCTATCCCTTTGCCAAACGGTTCACGTGGTGGCCGCAGGTGTTTCTTGGCCTTGCGTTCAACTGGGGCGCGCTGCTGGCATGGGTGGCACATACCGGCAGCCTGTCGGTGGCGCCGGTGATCCTTTATCTTGCCGGGATCGCGTGGACGCTGTTCTATGACACGATCTATGCCCATCAGGACAAGGAAGACGACGCGCTGATCGGGGTGAAATCGACCGCGCGGCTGTTCGGCAACCAGACGGCCGCATGGCTGCGCTGGTTTCTCGTGGCGGCGGTTTCGCTTCTGGCGTTGGCCACCATCGCGGCGATTCTGGGCGGGGTCGATGACAACCCGTTGAAAATGCTGGTCGCATTGCTGGCGCCTATGGCGATGGGCTGGCACATGCTGTGGCAACTCAAGACGCTGAACATCGACGATCCGGCACGCTGTCTTGTCCTGTTTCGGGCCAACCGCGACACAGGTCTGATCCCCTTGCTGTTTTTCGCCGTTGCCATGTTCCTTTGATTGCAACCGTCGCGTTCCCGTCATATGGAACAGCGGACCACATGGTAGCCTTGTAAACATATGCGCCTTTCTTCGATCTTCATCATCGCCACCACCTTCCTTGCGGCGGGTATCATCAGTCTTGTGACGGCCTCTTTTGCCGTGACGATGATCGAGGAAAACTCGGAATATGGCGTGCGACAGGCGCTGGACGAAAAGGGCCTGACCTGGGCCGAGGTCCATTCCAACGGGCTTCAGGTTTACCTGACCGGCACCGCACCGTCCGAGGCAAACCGGTTCCTTGCGGTTTCGACCGCGGGCAGCGTTGTCGATGCGGCGCGGGTGATCGACAAGATGGAGCTGGCGCAATCACAGCGGCTGACACCGCCGCACTTTTCGCTTGAGATCCTGCGCAACGACAGCGGCATTTCGATGATGGGGCTTATTCCGGCGGGCACGGATCGCGACGCCCTGATCAGCGATCTGGCCGATATCGTGGGCGAAGACGATGTCAGCGACCTTCTGGACGTGGCCGACTATCCGGTACCGGATGGTTGGGAAGACGCGGTGCGCTATGGCATCGAGGCACTCGACCGGTTGCCGCGCTCGAAAATCTCGATCGACGCGGAGCGCGTGCGGGTGATCGCCATGGCCGACAGCGAAGATGCGCAACGCAAGCTGGAAGCCGCGCTGACCCGCGCAGCCCCCGCTGGATTGCGCCTTGGACTGGAAATTTCCGCGCCGCGCCCGGTGATCACGCCGTTTTCACTGCGCTTTCTGATTGATGAGGATGGCGTGCGGTTCGACAGCTGCTCGGCCGATACCGAAGAGGCACGCGACCGCATCCTTCAGGCGGCCTTGCGCGCCGGACTGACCGGCAAGGCCAGCTGCACCATCGGTCTGGGCGTGCCTTCGCCCAACTGGGCCAAGGCGGCGGAAATGTCGATCAAGGCCCTAGGCAAGCTGGGCGGCGGTTCGGTGACCTTCGCGGATGCCGACATCACACTTGTCGCCGTTGAGGGCACTGCGCAGGGCACGTTCGATCAGGTTGTAGGCGAATTGGAAAACAGCCTTCCAGAGGTGTTCACCCTGCATGCCGTGTTGCCCAAGACCCCGGACGCCAACGCCGAAGGCCCGCCCGAGTTCGTGGCGACGATGTCGCCCGAAGGGCTGGTGCAGATGCGCGGCCGGATCAGTGATGAGTTGACCCGCGATGCGGCGATCAGCTTTGCCCAAGCGAAGTTCGGCTCGGACGTGGTGCATAATTCGGCCCGGATCGACGAGACACTGCCGCGCGACTGGCCGGTGCGGGTTTTGACCGGACTCGAGGCGTTGACGCAGCTTTCAAATGGCGCGGTCACGATCACGCCCGACAACGTCACGGTGACGGGCAACACAGGCAATCAAGATGCCAAGGCCGTGATTTCGCGGCTTCTGTCCGAGAAGCTGGGCGAGGCCGAGACATTTTCGATCAACGTGACCTATCAGGAAAAACTCGATCCCGTCGCCAGCCTGCCGACGCCGGAGGAGTGCATCTCGCGGATCAAGGAAATTCAGGGCCAGCGAAAGATTTCGTTCGAGCCGGGCAGTGATACGATCGACGGGGCCTCGCGCCAGACCGTCGACCAGATCGCCGAGGTGCTCAAGGCATGCGGGCCGATCAAACTGGAAATCGGCGGCCACACCGATAGCCAAGGCCGCGAGACGATGAACCAGCAGTTGTCGCAGGCCCGCGCGCAAGCGGTTCTTAACGGGCTGCGGGCGCGGCGTGTGCTGACGTCGAGCTTTACGGCCAAGGGCTATGGCGAAGCCGAACCGATTGCCAACAACGGCACCGAAGACGGGCGCGAAGAAAACCGCCGCATTGAATTCAAGTTGATCCGGCCCGAACCGATCAACGAGACGGAAACGACGCTTGAGGCCGTAGAACGCGACAGTGGCAGCGATGCCGCGGCCAGCGAAGACGAAGGAACACCCGATGACAAGAACTGAGTTCATCATTGCCACCGCCATCATTCTCTTCGTTGCGTTCTGCGTTGGATGGTTCTCGAACTGGCTGATCCATCGCTTCACCCGCGTCGCCAAGACCGACATGGACGAGCTTGATCGGCTGGCGCAGGAATTGCACGAAGCCGAGGAAACCCGCGATCAGGCGATCACCTACCTGCAACAGCGCGAAGCCGAGTTGACCAACCAGCTGTCGCAGACCGAGGCCGAACTTTCGGCGGCGATGGAAGGCCTGCGCGACGCGCGCCATGAATGCGAAACACTGCGGGTGGAGCTGGAACAGCGCGGCTGAGGCCGGGTTCGGATCAGGGCGTTTTCAGGGGCGTATCAGGGGCGTATCAGCGCCCCGACACCCGATACATCAGACACCTCGGCCAGCCTTGCGATACGAGCCAATTCGGCCTCGAGCCGGGACTGGCGACTGTCAGTCCAACGCACGCCGGGTTCGACCCATGTCTTTTCATGGACAAGCTGGCCGGTGGTGCGATCGGCGCGGGCTTCGATGCGGCCGATGAACCGATCGCCTTCGAGCAGCGGATAGACGTAATACCCCCAGCGCCGCTGCGCCGCGGGCACGAACATCTCGACCCGGTATTCGAAGCCGAACAGTTTTGACAGGCGGGTGCGATCCCGGATCACCGGATCGAAGGGGTTGAGGATACGCAAACGTCCGGTGGGCTTTTCCAACCCGGCAAGGCGCGCGTCGATATCGGGCATGGCGAGCGCCTTGATCAGGCTGCCGTCGGCGGCCTCGATTTCGACCGGAATCAGATCGCCCTGCCCCGCGATCCAGTCCTTTACCTCGGCCGCGCTCATCGCTTCCCAAAAGCGCATGATCTCACCGGGGGTGCCGAAGCCCATCCGTTTGAGCGCCGCGCGGCAGAGCCAATCGCGCTGCGCCGCGTCGGGCAGGTCTTGCGCGCGCAACCCGGCGGGAAAGACGCGCTCTGACAGGTCATAGAACTTGGTGAAATTCACGCGGTGACAGGTGGCCAGCTCACCCGCATACCACATGTAATCGAGCGCCAGCTTGTGCGGCGGGCGGCGCCACATTTCGCGTTTGCCCTCGATCTTGGTGTCGAAATCGTGGGTCGAAAGCGGGCCTTCCCGTTCAATACGCTCGCGTATCTTGGCGCGGCCTTCGGCATCGGGCATGCCCTTGAACCAGCCAGCCTTGCGAATTTGTTCCGCGCGTCGGTGGAACTGTCGCTGCCACATCGGCAGGAATTCCATCGGGATGACGCTGGCATCATGGGTGAAATGTTCGAACACACCTCGCCCGCGCAGCAGCTTGCCCAACATCGGTTCGCGGTAATTCTGGTTGCGGGACCACAGGATATGATGGTGGGCACGGGAAATGACGCGGATCGTATCAAGCTGTACGAAGCCCAGATCGTGGATCATCCGGGCAAGATCGAGCGGGCCGTGCGGCACCCCGGACAACCCTTGCGCCGAAAGCCAGAGCCAGCGGGCCTGCCGGTTCGGGATGCGCAGGGCGGGCGGCATCACCAGCGGCCCAGCGCGTCTTCGTCCTCGTCCTTGGCAGCGACCCATGCGGCGCCATCGGCGGTGTATTCCTTCTTCCAGAAGGGGGCGCGCGATTTGAGGTAATCCATAAGATACTGGGCGCCCTCAAAAGCATCGGCGCGGTGCGGCGCGGCGGTGGCGACCATCATGATCATCTCACCGGGGCGAAGCGCGCCGTGACGGTGGATGACCAGCACATCGCCCAGCGAAAACCGCTCCTGTGCCTCGCGCGCATGGGCTTCGAGGGCGCGTTCGGTCATGCCGGGGTAATGCTCGATCTCCATCCGGTCGAGCGTACCATCGTCATCGCGCACGATGCCGGTAAAGGTGACGACCGCGCCCATCGTGTGGTGGCCTTCGGCGAAGCGCCCGGCCTCGGCGCCGAAATCGAACGGCTCGGACTGGACGCGGACATCCATGCGCCTCAGCCCCCTGTCATCGGCGGGAAGAAGGCCACTTCGCGCACGCCATCAAGCGGGGCGTCGAAATCCGACAAATCCTGATCGAGTGCCACGCGCAGGGCCGAAAGATCGGCAAAGGCGGCGGCGTAGCGCGGATCTCGGGCGCGCAACTCTTCGATCAGCTCGGTCACGGTGGTGGCCTCGGTCTCGACGGTTTCGCGCGCCTCACCGATGCGTTCACGCACCCATGCGAAATAGAGAATCTGCATCACTCGTCTTCCTTCAGGAACGGCAGCGCCTTGAGAAGATAATCGACCCCGGTCACCAATGTCAGGAAAGCGGCGATCCACAGAAGGGCCACGCCGGTGCGCGCCGCCCATTCCATGCCGATGAAGGCATGGTGATGCTCGAAAATCCCGCGCGAGAACAGCACGGCAATAGCGACCATTTGTGCCGTGGTTTTCCACTTGGCCAGCTTGGTCACTTTCAGGGTGCCCGCCGTATCACCTAGGAATTCGCGTAGTCCGGATACGAACACTTCACGGAACAGGATAACGGTGGCGGGCAGCACGATCCACGGCGTCCAACTGGATTCGGTGTAACCGACGAGGATCGTCAACGCGATCAGCACCATCGCCTTGTCGGCAATCGGGTCAAGCATCGTGCCGAGCTTGGTTTCCTGCTTCCAAAGCCGCGCAAGGTAGCCATCGAACCAATCGGTGATCGAAGCCCCGGCGAAAAGCAGCAGCGCCAGCCAATCCGCAAGCGGGCGCGAGAAATAGAGGAACATCACCGCCACCATGGGCGCGGCGAGCATACGCAGAAGCGTAAGGATATTGGGGATCGTCCATTTCATCGCACTGGTTCTAGCCCCGATTTAAGTGAGGGGAAAGAGAAGAGCGCCGCGGACAGGGCCGCGCCGCTCAGGCCGAGCGAGAAAGCCGCTCTTCGAGCACTTCGAAGGGCACACCCGGGGCATCCTTGGCGCAGCGGATCACAAGCGAGGTCTTGACCGAGGCGACATTGTCGGCGGCGGTAAGCTGTTCAGTGAGGAAGCTCTGGAACGTCGAAAGATCGGGCGCCACGCATTTGAGGATGAAATCCACCTCGCCATTCAGCATGTGGCATTCGCGCACGAGCGGCCAGTTGCGGCAGCGCGCCTCGAAAGCGGAGAGGTCAGCCTCGGCCTGGCTTTGCAGGCCGACCATGGCGAACACCTGAACCTCGAAGCCCAGTTCGCGGCTGTCGACATCGGCGTGATAGCCGCGAATAAAGCCTTCCTCTTCAAGCGTGCGCACCCGGCGCAGGCAGGGCGGCGCGGAAATACCGACGCGCCGGGCCAGCTCGACATTCGTCATTCGCCCGTCTGCTTGAAGCTCGGCAAGGATCTTGCGGTCAATCGAGTCGAGGCGGGTTCCGGGCATGTCATTCTCACTGGTTGGAATTTGCGGAAGTTATAGCATCCTCCCTTCTGCGCGCAATAATATTTCACGCAACGGCAACATCATTAATTGATGGCCTCAGCGGGGGTTTTAACAAGGGCGAGGGCAGATTATATCGCGAAGCGACGATATGAATCACGACGATTATGTTAATTGGCGCTGCGCCCCATGGCGGGCCGGGCCTACAGGAGACGAGCGAGATGGGCGAAACGCGTCACACCAAACTGCTGATCATCGGGTCCGGGCCCGCAGGATACACCGCCGGGGTTTATGCCAGCCGTGCCATGCTGGAGCCGCTTCTGGTGCAGGGGCTGGAACCGGGCGGGCAGTTGACCACCACGACCGAGGTCGAAAACTGGCCGGGTGAGAGCGAGATTCAGGGCCCTGAATTGATGGTGAAGATGGAAGCACACGCGCGTGCCATGGGCACCGAGATCGTGAGCGACATCATCACCGAACTGGACCTCAGGAACCGGCCCTTCACCGCCAAGGGCGACAGTGGCACGACCTATACTTGCGATGCCGTGGTCTTGGCCACCGGCGCGCGGGCCAAATGGCTTGGTCTGCCCAGCGAGGAGAAGTTCAAGGGCTTTGGCGTTTCGGCCTGTGCGACCTGTGACGGGTTCTTCTATCGCGGTCAGGAGATCGTGGTGGTGGGCGGTGGCAACACCGCCGTGGAAGAGGCGCTGTTCCTGACCAACTTCGCCAGCAAAGTGACGCTGATCCATCGCCGCGACGAGCTTCGCGCCGAGCGGATCCTGATCGACCGGTTGATGAAGAACGAAAAGATCGTGCCGCTTTGGCATCACACACTCGAAGAGGTTGTGGGCGACGAGCAGCCGCTGGGCGTGACCGGCGTGCGCGCAAAGCATGTCGAAACCGGCGAGATCACCGAGATTCCGGCCAAGGGCGTGTTCATCGCCATCGGCCACGCCCCGGCGAACGAGTTGGTGAAAGATGTGCTCGAGACCCACATGGGCGGCTATGTCGTGACCAAGCCCGACAGCACCGAAACCTCGATCCCGGGCGTGTTCGCCGCGGGTGACCTGACCGATCACAAGTATCGGCAGGCCGTGACCAGCGCCGGGATGGGCTGCATGGCCGCGTTGGAAGCCGAACGTTGGCTGGCCGAACAGGGGATGGCGGAGTAACCCGCTGACCCTGTGTTGACCGATCAAAATCAAAGGGCCGGGGCGGTGTGGATCGCCCCGGCCCTTTGATGTTCGCCCTGCCCTGCTTGACCCAGATTTGCCCCAAATGCCTTGGTTCCGCCGATGTCGGCGCACCCACCCCATGGCCGAAGTTGAGCGTTGCACCTCTGCGACTTGGCAAAAAAACGCCGATTGTAGCGAGATTTTCCTTTCAAAACGGGGGGAGGATATGCAATGCGTTCATCCGTGAACACACTTTGAGTCGCCGATGAACATGCCAGCCGAGATAAAACCTGCCCTGCCGGAGGAAGATCAACTCTTCCGCCTGTTGCGACAGCTCGACCTGGCACCAGAGGCCTCGCAGCGTGTCACGGCGGCGGCCTTGGGCATTTCACTGGGCCGTCTCAATGCGCAGTTACGCGCGGTGGCCGATGCGGGCCTGATCAGGATAAGTGAACGTGAAGGGCCGGACCGGCGCGCGCGCTTCGCCTATGCCCTGACGACCCGCGGTGCCACCACGAAAATGCGCCTAACCGATCGTTTTCTTGCCCGTAAACTGGCCGAATACGATGCCCTTCACGCCGAACTAACCGGCACGGCCAGTGGCCTTGTTCCCTTGAAGCACAGGACAGAACTTATGCAAAATAACCTTGCCCCCATCCCCGAGCTTTACGTCTCGTACGAAAGTGCGCAAAAGCTGAAGGTCGAAGCGGCCGATCTGGTCAGCCATGACCTGACCCCGCGCCAGATCTGCGATCTGGAGCTTTTGATGAACGGTGGGTTCAACCCGCTCAAGGGCTTCCTCACCGAAGAGGATTACAATGGCGTCGTAGAAAACATGCGCTTGGCCGACGGCGCGCTCTGGCCGATCCCGATCAATCTGGACGTGAGCGAAGATTTCGCCGCGAGCCTTGAGATCGGTCAGGACATCGCATTGCGCGATCAGGAAGGCGTGATCCTCGCCACCATGACCGTGACCGACCGCTGGGTTCCTAACAAAGCCCGCGAAGCCGAGAAGGTGTTTGGCGCAGATGACGATGCGCACCCGGCCGTGAACTACCTGCACAACACCGCTGGCAAGGTTTACCTCGGTGGCCCCGTCACCGGTATCCAGCAGCCTGTTCACTATGACTTCCGCGCCCGCCGCGACACGCCCAACGAATTGCGCGCCTATTTCCGCAAGCTGGGCTGGCGTCGTGTTGTCGCGTTCCAGACGCGTAACCCGCTGCACCGCGCACACCAGGAACTGACCTTCCGCGCGGCGAAAGAAGCGCAGGCCAACCTGCTGATCCACCCGATCGTCGGCATGACCAAGCCGGGCGACGTCGATCACTTCACCCGCGTGCGCTGCTACGAAGCCGTGCTGGACAAGTACCCCCAGTCGACCACCACGATGAGCCTGCTGAACCTTGCCATGCGTATGGCTGGCCCGCGCGAAGCGGTCTGGCATGGCCTGATCCGCAAGAACCACGGCTGCACCCACTTCATCGTTGGCCGTGACCACGCTGGCCCGGGCAAGAACAGCGCAGGCGAAGATTTCTATGGCGCCTATGACGCACAGGAACTGTTCCGCGAGCACGAAGCCGAAATGGGCATCGAAATGGTGGACTTCAAACACATGGTTTGGGTTCAGGAGCGCGCACAATACGAACCGATGGACGAGATCGAAGACAAGGATGACGTGACCATCCTCAACATCTCGGGCACCGAACTGCGCCGCCGCCTTGCCGAAGGGCTTGAGATCCCTGAGTGGTTCTCGTTCCCCGAAGTCGTGCAGGAACTGCGCAAGACCAAGCCGCCGCGTTCGAAGCAGGGCTTCACCGTCTTCTTCACCGGTTTCTCGGGTTCGGGCAAATCGACCATTGCCAACGCATTGATGGTCAAGCTGATGGAAATGGGTGGCCGTCCGGTTACGCTTCTGGATGGGGACATCGTGCGCAAGAACCTCAGCTCCGAGCTGGGTTTCTCGAAAGAGCACCGTGACCTCAACATCCGCCGCATCGGCTATGTCGCGAGCGAGATTACCAAGAACGGCGGTATCGCCATCTGTGCCCCGATCGCACCCTACGCGACGACCCGTCGCGCTGTGCGCGAAGACATCGAGCAGTTCGGCGCCTTCGTCGAAGTGCACGTGGCGACCACGATCGAAGAGTGTGAACGGCGTGACCGCAAGGGCCTCTACAAGCTGGCGCGGGAAGGCAAGATCAAGGAATTCACGGGTATTTCCGACCCCTACGATGTGCCGCAGAACCCCGAGTTGAGCGTTGAGACCGAGAATGTCGACGTCGACAACTGTGCGCATCAGGTGATCCTGAAGCTCGAATCGATGGGCCTGATCGCAGGTTCGTAAGCTGATCGCGATATAGAACTCAGAGGCCGGCCCTTAATCGGGGCCGGCCTTTTTCATTGTCGATTTGGATACAGCCCGAAAACGCCGGGGCCAGAGGCGACTAGGGGCGCGGGGTCTCGCCCGACAGAAGGCTGCGATAGACCGGCATATCGAGATTACCGCCAGACAGCACCACGCCGACACGGCGGCCAGTGTTGCGCTCTTTTTCCTGCATCGCCAGCGCCAGCGCGGCGGCCCCTGCCCCTTCGGCAATGTTGTGCGTGGCGGTATAGAACAGGCGGATGGCCGCGGCGATTTCGTCATCACTGACGGCGCCGATGCGCGCTGCTTTGCGTGAATAGATGTCGAAGGCTGCTTGAACCGGGACGCGCACGGCCATGCCATCGGCGAAGGTGTCGGCGGAATTGGTTTCCACCAGATGCCCCGCCTCGACCGACAATTTCGCCCCAGCCGCGCCCTCGGCCACGACGCCGACGATCTCCGTATCAAATCCAAGCGCATCACGCGCCGCGATGGTGCCGCACAGCCCCGAGCCGCAGCCAATCGGCACGTAGACCACATCGAGATCGGGCCATGCGCTGAACAGCTCATACCCATAGGTCGCCACACCACGCACCAGTTCCTTGTGAAAGGGTGGCACGGGAAAGAGCGGCTCGGTTTCGGCGATGCGCATCGCTTCTTCGCGGGCTTCGTCGAAATCGTCGCCATGCTCGATCAACTCGGCGCCATAGGCGCGCATCGCGGCGTTCTTTTCGACGGAGTTGCCGCGCGGCACCAGAACCTTAGCGCGCAGACCGCGTTCGGTGGCGGCGCGGGCTTGGGATTGGCCATGGTTGCCCCGCGTGGCAGTGACGATGCCCTGCATGTCGGGGTGGGTGCGGGTGAGCCAATCCATGAACGTAACCCCGCCGCGCACCTTGAAGGCGCCGGTGGGGGCGTGGTTCTCATGCTTGACGACGACGGTTGCCCCCAACGCTTCGCCCAGCAATGGCCAGTCGAGTGCGGGGGTGGGCGGAACGCTGCGCGAAACCAGCGCGTGGGCGGCTTCGAGGTCCTGGATTGTGAACATGGGGGATCCTGCGTCTTGTCTCACCAAAGATCAGACCAAGAGTGGCAGGAGTGTCAGGCGGGGTAAACCCCCGCCCTATTCAGAAAGCTCAGTGCACCGTGACCGGTGCCAGATCGTTTTGCCGGGCCAGTACAAAAGCCATCGCCCGATCGCGCACCAGCGCGAGTTGCATGCCGTCTTCGGCACGGTGCACGGCATAGAGGCTTTCCACCCCCTGCACTTCGTCGCGCACCTCTTGCGGCAGGTCTTTCACCGCCACTTTGCGCACGTAAACGATCCGGTTTTCGTCAGCGGCGCCAAAATCAAACTTCGTATCCATGACTTACCCTTTCCTGATATTGATCCGCTGCACTACCGCCTCGGGCGCGGCCCGGGTCAGATCAACATGCAGCAAACCGTTTTCCATGATCGCTTCACCCACCTCGACCCCATCGGCCAAGACAAAGCTGCGCTGGAACTGCCGCGCGGCGATGCCACGGTGCAGGAAGATGCGCCCTTCGTATTCGTCCGATTGGCGACCACGGATCACCAGTTGACGATCCTCAAGCGTGATCGAGAGATCGTTTTCGGCGAACCCGGCCACAGCCAGCGTGATGCGATAGGAGTTTTGCGAGGTCTGTTCTATATTGAAGGGCGGGTAGCCTTCGTTGCCGGATTTGGCATTGCGTTCAAGAAGGCGCTCCAGATCTTCGAAGCCAAGCATGTAGGGGTGTGACCCCAGAGAGAGTTTTGTCATCGACACGGCCCTTATCAGGTTCAAGCGACAGTGTTATGCGGCCCCGTCAGCGGCAGCCGCGTCTTGTCAAAATATGGGGCGGCAAGGCCGCTTGCGCAAGAGAATGATGCGAATGCGAGGCAAGGCTTTGAGATTCCGGGCTGAACGCCTATCTTACAGCAGGGGATCAGACCGGAGAATCATCCGGGAAACAACAACTTCGGGGAAATTGCCACGATGAACGCGCCTTCCGATATCTCGATGAAGACCGATGATGTTCTGCGGGTGGAGTTGGAGGTGTTTCGCCGCGAGCATCGAGACCTTGATGAAGCCATCGAAGCGCTGGTGGATCGCGGAACGGCGGACCAGCTGACGATCAAGCGGCTGAAGAAACAAAAGCTGGCTCTGAAGGACAAGATTGCCCTGATCGAAGATCGCCTGACGCCCGATATCATTGCCTGATATCCTTGGCTGATGGGCGCATTGCACAGACCCGTGAATTGCCTATAGTGCGGCCTTCCTGAAATCCCTTCCAAAACCTTGGGGACATATCATGAGCGATGTGAAAGTCGGTATCATCATGGGCAGCCAGAGCGACTGGCCCACGATGAAAGAGGCCGCGGATATTCTCGATGAACTGGGCGTGGCCTACGAAGCCAAGATCGTCTCGGCGCATCGCACGCCCGACCGGCTTTGGGAGTATGGCAAGAGTGCCGTGGCGCGTGGGCTGCACGTGATCATCGCAGGCGCGGGCGGGGCGGCGCACCTGCCGGGCATGATGGCATCGAAAACACGGGTGCCGGTGATCGGCGTGCCGGTGCAGACGCGGGCGCTTTCGGGTGTCGACAGCCTTTATTCCATCGTGCAGATGCCCAAGGGTTTCCCGGTGGCGACAATGGCGATCGGATCGGCGGGCGCGGCCAACGCGGGGCTGATGGCGGCGGGTATCCTTGCGATATCGGACGCGGAATTGGCACAGCGCTTGGACGCTTGGCGCGAGGCGCTTTCGGCCTCGATCCCCGAGGAGCCAAGCGATGACTGAGCCCCTCGCCCCCGGATCGGTGATCGGTATTCTTGGCGGTGGCCAGTTGGGCCGCATGCTTTCGGTTGCGGCGGCGCGGCTGGGGTTCAAGACCGCGATTTTCGAGCCGGGCGGCGATTGCCCGGCAAGCCATGTAGCGAATTTCCACTTGCAGGCCGGGTATGACGACACGGCGGCGCTGACGCGCTTTGCCGAAAGTGTCGATGTCATCACCTATGAATTCGAAAACATTCCGACCTCGGCGCTTGACGTGCTGGAAAAGCTGCGCCCGATTCATCCGGGCCGCGAAGCATTGCGCGTGAGCCAAGACCGGATCATCGAAAAGGATTTCCTGACCGGGCTTGGCCTGACCACCGCGCCCTACCGGGCGGTGAATTCCGAAGACGACCTGCGCGCGGCGCTGGACGAGATCGGTGCGCCGGCGATCCTCAAGACCTGTCGTTTCGGCTATGACGGCAAGGGGCAGGCACGGCTGTCGTCGGCAGAGGATGCGACGCAGGCCTGGGCCGATATGCAGGGCGCGCCCTCGGTGCTGGAAGGGTTCGTCGAGTTCTCGCACGAGGTGTCGGTCATTGCGGCGCGCGGCGCGAACGGCGAGGTCGCCTGTTTCGATCCGGGTGAAAACGTGCACCGCGAAGGCATTTTGCGCACCACCACCGTGCCGGCGCGGCTTTCGGCCAGCCAACGCACCGATGCGGTGCTGCTTGCCGGTAGGATCCTCAATGCGCTGGATTACGTCGGCGTCATAGGGGTGGAGCTTTTCGTCACACCACAGGGCCTGATCGTGAACGAGATCGCGCCGCGGGTGCATAACTCGGGCCATTGGACGCAGCAGGGCTGTGCTGTGGACCAGTTTGAGCAGCATATCCGCGCCGTCGCGGGCTGGCCGTTGGGCGATGGTGGGCGCTATGCCGACGTGGTGATGGAGAACCTGATCGGCGACGACATGGACCGTATTCCGGGCCTTGCGCGCAACGCGAATGTTGCGATCCACCTTTACGGCAAGGCCGATGTGAAGCCCGGTCGCAAGATGGGGCATGTGAACCGGGTGATCCTGTCCTGATCCCCTTCCCTGATTTCCGGCCCCGGTTTCGACCGGGGCGAAAGACCGGGTCTTTCAGCGAAAAAGTTAAGCTGAGCCTTCGATTTCGGTGGCGAGATCGCGGTGCGACTTTTTCAACAGTTGTCCTTACGTAAAGGTTTTTCGTTGTAACCCTGAGCCAATTGGCCGATAGAGCCACAGTCTCGCGGTTCGAAACCGACAGTTCCCAGCGGCAGAGGCTAATTCCATCGCCAACCGGGCAAACCGGACCGGCCAGCTGCGTCAGGACACTATGACCAACGACCCCAATTCGCGCGATACAGTCCCCACGGCCATCGATCCTTTTCCTATCAGGGCGATCAAGCGCAGCGTGCTGGTCGTGCTGGGGCCGTTCTATTTCCTTTATATCGCGTTCGTGCCGTTGCTTTGTGCAAGGCGCAAGGGGTTTCGCGGCTGGTACTGGCGGCTTGTCAAACGCGCCTGTTCGCGGCTCTTGTGGTTGCTGAGCATCCGCGCCGAAATGTCGGACGCGGACAAGCGCGCGCTGGCCGAGGATACCGGCAGCATCATCGTGATCAATCACCGCAGTCACCTTGACGGGTTCATCCTGATGGATGTCGTTCCCGATGAGAAATGGTTCACCTTTGCCGCCAAGAAAGAGCTTTGTGACTCCAAGCTGTTGCACACCGGGTTCACCGGGGCGGGGCTGGTCGAGATTGATCGCAACAGCGGCAAGGTGGCGATGGGAACGCTGAGCAAGGCCGTGCGCGACATGCCTACGCGCCGCTCTGTGGTGCTGTTTCCGGAAGGCACGCGGACCAAGGGCGAATCCTTGGGTGAGTTCAAGGCCGGGGCGGTTCTGGTGGCGCGCGAAACCGGGCGCACGATCCGCCCGATCGTTATCCATGCCTCGGATCGGCTACAGCCGCGCGGCAAGTTCTTTCCCCGAAGCGGGACCATCCGGGTCGAAGCGCTTGCGCCGTTCGTGTGCGATTTGAAGGCCTCGGTTGACGAAGATGTCGCCCGGCTGCGCGCTGCCATGATGGCCGTATTCGACGACGGTTAACGACGACAGCAAGGGCGCAAGATCGGCCCCCGCAACGAAGCAATCCCACCAAAGCAAATCGGCCGGAGCATTGCCCCGGCCGATTCGTTCAATATGTGATGGCGCTCAGTGGCCGAGGATCTGGCTGAGGAACAGCTTGGTGCGTTCGCTCTTGGGGTTGTTGAAGAACTCTTCCGGCTCGTTCTGTTCCACGATCTGGCCCGCGTCCATGAAGATAACGCGGTTGGCGACCTGACGCGCAAAGCCCATCTCGTGGGTCACGCAGAGCATGGTCATGCCCTCTTCGGCCAGTTCGATCATGGTGTCGAGCACCTCTTTGATCATCTCGGGGTCAAGCGCCGACGTGGGTTCGTCGAACAGCATGATCCGCGGCCGCATGCAGAGCGATCGGGCAATTGCCACACGCTGCTGCTGACCACCCGAAAGCTGACCGGGGTACTTGTCGGCCTGTTCGGGGATCTTCACCTTTTCGAGGAAATGCATCGCGGTTTCCTCGGCCTCGCGCTTGGGAACCTTGCGGACCCAGATCGGCGCGAGCGTGCAGTTTTCGAGAATGGTGAGATGCGGGAAGAGGTTGAAGTGCTGGAACACCATCCCGACCTCGGAGCGGATCTTGTCGATGTTCTTGAGATCCGACGAAAGCACGGTGCCATCCACCGTGATCTTGCCCTGCTGATGCTCTTCCAGCGCGTTGATGCAGCGGATGAGCGTCGATTTGCCCGAGCCCGAAGGCCCCGCAATCACGATCCGCTCGCCGCGATTGACCGTCAGGTCAATGTCGCGGAGCACGTGAAACGCGCCATACCACTTGTTCATCTTTTCGATCTCGATCGCGACCTCGTCCGAGACCTGCATTTTCGAGCGATCGACTTGTCGTTCCATTGCGAGTTCTGACATGACCCCTCCTTAACGATGGCCGGTGTGGAGCTTGCGCTCGAGATACATTGAGTAGCGAGACATCGAGAAGCAGAAGACGAAGAACATCAGCGCGATGAACCCGTAAATCTCCCATACGATGCCGTTCCAGGCCGAATCGGCCCGGATCGCGTTGGAAAGGCCCAGCGGATCCAGCAGGCCGATGATCGACACGAGCGTGGTATCCTTGAACAGGCCGATGAAGGTGCTGACGATGCCCGGGATCGAAATCTTGAGCGCCTGCGGCATGATGATCAGACGCTGTGCCTGCCAGTAGTTGAGGCCAAGACTGTCGGCCCCCTCGTACTGTCCCTTGGGCAGGGCGGCGAGGCCGCCACGCACCACCTCGGCCATGTAGGCAGAGGCAAAGAGCGTGGCCATGATGATCACCCGCAGGATGATATCGAAACTCGTACCCGGCGGCAGGAAGATGTTGAGCAGCGTCGAGGCCACGAACAGCAGCGTGATAAGCGGCACGCCGCGGATGAACTCGATAAAGCCCACGCAGAGCGCCTTGAGCAGCGGCAGGTGCGATTGCCGCCCCAGCGCGAGCAGGACACCAATCGGAAGCGAAAGGGCGATGGACACGACACCAATGGTGAGCGAGAGCATCATACCGCCGAATTGGCGGCTATCGACCGGCCGCAGGCCAATGCGGGCCACGTCGGCGTAGGTATCTATAACCGCCTCTTTGGTGGCGCGCAGCTTGGCTTCGAGCGTGAGCGCCGTCTCCAGCGCAGCCACGTTTTCGGACGGCACGTCGGCCTCACCGTTCGCGATCCGCTGATTGAGGGCGCTCAGGCCATTTTCAGTGCGCACGTTTGACACGTCTTGGGGCAAATCGGCGCGCGCCTTGGCGGCCTCTTCCTCAAGTCGGGGCATGTCCTCGACATTGGTCGAGAGTCGTTCGATGCGCTGTCGCAGAGAGTTGAGATCGGAAACCTCGTTCCCGTAGAGGTTCTTTTCGGCGCGTAGCCCCTTGAGACGCTGGCGAGTCGGTTGAGCGGTGTTGATCAGATTGAGGAAAGCCCCATCGCCCGTTTCCTTGGCTTCAGATTCGGCTTTCATGATCTCGGCCAGCTCGGCCTGCGTTTCCGCCAATTCGGCGTCGATGCGGGCAAGTTCGGCGGTCCTGTCAGCGATCCGGTCCTGAACCTGTTCGAGTTTCGCATCGAGGCGTGAAACCCCCAACATATGGTTGATCTGTCCCGAAATGGCGCCAAGGCCCCAGATGAACCAGACGACGACGAAGGCCAGCGCGGCAATGATGCCGATCAACGTGCCGCTGGCACGCGACAGGTAGCTAAAGATCACGCCTGCTAGCACGAAACCGACAAGAACGAGGATTGGCGTCCAGATCGGGCCGCCCCAGAGAAGCCAGGGGAAAAGCACCGGATAGATCGCGGTGAAATACAGCAGCTTCGCGGGAACCTTGTCAGAGAACAGGACAGGTGCGAGCGCGGGCGCCAGAAGCAGGAAGGCAAGGATTGGACGCCAGTAGAGATCGGCCGGGTAGAAGCCGAAGAACAGCTGCACCCAACGATCATGGATCACGCCCCAGCAGGCCCCGGCGAAATGACCTTCGCGGCCCATTTCATTCAGGATCCCACGGCATTCGTTCAGCGATTCTGCGTTCCAAGTGGGCGACCAAGCCCACGGCAGCACCACAGAGACGATCCATGCGATCAGAATCAGGGAAACCACGGTGAGGATGGTGTTGAACCAGCCCGAGAACAGGTTCTCGCGCATCCAGCCCACGGCGCCGACGGTCGATCCCGGTGGCTCGCGTTCGGGAAGCATGGTGTCGCGGACATAGGCGACGGTTTCGGAATGAATGTCGCTCATATTACCTCTCCACCAGTTTGACGCGGTTGTTGTACCAGTTCATCACCGACGAAATCAGAAGCGAGATTGTCAGGTAGATCAGCATGGTCAGAAGCACGGTTTCAAGCTCGCGACCGGTCTGGTTGAGGGTGATCCCCATCAACGTGCCGGTGATATCCATGTAGCCCACCGCAATCGCGAGAGAGCTGTTCTTGGTGAGGTTCAGATACTGCGAGATGAGCGGCGGAATAATAACGCGCAGCGCTTGCGGCAGGATCACGAGGTTCATGATCCGCTTGGGACGCAGGCCCAGTGCGGCGGCGGCCTCGGTCTGGCCCGAAGAAATCGCCATAATGCCAGAGCGGACGATCTCTGCGATAAAGGCAGCGGTATAGAGCGAAAGCGCAAGCCAGAGCGCGATCAGCGAGTTGCGCAGGTGCGTACCTCCCTGAAAATTGAAGCCTTTCAGAGCAGGGTAACCAAGATGCATGCCAAGGGCATAAGCCGCAATCACGAACGGCAGAACAACCACGGCAAGCCGGGCCCACCACGTCGTGGGGCGGTCGCCCGTGGCCTGCTGGATGCGGTCGGCACGTTTCTTGATCCGGTGCGAGGCATAAAGCCCGCCGCCAAGAACGATCAGTAGGACCATCAGGTCGAGGCTGATCTGGATTTTGCCACAGCCAGTGTCGGGCTGTCCCGCCATCGGCCCTTCGGTGGCATAATAGCTGGCGCAAGCCGCATTATCGGGGTCGGCCCCAATCGGGAAATCGCCAAGACCGGTGCGCCATGTTTCGGCAGGTGCATTGCCATCTTCATCGGGCAGTCTTTGGTGGCCGAACAGGATGTCGGGAACGTAAAAGCCCCGATTGGTGAAGGCGACCGAATCAAAGACCTTCATCGTGGCTTCCGGATTTTCGCCCCGGAAGGCCCTTGGGGCGGGGAAGACCTCAATCATGATCGCCATGGTGAAGACGATCCAGAGAAGCACCGGCACATTGCGGAACATCTCGACATAGACCGTCATGATTCGGCCGACGAGCCAGTTATTGGAGAGACGCAGGACACCGACGATCACGCCCACGACCGTGGCGGTGATGCAGCCCATGACCGCGACCAGCAGCGTATTCAGCAGGCCGACGAAAGCGGCGCGAAGATGCGTGTCGCGTGAATCATAGTCGATCAGACGCTGGTTGATGTCATAACCCGCAGGGTCCGCGAGGAACGAGAATGACGGCTCCTTACCCAGATCGGCAAGGTTCTGTGCGGTATTCGAGATCAGCCAACCGATCAGGAGAAGAAAGCCAATCAGCGCGACGATCTGGATCGTGATCGATCGATAGCGCGTGTCATACAGCAGCTGCGAAAGTCGAAAAGACTCGCGCGGCGGGTCAGTGATCGTGGTCATGCTGACATCCCTGTTGTTCTGTGTCCGGGCTTCATGCAGTTGGCGGGGTGTGCCCCGCTCGGAAAGGCCTGGTTATCAGATGTGGCGAGGGCGCGGTTTGAACCGCGCCCTCAATCCAAGTGCTTAGCGGAACGGCGGCGAGTAGATCAGGCCACCGTTGGTCCACTGCGCGTTCAGACCGCGCGACAGGCCAATCGGGGTATCTTCACCGATGTTCTTGGCGAAGATTTCGCCGTAGTTGCCAGCAGCGGCGATCGCGTTCACCGCCCAGTCAGGCGACAGGCCGAACATCGCGCCGAGGTTGCCCTCGGTGCCGAGCAGGCGGTTGATTTCCGGATTGTTGCCGGCTTTCGACGCCATGTCTTTGACGTTGGCCGAGGTGATGCCCAGTTCTTCTGCCGCGACCAGCGCGTTCAGAGTCCAGCGAACGATATCGCCCCATTCATCATCGCCGTGACGCACGAGCGGGCCGAGCGGCTCTTTCGAGATGATTTCCGGCAGGACCACGTGATCGCCCGGGTTCTCGAAGGTTGCGCGCGTTGCGGCAAGGCCGGATGCGTCAGTGGTGTAAACGTCGCAAGCGCCGGCAAGGTACTGCTGCTGCGCTTCGGCATTGGTTTCGATCGGAACCGGCTCATACGAGATGTTGTTCGAACGGAAGAAATCCGCAAGGTTGAGCTCGGTCGTGGTGCCGGTCTGGATGCAGACGGTCGCGCCATCGAGTTCCTTTGCCGAGCTGACGCCCAGTGCCTTGGGAACCATGAAGCCCTGACCGTCGTAGTAGTTCACGCCAACGAAGGTGAACTTGAGGTCCACATCGCGCGAGAAGGTCCAGGTGGTGTTACGTGCCAGCACGTCAATCTCGCCCGAGGCAAGTGCGGTGAAACGCGTCTTGCCGGTCGTCGGCACGAATTCAACGGCCTTGGGGTCGCCAAGAACCGATGCAGCTACAGCGCGGCAGACAGCAACGTCAAAGCCGCCCCATTCGCCATTCGCGTCCGGTGCAGAGAAGCCGGCGAGGCCGGTCGAAACGCCACAGTTCAGCTTGCCACGTGCCTTCACGTCGTCAAGTGTACCTGCAGCTGCGGCACCAGCAGCAAGACCAGCAACGGTCAGGGCGCCAAGAAATACGGTTTTTTTCATGTTTACCTCTTCCTGAATTTCCACCCCTTAGGCGGGGCGGTTTGTTCGGCCAGAGCGGCCGAAGATGATTTCGCGAGAGGAGCTCCCCCCTCAACACCGACGAGTTTGGTCGCATTCATTTCAAAACGTCAAGCGATTCATAACCAAAATCAATGGGGTTTCGCCCCAATCCGCTTGCAAATAATGAGAGTGACCAAGCGGAAGGCACCTATCTGTTGGACCGCAAAATTTCTGCCAGCCGCGCCGCATGAAGGAACCCGGCCCGTTTGGCCGCCGCCATCTCGGCCGCTTCTTCATCGAGGCCCCATTGCTCTTGCTGCCACGTTTCATCGACGGTCGAGCGTGACCAGATCGTCTCGGCCGGTTCAAAGTCGTCGTGAGCGGCAAGCCCGAGCAGGAAACTGCCTGAAAGGCCTACCAAATCATGAAACGCGGTCAATTCGAAGGCGGTCATGGCGTGGGTGATATCGCGAATGCGACGCAATGCCGCTTCATCCTGCGGCCGGTGCATGACGCCTATGACAGGTTCAAGCACAATACCATGCGCCTCGCGCGCCCAATCAAGGACAGGATCCCAAGCCTCGGCCTGCCGCGTTACCAAGGTCTCGGGCGCATCGGCGCGATAGCAGGTCATGTCACTGTCGCCATAGGCCGCCAGCAAATCGGCGACTTCACCATGTTGGCGCGCCACCTTGTCGAGTGCGGCATTGGCCGAACGGGTGAAGGGCATCGACAGCGGATCGATCTGTTCGGGCTGTGCGTTCCATTCGGCGGCGATTTCTTCTGCCAGCGTCCGCACCGGTACGACCAGCGCGGCCTTGGCCGGTGTCTTGACTGGGCGCCCGTCGAGATGGATTTCGTATCCGTTGTCAGATTCGATCGGCGCGGCCTCTTTCCAGAAGCGCTTGGCTTTCCATTCACTCATGCCTCGTCCCTCCAAAGGGTTTCAACCATGTGGCCCAGCTCCTCGAAATCCCCTGCGATGCGATCTGCCTGTGCGAGCGCAGAGGTCGGATGATACCCCCAACTCACCCCAATCGCACGGGTGCGCGCGGCCACGGCCATGTCAATGTCGAACGCGGTATCACCGATCATCACGGCCCGGTCCGCATCGACCCCGGCCTCGGTCAGGGCCGCTTCGATCATCGCCGGGTGAGGTTTCGAGGGGTGAAAATCGGCGGTTTGCCGGGTGACGAAAAAACCCGCCAGATCATGCGCCTCGATCAGCGCGTCCAGCCCGCGTTTCGTTTTGCCCGTGGCCACACCCATCAACAACGCTTCATCGCGGGCCAACCGCTCAAGCAGCGCGCGCGCGCCGGGATAAAGCGGCGAGGCGCCATTTGCCTTGCGCTGCGCGAAATAGGCATCGCGATAGGCCTGCACCAGCCGACCCTGCGCCGCCTCACCCAATTCCGGCGCAAGCCGGGCCATGGCCTGATCAAGCGAAAGACCCACGATCGAAAGGATGGCGGCGCGGGCGGGCGCGGCGCGCCCTTCGGCGGCAAAGGCCGCCCGCATCGCGCCGACGATCTCGGCCTGACTGTCGGCGAGCGTGCCGTCGACATCAAAGATGGCTAGGCGGAGGTCAATCATCCGTCGCCGTCATTCGTCATCGGTGAAGGGGTCTTCCGGCACGTCTTCGGCGCGCCACTGAAACATATCCCACGTGCGCTTCATATGCTCGGGCATCGGCGCGGTCAGCGAAAGCGGACGGCGCGTGACGGGATGTTCGATCATAAGGTGGCGGGCATGCAGGTGCATCTTACGGCTCAGATCGCCGCCCAGTTGCGCGCCCCAGCCATCGCCAAGGTTTTCCTGCGACGAGCCGCCGTATTTTCCATCGCCAATGATCGGGTGGCCCATCTCGGCCATATGCGCGCGCAATTGATGTGTGCGCCCCGTAATCGGCTCTAGCGCAACCCAGGCGCAACGCTGCGCGGCCTGTTCCAGCACGGCGTAATCGGTTTCGGCGCGTTTGGCGCCGGGCGTTTCCGAGATCCGGCCGGGATGCACGCAGATCATCTTCTCGCCCTGCCCCGCGCCGCCGCCGTAGGCCTTGACGAGGCCGAACTTGATCGTGCCCATGCGTGGGCTGGGAAGCCCCGCAACGGCGGCCCAGTAAATCTTGCGCGTGGCGCGGTGCCGGAACGAAGCTGTTAGATCGGTCGCCACCTGGCGTGACCGCGCCAGCAGCAGGATGCCCGACGTATCCTTGTCGAGACGGTGCACAAGGCGGGGTTTCTCGTCATAGCCAAAGCGCAGCGCCTCGGCGAGCGCATCAACATGGCGTGTGCCCTGCCCCGAGCCACCCTGCGTTGGCAGACCCGGCGGCTTGTTGATCGCAATGATATGATCGTCACGCCAGATCACCGCCTCGCGGATCATCAGCGCATCGGCATGGCTTATCTCGGAGCGCGCCTTGCTCTGTTGCACTTCGCCCGGCTCGGGCAAGGGCGGAACACGCACCTCCTGCCCCTCTTCGACGCGCGTGGCCGGTTTGACCCGCCCGCCATCAACGCGAATTTCGCCCTTGCGGCACATCTTCTCGATTCGGCCCTGCGGGACGTGCGGGAACTGACGACGGAACCAACGATCAAGCCGCTGTCCACCTTCGCCCGAGGCGACCGTGAGAGTTTTAACCCGGCTCATGCGGCCAACACCGTGCGCATGGTGTGTACCCCGGCGATCAGCGCCGCGATGGCCACAACCACCGACAGCCCGACGTAAGCCCCGGCCAGATCATAGCGCCCTTCATCCATCAGCCGCCATGTTTCCAGCGAGAATGAGGAAAACGTGGTGAACCCACCCAGAACACCGGTGGCAAGAAACGCATTCCAGTGGGTCAGGCCCTTTTGGCCCAAATACACGATTAAGGCGCCCATCAGAAACGATCCGAGGATATTGGCCACGATTACGCCCATCGGAAAAGTGTGATGTCCAAACCAATGGCCCACCGTCACCCCCAACAGGTAACGAGCCGAAGCGCCGATTGCGCCGCCAAGGGCCACTTGAAATACTGTTCCGGTCATGCGCGGTCTGTCTCAGGGGGCGCGGGCTTTGTCAAGCACGACGCCTACTTTCAAGCTTTTGCGCCCAGTTTGCCCGGGGCATGAGTATTTATGGAAAAATGAAAGGAACAGTGCGCCCCCAGCTTTCATTTTTCTCCAAATACTCGAATCCCGCGATCTACCCCCCGCGCTGTGTGCGCAGTTTCGCGAACCAGTCGACGCGCTTTTTCAACTCGCGCTCAAAACCGCGCTCGACGGGCTGGTAAAGCACCGGGCGTTTCATCGTCTCGGGGAAATAGTTCTGCCCCGAGAAGCCGTCCTCGGCATCGTGGTCATAAGCATAGCCCGCGCCGTAGCCTTCGTCTTTCATCAGCCGCGTGGGCGCATTGAGGATATGTTTGGGCGGCGGTTCGGAGCCGGTTTTCTTCGCGCTGACCCGGGCCGCTTTATAGGCCACGTAAGCCGCGTTGGATTTTGGCGCGAGCGCGAGGTAAACCGTGGCCTGCGCCAATGCCAGCTCGCCTTCCGGAGAGCCAAGGCGCTCGTAGACCTCCCACGCGTGCAGGCAGTGGGTCTGGGCATTGGGGTCGGCAAGGCCGATATCCTCGACCGCCATGCGCGTCAGGCGGCGGGCAAGGAAGCGCGGGTCTTCGCCGCCCTCAAACATTCGCGCCAGCCAATAGAGCGCGGCATCAGGATCCGAGCCGCGCACCGATTTGTGCAGCGCCGAGATCAGGTTGTAATGCTCTTCCCCGGATTTGTCGTATTTGGCCGCGCGCCGCATCAGCCGCGTCGAAAGCTGGCCGGTGTCGAGCTTGCCCTCGACCTTCCACGCCATCACCTGCTCCACAAGGTTCAAAAGCGCGCGGCCATCGCCATCGGCCATTTCGAGAAGGGCCTCGCGCGCGGGGCCATCGAGCGGCAGGGCGCGATCCATGTCCTTTTCAGCCCTCTGGGCAAGGCGTTCAAGCGCCGCCAGATCGAGCCGTTTCAGCGTCAGCACCTGTGCACGTGACAGCAGGGCGGCGTTCAACTCGAAGCTGGGGTTTTCGGTCGTGGCGCCGACGAGAAGGATGGTGCCGTCTTCCATATGCGGCAGGAACCCGTCTTGCTGCGCCTTGTTGAAGCGGTGGATCTCGTCCACGAACAGCAGCGTGCCCTGCCCGTTCTGATGCCGGTGGCGCGCGGCTTCGAATACTTTGCGCAACTCCGGCACGCCGGTAAAAATCGCGCTGATCTGGACGAAATGCAAATCCGTCTCGGCGGCGAGAAGCCGTGCGATGGTGGTCTTGCCCACCCCTGGCGGTCCCCAGAGAACCAGCGACGACAATGCGCCCGAGGCCAGCATAACGCCCAGCGGGCCTTCGGGGCCGAGAACGTGTTCTTGCCCGATCACTTCGGACAACGCTTGCGGGCGCAAACGATCGGCGAGCGGGCGTGGCCCCGGGGCCTCGGGCGATTTCGCGGGGCCTTCGCCCGGGGTATCGAAAAGATCGGCCACCGCGTCAGTTCCGAAAGCGCAGCTGTGCGCGTTTCATGCCGCGTTGCATATCAAGCGTAAGCCAGCCGCGCACCTGTTCCAACGCGCGCACCGCGGATTGGCTGTCGCTGACCGGCGTGCCATCAATCGCCCGGATCACATCGCCACGCGCCAACCCGGCGCGCGGGCCAGCGGGGCCGGGATCGGTGATCACCACCCCGTCGACCGAGAGCGGCAGGCCAAGTTCGGCCAGAAGCGCGGGGTTGATGTTGCTCAGTTCCACCTCGGGCAGGGCCGCCCGGCGCGAGGTCTTGCGCGGATCGCGCGGCGGCGTGTCGGGCGCATCAATCAGGCTGACCGTAACTTCGCTCACCTCTCCGTCGCGCAGCCGGGTGATCGGCACGTCATTGCCCAAGCCCGCGACAGTCATGCGAAACACCATCTCGTCGGCGGTGTTGACCGGCTGGCCATCGACCTCGGTCACGATATCGCCGGGTTTAAATCCGGCCTTCAGAAACGGGCTTGAGGGATGCAGTTCCGAGATCACAAGGCCACGCGGGGTGCCCAGCCCAAGACTTTCGGCGATGGCAGCATCGACCGGCTGGCCGTTCATCCCGGCCCAAGGGCGGCGAAAGCCCTCGGCCCCCGCCTGCGCCTGTTCGACAAACCGCGCGACCAGCGCCGAGGGGATGGCAAAGCCGATCCCGTTGGACCCGCCCGAGCGTGTGACGATCCGGGTATTGATGCCGATCAGTCGCCCGGCCATATCGATCAGCGCGCCGCCCGAATTGCCCGGGTTGATCGGCGCATCGGTTTGCAGGAAATAGCCGCGCGCGCCGCCCGTGGCCGTGCCCGACCGCGCCAGCCCCGAAACGATGCCGCTGCTCACCGTCTGGCCCACGCCGAACGGGTTGCCGATGGCCAGAACGAGTTCGCCCACCTCGACGGTATCACTGTCGCGAAACTCGAGATGCGGCATATCCCGCGCGCCGTCGAGCCGCAGTATGGCCAAATCCGCATCGCGATCCGAGATCAGGATGCGCGCATCAAATTCGCGCCGGTCGTTCAGGACGACACGGATGTCGGTTGCCTCGTCCACGACATGATAGTTCGTGACCATGATCCCGTCCGCCGTGAGGATGACGCCAGACCCCAGCGAATTCTGCACCTGCGGGCGCGTCGCGCCGGAGCCGCGAAAGAAATCCTGAAAGAACGGATCGTTGGCGAAGGGGCTGGTGCGCACCTGCACGATTCGCTTGGCGAAGATGTTGACCACGGCCGGCGCCGCGCGTTTTACCAGCGGCGCAAAAGAGAGTGCGATCTCGGCCTGGCTGGTCGGCACTCGCGTTTCGGCCAAGCCTGCGGATGCGGGGGCAAGCGCGACAGCCCCGGCCAGCAGCAGCGCGGTGACCGGCGACGGCAGCCGACGGTCGAGGCGTCTGGCTGGTTGGCCGCGAAAACGGCCTCCGCTGCTCAATCCTCTGGACAATAGCATCGCTCGAAGCATCGCCTGCACTCTCTTCCTGCGTCAATTCCAGATCATCGGCCAAGATATGCGGAGCGCGGCCCCGGAATGCAAGGCAAGGAACCGCTGGGCGGGGCTTGGCGTTGACCTTTTGAACAAGCGATAGGAGGCACAAGATGGCCGAACGAAAGAGGTCGAACGACGGCACCCGCGAAACCGAGCAGTTTATCGACGCCGAAGAAACGCCAAGCCAACAGGGCCGCGAAGGTGGTACACTCGAGCGCAAGGTCGGCACCCGTGACCTGCTCAAGCAGGCAGAACAGGGCGGCGGCGCGACCCGCGTTCACAAGTCCGACGAGAAGGGCCAAGGCAATCTTGGCGGACATCACGGCACCGGCAAGGACTGACTGGCAAGGACTGACTCGCAAGGACTGAACCGAGACGCGCAAAGGAGGCACGCCCAATGACAAAGCTGAAACAAGACACTCTGATCGTGGTGGCGGATGGCGAAAAGGTGCTGTTCCTGCGGAACCTGACGGATCACCAGAACCCGAACTTCGAAGTGACCGGCAAGGAAGAGCAGGACAATCCGCCAGACAGGGCGCAAGGCACGGATAAACCGGGCCGGATGCCCGACACGGGCCATTCCCAGCGCTCAGGGCTTGATGAAACCGACTGGCACGAGCTTGCGAAAGAGCGGTTTGCCGCCGATCTGGCCGACATGCTCTATGAACGGGCACACAAGGGAGAGTTCGAGCGTCTCGTGCTCGTCGCCTCGCCGCCGGTTTTGGGCGAGTTGCGCGACAAGATGCACAAGGAAGTCAGCGATCGGGTCGTGGCCGAAATCCCCAAGACCCTGACCAATCATCCCGTGAACGAGATCGAGAAACTCGTGAAACAAGAGATGGCTTCGGACTGACGACCCACCTGCACGTTGGACAAAGAAAAACCCCCGCCGGGATCGCTCCGGGCGGGGGTTTCTTTATTCGTTCGAGAAGAGATCAATCTTCGGCGTCGGCCATCTCTTCTTCTTCGGCGAGGCGGGCCTTGTCGGCAGCGCCCTTGGCATTCACATCGCGGTCGACCAGTTCGATGATCGCCATCGGCGCCATGTCGCCATAGCGGAAACCGGCTTTCAACACGCGGGTGTAGCCACCGTTACGCTCGGCGTAGCGCGGGCCCAGAACTTCGAACAGCTTGGCAACGTCCTTGTCCTGCTTGAGCTGTGCCGCGGCCTGACGGCGGGCATGCAGGTCGCCACGTTTGCCCAGCGTGATCAGCTTGTCCATGATCCGCTTGAGTTCTTTGGCTTTCGGCAGGGTCGTCTTGATCTGCTCATGCTCGATCAGCGAGCCGGCCATGTTCGAGAAAAGCGCCTTGCGGTGCTCGTGGGTGCGGTTGAGGCGGCGATAGCCTTTTGCGTGACGCATGTGTCTTACTCCTTAGGTGCCCTCTACGGGCGGTTTTGCTTTGTCTGGCTGGCGATGCGTGTCACCGGCTCTCCTTGGGGTTAGCGTTTCCCGGAGGGAAGCGCGGAACCCGAAAGTTGTCCGCCCAAGGGCGGGCAACGAAAGGGCAGATGCCCGGGTGGTGATGGGCCCGAAGGCCGGGGTCTTGGCCCCCGCGCTTTGCGGCGCGGGGTGGGCGGGCGGGAGCGCCGCAAAGCGCGTCCCGTCCTTTATTCTCAGAACGCGTCTTCGAATTTCTTGGCGAGGTCCTCGATATTGTCGGGGGGCCAGTCCTCGACATCCATCCCGAGATGCAGACCCATGCCCGAAAGCACTTCCTTGATCTCGTTGAGCGACTTGCGGCCGAAGTTCGGGGTGCGGAGCATCTCGGCTTCGGTCTTCTGGATCAGGTCGCCGATGTAAACGATGTTGTCGTTCTTCAGGCAGTTCGCCGAACGCACCGACAGTTCCAGCTCGTCCACTTTCTTCAGCAGAAGCGGGTTGAACTCGAGACCATCGTCTTCGACTTCGCGGCCAGCGGCCTCGGGTTCGTCGAAGTTCACGAAGATCGACAGCTGGTCCTGCAGGATCCGCGCGGCATAGGCCACGGCGTCTTCCGGCGTAACAGACCCATCGGTTTCGATCTTCATGGTCAGCTTGTCATAGTCCAGAACCTGACCTTCGCGGGTCGGCTGCACGTCGTAGGCGACCTTTTTGACCGGCGAATAGATCGCGTCGATCGGGATCAGACCGATGGGCGCGTCTTCCGGCTTGTTCTTGTCAGCCGCGACATAGCCCTTACCGGTGTTGACGGTCAGTTCCATGTAAAGGTCGGCGCCTTCGTCGAGGTGGCAGATCACGTGATCCTTGTTGAGGATCTCGATGCCTGCGCTGTCGGCGATGTCACCGGCGGTGACGACACCCGGGCCCTTGGCGTTAACCGAAAGGCGCTTGGGCCCTTCGACTTCCATACGGACCGCGACGCCCTTGAGGTTCAGAACCACATCGGTCACGTCTTCACGCACACCGGCGACGGACGAAAACTCGTGCAGCACGTTGTCGATCTGGACGCTGGTGATGGCGGCGCCCTGCAGGGAGCTCATCAGAACGCGGCGCAGCGCGTTGCCCATCGTCAGACCGAAGCCGCGCTCGAGCGGTTCGGCGATAACGGTGGCCTGGCGGGTCGGGTCATTGCCCGGCTTCACCTCCAGCTGCGTCGGTTTGATCAGCTCCTGCCAATTCTTGTGGATCATGCGTCCCTCCATTCCTGTTTCTGCCCCATGTCCGAAAGGCAAAAACGCCCGAGGTTTCAAAATGACGGCATGGGGCCGTGCGCTGGCGCGGCCCCATGTAATCGGTAAAGGTTAGACCCGGCGGCGTTTCGGCGGGCGGCAGCCATTGTGCGCGATCGGCGTCACATCACGGATCGAAGTGATGTTGAAGCCAACAGCAGCAAGCGCGCGCAGTGCCGATTCACGGCCCGAACCGGGGCCCTGCACTTCGACTTCCAGCGTCTTGACGCCGTGTTCCTGTGCCTTCTTGCCCGCATCTTCAGCGGCCATCTGGGCGGCATAAGGGGTCGACTTGCGCGAGCCCTTGAAGCCCATGGTGCCGGCCGACGACCATGCGATCGCATTGCCCTGCACGTCCGAGATCAGGATCTTGGTGTTGTTGAAGCTGGAGTTCACATGTGCGACGCCAGCTGCGATGTTCTTGGAGACCTTCTTCTTGCCTCCACGACGGGTATCACGTGCCATTGGTTGAGACCTCCCTTACTTCTTCTTGCCGGCAATGGCCTTTGCGGGGCCTTTGCGGGTGCGAGCGTTGGTGTGGGTGCGCTGACCGCGCACGGGGAGGTTGCGACGATGGCGCAGACCGCGATAGCAGCCAAGGTCCATCAGGCGCTTGATGTTCATCTGCGTCTCACGGCGAAGGTCGCCTTCGACGGTGAAGTTCGCGTCGATGTGCTCGCGGATGGCCAGAACTTCGGCATCCGAAAGCTCGTTCACGCGACGGGTGCTGTCGATGTTCACGGCTTCACAGATGGCGCGGGCCGATGCAGGGCCGATTCCGGTGATGTAGGTGAGCGCGATCGGAACGCGCTTGGCGGTCGGGATATTGACGCCGGCGATACGTGCCACGTTATCTTTCCTTTCGTTGCGGTTCCGTAGCTCCGGAACCTTTTTTCACAACGTAAGCCCGAGGCGTTTCTCGCTTCGGGCCGCAGCTGAATTCGAGGTGGTTTGATCCGCCCGGGTGCGACCCAGAGAGAATCAGTCCCCGGTAGGGGATGGTGCTGGTTAGTGGGATATGGAGAGGGCGTCAACCCTTGCACCGAAACTGTCCCGCCCGGCACGGAAAAAGGCCCCCGGTTCTCTTTGTCGGGGGCCTTCTCTTTTTCGTCGTCAGGTGCGACTTAGCTGTCGAGGATACCTGCGATCGCGGTCTGGACCGCAGCGATTTCACCCAAGCCATCGACCGACTTCAATTGTCCCTTGGCATAGTAGTAACCGATCAGCGGCGAGGTCTTCTTGTAGTATTCCATCAGCCGGATCTTGAGGCTTTCGGCGTTGTCATCGGCGCGGACGGGCTGGCCGGCCTTGCGGGCCTCTTCTGCGCGTCCGACGATCCGGTCGACAAGGACCTCATCATCGACCTGCAACTCGATCACGGCGTCGAGGGTTTCGTTCTTTTCGTCCAGCAACCCGGCCAGCGCATCGGCTTGGGCCAGTGTGCGCGGGAAACCGTCGAAGATGAACCCGCCCTTCTTGTCGCCTTCCAGCTTCTCGCGGATCAGACCGATCACGATCTCATCGGTCACAAGCTCACCGGCATCCATGATCGCGGCAACTTTCTTGCCCATCTCGGTTCCGCTGGTGCGCGCGGCACGCAGCATGTCACCGGTGGAAAGCTGGATCATGTCACGGGTTTCGACAAGGTGCCCTGCTTGGGTGCCTTTGCCTGCCCCCGGCGGTCCTAGGAGAATGATGTTCATCGGCGAGCCGGTCCTTTCTTCTTACGCCGCCGTCCTTTACCGGACAGCTGCGACTTTTCTATCAACCCCTCGTACTGGTGTGCCAGAAGGTGGCTTTGCACCTGCTGGATCGTATCCATTGTGACCGAGACCACAATCAGCACCGAGGTGCCCCCAAAGTAGAATGGGATCGCCAGCTGGCTGCGCAGGACTTCCGGCAACAGACACACAGCGGCAAGATAGGCCGAACCAAGCACAAGGATACGATTGACGACATATTCCAGATAATCGGCCGTTTTCTTGCCCGGGCGGATGCCGGGAACGAAACCGTTCTGGTTTTTCAGGTTGTCGGCCACGTCATCGGGTTTGAACGAGACGTTGAACGTGTAGAAATAAGCAAAGAACACGATCATGGCGACAAAGAACAACAGGTAGAGCGGCTGGCCGGGGCCAAAGTAGGCCAGGAGCCAACTCATGAAGGCGTTGGTCTGGTTGCCCGAGAAGGTGCTGATCGTGGTCGGCAACAAGAGCAGCGACGAGGCAAAGATCGCCGGGATAACGCCCGCCGGGTTCACCTTGACGGGCAGGTGCGAGTTGCCACCATCATAGACCTTCATCCCCACCTGACGGCGCGGATACTGGATGTGGATCTTGCGCAGGGCACGTTCCATGAACACCACGAAGGCGATCACGGCGACGACCATGATGAAGACACCGATGATCACGGCCGGGCTGACCGCACCCGAGCGGCCTTGGCTGAGGAACTGGGCCAGAGCCGCGGGCACCTCGGCGATGATGCCGACGAAAATGATGAGCGAGATACCGTTGCCGATGCCGCGCGCGGTGATCTGCTCACCCAGCCACATCAGGAACATAGTGCCGCCGACCAGCGTGATGATCGTCGACGAAACAAAGAAGAAGCCCGGATCAGTCGCCAGATCGCCCGCCTCAAGGCTTTTGGCAAGGCCGTAGGCCTGAAGCGTGGCCAGGAATACCGTGCCGTAGCGGGTCCACTGGTTCATCTTCTTGCGGCCCTGTTCGCCCTCTTTCTTCATCTGTTCCAGCGCCGGCACCATGGAGGCCAGAAGCTGAACGATGATCGAGGCCGAAATATAGGGCATGATGCCGAGGGCAAAGATGCCCATCCGACCCAGCGCACCGCCGGTGAACATGGTGAGAATCCCACCAAGCCCCTGCCCTGCGCCTTCCATGAAGTTGCGCAGCGCCGTGCCGTCGATCCCGGGCACCGGGATATAGGTGCCCAGCCGATAGACGATCAGCAACCCGAGGGTAAAGAAGATACGATTGCGAAGGTCGGTGGCTTTGCCCAGCGCCGCCCAGCTCGTGTTGGCGGCCATCTGTTCTACGGCGGATACCATGCGCGGTCTCTTTCATGCAGGCGCCGCCGGGCTAGGTTTCCCCGGCCCGGCGGCGCTTTTGGAAAACTTGAGGTTATCTAAGCCCCGGACGCGCCGGGAACAACCTCTTATTCAGCGGCAGCCGCGGCCTTGACGGTCAGCGACCCACCGGCCTTCTCGACAGCCTCGATGGCGGACTTCGACGCGCCGGTGACTTCGATGTTCAGTTTCGCGGTTACATCGCCTTTGGCGAGAACACGCACACCGTCAAGTTTGCGACGAACGAGGCCGGATGCGACGAGTGCGTCTTCGGTGATGGCGGCGCCAGCATCGAGTTTCTTCTCGTCGATGAATTTCTGGATCAGGCCCAGGTTCACTACGGCAAATTTCTTGCGGTTCGGCTTGTTGAAGCCACGCTTGGGCAGGCGCTGGTAGAGCGGCATCTGGCCGCCTTCGTAGCCATTGATGGCCACGCCCGAACGGGATTTCTGACCCTTGATACCGCGACCGGCGGTCTTGCCCATGCCCGAACCGGGGCCACGGCCAACGCGCTTGCGTGTTTTCGTTGCGCCGGGATTGTCGCGCAGTTCATTGAGTTTCATATCGCTTCTCCTTTGCCGGAATTGACCCCGAAGCGGAATGGTCAAACGCGGCGTTTCTTGATTGTTGAGTCGTGCGCCCAAAGCGGGCCACCGGGGGCGTATAGAACCTCTGCACTGGCTTTGCAAGCCTGCCGCTTGGCCCGTTCCCTAAATGCGAAACGCCCCCGGTTTTCACCAGGGGCGTTCAATCTCGCTGGGCGGGACAAACCCGCCAAGAAACGGGCCTTAGCCCTTTTCTTCGACGATCTCGACCATGTGGGGGATCTTGGCGATCATGCCACGCACGGCGGGGGTATCTTCCAGCTCGCGGGTCTTGTGCATCTTGTTAAGGCCAAGGCCGATCAGCGTCTGGCGCTGTTTGGCCGGGCGGCGGATCGGAGAGCCGATCTGTTTGACAACAATGGTTTTTGCCATGGGTCTCAGGCCTCCTCAGCCACTTGGTCGCTCTTGTGCGTCGCATCATCGCGCTTGGGCAGGATGTCGGCAACTTTCTTGCCGCGACGCTGGGCCACCATGCGCGGGCTCGACTCTTTGAGCAGGCCGTTCATCGTGGCGCGGATCATGTTGTAGGGGTTCTGCGAGCCGAGCGATTTGGAAACCACATCCTTGACGCCCAGCATCTCGAACACGGCACGCATCGGACCACCGGCGATGATCCCGGTCCCTTCCGGGGCGGTGCGCATCACGACTTTACCGGCGCCGTGGCGGCCTTCCATGTCGTGGTGCAGGGTGCGGCCTTCGCGCAGCGGTACGCGGATCATCTGGCGCTTGGCTTGTTCGGTGGCCTTGCGGATCGCCTCGGGCACCTCTTTCGCCTTGCCCTTGCCGAAGCCGACACGGCCCTTCTGATCGCCAACCACGACGAGTGCGGCAAAGCCGAAGCGCTTACCACCCTTCACGGTTTTGCTCACACGGTTGATCGCAACCAGACGGTCTGCGAATTCAGGGGTCTCTTCGCGGTCGCGACCACGTCCCCGGCGGTTATCACGTTCTGCCATCAGGCATTCCTTTCATCATGGCGCGTCATACCCGTGCGCCGATTTATCCAATCCAGGTGCCACCGCATCATGCGTCAGGCCCGGATCATCGGGGCGGCGTTGCCGCCGCCCGCAAGTTCTTAGAGCTTCAGTCCGCCTTCACGCGCGGCGTCGGCCAGGGCCTTCACCTTGCCGTGGTAGAGGAAACCACCACGATCGAAATAGGCTTCTTCCACGCCGGCCTTCTTGGCCCGCTCGGCAATCGCGGCGCCGACTTTGGCGGCGGCCTCGATGTTGTTCTTGCCGACCACACCGAGATCTTTCTCGAGGGTGGATGCCGCGGCCAGAGTGCGACCGTTCACGTCGTCGATCAGCTGAACGCTGATGTTCTTCGACGAGCGATGCACCGAAAGACGCATCTTGCCGCGATTGACCTTGCGAAGCTTGTTCCGGACGCGCAGGCGGCGCTTGAGGAACAGTTCCCGTTTGCTGTTTGCCATTTTTCCCGTCCTTACTTCTTCTTGCCTTCCTTGCGGAAGATATACTCGTCTTTGTACTTGATCCCTTTGCCTTTGTAGGGCTCGGGAGCACGCCATTCGCGGATATTTGCCGCGACCTGACCGACGAGTTGCGCATCATCACCTTCGACCACGATCTGGGTGTTCTTCGGGCAGGTGACAGTCACCCCCTGAGGAACTTCGAAGTCGACATCGTGGCTGAGGCCAAGGTTCAGTTTCAGGACATTGCCCTGCATCTGCGCCCGGTAACCCACGCCGTTGATCTCAAGCTCTTTCTTGAAGCCTTCGGTCACACCTTTGACCATGTTGGCCACGATCGTGCGGCTCATGCCCCACTGCTGGCGCGCGCGCTTGGACTTGCCGCGCGGCGTCACCGTGATCACATTGTCATCGAGCGTGATCGTCACGTCATCCGTGGCGGTGAAGGTCTGGGTCGCTTTTGGACCCTTCACTTCAACGGTCTGGCCCGAAATCGTGGCAGTTACGCCCGACGGCAGATCGACCGGTTTTTTCCCAATACGAGACATCGTCAGACCTCCTTAGAAGACGGTGCAGAGCACTTCGCCGCCGACATTCTGGCTGCGTGCGCTTGCATCCGACATCACGCCCTTGGGCGTGCTGACAATCGACACGCCAAGGCCCTGACGGACCGAGGGGATGTCCTTGACGCCCATGTAAACGCGGCGGCCGGGGGTCGAAACCCGCTTCAGCTCGCGAATGACGGGGGCGCCTTCGTAGTATTTCAGGCTGATTTCGAGGGTCGGGTGACCCGCGGCATCGGTGCCTGCTTCATAACCGCGGATGTAGCCTTCGTCAGCCAGCACATCCAGAACCCAGGCGCGAAGCTTCGACGCCGGAGTCGACACGGTGGACTTGCCACGCATCTGCGAGTTGCGGATACGGGTGAGCATATCGCCGATAGGATCGTTCATATCTGTCTCTCCCTTACCAGCTCGATTTCACCATGCCGGGGATCTGGCCCGACGAACCGAGTTCGCGCAGGGCGATCCGGCTGATTTTCAGCTTGCGGTAATAGGCGTGAGGACGCCCCGTCAGCTGGCAACGATTGTGCAGGCGCGTCGCCGAAGAGTTGCGCGGCAGCTTGGCCAGCTTCAGGGAGGCGCGGAAACGCTCTTCCATCGGCTTGGCTTGATCGTTGATGATCTCTTTCAGCTCGGCACGCTTGGCGGCGTACTTTGCGACCAGCTTCTCGCGCTTCTTCTCGCGCTCAATCATGGATTTCTTAGCCATATCTTTATCTCCTCCCGCGGATCACGAGTTGAAGGGCATGTTGAAGGCTTTCAACAGGCTCTTGGCTTCCGCATCAGTCTTCGCGGTGGTGGCAATGATGATGTCCATGCCCCAGATCTCATCGACTTTGTCGTATTCGATCTCGGGGAAGACGATGTGTTCCTTCAGGCCCATGGCATAGTTGCCACGGCCATCGAAGCTTTTGCCCGAAACGCCGCGGAAGTCGCGGATACGGGGCATTGCAACGGTGATCAGACGATCAAGGAATTCATACATCCGGTCGCCGCGCAGCGTGACCTTGGCGCCCATCGGCATGCCGTCACGAACGCGGAAGCCAGCGATCGAGTTCTTCGCCACGGTCATCAGGGCCTTCTGGCCTGCGATCAGGGTGAGATCCTCAACAGCCGACTTGGCCTTCTTGCTGTCCTTCACGGCGGCACGACCGCAGCCGATGTTCAGCACGATCTTGTCGAGACGCGGGATTTGCATGTCGTTCTTGTAGCCGAACTCTTCTTTCAGGGCACCACGGATGGTGTCTTTGAAAGCGGCCTTCAAACGCGGGGTATAGGTTGCAGCATCAAGCATCGATCACGTCCCCCGTGGTCTTGGCAATACGCACTTTCTTGCCGTCTTCGATTTTGAAGCCGACGCGCGTGGGTTTGCCGTTCTTGTCAAGCATCGCCAGGTTGGAGAGCTGGATGGGAAGCGCTTTGGGAATGCGTCCACCTTGGCTCGTCTGGCTCTGACGGGTGTGGCGGATGGCCATGTTGATGCCTTCCACGATGGCCTTGCCGGCCTTCGGATCCACGGATTGGATGGTGCCCTGCTGGCCTTTGTCTTTGCCGGCAAGCACGACGACCTTGTCGCCTTTGCGGAGTTTAGCAGCCATCTTACAGCACCTCCGGAGCAAGCGAGATGATCTTCATGAAGTTCTTCGCGCGCAGCTCACGAACCACCGGCCCGAAGATACGGGTGCCGACCGGCTCGTTGTTGTTGTTGAGGATGACGGCGGCGTTGCGATCAAAACGGATCGCGGTGCCGTCTTCGCGGCGGACTTCCTTGGCGGTGCGCACGACGACAGCTTTACGCACGTCGCCCTTTTTCACGCGGCCGCGCGGGATGGCTTCCTTTACGGATACGACGATGATGTCGCCGACCGAAGCGTATCTACGCTTGGAACCACCCAGGACCTTGATGCACTGAACTCGGCGAGCGCCGGAGTTGTCAGCAACATCCAGATTGGTCTGCATCTGGATCATATGGTTTCTCCCGACCTATGGGGGGCCGATGCATTGGCCTTGCCCCCAGGGTTTCGATTTAAAAACGGAAAAGCTCCGAGGGCTTACGCCTCCAGAACCTCCCAACGTTTCGTCTTGGATTTCGGAGCGCATTCAATGATGCGAACCGTGTCACCCACCTTGTAGGTGTTCTTCTCATCGTGCGCCCGGTATTTTTTGGACTTACGAATGGTCTTCTTCAGAACCGGGTGCGTGAAGCGGCGTTCGACGCTTACGGTGACGGTCTGGGCGTTGGCGTCCGAGGTTACGGTGCCTTGCAGGATACGCTTGGGCATAATTCAGGCTCCTCTTACTCGGCCTTGGCCGCGGCTGCGGCTTTTTCGTTCAGAATGGTCAACACACGTGCGGTGTCGCGCTTTACGGCGCGCATACGCGATGCGTTTTCCAGCGAGCCGGTGGCGTGCTGGAAGCGCAGGTTGAAGCTTTCTTTCTTGAGGTTGGCCAGATCTTCCTTGAGCTGGTCAGCCGACTTTTCACGCAGATCGCTCGCGTTCATGTCTTTTTTCCTTTTTCAACATCACCGGCAGGCCCCTATGCCGCGGCGCGGCGGGTCACCCTGATTCCGGTGGAGGTCAGATGAAGGCTGCGCAATACACGGGGGGCCATGCCTTGGCAACCCCCCTGCCGCAGTTTTCTATGGTGTCGCGTCGTGGCGAAAGAATTCGGCCGCGCCCTGCTAGCACCAGAACGTGGCCGAATCCAAGATCAATGTCGGGAAAGCCCCGGCATAAAGGACCGCGACTTATTCTTCTTCCTCGTCGCCCGAGATGTATTTCGAGGCGTAGCGCTCTTCCCCGATCCGGTCGATCAGGCCCAGTTGCTGGTCAAGCCAGTTCGCATGGCCGACCTCTTCGATGGCGATTTCCTCGAACAGGGCCTTGGAGGCCAGATCGTCTGCCTCATATGCCTGTTTCGAGGCCTGAGTATAAAACTTCACGGCATCCTTTTCGTCGTCGAGGTCGGATTGGAACATATCGGTCAGGGATTTCGACACCTTCGGCGTATTGGCAAAAGCCATCTCGGGCTCCCCGCCCAGATCGAAGATCCGCTCGAGGAAGCGGTTGGAATGCCCGGTTTCCTCTTCGAATTCCTCGCGCATTTTCGCCGCCAGCTTATCAAGGCCCCAGTCATCTAGAACATGGGCATGCAACTGGTATTGATGCGCTGCGGTCAACTCCATCTGAAGGGCGGTGTTGAGGTTCTTGAGAACGGTATCGTTGGGCATCATGGCCTCCTTGCTTGGCGTGTCAGACTCATATGTGTCTTGGAACAAGCAGCTACCACCCCGGCAAGCGGGTTTCGTTGACTTCTGTCAAAACGTCACGCGCATACCCCTCGCCTGCGTTCTTGGATTTTGCTAGCAACTGGCCATGGCACAGATCGATTCCCTCTTCGTCACCCGTCTTTACCGCGCCCGCCTAAGCGAGCACGGGCCCACCATCGACGCCGATGAGCTCGAAGCCTCGTGCTTCTCCATCGCCGAGGATGACGAGGCCGGGCAGGACTGGTGCGAGGAAAACGGCTATCCCGGCTATACCTCCTATGCCTCGCTCACCGACCTGCCGTGGCGCTTTCCGATCTTCGCGGATGTGGTCACGGCGCTTGATGCCCATGTCGCGGCCTTCTGTGAGGATCTGGAATTCGACCTCGACGGGCGCAAACTGGTGCTCGAAGACCTCTGGATCAACATCCTGCCCGAGGGCGGGACGCATTCATCGCACCTGCACCCCCATTCGGTGATCTCTGGAACGACCTACGTCAGCATGCCCGACGGTGCCTCGGCCCTCAAACTGGAAGACCCCCGCTCGGCCCGAATGATGGCCTCCCCCGCGCGCAAGAAAGACGCACGGGAAGAGCTTCGGACCTTCGTCTACGTCAAACCCGCCGTGGGCGACGTTCTGCTTTGGGAAAGCTGGCTGCGCCACGAGGTGCCCATGAACATGAGCGAAGACGAGCGGGTGAGCGTGAGTTTCAATTACAAATGGGCGAGCGAATAGACCCGACGCGCCCCAGCCCTAGGACCCATTGCCGCCTTCTGCTTTACGCTCCAAGAGCGCCTCAATCCGATCCAGCCGCGCGGTGATGTCGTCGCGGTAACTGTCGGTGGCGGCGTTTTCTTCCTCGTGATGCGCGTCCTGCATCGAGTTGACGATCAAACCCACCACAAGGTTCATCACTGCAAACGCCGTCGACAGGATGAACGGGATAAAGAAGAGCCACGCCATCGGGTGCGCCTCCATCACCGGGCGCACGATGCCCATGGACCAGCTTTCCAGCGTCATCACCTGAAACAACGTATAGAGTGACGCACCTAACGTGCCGAACCACTCGGGAAAGGCCGGGCCATAGAGCCGGGTCGCGATTACCGCGCCGATATAGAAGATGATGCCGGTCAACAGAAAGACCGAAGCCATCCCCGGAAGCGCCATGATGAAGGCCTCGACCACGCGGCGCAGCGAGGGAACCACCGACACCACCCGCAACAGCCGCAGGATGCGCAACGCCCGAAGCACAGACAGCCCCGCCCCCGCCGGGGTGAGCGAAATGCCGATGATCACGAAATCAAAAACGTTCCAACCATCGCGGAAAAACCGCGCCCTCTGGACATACATCTTTGCCGCCAGTTCCAGAATGAAGATCGCAAGACAGAGCATATCCAGCGCAACGATCAGCCCGCCCATCCGCGCCATCACGCTGGACGAGGTTTCAAGCCCAAGGATCACAGCGTTGAACAGGATCACCGCCATGATGAAGTTGCGAGTGACGGATTTCGAAAGACTGTCGGAAAGATATGCGCGCATTTTGCCCCCTGCTTCTGGGGCTTGATATGTGGGCGCGACCGCAGGGTGCAAGGGCAAGCATCTCAATGAGAATACAGGCAGAAGTTTTAATCGTTGCCCCCGCCTCTGATGACCCCTTTTCGCGAACTTCGGCGCGGCGCCCAATTGAAAACCCCCGCGCGACGGCTCGCACGGGGGATATTCTCGAACGGTTTACGTTTGCGGCGATCAGGCCGCGACTTCTGCCTTGGCGTCCTGAAGGTATTTCTGAACGTTTTCCGGCGAGGAAACGCCATACGGGTCTTCGGGGTGGTTGTCGGCCAGGCCCGGCTCTTCGAACCATGCCTCGATCACCCCGTCGTTGATGATCGCAGCATAGCGCCACGACCGGGCACCAAAGCCGAGGTTATCCTTGGCCACCAGCATGCCCATCTTGCGGGTGAATTCGCCGGACCCGTTGGGAATGACCTGCACATTCTGCAAACCTTGCGCTTCGGCCCATTTGTTCATCACGAAGCTGTCGTTCACCGACATGCAATAGATCACGTCGATGCCTTGCGCCTGAAACTCCTCGAACCCCTTTTCGAAGCCCGGCAATTGATAGGTCGAGCAGGTCGGCGTGAATGCCCCGGGCAGCGAGAACAGGATCACGCGTTTGCCGGCAAAATAGTCAGCGGTGGTCTTGTCTTCCCAACGAAAGGGATTGGGGCCACCAACGGCCTCGTCGCGCACACGGGTGTGGAAGGTCACGTCGGGCAACTTAACACCAGCTTTCATATCGGTATGCTCCTCTATGTCTGAAAACGATCGGCGAGCACGGTTAGGGCGATTCCAATTCGGCTTCAAGCGCTGCAGCGCAGCAAACCCAAGCGCCTGACAAGAAAGCTGCTTTTCCATGCAGTTTACGGTTTTCCGCCGTTCTCGCAGGCAGGGTTAGGTAGGGAACGTTCCTTTCAACAGCGCCTCGGATGCCCCCCGAAGTCCGCCCGCCCCACGCCCCCTGCCCCGGCGCATTTTACCCGCTGCAAAAGCGAAAACCCCCGCGCGATCTCTCGCACGGGGGCCATTTTTTACCGGGGCGCGGCCCGGACAAAATCTGCGATTTTGCCTATACCGCTCGGGCCAGAAAACGCTGTCGCGTTTTAGACCTTACCAGTCTTCGCGAACGACGACGCGGGTCTTGATCGGCAGTTTCATCGCTGCAAGGCGCAGGGCCTCACGGGCGATGTCTTCGCTGACACCGTCGATCTCGAACATCACGCGGCCGGGCTTGACCTTGCAGGCCCAATAATCGACCGAACCCTTACCTTTACCCATCCGAACTTCGGTGGGCTTCGAGGTCACAGGGGTGTCCGGGAAGATGCGGATCCAGACGCGACCCTGACGCTTCATGTGACGCGTCATGGCACGACGGGCTGCCTCGATCTGGCGCGCGGTGACGCGCTCGGGCTGCGTGGCCTTGAGGCCGAACGAGCCGAAGTTCAGATCGGAACCGCCCTTGGCAAGGCCTTTGATCCGGCCTTTGTGCATCTTGCGGAATTTCGTGCGCTTTGGCTGAAGCATGTCAGTCCCTCCTTAGCGACGGCCGCCGGCGCCACGCGGGGCCGGGCCATCCTGGATTTCCTGTGCCTTGCGGTCACGCGCCTGCGGATCGTGCTCCATGATCTCACCTTTGAAGATCCAGACCTTGATCCCGATGATGCCATAGGCGGTCATCGCTTCGGCATGTGCGTAATCGATATCCGCACGCAGGGTGTGAAGCGGCACGCGACCTTCGCGATACCACTCGGTGCGCGCGATCTCGGCGCCGCCAAGACGGCCAGCGACGTTCACACGAATACCAAGGGCGCCCATGCGCATGGCGTTCTGAACGCCCCGCTTCATGGCACGACGGAACGAGACACGACGCTCAAGCTGCTGGGCGATATTCTCGGCCACCAGCGCGGCGTCAAGCTCGGGCTTGCGCACTTCGACGATATTGAGGTGCAACTCGCTGTCGGTCATCGCGGCCAGCTTCTTGCGGAGCACTTCGATGTCCGCGCCTTTCTTGCCGATGATGACGCCGGGGCGCGCGGTGTGGATCGTGACGCGGCACTTCTTGTGCGGACGCTCGATGATCACACGGGCCACGCCCGCCTGCTTGCACTCTTCCTTGATGAACTCGCGCATGGCGAGGTCTTCCAGAAGCATGTCACCATAGTCTTTGGTGTCTGCATACCAGCGGCTGTCCCAGGTGCGGTTGACCTGAAGGCGCATGCCAATCGGATTGACTTTGTTACCCATTAGGCTTGCTCCTCGATTTGACGCACCTTGATGGTGAGTTCCGAGAACGGCTTGCGCAGCGCGCCAAAACGGCCACGTGCACGCGGACGACCGCGCTTCATCACAAGGTTCTTGCCCACATAGGCCTCGGCGACGACGAGTTCATCGACATCGAGGTTGTGGTTGTTCTCGGCATTGGCGATGGCCGACTGAAGGCATTTCTTCACGTCGATCGCGATCCGCTTGTTCGAGAAGGTCAGGTCCGTGAGGGCCTTTTCCACCTTCTTGCCGCGGATCAGGGCGGCCACCAGGTTCAGTTTCTGCGGGCTGGTGCGAAGCATGCGAGTTTTCGCCATTGCTTCGTTTTCGGCCACGCGGCGGGGGTTCTTTGCCTTGCCCATGGCTTACTTCCTCTTCGCTTTCTTGTCGGCCGCGTGCCCGTAGTAGGTACGGGTCGGCGAATATTCACCGAACTTCTGACCAATCATATCTTCGGACACGTTGACCGGGATATGCTTGTGGCCATTGTAGACGCCAAACGTCAGACCCACGAACTGGGGCAGGATCGTCGAGCGACGCGACCAGATCTTGATGACTTCATTCTTACCCGACTCGCGCGACTTCTCGGCTTTTTTCAGCACGTAGGAGTCTACGAAGGGGCCTTTCCATACAGAGCGAGACATGTCTTAGCGCCCTTTCTTCTTGGCGTGCCGCGAGCGGATGATCAGCTTCTGGCTTGCCTTGTTCTTGTTGCGGGTGCGCTTGCCCTTGGTGTCCTTGCCCCATGGGGTAACCGGAGTACGGCCACCGCTGGTCCGGCCTTCACCACCACCGTGGGGGTGATCGATCGGGTTCATGGCAACACCACGGACGCTCGGGCGCTTGCCCATGTGGCGTACGCGGCCGGCTTTACCAAGGTTCTGGTTCGAGTTGTCGGGGTTCGACACGGCACCGACGGTGGCCATGCATTCCTGACGCACAAGACGCAGTTCACCCGAGCTCAGGCGGATCTGGGCGTAGCCACCATCACGACCGACGAACTGGGCATAGGTGCCCGCGGCGCGTGCGATCTGGCCACCCTTGCCGGGCTTGAGCTCGATGTTGTGAATGATGGTACCGATCGGCATGCCCGAGAACGGCATCGCGTTGCCGGGCTTGATGTCGGCCTTGGCGCTGGCGACAACCTTGTCACCGACAGCCAGACGCTGCGGTGCGAGGATGTAGGCCTGCTCACCATCTTCATATTTGATCAGCGCGATGAAGGCGGTCCGGTTGGGATCGTATTCGATCCGCTCGACGGTGGCCGCGACGTCCATCTTGTTACGCTTGAAATCGACAATCCGGTAAAGACGCTTTGCGCCCCCGCCACGACGGCGCGATGTAATACGTCCGGTGTTGTTCCGGCCACCCGATTTCGTCAGACCCTCGGTGAGGGATTTGACGGGGCGTCCTTTGTACAGCTCCGAACGGTCGATCAGCACCAGCCCGCGCTGGCCCGGCGTCGTCGGCTTATACGACTTAAGTGCCATGCTTTCTGTCTTCCGTTAGCAAGTGAGGCGGCGCGTAGGCCAACCTCTATGTGAAAGCCCCCCGTCCGTCTTGCCATGCAAGAGATCTGGGTGGCCGTTGGTATAGGCCCCCGAAGGTGCCCGGTTCATATGCCTTGCGGCAAAAGAACTTCCGCCCCGGACGAATCCAGAGCGGAAGAGATGGTGTCTCCTATAAAAGACGTGACCGGCGGTCAAGCGGTAACACCGAATAGTGCTGCTATGTGGCCAATGCCGGGCCGCTCTCACGTTGTTAGCGCCGGATACGGGGGCCTCTATTTCAGCGGACAACCGCCTTCTTACCCGAGGCGTACGATCTGGATCAACGCCCCGCTACGCGATTCATGCTATAAAGGAAACCTCTCCAAGCGCCCTTTGGTGCCCATGGAGAGCCATCAAAGAGGAGGAAACTCATGCCAAAAGCAAACAAGAGTGAGACGGCTGGCATGCCCATGCCGGACATGACCCAAGCGATGTTGACAGCCAACCCCAAGCTTATCGAGACATGGCTTGAAATGATGAATGATGGCGCGGCCTTCGTATCCGAGCGTCTTCAAAAGGATCACGAAACCCAGAAAGCCCTGCTCAACAGCACGACACCGGGCGAGTTGATGAAGGTGCAGGCCGACTTCTTCAAGGACGCGTTCGGACAGTACACGGAGCAAACCGTCCGCATGTTCGAAAAAATGCAGGAAGTGGCCAAGCAATCGATGGGGGACGCGGCGCATCTGCCCGCACGTAAATACGACGACGTGCCGCTGTAATCCCGGCGCGTCAACGACCAGAAAACGTCGGGTTCCGATTTTCGACGAACGCAGCGATCCCTTCGGCGGCATCTTCGCTGTCGAAGGCGAGGGTGAACTGGTCATGGTCATGCGCTGTCGTCGCGTGTGCCAGCGCGTTGGCATAGCTGTTGATCCCCTGCTTGCACATGCGCAACGCCACTGGCGGCACATCACAGGCCCGCTCGGCCAGCGCGGTCGCTGTGGTTAGGGCCTCACCGGCGCGGGTGGCTTCGTCGATCAATCCAAGGTCGACAGCCCGGCCCGCGCTCCACTTCTCGGCCAGAATGATCAGGCGCTTGGCGCGCGCCGGTCCGATCAGGTTGGTGATGCGCGGAACAGACCCCCAAGACATGTTCAACCCACGCTCTACCTCGGGCACGTAGAACATCGAAGCCTCGCTCGCGACCCGCAGGTCGGTCGAGACCGCCAAGGCGACTCCGCCCCCAACGCACCATCCCTCGATTGCACAAATGGTGAACGCCGGGATGTCTTCCCACGCCCGACACATCCGCGCGCCCACCTGAAACGCCATGCGCCTTTCGGATAGCGACGCATCGCGCAGTTTTCCCAGCGCGGGATCTTTCAAATCGAATCCTAGGCAGAAGTTCTCGCCCACCCCGGTCAGCACGACGGCCGAGGTTTCATGATCGTCCTCGAACTGCCTTGCTGCCTCGGTCAACTCGCGCATCAAAGCAAGCGAAAGGGCATTCGCCGGGCCCGGCCTTTCAAAGTTGACATAGGCAATCCGGCCTTCCCGCCTGATCTCGACATATTGCATCGCTGTTCCTCCTGCTTTCTTCTCTGGACGATTGCCGATCGGGCAAACCGTGTCCACTGCTCGAACCGCACAGCCCGGTCCTCACGGAAGTCGAAACAGGACTGTAAAGCTGGCCCCCGAAACGCAAAAACCCCCACCAAACGGCAGGGGTCTTGCATTCTTTTGACGGTGCGGCGCCAGAGGCGCCTGCCTTCGATCAGAGACCAGTGGTCACGTCGATCGTGTTGCCCTCTTCGAGCGTCACGTAGGCTTTCTTCACGTCTTTCCGCTTGCCCAGCTGGCCACGGAAACGCTTGGTCTTACCCTTGGTGATCGAGGTGTTCACAGCCTTGACCTTCACACCAAAGAGCGCCTCGACGGCTTCTTTGATCTGCGGCTTGGCGGCGTCCATCGCCACTTCGAAGACTACAGCGTTCTGTTCCGATGCCATCGTCGCCTTTTCGGTGATGATCGGCTTGCGGATCACGTCGTAATGTTTTGCTTCAGCACTCATTTCAGACGAGCCTCCAGAGCTTCGACACCCGCCTTCGTGAGCACCAGCGTGTCACGCTTGAGGATGTCATAGACGTTTGCGCCCATCGTCGGCAGGATATCCAGACCTTCGATGTTGCGGGCGGCCTGGGCGAAGCCCTCGTTGACCGAAGCGCCGTCGATGACGAGCGCACGCTTCCAGCCGAGGTTTTTCACCTGCTTGGCCAGGGCGCCGGTCTTGCCATCGGATTCGGCGGTGTCGATCACGACAAGAGCGCCTTCCTTGGCTTTGGCCGACAGGGCGTGCATCAGGCCCAGCTTGCGGAACTTCTTGGGCAGGTCGTGGCCGTGCGAACGCGGCGTCGGACCTTTGTAGATACCACCCTTGCGGAAGATCGGCGCGTTACGGTCACCGTGGCGTGCGCCGCCGGTGCCCTTCTGGCGATAGATCTTCTTGGTCGAGTAGCTGGTTTCCGAGCGGGTCTTGACCTTGTGGGTGCCCTGCTGCGCGTTGTTACGCTGCCAGCGCACCACACGGTGCAGGATGTCGGCGCGCGGCTCGAGGCCAAACAGCGCCTCGTCCAGCTCGACCGACCCGGCTTTTTCGCCGTCCAGTTTGATCACGTCGAGTTTCATTCGTCGCCTTCCTTCTTCTCTGCCTCGGGCGCGGAGCCTTCGGCGTTATCGGCTGCGATCTGCGCCTCGGCCTCTTTCAGCGCGGCCTCTTCGGCGGCTGCTGCTTCAGCTGCGGCTGCTTCTGCTGCTGCGGCTTCTTCGGCTGCGGCTGCGGCGGCGGCTTCTTCAGCGGCTTTCGCGGCTTCTTCGGCTGCCGATTTCAGCGCCGCGGGAAGAATCGCGTTCTCGGGGAACGGCTTCTTGACCGCATCCTTGATCGTGACCCAGCCACCCTTGGAACCGGGAACAGCACCTTTGACCATGATCAGGCCACGCGCGCTGTCGGTCTTGACGACCTGCAGGTTCTGCGTGGTGACACGGGCAGCACCCATGTGACCGGCCATTTTCTTGCCTTTGAAAACCTTGCCGGGATCCTGACACTGACCGGTCGAACCATGCGAACGGTGGCTGATCGAGACACCGTGCGAGGCACGTAGACCGCCGAAGTTGTGCCGCTTCATGGCACCGGCAAAGCCTTTACCGATCGAGGTGCCCGAGACATCCACGAACTGACCTTCGAAATAGTGGTCGGCGGTGATTTCTTCACCCACGCCGATCAGGTTCGCGGGATCGACCCGGAACTCTGCCACTTTCCGCTTCGGCTCGACCTTGGCGGCCGAAAAATGGCCGCGCATCGGGCGCGAAACCCGCTTGGCCTTGATCGTGCCGGTGCCGAGTTGAACGGCCGTGTAGCCATCCTTGTCAGCGGTCCGCTGAGCGACAACCTGCAGCCCGTCGAGCTGCAGAACGGTTACGGGAACCTGACGACCGTCTTCCTGGAAGACGCGGGTCATGCCCACTTTTTTAGCGATTACACCAGAGCGCAACATGTTCACTGCCCTCCTCAAACCGAGATCTGAACGTCGACGCCAGCGGCCAGGTCGAGCTTCATCAGCGCGTCCACGGTCTGCGGGGTCGGATCGACGATGTCGAGAAGACGCTTGTGCGTGCGGATCTCGAACTGATCACGGGATTTCTTGTTCACGTGGGGGCCACGCAGAACGGTGAATTTTTCGATCTTGTTCGGCAGCGGAATGGGCCCGCGCACCTGTGCGCCGGTCCGTTTGGCCGTATTAACGATTTCCTGCGTGCTGGCATCCAGTACGCGGTAATCGAAGGCCTTGAGCCGAATGCGAATGTTCTGGCTTTGCATTTTTATGAGCCTTTCGCGGCGTTGGAGTTGATAGGAGGAAGGCCGGACCACCCGGCCTCCCTCGTCGAACCCTTAGGGTATTTACTCGATGATTTTCGAAACGACGCCGGCGCCGACGGTGCGGCCGCCTTCGCGGATGGCGAAGCGCAGACCGTCTTCC
>JANFFA010000020.1 GCA_030848925.1 Rhodalgimonas zhirmunskyi
CCGTTTAGCGTTTCCCGATCAGCATCCCCTGTGCAGCGTTTCCTGTGCAGCGTTTTCTGTGCCGCGTTTCCTGTGCAGCGTGTCCCCTACCCCGTCGGGGCGCGACACTTTCGCCGTCCGGGCCGATGGGCTTAACAACCCCCCGTGCGGGCAGTAGGGTTTTCCGTGAACGCTTGAGAACAAAGAAGGCCTGGGGGCTGGAAAAGCCCGGAAACGGGCCGCGTCACGGGAGGCGACGACATGGCAGGGGCAGAGGGCACCGCAATCAGTTCAAACCCGCTTCTGGCCGCGATTGCGGGGGACTCTCGCTGGACGCAGCAGATCACCTACGCGTTCGCCGCGGCCGGGGAAACCGTCGACAAGGGCGGCTATGTGGGCGGCTCGGACCTGACCCGGGCCTGGACGGCAGAGGAGCGCGACGGCTTCCGCGAGGTCGCGGCGCGGATCATGGCCGTGGCCGACCTGAGCCTCGTCGAGGTCGCCACGACAGGCGCCGCGCTGGTCGATCTGCAAATGGTCAATCAGGTGCCGGGCGGCTTTGGCGGCTATGCCATCACCACGTCGAACTGGTACGACGAGATCCTGAGCGGCACGCTGGTTGTCCCCTCGGACGATGAATCCACCCTGACGCATGAATTCTCGCATATCCTCGGGTTGGCGCACCCGTT
>JANFFA010000021.1 GCA_030848925.1 Rhodalgimonas zhirmunskyi
TGCTGCGCCATGGTCAAGACCTGGGGGCAGAGGGGCAGGCCGACAGGATGGCCGCGCTGCATTATCCTGAATACAGCACCTTCATCTTTTTCGGCCTCTCTTATGCGCGGTTCCGTGAACTGGGGTATCCGCCCGCCTTTTTCCTGCGCGGCGATGATATCGAATACAGTCTGCGCCATGGGGATGCGGGGGGGCGCTGCCTGTCCAACCCGAACCTATGTGCCTGGCATGAGCCGGCGCATTCCTACGGTCAGGAATACATGTCGATCGCTCATGGGGTGATCATCAACATGGCGCATGGCAACACCAGCCGCGACGATTTCCTGCGCTTCTTTCAGGCCCGGATGATGGCGCATGGCAATCTCTACGATGCGCAGGGGTTGCGCCTTTACGGGGCGGTGCTGCGCGATCTCAACAGCCGCTCTGTCTTCCTCGAGCATGATTTCGCGTCTCATTACATCGAGATGCTGGGCGAGTTCCGCAAATTTGACGCGACCTATCGCTATCTTCCTGAAGAGTTGCGCGCAGATCTGCGCGACAATGCGCATGAGCGCGGTGTCAGGATCGTCGAACAGCCGTTCCTTTATCCCGGCCTTTATGCCGGTGCCGAAGGGGGCACGGTGCCGAACCGGGTGCTTCTGGAGAACCCGCACACCGGGC
>JANFFA010000022.1 GCA_030848925.1 Rhodalgimonas zhirmunskyi
AACCGGCGCGTCGTCCACGATCGCCACCGACAGCGTGCCCGTGCCGGTATCGCCAAGCGCGTCCGTCACCGACACCGTGAAGTCATCGCTCACCGCGCCGCCGGAATGATCCGTCGCCCCGGTCAGCGTGTAGACATAGCCGATCGCCCCGCTTGCCGGGTCATAGCTGGTCAGCTCGAGTGTGCCCAGCGGCGTCGTGATCACTGCAGGCGTTGCCGGCGAAAGCGCCGCAAGCTCTGCCGCGCTCAGCACCGTACCGCCCACCGTCACGCTCACCACGCCCTCGGGCGCGATCGCCTGGAAGCTGCCGCTCAGGACATCATCCGTTCCGGCCGCGTTCGTGCCATTCGAAAGGTCGCTCTCAAGCACCGCACCATCCGTGCCCGGTGTAGTGCCGTCGCTCACCCCGATGATCGCCGGCGTGCCCAGGATCGACACCGTCAGCGTCGTCGTCGTGCTGTCGCCGTCGCCATCCGTGATCTCGTAGCTGAACACTTCGCTCAGCACATCGTTCGGACCCAGCGCCGCAACCGCGGCCGCGCTGTAATCCGGCGTGTAGCTGTAGCTGCCGTCCGCCGACAACACCAGCGTGCCATAGGCGCCGGCAACAGCCCCGCCCACATTGCCCGCAACCGGCGCGCCGGTCCCGAACACCACGC
>JANFFA010000023.1 GCA_030848925.1 Rhodalgimonas zhirmunskyi
AACCGGCGCGTCGTCCACGATCGCCACCGACAGCGTGCCCGTGCCGGTATCGCCAAGCGCGTCCGTCACCGACACCGCGAAGTCATCGCTCACCGCGCCGCCGGAATGATCCGTCGCCCCGGCCAGCGTGTAGACATAGTCGATCGCCCCGCTCGCCGTGTCGTACCCGGTCAACGCGAGCGTCCCCAGCGGCGTCGTGATCACCGCAGGCGCCGTCGGCGACAAGGCCGCAAGCTCTGCCGCGCTCAGCACCGTGCCGCCCACCGTCACGCTCACCACGCCCTCGGGCGCGATTGCCTGGAAGCTGCCGCTCAGGACATCATCCGTTCCACCCGCGTTCGTCCCGGCCACAAGATCGCTCTCAAGCACCGCGCCATCCGTGCCCGGCGTGGTGCCGTCGCTCACCCCGATGATCGCCGGCGTGCCCAGGATCGACACCGTCAGCGTCGTCGTCGTGCTGTCGCCGTCGCCGTCCGTGATCTCGTAGCTGAACACCTCGCTCAGGACATCGTTCGGACCCAGCGCCGCAACCGCGGCCGCGCTGTAATCCGGCGTGTAGCTGTAGCTGCCGTCCGCCGACAGCACCAGCGTGCCATAGGCGCCGGCAACCGGTCCGCCCACATTGCCCGCAACCGGCGCGCCGGTCCCGAACACCACGC
>JANFFA010000024.1 GCA_030848925.1 Rhodalgimonas zhirmunskyi
CGCCGGGGCCACGGGCCTGCTTCTTGCGGATGCCGCCCTCGCGCGGGCCTTGGGCTGGCGCCACCTGTTGCCGCTTCTGGCCATCGGGATGAAACAGCGGGATTTGCGAAAGCGTGGCGATGATCTGCGGCTGGCGTGCCATCACGCGCTCAGCGCCTCGGCCCTCGATGCGGTGCGGCTGGCCGCGGATCTGGCGCGCCGGGGCGCACGCTTGCAGGAGGTGGCCCCGAAGCTGCGGGCAAAAGGGGCCAGCGGGGCGATTGATATGTTCCTGACACGGGATGCGATTGCGCCTGCGGCGCTGCCCTTGCCCGATCGCGCGGCCCGGCGTCTGTGTGACCGGCTGGTCGCGCTTGGGGCGGTGCGCGAGTTGACCGGGCGCGACAGCTTCCGGCTTTACGGCGTGTAAGGGGCAAGGATGACCAAGTCCCGCCCCGCACCCTCCGCACCCACAAACTCCGGCTTTGACCGCGATCTGGCCGACCTGCCGCCAGAGCTGCGCTGGCACACATGGATGCGTCGGGTCGAGGCGGTGCTGTTTGCAAGTGCCGCCGCGGTCCCGCGCGAAGATCTGGCTCGGGTCGTGGGGCAGGGGGTGTCCGTCGATCTTCTGATCGAGGATCTCTCGGCCGATCTGGAGGGGCGC
>JANFFA010000025.1 GCA_030848925.1 Rhodalgimonas zhirmunskyi
TGCCAGTACCACAACAGATCCTCGATATCGGCATCCGGCCAAATCGCGAAAAGCGGGTCCACATCCCAGTTCTTGGAATAGGCCCCCTCGATATCGACCGTCTGGTTGATCTTTTCGACGATCTCCTGACTCTGAATGAACTCATAGAGCACGTCGGCATCGGAGGAAGACGTCGCCCCGGTGAACTGGGCCAGTCCGCCCAGCAAGTCGGTCGCCGACTGGGAGTCCTCCTTGCGCACTGTGAACCCCGCGGTCGAGGCATATTGATCGAGGCTGACGAAATAGAGATACCACGCGACCACGATCACCGGCACGAAAACGAAGATGACAAAGCTGAGCGCAAGCCCCCAATGCCGGCGCTTCATTCTGGAGGCGGCCGCCTGCGGGCGAATTTCGATAACCTGAGCCGCGGGTGCCTGATTTCCCTGCGGTCTTGGGCCGCCCTGTCCTGCCCCCTGTCCGGCGCCCTGTCCGGCGTTGGCCCCCGGACGGGGACCGCCCCCCGGACCTTTGCCACCGGGACCACCGAGGGGACCACTGGGGGGACCACCGGGGCGCCCGGCTTGGTTTGGGCCGGGCTTGTTCTGGGCAGGATTATTCTGGCCAGGTTTGTTCTGGCCCATCTGATTTGGGCC
>JANFFA010000026.1 GCA_030848925.1 Rhodalgimonas zhirmunskyi
GCCTTTTTTGCCTTTTTGCTAAAGGCCGCTTCCAGCTGCCGGGCTTCCTCTTCCGGCCCTGTTGCGGCCTCGCCGGACAAGGCCTTGGTCAAGCGCGCCGCCAAGCGCGGGTCTTCCGTCAGGGCCTTGGACAATCGCAATCCCAATCGCTCGCCGATGGCCTGAGGATAGCGCAGGGTGCCGTCCAACGCTTCGACGATCGCAATGAAGGATTTTATTTTCGACCGCTTGGCCCGCGAGGCCGTGGCGAACAGGCCGCGCAGGGCCGCGCCGTGATCGGGGTAAACGCCGTTTTCAACCGTCCGCGCCACAATCCGGGCCCGCTCGTAAAAGGACAGGCCGACCCGAACCTCGTTTTCTTCGACCATCGCGATATAGGCGCTGCCCGCTTCGTCAGGTCGCCGGATCAGGGCCAGCACCTCTGTGAACCGCGCCTCGCCGGTTTCTGCGGCCAAATGTTGCAAGGCAGCACAGCGCCGCCACCCGGAAATCAACCCGTAGCGCCCGCCGGCAAGCGGCGCCACTTCGATCGGGGTTTGCTGGCCCCGCCGGCGCAGGCTATCGATCAGGGCGGTCATGTCTTCGTCTTGCTGGCCATCCTC
>JANFFA010000027.1 GCA_030848925.1 Rhodalgimonas zhirmunskyi
TCGACGAAAGCGGCAACTCGATCTCTTTGGCGCCCAAGACGATCCCTTATGTGCGCATCGGGCGGCTGGTCACGATCTTCTTCAGCTTCCTGGGCAATCTCGATGTCACCGGCCTGACCGCGAACGAAGATATTGCCGTCACCCTGCCCTTCACCAACACTGAACACAGCTTTTCATCGGTCGAGATGCGGGATGCGGGCGGATCTGGCGGCCCCTATCACTGGTACGCCCCAAGCGGTGAGTCCTACGCCCTGATCCGGTCTCTGGCCACCAACAGCCGCCTGAAGGTCAGCGATATCACCTCGGGGGTCACCGACATCATCGGCGGTATCCTGATTATCACGCCGGCCTGATCCTTATTCTGGCCTGATCCTTGTTCTGGCCTGAAGACTCTGACCTGCCCCTGCCCCGCCACGCCCTCGCGGGGCAGGTCATCAGATTTCCGATCCGTCCCGTTGCGTGATGCGCTGGCGCAGCCAGCCCAAGAACGCACGCTCAGGCGCCGAAAGCCGCGCGCGACCGCTCTCGGCCCACCAGCTGCGCCACTCGGCTTCAAGCGCATAAACATCCCACCCCGGCGCAAGCGCCCGGGCGGCCTCG
>JANFFA010000028.1 GCA_030848925.1 Rhodalgimonas zhirmunskyi
GCTTGGTCCCGGGGACAATCTGGTGCCAGCGGGCGAACCGGGTGGCGGGCGAGGTCGCAGGCCGGGCGATCAGAGCCGATGACATGCCCGGGCAAAATTAAAGTTCTGTTCGAGGCCTGCCTGTGGTAAGAGTTAACGTAGGGTAAAGTGCGTGCCGACCTGTCTTCGCATCACTTGCCCTCTAAATTTGCTACCGAATTTTCCAAAGCATTAAACAAAAAAACACTGACGATAGAGCAAACGATTTGTTGAGGCCGAGCAGGCCGACCCTAAACGCCAATGAGGTTCTTACCGGACCCCGGCGAGTCAAAGGACCTAGAATTTAAGTTGGTACAGCCGCAGCGCGGACCGTTCTGACGACACAGCAATACCTGCCCGGCCCTGCCGGCAGCAGCCATGTATATAGCATCGGGAGAATTTCGACATGTGCGTTATTTGTGAAGCAACAGCTCTTATTACACAGGATTGCCCTTACATCCCCTCTTCGTCGGGAAGCACCGTGGGGGACCCTTATGCCACCAACTCACAACCTACGAACTACGTAACCGCCGGCATCGCGGGCACCGCGCACGGGTCGGAAACGCCGACACCGGTTC
>JANFFA010000029.1 GCA_030848925.1 Rhodalgimonas zhirmunskyi
GGAAACGACCGGATCATCGGCCGGTTGGGCGATGACACGCTGACGGGTGGCAATGGGGCGGATACGTTCGTCTTCACCACCGGGTTCGAGGCCGACACTGTTCAGGACTACGAGACCGGGATCGATACCCTGCAACTCAGCAGCGGGCTGTGGAGCGGCACGCTTACCGCGGCACAGGTGGTCAGCAGCTTTGCCACGGATACCGGCACCGATGTCGTCTTTGACTTCGGCGGCGGGAATATCATCACTCTGGTCGATGTGGCGACGACGACCGGGCTTGAGGGCGATATCCTCATCGTCTGAGGCCGCGCATCACCTAGACCATGTAACGAAAAGGGGCCTTCGGGCCCCTTTTCACATGCCGCCCTTCTGACCGGTTTGCCGCTTCTGCGGAACCGGCAGATTTTCATGGGCCGGTTTCCGGCCCTGCCCCGGTCTCGCCGATCCCCGCCTCTTGCAGCTGTTCCTGATCCGGCAAGTCCAGCAAGCTTTCCAACCCGAAGGTTTCGAGGAAATGTTTCGTCGTCACGAACGTGTATGGCGCCCCGCGTTGCGGCGCCCGCGGGCCGGGCGCGACAAGGCCCTGGGCATGCAG